>NZNT01000001.1 GCA_002695005.1 Maritimibacter sp.
ATGCGGCTTCTGGTGGTTCGTTTTTGGTGTAAGGTCCTGAAATGTTACCACTTTAAGCCGCTTTTTCCTTCCTCCTCATGAGAAATCCGGGCTAGAGAAAAGAAGGGTTTGGAAAGCAAAAAGAGAGACTAATCCTGAAGGATGAGCACTAGGGACGACATGCAGACTTCAGTCTCTTTGCCGCCTCAGCTAGCCCGGTTCTCACAGGGGGTAAAAGTAAAACGACTTAAAGTGCTATGGTTTCAATATTCTAACCAATCAAGCAAAAGCAGCCGACTCCATAATGGTACCTGAAAGACTGATCTTCTCGCCGCTCGGATGTTGCCAGTGCACAGCCCGAAAAGTGCTACGGTTTCGTCTCAATCTCGATGTCCTGCCTTTAGCATGGTCGGCGCCAACGATTAGATCGAAGTCAGATTTCGGTTCTTGAAAAACCCGAATCGTTCCGGTCGCAGACTTCTTGGAAGCATGGCTATGACCTAGGAATGTTGCGCGTGGGCAAATAGCCGATCACGGATGACGGCCGTTGAGGCGCAGCATCGCCAGAGCCCTGAATACTCAGGAGTCTGGCGGTCGTTACAAGGTTTCGTGGCTACGGCTAGACGTCATACAGCGAGGATCGGTTGGCCTCTACGAGCCGCTTTATACCGCTACGGGCATTGGCTTCGCGCGCCAATTTCAGTTCCTCCACGGTGGCGTAATCCCGGTCCCAAGCGAGCACCTTGGGCGCCATGAGGCGATGCCAGAGGGGGGGGATCATGGCGATGACGATGGTGGAAAGATAGCCGTTCAGCATCATGGGCGCCTCCGGGTAGGGCTTCAGGTCCTGGTAAGGCACCTCACCGGCGGCGTGGTGATGTGAGTGGCGGGTGAGATTGAACATGGCCCAGGAACTCACCCGCTTGGTGGTATTCCAGGAGTGGCGTGGCTGAACCGGCGTTTGTGGGTTGCGCAGCATCCCGTAGTGCTCCATGTAATTCACGATTTCCAGCAGGGCTTTGCCCCAGAGGGCACAGGCCAAAAAGAACAGCATGCCGGTCAGACTGCCGATGAGGTAGGCCAGCGCCACCAGAAACAGGCTCATCAAATGCCCGCGAATCACCCCGTTACGCCACGAGAAGGCGGAATGGCGGCGCTTCGCCAGGCGCTGCTTCTCTATGTTCCAGGCACTGAGATTGCCCTTGACGGTCGAGAGCAGAATGTGATTGTACACATTACGTCCCCGGGGCGCTGTGGCCGGGTCCTCCGTGGTGGACACATAGCGATGGTGGCCGTACACATGTTCGATAGAGAAAATGGTGTCGAAGCTGAACGCCAGCAGCCAGCGTCCGACGAACATGGATACCGGATCCCAAGTACGGTGAGTCAGCTCATGGGCGGTGATGGTGCCAACCATGCCAATCATCAGGCCGGTGATCACGAAGGCCGAGAAGTGATGACCCCAGGCAGTGGCATCGCGCGCAGCCAGAGCGTCATAGCCGGTTAGATCCTGGATAAGCTGGCCGTACTGCAAGGGGTCCCCGGGGCTGACCGTCCAAATGGCGGTAAACACTATCAGGGACAACAGTGGCAGCGCCAGCCAGAGCTGCACGGTCAGGATCTGGGGCTGCTTGAACTCTGGTGTGCTGGTATCCTCGCCGAGGATGGCATCGCCGACGATGTAGGCAGTAAAGATCAGGAGCAGCCCGTACGAGATCGCGGCACCGCCTAGTATCAGCGCTATTAGGCTTACCAGCCCGATCAGGTGAAACAGGAAGAACTTGAGGTAATGGAAGAACATGGTATTTCACTCTCTTACTAATATTTGTCAGGTCGGTACTTTTGTTAATATTTGTGAGGTTGGTGCTTCGGTTCGCTAAGCCGTCTTCCGCTCTGCATCATGCACAGAGGTAAAGCGGTCGGCGAAAATCTCCTGCTGCGGCACACCGACACTGGTGAGCTGCTTAATGCTGTGGTCGATCATGGCGGGCGGGCCACAGAGATAGGCTTGGCAGCTGGCGTCCGCGTAGCGCTCGATGGACTGGCCAACCCAGCCCCGCGCGCCCTGCCAGTTGCTCGCTTCCGGCTCATCAGACAGCACCTGCACGAACCGGAACGGTGCCTGCCATTGCCGGGCGATAGCCTCGATCTCCGGTGTGGCGTACAGGTCCGCTTGGGTGCGCGCGCCAAATAACAGGGTCACCGGCCGGGCCACGTCCTCGTGCAGGGCCTGCTCCAGAACCGACAGGACTGGGGCAAGCCCGCTGCCACCGGCAATCAGCAGCATGGGTTGGGACGAGTCCCGCAGGTAGAAGTCACCGAAGGGTCCTTCGACTCGCACCGATGCGCCAACGAGTCCCTCCCGTTTGAGGTAGCCGGACAAGCGCCCGCCCGGAACCTCCCGGACAAAAAACCGAAGCCTTCCCTGGCTGCTGTCAGGGCGCGCGGCGAAGGAATAGGGGCGAGTGATGCCGGGCAGTTGGTTGAGTGAGAGCTGGGCATACTGCCCGGCCCTAAATCCCAAGGGCTCTTCCAGTTCGACCTGGAGCTCAACGATGTCGTGGGTGAGTGCGGTCTGGGCCAAAATGCGCCCCGCAATCTGACGCGCCGGACTCTCGCCAAGCTCAACCTGAACGGCAATGTCAGTCTTGGGCACGCTTTGACAGGCCAGAATATACCCGGCCTGTAATTCCTCGGTGGAAAGTATATAACTGGCGTCGGTGAGTTCCTTCACCCGACCACTCACCAAACGACACTTACAGGTCGCACAGCCCCCTACCTTGCAGCTGTAGGGCAGGTTGATGCCATTGCTCAGCGCCGCTTGAAGCACCGTCTCGCGCGGCTTCACGGTCACCCGGTGGTCGTTGATCTGAAGCTCGTGACTGCTCTTGGAAAAAAAGCCGAACATGTCTTCACCCCGTTGGTGCTGGATTCGGAAAAGCTGGCCGGCACCCTGGGAAGCAGCGGACCGGTCAGCTTGATCGGTCTAGTCTAACGTCTGGGCGGTCGGCGCTGGGGGGTATTAATTGACAACAACGGGGTAATGATTGACAGGTGTTAAGGCGCTGACGTTTACTACGGGTAGGTCTCAGGCCCGTCGAGACAGGTAGCAGCCCCTGAGTCCGAGCATTTAGTCCGAATGAGAATGCGCCCATGCAACCCGATCAGATTCAGATCCCCGGCCAGTATCTGTACATCTTATCCGAATGTATTGAGGATTTTGGAATAAGTCGCAGACGCTGGCTGGAAGGCAGTGGCATCGAGGATTTGGGTACCTCGACTGTCGAGGCGACCGTCAGCTATGGCGACCTGCGACGGTTGATGCTCAAGGCGGCTCGCTTGGCGGACAACCCGGCACTCGGGCTATCGCTTGGGCAGCGCCTATCGCTGCCGTCCCACGGGATTCTGGGATATGCCCTGATGAACTGCGGAACCTTGTCGGATGCCGCTGTCCTGCTGGAGAAGTACATTCCAGTGCGTCTGCCGCTGGTGACGGTTCAAATCCAAAGCCAGAATGACGAGTTGGTCCTGACCTTCCAAGAAACGGTGGCTTTGGGCGAGATCCGCGAGATGTTGCTGGACGCGTTACTGCTGACGGTCAAGAAGGCGATCGATCAAATCCTGCCGGGCGCTGGCTCCAGTCTCACGGTGTGCTTTCCGATGGCACCTCATCCCGGATTTCCCTACGCCAGCGTCTTTGAATGCGGCATGCGGTTTCACGAGCCACAAGCAGCTGTGCGTTTGCCGAAGGCCTTGATGCAACTGCCAATCCCCCAGGGCAACGCTGCAGCCTATCGTGAAGCGGAAGCTCTGTGTCGGCGCGAGCTGCAAAGGCTGACCCTGGAGACGTCTTACTCCGCCCGGATCAAGCGCAAAATGTTGGAGCAGCCGGGCCAACTGCCAGCGCTGGCCGTGGTGGCTTCCTGGTTCAACCTGACACCCCGCACCTTGCACCGTCGGCTGCTGGCGGAGGGCAACCAGTACAATAAACTGTTGGAGGAGGTCAAAGTGTCCTTGGCGCTCGCCTATCTGGCCAACAGCGACATGTCCATTAAAGAGATTGCCTACTTTCTGGGCTATGCTGAGCTTTCCAATTTTCGACGCGCTTTCAAGCGCTGGCAAAGAATGAGTCCTTCCCATTACCGAGAGACCCAAGAGCAAGCTCGGTCCAGGCACCACCCGACTCTGTAAGTCTGGCAGGCTAGCGCCAACGAAGCTGCGTTCGGCGGGATGGCGAGAAACCCGCATTGGCCTTCTGCACAGCAACGGCTCTCTTTAGCCGCAGGCTCAGGCTTTAGCCCAGAGGCTCAAAGCAGAACAATCTATTACGTGTGATCGGGAGCAAGCGTCAGATGAACCATAAGCAACGCAACAGCAGTCACGCCGAGGCGAGCGGTATGGCAACCCCAGCGGAAGCCATTGATGAGACGGTGGCAACTCACTACCGTGCGCCAAGGACCTTCAGCTTCCGGGGAGCGTATTCTAGAAGACGTCTGTTAGCGACCTGTCGCACGTTCCCACGTCGATGCCAGCGACGCACGGTCGGGTGCTCAGCAGCTTTGTTTAATCTGGAAGGTTTTCCTGACAGTAGCGCCAGCAAACATCGGGTGGGAGGTCTGGTTCCGGGCACTTTTGCCGTCAAGCACGTGTCGAGCCGCATCGGCGGCGGATACATCGGGAGGCGAAGCGAACCCGGCACGCCCAGCAGCGGAACAGGCTATGGGAGCCAACAAAGGTTTCCTTTTGTAACAGTACATTTCGTAGAACAAACGGTGTTCAGGTCTTGTCTTTTGCTTTGACACCGCATCCAAGCGCTGTAGGTCATTACCATCGCCGCGGCCCGGCATACATCCGATGAACGCGATCCCCGCCACTTGCCATGCGGAAGGTCATTCCAGCCGAGTCTTTCGCGGAGATTAAGTAAGATAGAAGCGATCACCGTCGCTCAGGCTGAGGCCTTTTCTGAACAGAAGTTGCTACGAGCGGCGTTGCGACACACTCTGCAAAATGGCATCGCGAACCGCGCCCGGCCGCTCCATCGGCAGGAAATGAGTCGTTTCGGCAATGACTCGCACTTCGGCAGAAGGCAACGAGGCGCGCATTTTTTTGCGTGCAGCTTGCGAAAAGGTTGAAGCGCGTTCCGCGGCCAGGGCAATCACCGGACACCGCAACTGACGAACACCGGGCCAGGGGTTGTGTTCGGTGTGGGCGAAGGTCGTGCTCTCCCAGTCCGGCGAGCAGGCCAGCCGGACGTGATCTCTTTGAGGTACGAAGCCATACCGGACATACGCTTCGAGCCACGCCTCGGGCCAGGTCTTGAAGCCACCGCGGCCACGATAGTTATCGAGGGCCGCCGTGTGCGAGTCGAACACCGCTCGCCGACGTGCGGCTCCCGCGGCCAACGCAAACCGATGTGACCGGCGTAGCAGTTTGGCCAACCACAGCATGCGCCCTTGCCAGGGATCCATGATCACCGGCTCCGCCAGAATGAGTCCTTGCACTTTGTTCGGCTGTCGAGCTGCCGCCATGATGCTGGCGGTGGCGCCGATGGAGTGGCCTGCCAGCCAAACAGGCTCATCCAGGCTATCCAGCAGGGCAGTCAGGTCTCCATAGTAGGTCTCCCACCCACGGAAGCCTGAAGCATCCGCCGCGCCGGCGCTGGCTCCATGCCCCCGCATGTCCCAAGCCAGAACATTGCAGCCAGCGGAAAGATCGTCAAGGAGAGGTTCGTAGAGGCGGCCATGAAAACCCGTCGCGTGGGCCCAGTGCAGCGTGGGGCGCCCTTTGAGCCGTGGCCAGCGCCACAGTGCAATCTGCTGGCCGTCCGGGGCCTGGAACCCGTCGCGCTCGGCTAAATTCGGCTTATCGTTCATGAACACCTTGTCTGGCTGCCGTGGTTGGGAACAGCAACTGAACCCGCCCGATAGCATTCGGCGCGTTCTTTTCATCCTGCCAGCAGCTCACCTGTACCAAGCTGGTGCGGCGACCTTGGCGAACGATCTCTGCGCTGGCGAAGGTGGGTTGTGCTTGCGCTGACCGAAGGTAATTGATGTTGCTATCCAGAATACGCGGACAGCGACCCTCCGCATCTTCGCGCTGCGCCGCCACCCGCGCGGTTATCTCTATCAGCGCCCCAAGAACCCCGCCATGCAGGGCAGGTAGCATGAAGTTGCCAATCAGCGACTCGCGGTAAGGCAAGCAAACCTGTATCTCGGAATGATTTTGTTGGACGTGAAGTCCAAGGTGGACAGCGTAGGGAATGCGCTCCAGCAAGCTCTGCCAGGCAGCACAACTGTTGCTGCTCTCCCGCAGGTCTGGGCTTGACTGTGGTGAGTCGGCACTGTGGCTCATGCTTCTCCCTTTCGTCCTGAGGCAGTCCGGAAACTTCGGCCCCGGGTGTTGCGCATAAAGGTCGCTCTGCCCGTGGCCACCGGCTGATTATCGCCTTCAGAGAGGACGTCACAATGGATGAATGCGACCTCGTCGTTTAGATGGCGGCATGTGGCAACCGCCGACAAGGTGCGGTCGCTGACCGCAGGCCGGAAATAATCCATACGGATATCGAGCGTGGCGATGGGAGACAGATCCTGAGCCTCGGCGAATACGGCCAGCCCGCTGGCTGAGTCTGCCAGCGAATACAGAACACCTGTACAGATTTCCTCTGTGCCCTCGTCGGCGAGCATCCAGGGCTGTGGGGTTAGGCTCATACAGACCTGATTCCCGCTGATAGAGACAACCTGCATACCCAGATCCCTGCCGTGGGGAACCTGTTCGGTGAACTGCCAAGCGGTCCTCGCGGCGTCACTATGCACGCTCTTTGATTCAGTCATCAGGTTTGCGCACCCTGAATCGGGTCTCGCGCAGGTGCGGCAGTGCTGGGGCGGTAGCTGTTCATAGGTGCTCGGCATGTCATGTTGGTCAAAACAGTTATCGTGCTGAATTTTGGTTGGTCCACTAACTAAAAGTCAAGCGCGCGTTCGGTATATAATGGAGGCTATCCACGTGATGGCGTACCATCAATGCAAAAGGTTGGGCAGTGGCCGCTCCGATGAACAATATGCCGGCCTGCAGAGGAGGTGCTTAATTATGGTGCACAAACAGGCCCCACCTGTACGCAAACTGGACGATCAGGGCAAAATTTTATCCAACGCGGCCCGACTTTTTCGCGAGAAAGGATTCGAGAAGACTTCGCTCAAGGAGATCGCAGAGGCTTGTAACATGCTACCCGGGAGTCTGTACTATCGTTACAGCACCAAGGAAACACTCCTTGTCGAACTAATGCGACGGGGGGTCGGCCTGGTTACAGCAGAGGTTGAAATGGCGTATGCCGACTCGGATGATCCTGTGCAGCAGTTGCGTTTTTGTATCAACGCACACCTGCGCGCCCTGTTGGTTGATCCGGACACGGTTTACGCGCTTTTATTTGAATGGCGCTCGCTGGGCCCGGAGGCCCGCGAGGAAATTGTCGCCTTACGTGACCAGTATGAGTCCCTTTGGGCCGAGATCCTCGCAGTGATGATTGAGAAGGGCGTTATCAAGAAAAACGTTGATAGCCGCTTGCTTCGCCTGATCGGTTTCGGGGCGCTCAACTGGGTGGCAACCTGGTTCGATCCCAACGGTGATCATTCACTTGAAGCAATTGGTGATTTTGTTTGGCAGATCGCTATCGGCGGGGTTATCACTAAAGGTGTCCAGTCATAGGTACTGGTTACACCATCCGCGGGGCTGGCACGCTTCTCGACCCGCTAACCAACTTCCTGAGCCCCGCCCTGGATGTGTTTGATATAGACGCTACTCTTCAGAAACCCGGTCGCAAGGAACTGAATCTCGGGCATGTACGTAGCCTGGGCTTCCACAACGTGGACAACTTCTATATCTCCCTGACCCAGGGCGGCGGAAACTCTTTCGTTAATGACAACGGAAGTGTAAACGGCGCACTCTGGTCCCAGCACCTGGGCGACAACCCCGTTATTCCCGCGTCACGTCCGGATCTTCCGGGCTGGAATATGGTCATGCCCTTTAACGACCCAGCCAACCACAGGAAGGTTTTGTGGAGGCGCACGTCGACATCGTACCGGCGCTATCGCAAATTTTTCTGGGTGTCGGTGATGATAACCCGCGCCAGAGTTACCGTCCGGTATTCTGATTTTCGGGTAGGCGGAGTAACAGAGTACTTCTCCTGTTCGGGCCTGCTCAGAACCCATTGTCGTCCTCCGCGCGGTAAAGCTGGACCGACTAGAAGCGTCGATGCAGTCTCGGAACCTGGCGCAGCTTTTACTACTCGTCTTTATTTTTCTAGCTCCCGTGCGCCTGCAGCAGCATTTCGTCGAGAGCGTGAGGGCAAGCACACGCCTAACCGTCAACGGGCTAAATACACGTAGTCAAAATTGCATCTTGTAGCAATAGAGAAGGAGCTTGCCCCGCCTGTGGATCTGAAATAGAGCAGGCAGAAGGTGAGGTGGTCAATTTTTCATCACTGAGGAGCAAAATCGAACAATCTAGTTCAGTCGTTTTTGTGACTATTCTCGATTCCTAGCCCGGATTTCTCATAGTAGTCCCTGATGGGCGGATGCCTGAGGATATCCCGGTTTTCGGTGTCTCGTCCGGGGTTTTTTGATCAGATATTAATCA
>NZNT01000002.1 GCA_002695005.1 Maritimibacter sp.
CCGCTTGCTGCATCGTCAGACAGCCGCATAGACTGAAATCCAAACGAGCCAGACCCTCCGTTCAAGATCAGCCGCTCGTGTTCCAAATCATTTGACGACCGTCATGTGGCCCTTCCCATTCAGGTCGAAGTTCGCCTTGCCATGCGGTCTCTTAGCATTGCCCTTCTCCTCAATCTGCTTTGCGTGCTGATACTGGCGCAGACCACAGACACCCGACGTTGCGAAGATCTCGATCTCCATCTCATCCGGCGACAATGGGTCTTCCTTCGAACAGGCCACTGTCGGGATCTGGAAGTTGAAGCCCATCGTTTTCAGCTTCTCGAACTTGAACCCACTTGCGTCCCACAGGCTCTCAAGTCCGATTGCGCCCGGAACATCATAGTCATCTCTTTCCCATTCGCCGTCGGTCTTCAGCATCGTCAATTCAATCCGGCTTCGTCTCTTCTCAATCGGCAACAACTTCGCCGTCTCGCCGCACCGCTCATCATGCGTCTTGTCCTGCAGCCTCCACATCACCGGACCATGGTTCTGCCCGACATAAACTGTCGCTTCGACCGGAGCTGAACGGTGGTTGTTCGCGCTGGATGCTGATCGCAGGAAGCCATTCAAATCATGCTTCGACATCAGCGATCTAAACCGCGCATCTCCGTCTCGCTGCTTCGGCCCATAGATCAGGTGTTTCGCCTTCTTGTCGCTGCCCACCCACCGCGGGCGATCAGCATAGTGCTCATTGAACAAATCACTCGGCGCGAAGTGCTTGCACAGATACTCGGACATCTTCAGACGCATGATCGTCAGCTCACGGTCAGTGATCTCTCCGGCTTTGTTCGGATAGACATCCACGGCCACTTCAATCCCAGTCACGCGTGGGGTCTCTGTGTCGACCTCAATCTTCCCGGTCGACATCAACGCCGCGATTACCGCACGGACGAGTTTCGGCGTCGGATCCTGTAGCCGCACCCAGAAGATCCGGCCCGTCGTGCTCCCCTTCGGTGCGCCAGACTTTCTCGACCGCACCTGACCACCGACCCAGATCTTCGGCGAAAAGCCCATTGCGACCAGAGCCTTCTGCAGTAGTGCGTGAACATGACGCGACTGGGTAGTCTCCACCGTTCGGGCTTCGAACTCGACCCAGTCAACCTCCGCGCGGAATCTGTAGTCACCCAGATCCAGCGTTGGTCGCAATTCGAAGCGCTCTGTAGGCTCACCCTTGGTGTTCGTCTGCTTGGATATTTCGTAGTCAAGACACAGCTCATCCGGAACGATACCGGATGCCGTGGTAGCAATGTCAGTAGAGCGGATCGGAAATGAGCGGATCTGCGTCGGGGGCATGGTCCACGTCTCTCATTGAGGCGCGGGACGGCGCGCCTTTGCGTTGCTATCGAACTCCTGATCCCAATGGCCCCGTAGAGCCTTTGAGCGGGCCGCTGGGCGCATGTAGCGCTCTTCGGCGACCAAACACCCCTACTTCGAACGACCCTACGCTCTGCGGGCCGTCTGAGCGCGCACACATTGAGCCGGAGCCATTCGTCTTGGCATGTCGTTGATCCTGCCCCAGCGTTCGGACCGCATTACGGTGTCCGGTCGCCATAGTTCTCCCCGCAGGCTCGCAAGAAATGGGTGCAGCCGGACCGTATTCAAGACGTTTGCTCGGCATTTATTGGTGAGCGATCAAAGCAGATGGGTTGCGAAGACCTCTCCGGTGTTGATGCCGCGTCGGAGAATGCTTTGCCTTCTGTGCCCGGCGCGCTTGCAATACACTCCCGCATCACCCCCTCCTTTACATATCGAGGTTTGGGTCCGGAGTGCGTTGGCCAAAGTTCGCGCGGCCGTTGGTTCAGCTCATTTACCTTCAACATTCAACTCTGCGCCGACGCCACACTCCAGAACCTCGAGAAACGGGCCTTAGAGCGTCGACTCCGCGCAGTGGCTGCGCGGGCAGCTGCGAGCACGAGAAGGCCATCCAGAGGCCCGCTCCGTGGCTCTACGGGGCATCGAGGTGCTTGAGGACGCCCTTTGATGGATCGCGACGCTGGCGATCGGTTCAGCGCTCACATCCACTCGACCTGCGATCGTTCGATGCACGGAAAATCGAAGCTGCTGCCCCGCACCCGGCTCAACATGCCGCCATTTGCCACGGCACTAACAACGTTCCTTCAACGACCGGGTAACCTCGCGCCCCCATTCGTCCACGGGAATGAGGCGCAGGAACCCTGACACTTGTTCGATCATTTCGGCGGTCCGGCCACGGCGCGCGTCAGGATCGGTCGTGACACCCGCATAGACGCCGTAGTCCGCGTGGGCTTGCAGGTCGTGAAACAGCCCGCCGATTGGCAACTCACTATTGAGTCCATCTACTGCTTCCTCGAGCGCCCTACGCCAGCTGAGCTGGTCGAACACTTAACCAAGGCGATCGCGCATCATCGTGCTGTGTCCATCAACCTTGGGCTCTGGGCCAAACAAGATGTCGGTCATGGCTTAGATCACGTGCACGCCATAGATGATGCCGACTTCGACGTGCCAGTCGCCACGGAAGTTCTCACAGAAAACGCCAAACATTTTTCGTCTTGGATCCCCACTGTGCCGCGCTCTCGCTGCATGCTGCTGTTCAGCTTCTGTATTCAGATAAGTGAGCTACCACGGAGAACGGCATGTGTCGGTCGGAACGATTTCGCGTGCCTTCCTCGTCCACCCACCTCATCCAAGTGGATCACAAGATTAGGAAAGGCAGCACATTTACCTACCTGAGTGCGTCGTTCCACGGCGATGCGCCGTGTTTTCAGGCGGTTGCACGAAGTCCTAGATCGGTAGGCCATGATCTTGAGGGGCATCTCGGCAATAATCCCAGCCTGTGACTGGAACCTTGGATGCCCGCCGCCGGTGCAACTACGCACGATCGCTTAACAGCTACATCCGGCATTGGTTGCCCCCGGCGCAATGGCCGCGCTCGTCATCTTTGCCTGAGCCACATGAGGTCGTTCGTAGATGCATCTCCATGAGACCAGACTCGATGCAGCGACTCGTCATCCAGCGGGCGTCTCAGACAGGCAGAATATCAGATGGTCAGGTTATCCTTACGTCAAGCGCCACCTTCCCGCCACATGCGGTAGGGCAATCACCAAACTTGAAGAAACAGCGACCTCCCGTCGCAACAATTGGCCGCTTCCACTCAACAATAACCTAGAATCGACACACACTAGATTCCACATAAGCCATTGTTTTAGTTAATTTCCTTTAGGTCCGGCCCGCTACCCGCAACAGAACCGGGCGAAATCGCCATCTTCCGTTCCCGGCGGCAATTCGTGCCGCAATCATTCCTCAGGAATGGTCGGAGGAGTCCACGCTGCCCTGCGAGGTTAATAATCAACACATCATTAACAGCTGCCAGGTAACCACATGAGCAATGACAACATCATTCCAGCCGAAGACTCTTCCACACCTTCTAACGAGACCCGACAACCAGATGCGCCTGACCAAGTCCGTCGGGCACTCAATGACCCGGCTTGGAACGACGATCTCGAAGAGGCGCGCACGCTCGTCCAGATCCGGTCCTTGGACGGGAACCAGTCCGAGAGAATAACTTCAAGAGCGGGTCGTTCTGACGCCGGTTTGTCTGCCGCAATGATCGCCTCCATCGCCGCCATCTCTGTGATCTTGTCGAGCAGCTTCGACCTTTCGTTTCGTGACGTTGCACTTGTTGTAGGCGGTCTCGCGGCTCTGGTCTTTGTAAGATGTGGCAGGCGTGACTTCTGCTAAGTCATGCCGAATGGACGGGGTCCAGCCTTTTCTCGTCCCTTTGCCGCGTCAAGGTGGCCAGCCCTCATATCCCTGACACCGCCCAGCCACCCGGCATTTAAGGGCTGTGTCGCTAATTGAGATCTGGTCCGGGAGATAGTCACAGCTGCGACCGGGACTCTCACCTTCACCCTGCCCCGAAACATCGCCTGAAAAACTCACGGAGCGGCCCGTAGAGCGCCACTCCGTGATCTTGGTTCAGGGGGGGGGCAAGAACGACTTCAAGGCCATCCAGCGGCCCGCTCCGTGGCGCTACGGGGCATCAAGGGCATCGCATGCCCCCGCTTCGGATAGCGCCGAGAATTGAGAAAGGCTGGACCCAAGTCTGCACCATGAGACAACGTCATGTTTTGTGACCCACATCGGTTGCACGAAGTCCCAGATGTCCAGTTCCCACCTTTGAAATCGCTGATGCTTCGAGGGTCGTTGAACCCGCTTGATGCAGCCAAGCCCCAGGAAGGATCAAGAGCCTAAATATCGACCGCAAATTAACTCTCAACGACTCGTTGAGAGTTTTGGTGCGAGATAGTCATAGTGCAATTTCGCCACGTCTATATAGATCGATCTCATTCGGACCTAGTAGTCGGCAGGTGTATCTCACCAAGCGATGCTTAATACCATTGTAGGTGTCGTATTGTTCGTAAGTGATCAAATCGAACGATGTAAGCTGATACTCATCTTTCTGATACTGAATCAAACGTGGGATTTGCTCGCGGATGATGGCCATTCCGGAGGTTTCCGAGCCATAAGCAGTAGCTCGCAAGCCCATCGCGACGGCGCTCTTGACGCCATCAAACTCAGAGGGAGGCAGGCCGCTAAATGCCCACCCAAAAAGGCTATCGTCTTCATCCCCAAGTTTGGTAGCCTCAGAAACGCAGGCCGCGCCACTCTTCTCAAGGTCCGCTGCGGTAACTGTGGCGAACCATGCCACCCTCGCTTCTTCGTCTGCCTTGCGCTGCGCTGCTTGCACTGCGGCGCTCTTTGCTTCTAGTTTTTGCATCCGAAGGGCCGGTTGAGCGTCACGCTCTTGCTTGTGTTTGTTCTGTTGAAAGCCCAAGGCTATCAGGGCCACGGCCCCAACGATTACTGCAATTCTGGCGCCGCTGTATGATGCCATGTGAGTCTCCAAGATGGTATTGCGAAGCAAGAAACTAAAAACTGAATGCAATCCAAGTGGCCAGCCTCAATGAGGCGTTCCGTATTGAATGCTAGTGCATGACTGGCTTTGCGCCCTTCAGGACTACAGTTCTTCTGTTCACCTTTATTGTTAGACACTCCCTACTGTGCTCGTCTAGGATATTCAATATGCAGAATAATGCTGAGTTGTCCGTATGACTTGCAACTGAACTCTTTTTACAACCGCAAGCGGAGCCCGATTAGTGCTGGCCCGACTTATTCGTCTTAGTCAAACTTCCGCAAGTCTAATAGGACGCATGCATACTTTCTTAGGACACCACCTCGGACAATAACGTATGCCACTCTTGAAGAGAACGGCGTCTGGAAATGTCCACGGTAGCGATAGTCAACGGCAGCTCAGATCCCGTCACATACCAACGCCGCAAGACACCTTCTGGTGCGTTAAGTGCGGTGTCATGAGGATAGAGTAAGACAAGCCTCGGCCTTACGTTTTCGCTTGCGTAACCGTGGCCATAGGCAAGCATCTGATAAACATCAGATTGTGAAACTCCCAGTTTCCTCGGGTCATCCGACCTTAGCTGCTTCCACTTCGTATCGACAATGATTGGCGCGGTCTGATCATCAAAGAGAATATCCGGGATCATTCGAAAGAGGTTGTCGCTCAGTGCATAATTTCGCGAGTGCTGGCAGTGAACAATTCTTCCGCCGAATGTCTGACGAGCTCGGCAAGCCATATACCTTTCAAACAATTTGTTCATGGGGAATAGAAGGGACACGCCAAATGTATTCCCTGATGTCGTATTCTGAAACTCACTCTTTAGCAAAAGTCGCGCCAAAGGAATGATAGTCGAAAAAGCGGCCACACTCCGATCGTTGTAGACGACCTCAGCAAGCGGGTCTTGCGAGTTGTTCACCCTACGGAATGAGTCAAGTATCATTTGAAGCTGCCTTTGCGTTTCAACGCGCCGGCTGACCGACAGCAGATGCAGTGCCGTTGCCTTTAGCAGGCGATTCAAAGGCGTGTTCTCCGAAAGCTCATCGAACCTACAAAACAGTTTCCGGGGGGCCACAGGACGCTTCGACAACTGCTTCCCAATGTCTAGTTTGCCTCGAACAAATGCGACCTCTTCGTCGAAACGGATGTATTTCCGCTGCATTCCTCCCTTCATTGCCTTTGTGAGCCTACGCACGAACAGCATGATCAACAGCTCGAGCAGATCATTTCGTTGTGTCTGAAGCTGCGCCATTTCGCCATCTGAAACGCGAAGATCATTCGCGACCGAAAGCATCCGAATTAACGCAAGCCGGATTTCTTGAGATGTGCCGTTGATTTTCGGCAGTATCTCAAGGGATCGACCACGATAGCTCATGACTCCGCATACCTGGCCCGCCTTTAGACCTCCAACGATGCCGTTGAGAACTGCACCCTGCGGAAGCCTAAGCTCCCTCGCTGAACGCTCTGCGCTTTTTAGGAAGCCTTCGGCTTCACGATCCCCAAGCCCGTTCTCGCCCAATGGGAATACGCCCCATTCAAGTCTCGTCAAGACAGGGTCTTGCTTGCCAGAGCCGGCCATCTGCCCCTAATCCATGCGGGGCTTCAAGGAGCCGATAAGTTCTTCATAAGCCTCACGTCCGTATCCTCGGCGCTCACCATGCTCTCGAAGTTCAAGATAGTTGTCCACATATCTGAAGCGTTCGTCTGCATATTCCGAATCCGTATCGGGGGGCGCCGAGATCTTTTCTTTGCGGAGGAATGCGTTGCCTCCTCCAAGTATGGAACGAACGTGGCCGAGGTCCTCATGGAAGTATTCTCGCAAAAGCGGAATTACTTTGTTTGCCATTACATCATCGAGCTCTTCCAAATCCTCGATCCCATAGAAGTAACCGTGACCGATCAAATGATCTGCGCCGAGATACCACTCCAGTCGCTTGTTGATCGCCTCCAGCACGGCATCCAAGCCAATGCCATCGACGACGAAGCTGCTAAGGAGATCAGGCTGTGGAGGTAACTCTTCGAACCGGAAACGGCGCCTTAGGGCAGTGTCGAGCAACGCGATGGATCGGTCAGCGGTATTCATAGTGCCAACTATGTGCAGATTTCCCGGAAGAGAAAAAGATTCTTGAGAATAGGGCAAAGACACCGTGATTGAGTTTACAGCATCAGAGCGCTTGTCTTCTTCGAGCAGGGTGATCAGTTCACCCAGCACTTTGGAAATATTGGCTCGGTTGATTTCGTCAATGATCAAGACATATTGCGGCTTGGGTTCTCCGGCATGCTGAGCCGCCTTTTCAGCAATGAGCTTTAGCACTCCGGGAACTGCCTCGAGCCGGAAACCTGCAGACACCCCACCAGCATGATCGCGTTCCGTAACGGGGCGTAGACCTTCGACAAATTCCTCGTAACTGTAGCTTTGGTGGAAGGTTACAAAAAAAATCCGCTCGCCGCTGAGTTGCTCGTATCTTTTCATTATGTCCCCGCGCTTGGACGGGGCATGACCGTCACATATGAGCACAGCGCGTTTCGCGGTTTCGTAGGTCTTTCCCGTTCCGGGCGGGCCATAGAGAATCGTGTTCAATGAGCGAAATCTCTGTCCGTTGCAGCCTCCATACTTTTTGTCGTCGACCTTTGCGGTCGGGGTGCGCGGGCTGTCATCATTTGGCGACGACTTCCAGCGTTCGACAATCCCTTCGGCATAAAAGTCGATCGGACCACCCCCTTCAGCTTCAAGCCTCTCTCGAAGGTCTTTGAGATTCTTGTCAATCTTTACGAGGTCCCATTTCTTCACATCATTCAGGGGCACCCGATCAAAAGAAGCAAGAATAGCGTGTTTATCCCGAACTGTGCTGGTTCGTTCGAAGTGATCTGGGAAGATTAGGTGTGTCAGGATGTGGCGAAGTTGTCTGTTGTCGGCGCCTGGTGCTTTGGCGAACCACTCAGCGAAGCCCCAAGGAGATCCGGCAAGCTGCTTCTGCTCCTCGACAACTTTTGATTTGAACTCGCGCATTGCGTTGATCGCGAAAACAAACTCACGCCAGCGCTGTGTGTTAAATGCCGTTCCAGTGTGTCCGATGCCGCTCAGCACGGCATCTGAAAACATTGGGTGATTTTCAGGAAGTGTATCGCCCGACCAAGACCAAATGCGACGGACATCTTGCCGTTTCCTCGGCGTCGAAATCCGTGACGCGAATAGAAGCAGGAGCCAGTCAAGTTCAGCCATGAGCTGTTTGCAGTCCGGCGAGCCGCCCGAAAGCTGAACTTCTAATTTCTGAAAAAAGTCACCATCGCCCGCATCCAAATTCTGCACGAAACGCTCATCAAGCTCGTCGAGGTTCTTTTCGGTCCAAAGGTGCTTTTCGGTAGAAAAAACTGATCCGTCAGTTAGAAGGCACCTATCACGCCATCGCTCGACGGCGTCGTAGACAGGAGACGCATCATAGTCGGGTGTATTATATCTCGCCATCACAATACCTTTCCGCGAATTTTTTTCTCAAAGCTAAGGGAAGCCTGTAGCAGCACGCGACCATGAATGCTCATGATTGACTGGGGATGCTCAATTCGTAAAGACATTCCTGACCTCATCGTTTCGAGGAGGCTTGGGCGAACTCGCCCCCTTAGCACCGAGCCTCGGCTTCATCCTTAGCGCCTCATAAGTGCCACTTCGCCACTCGAAATCTGGTCTGGGGGGGGGGGGCGCCCCAACCCCGGTCTTCTGAGCGCCCCGTCCACCACATCCAGTCTTCGCCGCTTTCTTATCCGAACATCTCACGGAGCGGCCCGCAGAACGCCACTTCTTGGTCTTGGCTGTGTGCGCAAGGCAAAGAGCTTAATGCCCTCTGGCGGCCCTCTACGAGGTTCTCAGAGGCTTTTGGGCGCCGCTCGCCCCCTCCTGTAGATAGTTCCGAAAGCCATATGCGAAATCAGGAAAGGCTAGCCACGCGCCGATCAGCGGCAACTTCTTCGCCATAGGGACTAAGCACCGTCCGCACGAAGTCCTAGATGGCCGGCAAACAGTTTAGAGGGTGATCCCGTCAGAAATCACCCGCCGTCGTCGGATCCTTGGATCGCCGATTGATGATCTGCGGCGGCGGGTTCAGGACCGCAGACCGCAAGACCTCACTCATCGTTCCTGGTCTCACAAGCTCCAACTTGCGAAGAACCGAATTGGACCTGTTCGCACCCCTCACTGGCTACCCGCGTGAAGCTCGCGAACGCCTACGCGCTGCCGTCAGTGATGCCAAGGCAAACCCTGAACTGGCGAAGGCACGCAAGCCGCGCACGCCGTGGCAGTGGGTGAGAGGGTCCGCTGCCGAGAAGGCGGCACGCACAGCCTTAGCCAACTAACACATAAACGACAACGTACTGTAGGGCCGCTTAAGGCGGCCCTTCTGTTTGGATCAAGTACAACGACCAAAGTGAAAGGCGGAACACAGATGTTCGCTGCAATTTAAACGAATATTTGCAGCGGGCCAATGCTTTCGGTGAATCAACTGGTCGTAGATTCGTTCCCTACGCCGGAGCCAAAGTCGCTCTTAGATGATATGAGAGTATCAAGATCGCGCCACGAGGCGGTTTTGATACGATTTTGCAACGCTCCCTTCTTCTCTCACTTTGAAGTCTGCCTTCGCGCAAAGCACTGATATCTAGCCACAATGTGGGGGATGTGGAGTCGCATGACCGTGCGCGAGTGACAACTTCCAGAATCTTCGGCCATTCAGTAACCTCAAGCTCTGAATGCAGACGAGGACGCAGGGCCTATGAGTAAGGTAGATATGGTGCGGCGAGCGTTAGAAGCGTCGCACGCAGTGGAATTGGTCCTTTTGGAAGAACGATATGGCTGGCCCTCAATCGTTGGGAATAATGCGATAGACGCAGGTGCCCGATTTGCAATTCATATTGCGCCAGTCGGCGACTTCCATCGCAACCCCAACGAAATGCGTTTCCAAAACCCAGGGTCAAACCGTCCGGTTTCAGACGACGACGGCATTCCAGTTCTTCTTGGAATCGAGGACAGCGAAGAACCTATCCTGTTGGTAGCGGCCGATGCGCAGTCGAGGGTTGGGCGAACAACCCGGTTCTCCGTGCGGATTGAAAAATCAATGATCCCAAAGGCACGACAAGAAGGTGCTGCGGTTTTCACAAACGGCTCTGGAGAAAGGATCACGGCATTTCGTGCTGAGTTCTTGCCAAGCTTTTTGGCGGCAACGGCAGCGGGATACGAGCTGCCGGCCACCCGCCTAAATGAAATATCGGACGCCTCGGGTCTGCGCGACGAAAACACTGATGCAGCAGCAGAACGCGCTCGCCGAGCCGCGTCAATCTTGATCCGTGACCAAACGTTCGGTGCCAAAGTTCGAGATGCTTACGGGCATCGCTGTGCTATGTGTGGCCTTGCCGCCGGTTTGACTGTCGGTGCGCATATCTATCCTGCCTCGGCCCCCGGGTCTCCCTACACTACTGACAATGGGGTATGCTTGTGTGAGAACCACCATCGGGCTTATGACGCTTTCAAGATATGGTTCGATCCGGCGACGTTTGAGATCCGTGTCCACCCTGATGTGATAGCCGAAGCCGGAGGCGACCCATACCTCAAAGCGTTCTTGGATGTGACCTTCGACACGCTCAAAGTGCCCACCGACCCAGCGAAGAAGCCAAGTGCGCAGTATGTTAACCAGCGCAGGCAATACTTCGACAAAGACTACGACTGGCTAGGCAACACTTAGCCACACATCGACGATCCTGCACTACATGTTGGGGTTTCGCTTGAAGCCACACCCTGCTCGTGCGATGGTCTATCAAAACATGAGGGATGTCGCGTTGAGCAGAAGAATCAAAACACTCAGCCTTTTCAGCGGCGCCGGGGGCATGGACATTGGGTTCCACAATGCTGGTGGCTATGACATCGTCGGCTGTGTTGAAATCAGTGCAAAATACGCTGCCACACTGGAAGCAAACACTGGCGCGGAACGCTTCTTCGGCGACGGAACGCAGGTATTTTGTCAAGACGTTGAGGACTTTGACGCAGAGGCGTTCTCCGACAAAGGGGTCGAATGCATCATCGGGGGACCTCCTTGCCAGACGTTTTCGGCGGCGGGGCGTCGCGCTGGGGGTGTGATCGGCACCTCGGATGTCCGGGGACAACTCTTCAAGCGCTATTGTGAAATTGTCGAAATCGTAAGGCCAAAGGTTTTCGTCTTTGAGAATGTTTATGGACTGCCGGGAGCCAATGGCGGTGCACCTTGGCGTAGCATTTTGGAGTCTTTCTCGGCGTTAGGGTATCGGCTGAACTTTGAAGTCGTTGATGCGGCTGACTACGGCGTGCCACAACACCGCGAGCGTCTTTTTTTGATCGGCGCACTCGAAAAGCAATTTGATTTCCCGAAGCCCACTCATGGCCCTGACTCCGACAGCGACCAACCTCTAACAAGCGTTGCGGCCGCAATCGAGGATTTGCAAAACCCAGCAGAGCATCCCTCGAGTGGTCCAGGGGGAATGTATGGGCACCTCCTGCCGCTGGTGCCACCGGGTCTGAACTACTCGTTCTTCACGGCAGAGATGGGGCACCCGAAACCAGTTTTCGCGTGGCGTTCAAAATTCCATGACTTGCTTTACAAGGTCGACCCTTCTTATCCGTGCCGGACATTAAAGGCACAGCCAGGTAAGTTCACTGGACCATTCCATTGGAAGAACCGGCACTTCTCCGTTCCAGAACTCAAACGCTTGCAGACCTTCCCGGATGAGTATCATCTTGAGGGAAATCAAGGCGTAGTTCTGGAGCAAATTGGTAATTCGGTGCCACCTCGCCTTGCTCAAGTGATTGCTATGGCCATTTCCAACCAGTACTTTGGCGGGCAGTTTGAAGACGTCGTTCCACGCCCTCAGCTCTTCAAATCCACATTTCGTACTCGTCAACGAGAACGCTCCAAACTATTCAAAGAGATCGCCCGGAAAGCAATAGAGGATCAGTTAGCGGAAGGAATGATAGACGAAGAGCTACAGCTTTTTGATGAGGAATATTTCCTTCCACTGGGTGAGTTTTTTTCAGTTTCTAAGATGGCAGAACCGACTGCGAAGGGGCGAAGCGCGCAAGTCTCAGTAAAGGACCGTGGCGAGAAGATTGAAGTCAACTTTTCCTCTGCCCCTTCGGATTCTCGATCCAAGGGTAAGATCAAAATCTGCGGCCTTGAAAAGTACTTGCATAGAATAAAGGAAATCGAAATCATCTGCCAACTCGCGGAAACCCGCGACGTGTTTTTTCTTTGGTGGGCAATCCAAGATGTTATGGTTAGCCGCTCGCGCTTTTTCACGCTAATCGACATCTACGGCCACTATGCAAATAGGGGTGACACCGTCAAAGTCACTGGATCCTACGGGCTCAATTCGGCAATGCCGAAGGTCCGCGCGCTCAACTACTTCCTTAACTCTGCGAATTGCGGAGGTTTCTGGGACCGGTCTGCTCTCAGCCCCATCTTAGAGGTTTCGCAGGCAAAACTGGACCGATTGGTAGAAGACCTTCGAGCCATCCGCATGGACATCAGAACCTCGACGTCACATCCAATTATTGGTCCAGATCGAGTGCTTTGCACATACCCATTCCCGTTGCTTTCGCAAAAGGCACTGGTTGTAAGCCGCGTAGAGTTTTTGGAACAAGCAACCAGCTAAATGAGTTTAAGCCGGGGCCGCTCCTGAAGCCCATGTCAACGCGACATCGCCGTTACAGTGGTACCGGAGAAAGCGTCAGAGACGCGAGATCGCAGCCGAGTAATTGTCCTCGATCGTGCGTGACTATCAGCATGTTTAGAAAGTTTCTGAGTGGAGCGAAGGCAACAACCGATCCCGGGAAACTGCTTTGGAAGTCCGACATGCTCAAACCGATACTGCTCTGATCGATGGCACCCAACTGACACCCAGAAACAGTCAAACAAACTGATCAAGTGTTAGACTGCGGTCTATAATGTTGATTTTATTGCTTTAAATGGTGCCCGGGGGCGGAATCGAACCACCGACACGAGGATTTTCAATCCACTGCTCTACCCCTGAGCTACCCGGGCACGGGTGAACGCGTTGCGTTCGGGTCGGCGTTTTCTAGTCGGGGGCGCGGCAGGTGTCCAGAGGGAATCGGGGACTTTTTCAGTGCGGTTTCGGGGACTCTTTAGAGAGCTCGCGCTCCATCTCCTCGATGAGATCCTCGATGTCGTCCGGGTCCTCTGACGCGACACGATAGGAGCCGTTCAGCCACTTGCCCAGGTCCACATCGGCGCAGCGGCGCGAGCAGAAGGGGCGGTATTTCGGATCGCTGTCCTTTGCGCAGATCGGGCAGGTCATCAAAGCTCCACGGGAAGCCGGTCTCTCTTGCGTTGGAGCTCAAAATGCCCAAGCGGGGTCCAACCTGCAAGGGTGGTTTCGATGCCGTCACGACGGAAGGCGGCACGCAGGACCTGCTCAAAGGCCGCGCGGTCCTTCTTCGGCATCGGCGCGAGGTCGAGCGTGACCTGACCACCGAGCCCCCGCAGGCGCAGAAGGCGCGGCAGGTCGCGGGCCAGCGCGATGTTGGCCTTGAGCCCGGCAGCGAGCGACGTGTCGCTCCCCGTGTTCACGTCCACCGCGACAAGCGCACGGGTCGGTTCGACGAAGGCATAGGCACCGCCCGCCAACGCCTGTCGCGACGCGAGCGCGCGGTCGAGCAGGTCGGCGATCCCGTTCGTCTCGAAACTGCCCGGAGCCTCGTCCAGCACATCCGGCACGGGCCAGTCGCGCCAGGCCGAGACATGCGCATCAGGACCGTCGACGAGCAATTCAGGCTCGCGCCCCTGGGCGTCGCCCAGCACGGCTTCGGCCAATGTGCGCATCTCTGCGATATCTTCGGCCACCGCGCCGTCATCGGCGCCTTCGGCCGAGGACCGCACGATCAGGCCATAAGGCGAGCCCTCCATCACCGCGTCAGCGATCTCGAGCAGGCGCACACGCTCCTCCTCGTCGCGCACCTGCCGGGAGAGGTTGAGGCCCGGGGCCTCGGGCGTGACGATGGCATAGCGGGATTTGAAGAGCACTTTGGTGGAGACCGCAGGTGCCTTGCCCGCCTCCGCCCAGCCGCTGACCTGCACGAGGAGCGGTTGACCGGGGGCGAGACCTTTGGCCTGGCGCAGAAACCCACGCGTGCCCCCGAGGTCGAGGAACATGCCCCCCTGCCCCTTCATCGGGCGTTCGCAGATGCCGCGATAGATCGCACCGGGGAGTGGGCCGGGGTGGTCCGCCGGATCGACGAGCAGGTCTTCGAGCGTGCCATCGACGACGAGGGCCGCCGCACGACGCCCGTCGATTTCGTCCAGCGCGATCACCGACCCTTTCATGCCCATCCTCCATAGACCGGATAACCGGCGGCGGTCAGAAGCGCCGCGGTCTCGGCCACGGGAAGGCCCATGACCGCCGTGTAGCTGCCTTGAATCCACGGCACGAAGGCACCGGCCGGTCCCTGAATCGCGTAGGCGCCGGCCTTGCCCTGCCAGTCTCCGCTGGCGAGGTAGGCGTTCACCTCCACATCCGAGAGCCGCTTCAACTTCACCGTGGTGACCACTTCACGCTCCCACACTCGTTCGGGGGTGCGCACCGCCACACAGGTGATGACCTTGTGACGCCGGCCCGACAGCAGATGCAGAAATTGCGCCGCTTCCCCTGCATCCGTAGGCTTGCCCATGATCCTGCGACCCAGCGCGACGGTGGTGTCAGCACAAAGCGCCACCTCGCCCGCACTGACGTCCATCGCCTGGGCCTTGCCACGCGTCACGCGGCGGCAATAGGCGCGTGGATCCTCGCCTTTCAGGGGTGTCTCGTCGATATCGGGGGGCCGCACCTCGTCCGCCTCGATCCCCAGCGTGCCGATCAGTTCGGCGCGCCGTGGCGACCCGGACCCGAGGATGAGCCTCGGCTTACCGGAAGCGGTAATTGATCCGACCCTTCGTCAGATCATAGGGGGTCATCTCGACCTGGACTCGGTCGCCGGTCAGAACGCGGATGCGGTTCTTGCGCAACTTGCCTGCCGTGTGCGCGATGATCTCATGGCCGTTTTCCAGCTCGACCCGAAACGTCGCATTCGGCAGGAGTTCCTTCACGACGCCGGGAAATTCGAGCAGTTCTTCCTTGGCCATGTTCACTCCATAGTTATTCACCCGCTTGCTGCGGGTGCCCTTAAATGGTCCCAAACGCCCGAATTATCAAGGGCGATTCAACGAAGGGATACGAGGGGGATGGGCGGGATGGAAACGGCGTCCGCGCCGAATTGTTCCGGCCAGTCGGTGCGTGTGCGCACACCGCCCGCCGTGCGCACGGTTTGCAGGCGGGCAACGTCCAGCTCGACCCGGGTCCAGCCGGGCGTGTTCATCGCGCCTTGTGCGAGAATCCCGGTTTCGGGCAAGCCGTGGTCGGATGGAACGTAAATGCCTGCGGCACCTGTGTTTTCGTCTACCACCTCCGACCACGCGGCCTGCCCTTGCGTCGGGGCGTGCGCCACCACGCACTGGGCCTCAAGCGCGCGTGCGCGCGCACCTGTGCGGACGCGGGAGAAGCCGGCCATCGCCTCGGTTTGTGAGGGAACGAGGAGCACGTCCAGCCCGGCCTCGGCCATAGCCCGAGTCGCAAGCGGGAATTCACAATCATAACAGATCTGCACGCCAACCCGGCCCAGCGTCGTGTCCATCAAGACAGGCGCACCGCCCGGGGCACAGCCCATCGGGTCGCGCTCCCACGGCGTCCGGACACGCTTGTCATGCGCCTGTCGCTTGCCGGAGGGGGCTAAGAACATGGCGCGGTTGACGGGGGCGTCGCCGTCGAACACGGGGCCGGACGGGGCGAGGATGTGAATGTCGTAACGTGTGGCCAACCTCGCCCAATGATCCCACGCCCGCGGCAAGGCCTCCGACACGGCGCGCATTTCGGCCGAAAGTCCGCGCGCGCCAGTGATCGCGGCCAGTTCCATCGCGCCATATTCGGGAAAGACGGCGATATCGGCCCCGGCATCCGCAACCCATGCCTCGGCCTTGTCCTCCCACCCGGCCCAGGAGTCCGGCCCGTCAACCGGGTAGCACGCGGCAGCGATCTTCACCGAACCCCTCCCGAAGGCTCACAATTCACGCAGCCAGACCTGAAGCGGTTTTGCATCCTCTTCTCCTTTTCCGACATCTTTCCAAGTGAAACGCGCCACCGCGCCCGGAACCTTGTCATATCCACGCTTTCGCCAGAACGGGTCGAGCGGCTGGTAGCCGGCAGGCCGGTCCGGATGATCCTCCGGCCGCACCACTGCGCAGAAGGCTGCATAACGCGCGCCGAGGGCCCGGGCATGCGCCTCGCGCAGGTCGAAAAAGGCATGGCCTGCCCCCTGCCCGCGATAGCGCACGCGCAGAACCGACTCGGCGCAGTAGAACACATCGTCGGTCTCCACGCCCGACCCGGCGAAGGCGTCGCTGAATTCTTCGGCATGGTCGGCAAGCGGCGAACCCGTGGCAGCGCCCACCAGCCTGTCCCCATCGAATGCGCCCACGACAATCGCCCCGGCGCTGTCGCGGTAGCCTTGCAGGTAAGACCGCTCATAAGCCAGATCGCCGTCATAAAGGTAAGGCCAGTCGCGGAACACCTCGATCCGCAAGCGCGCGACATCGTCCAGACGGGTTGCGAGGTCGGACCCCGTCAGCGGCGCAAACCGCAAGGGCATCAGACGGCGCTCATGAAATCTACGAAGGAGATGATGAACCGCACCCGCTCCAGATAGCCATCGCGCCATGTGCCGAAGACGGCCACCGGAATTTCCGCCACCTGTCCTGTCGCCTCCGGCAGCCCGTGGACGGTTTCGAGGTAGGTCAACCTGGCGGTCGCGAGCGTCGCGCTCTCGCACCCCTCCACGGTGTGCTGCCAGCTGAGGAACTTGAAGTCGTAGTGCCTCTCGAAATAGGCGATCACGCCATCGGCCCCGGTCTTGCCTCGCAACTCCCCGAGCGGACCGATGTTGATCACCGTTTCGTGGCTGACGTATCGCAGCGCATTGTCCCAGTCACGGTGATTTGCTGCCGTGAACATGATATCGGCGACAGCGACGATGTCTTCTTCGGTCATCGGCCCTGTGCCTCCGGTGCGGCATCGAACACCCGCATCCAGTCGTCGAGCGAATACACCAAGTGCGTGCGATAGAAGAGGTTGTCGCGGAATGTGATGAACGACGCGAAGGGAACGACGGCAAACTGGCCCCGTGCCTCCGGAAAGCCCGCCTTGGTGGTGTGGTAGGTCAGCCTGAGCCGCGTCTCGACGGCGGCCCGGTCGCCGCTCACGAGCGGATGGTAGTCACGCATGTCGAGCCGGTAGTTCTGGCCGTAGTGCTCAAAAAAGGCCCGGACGCCACCGGGTCCGGCGACCCGCTGCGACGCGCCATAGCGCATGGCGGCATCGGGATGGGACAGCGTCTCCAGCGTGTCCCAGTCGCACTGGCTGATGGCCCGCCACGCGGTATCTATCAAGGCCTTTGCTTGCTGCGGTTCCATCTTCTCCCCTATCGCGGTGCGCCGAAGCGCGAGATCATGCGCTCCCGTATCTGATCGCGGGCCTGACGGTACGCCGCGAGCTTTTCGTCGCGCTTGGTGCCCAGGCCCGTCGGGTCCATCACCGGCCAGTATTCCACCTCCAGATGATGGTAACGTGTAAGGTCAAGCACCTTGCGCTGGCTTGCTGGCGATAGCGCGACGATCAGGTCATAAGATGACAGGTCGTCGCCCCATTCCTGCATCTCGTCGAAGCTGCGGGCACGGTGGTTGGACAGCGCCACCCCGATCTCCTCACAGACCGCGACCGAGAAACCGTCCACGTCCAGCTCGCTCTTCACACCTGCGGACTGAACATAGACCTGATCGCCGTAGTATTTCTTCATCATTCCCTCCGCCATCGGCGAGCGGACCGCGTTGTGGTCGCAGCAGAACAGCACCGATTGAGGGAAGGAGGAGACCACGCGTCAGCCCCAGTGCAACACGCAGATCAGGGTGAACAGGCGCCGCGCCGTGTCGATATCGAGGTCCGCCTTGCCCTCCAGCCGTTCCATGAGAACGCGCGCGCCCTCGTTGTGGATGCCGCGCCGGGCCATGTCGATGGCCTCGATCTGGCCGGGTGGCAACTTCTTCACCGCATCGAAATAGCTTTCGCAAATCTGGAAATAGTCTTTCACCACCTGCCGGAACGGCCCCAGCGAGAGGTGGATTTCCCCCGCCTGCTCACCGCCCTCGGTCGCTATGGCGACGACGAGGCGCTTTTCCCGGATCGACAGGCCCAATTCGTAAGGCCCTTCCGGCACCGCCTGCCCGTCCCGCGGCAGCGGGGTGAAGCTGTTGTCTTCGAGCAGGTCGAAGACCGCGACCTTGCGTTCCTGCTCGATCGCCGGCGTCGGCGCCGCCAGCCCCTTTTCGTCGATATCAATCTTGCTGATACGGTTCATCCGTCCCACCCCGTCTTTCGCACAGGGATACCCAAACCGTGTTGAGGGCACAACGACGAAGCAGTTGAGACGTTAATTCTCGTTCAGGCGGTCAAGCCGGGCGCGCACCGACAGCCCGTGCGCTTCGAGGCTTTCGGCCTTGGCCAGCGTTTCAGCCGCCGGTCCGATCGCCTTGAGGGCGGCGGGTGTCATGCGTGCCAGCGTGGTGCGCTTCATGAAGTCGAGAACCGACAAACCCGAAGAGAACCGCGCCGAGCGTGCCGTGGGCAGCACATGGTTCGGCCCTCCGACGTAATCCCCGATGGCCTCCGGTGTGTACTGGCCGAGGAAGATCGCGCCGGCGTGGGTGACTTTGTCCGACAGCGCCTCGGGATCGGCTACGCAGAGTTCGAGGTGCTCGGGCGCGATCCGGTCGGACAGCTGCGCCGCCTCGTCGAGGTCGCGCACGGTGATGACCGCACCGAAGTCACGCCAGCTCGCCCCCGCAATGGCGCGGCGCTCGAGCGTTTCGAGCCGCGCCTCCACCGCCTCCGCCACGGCCTGACCGAAGGCCGCGTCGTCCGTGATCAGGATCGACTGGGCGCTTTCGTCATGCTCCGCCTGGCTCATCAGGTCGAGGGCGAGGAAATCCGGGTCATTGTCACGGTCGGCGATCACGAGGATCTCTGAGGGCCCCGCGATCATGTCGATCCCCACCCGCCCGAAGACGCGCCGCTTTGCGGCAGCCACAAAGGCGTTGCCCGGCCCCGTGATCTTGTCCACCGGCGCGAGCGTCTCGGTCCCATAGGCGAGCGCGGCAATCGCCTGCGCCCCGCCGATACGATAAACCTCGTCCACACCCGCGATCTCGCAGGCGCACATGACAAGCGGGTTGATGACCCCGTCCGGCGTCGGCACGGTCACGACGAGCCGCCCGACCCCGGCGACCTTGGCAGGGATCGCGTTCATCAGAACGCTCGACGGATAGGACGCCAGCCCGCCGGGCACATAGAGCCCCGCCGCCGACACCGCGCTCCACCGCCAGCCGAGCGTCGCGCCGGTTTCGTCGGTCCAGGACTCGTCGGTTGGCACCTGCCGCCGATGATAGGCCCGGATGCGCGCCGCAGCTGTCTCAAGCGCAGCCCGTTCGGCGTCCGAGACCTTGGCGCTCTCCGCCGCGATCTCGCCTGCCGACATCCGCATGGTCTGGGCCGTCAACTCGAGCCGGTCGAATTTCGCGGTCAGCCCCAGCACCGCCGCATCGCCGCGCGACCGCACGTCCGCGATGATCCCCGCGACGGTCTCATCCACGTCCGGGCTGTCCTCGCGCTTGGCGCCCAGCAGCGCGGTGAACCGGGCTTCGAAGTCCGGATCGGTTGTGTCGAGGAGGTCCGGCATCGATTTACTCCGGATGATCGGGGGTTTTGCGTGACGGCGCGAGGTAGGGGCGCGTCACATCCTGGAGCCGCGCGTTGATCGTCTCGACGTCGAGCGCGATGGCACCGTCCCCGGCGAGCGTCAGGATCACGCGGCCCGTGCCGTCCTCCCCCGGTTCGAAGGTAATGGACAAAAGCGACATGATGGTATCGCCGTCACGCCGTTCCACGCCCTGCGATTGCACTTTCTGAACATCGCCGAAGAGCAGCACCGACTGCACCCGCTCCACGGGACGCCCCCGCTTCTGGGCGACTTCGCTGTCTTCCCAGCGGAACCGATTGAGCAGCAGCGCAAACTCACGGTCCTTGGGATACCACGCCATCTCGTCGCCCGGAAACACCGCGTCCTGAGTCAGCGCTGCGATGACGCCGAGGTCATCGGCATCGACGGCGAGAAGGCGGAGCGGCGTATCGCCCCCGTCCTCGAATTTTGCGTCTTCGGTCATGCCTTCACCCGTTCGATCCGGGCACCCACGCCCTGCAATTTGCGCACCACATGCTCATAACCCCGGTCGAGGTGATAGACCCGGCTGACCACCGTTTCGCCCTCGGCCGCAAGGCCCGCAAGGATCAACGAGACCGACGCGCGCAGGTCCGTCGCCATGACCGGCGCGCCGCGCAGTTTCTCGACCCCTGTGACCGTCGCCGTGCCGCCCTGAACGTCGATGTTGGCGCCCATCCGGGTCAACTCCGGCGCGTGCATGAAGCGGTTCTCGAAAATCGTCTCGTTGAGCGTCGAGGTCCCCTCGGCGGTGCAGAGCATCGCCATGATCTGGGCCTGCAAATCGGTCGGGAAGCCGGGGAACGGCTCGGTCGTCACGTCTACCGCCGAGACACGCCCTTCGCCGCGCGAGACCTTGAGCCCGCGCTCGGTTTCCTCGACGCCGATGCCCGCCGCTTCGAGGCGTTCCACGAAGGCCTCGACGAGTGACATCTTGCCGCCAAGGCACTCCACTTCGCCCCCCGCGATGGCCGGGGCCAGCATGTAGGTGCCCAGCTCGATCCGGTCGGCGACCACCTGATGCGTGGCACCGTGCAGGCGGTCGACACCCTGGATCTCGATCCGGCTGGTCCCCTCGCCGTCGATCTGCGCCCCCATCGCACGCAGGCATTTCACGAGGTCGACGATCTCCGGCTCTCGGGCGGCGTTGGTGAGTACTGTCGTGCCCTTGGCCAGCGTCGCGGCCATGACGATGTTCTCGGTCGCGCCGACGCTTGCGAATTCTAGCGCGATCTCGGCCCCTTTGAGGCCGCCCGGTGCCTTGGCGTGCAGATAGCCATCGCGCAACTCGATCTCGGCGCCCAGCTTTTCGAGCCCGTGAATATGCAGGTCCATCGGTCGCGCCCCGATGGCGCAGCCGCCGGGCAGCGACACCTCGGCATGACCGAAGCGCGCGATCAGGGGCCCGAGCACGAGGTTCGAGGCGCGCATCTTGCGCACGATGTCATAGTCCGCCCGCGTCGAGGTCAGATCATGCGACGACATGGCAAGCACCTGACCGTCCTGAAGCCCTGTCGCCTCGGCCCCCAGAGATTGCAGGAGCGTCGTCATCGTCTTGATGTCCGACAGCCGCGGCGCGTTGGTCAGCGTCAGCGGATCCTCCGACAACAGTGTCGCCGGCATGAGTGCGAGGCAGGCGTTCTTCGCCCCCGCGATGGGTATTTCGCCCGAGAGCGCCCCGCCCCCCGTGACTACGATGCTGTCCATGTCTGCCCCTTCATGCGTCCGTGTCGTCTTTCGTCCCGGCGTCGCGCGCGCGGGCCTGTGCCTTGCGGCGGGCCATGTTCGCCTTGAGCGCGGCCTTGAGCCGGTCGTCACGCTCCTGCGCGGCCTTTTCCTTGGGTGAAAGATCGGGTTTCCTGCTCATGCGGACCTCCTTAACGCAGCGGGGAAAAACCGTCCAGATTGCGCTTGCACCATTGGCGAATTGGGTCTAATCACCCGCCACGGTTCGCCGCAGTAGCTCAGTGGTAGAGCGCGCCCTTGGTAAGGGTGAGGTCGGGAGTTCAATCCTCCCCTGCGGCACCATCCTCCTTCAAAATCCGCGTTTGTCGCTGCCCTAAAATGGCCAATTCGTTTCGATCCGCTGCGACGTGACCTGACGGCGCCGCTGTGCGAAACTCGTGCCTGGCAGCCCCAACGCCCGGAGAGCACAGCATGGACGATTCCGCACCTGACCGCAGCACCATCACCGCAGGGGGCGCGATCTTCGGAAAGCTCAAGGCGCTCGGGGTCGATCATGTCTTCGCCAATTCCGGCACGGATTTCCCGCCGATCATCGAGGGTCTGGTGCAGGCTCAGCGGAGCGGCATCGACCTCCCGGAGCCGATCACCTGCCCGCATGAAAGCGTCGCGGTGGGCATGGCGCACGGCTACTACCAGATGACCGGGCGGCCGCAGGCGGTCATGCTGCACACCAATGTGGGGCTCGGCAATGCGGTCACCGGAGCGATCAACGCCTGGTGCGATCAGGTGCCCATGATCCTCATGTCCGGACGCACGCCCGTCGTCGAAAGCGGGCGGTTCGGCGCGCGGTCGACCCCGATCAACTGGGGACAGGAAATGTTCGACCAGAGTTCCCTGATCCGCGAATGCACCAAGTGGGACTATGAACTGCGCTTCCCCGAGCAGGTCTCGGACCTGTTCGACCGATGCTGGGCCATCGCGAACTCGACGCCGAAGGGTCCGGTCTACCTGAGCCTCCCGCGCGAGGTTCTGTGTGAGCCCACCCCGGCCACCGGTCTCGACCAACCTTCCGCGCTGTCCCCGACCGTCGCCGCGCCCGACCCCGCCGCTCTCGACCGCGCCGCGCGGCTGCTGGCCGAGGCGGACAAGCCGCTCATCATCGCCCAGCGCGGAGTGGGCACGCAGGAGGCATTCGATGCTTTCGCAGGATTCGTGACCGACCGCGCCTTGCCGGTGTCGCAATACTGGCCCAACCAGATCGCCCTTGCGACCGGCCACCCGATGCATATCGGCTGGTCTCCCAATGCGTTCCTCGAAGAAGCCGACGTGGTGCTGGTGCTGGACTCGCTCGCGCCCTGGTGGCCGGACACGGTGACCCTGCGCCCGGACGTGAAGGTGATCCAGCTCGGCCCGGACCCGCTTTTCAGCCGAACGCCGGTGCGCAACTTCGCGTCCCATGTCTCGTTGGCGGGCGAGACCGGGCCGACGCTGCTCGCGTTGATCGAGGCGGTCGCGGCCCTGCCCCGCGACGAAACCCGGCTCGCCACCCGCCGGGACCGCATCACCACCGCCGCACGGGCGACGCGCGCGGAAAACACCAAGGTCGCCCAGCAAGGCGACGGATGCCCGATGACGAAGGCCTGGGTGTCACACTGCCTGAGTGCCGCGATCCGGGGACGCACGGCGACGGTTTATCACGAGCTTGGCTGCCCCCTGACCCATCTCGATCTGGACGCCCACAAGAGTTACTTTCAGGAGCCCCATTCCGGCGGTCTCGGCTGGGGCTTCGCAGCCGCGCTTGGCGCACAGCTCGCGGACCGGGACCGGCTGATCTTCGCGACGATGGGCGACGGTAGTTACATGTTCGCCAATCCCACCGTCTGCCATCAGGTCGCCGAGGCCTATGACCTGCCGGTGATCGTGCTGGTGCTGAACAACGGCGAATGGGGCGCAGTGCGCCACGGCACACAGTCTCTCTATGCCGACGGCGACGTGTCCCGCGCCAACGAGGTGCCGATGACCGCGCTGACCCCCAGCCCGGATTTCACCCGGACCGCCGAGGCAAGCCGCGCTTTCGCCGTCACGATTACCGACGGCAAAGACCTCCCCGCCGCGCTGGAGCGCGCGATCGAGGTGGCGACCGGCGAGCGCAGGCAGGTTCTCCTCAACATTGCCATCGCGCGCTGAGGTCGGCGCCTAGCGCATCGGCGGGGCGAGCCCCTCCTCCTCGAGCTGGGCCTGAAGGGCCGCATCTCTCTCAAGCGCCCGGGCCACGCTGTCGCGCGCTTCCATCCGCGCGGCGTGGGCGGCCCAGTTCGGATACGGCGTTCCGTCGAACCCGGCCCCGGTGATGCGGAACCAGACCCAGTAGACATAGGCATCCTGAATCGACCAGTCCGCCCCGTACCACCACGGCCCCTCTCCGATCTTCTCATCGACCAACTTGGCAAAGGGCGCCATCGCCACCATCGCCTTTTCCCTGACCGAGGCCACGGCCTCATCCCCGTCCGCCATGAACATCGGCATCCGGATGCGCGTCACGATGGGATGGAGCGTTGAAGAACAGAAGGCGAGGTTCGCCGTAACCTGTGCCGCCGCATAGGCGTCGTCCATCGCCGGCAAGAGGCCGGGATACCGCCCCGCGAGGTAAAGCGCGATCGCCACGTTTTCCGACAGCGGGCCGTCCGGCGTCACGAGGAGCGGAACCTTGCCCGCCGGATTCAGGGCAAGGTAGTCCGGCGACCTGTGCGCACCCTTCATGAAGCGGACGAGTTCGATCCGGAACTCCGCGCCCGCCTCCTCCAATGCCATCATCGGAACGCGCGAGCAGGCACCGGGGGCTGCGTAGAGTGTGTAGGTCATTGAGCTCTCCTCAGATCGGCTCGGCCATCATGGCCATCGTCTGTCCGTTCAGTTTGCCGACGTCCACAGGCGGCACCTTGCCCATCTGGGCCTCGCCGATCAGGATCGAAGTCTTGGCGACATGCGATACTCGCGGCAGCCGCCGCTTGCGATAGGCCGCGAAGACGTCCTGGGGCGTGTCGCCTTTTCCGATCTCGTCTGCCAGCACCAGACCGTCCTCGATGGCCATGCCGGCGCCTTGCGCAAGATGCGGCGTAGCCGCATGAACGGCATCGCCCAGCAACACCACGCGCCCCTTGTGCCAGTCGCCCTCGAGCAGGATGACCTCAAGCGGCCGGGCGACCACCTCATCGTCCGCCGTGATATGGTCGAGCCAGGCCTTGATCTGCGGCGGCGCCATGCGCGCGGCGCGTTCGCGCATCGTCGCTGCGGCACCCTCGCGAGGGAGGCGGTAATCCTCCGGTTCCTCACTCAGAACGAACATGTAAATCAGCTCTTCGTTCATCGGCACGAGGCCCGCGTTGCAGGGTCCCGCGAAAATGTGGATACCATCGAGGGTATCGGGCCGAGGCAGGTTGTAGCGCCAGACCCACTGACCGGTGTAGCGCGGCGTTGGCGCATCGGGCAGGATCATCCGGCGCGTGGCCGAAAACACGCCGTCCGCGCCCACGACGATGTCATAGCGGCCCGTTGTCCCGTCCGAGAACGTCACGTCCACCCCGTCGCCGTCATCCTCCATCTCTTCGACGGTCACGCCGAGGCGGACTGTCGCGCCGACCGCCGTCACCTTGTCTGCCAGCACCTTTTGAAGGTCGCGGCGCAGGATGCCCGCGTTCGACGGATATTGCGGCCCGGCGAGGCGCGGGGCCTCGAACTCCGCCTCCTTGTGGCCCTGCGGCCCGACAAAGAGCGTCGTCTTGTCGAACCCCTGAGCATAAGAGAGGTAGTCGTCCAACACGCCGAGCGCGTCCATCGCCCGGATCACGTTCATCTGCTGGATGATCCCGACGCCATAGACGGTCCATTCCGGGTCGCGCTCGATGATCTCGACGCCGATCCCCTTGGCCCGCAACGCGATACCGGCGGTCAGCCCGCCGATGCCGCCACCCACGATGAGTGCTTTTTCCACCTGCATCCGGTGTCTCCTCCCTGTTCGAGGCGAAGCGTAGGCAGCACGGGTGCATTTGAGAAATGGAAAGGTCTAATCCGACGCATCCACAGCATGAATAGGTCCAAGGGAGGCGGCTGTCGACGCCATGATCCCGCGCAGCCATCGCAGCCCCGGATCTTCATCCCGAAGCACATGCCACTGCATCATCTGGCGCAAGGCCCGCGTTTCGACCGGCATCGGGTGAAAGACAATATCCTCCTGGTCCGCCATCAGCTTTGCCAATCGGCCATGGACGGTGGCCATGCGATCCGTCCCGGCGACGAGTCGCGGCAATGAGGTAAACGAGAATGTCGTCACTTCGATTCGGCGCGACAGCCCCGCTTCTGCAAGCAGTTCTCCGTCCGCCGTCCGGGCCTGCTGGGGGGGCACCATCGTGACATGCCCCGCAGTTTCAAAGGCCTCGCGGTCGATCGGCCCCTCGCCATATCGGCCATGCCTGCAAACCGCGACCATGTAACGATCCTCGTACAAAAGCGCCGATGGGTGATCTTTCGAGGTATACGGCTCCGGCGCGATCAGCAGGTCCACTTCGCCCCGCGCGATCTGCGTGTAGGGGGCCTCTTCCTGCGCACGCAGGTTGAAGCGCACCTTCGCATTCTCCCGCCCCACCCGCTTGAACACCTCCGGCATAAGCACCCGCAGGCTGTAGTCGGACAGAAGCAGGTTGAAGGTCCGGTCGGATTCCTCCGGCAGGAACTCTGGCCGCGTGTCGATCGCCGCCTCCATCCGCACAAGGATGTCGCGGATCATCGGGCGCAACGACTCGGCGCGCGGTGTCAGCTCCATGCGCCGCCCGACCTGCACGAGAAGCGGGTCACCGAAATAGGTTCTGAGCCGTGTGAGCGCATTGGACATGGCCGACTGGCTCATGAACATGCGGTCGGCCGCCCCCGTCACCGAGCGCAGTTCCAGCATGTGGTCCAGCGCCACCAACAGGTTGAGATCGAGTTTCTTGAACCGCATTGTCGAAGCTCCAATTCCATCCGTTCCATCAATGGATCATATGAAGAATATCCATTTTCGAAATATGTGAAAGCCTCCTAAATTCACGCAACCGAATTAGGAGGATCATCGTCATGCGCATCATCGGACCGGACGAGCTGGTTTTTGGCGTCGACAATATCGAGGATTGCCGCGCATTCCTGTCGGACTACGGACTGACCGAGGCCGAGGACGGATTGTTCGAAGCCCTGGACAAGACCGCCGTGCGGATCAAACCCGTGGACGACCCCGACCTGCCGCCGCCCCTGCCCACGAGCACGAAGATTCGCCAGACCATCTGGGGCGTCGAGGATCAGGCCGCGCTCGATGCGATCGAGGCCGAGTTGTCCAAGGACCGCGAAGTCAGGAAGTCCGCTGATGGCACGATCTCCTGCAAGGACGACATGAACTTCGAGATCGCGTTCCGCGTGACGCGCCGGGTCGAGCTGAACCTGCCGGCGGAGCTCATCAACTCGCCCGGGGCCAAGCCCGGTCGCGCGCCGAACGAGATCGGGGCGAACCAGGACGCCGAGGCGAAGCCGCGTACGCTCAGCCATATCGTCTATTTCGTGCCCGACATGGAGGCGATGTCGAAGTTCTACATTGACCGTCTTGGCTTCGTCATCACGGACCAGTTCACCAACACCGGCCCGTTCCTGCGACCGCAGGCGAACCACGACCACCACGTTCTCTTCATGATCCAGACGCCGGAATACATGCAAGGCCTCGAACACCTGGCCTTCCACATGCAGGGGCCGACCGAGCTCATGCTCGCGGGCTCGCGGATGGTACAGAAGGGATACGAGAGCTTCTGGGGTCCGGGCCGCCACAAGTTCGGCTCCAACTGGTTTTGGTACTTTTCCTCGCCTCTCGCCGTGAACATTGAATACGATGCCGACATGGACCAGCACGACGGGGACTGGACCCTGCGGGAGGCACCGATGAGCCCCGAGAACTCGCAGCTGTTCCTCTTCGAGAACGTCGAGAAATGGGCCCCGGGCGGCCCGCCTCCGGGCAAGTCATGATCACGCCGAACGACCGGACCTGATCTATCGAACATGCACCGGGCGGCACCGAATGGTCCGCCCGGCGCTTTTTCCGGGAGGAGCGGCCACCTTGGCCGGCCGGGGGCAGAGGGGAGACGACAAATGCAGACCGAAACACTTCAGGCCAACGGCGCGGAACGCTGGATTCGCACCATCACCAGCACTATCGCCGTGGTCTCGATCACCGGGATCCTGCTGGGCGCGGGGGTTGTCGTGGTGGACGTGCTTGGCCGGTGGCTCTACGGCACATCGGTCTTCGCACTGAACGAGATCATGTCGCTGGTCTTCGCCGTCGCCGTCGCCGCGACCTTCCCCGCCGGCGCGGCCAATCGCGTCAATCTCAAGATCGACCTCCTCGCACCGCTGACCGGCCCCCGCATGACCGCCTGGCTCAATGTCGTGGGATCGGCCCTTCTCCTCACCTTCTTCATCATGCTGGCCTTCAGCATCTGGGGGCTGGCTGATCGTTATGCGGATCAGGGCCGCGCGACCGCACTCCTGGAGCTGTCGCTGGCCCCCGCCTATTACGCCATTTCGCTGTCCATGGCCGCCTCGGCGATCGTGCAGGCGCTCCACGTTCTGAGCGACATCCGCACCGCGCTCCGCACGCCTGCCGGGCAAGGGACGAGCCTGATCGTCTACCTGCTGGCCGCCGCCCTTGCCGCCTTGTCCCTGGGTATCCTTTTCTGGATCCTGACCGACATGGGGAGTTTCACGACCTTCGTGCTCCTTAACCCCGGCACCACCGTCCTGGTCGGCTTCGCCCTGCTGTGGCTCGGCGTGTTCCTCCAGTTCCCGCTCGGCTCGGTCACGGCGGTAATCGGCGTGATCGGGGCGCTCGCGGTGCTTGGACCGGACGCGGCAGTCAACACATTCGGCGGGGACTCGGCGGACTTCCTGCGCAACGATCAGGTGGCCACCCTGCCCCTGTTCCTCATCATGGGCGCCTTTTCGGTCGCCGCTGGGGTGTCGCATGACCTCTTCCGGCTGGGCCACGTCATGCTGGGATCGTTTCGGGGCGGTCTGGCCTATGCCACCATTGCGGCCTGTGCAGGCTTCGGCGCTGTATCGGGCAATTCCATCGTGACCTCGGCCACCTTCGGGCGCATGGCGCTTCCGGAGATGAAAAAGCTGGGCTACGCACCCACCCTCTCCACCGCCACCGTCGCCGCAGGCGGCACACTGGGTGCACTCGTGCCGCCCTCCGGCGTCATCATCCTCTTCGCCCTGCTGACGGAAGAATCCATCGGCGCGCTGTTCGTCGCCGCGATGCTGCCCGCCGTTCTGGCCATCTTCCTCTACTTCGGCGCGGTCTTCGCGGTCGTGACCTTCTCGAAGGAAGCCGCCCCACAGGCCCAGCGCGCCACGCTGGCCGAAATCCGCGATGCGTTCATCAGCGCGGGTCCTGTAGTCGCCATGTTCGTCGTCGTGATCGGTGGCCTCTACAGTGGTATCTTCACCGTCACCGAAAGCGCGGCCGTCGGCGCGATCAGCGCCTTCGCGCTCGCCGTCCTGCGCGGACGCCTGAACCGCGCCACGCTCCTGCGCGTGTTCTCCGAGACGACGACCACGGTCGCCATGATCTATGCCCTCATCTTCGGCGGGCTGATGTTCGCCTTCTTCGTGAACCTCAGCGGCGCGCCGGGCCTCGTCGCCGCCTGGATCTCGGGCATCGACGCGCGCCCGATCCTGATCCTCGCGCTGCTCGTGGTGGTCTATCTTCTGCTCGGCTCCGTGATGGACAGTTTCGGCGTGATGATCATCACCCTGCCCGTCGTCACACCGATCATCCTCGACCTTGGCTACGACATGCTGTTCTGGGGCGTGCTGATGCTCGTCGTGGTAGAGATCGGGATGATCACGCCACCCTTCGGCATGAACCTGTTCATCATCAAGAACATCGACCCGAAGATCAGCCTGACCACCGTGATGCGCGGTGTGCTGCCCTTCATCGTCGCGGACCTGTTCAAGATCATCCTGATCATCGCCTTTCCGGCCCTGTCGCTCTGGCTACCGTCGACGATGAACTGACCGGGTCGGCCAGACCCACCGGACAAAGAAAAACCCCGGCCAGTCCGCACTGGCCGGGGTTTTCCGTTTCGTCTGTCCGAGGATCAGGAGCCGCTGTCGATCTCGGCCTGTGCCTCGGCCATCGCCGCTTCCCACTTCTGGGCAAGCTCGGCACCACCCGGCACACGCTCGGCATAGCCCGCGACAACACCGTCGAAGAGCTTCTCTTTCATCGCCTGTGCTTCCTCAGGATCGACCTCGTTGAAGGTATGCCCGTCCTGCGACATCACGAAGCCCTTGGAGTCGGCTTCCCACTGGTCCACCTTGGCGCCCATCTCACGGCTCACATCGCAGCCGGAATGTGCGTCGAGCACCGCTTTCGCCTCATCCGACAACGCGTCGTAACGGGACTGCAGCATGAAGACCATGCCGGTCGCCCCGCCGAGCGCCGCGTCGAGGTGATCGGTCGTCACTTCGTTCAGCTTGAACCCCGGAAAGGCCGTGTAGTTCATGAAAATGCCGTCCGCCGTTCCACGCTGAAGCGCCTGGTACATGTCGGGCAGGATCGTCGACAGGGGGGTGCCGCCATTGGCCGACACGATGGCAGCGGCCACCGGGCTGCCGACCGCGATCTTCTTGCCTTCGAGATCGGAGAAGGACGTCAGCTCCGCATCCTTCAGGTGCATGCGGGTCTGCGGGAACGGCACGAAGAACAGCGGTTTGTAGTCCGCAAGGTCATCGCCGAACGCGCCCTCTTCGTAGAGCTTGCAGAACGCCATCGCACCGGCCTCAGCCGAGCCTTCAATGAACGGCATCGTCGAGACCAGCGCACGGGGGAACCGGCCAGGATCGAACGCGAGCATGCCCCAGGCCATTTGCACGACATCGTCCGTGACCCGGTCGACGTAGTTCTGCGGGCTCACAAGTGCCGGGCCATGGCGCACGGAGATTTCGAGCGCATCGCCGGCGTCGGCGTTCACTGCCTCGGCCCAGGGCTCCATGATCCGTTGGTTGATCGGATTCATCGGTACGTTGCCGGTGCCGAAGATCAGCGTTTCGGCCGAAGCGGCAAGCGGCGTAAGTGCGGTGGCGGCAGCGAGTGCGCCAGCCAGAATGGTCTTTCCCATGTGGTCCTCCCGTTGGTCTTTCAAACCCGGTGCTTTCGCGGGCTCGCGCCAGTGTAGGCAGCACCTGATGGATTTGAAAATTTGATAAGGTCAATGCAATCCATTGACCCGACAGATAGTTCAGCCCGCTTTGCGTTTCAGTATCGGCCCAGATCCTCACCCATATGGATCTCACCCTCGAAGACGGATGCGATGCGCGCGGCGTAGGTTCCGGCGGTGTCCGGCGTGACGGTGGCCGGTGCGAAATGGACGGCGACAACCTTTTTGGCCGACGCCCGCGATGCCAACTCACCCAATTGCTCGGCCGTGAGGTGATGATCGGACAGATGCGTGCGGATCATGGCCTCGCGTTCGGCGGGCATGTCGGGGTAGTTGGCTTTCACCCGCGACATGGTCAGGTCCACGTCCATCATCTCGCCCACCAGCAAGTCCACCCCCTGCGCCAGCGTCTCGACCGCCGTACAGGGACCGGTGTCGCCGGTGAACAGGATCGACCGGTCCGACGTGTCGAACCGCACCGAGAGAGAGATGTGGCCCGGCGTGCCGAAATCCGCCTCGCCCCGGTAATGCGTGTTCTCGCAGCAGGTGAGCGTCACCTCCCCGATCGTGGCGACATCACCCGGCGACAGCTCCTGCACCGTTACGAAGTCGCGTGGATGGGGCAGCGTCTGGCCCGGCACCCCGAACCCGATGTCGTTGGGCACATCGCAGGCCGCCGCCAGCCCCTCGACGATCTGCGCGGTGCCTTTCGGCCCGTAGATGGTCAGGGGATCGCGTCGCTGGGTCATCATGCTGAGACCGAGGATCGCGAACAGGCTGCCGATGTGGTCGAAGTGGTGATGTGTCAGGACGATGTGGTCGAGATTCCGGAAGTCGACACCCGCCTTCTTCATCTGCGTCGCCGCCCCCTCGCCACAGTCGATCAGGATCGACATGCCGCCAACCTGCAACAAATGCGCGGGCTGGGCGCGGGTCTCCTGCTGCATCGGCCCGCCGCCGGTGCCCAAGGTTACGAACGTGGTGGATTGATCCAAGAGCCTGCCTCCCTGCGCGCTCGACTTGGCGGGTGTGGTAGCACGGGGCGATGTATTGGAAAAATTGCAACGACAAATCTGACCCATTGGCACGGTGAATGGGTCGACGAATGGACTCAGACTGCCGTCACGAACCGCTGCGCATCAAGGATCCCCGCCTGAGCGACACGCGGCTGTCACTCCACTCCCAACGGCAGGGTCACCATCGAAGTCCGGGGGCCGGCAGCCCCGCTTTACTCACCGAAGTTGAGCTGGAGGCCGAAGCCGCCGGGGCTGGAATGCCCACCCTCGCGCTCGCCCCCGCCGCTCTCGCCGAACGGAATGGTGATCTGGAACCCCGGTATGCGCAGGCCCGACTGCGGCGCCGGCGTCGGCTGGGTCGTGGTGGTGGTGGTCGTGCGGTTTGTCGTCGTCCGGTTCGTGGGCAGGGGCGCGGCGCGCGGCGGGTTCTCGACCTCCATCTCGATACAGGCCTGCGCCGCGTCAGCAGGCGCCTCGGCAGGATCGCTCCCGAACATGGCGCGGTACACCGCCGACAGGTCTGCCGGGTCGATCTCCTGCCCCGTCGCCTCGCCGAAGGCCCGGATCGCGGCGCGTGTGCGCGGGCCCATGAGCCCATCGGCCGCCCCCGGGTTCAGCCCACGCGCAGCCAGCCCGACTTGTATCAGTTGCAACAGCTTGCGCGGATCGGTCGCGAATTCGAGCCGAACGCAGTTTTCGGACCCCGCCGCGACATAGCCCGGCAGGCGGATCGGGATTGAAAGCCCAACGCTCTCCCCCGCCGCGACCTCGCCCTCGTGAAGACAGATGGAGTTCGCCCCGGCCGCGGGCGAGCAATGCCAGCCATCGAACAAAGCGCCGTTGCCCCCCGCGTCGACGCGGCCGGTCTCGCTCAGGAAGAGCGGACCCTCATAGGCCGACCCGGACGCATTGACCGCCGTCAGCTGGAAGCTACAGGCCCCGCCCGCGCGGCAATCGTCCGGTTGCAGTTTTTCGAGCAGCATGTCCGGCAGCATCGCCGCCGAGGCCCCGCCGCACTGCTCTTCGCACTCTTCCAGAGCCGCGCGCAGGCGGGCTTCTTCTGCTTCGAGCGAAGCAAGCTCCGCCTCGATCTCACGCACCCGCTCTATCGCCTCCTGCACCCCCGGAAACAGCTCGTCCGACCGGAACGACAGGTCCGCCGCGCGGTCGAGGTTTTCGTCGAATGCGGCTTTCTGGGCGGACGCATCCTCGCCCGCCGCTTCCAGTCGGGCCTTCTCGACTGCGGCGGCCGCGAACGCATCCTGCGCGGCCTCAGTCTCCGCGTCCACGGCGGCCAATTCCGCCGCGCGCCGCTCATGCTCTGCCCGTGCCGTCGCCAGCCTGTCCTCGGTCCCGATCCGGCTACCGATCACATCGTTCAGCGCCGCCACGATCTGTTCGCAGGGCTCGCAATCGGTCCGGGCAAAGCGCGGATCGGGCTCCGGCTCCGGGGCCACGGCTGTTTCATCCGGCCCCTCTCCGCTTGGCGCACATTCTTTTTCGCATTCGGCCAGTTGCGCCTTCAGCGCCGCGACCTGCCGCGCAAGGTCAGCCACCTTCGCCTCGGCTTTGGCCAGATCGTCCTCGGCAAACTCCAGATCCACTTCGAGCAGATTGAGGTCGTCTTCAAGGAACAACCGGTCGACGTCATCCGCCTCGGCGGCGACCTCGGCCTGCATCCCGGCGATCTCGTCGCGGATGTCACCCACCTTGCTCCGCAGTGTTTCCGCTACCCGCTCCGCCCCGATGTGGGACCCGACAGCGTCGTTGACCATCGAGGCCAGCCGCGCGCACGGCGGGCAGTCAGTGGTGACGAACGGGCTGGGGTCCGGGTCCGGTGCCAGTGCCGTTTCGTCGGGCTGGTTGCAGCGGTCCTCACACTCCGCGAGCTGCTTCTTGAGGTCGGCTTCCTGCCGCGTGAGCCGCGCAATCTCGGCTTCAAGGTCGGCCATCGCCTTGTCGGCCTTCGCGACCTTGTCCGGCGCGTCCTCTTTCTCGAATTCGAGCCTGACAAGCTCACTCCCCAACCGCTCCGCCTCGTCGAAGAACGGGGTGTATTCGTCTATGTCCGTGATGCCCTCGCGCGCCCGCTCGTTTTCCCGCAACTGGTCGCGAAGCTCCCCGATCCGGTCCTCGCGCGCCTCGGCATCCGCGTCCAGTGCCGCACGCGCCTCACGCGCTTCTCCTAGCCTGCGCTCGGCCCCGATGCGTGACCCGACCACGTCGTTCACCATTGAGGCCAGCGTGACGCAGGCGGCGCAATCGGTGGTCACGAAGGGCGTCTCGGGCAACGCGGTCTCGGTGCCTTCCTCGGGTGGCTGACATTGCTTTTCACACTCGGCGAGCTGCGCGCGCAGGTCGGCTTCGGCCGCCTCGTACTGCGCGATCTGCGCCTGAAGCGCCTTTATCCCGTCCACCGCCTTTTCGATGTCGCGCTCGTTCTTCTGCACCGCGTCCTCGGCGTCGAGTTGCGCGTCATCCGCTTCGTAAAGCGCGTCGCTCAGGTCGTCCCGGTCGCGGTTCTCGGGCTTGAGGAAGTCGTCCTGAAGCCGGTCATAGGCTGCTTCCGCCTCGGTCCGCGCGGCCTCGAGCTCCCCCGTCTTCGTGCGCAGGCCCTCAAGCTCCGCCCCGGCCTCGGCCAATTGGCGGCGCAATGAGATGAGACTGCCCACGACGTCGTTCACCCGGCTGGCCAGCACCTGGCATGGCTGGCAATCGGTGGCGACAAAAGGCGTCTCCGGCAGCGCGGTCTCGGTGCCCTCCTCCGGCGGCTGGCACTGTTTCTCGCAATCCAGAAGATCGACCTTGAGCTTCGCGATCAGCGTGTGCAGGTCGTCCACCCTTTTCTGTGCCGCGTCCACGTCGGCCAGAGCCGCGCGCCGCGCCTCGCTCTCCCCGGCCCGTTCCTCCTCCAGCTTTTGCTGTTCGCGGTCCAGCGCCTCGTAACGGTCGTCCAGTTCCTGGAACTCCGGCGGTCGCTCCTCGGCGACATAGGCAGCCGTCCAGAGCGGAATGAGTTCAGAAAACGCCGCATCGATCTCGGCCAGCCGATCGCGTCGCGCCGTCGCGGCACCGGCGAGATCGGAAAACGCCTTGTTCGCCTCAGCCAACGCGCGCCGCGCGGTGATCAGGCTCCCCACCGCGTCATTGACCTGCGAGGCCAGTTGCACGCAGGGCGGACAGTCCGTCGCCACGAACGGGTCTTCACCGGCCAGGAAGATGTCCTCCTCCTCGGGATCGGCACAGGCGCGCTCGCATTCCGCCAGCCTGCGGTTGAGGTCGCGCAGCTCGCCCGCGATGGCCTCATGGCGCGCCACCATAGCCTCGACTTCGGCCTCTTTCGCCGCGATGGCCAGTTTCAGCGCGTCGGCCTGCGCCTGCACCCTGCGCTCCGCGTCGATGGCCGCGTCGAGCGGCACGGCCGCGTGCGCTTTCTCCGCCGGTGTTTCGGCGTTCTGATAGGGCCACCCCGTTTCGTCGATCCGGTCGGCAAGCTCTGCCAACTGCCCGTTCAGGTCCTCAAGGGCCGCGCGGTCCGAGGCGATTTGGCCAACCGTGGATTGTATCCGGCCCGCGAGAGTGTATCGCTCCAGCATAAGCCCGTTGATCTGATCGACGAGCGGCTGACACGACAAGCAGTCGGTCGCAGCATAAGTGTAGGGTTCGGGCACCGGGTAAGCCGGGTCGATCAGCGGCGGTGTCAGGCTGACAAGCGGCTGACCGTCCTCGCCCTTGCACTTGTTGAATTCGCAGATGTCGAGCGCCGCGCGCTGTTCCTCGATCAGCCGCGACAGCGCCGTGTGCCGCGCCATCAGCTCCTCAAGGTCGGACTCCAGCCGCGGGATTTCCCCTTCCGCCGCGAGGATGTCCTGCGTGAGCTGGGTCTGCTCCGTCTCGATCTCGAACAGCCGCGCGAGGGCGTAATTCACGTTCGCGCCGCCCTCCGCCCCGATGCGCAGGAGCTGCCCCATCTCGCGGGCCTCGGCGTCGAGCGCGTCGTAGCGCGACGACTTGCGCTCGATCTCTCCGCGCCGCCCCTTGATGAGCCAGACGACCGTCTGGATGTCGCCTGCCACGCGACGCCGGTCCACCAGAGACTTGATGAGCGCCTCGGCCAGAGGCTGACACTCCCAGCATTTCGCCACCAGCGGGTCGATGTTGTCCTGCATCGGGTAATTCGGATCGGTGTAGGGATCGTCCGCCGGGTCACGCGGCGGCGGCGGGCAGTTCTCTTCACACTCCGCCAGCGCCCGTTCAGCATCAGCCAGCAGGACCGTATGGGCGTGGTAGTTGGCGATGTTTTCCAGCACAGCCTGGAACTGATCCTGCACCACCTGTGCGGTCCCGGCCATGTCCCGCGCGACCTGCGCCCGGCGCGCGGCGATGGCGCGCAACTCATTGGCCGCATCGCTCTGGTCCAGCTTGTCGATGATCCAGTCGATCCGCTCGGCCCCGTCAGGCGGCTCGCTGCCCTGAAAGCCCCGCGCGAGCCGTTGATAGAGCTGGCGTTCCGCTGCCTCAAGCGCCGTGGCCTCCTTCGCCAGCCGGTCGAGCAACTGCTGATTGCGGGTCATGCTCTCGTAATAGGAATGCGCGTCGGAGGCGAAGCTGCGCCTGTGGGACCGCAATTGGTTTACCTTTTCCGACAGTGGAAGGCATTCGGCGCAGGCCGCGACGACGCCGACGAAGTTCTCGATTTCCGGCAATTGCGACGGGTCGATCAGCGTGGGGCTTGCGGGCGGCTCCGGCTGACCCACCCGGACGTCGAGGTCCAGTTCGTCGGTCTCGCAGGCGAACTCGCAGCGATACATCGCGAGTTCGAGGCTGATCGCCGCCTGCATCGCCGCCACCGTCCGACCGCGCTGCACCTCGAGCCGGTCGAGCGCAGCGTCCAGCGCGGCGCGCACCTCGGGCAGATCCTCGCGCGCATCGTAGTACTGGCTGTAGGCATCCGAGGCGTTCCGGCTCGCCTCGACCCGCGGCACATAATCGTCCCGGGTATAGGCGTCTTCGGCCCGCATTTCGTCGGCAAAGGCGTCAAGCTGCGCGGCGGTCTCCTGCAGGGTGTCGATCCGGTCGCGCAGCGCCACGAACGCGTCCGCCGCGCTGCGAACCTCGCCCGCCAGCCGGTCATATTGCGCGCGCTCGTTGCGGTAGCGGTCGACCTCAGCGTGATAAGCCGCTTCAGCGTCCTTGCAGGAGGGGCAGATCGTCTGCCGCTTCTCCAGCTCGCGAAACCCGTCGCCCAGAACCGGCCCACCCGGAAGGCCCCGGTCGTCCTGCGCCCGGACAGGCCCGGCGATGGAAACGGCGATCAGGAGGCAAAGTACAACGAAGACCCGCGCCGCTGCACTGCGGGCGCACGCCCCGCCGAACCCGAAATTCCGCCGTATTATCCCACCAGTCCGTCCTTCCGTTGGGTCAAGCATAACCGCGATTCCCGATTCGCGGTGAGTCGAAGTTCACTGTCCGCCCGGACACCGAAACCCCCGGTTCGCATTCCGCGATTCACCGTTCAAATTTCGCGCTAAGCGAGAGTAAATCCGCATCAGTTCGGCGATTCAGGGCAGCCAGAACAATTATGGGTTGTGAATCCCCGGCCACGACACCTAACTAAAGGCCATGGGGCGAAATCAGATCATCGACGATCTTCTGATCGAATTGGGGGAGCAGGCTCCGGCCGGGTATTTCCTCGCCCTCCACATTCGCTTCGCTGCGCCCCTGATGATGTTCCAGACCTACAACCCGGCCTGGACAGACCACTACTCGCGAAACGCCTATGCTCTGCGCGACCCGATGGTGGCCTGGGGCATTGCCACGACGGGCGCGACCCGATGGAGCGACATCGACCTGCCCGACCCCTTCGCGATCATGGACGAGGCGTCGACCTTCGGGCTGGTCTACGGCATCTGTATCTCCTGCGGCCCCATGACCTCGCGCACCGTCGCGGGGGTGGCACGGGGGGACCGCGAGTTCGATGACGAGGAAATGTCCGAGATCACCGGGACGGTGCTCCGTCTGCACCACGAGACCCAGCCTCCCGACCAATTGACCCCCGCCGAAAAAGAAGCGCTGCACGTCATCGCCTCAGGGGACCGCTACGCCGCCGGAGCCGCACGGCTCGGCATCTCCGAGAGCGCGCTCAAGGCGCGCCTCGCGGCGGCGCGCGGCAAGCTATTCGCCAGAACCACAGCCGAAGCCCTCCAACGCGCCAAGGATTACCGCCTGATCTGATCGGGCCTTCCGGGGATGTCTGCAAGGGCCGGTCTGCGGGCTGGCGAATGGCTGCAATCTATCATCTGACAAGGAGGCTGACCTATGCAGACCACCACACTTTCTTTCGCCAACATGCACAACCATGGCGAGTTAATGGCAAACGTTTTTCGCGCTAGGCGAAAGTCGTTCATCGAGCAGAACAAGTGGAATCTGCCCGAGGCGATGGGGATGGAATACGACCAGTACGACACGCCTGCGAGCCGTTGGGTCGCCGTCCACCAGCTTGGCCAGGTCCTTGCCGGTATCCGGCTCACACCCACCACGGCGCGCTGCGGCATCTATTCCTACATGATCCGCGACGCGCAACTTGGCCTGCTCGACTCGATCCCGCACGACCTGCTGTTCGAGGCGGCGCCGGTAGACCCGCAGACATGGGAAAGCTCACGGGTCTTCGTCGCCCATGACACGCCACAGCGCATCCGCCGAACGGTCCATGCCCACCTCATCACCGAGATGAGCAAAGCCGCCCGCGACCTCGGGGCCAGCCGTGTGCTGGGTCTCATTCCTGCGAACTGGCCCCGTTGGGCGCGCCGATGCGGGCTGACGGCCGAGGCCGCAGGCCGGGTCATGCATATCGACGGAATCGACAATCAGGTCGTGTCCATTGACCTGACAGACAAGCTGCACTGACCGGCCTTCGGTCCCGCCAACACTGGGGGGTGTCGTGACGACTGCGTCACGGGGAGCGGGGACCACAAGCCGATCAATTCCGCACCGTGCGGACCCCATTCCTCACATCGTCAGACCCAGTCGAACGGCCGCGTGAATTCGCCCAGCGTTTTCTCGACCGCCGCGCGATCCGTGTCGCCTTTGGCTTCGATCTTGGCGACCAGCCCGCGCTTCTTGTCTTCGACCACCTCGACCACCTCGGCGTCGTGTCCGGCCTCCGCCAGTGCTGCGTTGTAGACGCGGATGATGGACTTCTTGCGCAAGTCGGGCTTGAACACCTTGCCGACCGCCGTTTTCGGCAGCTCGTCCACGATCTCGATGTATTTCGGCACCGCTGCGCGTTCCGTGATGTGCTCCTTGGCATAGGCCAGAAGCTCTTCCTCGGTGATCGACGCGCCCTCGACCAGTTCGACAAAGACGCAGGGCAGTTCGCCCGCCACCGCGTCCGGTTGACCGATCGCGCCAACGAAACCGACGGCATCGTGGCCCGCCAGAACCTCCTCGATCTCTGCCGGATCGATGTTGTGCCCGCCGCGGATGATGATGTCTTTCGCCCGTCCCGTGATCCAGAGATAGCCGTCCTCGTCGATCCGGCCCAGGTCACCGGTGCGCAGGTACTTGTTCCCGGCGACGAGGCCCTTGTTCTTGGCCTCTTCCGTATAGGTCTTGCCGACATAGACGCCGGGGTTGGAGACGCAGATCTCCCCCACTTCGTCCACACCGCATTCCTTGGTGACCGTCCCGTCCGCGTCGCACTGGTAGATCTTCACCTCGGTGTAAGGGAACGGAATGCCGACCGATCCCACCTTTTTCACCCCGTCGGTCGGGTTGCACGAGACAAGGCAGGTCGCCTCGGTCAGCCCGTAGCCCTCGACGATCTTGACGTCCGTCGCCTTTTCGAACCGGTTGAACAGTTCGCGCGGCAGCGGCGAGGACCCCGAGAACGCCACCTTCAGCGTCGAAACATCCGCATCCACCTTGCGCTGCATCAGCGCAGAAATCGCGGTCGGCACGGTGATGACGAAGGTCACGCCATAGCGCTCGATCAACTTCCAGAAATTGTCGAACACGCCGTCGCCCCGGTAGCCGGCAGGCGTCGGGAAAACCACATGCGCGCCCGAAGACATGACGGCCATGAACACCACATGCACGGCGAAGACGTGGAACAGCGGCAGCGGACAGATCAGCACATCGGTCTCGTCGAACAACAGGTTCGCGCCCAGCCAGCCGTTATAGATGATGCCGGAGAATTTGTGCTGCGCGACCTTGGGCATCCCGGTCGTGCCGCCAGTGTGGAAATAGGCCGCGACCCGGTCCACCTTTTCATCCTCGAAGCTCAGCGTCTTGGGCTGACCTGCGATGGCCTTGTTGAAGTTCTGCACCTTGGCCGAATGCTTCGGCTTCACCTTGGGCCGGATCAGCGGCACGATCCAGCTCTTGGGCGGCGTGAGATAACGGTTGAGGTCGATCTCGAGCACATGCTTCACGTCCGGCGCGTTCTCAAGCGCCTCATGCACCTTCTCGGCCACGTCCGTCTTGGGAAACCCCTGGAGCGTCACGACGACCTTGGCCCCGGTTTCGCGCAGGATCGAGGCGATCTGTTCCGGCTCCAGAAGCGGGTTGATCGGCGCCACGATCCCGGCGAAGGCCCCGCCGAGTAGCGTCATCACCGTCTCGTTGGAGTTCGGCAGAACATAGGCCACGACGTCCTTCTGCCCCACCCCGAGCGAGCGAAACAGGTTGGCGGCCTGCACGGACTTGTCGTGAAGCTCCTGCCAGCTCAGCGTTTCCTTCTTGTCGGTCGGTCCGGATTCGATCTGGAACGAGATGGCGTCGCGCTCGGCGAACTTGCCCACCGTCTGGGACATCAGGTCGTAGAGCGTGACCGGCACATTGCGCCCGCTCCACGGCTTTTCCGCCTCGATCTCGTCGCGCGCGGCAATCGAGCTGAATTCATAACGTCCCATGACACCTCCCCTGGTCGCCGGTTATCGGCGGTCGTTCCAAGGAAAATGGGCGTAAAGCGCCAAAGTCGCAAGGCTTACGTCGCTGCGTGACCTGCGCGTAACCCGACGTTACTCGGCGGCTATTCCATCGGTAAACTGAAGCCGTGCGAGGCGCGCGTAAAGCCCGCCTTCGGCCACCAGTTCGTCATGCGTGCCCTGGGCCACGATCCGGCCCTCCTCGAACACGACGATCCGGTCGGCCTTTTTCACGGTGGCGAGCCGGTGCGCGATGATGAGCGTCGTGCGGCCCTTGGCCATCTCCTCGACCGCCTGCTGCACCAGCCGCTCGCTCTCGGCGTCCAGCGCGCTCGTCGCCTCGTCCAAAAGGAGGATCGGCGCGTCACGCAGGATCGCGCGGGCGATGGCGATGCGCTGTTTCTGGCCACCCGACAGCATCACACCACGCTCGCCGACATAACTGTCGTAACCGTCCGGCAATTTGGTCAGGAACCCATGCGCTGCCGCCGCTCTGGCCGCGGCCTCCACCTCGTCGTCGCTGGCACCGGGGCGGCCGAACCGGATGTTCTCACGCGCCGTATCGGCGAAAATCACCGCGTCCTGCGGTACGAGCGCCACATGCCGGCGGAACGCGCGGCGCTCCAGCTCGCGCAGGTCGATCCCGTCGATCTCCACCGCGCCCTCGGCCGGGTCGTAGAATCGTTGCAGCAGCTGGATGATCGTTGACTTGCCCGCCCCCGACGGGCCGACCAGCGCCACCGTCTCGCCCGGCTTCACCTCGAGCGACACGCTGTCGAGGGCGACATGCTCGGGCCGGGCCGGGTAGCGGAAGGTCACGTTGTCGAACCGGATTGCGCCCGTCACCGGAGTGGGCAGCGCGCGGGGCGTTTCGGCGTCATTGACCTCATCCTCGGCGTTCAGAAGCTCGGCCAGACGTTCGGTCGCCCCGGCTGCGCGTTGCAGCTCGGACCAGATCTCGCTGAGTGCGCCGACGGAGCCCGCCACCATGATCGCGTAGATCACGAATTGCACCAGCGCCCCGATGGACATCTCGTCCGCCCGCACATCCCGCGCGCCGATCCAGAGAACGCCGACGACACCCGAGAAGATCAGCGTGATAACGATGATCGTCATGGCCGAGCGCGTCGTGATCCGTTTCTGCGCCGAGCGGAAACTCTCCTCCGTCACGTCGTGGAACACGGCCTTCGACGGCCCTTCATGGGTAAAGGCCTGCACGGTCTGAACGCTCAGAAGCGCCTCCGACGCCTTTCCGGAGGATTTCGCGATCCAGTCCTGGTTCTCACGGCTCAGGACCCGCATCCGCCGGCCCAGCACGATGATCGGAATCATCACGACGGGCACCACGAGCAGCACGAGGCCGGTGAGCTTGGCGGAGGTGAACAGCAACATGACGGTGCCGCCCAGAAGGATCAGGACATTGCGCAGCGCGACGGAAACGGAGGAACCGATGACCGACAGGATCAGCGTCGTGTCGGTGGTGATCCGGCTCAGAACTTCGCCGGTCATGATCTTCTCGTAGAAGGCCGGACTCATCCCGATCACGCGGTCGAACACCGCGACACGGATATCGGCCACAACCCGCTCGCCCAGCCGGGTGACGAGGTAGTAGCGCAGCCCCGTGCCCAGCGCGAGAAGGATGGCGATCCCCATCGCGGCCAGGAAATATTGGTCGAGCAGCGCATCTGCAGAGGAGGAAAACCCGTCGATTACCCGGCGCACTGCCAGCGGCATGATGAGCGAGATACCGGCGGTGAAGACCAGCGCCAGAAGCGCCGCCACCAACAAAGCCTTGTAAGGGCTGAGAAAATTCCACAATCCCCGAAGCGCGCCGATCCGGCGTGACTTCTCGCGTTCTTCCTTCAAGTCGGCCATGCGTCGTCCGTTCCGTGCCCCGTCTTTTCACCGTTCCCGAAATACTTCGGGGGAGTCGCGCGCCCCGCGCGACGGGGGCTGGCCCCCAATCGCCTTGAAAACCGGGGACCGGTTTTCAGGGCTCGAACTGCGCGGGCGCACGCCCGCACAATTCGGTCGCGTCAGCCTTCGCCCGGCAGGATACGAACGCCGCCCCTGTTGGCCGACGAAGCCAGCAGGGCATAGGCCTTGAGCGCCGTGGACACGGCCCGCTTTCGCGGTTCCGCAGGGGTCCAGGGCAACGGCCCCATCGCCTCGCGACGCGCGGCGAGCACGTTGTCCTCAACGGCCAGGTTGATCGTCCGGTTCGGGATGTCGATCTCGATCGTGTCGCCGGTTTCCACCAGCCCGATCATCCCGCCCTCGGCGGCCTCGGGGCTGACATGGCCGATCGACAGCCCGCTCGTGCCACCGGAGAACCGCCCATCGGTCAGCAGCGCGCAGGCTTTGCCCAGCCCCTTCGATTTGAGGTAGCTCGTGGGATACAGCATTTCCTGCATTCCCGGTCCGCCCTGCGGTCCTTCATAGCGGATGACGACCACCTCGCCTTCGGTGACCTGTCCGGTGAGCACACCGTTCACGGCGGCGTCCTGGCTTTCATAGACTCGCGCGGTCCCGGTGAACTTGAGAATCGAGTCGTCCACGCCCGCCGTCTTCACGATGCAGCCGTTCTCGGCGATGTTGCCGAAGAGCACGGCGAGCCCGCCATCCTTCGAGAACGGCTTCTCGACGGTGCGGATCACCCCGTTTTCGCGGTCGCGGTCGAGGTCCTTGTAACGGTTCTCGGTCGAGAACGCCTGCGTGGTGCGCACGCCACCCGGCGCGGCCTTGTAAAAGGTTTCGGTATCGGGATCGTTGGACACCATCACGTCCCACTTGGCGATGGCCTCCGCCATGGTCGCGGTGTGAACGGTCCGCGCATCGCCGTGGATCAGGTCGCCACGCAGCATCTCACCAAGGATGCCCATGATGCCGCCGGCGCGGTGGACGTCTTCCATGTGAACGTCGTCCTTGGCGGGCGCGACCTTGCACAGGACCGGCACCTTCCGGCTCAGGCGGTCGATGTCGTCCATGGTGAAGTTCACCTCGCCCTCGTGGGCCATGGCCAACAGGTGCAGCACCGTGTTGGTCGAGCCGCCCATCGCGATGTCGAGCGACATGGCGTTCTCGAAGGCCTCGAAGGTCGCGATCTCGCGCGGGAGGTAGCCCGGGTCTTCGACCTCGTAATGCAGCTTGGTGATCTCGACGATCCGGCGCCCCGCCTCGCGGAACAGCCGCTCACGGTCGGCGTGGGTGGCGAGCATGGAGCCGTTGCCGGGCAGCGCGAGGCCCAGCGCCTCGGCAAGGCAGTTCATCGAGTTCGCGGTGAACATGCCCGAGCACGACCCACAGGTCGGACAGGCGTTTTCCTCGAAGGCCTGCACCTGTTCATCGGTGTATTTATCGTCGGCGGCGGCGACCATCGCATCCACGAGGTCCACGGCCTTTTCAAGGTCGTCCACGGTGACCTTGCCGGCCTCCATCGGGCCGCCGGAGACGAAAATCACGGGGATATTCAAGCGCATAGCGGCCATCAGCATCCCCGGCGTGATCTTGTCGCAGTTGGAGATGCACACCATCGCGTCGGCGCAGTGGGCGTTGACCATGTATTCCACGCTGTCCGCGATGATCTCACGCGAGGGGAGCGAATAGAGCATCCCGTCGTGGCCCATCGCGATGCCATCATCGACGGCGATGGTGTTGAATTCCTTGGCGACACCGCCTGCCTTCTCGATCTCGCCGGCGACGAGCTGGCCCAGATCCTTGAGGTGAACGTGGCCCGGCACGAACTGGGTGAAGCTGTTCACAACGGCGATAATGGGCTTGCCGAAATCGTCGTCGGTCATGCCGGTGGCGCGCCAAAGGCCGCGGGCGCCGGCCATGTTGCGACCGTGGGTGGAGCGGCGGGAACGGTAAAATGCCATGTCTTTCTCCTTCGCGCGGGACGGGGCGTGTCTACTTCCAAGACGGCGCAGTAGCAATGACAAAGGCGCGTGAGCGACGATGCACCGCGCGTACACATCCTGTGCACACGCTGTACATACGTTTGTGCATACGCCCCGGTTTTCGGCCGATCACGCCCTATTCTCGCCGCAGTGCGGAATTATTACGTTCAATACGTTCAATTTGAATTGAACGATGAACCGCACAGACCTATATGGCCACCCATGAACCGTGACCCGATTGAACAATTCATCGAACAGATGGGCTTTATGACCCAGGACGACGGCCTGCCGCGCATCGCGGGACAGGTGTTGGGCTACCTTCTGATCGAAGGCGAGCCGCGCACGCTCGCCGAGATTTCCGAGGCGCTTTCGGTTTCGAAAGCCTCGGCCTCGACCAATTGCCGGCAGCTTGCCGACAAGGGCATCCTGACCCGCGCCAACACGCGCGGGTCGCGGGCCGACAGCTATATGGCCGTGACCAACCCGGCCGAAGACATGCTTGCCGGCATGGCCGCCCGGTATCGCGCCCGCGCGCGGGCCATCGAAGACGCCGCAACCGGGTTTCCCGACAGCCACGCCGAGGCGCGTGCGCGGGTCACGGCATTCGCGAGATTCTTTCGGACATCCGCCGATTTCCTCGAGGAATGGACCGAACGCGCCCAACGCCAGATGGCAGACTCGGAGTGAGAGACGTGAATATGCACAACCCCAAGCCCGACTGGGCGATGAACAAGCGCGAAAAAGCCCGCGCCGAGGCCATCGCGGCGGGCGAGACGCCGAAACGACGGAAATGGCCGTGGGTCGTTCTGCTGGTGCTGGTCGCGGGCGCGGCTGGCGGCGGCTATTACGCCCAGCAAAACGGGCTTCTGCCCACCCCGCCGGAACCGGCGGCCGAAGCGGCGCCCGAAGCGCCCGCCGAGCTGGTCGTGCGCCTCGCCCCGTTCGAAGTCACCACCATCGCCCCCGGCACCCTGACGGAAACCCTGCGCGTCACCGGCTCTCTCACGCCGTCGCGACAGGTGCATCTGTCCGCTGAAGTGTCGGCGCGGCTGCTGGAGGTCACGGTGCGTGAAGGCGACTCGGTCAAGGAAGGGGCGCTTCTGGCCCGGTTCGACGTGAATTCACTGGAAAACCAATTGGCGCAGGCCCAGTCCAGCGCCGAGGCGACGCGAGTGCAGTTCAACAAGGCCCAGAGCGATTTCGAACGCACCCAGACCCTTGTCGAGCGCGAGCTTGCGGCCCCGACCGCACTGGAAAACGCGCGCTCCGGACTGGAACAACTCCGCGCGCAACTGGCCTCGCAGGAAACCGCGGTCGAGAACGCGCAGACCGCGGTCGAGAAGGCCCGCGTGACCGCCCCGTTCGACGGTGTGATCGCGGAACGTCAGGTCGATGCGGGCGCGTTCGTCGCCACCGGCTCGCCCCTCTTCACCATCGTCGATCTCACCTCGCTCGAAGTCGAGGCGACCGCGCCCGTGTCGATCTCCAACAAGATCGACGCCGGACAGGTCGTGGACCTGCGCGTCGAAGGCTTCGGGGATGAAGCGTTCACCGGCGAAGTCGAGCGGCTGAACCCGATGGCCATTTCCGGCTCCCGGATGCTGCCGATCTATATCACGCTGGAGAACACCAGCGGCGAATTGCGCGGCGGCATGTTCGCCACGGGCCGGATCACGCTGGAAGAGAAATCCGGCGCGATCTGGGTTCCCGTCGAGGCGATCCGCGAGGACGCGCAGGGCACCCATGTCCTGGTCGCCCGTGACGGCGAGCTTGTGCGGCGCGGCGTCGAAGTTGCCCGGGAGTGGGACAACGGAGCCAAGGTCGAGATCGCCTCGGGCCTCGAGACCGGCGACACCGTCGTGGCCGCCGCCCTGCCGGAGCTTCGCCCCGGTCAGAAATTCGCGTATTCGGAGTAACCTGACATGTTCCTGACCCGCATCAGCGTCAGCCAGCCGGTCTTTGCCACGATGGTGATGGTCGCGCTCATGGTCGTGGGCATCTTCTCCTACACCCGCTTGCCTGTTGAGCAGTTTCCCGACGTGGATTTCCCGGTCGTGGCGGTCGTCACTTCCTACCCCGGCGCCACGCCGGAAGCCGTGGAAAGTGACATCATCGAGCCGATCGAGGACAGCGTGTCCACGCTGGCGGGCATCGATAACATCCAGGCGACGGCGCTCACCGGCTCGTCGCTCGTCATCATCCAGTTCGACCTCGAGGTCGACAGCGGCGTGGCCGTGCAGGACGTGCGCGACCGGGTGAGCCAGATCGCGCCGCTGTTGCCCGACAACGCGGGCGACCCGCAGATCCTGCGCTTCGATCCGTCCGACCTGCCGATCCTGTCGATCGGGGTCAGTTCGGACGAATACGACATCGGCACCCTCACCCAGATCACCGAAGACTACATTTCCAAGCGGTTTTCGAACCTTCGCGGCGTGGGCAATGCCGACGTCGTGGGCGGGCGTGCGCGCGAGGTCGCGATCCAGATCGACCCCGACCGCCAGACCGCGCTGAACGTCGGCATCGCCGAGGTCTCCAACGCCATCGCGCAGGAGAATCAGGACGTGCCCGCAGGGGCGGTGACTTCAGGCGGGCAAAGCCAGTCGGTGCAGGTCGAAGGCCGGATCGAAACGCTGCGCGCCTTCGAGGACATCATCGTCGCACGCCGGGGCGGCCAGCCGATCCGGCTGGGCGACGTGGCCGACGTGACCACCGGGCTCGCCGAACGCGACAGCCTCGCCATGCTCGACGGGCAGGACGCACTGTCAATCGACGTGCTCAAGACACAAGGGGCGAACACCGTGGACGTGGCCGAACGGGTCATCGAAGAAGTCCACAAGATGAACGAGGACCCGCAGTTCGAAGGCATCAAGATCGAGGTTCTCCGGGACAACTCCGAGCCGGTGATCGAAAGCTTCCACTCGGTCCAGTCGATGATCATCGAGGGGGCCATCCTCGCCACCATCATCGTGTTCCTGTTCCTCAATTCCTGGCGTTCGACGGTCATCACGGGCCTGACCCTGCCGATCTCGATCATCGCGACGATGACGGCGATCTATGCGATGGGTTTCACCCTCAACATGATGACGCTCATGGCGCTGTCGCTGTCGGTCGGTATCCTGATCGACGATGCCATCGTGGTGCGCGAGAATATCGTGCGACACCTGCATATGGGCAAATCCCACGTTCAGGCCGCTCTGGACGGAACGAACGAGATCGGGCTCGCGGTGCTGGCCACCACGCTCTCCATCGTGTCGGTCTTTTTGCCGGTGGCCTTCATGGAGGGCATCATCGGGCGGTTCTTCTTCCAGTTCGGGATCACCGTGTCGGTGGCCGTCCTGATCTCGCTCTTCGTGTCCTTCACGCTCGACCCGATGATGTCGTCGGTCTGGTACGACCCGGCCGCCGACACCACCCGCAAGCGCGGGATCATCGGGCGCGCCGTGGGACAGTTCGACCGGCTGTTCGAATGGATCGGCGAACAATACGGCAAGCTTCTGAAGAAGGCGCTGAAGTTCCGCAAGACGACACTCTCGGTGGCCTTCGCGGCCTTCGCAGGCGCCTTCGCACTGTTCCCGCTGATCGGGGGCGAGTTCATCCCGGCCTCAGACACCGGCGAAATCCAGGTGGATCTGAAGGCGCCGGTGGGCACGTCGCTCGACCGGACCGCGCAGAAGATCTCGCAGGTCGATGCGCTCCTGCGTGAGCAGTTCCCCGAAATCGCGCGCACCTATGCGACGGTGAACTCCGGCACGGCCTCGGGCGACAACAACGCCACGATCATCGGCGTCCTCGTGCCCTCCGCCGAACGCGAGCGCACACCGCAGGAGCTGACCAGCCCGGTTCGCGAGGCGCTGATCGCCATTCCGGGGGCCGAATTCTCGGTCGGTGCGTCGGGCGGCATGGGCCCCGTGGCCCCCCCGATCGAAATCAAGATCTTCGGACCGGACCTGCGTGTTCTGGAACGGCTCGCGCGTGAGCTGTCCGAAGACCTCGGCGGGATCGAGGGGCTGGTGGACATCCGCACGACGCTCGACGATCCGCAGCCGACGCTGGGCATCGAGGTCGACCGCGACGCGGCCTTCGACCTCGGCGTCTCGCTCGCCTCGGTGGGCGACACCCTGTCGTCCATGCTGGAGGGCCAGACCGTCTCGGAATGGACCTCGCCGCGCGGCGAAAGCCTCGACGTGGTCGTGCGCCTGCCCGAAACGGCCCGCAACGACCCCGCCTATCTCGGCGCGCTCCCCATCGCGCAGTCCGGCGCCACCGGGTCGAACGATGTCATCCGGCTCGACCAGGTGGCCACGATCACCCAGTCCGAAGGACCGGGCGAGATCAACCGCGAGGACCGCGAACGCTCCGTGCGCGTCACCGCCAACCTGGAAAGCGGCGTGCGCCCCGGCGACGTCTCGGGCCAGGTGCAGGAGGCCGCCGCCGCGCTCGACTATCCGCTGGGCTACAATCAGGGCACCGGCGGCGAAGTGGAGGACATGCAGGACCTGGGCCTCGCCGCCGCGGCCGCCCTCGCACTGGCGATCATCTTCATCTACCTCGTGCTCGCCTCGCAGTTCGGCTCGTTCCTGCAACCCTTCGCGATCATGTCGTCCCTGCCGCTCGCGCTCATCGGCGTGCTGGGCGGGCTGCTCCTGTTCAACTCGACGCTCAACGTCATGTCGATCATCGGCTTCATCATGCTGATGGGCCTCGTGACGAAGAACGCGATCCTGCTCGTGGACAACGCCAACCAGCATGTGCGCGACGAGGGGCTCAACCTCTTCGACGCGCTGGTGATCGCCGGGCGGACCCGCTTCCGGCCCATCGTGATGACGACGCTCGCGATGATCTTCGGGATGCTGCCGCTCGCGCTCAACCTCCACGGCGGCACGGGGCAAAACGCGTCGATGGCCCATGCGGTGATCGGCGGGCTGATCTCGTCCTCGCTACTCACCCTCGTCGTGGTCCCGGTGATCCTCACCTATACCGACAGCCTGGGCCGCTTCGCCTCGCGCTTCACGCCCAAGGCCCCCGACGACGTCCACGCCCCGGCGGAGTAACGTCTCCCTCTTCTTCGGTCCCAAAATACCTCGGAGGGGGCGGCGCGCGCCTCGCGCGCCGGGGGAGGCAGCGCCTCCCCCCGCCGCGTCGGCCTGCGCGCAAGCGCAGGACGGCGCAAATCCTGTGCGCGCTCCAGCGCGCGCCTTTTGAGAATCCCTACCGCGGAAACCGCAGGGTGACGGTCAGGCCCGGGTCCGCGTCGCCGAGGTCGAGCGTGGCGCGGTGGCTGTCGGCGATGGCGGCGACGAGGGCGAGGCCGAGGCCGTTGCCCGCCGTCGTGCGCGACCGTTCGAGGCGGTAGAGGCGGCGCAGCACCTTGTCGCGCTCGCCTTCGGGAATCCCCGGCCCGCTGTCGGCCACGATCAGCGCACCGTCCGGTGTCACCGCCACGCGGATGTCGCCGCCCGGCGGGGTGTGACGCAGGGCGTTCTCGATAAGGTTGGCGAGCGCCTGACCGATCAGGTCCGGGTCCCCTGTCACGTCCACGGGCGCGTCCGGCACCTCGACGACGAAGCTGTCGCCCCGGTCCTCCGCCGACGGCTCGTAGAGTTCGGCGATGCGCGTCGCGATGGCGGCGAGGTCGACGGGACGGAGACGTTCGCGGGACGTGCCGCCCTCGATCTGGGCGATTTGCAGGAGCGCGCGGAACACCGACACGGCGCGGTCGGCCTCCTCGGCTGCCGCGCCGGCCAGGTCGCGGGTTTCGCCCTCGGGCAGCCGCGCTTCGAGATCCTGCAAGGTCACGCCGATCCGCTGGAGCGGTGTGCGCAGGTCGTGCGCGATGTCGGTCGTCACCTGCCGCAGCGTCTCGGTCGCGGCCTGCTGTTTCTCGGCCATCCGGTTCACCCGCGCGCCGATGCGCGACAGGTCGTCCCCCTCCCCCGTTTCACCGGACCGGGCAGCGAGGTCGCCGCCGGCGATGCGCTCCAGCACCGCCTCGATCCGCTCCACCCGGCGCGCTGACGCGCGGGCGATCAGGGCACCGATGCCCAGCGCGATCAGCACCGTGGGCAGGGTCGAGATCACGAGGAGGACGAAGAAGGTGTCGCCAAGCCGCGCCACCGGCTCGAGGCTCTTGGCCACGATCAGCACCCCGCCCGAGAGGCGGCGCACATCGTCCAGATAGCCCTCGTCCGACAGCCGCCGCTCCGCGCTCATCGCGGTGAAGCCAACGTCGCGCCCCTCCACCACGGCGCGGGCATTGCCGGTGATGCGCCCGTCGTTGCCGATGAAGACGAAAACCGTATCGGTCGGGTCCGTCACCCGCGCCCGTGCCGCGACAAGGGTGCGCAAAGCCCCGGGCGAGGCGGAGATGTCGAGGCTCGCCATATCGCGCGCGAGATCGGCGTTGAGTTCGTCGAGCGTATTGGCCCTGAGCGTGAGCCAGGCCACGCCCAGCGAGGCGAGGTTCACCAGCGCCACGACCGTGACCAGCAGCACCGCCTGGCGCACGGGCGCGGAGCGGACGAGCCGGGCGCGGCGACGCTCAGTCATCTATGCGATATCCGGCGCCGCGCACGGTGCGGATCAGCTCGCGCGCGAAGGGCTTGTCCACCTTGGCGCGCAGGCGGCTGATATGCGTCTCGACCACGTTGGTACCGGGGTCGAAATGGATGTCCCAGACGTTTTCCAGCAGCATGGTCCGGGTCTGCACCCGCCCCTTGCGCCGCATGAGGTGCTCCAGCAGCGCGAATTCGCGCGGCAGGAGGTCGATCTTCTGCCCGCCCCGCGTCACCTCGCGCCGCATCAGGTCCATCTCGAGGTCGCCCACGCGCAGCACGCTTTCTTCGGCGGCCATCGGCGGGCGGCGGGTGAGCGCGCTCACGCGGGCCGAGAGTTCGCCGAAGGCGAAGGGTTTGACGAGGTAGTCGTCGGCCCCGGCACGCAGCCCTTCGATCCGGTCATCGACACCGCCCACCGAGGTCAGAAAGATCGCAGGGGTCACCACACGCGCCGCGCGCAGCGCCTTGACCAGCGACAGCCCGTCAAGTTCCGGCAGCATCCGGTCCACGACCAGCACGTCATAGCTCCCGGACATCGCCTGACCCAGCGCGGCCCGTCCGTCGGGCAGGCAATCGACGGAATGCCCCTCCTCGGTGAACCCGCGGGTGATGAAATCGGCTGTGGTGGTGTCGTCTTCGACTACGAGTATTTTCATGGGTCGCTGCTGGTTACTGATCCTTAACATAATAATCCGTCACGGGTCTTGCAGGTTCCTGAGGTCGCGAGAAGTCCCTCTCACGGCGGCGTGACGAAGATTACGCGTTTGCAATGTTGTCGTCGGGCATCTGCAATACCCGGTGTCCATCTTGGCCTCATCCGCAGCACACCAGTCTGCACGAGGAAAGGACACTTTATGGCTGACAAGACTTTCATCGGTCGCATCGCCCCGGCACTCGCCGTCACCGCGCTCGTCGCGGGGGGTGGCATGACCGCGATCAACTCCGTGACCCACCCGGCCTTCGCCGCCACCCCTGTCGAGGGTGGTTACGTCGACCTGGTCAAGCAGGTGGCGCCCGCCGTCGTGACCATCGAGGTCACCAAGCGTACGAGCGCACAGCCGGCCAATTCGGACATGTTCGAAGGCACCCCGCTTGAGGAATTCGCCGAACGCTTCGGCTTCGAGATGCCGGAAGGCCAGCGCCCCGGTCAGCAGGGCAGGCAGATGCCCGAACGCGAGGCACGCGGGGCCGGCACCGGCTTCATCATCTCCGAGGACGGGCGCATCGTGACCAACGCCCATGTCGTGCGCAATGCCGACGAGGTCAACGTGACCCTGGACGACGGGCGCGAGATGGTCGCCGAAGTGGTCGGTGTCGACGAGGCGACCGACGTGGCGCTTCTCAAGGTCGACGGCACGGACCTGCCCGCCCTGAGCTTCGGCGCGTCCGAAGGCATCCAGGTCGGCGAGAACGTGATCGCGATGGGCAACCCCTTCGGTCTCGGCAATACCGTGACCACGGGCATCGTTTCGGCCATTGGCCGTGACCTGCGCGCGGGGCCGTTCGACAACTTCATCCAGACCGACGCGGCGATCAACCGGGGCAACTCGGGCGGTCCGCTGGTCAACGCCTCGGGCGAGGTGATCGGGATGAACACCGCCATCATCTCTCCCACCGGTGGCTCCATCGGCCTCGGCTTTGCCGTGCCGTCGGACATGGTGAGGCAGATCGTGGACGACCTGTCGGATGACGGCGAGGTGAGCCGCGGCTGGCTTGGCGTTCAGATCGCACCGGTGAGCGAGGACGTCGTCTCGGCGCTCGGTCTCGAGGATGCCAACGGCACGCTGATCGACGGCGTCATGGACGGCACGCCGGCCGAGAAGGCCGGGCTGCGCAAGGGCGATATCGTCATCGCCGTGAACGGCACCGCCATCGACGGTCCGCGCGACCTGACCCGCGCCATCGCCGGCGACGCGCCGGGGGCGGATGTGGAACTGAAGGTTCTGCGCAGAGGCGACGAGCAGACGTTCAACGTCACGCTCGCGGAAAGGAGCGACGAGGAACCGGCTTGATCTCCCTGGTTTCTCGCTCCTGAAGGAGGCCGCCGGGTGTCCCCCCCCGGCGGTCTTTTTCGTTTCAGGGGGTCAGGAGGCGCGGGCAGTCTGGCCGCAGTTCGCGGCGGCGACCGGCGCGATGGAGAGCAGTTCGGAAAGGCCGCAGTTGCCCTCTACCAGATCCTGCAAGGTCACCTGGTCGAGCTCGGTGTAGAAGGCATCGAGCGCCTTTTTCATGTAGCTGTTCAGGCGGCAATTGTCGAAGAGCGGGCAGTTGTTGTTCGCCGCGTCGAAGCATTCCGCGAAGGGCACGTCCGCCTCGAAGTCGCGAAACAGCGCGCCGATGGAGATGGCCCCCGGCGCCCGCGCGAGGCTGAGACCGCCCCCGCGACCGCGCCGCGTCTGGACATATCCGTACTGCTGAAGCTTGTGGATCACCTGGCTGAGGTGATTGCCGGAGGCGTTGCAGGCCTTGGCGATTTCCGAGGAGCGCACCGTCTGCTCTTGATTGACGCCGCAATACATCAGTACGCGCGCGGCAAGATTTGTTCTGAGTGTCAGACGCATGGGTTCCTCCCTGAGACCTGACGTAATGTAACCAATCGGTTCAGCTGGCAAATTGACATAGATCAGATAGAGGTTTTGGCCGGGAGGATAATTCGATGATCGAAGCGACGGTTCACGATGCGCGGCCCTGCACGCTGGGCGAAGGGCCGCTTTGGCACCCGGAACGCAAGCAATTGTTCTGGTTCGATATTATTGGTCAGAAGCTCTTGTCCCGCGAGGATGATGCGCCGCTCGAATGGGCGTTTGACGAGGCTGTCTCGGCCGCCGGGTGGGTCGATATGCATCGGCTTTTTGTGGCATCTGAGACACAGCTATTCACCTTTGACGTCACCTCGGGAGCCCGATCGAAGGTGCTGGACCTCGATGCCGAGGACCCCGTGACCCGGTCGAACGACGGTCGCGCGGACCCGATGGGGGGATTCTGGATCGGGACGATGGGCAAGAATTTCGAATCGGAGGCCGGGGCGATCTATCGGTATTACCGGGGCGAGCTGCGCCGGATCGCCGCCGACATCACCGTGGCGAATTCGATCTGTTTCGCGCCGGACGGCTCGGTCGCCTACTACACCGACACGCCCACGCGGCGCATTCTGCGCGTGGCGCTGGATGCGGACGGCTGGCCCGCAGGCGCGGCGGAGGTATTCGTCGATCTGTCGGGCGACAGGCCCCTGCCCGACGGGTCGGTCGTGGACAGCGAGGGGGCACTGTGGAACGCGCAGTGGAACATGGGGCGCGTGGCGCGATACCTGCCGGACGGATCGTTCGACCGTGCCATCGCCGTGCCCGCGCGGCGGACGTCCTGCCCCGCTTTCGGGGGTGATGACCTGACCACGCTGTTCGTCACGACCGCCCGCACGGGGCTGGACGCCCCCGATGCGGCGCAGGGCGTGCTTTACACCGCGCCCGCCGGGGTGGCCGGGGTGCCGGAGCCGCGCGTCATCCTGTGACGCCCGGCCCAGCCCGCGCTTATTTCGCCAGCTCTTTCGCGTGGAGCCAGTCGGCGTGCTGCGGCGCTTTCTTGGTGCGCGACCATTCCTCGAGCATGTCCCATTTGACCGCGTCGAGCTTGGCGAGCATCGCCTCCTCCTCCGGGTCCGGGCAGGCGAGTTCGACGCGGTGCCCGTTGGGATCGAAGAAGTAGATCGAGTGGAAGATCGAGTGGTCGGTGACCCCCAGAACCTCGACCCCGTTCGCCTCGAGATGGTCCTTGAACGCGATGAGTTCGTCGCGGTCGGCCACCTTGAAGGCGATGTGCTGCACCCAGGCGGGGGTGTTCGGGTCACGCCCCATTTCGGGCTTGGTGGGCAGTTCGAAGAAGGCGAGCACGTTTCCGTTCCCCGCGTCGAGGAACAGGTGCATGTAGGGGTCGGGTTCGTGTGTGGAGGGGACGTGGTCCTCGGCGATGGCGAGCACGAAGTCCATGTTCAGCATCTTGCCGTACCACTCGACCGTTTCCTTGGCATCCTTGCAGCGGTAGGCGACGTGATGGATTTTCTCGATTTTCATGGGGTGTCTCCTCAGCCCTCGGCGGCCAGTGCGATGGCCGCGTTCAAAGTGTCCGTGTCGCCGATCTGGTTGGCGAGGATCAGGACGAGGCGGGCGTTGATCGCGTCGCTCTCTTCCTTCGACTTGCCCTCATGGGCGGCCAGAAGCGTGGCGTAGAAGTCGTCCGGGGCCGTGATGTTCGGGTCGGTGTTCAGGGTGCTCATGCTCTCTCCTCCTCAGGCGCGGGCAGTGGCGATGTTGACGGCGCGGCGCACCGAGGCGGTATCGAACCGCTCCCACCGCGCAGCGACATGCTGGTCGGGGCGGATGAGGTAGACGGCGGCCTTGGCATCACCGAGGTAGCGTTCGGCGAGTTCCGGGTTGCCCTCGGCGCTGAGCGCGAGGCGCGTGACGTCCACCCCGTCTACGTCGAGGCTTTCGGGCGCGTCGGCGTCTATGGTGAGGAGCGTGAAGTGCCCCCCAACCTGGCCGAGCAGCCAGTCGTTGCCCAGCGGCGCATCCACCATCGGCGCGCCCACGCGGGTGCGCTCGGGTCCGCCCGGAAGCTGGTCCGGGCCGTTGAGCGACAGCCCGTCATAGACACAGGGCACCGACAGGCGGCCGGAGTTCACCAGCGGGCGGGCAAAGGCGTGCTTGGCGGCGAGCGTCAGGACGGCATCGCGGAAGGTCTTGGAGATTTCCGTCTTGGGCGTGATGAAGTCGGTGGAGCGGGTCGAGTTCAGGATGTTCTCGTCCGCGCCGTGGACCCGTTCTTCGGAATAGCTGTCGAGCAGCGCGACCGGCGCCTGCCCTTTCAGGACCATCCCGAGTTTCCAGCCGAGGTTGTCGACGTCCTGCATCCCGGAGTTGGCGCCGCGTGCGCCGAAGGGGGAGACCTGGTGCGCGGCGTCGCCGGCGAAGAGCACGGGACCGTGGCGGAATGTTTCCATCCGCTTGCACTGGAAGGTGTAGATCGAGGACCAGACCATTTCGTATTCCACGTCGCCCAGCATGGCGTCGAGGCGGCGGCGGATGTTCTCTTCCTTCATCTCTTCCTTGCGGTCCACGTCCCAGCCGATCTGGAAGTCGATGCGCCAGACATCGTCGGGCTGTTTGTGGAGCAGGGTGGACGCGCCGGAGCCGTGGGTCGGGTCGAACCAGAACCAGCGCTCGGTCGGGAATTCGACGTTCTTCATCCTGATGTCGGCGATGAGGAAGCTGTCCTGAAAGACCTTGCCGGTGAAGTCGAGGCCCAGCATGTCGCGGGTCGGCGAGTTGGCCCCGTCGGCTGCGACGAGCCAGTCGGCCTCGATCTTGTAGGGTCCGTCCGGCGTCATCACGTCGAGCACGACGTGGTCATCCTTGACCTCGATATTGTCGACGCGGTTCTTGCCGCGGATCTCGATCGGCTTGCCCTCGGCCTGAAGCGCGCGGAGGCGGTCGACCATGAAGCGTTCGAAATAGGGCTGCTGGAGGTTGATGAAGGCCGGGTATTTGTGGCCCTCTTCGGGGAGCAGGTTGAACTCGTAGATCTTGCCTTCCTTGTGGAAGACCTTGCCGAGGTTCCACACGACGCCCTTCTCAAGCATCGGTTCGCCGCAGCCGTAGCGGTCGGCGACCTCGAGGCAGCGCTTGGCGAAGCAGATCGCGCGGCTGCCCATGCCGATGCCCTCGTGGTCGTCGAGCACCACCACCGGAATGTCCTGCATCCCGAGGTCGAGCGCGGTCGCCACGCCGATGGGACCGCCGCCCACGACGACGACCGGATGGCGCACCGCCTCGGCCTTGTCCTGATCGGCGTGCTTTTCATAGGGGTAGATCTTGTGCGCCAGCGAATAGCGATCGTCGAACATGGTGCTCCTCCCGAATTGCGCCCGGCCCCGTCGTCCCGTGTGGGCAGGCCCGTCCTTGGCCACTTGAATGGGGCAATATCATTGCAAATGCAACGATAAATCCGCGAGGGGCCTTCAAACCCTTGTGAGATTGGGTGTGGCGGCTGTCAGCGTCGGTCAGTCTGTGCCCTGCGAGGCGCGAATCAAGCCGTCGACGCCCTGCGTCAGCGCGGCCCGGTCGGCGGGGTCCATGCGGCCCATCACCTCCTCCGCCCGCGCCTGAACCCGTGGAAACAGCGCGTGGAAATGGGCGCGGCCCGCATCGGTGCAGGCGTAGTCGCGCAGGCGGCGGTCCTGCGTGGAGCGTTGGCCGGAGATGAGACCCTTCTCCTCCAGCCGGTGCGCGGCCCGGCTGATCTGCACCTTGTCGAGCGAGGAGCGGCGCGACAGCTCCTTGGAGGTGAGCGCCTCCACATCCGCCAGCAGGAACAGCAACCGCCATTCCTCACGCGAGAGGCCACCCTCGCGGCGGTAGACATCCTCGATCTCGCCGGAGAGGGCTGCGGCGGCGACGGCGAGCTGGTAGGGAAAGAAGGTGTCCATGGTCATGAGGGCGGTATTGTCGCTTTGCCGGTTCGTTTCAACTGAAACTAACGGCGCGCGCGCGCCGGCCCCATGATGCACATCAAGGCGACGGGCCGCGCATCCGGGATCGAATCCTTGACATCGTTGCATCTGCAACAATACATCGGGGCAAACGTGTGACAAGCGCCCGCGGGCGCGGAAAGGATACCGATGGCCAAGGCATTCGCATCGCAAGGCGACATGGAAGAGAAGAAGGTGAGCTTCACCGAGGTTGGCGAGGGTCTTTATGCCTTCACCGCCGAGGGCGACCCGAACACCGGCGTCATCATCGGCGACGAGAGCGTGATGATCGTGGAGGCGCAGGCGACCCCGCGTCTCGCGCGCAAGGTGATCGAGTGCGTGCGCTCGGTCACGGACAAGCCGATCAGCCACCTCGTGCTCACCCATTATCACGCCGTGCGCGTGCTCGGCGCGTCCGCCTATGGTGCGCGCGAGATCATCATGACCGACACCACCCGCGCGCAGGTGGTCGAGCGCGGGCAGGAGGACTGGGACAGCGAGTTCGGCCGGTTCCCGCGCCTGTTCCAGGGTCACGAGGAAATCCCCGGCCTGACCTGGCCGACCACGACGTTCAACGACAAGATGACGGTGTATCTGGGCAACCGGAAGGTCGAGATCATGCATCTGGGCCGCGCCCATACGGCGGGCGACGCGGTGATCTATGTCCCCGATCAGAACGTGATGTTCACGGGTGATATCGTCGAATACCACTCCGCCTGCTACTGTGGCGACGGGCATTTGCGCGACTGGCCCGCCACTCTGGATGCGATCCGGTCCTATGACCTCGCTGCCATCGCACCGGGACGCGGCGATGCGCTCGTCGGGTCGAAAATGGTCAACGCGGCGCTCGACAACACCGCCGATTTCGTCTCGTCGACCTACAAGCCGGCGGTGAAAGTGGCGGCGCAGGGCGGCACGCTCAAGGACGCGTGGGACGCGATCCGGGCGGAATGCGACCCCAAGTTCGCCGACTACGCGATCTACGAGCACTGCCTGCCGTTCAACGTGGCCCGCGCTTTTGACGAGGCCCGCGGCATCGACACCCCGCGTGTCTGGACGGCCGAGCGCGACCAGGAGATGTGGAACGCCCTTCAGGGCTGAGGCCCGCGAGAAAGGAGAGACCCATGACGACTCATGATCTACCCAAAGGCATGATCCGCGCGTCCGGGACCACCGGAACGCACGAAGGTTACATGCCCGGTTTCGGCAACGACTTCGAGACCGAGGCCCTGCCGGGCGCGCTGCCGCAGGGGATGAACTCGCCGCAGAAGTGCAACTATGGGCTTTATGGCGAGCAGCTGTCGGGCACCGCGTTCACCGCGCACCCGCCGGAACGGACGTGGACCTATCGCATCCGGCCCAGCGTGAAACATTCGACGCGCTACACGAAGATCGACCTGCCCTATTGGAAATCCGCGCCGAACGTGGACCCGGACGTGGTGAGCCTTGGCCAGTACCGCTGGGACCCGGTCGAGAATGACGGGCAGGACCTGACGTGGCTTACGGGTATGCGCACGATGACCACGGCGGGCGATGTGAACACGCAGGTCGGCATGGCTGCGCATGTCTATCTGGTCACGCAGTCGATGGTGGACGAATACTTCTACTCCGCCGACAGCGAGATGCTCGTCGTCCCGCAGGAGGGCAAGCTGCGCTTTGCGACCGAGCTGGGCGTGATCGACGTGGCGCCGCAGGAGATCGCCATTCTGCCCCGTGGCCTCGTCTACCGCGTCGAGGTGCTGGAGGGGCCGTGCCGTGGCTTCGTGTGCGAAAACTACGGTCAGAAGTTCGAGCTTCCGGCGCGCGGCCCCATCGGGGCCAATGCGCTCGCCAACCCGCGCGACTTCAAGGCGCCGGTGGCGGCCTATGAGGACCGTGAGGTGCCCTCGACGCTCACGATCAAGTGGTGCGGGCAGTTCCACGAGACGAATATCGGCCAGTCACCGCTCGACGTGGTGGCGTGGCACGGCAATTACGCGCCCTACAAGTACGACCTGACCACCTATTGCCCGGTCGGCGCGATCCTGTTCGACCACCCCGACCCGTCGATCTTCACCGTTCTGACCGCGCCATCCGGCGTTCCGGGCACCGCGAATATTGATTTCGTGCTATTCCGCGACCGTTGGATGGTGGCCGAGAACACCTTCCGCCCGCCGTGGTATCACAAGAACATCATGTCCGAGCTGATGGGCAACATCCACGGCCAGTACGACGCGAAACCGCAGGGCTTCGTGCCGGGGGGCATGAGCCTTCACAACATGATGCTGCCGCACGGGCCGGACAAGCAGGCGTTCGAGGGGGCGTCGAATTCGAACCTCGGGCCGACGAAACTCGAAAACACCATGTCCTTCATGTTCGAGACGCGGTTCCCGCAGCACCTGACCCGTTTCGCCGGGCAGGAAGCGCCGTTGCAGGACGATTACATCGACTGCTGGGACGATCTCGAGAAGAAGTTCGACGGCACGCCGGGGCTCAAATGAAGCTCTACACCTACTGGCGGTCCACGACCTCTTACCGGGTGCGGATCGCCCTGAACCTGAAGGGGATCGGTTATGAGCCGGTCCCGGTCAACCTCGTCGCCGGAGAACAGCGGGCGTCGGATTACGCCAAGGTGAACCCCGGTCTCGGGGTGCCTACGCTCGTCACCGACGAGGGCGTGACGCTGACGCAGTCGATGGCCATTCTGGAATGGCTTGAGGAAACGCACCCCGAGCCTGCGCTCCTGCCGGCCGACCCCGCGGAGCGGGCGCATGTGCGTGCCGCCGCGCTCGGGATCGCGACGGATATTCACCCGGTGAACAACCTGCGCGTGGTGGGGCAACTCAAGACGATGGGGCACAGCCCGGACGACACAGTGGACTGGATGAACCACTGGATGAGCGAGGGGTTCGCCGCGTTCCAGAGCCTTATCCGCCCCGACACGCCCTTCGCCTTTGGTGACGCGCCGGGGCTGGCCGACATCTGCCTCGTCCCGCAGCTTTACAACGCACGGCGCTGGGGCACGGACCTGACCCCCTTCACCCGGCTGACCGAGATCGAGGCGGCCTGCCTCGCCCATCCCGCCTTTGACGCGGCGCGCCCCGAGGCGCAGCCGGACGCAACCTGACAAGGACAAACCATGACCAAGCTACTTCGTTCCTGGGTCGAGAGCGCCAACAGCGCCGAGACCCCCTTTCCGCTCAACAACCTGCCCTATGGCGTCTTTTCCACCGGCGGCGGTGCGCCGCGCTGTGGCACGGCCATCGGGGATCAGGTCCTCGACCTCGCCGCGATGGAGGCGGACGGCAAGCTGTCCTTCGACGGCACGCTTCAGACCGGAAGCTGGAACGCTTTCATGGGTTCGGGCAAGGCCAACTGGAGCAAGCTGCGTGAGACGCTGACCGACATGCTGGGCGACGGCGGGGATGAGAGCCTCGCGACCTACCTCGTCCCGCTGGCGGAGGCGGAGCTGCACATGCCCTTCGCCGTGTCGGAATACACCGATTTCTATGCGGGCAAGCACCACGCGTTCAACGTGGGCACCATGTTCCGGGGGCCGGAAAACGCGCTGCCGCCGAACTGGCTGCACATCCCCATTGGCTACAACGGCCGCGCCTCGTCCGTCGTGCTGTCGGGGACCGAGGTGATCCGCCCGAACGGTCAGCTCAAGGGGCCGGATGACGAGATGCCCCGCTTCGGACCGTCGCAACGCTTCGATATCGAGCTTGAGATGGGGGCCGTCGTCGGCACGCCGTCCAACGGGCCGATCAGCGTGGCCGAGGCATTCGAGAACATCTTCGGCTATGTCCTTCTGAACGACTGGTCCGCGCGGGATATCCAGGCCTGGGAATACATGCCGCTGGGGCCGTTTCAGGCCAAGGCGACGGCCACGACGATCAGCCCGTGGATCGTGACCGCCGCAGCGCTGGAACCCTTCCGCACCTCGACGCCCGAGCGCGAGAAGCCGCTTCTGGATTATCTGACGGAGCCGGGGCCGATGCTTTACGACATCGACCTGTCGGTGACGATCCGGCCCGAAGGCGGGGCCGAGACGGTGCTGACGAACACGAACCTCAACGTCATGTACTACTCCGCCGCGCAGCAGTTGGCCCACCACACCACCTCGGGCTGCCCGATGCGGGTGGGCGACCTTCTGGGCTCCGGCACGATTTCCGGCCCGACCAAGGAAAGCCGCGGGTCGCTGCTCGAACTGAGCTGGGGCGGGAAGGAGCCGATCACGCTGGAGGGCGGAGAGACGCGCAAGTTCATCGAGGACGGCGATACGCTCACGCTCAAGGGTGCGGCCAGGGGGGCCGGGTTCCAGGTTGGCTTCGGCGACTGCGTGGGGCAGATTAAGCCGGCCCGCCCGCTGTAACCTGCCCACAGGAGCCTCATGGACGACTTCGCGGCTCTCGCCTACGAACACGCGCCCATCGGCGTGATCTTTACCGAGGATCGGGTCATCCGCTGGGCCAATCCGCGGTTCGCGGAAATGTTCGAGACGAGCGTTGCGGAGGCCGTGGGGCAATCCCTCTCCGCCTTCTACCCGTCGATGACGGAGTTCGAGCGGATGGGTCATTCCGGGCCGGAAAAGATGGCCGGGACGGGCCGCTACTCGGACGAGCGGATCATGAAGCGGCGGGGCGGCTCGCTGTTCTGGAGCCGGGTGCGGGGTCAGGCGCTCGACCTCGCCGACCCGTTCGCGCGGTGTGTCTGGACGTTCTCGGACCTCGCCGACCTGCGCCCCACCGGGCAGCTTTCGCCGCGGGAGATGCAGGTGGCGCGGTTCCTGGCCGAGGGGCTGTCGTCCAAGGAGATCGCGCGCGAGATCGACATTTCGCACCGCACGGTGGAGACCCACAAGCTCAACCTGTTCCGCAAGATGGGGGCGAAAAACGCCACAGACCTTGTCGCCCGACTGGCGGGGATGCCCTGACGCGCCGTTTCAGGAGCCGGAGAAGAGGTCCGCGAAGTCGGCGCGCAGTTTCTGTTTCTGAACCTTGCCCATCGTGTTGCGCGGCAATTCCGGCAGGAGGCGCAGGGCCTTGGGCTGCTTGAACTTCGCGAGTTGCGCGGCGGCGGCGGTCTGAACGGCCTCCATGTCAGGGCCATCCCCGTCCGCGACCAGCACGCCCACGACCGCCTCGCCGAAATCCGGGTGCGGCACGCCGATCACCGCGCTTTCCAGCACGCCGGGCATGTCGTCGAGCACCATCTCGATCTCTTTCGGATAGACGTTGAGGCCGCCGGTGATGATGAGATCCTTCTGCCGCCCGACGATCTGGATATAGCCGTCCGGGTCCATCTGGCCCAGATCGCCGGTGATGAAGAACCCGTCGTCGCGCAGTTCCTCGGCGGTTTTTTCGGGCATGTTCCAGTAGCCCTGAAAGACGTTCGGGCCGCGCACCTCGATGATCCCCACTTCGCCCTGCGGGAGCGTCGCGCTGCTTTCCGGATCGGTGATCTTGAGCTCCACGTCCGGGAGCGGGAAGCCCACCGTGCCTGCCCGACGCTCGCCGTCGTAGGGGTTCGAGGTGTTCATGTTGGTCTCGGTCATCCCGTAGCGTTCCAGGATGCGGTGGCCGGTGCGCTCTTCGAACGCCACATGGGTTTCAGCCAGAAGCGGTGCGGAGCCGGAGATGAAGACCCGCATGTTGGCCACATGGTCGCGCCCGAAGGCGGGATCGCCCAGCAGACGGGTGTAGAAGGTCGGCACGCCCATCATCGAGGTGGACTGCGGCAGCAGGCGCAGCGCCTCGGCGGTGTCGAAGGCGGGCAGGAAGATCATCGAGGCCCCGGCGGCGAGGATCACGTTGGTCGCGACGAACAGCCCGTGGGTGTGGAAGATCGGCAGCATGTGGAGCAGCACGTCGTCCGGGCCGAAACGCCAGAGGTCCACGAGCGTCTCGGCATTGGAAATCAGGTTCGTCTGGCTGAGCATCGCGCCCTTCGAACGCCCGGTCGTGCCGGAGGTATAGAGCAGCGCGGCGAGGTCGTCGGCCTTGCGGGCCACGGGCGCGAAGGTATCCGGCTGCGCCTCCCACGCCGTGCGGAAGCTGCCCTGCCCGGTCTTGTCGAGTGTCATGACCTGCGCGCCGTTCGCCCCGACGATGCGCGACACTTCGGCCTGTGCCGCCGGGTCGCAGATCACCGCGCCCGCCTTTGCGTCGTTGATGAAATACTCCAGTTCCGCCGCCGTATAGGCGGTGTTGAGCGGCAGGAGCACGACGCCGGACATGACGCAGGCGGCATAGATCGCCAGTGCCTCGGGCGACTTGGCGACCTGCACCGCCACCCGGTCGCCGGGTTCGAGGCCCGCCTCGGCCAGCGCGCCCGCCTGCCGTGCCGCGAGCGCGTGGAAGGCCGCGCCGGACAGGGTGCTGCCGTCGGCCAGCGTGAGGAAGGTGCGGTCCTGATCCTTCAGCCCGGCGAGCATCCGGTCGTAGAGCGGGTTGGTCATGGCGGTCTCCTCTCACGGCAATTCGGCGGCAGTTGATCACGCCCCCGCGCGATTGCCAATCGCCGCGCGCCCCGGTTACTGTGGTCGGACGTTTCGCGGGAGGGTCCGGCGTGTACAGTCGCATTCGCATGCGCCATATCCGGTGCTTTCTCGCCGTTGCCCGCGCAGGGTCCGTGACCCATGCCGCGCGTCAGCTCAACTCCTCGCAACCCGCCGTGTCGCGCACGCTGGCCGAGATCGAGGAGATCATCGGAAACCCCCTGTTCGACCGCACAGGGCGCGGGGTCGCGCTGACCGATGCAGGGGCACGGCTGGTGCGCCATTTCGACATCGCGCTCACCCAGATCGAAACCGGCGCGGCGGCGGCCCAGACCGGGGAGGCGGGCGCGAAGGTCGCCTTGGGCGTGCTGCCAAACGTGACACGCACGGTATCTGTCGATGCGGTCGCGACATTCAAGGAGAGCGCGCCGGAGATCGGCGTGGAGGTTCACTGGGCCGATGTCTCGGAGCTGATCGCGCGACTTGCGCGTGGGGAGCTGGATTTCATCCTTGGACGGCTCCTGTCGCTCGAACACCTGCAAGGCGTCACGTTCGAGCATCTTTATGCCGAGGACATCATTTTCGTCACACGCCCCGACCACCCCTTCGCCTCGGTCGAGGGGCCGCTCACCGTGCAGGACTTCGAGGCCGAGCAGATGATCGTCCCGCTGGCCGGGACCATCATCCGGCGGGAGATGGACAAGTTCCTCGCCGCCCGGGGCATCAGCGCCTATCCACGGCAGATCGAGACCGTGTCGTTCGAGTTCACGCGGTCCTACCTCGCGCAGCACCGCTCGGTCGGCGTGGTTCCACGCGGCGCTTTGCGGCGCGAGCTTGCGTTGGGGCAACTGGTCGATCTTGGCATCCGGGGGGAGGAGCTCGTGTCCTCGGTCGGGCTGACCTTTTTCCGGGACCGGGCCCTGTCGCCCGAGGCGGCGCTGCTGGCCGATCACGTTCGCGCCGCGTCGCAGCAATTCACCTGATATATCAGATCAGGTATATTTTCGCGCCACGTTCTATTACGTCGCGCGCCAGAATTGCGGTACAACCTTACTCTACAAGGCCGGAATCGCAGGAACAGGGAAGATAGGCAGAATGGGTGAACCGAGAAATATCCTATTCATCATGTTCGATCAGCTGCGCTGGGACTACCTGAGCTGCTACGGGCACCCGCATTTGCACACGCCCAATCTCGACCGGCTTGCCGCCAAGGGCGTGCGCTTCGACCGGGCGATCATCCAGTCGCCGCTGTGCGGGCCGAGCCGGATGTCGACCTATACGGGACGGTATGTTCACAGCCACGGCGCAAGCTGGAACAACACGCCGCTCAAGGTGGGCGAGCTGACGATGGGCGACCATCTGCGCGACCTCGGGATGGGCTGCTACCTGATCGGCAAGACGCACATGGCCGCCGATGCCGAGGGGATGCGCCGGCTCGGGCTGGAGCCTGACAGCGTGATCGGGGCGCGGGTGTCGGAGTGCGGATTCGACGTCTACGAACGCGACGACGGGATGCGGCCGGAGGGGCCGGACGGGCTGTATGACGAGGGCGGCGCGCGCCAGTACAACGAGTACCTGCGCGCCAAGGGCTATGACAGCGACAACCCGTGGCACGACTATGCCAACTCCGCCCGCGACGACGAGGGCAACGTGCTGTCGGGCTGGTTCCTCGAAAACTCGGACCTGCCCGCGAACATCGCGGAAGACGACAGCGAGACGCCCTATCTGACCCGCCGGGGCATCGAGTTCATCGAGGCGCAGGGGGACAAGCCGTGGTGCTGTCACCTGTCCTATATCAAGCCGCACTGGCCCTATATCGTGCCGGAACCCTATGCGAGCATGTACGGCCCCGAGCACTTCATCGACCCCGTGCGCAGCGAGGCCGAGCGCGACACCGATCACCCGGTCTTCAAGGGGTTCCAGAACTCGCCGGTCGGCAAAGCGTTCTCGCGCGATGACGTGCGTGAGAAGGTGCTGCGGGCCTACATGGGCCTGATCAAGCAATGCGACGACCAGATGGGCGTGCTGTTCGATTACCTCGAAAAATCGGGGCGGATGGAGGACACGATGATCGTCGTGACCTCGGACCACGGCGATTTTATGGGCGATCACTGGATGGGGGAGAAGACCTTTTTCCACGACGCGAGCGTGAAGGTGCCGATGATCGTCTACGACCCCGCGTCCGAGGCGGACGCGACGCGCGGCACGTCGACTGACGCGCTGGTGGAGTGCATCGACCTGTTGCCGACCTTCGTGGACGTCGCGGGCGGGGATGCGCGTGCGCTCGATCACGTTCTGGAGGGGCAGTCGCTCCTGCCGATGCTGCGGGGCGGCGCCGCGCCCGAGCGCGACTATGTCATCTGCGAATACGATTTCTCGTCCAGCCCGCTGTGCGACCGGCTGGACATCGACCCGAAGGACGGGCGGATGTTCATGGTCGCCGACAAGGCCTGGAAGATGGTGCATTTCGAAAGCGGCCATCGCCCGATGCTGTTTAACCTCAAGGACGATCCGGGCGAGATCAACGATCTGGGCGCGGGCAATGCCCATGCGGAGATCATCGACCAGATGTACGACCGCCTGTTCGACTGGGCGTCGCGCCCCGCTGCCCGCACCACCATCACCAACGACACCATTCGCGCCGCCCGCACCAAGGGCGCCGCGCAGAAGGGCGTGCTCATCGGCGTGGTCACGGAGGATGACATGCCCGAGGAGTTCACGGCCAAGTACCGGAACCGGAAGGTTCCCGACATGCGAAACCCGCAATTCCGCCGGGCCTGACCCGGCACCAAGGTCAACAGGGAGGAAACCAATGACCAATATGTTCCGAAAGGCGGCATTCGCCGCGGCGTCCGCGGGCGCGCTGATGCTCGCGGCGAACGCGGCCAGCGCGCAGGCCAACCTGACCGGCGAGACGTCGTCGCCCGGCAACTCGCCGCACCTGATGATGATCCACCTCGCCGACGTGGCGGCCCGCGAAGGCGTGGCCGACATCCAGGTGCAGGAAGGCCAGACCGCGACGAACTCGATCGTCAACGTGGCCGAGGGCAAGTCCGACATGGTGACGGCGCCCACGATCCTTTACTTCCTGCTGGAAGCGGGCCGGGGTCCGTTCTCGGCCATTGGCGAGGACGGCGCAGCGTTGGCCGCCAACGTGCAGGCCATCGCACCCTACAACGCCGGGGCCTATGGCCTGATCACCCCGGTCTCGTCGGGCATCCAGAGCTATCAGGATCTTGCCGGCAAGACCGTCTGGAACGGCCCGCCGCGCGGCGCGGCCCTCACTGTCGGACGCCAGACGATCACATTCGGCTCCGGCGGCTTCAAGGACGGAGAGGATTACAAGGGCTACCAGACCAACTGGGGCGAGCTGCCTTCGGTCCTCGTCGACGGCTCGGCCGATGCGGTCATGGTGCCGATCACCTCGCCCTCCGACCGTGTGGTCACGATGCTCTCCACCGGCGACGTGAACATCATCTCGGTCCCGAAAGACATCTTCGAGGGTGAGGCGATGCAGCGGTTCTTCTCGGCCCCCGGCAACGCGCCGGTCGTGATCCCGGGCGAGAACCTTGGCTATGGCGAAGATCAGGGCGTCAACCTGATCTCGGAGGACAACGTGTTCCGCTCGCCGGGCGTACCCTTCGCCACGATGGTGCGGGCCGGGCTGGACTTCGACACGGTCAAGGCGCTGACGGCGACCTACATCGCCTCGCTCGACGAGCTCAAGCAGCGCGCGCCGTATGGCGGCACGGTCAACTTCGACGTGCTCGACCAGAAGACGACCGGTTTCTGCGGTGGCCTGACGCTCAAGTACCACCCCGGTGCCGTGGCCGCGTGGGAAGAGGCCGGATACGACGTGCCGGACTGCGCGAAACCTGAATAAACCGACGGTCCGGGCGGCGCTTTCGCCCGGACACCACCACTCCGCGAACGGGGGCGGGGCCGCAGCGGCCCCGCCCTGACCGGAGACGCAGCCCCCACACCCCGGAGAGATCCATGAGCGCGAATGACACCCCTGCCCCGCCGCCCGTGAACCGTTTCCTGCCGATTGCCCAGGCGCTCGGGCTGGTACTCGTCTTCATCGGACTGATCAATACGATCCCGTCGATCCCCGGACTGGACGAGGCCGTCGCCAATCTTACCGGCGACCCGGATATCGTCATCCGCAAGTTCCCCTATGAATTCCTCTACCCCATCGCGTTCGTGCTGATGATGCTGATCGTCGCGCTCAAACATTCTTTCTACATGAAGGACCGCGAGAAGGGGCCGGTGCGGCGCGCCTTTGCGATCTTCATGGATGTCGCGCTGGTCACGATGGCGATCATGGTGTCGCTGACCTATGTGATCGAGATCGACTCCATCTGCCTTATCGACCAGTTCACCGGGGAGCGGGCCGAGCTGATCGCGCGGGCGCTTCAGGAGGAAAAGGAGTTCGCCGAGCTGTACGGGATGCCGGAGCCGACGACGGTGGACGACCCGGCCTGCATCAGAACCACGGGCGCGTGGATCTTCGCCATTGTCGGTGCAGCGATTGCGGTCTTTCTCGCCTATAACGTGCGGGTCTGGGGCTTTCCGCTGGTGGCCGTCGCCATGCTCATCGCCGCCTACACGCTCATCACCGTGGCGATCTGGTACGTTTTCGGTTCCGAAGGCATGAACAAATACGCCATCACGAAGCTGGGGGGCGAGCCACGCGAACTGATGGACGGACGGCCGAATGTCGAGGACGTGCTGACCAACACCTCACAGGGGCTTCTGGGTCGGTTCATGGGCATCCTTCTGTCCTCGGTCTTTCCCTATATCGTGCTCGGCTCGCTTTTCGGCATTTCCGCCGGGGGTCAGTCGCTCATCAAGGTGGCGTTCCTGTGGACCCGGCGCTTGCGCGGCGGGCCGGCCCATGCCGCCATCGTTTCTTCCGCGCTGTTCGGCACGATCTCGGGCGGGCCGGTGACCAACGTGCTTTCGACCGGGGTGCTGACCATTCCGATGATGCTCAAGCGCGGGTTCAACCGGACCTTCGCGGGCGGGGTGGAGGCCGCGGCCTCCTCCGGCGGGCAGATCATGCCGCCGGTCATGGGTGTCGCCGCTTTCGTGCTGGCCGCCATGACCGTCACGCCATATCGCGAGGTCATCATCGCCGCGATCATCCCGGCGGCGGCCTATTTCGGGGTCCTGTTCCTGACCGTCGTCTTTCAGGCCCGCAAACAGGGGATCGAGGCGGTGGGCGAGAAGACCCCTGACATGCTTCTGGACCGTCAGGATTACCTCAACCTCGTGATGATCTTCGCGCCGATCCTGCTGATCCTGTTCCTGCTGGTGACACCGAAAGAGGCCATCGGCTGCGGTCCGCTCGCGGCGTTCATGGGGATCGAGACCATCGTGACCGGCGATGCCTGCCGTGCGCCCGACCTGCCGTTCTTCTTCAAGATGGTTCAGAACAGCGCGGGCGACGCGGGGTCGGCGGGCTGGTGGGCGGTGATCCTGCTGGTCTGCCTGTTCTTCCTCGACCCCAAGTTCCGGGCGCGCCCGACCCAGATGTTCGGCGCGCTGGCGGACGCGGGTATCCTGATCTCGACGCTCTACCTCATGTTCCTGTCGGTCTCGGTAATCGACTTCTGCCTGAATTTCACGGGGCTGTCCGGGTTCATCGCGCGGGATGTGACAAGCGTGCTGCGCCTGTTCGGGCCGGAGCTTCAGGACGGCGGTGTGTTCCTGTTCGCCGCGCTGTTCGTGACGATGCTCCTGTCAATCCTGCTAGGGATGGGGATGCCGACGGTGCCGGCCTATGTGAACGTGGCGCTTCTGATGGGGCCGCTTGTGATCGGGCTGGGAATCGCGACCTTCACGGCGCATATGTTCATCTTCTTCTTCGCCGTCGCGTCGGCCATCACGCCACCTGTCGCGGTGGCCGCCTTCGCGGCGGCGTCGATTACCAAGGCCGATCCGATGAAGACGGGATTCGCGGCCGTCGGGGCGGGGATCGTCATGTTCATCCTGCCCTTCATCTTCGCGTTCTATCCCGAGCTTCTGCTCATCGACGCGGCCAAGATGGACCCCTTCGCCACATCGGGCGCCAACGTGTTCCTCGAAGGGTACGGGCCGGGCGTGGACTGGCCGGCACTGGGACTGCTGCTCGCGCGTCTGGTGCTGGCGCTCTACCTCGTCGCGAGTGCGCTGACCCGGTTCGACGCCCGCCGGCTGACGCGGTGGGAGGTGCTGGCGCGGCTCGCGCTCGCCGTCGCCATCCTGCTGCGCGCGCCGGAGATCCACTGGATCGCCGCCGCGCTGTCACTCGGGCTCATTGCGCTGCATTACGGGGTCGCGAAGCGCAAACCGGCGAGTGCCTGAGCCCTGACCGTCTGCGCGCCCCCGGATCAGGGGGCGCGTGACGGGACGCCGGGGGCCTTTCTGGGCCGGCAGACCGGGATCGCGATGCGGCCGAATGCCAGCAGGAAGCCGATGATCCAGGCCATTCCGGCGATCACCACGAAGGGCTCGTAGAGCGCAGGCGCGGCTTCTGCCAGCAACCGGGACACGGCCGCAAGCATCAGAGCCAGGAAGGCCGCCACGCCAACCGGTCCGGCTTCGAGCCCGCGCCCCGTATGGCCGAGGGTCGCCCGGATCATGACGGCCAGGGTCATCGTCCCGACGGCTCCCGCCCCCAGCAGGTGCGCCGAGGCGGCGGCGTTGGTGTGACCCAAGGCTGCGAGCGCGGCGACGGCAAACCCGGCCGGGATGAACGCATAGGACAGGTGCAGCATCAGGAGCAGCGGCGAGCGCCATGTCTGCAAGCCGCGCCAACGCCAGAGCCGGGCGGCCTGAAGCCCGGCGGCGAGTGCAAAGAGCAGTGCGGACGTGGGGCCGGAGACCTGCGCGACCCAGAACAGGAGCGCGGCAACGCCGGTCGCGATCGCGAAACCGTCGAAGCGGTCGAACGGCGCAGGCAGGCGGTCACGCGACCGTTTCACGAGCCAGTTGCGCGTGAAGCTCGGGATGATCCGCCCGCCGATCAGCATGATGAGAAAGATCAGGATCGCGATGCCGAGCCTTTGGGTGGTGGCGGCAAATCCGGTTTGAAGCACCTCGACATGGAAGGCGACGTTCGCCCCCCAGAAGGCGGTGACGGGCAGCAGGACCTTGAGGTTTCGCCAGTTGCGCCCGGCAATGATTTCGCGCGCGATCATCGCGCCGACGAGAAGGAGGAACAGCTGGTCGACCATGAGCACGCCCCACGGCCCGACGCCCAGAAAGCCCGCACAGGCGAGGCGGCCCGCGATCCAGACGAGGCTCAGCACGGCGAGCGGTGCGCCGCGCGTGGGCAGACGCCCGGTCCAGTTGGGCACGGCGGTAAAGAGAAACCCGGCAACCACCGCTGCGCCGTAGCCGAAGATCATCTCATGAACGTGCCAGTCGACCGGCGACAGGACCGACGACAGCGAAAGGGCACCCTCCCGCATCGCGAGCCAGAGCGCGATGGCGAGCGCGCCGAACATCGTCGCAAGCAGAAAGAAGGGACGGAAGCCCGCCGAGAGCACGGCGGGACCGGAATAGGGATTTCGCGCGGTCATGGAGCTTTCCTTTCAATCGAAAGGGCGACGCTGGTGGCGCCGCCCTTTCAGTGACAGTGACGAAGGGACGGGACGTCACTGAACCTGTGCGAGCAGGTCGGCCATGCGGGCCTTGGCCTTGCCGGCCTGTTTGGCCTCTGCCGCGGCGTCGAGGTTCACCGGCTCACCAACCTTGATGAGCGCGACCATGCCCATGCCGAAGTGCGGGGTGCATTTCACGCCGTAGACGCCTTCGGCATCGACGGTCAGCTCGAACGCCTCGTTGAACTTGGTCTTGAAGCTCTCGACACCGTCGGGGAGCATCCCGTCGATGCTTTCGACGTTGTGCCCCTTGTCGGTGGGAACGAAGCGGATCACGTCGCCGGGGGCGGCCTCGACGAAGGCGGGTTCGAAGACCATCGAACCGGCCTCGCCCTTGTTCAGCATCTTCACTTCGAAGGTTTCAGCCTGTGCGCCGAATGCGGCGAGGGTCAGGGCGGCGGTCATGAGCAGGGTTTTCATCGGATGGTCCTTTTTCAGCTCTGTTGTTTCGTCTGACCCTGTTTTGCGCTAAGACCTCCGCCCGAACGTTGCTCTTCGACAAACTCACGGACCGAAATTGCCAAAGCTCGACGAAAGCCTTTTGTCCGACCTGCCGCCCTTCAGCCAGTTGGAGCGGAGCCAGATTCGCACGATCCTCGATCAGGCGGTGTCGCGGCGGTATGACGAAGGCACGGCGATCTTTCGCGAAGGGCATGAGGCGGATCGATTCTACCTTTTGCTCGACGGATACCTGCGTGTGATCCGCTCCACCGAGGGTGGCGAAGAGATCATCGTGCTGCACATTTCGCCCGGCCAGCTTTTCGGCATCGCCAAGGCGCTGGAGCGCGACACCTATCCGGCGACGTCGATCGCGGCGGCGGAATCGATCGCGCTGTCGTGGCCCATGTCGCTGTGGACCGAGTTCACGACCTATCCGGGCTTCGCGACCGAAAGCTACAAGACGCTGGGGCGGCGGCTGGGCGAGATCCAGACGACGCTGACCGAAATGGCGACGCAGGCGGTGGAGAAGCGGGTGGCCTGCGCGGTGCTGCGTATGATGAACCAGAGCGGGCGGCGCACCGAGGGCGGGGTCGAGATCGGGTTTCCGATCACGCGGCAGAACATCTCGGACATGACCGGCACGACGCTTCATACCGTGAGCCGGTTGTTGTCAGCGTGGGAGAAGGACGGCGTCGTCGCCTCCCGGCGCAAGCGGATCGTGGTGACCAAGCCGCATGAGCTGGTCCTTCTGAGCGGCGTCCAGGGCTAGGGCACCCGGGCGACCCGGCGCAGCTCGCCCCGGAACACCTCCTCCTCCAGGTCGTATTCCTCGCAGGCATCTGTGATCGCGTGGAACGGCGCCACCGGGCAACCGGGGCACAGCATCTGCTTGTCCAGAAATACCTGCACCATGTCGGGCCATTCGCCGAACAGGGTCGACAAGGGCAGGTCGGGGTCGTCGAAGCGGGGACGTCTGGGCATGGATCGGCTCCTTTCCCCCCGCAGACTGCGCGATCCAATCGTCCCGTTCTTTGCGTTTGCACAACATGCGCGCGCGTCGGTGCCGCTAGGTCTCGCCCATCGACACAAACAAACGGGACCGTGACATGTCAGACATACTCACGAAATCACGGGCCAGGAACGTCTTCTACGGGGGGAGTATCTTCTTCGTCGTGGTGTTCGTGGCCCTTACGGCGCAGAGCCATCGCTTCATCGTCAAGGAGTCGACCGCCGGCGCGCCCATCACCGAAGAGGTGGTTCTGGGCAAGCATGTGTGGGAGCGCCACTCCTGCATCAACTGTCACACGCTGCACGGCGAGGGCGCCTATTTCGCCCCGGAAGTCGGCAACGTGATGACCCGCTGGGGCGTCATCGACGACCCCGAGGGAGCCTATGAGATCCTGAACGGATGGATGGAGGCGCAGCCCTCGGGAATCGAGGGACGCCGCCAGATGCCGCATTTCGAGATCACCGAGGAAGAGATGCGCGGCCTCGCGGAATTCCTGCGGTGGGCCGATCAGACCAACACCCAGAACTGGCCGCCGAACGACGCGGGCTGACCGAGGGACAGGAGACACATCATGAAATACAAATCGCAATCCGTGGCGAAGTACTACTTCCTCGCCGCACTCGCCCTGTTCGCCATCCAGGTACTGGGCGGGCTTCTCGCAGGCTGGATCTATGTGGCGCCCAACACGCTGTCGGAGATCCTGCCGTTCAATATCGTGCGCATGATCCACACCAACGCGCTGATCGTCTGGCTGCTGCTGGGCTTCTTCGGCGCGGCCTATTACCTCGTGCCGGAAGAGGCCGAACGCGAGCTTTTCTCGACCAAGCTCGCCTATATCCAGCTCATCATCCTTCTGGTGGGCACGCTGGGCGCGGTGGGCTCCTACCTCGTGGGGATCCACGGCGGGCGTGAGTTCCTCGAACAACCGCTCTGGGTCAAGTTCGGCATCCTTGTCGCTGCGGTGATCTTCCTCGTGAATATCTCGCTCACGGCGCTTGCGGGCCGAAAGACAGCGATCACCAACATCCTGCTGATGGGCCTTTGGCTTTTGTGCCTGCTGTGGGTCTTTGCCTTCATCAACCCCGACAACCTGTCGCTGGACAAGATGTACTGGTGGATGGTCGTTCACCTCTGGGTCGAGGCGACCTGGGAACTGGTGATGGCCGCGATCCTCGGCTTCCTGATGCTGAAACTCACGGGCGTGGACCGCGAGGTGATCGAGAAATGGCTCTACGTCATCGTCGCGCTGGCGCTGTTCTCGGGCATCCTCGGCACCGGCCACCACTTCTACTGGATCGGCACGCCGGGCTACTGGCAGTGGATCGGGTCCGTCTTCTCGACACTCGAGGTTATCCCGTTCTTCGCCATGATGACCTTCGCCTTCGTGATGGTCTGGAAGGGCCGCAAGAACCACCCGAACAAGGCAGCCCTTCTGTGGTCGCTCGGCTCGTCCACTGTCGCCTTCTTCGGCGCGGGCGTCTGGGGCTTCCTGCACACGCTGCACGGGGTGAACTACTACACCCACGGCACGCAGATCACGGCGGCCCACGGGCACCTTGCCTTCTACGGCGCCTATGTCGCCCTGAACCTCGGGATGTTCACCTATGCGATGCCGCAGCTTCGCAAGCGGGCGCCCTACAACCAGGTGCTCAACATGGCGTCCTTCTGGCTGATGACCGGCGGCATGGCCTTCATGACCTTCACGCTGACCTTCGCGGGCACGATCCAGACGCACATGCAACGCATCCTGGGTGACTACTACATGGACGTGCAGGACCAGCTCGACCTGTTCTACGTCATGCGCTTCGGCTCGGGCGTGGCGGTGGTGCTGGGCGCGCTGCTCTTCATCTACTCGATGGTGGTCGTGCGGCGTGAAGTCATCAAACCCGGCCCCGTTGTGGCCCAACCGGCGGAGTGACCCATGACCCTGGACATGACACCTGAAAACCCCGAGCGCCTGCCGTTCTACAGCCCGCAGTCGAATGAGTGCGCGGTGTTCGAGATGGCCCAACAAAACGGTTTGCCCCTTCTTCTGAAGGGGCCGACCGGCTGCGGCAAAACGCGGTTCGTGGAGCATATGGCCGCGCGTCTCGGCCTGCCGCTTCACACCGTGGCCTGCCACGACGACCTGTCGGCGGCGGACCTGATCGGGCGTTACCTCATCAAGGGGGGTGAGACCGTCTGGGTCGACGGGCCGCTCACCCGCGCGGTGCGCGAGGGGGGCATCTGCTACCTCGACGAGGTGGTGGAGGCGCGCAAGGACGTGACCGTGGTGCTGCACCCGCTGACCGACGACCGTCGGCGGCTGGTCATCGACCGGACTGGTGAGGAACTGGTGGCGCCCGAGAGCTTCATGCTCGTCGCCAGCTACAACCCCGGCTACCAGAACGTGCTGAAGAAGTTGAAGCCCTCGACCCGGCAACGGTTCCTGTCGCTCGGCTTCGACTTCCCGGCGCCGGAGCTGGAAACGTCGGTCGTCGCGGCCGAGGCGGGCCTCGACGAGGGCCGCGCCGGTGCGCTGGTGCGGCTGGCCGGGCATATCCGCAAGCTATCCGGCATGGACCTTGAGGAAGGGGTCTCCACCCGTCTTTTGATCTATGCCGGCACGCTGATCGCCAAGGGGATGCGCAGCGAGGACGCCATCGAGGCGGCCATCGTCGAACCCCTTTCGGATGAACCGGACGTGCAGCAGGCGCTGCGCGACCTCACCGCCAGCGTATACGGGTGACGACGATGAAGATGCTCGATTTCCTCGAACCCGAAGAGGCTGTCGGCACGCTGTGGCACGGCATGGTGACGCGGTCCGAAGCTGACGCGACCCATGCCGGCTGCGCGGTGGAACTGGAGGCGGTGCGCGCCAGCGTCGCCGCGCTCTACCGCGCGCTTGGCGGGGGGCAAGGGGTCGAGATCGGCCCGGCCCCCGCCACCCCGTCGGCCCATCGGATCACGGGGGCCCGGCGGATCGGCGCGCCCCGAATTCACGAACACGTCGCGGGGTTCGACGGCGACCGGCTCGCCCTGCCGCCGGTCATGGACGTCTTTCCCGATGCGCGGCTGAACCGCGCCGCCTATCTGTGGCTGGCCGCCCTTGCCGCCTTCGTCGACCTGCCCCCGCGGTTGACCGACCCGCTCGCGGCGGACCGGGCCGAGATCGGGGCCATCGCGATTGCCGCCGACCGGGCCTATGCCGCCTGCCCGGGCCTGCGCGCGCCCTATGGTGCGATGTGCGATCACCTTATCACGACCCGCGCGCGCGCCGGGCTGCCCCAGTGCGAAGCCGGGGTCGAGCAGCTTATCCTCGACCAGCTTTCGGGTCGGTTGAGCGAGGAAGAGTGCCTCGATTGTCCCGCGCCCCGTGGCTATCGCGGCTTCGCGCCGGTGCCGATCTGGCTGCGCCTGACCCACCGCGCGCCCGGCAAGGGTGCCGCGAACGACGACGCCGAGCCCGGCGACCCGGCGCCCGAAATGAAAGGCCGCAAGGCGGGCAAACGCGAGGACCGCGATCAGGCCGACCGGCGCGACAGTTTCATCGTCCACCGGTTCGAGGCGATCCTGTCCTGGGCCGAGAGCCTGAACCTCAACCGCATGGTCGAGGATGACGACGACGAGAACGCCCAGAAGGCCGCCGACGATCAGGACGAGATCACGCTGTCCCAGAATTCGAAACGCGCGGCGACGCGGCTGCGCCTGTCGCTCGACCTGTCGCCGCAGGACGCCGATCACGAGCGGCTGGCGGGCACGTTCACCTACCCGGAATGGAACCGGCGCACGGGGGCCTACATGCCCGACCATGCCCGCGTGCTTGAAGCGCCGGCGGTGCCTGCCGAGGGCTACCGGCCCGACCCGCGCCTTGTCGCGCGCGTCAAACGGCAGTTCGCGCCCCTCAACCCGCGCCGGGTGATCCTGCCCCGGCAACTCGACGGGGACGACCTCGATCTCGACGCCCTCGTCGCGAGCCGGGCGGATATCGTCGCGGGCCGCGAAGGCAGCGACCGCATCTGGCAGTCCGCGCGCCCGATGGCGCGTGACCTTTCAGTGGCGATCCTGATGGATTGCTCGCGCTCGACCGAGGCGCATCTGGGCGACCGTTCGGTGATCGACGTTGCGCGGGAGGCTCTGGCAGCCCTCGGCGCCGGTATCGACACGGCGGGCGACCGGCTTGGCATCTGGGGGTTTTCGTCCCTGCGCCGCGACCGGGTTTTCCTGTCCAAGGCCAAGGATTTCGACGAGCCGATGGGGGCGGATGTCACCGCCCGGATCGGCGGTTTCCGCCCCGGCCACTACACCCGGCTCGGGGCCGCCATCCGCCATGCCTCGGCCCAGCTTGCACAGGAAGGCGCGACCCGGCGCCTGTTGCTTGTCCTCACCGACGGCAAGCCCAACGATCTGGACCATTACGAAGGCCAGCATGGCATCGAGGACAGCCGCATGGCGGTGCGCGAGGCGCACGCCCTCGGCCAGGCGGTCCACGGGGTCATCATCGACGCGGATGGGCAGGACTGGTTCGCGCGAATCTTCGGGCGCGCGGGCTTTACCCTCCTGCCCCATGCCGACCGGTTGCCACGCGCCCTGCCCGACATCTATCAAACCCTCACACAGGAGACCTGACATGAAACGCCTGATCGCACTCGCCGCCACCCTGCCCGCGCCCTTGTTCGCCGCCAGTTTCGAGCGACCCGTGCCGCAAGCCCAGACCGAGGTCGCGGAGTTCTGGTTCCTCGTCGCGTCAATCACGCTGGTCGCCTCGCTCATCGCCGTTCACATGCTGGTGCGCCGCAGATGACCGCGCGGGGTTTCGTGAAACTCAACGTGGCGCTCTACCCTTTCGGCGCGGGGGCGGTGGCGGTGAACCTGTTCTTCGCCTCTCTGATCGGAAGCTGGCTGGGCTGGCGCGTCCTGACGCCCCAAGAGGCCGTGGCCTGGGGCATGTTCCTGGGACTGCCGGTCACATGGGCCTTCGCACGCCACATCCGCGCGCTCATCGCGCGGGCTGAGGCGTGATGGGCTGGGCCGAATACGCCCTCGCGCTTGCGGCATTCGTGGGGAGTCACTTCGTCCCGCGCATCGGGGGGCTGCGGGAGCGGCTGATCGCGCGGGTCGGGCGGAGGACCTATTTCTCGGTCTACGGGCTCGTGTCCGTCGCGGTTCTGATCTGGGTGATCGTCGCGGCCGGGCGTGCGCCGTTTGTCGAACTCTGGCCCCAGCTCCCGTGGATGCGCTGGGTGCCGAACGTGGCGATGCCTCTGGCCGCCGTGCTGGTTGCCGCCGGGTTCGGGATCGCGCAGCCCCACACGCTCGGGGGCAAGCGCGGCGCGGTGTTCGATCCGGAGCGTCCCGGGGTCGCCGCACTGTCACGTCATCCGCTTTTTCTGGCGCTCGCGCTCTGGGCCAGCGCGCACCTTGTCGCGAACGGGGATCTGGCGCATGTCATCCTGTTCGCGATCTTCGCGGCCCTCGCCCTGGGAGCCATTCCCGTTTTCGATGCACGGGCACGGCGGGCGCTCGGCCCCGACGCAGCCTGCGCTTTTTTTGAAGCGAGCGCCGTTCTGTCCCTCGCCCCTCTCACGCAACCGGCGTGGCGCAGGGAAAATGGCGGCCGCCTGATCAAGCGGGCCGCCATCGGACTTGCGGTCTGGGCGGTGCTTCTGGGCAGTCATGGCGCCGTGATCGGCGTCTCGCCGCTTCCCTGAACGATCAGTCTCCGCGCACCAGCCGAAAGCCAAGGTAGTCCGGCGGCAGGCCGACGGCGCACCCGCCGACCTGCGGGTCACGCACGAATTCGATGATCGCGGCGCGGTGGCGACCGCCCGCCACCCGCACGGTGCAATAGGGTTCGCTCGAGATCACGCGGCCCGCCGCGTCGAGCGTGCCGTTGTCCATGCAGCCCGTGGTCCATTCCCAGACATTGCCGGACACGTCCGCCACGCCCATCGAGTTCACGCCGAAGCCCCCGGCGGGGCGCAGGGCCGAGCTGGCCGAGCCGCGCAAGAGGATGCCGCGTTCGTATTGCGCCAGCATGCGTTCGCCGGGATCGAGGTAGACATCTTCCTCCGGCGTCGCGTCGCCGTAGCGTTCGGCCGCGGCACGCTGCCACTCCGGCTCGCTCGGCAGTCGCCACGGCTGGCCCGTCCGGTCCGAAAGCCACGCGGCATAGGTCCGCGCCTCGTCGAAATTCACATGGGTCTGCGGCTGGCTGCCCTCGCGCATGATGTCCGGGTTGCACACACCGTCCGCCACGCAGGCCGCGGAATCCGCGCGCGAGACCTGGTATTTCATGATCTCGAAGCCATCGACCCGCATCGCCACCGACGCGGGCGTGTGGGTCTTGCCCTGATAGCTGAAGCTCCCGAACGGGCGAAACGCGATCTCGCCTGCGGGGATCGCCACCGTCTCGGGGGCGTCGATCACCGGGTCATCCCCGGCGAAGAGGCCGAAGAAACCGGCAAGGAGGAGCGCCGGCAATGTCGTCAGAGGTGTCATGGTCATTCTCCGAAACGCAAAGGGGCGGCCACGTCAGCGGCCGCCCCGTTTCCCGTGAGTGGTGAGAAGATCAACCGACGATCTGGGTCGGGGCGACGACCTGTTCCATCAGGTCATTGTTCCAGTCACCTTCGACCTTGAAGTGGGCCGTGGCGCCGAGGTTCACCGCCTCGATCAGGTTGTGGTTCACATAGGCGTAGATGCCCGGTTGCAGGAACTCGTAGAGCGCGGCACCCGCGGACCCGCCCCGGATGAACCAGGTTTCCAGATCGCGGTCGGGCACGTTGTTGAACTTGCCCGCTTCCCAAACGAGGTCGCCGTGACCGCCGATGAGGTGCGGCCGGGAATCCCGGTTGCCCTGGCTGTGGACGATCAGCACCCGCTCGCCCACCTTGGCGGTCATCGCGTTCTCGCCCGTCAGCGCACCGACAGATCCGTTGAAGACGACGTGGCTCGGGATCAGGCCGTTCATCATTTCCTCGGTGTCCGGATAGCTGTCGGCCACGTCGGCAAAGCGCTTGTAGTTCCCGTTTTCGTCCTTCGGGATGTAGAACTCGTTTTCACCGATGTAGAATACCTTGTCGTAGCTGACCGGATTGCCCTTGTGATCGGACAGGCCGTTGCGCGGCAGGACCATGATCGCGCCGACCATGCCGGAGACGACGTGCCACGGGATCATGGGGCCGCCGGGGGCGCAGTGGTAGACGAAGGTGCCCGGGCGCGTCGCGCGGAAACGGAGCACGGTCTTCTCACCGGGGCTCACCAGCGTCAGCGCCCCACCGCCCAACGCGCCGGTCGCGGCGTGGAAATCGATGTTGTGCGGCATGAGGTTCTCGGCCGGGTTGATGAGCGTCAGCTCGACGTAATCGTCCTGGTGGACGACCATGAGCGGGCCGGGGATCGACCCGTTGAAGGTCATGCCCTGAAGCCAGGCGTCGTCGGCGACCTGAATTTCCTTTTCGACGATCGGCATCTCGAATTCGACGATGCGCGGTTTGCCCGGCGCGATCTGCTCGTGCTCATGCACGAAGGGCGGGGCCACCAGCTTGCGCTTGATGCGCTTCAGGCTGGACAGATCGGCGGGGGCCGCCACCGGGGTCATGGCTTCTTCCGCTTTGGCGGCAGTGGCGATCAGAGGCGCGGCGGCGACACCTGCGGCTCCGAAAAGGGCGGCTCTACGGGTCAGCATCTTCTTACTCCTTTGGGTCTCAATGCTTATGTCCCAAAGGTACCGCGACGCCCGGAGCGGGACGTTGCGAAAACGCAAGGTTCCGGCGGATTGCCGTCGGTGAGCCGGGTTCCGGGCATGCCCGGACCGCTGCGGGCCTGTTCAGTAAGGACGAGATTTTCAGGAGTGGCTGGCTGGGGTGGTAGACCAATTCGAACCTGTCTCAGGTAGGGAAGGTTACTGCCAAGATGATAACCTCCCGGAGGGCCTAGGAGGATCTAAAGGATACTTGGTTTGGGCATGCTTAGGTGCTCTCCAAGATGCTCCTACACTTGGGCCAAGCCGCCCACAAAGGCCCACATCCAATGTTGACGCACATAAGCATCAACTTTATCTTCCATGGAAGATAAGGGAGGATCACCAATGCTTTCACATGAACAGAACGAAATGATGTGCCGGGTCGGCCCCGGCACCCCGATGGGCGAGGCGTTCCGGCGCTACTGGATACCGATCTGTCAGACGTCGGACATCCCGACACCGGACAGCCCGCCTTTTCCGTTGGAAATCCTCGGCCAGAAGCTTGTCGTCTGGCGCAATGCCGACGGGCAGCTTGGCGTGCTCGACCAGTTTTGCCCGCACCGCCGGTCTTCGCTTGCAATCGGTCGATGCGAGGGTGACGGCATTCGCTGCCTTTATCACGGCTGGAAATTCGCGCCCGACGGGACCGTGCTGGAAACCCCCAACGTGAACGACCCGGATTTCAAGAATCGCTTCAAGGCCGAAGCGTTTCCGGTGCGCGAAGCGGGCGGGCTTGTCTGGTCCTACCTCGGGCCGAAGCTGCTTCAGCCTGATTTCCCGCATTTCCCGTGGTTTGATGCGGACGACGATCACCGCAACAACGCCTATGCGCTGAACCAGTGCAATTACGTGCAGGCGCTGGAGGCCTTGGTTGATAGTTCGCACCTGAACATCCTGCACGCCGATGGCCTCATCGCCTCTGGCCAGCTTGAGAACCTGAATTTCTCGGCGGCCGCAGAGATGACCTTTGACGCGGCCCCCACCATCGAAGTGGACGACACCGATTTCGGCTTCCACTACGCCGCACTTCGCAGGGGCGAGAACGTGTCGGGCAAGGGCGAGGTGCACGTGCGCGTTACGGCCTTTTCGCTCCCTTGCTTCATTGCGAACCCGAACGAAGACCTGTTTATGTGCGTGGTTCCGATCAACGACGAGCAGTGCATCCACTTCCACGTCTGGTGGCACGCCGAGCGCGAGATGGGGAAGGAGCCACTGAAGTCCAACATGCTCAAGCACGTCGGTCTCGATCCCGAGGCGCTGGCGAACTACAACATGACCTACGAGACGTTCAACGACGACGACCGCCCGTCGCTGCGCAATCGCTACAAGCAGGACCGTTCGCGAATTCAGGCCGGGTCGTTCTCGGGCTTCCACAGCTTCACGCAGGAAGACAGCGCGGTGAACATCTCGCCGGGTGCAATCAAGGATCGGTCGAAGGAAATCCTCGCCCCTGTCGATATGGCCGTTTCCCGCCTGTATCGCTCGCTTATCTCGGCAGCTCAGGCGATAGAGAACGATCAAGAGCCGCAGGGGGTTCATGCTGATCAGACCAAGATCATCGGGCGCAACGGTACCGTGCTGGAGGACGAGGATTGGCGGCAGCTCGTCCCGTCCCACACCATCACTCGACGCTACCGCTCGGTGAAGCTGGGACGCGGCACGCCGGAACAGGTTCACTGATGACGGTGTGAAAGGTAGAAAGGCCGGCGACAGTTTCGCCGGCCTTTTTGCGTGGGGGCCCTGGACTTAGATGTGAATCGCGCGACCCAAGGCCTGCAACGCAGCTTCGGCGAAACCTTCGGAACGGGTCGGGTGCGACTGGACGATAGCGGCCAAGTCTTCAAGCCGGGCGCCCATGTCGAGCGCGATGGAAAAGGCCGAGGACAATTCCGAGATCCCCTGCCCCACCGCCTGAATGCCGACGATACGATTGTCCTGGCCGCGCGCAACGACGCGGACCATGCCTTCAGTCCCTTCGGTCGCAAGCGCGCGCCCGTTCGCGATAAACGGAAAACGTCCGATCTTGGTCTCCCCGAACCGCGCTTTCGCGTCCTGCGGCGACAAGCCGACGGTCACAATCTCGGGGTCCGTGAAGCAGGTCGCGGGCATCGCCTGTTTGTCCCAGACGCGGGCGTGCCCGGCGGCGATCTCGGCGACCATCTCACCCTCGGCCATGGCGCGGTGGGCGAGCATCGGGCCGGGGGACACGTCACCGATGGCGAAGACGCCGCGCATCGGCGTTTCGCAACGGTCGTTTGCCGTGATGAACCCACCGTCCGTGGGAAGCGCGAGACGGTCCAGCCCAAGACCGCCCGTGTAAGGCTTGCGGCCAACAGCGACGAGCACCTTGTCCGCGTCGATCTGCGCCATGCCGTCCGGCGTCTTAATCCGAAGGCGGCCGTTTTCATGACCCGTCGCACGGGCGCTAAGGTGAATGGTCACCCCCAGCGCGCGCAGCCGCTTGCCCACGGGCCCAACCAGTTCGGCGTCATACTGAGGGAGGAGCGATGGCCCCGCCTCGACCACCGTCACACGCGCCCCCAACTTGGCGAATGCTGTCCCGATTTCCAGCCCGATGTAGCCACCACCGACCACGGCGAGCGACGGCGGCACGTGGGTCAGCGCGAGCGCCTCGGTGGAGGAGAGCACATCGCCGCCGAAGGGAAGCGAGGGGAGGTCAACGGGCGTCGATCCAGTGGCGATCACGATGGTCTTGGCCGTGATCCGTGCGCCAGTGTCGACTTGCACCGCCTTCCCGTCGATGAACTGCGCGATGCCGTTCACCACCTCGACCTTCGCGCGTTTGAGCAGGCCCCGCACACCGCCCGTCAGAGTGTCGACCACGCCGTCTTTCCAGCCGACGGTCTTGGCGTAGTCGATGCTGGGCGCGGTGCTTTGGATTCCGAGCGCGTTGTCGCCCGCAAAGGACACGGCGGCGTCGAATTTCTCGGCCGCGTGGATCAGCGCCTTGGACGGAATGCAGCCGAAGTTGAGGCAAGTGCCGCCGACCACGTCTTTCTCGATAAGCACGGTCTTAAGGCCCAGTTGCCCGGCGCGGATCGCGGCGACGTAGCCACCCGGCCCGCCACCGATCACGAGAAAATCGCAGGTCATGTCGGCCATGTCAGTCTCCGATGAACAAAAGCGCTGGGGTTTCGAGAAGCTGCTTCAGCCGGGCGATGAATACCGCTGCGTCCCAGCCATCGACCACACGGTGATCGAAGGACCCGGAGAGGTTCATCATCGTGCGCGGCACGAAATCCCGACCGTCCCATATCGGCCGCACGGCCATCTTGTTGACGCCGACCACGGCGACCTCCGGCAGGTTCAGGATCGGCGTCGTCGCAATCGCGCCCAGTGGACCGAGAGACGAGATGGTGATGGTGGAGCCTTCCAGATCGCCCTTGGCAATCGTTCCGTCCCGCGCGGCACCGCTCACGTCACGCAAACGGTCGGCCATGTCCCACGGGGTCATCGCCTCTGCATGATGGAGGACGGGGACCATGAGGCCACGGTCGGTCTGGGTCGCGACACCGATATGGACGGCCTCATGCTGCCGGATGATCCCCTCGTCTGAGAGGTAGTGCGCGTTGAGGCCCGGCTGTTCGTTTACCGCTATGACGATAGCGAGCCCGATAAAGGGAATGACGGTCAGCTTGCCACGGCCCGTGTCATTGAGCGCCTTGCGGGTGGCTTCGAGTTCGGTGACGTCGACCTCTTCGATGATCGAGAAGTGCGGTGCTTCGGACTTGGCCGTCTGCATCCGGCCCGCGATGACACGGCGCAGGCCCGTGACCTTGAGGTCGGTCACTCCGGTCTTGCGCGGGGTCTGGGTCTGGGGTGCGGCCAAGTGGTCTTCGAGATCGTCATAGAGGATGCGGCCACCCGGACCCGAGCCTGTAACATCTTCGAGCGCAATCCCCATTTCGCGGGCGCGTTGCCGGACCCACGGCGCGGCGGCGGGTCGCGTGCCGTGGCTGAGCGGCGGCGTTTTGGGCGCGCTTTTTTGTTCGTGCTGCGGTACCGGTTCCGGCGTTTTGGTCCTATCTGACAGTGCGTCCCGGTCGGTGTCTTGTTCTAGTTCTTTTTCGACTTTCAGTTCGGGCTTTTGGTTGGCGACAACATCTCCCTGCGTCGCCAAAGCCACCAGAGCCGATCCGACCGCCAGCGTATCGCCGACCTCGCACCCAAGACGCGCGACCGTTCCTGCGACCGGCGCGGGGATTTCGACGGCGGCCTTGTCGGTCATGACGACGGCGAGCACGTCATCCTCCTGCACCACGTCGCCCACAGCCACGGACCATTCCGTCAGTTCCGCCTCGGTGACGCCCTCGCCGATGTCCGGCAATTTGACAATGTGTTCTCCCATCTCAGGCCTCCAGCAGCGCTTCAATGTTCCGCAAGACCCGCTCGGGGCCGGGGAAATAGTCCCATTCACCCGCGTGCGGGTACGGCGTGTCCCAGCCCGCCACGCGCTTCACCGGCGCCTCTAGGTGATAAAAGCATTCCTCCTGCACCTGCGCGGTTAGCTCCGCGCCGAAACCGCTTGTCAGCGTCGCTTCGTGCAGGACAAGACATCGCCCGGTGCGCTTGACCGAGGCGACCACGGAATCGATGTCGAGCGGGACGAGCGTGCGCAGGTCGATGACATCCGCCGACAGCCCCGCGTCAGTGACGACACCCAGCGCGACGTGAACCATGGTTCCGTAGGTCACGATCGTCAGATCCTCGCCGTGCGACCGAAGCATTGCCTTACCCAACGGCACGGGCGTATGGCCCTCTGGCACGTCGCCAAGTTCGTGTTTCTTCCAGCCGACCAAAGGGCGGTCGTGGTGACCGTCGAACGGGCCGTTGTAGATACGCTTGGGTTCCAAAAAGATCACTGGGTCCGGGTCTTCGATAGCAGCGAGCAGCAGGCCCTTGGCATCCGCTGGTGTCGAAGGCACAACGGTCTTCAGCCCAGCGACATGTGTAAACAGCGCCTCCGGGCTTTGGCTGTGGGTCTGTGCGCCGAAGATGCCACCGCCCGTGGGCATGCGGACCACCATGGGGCAAGTGAACTCCCCCGCCGAACGGTAGCGCAGGCGAGCCGCCTCGGACACGAGCTGGTCATAAGCGGGGTACATGTAATCCGCGAACTGGATCTCGACCACGGGCCGTATATCGTTGGCCGCCATGCCGATCGCGGTGCCGACGATGCCCAGCTCGCTGATCGGGGTGTCGAAGCACCGGGTCGCGCCGAATTTCTTCTGCAGTCCCGCCGTGCAGCGAAAGACGCCGCCGAAAAAGCCCACATCCTCGCCGAACACGACCACGCGGTCGTCGCGGGCCATGGCGATGTCGTGCGCTTCGCGGATCGCTTCAATCATTGTCATATGCGCCATGTCAAACCCCCATCTCGTGACGCTGGCGGATGAGGTGCGGCGTCGGCGTCTCGAACACGTCCTCAAACATATGCGCGGGCGACGGCAGGCGACCCGAGGTGAGCGTGCCGATGGCCTCGGCCTTTTTTTGGGTCGCGATGACCTCGGCCCGGATCTCGGCCTCAGCCTGGGTATGGCGCTCCTCGCTCCATGCCTCGCGCGCGATCAGGTGGTCACGCAAGCGCAGGATCGGGTCGCCCAACGGCCATGCGCTGCCTTCCTCCTCGGGACGGTATGCCGACGGATCGTCCGACGTTGAATGACCGGCGACACGGTAGGTGACGTATTCGATCAGGGTCGGGCCAAGGTTCGACCTCGCGCGCTCGGCGGCCCAGCGGGCGACCGCACGTACGGCGAGGTAGTCGTTTCCGTCCACCCGAAGCGCCGGAATACCGAAACCGTGACCGCGCGCGGCAAAGGTGCCGGATCCGCCCCGCGCGATGCCTTGGAAGGTCGAGATAGCCCACTGGTTGTTCACGATGTTCAGAACCACAGGCGCCTTGTAGGTCGAGGCGAACACAAGCCCCGCGTGAAAATCGTTCTCGGCTGTCGAGCCGTCACCGATCCATGCCGCCGCGATATTGGTCGCGCCCTTGATGGCCGACGCCATGGCCCACCCCACGGCCTGCGGATACTGCGTGGCGAGATTGCCGGAAATAGAGAAGAACCCGTGATCCTTAGATGAATAGAACACGGGCAATTGCCGCCCATGAACCGTGTCGCCCTCGTTCGAGTAGACTTGGTTCATCATGAGTAGCATCGGGTAATCGTCCGCGATCAGAAGCCCCGCCTGACGGTACGTCGGAAAGTTCATGTCGCCCGCCACAAGCTCCCGCCGGAAGCCGCAGGAAATCGCCTCTTCGCCTAAGTGCTGCATGTAAAAACTGGTCTTGCCCTGCCGCTGCGCCGTGAGCATCCGGGCGTCGTATTCCCGAAGCAGCATCATGTGGCGCAGGCCAGCGCGGAGTTCGTCGTCATCCACGTCGGGCGCCCAGTCGCCGACCGCGAGCCCTTTGCGGTCCATGACGCGGATTATGGTAAAGGCAAGGTCGCGGATGTCCTCGGGGTCGGAATCGATTGGAGGGCGACGCACGCTGCCCGCCTTGGGGATCGGCACCCCGGAGAAGTCGGGACTGTCGCCGGGGCGCAAGGTGGGTTCGGGAACGTGGAGGCGAAGCGGATCGGTCATGCGGCCACCTCGGACGGCGTGATAATCGCGCAGCCAAGGCCGCCGTCGATTCGCGCGGCGAGCGTCGCCACCGCCGCCTCGTTTAGGCCCGCGACCGTCAGTTTCACGTCCAAGGCGGCACCCTGCTGCTCTGCCGCAACGGCAATCAGGTCGAACCCCATGCGCCGCGCGTGGTCGAGTGGACGGATAAGGCCTGCGTAACCTTCGATCGTAGTGAAATAGATTTGTTTTCGCATATCTCCTCCTAGGAGGAAGATATCTACAATCCGGCAGAAAATGCTTTTGATCTTCCGCGATTGACTGCTTTTCACGAATGATCATTCTGTCATTACTCTTTCCGACAGAATCATGTCTTCCATGGATGAAGCCGATGCCCCGCGACCTAGACCCCAAAGACCGCGCGATCCTGCGACACCTGCTTAAGAACGGTCGACTGACCACAGCTGAATTGGCCGACCGGGTCGGATTGTCGGCAAGCCCGTGCTGGCAAAGGGTGCGGCGGCTTGAGGCTGACGGGTTCATCGGCGGCTATGCTGCGCAGGTGGATATGGAACAGCTTGGCCTGCGCGAGCTGGCCATTGTCGAGGTCACGCTGGACCGGCACGACGACGAAACGCTCGAGGAATTCGGGAAGGCGCTGGCTGACATTCCCGAAGTGCTCGAAGTGTATCTGACCACGGGAGACTACGACTACATGATCAAGGTCGCCGTGGACGGCACCCGGGGGTATGAGGAATTCCTGCGCTCGAAGCTCTACCAGGTCAAAGGCATACGCCATTCCCGGTCGAGCTTCGTGCTCCGCCGTCTGAAAAGCCAGCAGGCGTTCGTGCCGGACTAGGCGTCGGTCAGGCCGACGAGTTCGGCAAGATTGTCAGTGCGGTCGAGTTCTTCGATCTGGCCTCGGTGCACGATCGCGCCCCGGTCCATCACGACAAAACGGTCGGCCAGATCGCGTGCGATGTCGATGCGTTGTTCGACCAGCAGGATGCCGAGCGAATTATCTACCGTCAACGCACGCATCGCCCGGACAAGTTGCTCGATGACGACTGGGGCAAGCCCCTCGGATGGCTCGTCCATAAGCAGCACTTGGGGGTTGCCGACCAGCGCCCGGGCGATAGCGAGCATCTGTTGTTCGCCGCCCGACAGTTGTCCGCCAAGGCTCCCGATCCGCGCGGCAAGGCCAGGGAACAGGTCGAGCACCTTTTCGCGAGTCCAGACCCCGGGGCGCCGCGAAATCAGTAGATGCTCGTCCACCGTCAGACTCTTGAACACCTCCCGCTCCTGGGGGACGTGGCCTATCCCGTGCGCGACACGCCGGTGCAATTTGGCCGCTGCAAGGTCGGTTTCGCCCAGACGAACCGATCCGCCGAGCCGCCGTGCCCGACCGCTGAGAAGTTCGAGTAGGGTCGATTTTCCCACGCCGTTGCGCCCGATGATGGCGAGCGTTTCACCCTTAGCGAGGTCAAGGGACAGATCCTCAACCACCACGGTCGGACCCCAGCCCCCAGTCAGATTGCGCACTTCAAGCATTCTGGGCCTCCACTTCGCCGCCGCCTAGATAGACGCGCTTGACCTCGTCCGAAGACATGACGTCGCGCAGCGGGCCGTCGATCAGGACGGTGCCGTGCACTAGGACGGTCACGTCGGTCGCGACCCGGCGCACAAGCTCCATATCGTGTTCGATGATCAGGAGCGCGAGGGACGGGTCGAGTTCTTCGATCACCCGTAGAAGCAGGTCAAGTTCCCCAGTGGGAATGCCCGCCGCCGGTTCGTCCAGCAACAGGATCTTCGGGTCGAGTGCGAGCGCGATGGCGATCTCGATCAGGCGCTGTTGGCCGTAGGCGAGTTCCGAGACCAGCCGATCCGCGTGCGGCTCGAGCCGGACCTTTCGAATGAGGTCCATGGCGCGGTCGATGCTGCCTTTATCGCGGCCCGCCGCACGGAACGGGTTCACCCCCATGCGGCGGTTCTGGCTGACGGCGAGATAGACGTTTTCGAGAACCGTCATATCGGTGAACAGGTTCGAGATCTGGAACGTACGCACCAGCCCCGTACGGGTGCGTTTCGCGGGGGCAAGGCGCGTCACGTCCTCGCCCCCGATGAACACCTGACCCGAGGTGGGCGCAATTACGCCGGACAATTGGCCGACGAGCGTGGTCTTGCCCGCACCGTTTGGCCCGATTAGGGCATGGCGCGCGCCGGGTGCCAGTTTCAGGTTCACGCCGTTGGTGACGTGAAGCGCGCCGAAATATTTGTGCAAGTCGCGTGCTTCGAGCATGTAGGTCATTCGCCCGGCTCCAGTTTTTCGCTTGTGGCGGGGTCATAGGCCGGGCGTGCGGGGCGCACCCGGAGCCATGCCTTTTCAGCGATGCCGAGCAGACCGCCCTTGCCGAACCGAACAACGAGCACCAGGAGAACCCCGATGGCCAGCATCCAGAAATACGGATCCCACTGCTGGGCGAGGTATTGCACGATCATATAGACGGCTGCCCCAATGATAGCGCCGTAGATGCGCCCGAGGCCGCCGAGCACGATCATCGCAAGCGCGAAGACGCCAAGGTCCACCGTCAGCGTTTCAAGCGAGACGAAATTGTTGGTCTGCGCATAAAGCGCGCCAGCTATGCCGGCCAGAAAAGCGCTGTAGGTGTAGATGATCACCTGTTGCTTCAGCACTGGCGCGCCCATCACGCGCATCCTGAGTTCGTTCTGGCGAATGCCCTGCAGGGCCATGCCGAAGGACGACGAAACGACGATGCGCGAGACGATGACCAGCAGGACGAGCCAGGCGAGGACGTAGAGATAGCTCGTCGTGCCCCAGATCGACCATTTGAACAGGCCCAGCACCGGCTCGAACGTAAGGTTCGGCAAACCGTCGTGCCCACCCGTGAGCCATGACATCTTATTCGCAGCCTCGTGTGCGATGGCCGCAATGGCGACCGTGACCATGATGAGCGGCAGGTGTTTGAGGCGCAGGACGAATGGCCCGGTGAGAACGGCGAGCACCGCCGCCATGGCCCCTGCGATCAGGGCGGCCGCGATCGGCGCGTCGATCCCGGCCATGGACAATTTCGCAGCACCATAGGCCCCGACCCCGAAGAAAACGGAATGGCCGAGCGTGACGATGCCCGCATAGCCGATGACGAGGTCCAGCGAGACCGCGAAAATCGCCATCACCAGCACCGCCGCGCCAAGCGTAAGGTAGCCGGGGAAAAGGTAGAAACACCCGATGGCCACGATCAGCGGCACCAGTTCCCACAGCGAGAAGCGGTGACGGTTGAGGAAGCGTGCGTTTGGCATGTCCATCAGGCAGCCCTCTTCGTGAACAGACCCTCGGGGCGCAGCACCATGAGCACGACGAGGACGATGTAGATGATAAATCCGCCCAAGCTGGGGACGAGGAAGCGGCCCGCGGTATCGACGATCCCGACCAGCACCGCAACGGCGAGCGAGGCGCGCATATTGCCGAACCCCGACAGCGCCACGACGACCAGCACAAGGACAAGGTATTTCATCGGATAGTAGGGTTCGAGCGGCAGCATCCCTGCGCCGATGGCTCCGCCGAGGGCAGCCAGACCGCTCCCGATCCCGAAGGCGATGATGAACACGCGGTTCACGTTGATCCCGATCACGCGGGTCATCGACGGGTTGTCCACGGCGGCGCGCAGCTTGGCCCCGAACGAGGTCTTCTCAAACATGATCCAAAGGCCGACTACGACGATCAGTCCCATGGCGATGACAAACAGCCGGTAGATCTCGAAGTTGCGGATACCCAGGTCGACGTTGCCAGTCAGGTAGTCCGGCAGGTTGATCGGGTAGACGTTCGGCCCGAAGAAGATCGTCAGCCCGCCGATGACGATGAAGTTGATGCCGATCGTCATCAGCACCTGATCCAGCTCGGGTGCGCCATAAAGGTTCACGAAGACCAGACGCTCCAGCACCACTGACAATGCGACCACACCTGCCACAGCAGCCACCACGGCCAGCGGGAATGGTATCCCGAAGTTGGTCATCACGCCCACCGCGATATAGCCGCCGATGGCCGCAAAAGCGCCGTGGGCGAGGTTCATCACCCGCATCAGGCCCATGGTGATTACGAGGCCGATGGAAATGATGAACAGGACAAGTCCATAGGACACGCCATATAGCAGGATGAATGTTAGAGAAGAGGCGGCGCTGGCCATGAAGGTGCTCCCCGTTTCGTCCGGACCGTCAATGCGAAGGTCCGCGGCACATCCGATGATGCCCCGCGGACTGTGTTATGACGAGGGCGTTCAGCTTCCCGAGATCGGGTGGACCTGCGGGATGGTGTCGACGACCACATTGCGCAACTGGCCGTCCACGTCCTCGACCCGCCGGATAACGAAGTCCTGGATCGGTTCCCGGCTTTCGGCGTCGAGTGTGATCTTGCCGCGCGGGCTGGCCCAGGAATAGCCCGACAATTTCTCCATCACGGCGTCACCGTCGAAGTCTGCACCCATCTCTTCCGCGACGGCATAGATCAGCGCCATGGCGTCATAGGCGCCCAGCGTGAACGTGCTTGGCAGGACATCCTCACCGAATTTCGCCTGAAGGCCGCCCACGAATGCTGCGTTCTCAGGGTTATCAAGCGATTCCGAGTAGTAGATTGCGGAGTGGAAACCCTTGATCGTTCCGTCGAAAAGGTGGATGTCGCTGTCTTCGGCTTCGCCTTGGCCCATGATCAGCGTGTCCTCCATCATTCCCCGCGCCGCCAGCGCCTTGACCATCGATACCGCTTGCGCCCCAGGCGGGATGAACAGCTGGACCATATCCGGCTGCGCTTCGGCGATCCGTTCCGCGAAGGGAGAGAAATCGACAGTGGACAGCGGGACGTTGTCCGACCCGGTTACTGTACCGCCTGCCGACTCGAAAGCTGGTTTGAACGCGTTGGCTACGTCATGGCCGGGTGCGTAATCGGCAACTGCTACGTAGGCGCTTTCCATTCCGTTCTCGCGCGCCCATTTTGCAGCAACTTGAGCGTTGGTCGCGATGTTCTGACCTAGGCGCACGAAATAAGGCGAGGCCTCCATCAGCGCGGGCGATGCCACGTGTGGCAGAAATGTCGGGATCTGCACTTCGTTGATGACGGGCGCAGCGGCGGCGGCGGACGGCGAGATGCCGAAGCCAACCAAGGCCTGAACACGTTCGCGCACGATCAACTCCTGCGCCATCTGTTTGGCGTTGGCCGGGTTGCCCATTGTGTCGCGGTAGACCACCTCGATGGTGGTGTCGCCGGCAGTGTCGCCGTTCAGTTCCATGAACGTCTCGATGCCATGGCGCCACTGTTCGCCCATGACCGCAAGCGGCCCTGTCATTGGCCCGACAACCCCGACCTTGAGCGTGTCGGCCATTGCCGTCGTACTGATCAGTAGGCCAGCCACGACCGTTATCGTCCCAAGACGATTTCCTTGAGTAACCATGATTTCCTCCCTGTTCGCGCTATTGCCGAGGCTCTCCGGAACCCGGTCACGCATCTTTGTCAGGCCAGTTTTTTCCTCGCTCCCGGGCAGAACCAGAAAGTGTCCACCCTATAACAAAACCATCTGACCTTCCATGGAAGATGAAACGGATGCACCTTCAGGTCAAGAAGATTCTTGAATATCTTCCATGGATGATGATGCTGCGTCTGCGAAGCAGCCCGGTCGACCCCAGACGTAGGTCTGTCGCAAGCGGCTGCAATTTCGCTCGATCCGCCAGAAGCGTTGTTCGGGCGCAAACGGGACACTATGATCCCGTGAAATCGAATGGAGGACTGCGCGAATGCAGTCGCGGAGGGAAAGAAGCGGGATTGGCACGGACATTGAATGACATGACTCAAGCGTGGCGCCGGGAGCGCCCTGACCTGAACCTCAACCCGTTCATTGTGGCAGCGGCGATCAAGCAGATCGACACCTCGATGGAGGCCGCGTTCCGCGATCTTAGCCAGACCGGATATTCCATCGGGCCGAGCGACCTGCGCATCCTTCTGGCGCTTCGTCGCAACGGCCCGGACGGTGCGATGCGCCCGACGGATCTGTTCCAGTCCCTGTTCATCACGTCCGGCGCCGTGACTAAGCAGGTGGACCGCCTGATCCGCAGCAAGCTGGTATCTCGCAAGGTAGACCCAGCCTACAAACGGGGCCGGATCATCTATCTCACAGACGAGGGACGGCGCGTGGCGGACGAGGCGATCGGGCTGATCTGTTCGCCCGACACCGCATTTGGCCGCTTGGTCGACAGCATGAGCCCGGATGAGCTCGCTCAGGGGATGGATTTCCTCTACAAGCTTCTCGCCCATTTAGAGAACATCGAAGGCCTACCCCCGGTGGAGAATGCACCGGACTGAACGCCTAACGTTCGAAGCGGAAACCATCACGGGGAAGGTCTGGGTCGACTTCCAGAAACATGCCGAGAAGGATTAGAGGAAACCCGTTGGCTATTTCGTCGCGCCGGATTTCCGAAATGCCGTTGAATATCACGGGATGAACAAACATTCGCGTCGGCAGGCGCCCTTGGCGTTCAGCCTGAACTGCTGCCGGGCAGGCCTCGTCGATGATGTCGTTGAAACTTATCACGGGATACCCCTCTCGTTAAGCTTGCACGGCGCGGCGCACTTCGTCGGCCATCTGGCGCTGCGCGACGATAGCCGCTTCAATTGCCGGACGCATCTGGACGAAGGTGTGGATCATGCCTGCGTATCGCGCATGGACCACCCCGACACCTTCGGCCATCAGGCGACGGGTCAGTGCCTCGGAATCGTCGCGGATCGCATCGCATTCCGCCGAGACCAAAAAAACCGCCGGCAGACCTTTGAACGTCTCGGCCTTGAGCGGCGAAAGACGCCAGTCCGACGGATCGACGCCGTGGTTCAAAGCATAGGTGCCGAGCGCATGTTTCACGTCGCGGCGGGTCTGAAGGTGGTTCTCGGCGAAGAGGTCCATTGAGGGCCGCTCGACGCTCGCATCGACCGCAGGATAGGCCAGCACCTGTTTCGCAATCTCCGGGCCGCCTGCATCCCGCGCCATTAGCGACACCACGAGGGCGAGGTTAGCACCGGCGGATTCTCCCATCACGACGACGGGGCCTTCAGGCAGGCCAAGCTCCGCGCGGTCCCGGTCCACGGCTACGAGCGCGGCGAAGGCGTCTTCGATCGCGGCGGGGAACACATGCTCGGGTGCGAGCCGGTAATCGACCGAGACCACGGCCGCGCCGGACTCCAACGCCATGAAGCGGCAGACCGGGTCAAAGCTGTCGCGGCTGCCCGTGATCCAGCCGCCCCCGTGATAGGCGAGGACGACGCCGCGCGCCTGGTTCGGCACGTAGAGCCGGACCGGAATATCGCCCACCGGGCCCGGCAGAGACGTGTCGCGCACGATCGCCACATCGGGGCCGGGCCGGGACTTGGCGCGGTCCTCCATCATCTGGCGCACATCGGGCAGGGCCCCGTCGGCGAGGACCGACTTGCCGCGGCTGTGGCCTAGGATGGTTTGGAATGCGGGATCGGTCGGCGTGCTCATGACGCTCCCCCCGTAGCCTTTTGGCTAAGCGGGATTTTCGGCATGTGGGCCTGCGTGCTGGTGCCGCCGTCCACGGTCAGGGTCTGGCCCGAGATACAGGCGGCGAGATCCGAGCACAGGAACATGAGTGGCCCGGCGATGTCGGCGGGCTCGCACGGGCGGCCCACAGGGATATAGCCGTTCAGTTCGGCCCAGAAGTCGTCACCAAGCGCCGCTACGAGACGCGGGGTGCGCACAAAGCCGGGCGACACGGCGTTCACACGGATACCCTTCGGCCCAAGCTCGCACGCCGCGCCCGCGACGAATTGATTTAGCGCGGCCTTGGACGCGCCGTAGACGGTCTGATTTTCGACCGCCCGGGTGCTCGACATGGAACTCACGAAGGCGAGCGCGCCGCCGCCCGGCATGTGGCGGGGCGCGATCTGCACGGTCAGGAAAGCATGGCGCAGGGTGAGATCGAACTGCTCATTCCAACCCTCATCATCCATGTCGGCGATTGACCGGACGTCTGCGATACCCACGATGTCCACGACCCCGCCAAGGCGGCCATCCGCCCAATCGGCAGCGTCCTGAAACATCCGCTCCATGTCGTCGCGCCGGGTCACGTCACCGGACAGGGCCAGCCCGCCTACGGAGTCCGCCACGGCCCGTGCAAGGTCGTCGTCCCGGTCGACGCAGGCGACACGCGCACCCGCCGCCGCCAGCGCCTCCACCGTCGCGCGACCGATCCCCTGGCCGGCGCCCAGCACCACGTAAAATTTGCCGGAAATGCCCGGCACGTTCTCAAGCGTCATTGCGCTTGCTCCTCCCTCAGATATCCAGCACCAGTTTCGGGCTGCGGCTGCCCGAACAGCAGACCATCATCACCTTGTTCGCAGATAGTTCCCCGTCTGACAGCACCATATCGCGGTGGTCCGGCGTGCCCTCGACCACGCCGACACGGCAAGACCCGCAAACTCCATCCATGCAGGAAAACGGAATGTCGATACCGTTGTCGAGAAGGGCGTCCAGAATGGTGGTATCCGGGGTAATAGTAAGGCTAAGCCCGCTTTGCACGCACTCGACCTCGAACGTTTCGAGCGCATCGTCCGAGACAGGAAGCGGCTCGCCCCCGAACCGTTCCAGATGGGCGTGGCCCTCAGGCAGGCCCTCGGTCGCGGCTTCGAATGCATCCAGCATCGGCGCAGGACCGCAGGCGTAGAAGTGCACGCCCTCCCCCTGCTCGGCGCCGATGATCTCGGCAAGGTTCAATATCGCACCGCCGGGCTCGCCGTCGAAGTTGAGGTTCACGCAGTGCGCCTTGTCCAAGAGGTCCAGACGGTCGAGAAACGCCGCGTCCGCGCGGGTGCGGCAGGAAAAGTAAAGCGTCCAGTCGGCGCCGGCGGCCTCCAACCGGTCGATCATCGACATCATCGGGGTGATCCCGATTCCGCCGGCGATCAGCACGGACTTTGCCGCCGTTTCGTCGAGAGGAAAGTTGTTTTTGGGGGCCGACACTTTCATTACCTGCCCCACGCGCAACGTGTCGTGGATATAGGACGACGCGCCCCGGCTCGGGTCCGCCTTTTTCACGCCGACGACATAACGCCCCGTGTCACTGGGCGAATTGCACAGCGAATAGGACCGCCGGATACCGTTGGGCAGTAAGAGATCGACATGCGCCCCTGCCGCGAAGGGCGGCAGCGTCACACCGTCTTGTGGCATGAACTCGACGGCGAGCGTGTCCTTGGCCAAGAGCGTCATCGAACGGACAACGACCGGCAGGGTCACGTCTTGACCGGGGAGCGAAGGCTGCATCATCATCGCAGGCTCCTTTTGAGGAAAGAACGTTCTAACGCCCGGCCACATGCGCAGCCAGGCGCGGCCTTACTCGGCGGCCTGCGGCGGGATTTCGTAGTGAGGCCCCACAGCCTGCCATGGCCGATCAAGCGGTGCGGCCGAGGTCACGCTTACCTGCGTGAGATCCTCCATCTTCGCGCCCAGCGGCTCTTCGCCCTCTTCGACCGCCTTGATGCTGTCGAGAAGACACCGGCGCAAGCGCACCACGGCCCCGTCGGCAGCCACCAGATGCTCCTGCGTCCGGTCAAAGATCTGACCCATGGACAGCGCCATCGCGGCGTCTTCGTGTTCGACGCCCTTCATGCCGCTCCAATGTTCGTCCATCTGATCGCGCTTCTGACCCAGCCCCACACCCCAGTCGACGGTTAGGTTGTAGGTCTCGGGATCGTAGACCACCGGATCGTCCATGCCGAGCAGTTCCAGCATCTCTTCGCGGTCCGGCTTGGAATAGCCATGCTGCACGATGAAGGTCGAGGTCTGGCCGTCGTTGTCGGGTGTCTCGAACACCGTCAAGAACGAGTTCGGCGCGGGAATGATCCGGCCCGTGGGCATTATGAGCGGCACAACGCGGACGTTGACCACCTCAGGCTCGCCTTGCGCATTCGGCGCGCGGCGCATCGCGGCATAGTGAAACCCGTAGTCGGTGTTCTCGATCTCGAACGTCGGTGCATTGTCGACCACGGCGAGGTTCGCGGGGTTCGAGGCCCGGCTGTCGCGCGTCGGCTCGTCGTTCAGCCAACCTGGCGAGGCACTTTCGGCGTGGAGAATCCCGACGTGAGAGCTATCGGCCCCGCCTTCCCACAGTTGCAGGTAGTTGCATTTCACGTTGATGCGCAAGGCCAAACGATGCTCGGCGGGCGCATCCATGAAGGAATAGCGGCGGAAAGGCGGTTCTTCGCCCTTCTTGGCGCCCACCACGGTCCAGATCAACCCGCCCTCCTCGCGAACCGGGAAACAGGGCTGCTTGAGCCGCTGCTTCACACGCGGATCGGGGTTGTTCGGGGTGTCGAGGATCGTGCCATCGACCGCGAATTTCCAGCCGTGATACAGACAGCGCACGCCACCGTCCTCGACCCGGCCTAGCGCCAGCGACGCACCCCGGTGCATGCAGTTTTCTTGGAGCACACCGACCGTGCCTTCGCTGTCCCGGAACACCACGAGCTTCTCGCCCAAGAGTTCCGCGCGGATCGGCTTGCAATTTGGCTCCGGCAGTTCCTCGGACAAAGCGATCGGATGCCAATAGCGGCGCATGACTTTCCCCATAGGTGTTCCGCGACCGACGCGGCACAGGGCTTCGTTTTCCTCGTGGGACAGCATTCCAGTTCCTCCTCCTGGTCCGCAGTCATCCGTTTCCGGTCGCCGCGGATCTTCATCTTCCATGGAAGATAACCATCATCGGGCAGCCCCGTCAACTCCCCCCTGCTACCGCGCTCTCCAAGGCAGCAGCGAAGCGATCCGTTCTTTCAGCGCGCTTGACATCTCTTATATCTTCCATGGAAGATGATTATCAAACGGGAGGAAGTCATGCTTACACACGACGAAAACATGAGGATGTGTTTGACCGGGGTCGATACGCCCATGGGGCGCGCGCTACGGCGCTACTGGGTGCCCGCGCTGCTCGAGACGGAGGTGGGCGAGTGCGACGGCGATCCGGTGCGAATCGAGATCATGGGAGAGAAGCTGGTGGCCTTTCGCGATACCGAAGGAAACATCGGCATCCTGAACGAGTTCTGCTGCCACCGGGGCGCGTCGCTGTCGTTGGGCCGCAACGAAGATTGCGGCCTGCGCTGCATCTACCACGGATGGAAATTCGCCCATGACGGCGCGGTGCTCGACACCCCCAACGTAAAAGACCCCGAGTTCAAGACGCGGTTCAAGATCAAGTCATATCCTGCGGTCGCAGCGGGCGGGATCATCTGGATCTACATGGGCGCGCCCGAGGATAAGCCTGAGTTCAAGCGGTATCCGTGGATGGACCTGCCCGCCTCGCACCTCCTGACCACGATTCACTTCGAGGACTGCAACTATGTGCAGGTGACGGAGGGGCTTCTCGACACGACGCATCTGGGGTTCCTTCATTCCGACGGGTTGTCGCATGCGGGCGATGTGCAGATCGACTACGCCGCCAAGGTCGGCAAGATGGCCGACGACCTCGCCCCCGAGCTGGCCGCTGAGGACACCGAGTTCGGGTTTCACTACGCGGCCCTGCGCAAAGGCGACAGCGACGGCAGCCACAACGTGCGGATCACATCTTTCGTTGCACCCTTTACCGTCCTGAACCCGAACGGGGATATCGCGACGCTGATGGTTCCGGTGAGCGATACGACGTCGCTGTTCATCCATGTGTTCTGGGACACCGAAAAGGCAATCGGCGAAGAACCGCTGCGCTCACAGCAGCTCGAATTCGTCGGGCTCACGGATCACCATCTGGATAGCTACGGCATTTCGCGCCGCACCTTCGGTACACCTGCGACGGCGGGCCATCACAACCGCTTCGGGCAGGACCGTGACGCGATGCGGGCGGGCAAGACGTTTTCCGGTCTGCCGGGTCTGATCGAGGAGGACGTCGCAGTAGTCGTGTCGAGCGGCCCTTTACGGGACCGTTCAGGCGAGCGGCTGTCTTCGGCGGACATCGGCATCCAGCGGCTTTACCGCACACTTCTGACCATCGCGAAACAGGTTGATGAGGGGCGCGAACCGATGGGTCTGGGGTCAGCAGTGGATTACGGCGGGATCGTCGGCACATCGGGAGTCGTCTCTGCCGGTGAGCCGTGGCAGAGCCTCGTCCCTGGTCACAAAAAGGCACAACCGAACCGCATGTCGGGCGTGCCTGCGGAATGACCGGACGCGAACAGATGCGCGGGCGGGATTGCCCGCGCGTCCTTTTGTGCTGCACCTTGCCGGACCCGGTGGTGGCGGCCCTGACCGATGGGCTGGACCTGACCGCCAAGCCGTTGTCCGAGGTGACGCCGAAGGATGCAGCAGACGGGCTGATCGTGTCAGTGGAAACGCCTTTGGGCAGTGCGACGGTCGCACGCTTGCCTGCGGCTCTGGCTGCGATCGGCACATACTCGGTCGGAACCGAACACATCGACCGTGCTGCTCTTGCACGACGCGGGATCGCGCTTTTGTCGACGCCCGACGTGCTGTCGGCCTCGGTCGCGGAAATTGCAGTCTTCCTTGCGCTTGGCGCGGTGCGGCGGGCGACGGAAAGCATCGCGCTTGTGCGATCCGGCGCATGGACTGGCTGGACCCCAGGTCAGCTTCTAGGCCACGAGCTTGCGGGACACACGGCGGGGATCTTCGGCATGGGTCGGATCGGGCGTGAGATCGCCGCGCGACTGTCGGGCATGGGCATGACCATCGCCTACCACAACCGTTCGCGGTTGAAGCCCGAGGATGAACGCAGCGCGGCCTATCACCCGACGCTTCAGGGCCTCGCGGCGGCCTGCGACGTCTTGGTCATCGCCTGCCCGGCCAGCGCCGCGACCGAGGGCGTAGTGGACGCACAGACCCTCGCCGCCATGCGGCCCGGCAGCTACGTCGTGAATGTCGCGCGGGGGACGGTGGTAGACGACGCGGCGCTGATCGCGGCGCTGTCCAGCGGGCAGATCGCGGGTGCCGGACTTGACGTGATTGCGCGCGAGCCTGACTTCGACCCGCGCTATCTGGATTTGCCAAACGCATTTCTCCTGCCGCATATCGGAAGCTCGACCGTTGAGGCGCGGGTGCGGATGGGCGCGATCCTGCGTGACGGGTTCATCGCTCTCGCGCGCGGCGAGACGCCTCCAAATCTCGTGCCGGAGCCTGTCTGATGCCCGATCTCTCCACCGTTTCGAACATCGACGACCTGCGCAACCGGGCCCGCCGCGCCCTGCCCCGCGCGCTGTTCGACTTCGTCGACGGTGCGGCGGGCGATGAGACGACCGCCCGTCAAAACCGCGCGGACTTCGACCGCTATGGGTTTCGCCCGCGTGTGGGTCGGGACGTCTCGTCCATCGACCTGACGGCAAAGATGGCGGGCCGCACTACCGCGCTTCCCATGGCGCTCAGCCCCATCGGCTTTGCCGGGCTGTGCTGGCCGGAAGGCGAGGTTCTGGCGGCCCGTGCCGCCGCGCGCGCGGGCATTCCGGCTTGCCTGTCGACGAACTCCATCGCCTCCATCGAAGATGTCGCGCGCGCAGTGCCGGAGGGTGAGAACTGGTTCCAGCTCTACTTCCTCAAGGATCGCGACTGGATGATGGGGCTTGTGCGCCGCGCACAGGACGCGGGCTATCTGGCGCTGGTTCTGACGCTCGACTTGCCTGTGGCGGGGCGGCGCGAGCGAGATGTGCGCAACGCTTTCACCGTTCCCATACGCCCGCGTCTGGCGACGCTCGCCGACACCGCACTGCACCTGCCGTTCCTCGCCCGGGCGACCCGCGCCCGGTTCCGGTTCGGCAATTTCGAGGGCAATCCTCATGCCGACGGGTTCGTGAGCATCGCCAAACACGTGTCTTCGCTTTTCGATCCATCTGCGACGTGGGAGGACGTGGCACGCGTGCGTGCGGCTTGGGACGGACCGATGATCGTCAAAGGGCTTTTGCACCACGATGATGTCGAGGCCGCGCGCCGGATCGGCGTGCAGGGCATTTCAGTCTCGAACCACGGCGGCAGGCAGTTGGACGGATCGCTTTCAGCCATCGCCGCGTTGCCCGACATGGTCGCTTCAGCGGGCGACGACATGGACGTGCTGCTCGACAGCGGGATCCGGCGCGGCACCGACATCCTCAAGGCGCGCGCGCTTGGCGCAACCGGTGTGCTGATCGGTCGGGCGTGGGCCTATGGCCTCGCGGCTGCGGGCGAGCCAGGAATCGACAAGGCGATCGAACTCCTGAGGGACGAGATGACAAATGCCATGATGCTCTTGGGTGAGCCGTCGCTGGCGGACCTGGGCCGCGAACACGTTTTGGTACCGAAACGATGAGCTTTGCCTTGCGCTACGCTCCCCACCTCGGGTTCCGGGGATTCGATACGCCGCTTTTCGCACACGCAGCTCCGTCGCGCGACCCCGTCGACCAGATCGACTTCGCCGCTGCGCAAGGGTTCGCAGGCATCCAGGATCCTTGGTTCTCATGTCGGCCCGAAGCGGACAAGTTGCGGATCGCAAGCAGGATTGCGGCATCTGGCCTAGCCACCGGCACGCTCTGCATCGGCGGATTACCTGATCTGCGCCGACCCATATGGTTTCCGCAAACGCCGGCAGAAGAAGATGCCCTCGCCCAGGCCTGCGACTTGGCATTTGCGGACGCAGCACGCATCGGCGCGCGCGACCTTGCCATCGTACCCGCGGGAACAACCACTTTGGGTCAAGAGGAGGCGGAAGAGGCGTTCGGCGCGCGACTGTCGGCCTTCGGGGATCGCGCAGCGGCCTCAGGTCTGGCCCTGAACGTCGAAGTCGTCGACCCCACGGCGATCCCCGGCCAGCTCTTCACGAGCTTTGCTCAGGCCGCCCGCGCGATCCGGCAGATTGGGCACCCCGCCGTGCGCCTGATCTACGACACCGGACACCTGATCGCGACAGACGGAGACCTGTTGACCCCGCTCACCCGCGACGCCGACATCATCGGTCCGGTCCAGATCGCCGGACAGCCAGGCCGGTGCGAACCAGAGGCCGACGCTCGCATCCGCCCGGTGCTGGACGCGCTCGCCGCGCGGCGTTTCGAGGGTCTCGTGGAACTCGAACACCTCTGGGCAAACCCGACTGCCGCAAGCGAAGAGGCAGGCATAGAATGGCTCCACGCCATCAACACCGATTTGAAACAGGCCAAAAGGACGGGATCATGAGCTTCGAAGGAAAAACCGCGATCGTCACGGGCGCAGGCACCGGACTGGGACTCGACCTGGCGACGCGGCTGGCGCAGGGCGGCGCGAACATCGTGTCCGCCGACATTCTGGATGCGGATGCCGGGGCCGACGCGGCCCGTGGCGCCGGAGCGCAAGCCATCGCCACCACCACCGACGTCTCAGAAAAGGCCGAGGTCGATGCCATGGTCGCCCGCACTATCGAGACCTTCGGGCAAGTGGACATCCTCATCAACAATGCCGCGATTTCGCGGGGCATGGTGCTGAAGCCGTTCGAAGAGGTCATGGTCGACGAGTTTCGCCGTATGATCGACGTGAACACGCTGAGCGTTCTTTTGTGCTGTCAGGCGGTTTCACCGCACATGCGGGCGCGGCGTTATGGCCGGATCGTCAACGTCGTCTCGGGTACCGCGTTCAAAGGCGCGCCGAACCTCTGCGCCTATACTGCGTCGAAGGGCGCGGTAATCACTATGACCCGGTCCCTCGCGAACGAATTCGGCGCCGACGACATCACCGTGAACGCGGTATCACCGGGGTACACGCTGACTCAGAGCAACCTCGAAAACACCGATTTCGACGCCGTCTACCGCTCCGTTGCGCGCGACACTCGCGCCCTTAGGCGCGATGCCCAACCAGAAGATGTCTCTCGAGTTGGCCTGTTCCTCGCCAGTGACGACGCATCGTTTGTCACCGGACAAGTGATTGCGGCTGACGGTGGATCAGTCTATCATTAGCCACTTATTCCACCTGACATACAGTTGGTATCATCTGACCATAGCCCAACGCCGGTGGTTTACTGCCCAAGACGGAATGAAGATGCCGAAGAACCCTTTTTCTGCGTCGTCCATTTTCGAACGGTCGCTCCCGGCCCATACCGGCCAATCACCGGGTTCCACCCCCGCTGCGATGCAGCCCGTCATTCCGGACTTTCGCCGCGAATGCAAAATCTAGTGTCCGAAGAATTCGATGCTCATGACCTGCCTAAGTGGGTCCGTTTGTATGCCGATTTTTGGGGGCCTCCCGTGTCAGCCACCCACAACTATCGATGCTCAAGCAGAGCGGCATTGACAAACACTCTGACCAAAAGCCCGCTAGCTGGCGAAGTTGTCAAATAGAGACAATTGCCGACTGGGGAGCCACCTAAATGCATTGCTCTGGTCCCACTCCCAAGCTCTGGCTCTCATGTCTGACAGCAACGATTCAGACAGCCGCTTGCGAGAAAAACTATTTGCTTCATAGGACAAAATCTCCTCATTGGAGATATCTTCAAGACCACTCACAACAAATGCAGAAAGCCTTGGCCCAGTCTGAATTCCATCAGTCAAGCAAAGTGTTCGCAGCGTGCGGACTAGTGCGCCAACGGCGTTTGGGTTGTCTTCCAGTACGAGTTCCAAATACTTCTGAGACAGATCAGAAAAATAGTCCTGGCCGTAGTGAAGCGAACCAGATCGCCAGTCATATAGAATAGCGTCCCAATTGAAGAAGGTGGTTTCGAGAAGGGACAACGGACTGAGCGCTTCGACAACACCCTCTGCAAAGGCCCAAGTTCGCGAGACCTCCCATATATCAAAGCTCCATCTTCCAAGACGAACACGATGCCCGCCAAACTTGTTCTGCACTGCTTCGTACCGACCCAAGATGTCCATGAAGGCTTCAACATCATGCACCTGAACAACCGTATCTACGTCGCTGGCGAAGCTCGGAGCACCAAGAAGGGAGATGTCCCTGAGCGCTCCACCAAATACAAAAATATCTGCGCAAACAGATACTTCGTTAATAAAGCAGCCAACAGCCCGACGCTCAGCCATCGGCTCATCGAAGAAGCGACGGATGCGCTTCTTGGCAGCTTTCTGGTCAAGCGCAGGTTTCATCTCTCTCCTCAACAGCGAAGTTCTCTAAGTTCCCGCTCAAAGCTTAGTGCGAAGCCGTCAGTCATACCAGAGATCATGTCTGCGAGCAATTGACAGCGGCGATAACCCAACGGCAGGTCCTCGTTTGGGCTTTCAAAAACTCGCCGATAATTCTCCGAGATACGTCCGTAGGCGTACTTCTCAAAAGGAGTTCCGGGATGTCCTTTGATCTCTTTCCGCGGGTCGCCACGGCTAACGATGGCAGGCCAAAGCATGTCCATGATTGAATGGATAACTTTGTGTCCCTCCAATTCCAACTCAAGAACACTTCGGTGCTTGTAGGCGTTTTCGAACGCAAAACCTTTAAGCTTTTTGCAAAGCAAGGCTGCGCTCGACACGGCAATGAGATCATCCTTTGTCTGCCGTCAGCACCCTTGGGACATCTGAATTGATTTCGTAATGGAGGGTTTCTGGCTCATCGTAACCGCCAAGGAGTGGAGATGAGACAGAAACC
>NZNT01000003.1 GCA_002695005.1 Maritimibacter sp.
AGACCCGGTCAAGGACCGGGTCGAAGGTATCCTGAGTTATTCAGAGGCTCCTTAACCCATCGGACGACGGGTTTTTTGTCCCTTTCAACTGTCAGAAGTCAACGCTGATGCCCACATAGGCCGTCCGGGGTAGATTCGGGCGAGCGCCATGGGGGCTGCGGGAAACAATCTCCTGATCATCGAGGACGTTGTCCACCTTGGCGTAAACACGGGAGGACGGGTTCAGGGCATAGCTGCCAGAAAGGTCGACCAGCGTATAGTCATCGGTTTTACGGAAGATATTGTCAGTGCCCGAGCGGTCACAGGTGTTATCGCTGCAGGTTTCGTCAACATACGAGACGTTGACGTAGGCATCCCACAGATCACCATCACGTAAGCCGGCCCGCACAGCCGCTACATTTTCTGGAAGGTCTGTCAGGTTATCGCCCTTCAGGACGCTACCGTCATCGCTGTCTTCGGTAACTTCTGCGTCGGTGTAGGTCCAGGTGGCCTGCACAGGGACAGTCAGACCGTTGGCCAGTGTGAACTCATAGGCGGCCAGCAACTCAAGGCCCTGGATTTCCGATTCGCCTTCGCTGACTGTTCCGGCATCGATGATCTGATTGCCGACGCTGCAGGGATTGGCAATAGAGCAGTTTCTCACGGTGTTTTCGTAGTCGCTGTAGAACGCGATTGCTTCCGCTCGCAGGGCGCCGCTGTTGTATCGGGCGCCGGCTTCGAAGTTGGTGCTCAATTCCGGCTCCACGTTAGTGCCGCCGCTTCCGGCCGGTGCCATGCCGCGGTGTACGCCACCGATCAGGGTAATCGTTGGGCTCAACCGGTAGGTTGCACCGAGGCCGGGCAGCAATTCGCTGGTGTCGTTGCTGGCGGTTTCGTTTTCACTGGCGGAGGTGCGTTCTGTCGTGCTCCAGCGAGTCTGAGTGGTTTCAATATCCTCATAGCGCAGCAGGGCTGTGACAGTCAGGTCCTGGTTAATGGCGATCCGGTCTGCCACGAACAGATTAAGAGCTTCGGCTTCATCAATGCGGTTGTCGCCGCCGGTGGGCGCGACCCGTTCAATAAACTCAAAAGATGGGCGGCCGTTGTTGACTACCTGCTCATAATGGTCCTTGGGCTGGAAACGGTCCGCTTCATCCTCGTGCACCCGAGCGCCAAAGGTGATGTCATGGCGCATCCCAGCCAGGCTGACGCCATAATCGGCCTTTACTTCAATACCCTGGGACAGGTATTCCCGGGCACCGTTGGTCAGCGTGAAGGGACCGACGGGCTCAATTCCCTGAAGCTGGTTGTAGGCCGTCTGGTCGCCGTTGTTGGCCGCATTGATAAGACTGTTGAAGTTGCCCTTGAACCAGTTGCGCTTGAACTCGTTGCGGTAGAGCGTGGTGCTCAGTGACAGGTCATCGGTCAGCTCTACAAGATGCCTGGCGGAATAGCCCTTGTGGCGGTTGTCCATGTTGTCGAACTGGGACAGAAAGTAACGCTGGTTCGGGTCACGTTTGAAATCCCTGTCGGTCAGTCCAAGGTAGGTTTCGTTGCTCAGTTCTTCGCTGTACTGGAACTTCAGGTCAAGCTGATGGTAGATGTCTGCGGAAGCATCGGAGTTGAAACGGACCTTGACGACATAGTCCTCTTTCTCAAAACCGGTATTGCGGTTTGAGTGCTGAAGGTCCTTGAAACCGTTGGTTTCTTCCTGGAAGGTTTCGAGCACGAAAGCGGCGGTGTCAGTGCTGTTGCCGTACCAGCTGTGAATGCGTTTGCCTGCATTTTCCGAAACCTCAGCCGTTACATGACCGGCTTCCGATGCGGGAACCGGTGTCGACCGCAAATTAATCGCACCGCCTACCGTAAACGGGCCATAACGTAGCAAGTCCGGACCTTTCAGCACTTCAAGTCCACTCATTCTGCCGAAGGTTGGCGAGTAGTAAGCGGCCGGCGCCGAATAGGGAGCCGGTGCGATCAGCACGTTGTCTTCCATGAGGGTGATTTTGGAAGAGCGGCCGGAACCGGAGCCACGAATGCCAATGTTCGGGCGCAGGCCATAGCCATCCTCTTCTTTCAGGTAGACGCCGGGCACTTCACGGACGGCTTTGTGAATGTCTGTGTACTTCATGGTTTCCAGGTCTTCATTGGTCACCACATGGGCGGAACCGGGCAGGGCGGACGCCGATGCGTCGTCCCCTATGATGACCAATTTACTCAGACTTTGTTCCTGAGCCATGACAGCAGCCGGAGCGGCCATCACCGCCAGGGCAAGCAGGTGTCGGGAAAATCGGGTTGCCATGTTGCTCTCCTGTTACAGCACGTTTAAATAAGGCGAGCAACTATACTAATGACAACCATTAACAACAAGCAAAGACTATCACTTAGATTTAGGGATATACTGAGTGCCAGCCAACCGGCATAGAGGCGATCACCATCGCCGATCGACCCGTGCCACACCGGCACCGATGCGTCGGACCGGCAGGTCCGCACTGGCGGTTTGAGAAGTTGAGGTCAAAAGAGACGCGCATGCCCAGCCGGCCAAAATAGGCAACGGCCAACACATGGTGAATGGCGGAGAAATCGTAGTAAGAAAGTGGATATATATGGACGCCTCCCCGTAGTCAACGGGTGACTGGTGATGAAGCGGTGGCTCGCGGAGATATATGTCCACGTAAGTCGCCCTGACCAAAAAAGCTGGCCGGCTGCCGCGATTGGGCCCATTGCGAGAGGATGCACCGCCATACTTCCCAGCTACAACATTGCGCGGTGCTATTCGACGATCGGCCCGCACGATGATTCGCCGGGCAGTGCTAAAGAAGTCTGAGAATGTAACGCCTTGGAGCGTGGATACGCATTATATGTTGACCCAAGGGGTCGATACGACCAATAAGGTTATTGATGAGAAGAATCAGGGCTTGATTGGCAATGAGGATTCCCTTAGGAGGGACAATCCCTTCCTTAGCCTGTTCGGACGCTGGAAACTTCCAGGTCATCTGGGAATTGACAACGCTATCCCCGAAACGCTGGATTGTCTTTACGTTGAAGGTCGAGGGGTTCGTTCAAATGATTTCGTGCGTAATCCAGGGCAGGCTCAATTCTTGACCATTGATGATGCTCAGCGGCTGAAGCGCATGATTGAGCAAGACGGCTTGGCTGCGGTCGAGAGTGGTGACATTGATGCCCAGATCAAAGAGCTCAGAAAAGAAATCCGCTCCCTGAAAGATCCCGATGAAAAGGGAGAGGTTCAAGAGCAGATCCGCGCTCTGGAAGAACAGAAAAATTCAGTCAAAGCCGCCAAGGAGGGCAGTCGAGAAGTCATTCAGCGCCCTTTAGAAGGCTTTGAGGCTATTATTCCGGGTACCCGCATGAAGCATCGGATGCTGCTTCAAAACGCGGATCAGATTGAGCTCGGTCTGATGCTAGCATCGCTTAGAGAGTTTGCTCGATCTCCTTATGTGGGTGGCCATAGGTCACTGCATTGTGGAGAGATTAGCGCCAGTTGGCAGGTATCGTACTGGCCCGAAGATGGAGACCCGGTAGTCGCTGGTGAAATCAAGCTTTCCGCTAATGGATTCGATATCGTTGATGAGGACAGCGAGAAACTCCTGTCCGGGGCATTCAAGGGGCCTGGGAGAGACTAGTGGAGAGTGAAGACTTCCCGCTTCGATTTGAAAGATATCTGTTGATAGAATAGCTGGCTTGGTAAAAGGATGTGTCGATTGAAATGAAGAGTATTCCCCAGGGTCATGAGGTAAACCGCTGACGTTTTAATAAGCCACAGAAGAGCTGGCATTTTTCCCGCAGGCGCGGGGGTAGACCAACGCAGAAATGAAAAAGACTCTCATCGCTTTAATTTTCCCGCAGACGCGGGGGTAAGCAAATAGCTTGTAGGGCAGGTAGCTAGGCTAGCATCGCCAGTGTACGCGCGGTAAGGGCCGCTTGCAGGCGGCCGGCCTAGCTGCTACATCCGTCTGCAGGTTAAAGCGCAGATAAATTCAGGTGCTGTTTGACTCAGAAACGCGCGCGCACACCGACTACTAGCGCTCGTGGTTTTCCTGGAGCCACGAACCGGTCGTCGTCAAATCCAGGATACGCAGCCTCTAGGACCTCATCAGATTCGCCGTAGACGCCGAATGTCTCATACTCTTGATCAAGAACATTATCGACATGTCCGAAGACTTCTAGATCTTCGATTACCTCATACATGGCGCGAAGATTTATGATCGAGAAACCGTCTATTTTGGAATTCTCGTTAGCTTCGTCGCCGCGGAAATACTGGCTACTCTGGTAACTGAAAACGGCCCCCAGCTTTAATTTCGAGGTGGCAGCCCAGTCAGCCGTTACTTTGAGATTGTGCATGGGGAGGCCGGGGATGGAGTCCCCTTCCTCAACCTGACGATTCGGGCCAAGGGGATTATTGGGGCTGAAGGAGGTGTATGGCGTTTGGTAAGTGGCATCCAAGAGCGTATACCCAAGACCAAATGTTACGCTGTTAAAACGTTTCTGCCCCGCCAGTTCAAGGCCCATGCGGCGCGTGCGGCCAACATTGGCGAAGAACCCTTCTGAGGGTGCTCCCCCAGCCTGCTGAAAGATGATGTCATCATGATTAATGGTGTGGAACACCCCGACATTCCAGCGGTAGTCCAGATCATACCCACGTATGCCTGCCTCAAAAGTCTTCGCCACGACCTGCTCAAGGGGCGGGTCCGCAACGAAGCCGTTCGGCAGTTTACAGGGATCCTCCGGATCAGCGCAGCTCAACTCAGCAGGGGTGGGCGCCCGAGAAGATTCACTGTAACTGCCGTACACGCTTGATATCGGCGCTATCTGCCAAGCAAAGCCTAGCGCCGGATTGAAGCGGTTGAACGTATGGTCCCCGTCAAGGGCGCCATCTTCATTTTGATCCTCCATCTTGACCTGCGTCCGATTGTAGCGGCCAGATAAAGTCAGATCGAAAACCTCAGACAGCGCCAGCGTATTGGTAAAGAAGATACCCGCATTCTGAACATCAGCGTCGAGACGGACGCGGGACTCGACATCGAACAGGTTGACGCCCGAAACACCCCGGTCAGCGCCCGGGGTCGCGTTGCGAAGTACGGCCAGTTGAGTATCAGATTCAAATTCGATCGCCGCAAAATCATAGTTGCCCCCGACTATCAGCTGATTCTCTCTGCCCTGGAATTCATTCAAAAGCGCGACTTGGGTGGCAATGCCCCCACTCTGCTGTTCTGTTTTTGAGGTATTAAGAGTGCCGTCCAGTTCGTCAGCTTCCAGGGTAGGGGCAAGGTCTTCCAGAGAAAATCCTGCGTTACCCGCGAAACTCACGGGTTCGTCGACATCGCCTTCTTCGCAGAGGGTTGCCTCACCCGCATTCGGACCGGAGGTTAACACGCACTCATCATAGTCGCTGTCATCACCATTCAACGCCTCCACGGTACTGTGGCGATAGTAAACGTTGCCGGCCAGTTGGAGCGTGTCCGAAAGCCAGGTTTCCCCGTTAAGCGCCAGAAGCGCCAGATTGTTCTCAGTTTTATCTGGCTGGGTGTAGATGGCCTCACGACCTTCCAAAGGCATCAGTTCAAGAGGCACTGCGCCATTGCCAATTAGCGAGTTATTGCTGGTGGCCCCGGTGAACTCCAGTAAACTGTCGCCGCGCCGCCAGCTGAGATTAGCCAGCCCCTGACGGACTCTCGACGGGGAAAAGTCTCTCCAGCCATCCTCCTCGTAATAATTGCCGATAAGGTAGTAGCCCAGTTCGCCATTGTTGCCGCCAGTCTGAGCCTCCAAGCCAAATCGTCCAAACTCGCCACTAGAGACCTCCACTTGACTATCGGTGTAGCTGAAGCCGGTCTTGGTCCGGATCGATAAGGCGCCACCCAGCGTGTTCTGGCCGAATACTGGGTTGGAACCCGCAAATAAGTTGATCGAATCTATGGCCCCCTCCGGCATTAAATCCCAGTTAACCGTATCGCCGAAGGGTTCATTGAATCGGATGCCGTTGACATAGACGGAAAGTCCCTGCGGCAGGCCCAGTAAGGGAGAAGCGGTGAAACCGCGATACTGAATGTCTGGTTGGAAGGGATTGTTGACGGCTTCGTTGACGGTGACACTGTTGAAGTTAAAACGGAGATACTCCGCAAGGTTGAGCGATTGCGCCTGTTCAAGATCCTCACTATCAGCGGTTTGCACAGAGGCGGGTATGCGCTTTTTCTCCAGGCCGATCCCGTGGATAGGCGTCGTGCCAATAACCGTGATGGCTTCCAATGGTAAGGGTTTTTGTCCTACGTTTTCCTGACTTACACCAATGTCGGGAAAGGCGATAACGCCCGTTATAGCCGGTATCCAAAGGCATTTACTCACTCTCATTAGCTACCTCTTCTATTATTAGGTTCTTATTTGATGGGCAGAGATAGAAGCCATCCTATGGCAGATCATTAACCGTAATGTTCCATGGGCTTAGCATCCTGGCTATCCTCTGGTCGGACTGGTTCTTCATCCATTAGATGTAGTACTAAAGATGCCCCCCCTTCCCGTCGACCGACCTCGTTTCAGGGCCGGCCTTGGCTGAAAAACGGCTCTTAAATGTGTCCGCTCGACGGGAAATAGCGTGGTTGCGGGTGCAGACCGGGTTGGCTTCTTCAGTTGTGGCCCTCGCTTCAAGTCGGACGGCTCCCGTATGAGTGCGGTCTCAAGACACTTCTGGCGCACTGCTAACTGCACCGCGAAGTGATCATAGATCCGCGAAGGTGCAGTAGACATGGGATGGCTGAAGCCGCGATGAGTCTGTCATATAACTGAAACCAGACCTTCATGCGCCCTAACCGGGATATTGCATACAAGACAGGTTCCGCCCAACCGTTTGATATAATTGGGCTTGCGACAAAACTGCTTCGTACAAAGCAATACGGAACCTGCCCATGCTGAATGTACAGGGCAATGCGGAATTGATTGAAAGCGGTGATTCGCTGTACCTGGCTGATGTTCAGAAAATAAACGAACCAGTTGAACGGACCAGTGTCGAATGACCCTTACTTAAGGGAAAAGCATGTCATTCCCACACTCCGTCATTCCCGCGAACGCGGGAATGACCGCTTATCTCAGTGTTTCGCTTAAGTAAGTGCCATTCGGGGCAGAGTGTTCTGCCCCGCAACCTGGTTAACTATCAAAACGCATACTGGACTCTTCCGCGAAGTTCGTCGCCGCCATTATTGTTCACGTCTTCGCCGTCCATGTAACTTATACCAAGACGAACATTGTTGTTGGCGTAATAGTTCACGCCAAAGGTTGTTTGCTCCCCGTCGGTGCTTGAGAGCCCTACATCACTGTATTTTCCATCGCCATCTTCATACCGAGCAATGACTTCCCAGGCGCCAGCGTTTGAAGCCGGTTTGACGCGCTTGAATTTGCCACCCTTGTAGGGACGGCTCTCGCCGGTGATGATCCAGCCAAGCTGAATGTAGTAGCCATCAGAGCTGACGCTACCTTCGTCCGAATCAAAATATTCCGTTTGGGCATGAAAAGGACCAACAACACCAGCCAATTCCACATTGTACAAATCCGTCTCATCTTGCGAAGTGTCTGCATCGCGGCTTGAGAACCCGGCGCCGACGTGAAGGACCCTGTCATTGCCGTTGATTGGAGCAAAGGTTGCCCGGCCCGTTATGGCGGCGTTGTTGATATCATCTGGCCCATCCCCATCTGCCTCAAAGTAGCCGACACCGTAAGTCCAGTTGCGCCCTTTGCCGCTCAGCTGAAGACCCGCATTTCTTCCAGGCGCATAACGCTCCGTCATGGCGGACCGTTCTAGTGCGGAAATATCCTTGGAGCTCGTCAATTCTTCCAGGCCGAAAGGCTCTTTCTGTTTACCGACGGTAACGGTTGCGCGTGAGCCAAACCCGTTATATCTGATGTACAGATCTTCGACGGTGCCACCGTCAGCGCCATCACTCTCGGCAACATTGAACTGTGTTTTGTAGGACCAGTCTCCGTAATAGCCTGCGGTATACAGGCGTGCTCGGCGCACATCAAAATCCTGTGTATCAACGGCACCATCGTCTGTTTGCGTGGCATCGTAGTCCCACTGGATACGACCGCCAAGTTTAAAACCCGCACTATCATCCGCTTTCTTGACTTCAAGGCCGCTCTTGGTATTGATGACCAGGTCGGATCCTTCAGTAGTAACGGTTCCTGCTTGCGCCATTGACGCACCAGACGCAGCTAAAACAAAACACAGATATTTTTTCTTCATACAACCCTCCGGAAGTTCAAGTGATGCTAACGAATCGTTAGGCTGGGTTTATACTTCCATTGAATCATTACAATAAAGTTACAGAGGGTGCCTCGGACCGTTGCGGGACATGCAGGCCAAATAAGGCACCACCCAACAGGTGGCCACAGTGGCAGAGCTTGTTCAGAAAGAGCTGGAGCACCAGGAACGCCAGGAGTTGGAGGTCCACTGCAAGCTAAATGGGAACAGCATGGCCAGCCAGAAAAAGTCATGCTCCACCCTGATCACGGTAGTCATCATGTACCCGCTGGTTTCACCAGAGACTCTGGCGCTACCGAATGAAGCAAAGCATGAGTAGATGCGGTGAGGTGGAGCCAGGGTGTAATCCGACGCCACTTTATATGAACAAGTCTGTTGTTTCGGTCCAAGAAACCGATGAAAGCGGTGGTTTGTCCGCGGTCGATTCCGGTGACGAGGTCGTCATTTCACTTGAGATGACGACCTCTGCACAAGAAGCTACATAAGATGGAGCGAATATTAGTCCGTAATACGATGAGGCTATGGCAGGCTCCCTATAGCCGACGTTTAAAAGGAGCGGGAGACTGAGAATACAACGCGAGGATCGCACAAACCGGAACCGCCAAAGCACTCGCCGGAATCGAGATCCGTATCGGTATAACCAACGGTAGCATCGAGCCCGGCAAGCGTTTTGCTCACATATATACTCCAATCTGTGTAGTCATCAGTCCCGAAGGTGTCCTCCTCATCAATGGCGTTATAGCCCGCTGATCCGCTGATGGTTAACCCCATCGGCAAAGTGTGGGAGACGCTTAGCGCCGGGTACCAGAACTCGCCCGCCTCACCGAAATAGTCTGGGGAATAGTTGAGCGAGAGAGAAACAAAGTCGTAGGCCATACTTACCGCGAGTTCCTGGTAATCAAAATCCGCATTGCCAGATCCTGGGTAGTCGTAATGGAGAAAAGCTGCATCCAGCGTCACTTCATCAATCGAGGTGGCGAACCCGGCATATATGTCCAACTCAACCGTGCCATTCTCGTTACCGTCATCAAAGTCGACGCTGGATGCCCAGACACCGGCATACGCTCCAGAACTATGGCCTACGTCAAGACCACCTTGAATCGCGATGTTCTCTGAAGACTGGGAGATACCTCGAAAAACATAGTCGCTGGTCAGAGTGACATTGGCTGAGGTTGAAATCGCAGGGGTTGTCAACTCGGCGCTGAGTGGCAGTGAGGCCAGGGCCAGCGGGGAAAGCAGCAGCGCGATAGTCAAGCCAGTTGGTTTCATAAAAATGTCTCCGGTGAACAACTATTGTCGTTTTCTGTGATCAAGTAGAAAAGCACCTTTTCGGTTGTGCAGAAAACGTTAAAGCAAGGGGTATGCCATTTTTTAATTGTGCAGGAAAACAGAAGCTGCCGACTGCGGCGCAGTAGAGTTTGCGTGTGATCGCGGCTCCATATCGGCACCCGACGAGAAGATGTGCACCATTGTTGTGCAGGTATGGGCGAGCTCTTAGGGCGGGGTAGCGGGACTACCCATCCGACGTCCGCCAATCGGCATCCGGCAGAGCCAACCTGTCTTTACAGTTCTCGCGTCCAAAGTTAAATTAAAATCGAGGAACCTCGATACCCCTTTCAAGACCGCGCAGGGCGATGTGGATCAGTTCAGCGACCTTCAAGCTGATATAAAGAGCATTATCGGGGGTGAGAATCGCCTCAATACCATGATCCAGTACACTTCTCCTGAAACCGTAAATTTAGTGAGTTTAAACGTAGCGGTCCGGCCAGGTGAAGATGCTGAAAACGATGAGGGGGACGATGGGATTTCGTTTTCCGTGATCTTTGAGACAGAAGTGCTCTACGCGGCTCTGGCTTATGACCAGGATCTCACCTTCAGCTGGTTGATGCGGGCTTCGCGGACGTTAACGAAGCCGACGTATTAGTCAGTGGAAAGCGAAAGGCTCAGTTCGGTATGACCGAAGGCGATTCGACTGACAACGAAGGGACTCTGATGGCGTTTGGCGCCGATTACAAGCTGGCCGATAAGAGCAAAGGCTTTCTCTACGTTGCTCAGATCGAAGAAGAAATTGGTGGGGGAGGAACCCAGGAGGACACGATTTACGGTATCGGTTTCGAACACAAGTTTTCCATGTAGTTCTGCTTTGAGTGAATCACTCTTGCCGGGGCTTGCCCCGGCCTTTTCATGTGTTGCCCTCCGCCGCGTTTTTTCGGGCTCAATCTGACGATAATGTAGAGCCGACCCACTGCTTTTGCGGCAGTGCCCAGGCAGCTGGCTTCAGGCTCGGGATATAAACGCCGTCCTCGGCCTGGGATAGGTCGGGGTAGAGAGAACCCGCGCATCTGCTGCTGTATGAAGTTGAGTGGGCTGCGTAGCCTTGGTAATACGCTTGAGCCACGAGGCCCTCCCACAAGACAAACACTGGCTCCGGGTGCACCGGATTCCCGCAGGCATGCACCCGTTCAGCCTGAGGCATAGTTGAGCTTCGAGAAGCTCAACAGGACAGCCATTCACTCTGTCCTCTATACACCAAAAAACGACTACAGCTCCCTTGGGCTAGACGGAAGTCATAGATGTTCTATGCTTCGCGTATGTTAAATTCCGCTAACGTGAAAGTTACAGATTTAGGGTGGGCGATCTCGACGTAAATATTGAAATTTCTGTTTCTCACACCAACTGGCTCTCGACTTCAAGCTTGGGCCCGACCGGCCGCTTACGCAGTTTGTGTTAGCTGGTCATTATTAAAACTTGCTAAGCAGGCGGGCTTTAATGTTAACTCGCGCACTCACTCTCTAAGAAACTGAGCTGTTCTGTGTGAGATGGCATGGAGGGTGTGGTAATCAACGGAAATGTCGGAACAGGGACGTTAGAGGGAACACAGACGCCAGCAGTTGCCTTTGAGGCTCAATTGCTGCGAACTGGTAAATAAAATTAACTTAAAAAATAGGTTGAACCCACGGCTTGACCTGAGTTAACTCAAAGAAGGAAACCCTAAAATGAAAAAGACTCTTGTCGCTTCAGCAGTCGCCGCCTCGCTGGTGACCACTCCGACCATGGCTGCCGACCCTGAGCAGCAGGGAGCCGGTGATTTGTTCTCCCAGCTTTCAGAGCAACTGGAAGGCATGCCGGAAATTTATGGCAACGTACAAATTATCTACACAAACGCGGACCATGAAAGTTTCGAAGGTAGCCAGAGCCAGCTGACGGATTACGCATACTCGACTCTGGGGGTTCAGCACAGCCACGAAATCATGCCCGGCGTTGAAGCATTTGGGAAGCTGGAACTGGAGGGGTTTTTCGTAACTGAAGATACGATAAGCGAGGCCATTGTAGTCGATGAGGCTTATCTTGGTGTAAGGGGTGGCTTCGGCGAGGTTTGGGTCGGCTCCGATGATTCTCAGTACGAGGTGCTGATTGGCGACTACGGCAACTGGTATTATGAGGTAGCACAAAGCAATTTCTTTTCCAATTGGTCCACGGGCGAAGACGATCTTGTTCAATATGTCTCTCCCAGTTTCGGCGGGCTCACGTTGCATGGTGTTGTGCAGATCGATGCAAAGAATGAGCGGGCGGTGGACAATCAGGACGATCAGAATAACCAGTCCAAGTATCCCTATCAGCTTGGCGTGAGATACAAGATGGACCGTTTGAGTGTCGCGCTGGCCATGGATTCCAACGACGGGGCTGCGAATAATGAGAACACCTACGGCGTTCGCGTTGATTTCGCCGTGAATGATTCGCTTTCGCTGAACACCTTCTACTCGACTCAAAAAGGCGACCGGGCGGTAGCGGCTGCTAATGAGGAATTTGGGGCCGACCCTGTCGAATCTTTTGAGTCATATGGAACGGTGGCGGAAAATATCGGTTTGGGGGAAGACCTGATCGGTGTTCAAGGCATTTACCTGATGGGCGCCACCCGTTTCAGCCTCTCGTACGCAATGGAGGAAGATGACGTGGATGGCGCCGGTGACGGCAAGCGGGAGTCTACCAACATTACGGCGCAGGTGTTGCACAGCCTTTCTGAGCATCTGTATGTTTATGTCGAAGGCCTGCGTCGGAATGACGAGGAGGGCAGTGCCTATGATGCCGACTATAACGCAGTCAATGTTGGCGGGGCTTATCTCTTTTAACCCTTTTCGGGCCATTGCAACCGTTCTATAAGTGAGTGTTCAGCTCACCAAAGCTGGGATCTGCCGCCATAAGGAGATGCGAACGGTCCCGGCTAAGAATTGCAAGACACTCTGAGTGTGCTACCTGATAAATTACTCGCGCTGCTATTCAGGTAATCGTCACTCAGGGCATTTCGCCCCGCTCCAAATCTCTCTCCGTTCGGCTCACGTTTCTGTCCCACTGCTGGACGCAAGGATAAGCGCATCTCATCTGCAGAGGCTCGAAAACTATTGAGCCGCCCGGTTAGACCTACCTGGTATTGAGAGGCCATCAAAGGAAGGTCTACGGAGTTTCTCTTGCCGAGCTGCAAGCCCAGCTTTCCTGAGTTCTTCCATAGACTCCCTACTGGAAAGCACAGCTAGGGTGCGTTATCCCGGATCCATCCGCGTGAAAAGGGCTGGTACAGCGCAGGCAGGACCACGAGGGTGAGTAGAGTGGCCGAGACCAAGCCGCCCACGACAACAGAGGCTAGCGGTCGCTGCACATCCGAACCGATGCCTGACGCCATCAGCATGGGAATGAGGCCCAAGGCCGAGGTAAACGCTGTCATCATCACCGGGCGTAGCCTCGTGAGGGCACCCTCGAATGCCGCTTCAGCTGGTGGGAGCCCGCCCTCTACCCGCTGGTTGATCGCGCTGATCATCACTACGCCGTTAAGCACCGCAAGCCCGAAAAGCGTGATAAAGCCGATGGAACTCGGCACGGAAAGATACTGGCCTGTTATCCACAGACTGATAACACCACCAATGAGGGCAAGCGGCACATTGAGCATGATTAACAGGGATTGCCCTACCGAGCCGAACGCGAAGTAGAGAAAAAGAAAGATCAGCGCGAGCGAGATGGGTACCACGACCATGAGTGTCTGCTGAGCCCGTTGCTGGTTCTCGAACTGACCGCCGAAAACCACAGAGTACCCTGCCGGCAAATCAATTTCCTCGGCGATGCGGCGGTCCAGTTCGGCCACGACACTGCCCATGTCGCGCCCTTCAATATTCGCTTCAACAACCACCCGGCGCTGCACATCGTCTCGACGGATTTGCGGTGGACCTTCTTCGATGGAGACTTCGGCCACATCTTCCAGCCTGATCCAGGCCCCGTCAGGCGCCTGGAGAATGAGGGAGCGAATACTCTCGGCACTACTACGGTGGCGCTCCGCAAGCCGTACGTATATGTCATAACGTTCGTTGCCTTTGATGACTTGGCCCGCAGTCATGCCGCCAATGGCGTTGGAAACCAGGTCCATGACCTGCGCCACTGGGATGCCATAGCGGGCAAGCTGGTCCCGGTTGGGGCGGACAATGAGCTGAGCCTCGCCTGCAATCTGCTCCATTTGCACATCCCGTGTACCTTCGACGGTCTTGGCCAGAGTTTCGATCGCCTGGCCTTTTTCAGCCAATACCTCCAGGTCAGATCCGAAAAGCTTGATCGCGAGCTGGGCCTTTACGCCCGAGAGCAATTCATCCACGCGGTTGGCGATGGGCTGGGAAAAATTGAGAATGAGGCCCGGATGAACCGAGAGTTCTTCTTGTATAAGTCTCTGAAGGCCATCGCGATCCTCCGCCGATACCCATTGATCTGCGGGCTTCAGGCCGATATACATGGCGATATTGGATACCGGCTCCGGATCCCCGCCCAACTCGGCGCGACCAATGCGGCTGGTGACATACTCGATCTCGGGAAATTTCATGATGCGCCGTTCGAGTTTAGGAGCGAGTTCGACGGCTGTATCGACGTTCACCGAGGGTGCGAGCGTGACTCGAACCATCATTGTGCCTTCCTCCATTTCCGGCATGAATTCGGTGCCGAGTCGGGGGATGAGAAAGATCGCGAACGCCAGCATCACAACGGCGCTACCCACCACAAGCGTCCGGAACCGTATGGCGCCCGCCAGCAGGGGCCGATAGACAGCCTCCAGTGGCCTGAGAACCGGACTCGGACGGTAGTGGATGCCTCGACGAAAGAAGTAACTCGCCAGTGCCGGCACAACGATCAACGCCGTCGCCAATGCTGCGAGCTCGGCGAGAACGATACTCACCGCCATAGGGGTGAACATCTTTCCTTCCACACCCTGAAGTGTGAACAAAGGCAAGAACACCACCACGATGATCATCACAGCGAAGAATACAGACCGCGCCACCTCCTTGGTCGCCTCTGCGATACGCAGCGAAACCCCGTGCGGGTCACTCTGCTCCGCCTGGTCATGATCAATCTCCAGACTGGATTCGTCCGGTGTGAGCTCTCGCCTGCGTTCGGGATCGTGGAATCGGTCCGGGCGCGAAAGATGACTGAAGATGTTCTCCATTACCACAATCGATCCGTCAACCATCATGCCGATGGCGATCGCCAACCCGCCGAGCGACATGAGGTTCGCGGACATGCCGAAGTAACTCATGATCATCAGCGCCAGACCGACTGAAATGGGGATAGAGATGAGCACGAGGACGGAGGCCCGGAGATTCAGGAGAAACAGCGCTAGAATCACCACGATGAACACAAAAGCCTGCAGCAGGGCGTCCACTACGGTATCAACGGCGCTGAATACCAAGTCCGCCTGGTTATAATAAGGCTCGATCGTTACGCCTTCGGGCAGGGCCTTCTGAATAGTGGGAAGCAGTTCTTCAATGTCAGTAATGGTCTCCGCGGTATTGGCACCGAAACGTTTGAGTACAATGCCGGCCACTACCTCGCCCATGGACTGGATCTCACCGTCGGCGGTCCTGCGGGTCATGGTGACGGCGCCTTGGCGAATCTCCCCGCCATAGCCTACCTCGGCCACATCCCCAACGGTGACCGCTGTGCCATCAACCTCTTTGACCGGCACATTGGCGATATCCCGTAAGCCGTCCTCTCCACTTCGCACCCAACCGACTCCGCGGATAACCAGCTGCTCACTGCCCCGCTTGATATACCAGCCGCCGGCATTGCGATTGCCGGCCTCTATCGCCTCAGAGACTGTTTCCACTGTAAGATCGTAAGCCAAAAGCTTGGCGGGGTTGATGTTGACCTGATACTGGCGGACTTCGCCGCCATAGGAGAGTAGGCTGGTGACGCCCTCTACCGGCATCATCAGAAGCTTGACGACCCAATCATTGAGGCTTCTCAGTTCCTGGGGGCCATATTTCCCGGGTTCATTACTCGTCAGGACATACTCGTATATCTGGCTGAGGCCGCTGGTGTTGGGCCCCATCTCCGGTCGGCCCGCGCCGGCGGGAATCTGTTCCCGGGCAGCTTGGAGCTGCTCGAACACAAGTTGTCGGGCAAAGTAGATGTCGGTGCCCTCCTCAAAAACGATCGTAATGACCGACAGTCCCGTACGCGAGATCGATCGCACCTCCTCCACACTTGGCAGCGAGTACATCGTCGCTTCAATGGGGAAGGTGATAAGCTGCTCAACCTCTTCGGCCGCCAGACCCGGCGCCTCCGTGTTTACCACGACCTGGACATTGGAAACGTCCGGAAAAGCGTCGAGGTTGAGCCGGGGGATAGTGAAAATGGCAACGAGAACGACCGCAAAAAGGCCGATAACAACCAACAGGCGGCTTCTTACCGCCCAATCTACAATGGCGTTAAGCATGAGGTGCCCTTAATGGTTATGCACGGAGAAACCGCTTTTTGCAATTTCAGAGTTGAGGTAGAAGGCGCCATCGGTCACTACCATTGACCCGGGTTCAACGCCACTTATCTCCACTTTGCCGGCTAAATCCTTAAGTCGCTTAACATCGACTTGACGGTATTTGCCAGAAGCCTCCTCGATAAATACGACCCACTCACCAGCGCTATTGCGGTTGAGGGCGCGCTCGGGAACCAGCATGCCGGGCTTGCCTGGGTCAGCTTCGATAGCCACCTCGACAAACTCGCCGGGATGGGGTGCGTGCTCCTCCTCCAGTGCAAGCTCGATGCGTACCGGCACAGTGCGGGTGCTTTCATTCAACCGGTGCTGCTTCTGCACGACCTTGCCCTGGTGCCACTCTTGCCCTATACGAACCCGGGCCGGCGCACCGATTTCGATTTGGCGCGCTTCGACGGGCGCTACGGTTGCCTCGACCCAGACACTGGATTCATCGGCGATGAAGAAGAGCGAAGCGCCAGCCTCCACGTACTGGCCGACGACGAAGTCATCCTCGATTATGGTTCCCGCGATCGGGGCGAGTAAGCGGAACTGACCAAGCTTGAGTCTGTCGTCATTACGTAAAAACTGATCGACCTGTGCTTCAGTCATGCCGTAGGCAAGCAGTTTTGACTGTGCCTGCTCAAAGGCAACTTGTGCTTCGACGTAACGCCCTTCGCCGACAACGGATTTACCAAGCTGGCGTACGCGCTCCCACTCACGGGTGGTTACCTGAAGTGCACCCTGAGCCTCGGCCATTTCCACGCTGGTCAGCAGTGCAAGAGGATCATTTTTTTCAACAGTTTCTCCAAGTTGCGCTTGGCGTGAAACAACCTGTGCCGCGATGCGGGTGGTCGCGCGGGCCGAGCGGTAGGCATTGAGTTCCACTTCGCCCGGCGCGCTGACGATGGTAGGCACTGGCTGGGGCACAATCTGTTCTGCCTGAATGTCAGCGAGGCGTTGGCCTTCACTACCGAGTTCGACTACCCCTGGCGCCTCTTCTTCGTGTCCTTCCTCTTCATGGCCGCCCTTTTCTGAGTGCCCGGCCTCGCCTTCGGCTCCTTCTTCGTGCTCTTCTTCCTCATGCCCATTCTCTTCCTGATGGCCGGCTTCGTCATCTTCCCCTTCGGCATGAGCTTCCCCGCCCTGGTCGCCATGCTCGGTATGAGCATCGGCTTCGCCACGGGGGGCTTGATCGGTTTGAGCGCTAACTGAAGTGCCGGCAAGCGAAATAATTAGCGCAAGTGTTAAGAGCTGCAACTGCATCTTCATGCAAAATTCTCCATCGATAAATTAAGGCTCAAGTCGACTTAGTTCGGTGCGCCAGTCGCCACTCACGACGAGCCAGTTTGTCCAGCTTCTCCAGACCTGAGCGCGAAGGCGCAGTCCAGCGGCGCGGGCATCGAGTCGTTGCTGAATCTGTAAAAGGTATTCCGTAGCGCTGAGTTCCCCCACCTGCCAGAGGCGCTCCAAAAGATCGAGGCCTTGATCAAGATGTCCGCTAACCGTCTTTTGCCAGCTTTGCAGTGCGCTACGGCTATCCTGGAAACTCTCCAAGGTTGTTCTCAGGCGTGCCAACAGGCGCTCGTATTCGGCCTGCATGCTCGCCTCGACCGCCAGTGCGTCATTGGCGGCAGCATCAACCTCGGCGCGATAATCGTTGCGCACGTATAAGGGAATGCTGAAACTTAAGCCCACTATGTTGTTTTCACCTTCTCTTGAGATGCCGGCGCCAACGGTCGGATCCGCCTGGCGCTGACTCCGGGCGATGTCGATTTCGGCCCGGGCGGCCGCTAGCTGGCTTTGCAGGGCGGCGATCTGCGGATGGCTTTTCGCCAATTCCCTGAGACCTGCGACCTCTAACGGTGCAGGAAGCGCGTCAGGTAACTCGGGCCAACGGTGGGGCTCATCGGTTGCAATCTCGCGGAGAGCCTGTAGGGCTTCGTTGACGGCCACCCTCGCGTCTGCGAGAACGCTCAGGCCTTCGGCCAGAGCGAGACGCGCCAGGTCGAGATCGGTCTGGCCGATGTCACCGGCGCGTTTGCGCTCCTGGGCAAGTTCAGCAAAGCGCTGCAGCACCTCGACCCGGCGGCGCGCCAGGTCGAGAAGCTGCTCCGTGGTGCGATAGTTAATCAGCGCATCCAGGGCTTGCGCCGCAATCTCTTGCCCGACCAGGGCGAGTTCCGCCTCTGCAGCGAGGACATAGCGTTTGGCGGCAAGCGTCCGCACCTCGCGTTTATCGTTCCAGTCAATGGTTTGACTGATGCCCGCACCGAACTGGCTGACACCTCCACCACCGAAGGCGTCCTGTTCTCCACCACTTTCGGCTTCAAACTCGAGTTGGGGATTGTAGAGCGGCTGGGAGGCTGCTTCTTGCCGGCTAAGCGCGGCCTCTACTTCTGCCCGCGCTGCCCGTACGTCGAAGTGTTCTGTTGCTATTGAACCGGCAAACTCGAGCAAGGAGAGCGTGTTACTAGCTACCGGTTCGGCCAGGGATACGGGACTTGCCAATGTATAGGCGAGCCCCATGGCAGCGAGCCAATTTCGGTGCTGCATAGGAGACTCCTAGGTTAGTGACCTGAGGTATTATTGGAACGGTTTAAGGCTAGAGGTGGACTATCAGACTCTAGGGGGGCGCGTGGGGGGGGCGCTAGAGCGAGAATACAGGAAGACGTCAGATGATGCGGGGGTCTGTTCTTCAATAGAAGACGGCAGTGCTATGCCGGAAGAAAGTAGCGCAACGCCATGGACGCTGGAGTGACAGCTTGAGTCTTGCGTGACAGATAGTTGCGACGATTCGGTGTCATCGACCATTAGGGCCTGCGCACCGTTTGTGTGCTCAAGGGATGACACATGACCGGATGCCAGATCGCCAGCCCAGCCTATGGCGGAGGTCAGTAGCGACAAGCAAAGGAAAAGAATTGGTAGCCTATGCCACACGTGTAAGAGCACCCTCATATTTTCATGATAAGTCAATGGAACGGCATGTTAGCGGAGCTGTGATAGATACGCAAGAAAGAGGTTCCGATCAGCCCTTCAGCAGTCTGGTACGACTGTTTACCGCATTAGCGAACTACGCGACCGGCGCGGTATTCGCCCCAGCGTCATTCTCCTGCTCTCTACGATGTTGATCGTCCAGTCGGTCATCCCGGGCGATAAAGCTTAAGAGAATCAGGGAGCCCAACACGCTCATCAGCGCCGGCGGTATCCAGGTCAGTATCCCGCCCAGCAACTGATCGCCGATCGGCTCAAGGTTCAAGGGCTGCTCCATAAGCCGGTAGACATCGTAGAGGGGTTCGGTCTGAAAGGTTATCCAGGCACCTATTGCGATCTGAGGGATCATTACCGCGATGAGCACGATAATGCGCTTGCCATAGCCCAGCGCGACCGAGCTCTGCGGGCGACGCGGGTCGAGCATTAGCCACCAGAACAGTAGACCCTCCAGCAGCAACGACAGGTTCATCAACTCATATAGGGCGCGGTTGCGCATGGCGCTGAAATGTATGTCTGGCCAGAGCCACAGATAAACGAGGCCGACGAAAAGCAGTGCTGCAATGACGGGGTGCTGCAGGAACCGATAAAGCCGTCCAAGTCGCGCAAGTCCAGCCTGAAGTGGCGCTGATAGCTGTCGATACCAGTAGTGCGCGACGGGTAAGGGATTAGATAGCGCGATCAGGATGGGGCCCACATGATGGATTATCAGATGCTGCGCCCGGTGCGCGAAAAAAAGATGTTGGGCGTAAAAGTCAAATCGGGTTTGTAGTACCCCGTAGCAAAGGCCCAGCCCCAGCAAAAAAGTAATTACCCGCCCAATCCCCGGGCGATCATGGGATGTTAAGCGTTTCACCCCCATCAGGTAAAACCCTAGCACTAGCGCAAACGCAATCACGATGAGCGGCGAGAAATTGTAGGGTATGAGAGCCAGGACAACATCGGCAAAGGTCATGGCTAAGTCTCCGGTCCGTAACTGAGGTATGAAAGGTGTACGATTTCTTGCCGTTACTTAACCTGTTCCGAATCGCCCGCACCGCAGTCGGGATTGGCGTCGCAAGCTTGCCGGATAGCGGCATCCTCCGGCTGCAGCGTGCTGTGGGCGACGCCGAAGCGCTCCCGGAGCACTGTTTGCAGTTGCGGGAGTACGGCCTCCCAGCGCACCATCGTCTCCAAATCAACGTGCGCGGCCACGGCGTGGCTGCTCGAGGACAAGCTCCAGATATGCATGTCATGGATCGCGCGTACGCCCTCGACTTCGGTCAGGGCCTGGCCGACTTCATGGACATCGACGCCATGGGGCACACCTTCCATCAATACCCGGGTCACCTCTCGCAGCAGCCGAACGGCGGATACCAGAATCAACACGCTGACGAACAGGGACAGTATCGGGTCGACAATGGATGGGCCGCCCAGGTAAATGGTCGCGCCCGTGGCCACCGCTGCGACCGAGCCTAACAGATCGCCCATCACATGCAGTAGCGCGCCCCGCACGTTCATGGTCTGCTCACCCCGCATCAGCACCCAAGCGACGATGATGTTGACCAGCAAGCCGAGTCCACCGATAACCAGAACCACGCCACCGTCGACCTCCGGCGTATCCGCCATACGGCGGATCGCCTCGTAGGCGATGTACACGATTACCCCGAACATGAACAGGACGTTGAACAGCGCGCCGAGCACTTCCGCGCGCTGCAAGCCAAAGGAATGCGCGCGTGATGCAGGCTTGCTCGACAACCACGCGGCAAGGGCGCCGACCGCCAACGCCAGCGAGTCCGTGAGCATGTGACCGGCGTCCGACAGCAGTGCCAGTGAGTCGGCCATTATACCGCCAACCACTTCGACGGCCGCAAAGCCGGTGGTGAATACCAGTGCGAACAACAACGTCTTGCCGCTACCATGGCTGTGATTATGGCTATGGTTGCTGCCGTGGCTATGATCGTGATTAGACACGCTTAGGCTCCTTGTACTGTTCCTGAATAAACATTGCCCGCGCAGTAGTGATGGCGATTTCTCCAACAGAGCCTGCGGTGGCTGCTGCCGGCTGGCCTCGCAATTATGCCTTCAGTGCCAGGATGCGCCGAGCGCCGTTGAGGACGATTAGACCCACGATGGTACCGATAATCAGATCCGGATAGCTGGACCCCGTCCAGGCGACCAGGGCGCCTGCGGCGATAACGCCCAGGTTGATCAGCACGTCATTGGCCGAAAATATCCAGCTTGCCTTCATATGCGCGCCGCCCTCGCGGTGCTTGGATATCAGCAGCAGACAACCGGTATTGGCGATCAGCGCGACAAACGCGATGGCCATCATAACCAGCGATTCGGGCTCGCTGCCGAACACAAAGCGCCGCCCCACCTCTACGACTACACCAAGAGCCAAAATCAGTTGGAGCACGCCGGCAAGATGCGCAGCACGCATCTGCATCTTCACACCGTGTCCTACGGCATAGAGGGCAAGGCCATAGACGGCCGCATCGGCAAACATATCCAGGGAGTCAGCGATCAGGCCGGTAGACTGGGCGATCAGGCCTGCCGTCATTTCCACCACGAACATGAATGCGTTGATGCCGAGCAATACCCGCAGAGTGCCGGATTCCTGGGCCGCTGAGACCGCCGAGCTCTCAGCAGCCTTGATCGTCTCTGGGTCGGCAGCGATGGTTTCCTGAAGAGAGGCCCCCAGCCCTAAGGTCGCCAGTTTCGCGGTAATGGGCTCAACCGCACCGTCATGCAGGACCTTCAACCGGCGGTTCGACAAGTCAAAGGACAGCGTTCGAATCTCATCAAAGCCGTTCAATGCCAAGCGGATCATCCGCTCTTCTGATGGACAGTCCATCTTCGGCACGGCAAAGGCACTTACCCACTCTCCTGACGCGCTGGAGGAGATTGGCAGATCGGTATCAGGTGCAGGCGTAGCATCACAGCCACATGGGCCACCACAAGTTTTTTTCACGATACAGCTCCCGTTGGGGTAGAAGTAGAATCGCGGCATTAAAAACCCTGTAGTTACTATAGAGTCAAGGCGAGGTGATGATCAGCTGAGATTGGATCAAGTGCCAGCAGACACTTGCGAGACAATTTGTGGTACAACTATGCGTCAGCTCCCCAGCCCGGCCGATACGAGTGTAAAAATCACGAACCCACCGGTGAACGCTAGTATTGAGATCCGGGTATCTTCGGCGCTTTCATGGGCTTCGGAAAGCATGTCCTCGACCGCCGCGACCGTCAGTAGGCCCGCTGCAAGGGTCAGCATTCCCATCTGAAGGCTGTCACTCTGGCCGCGCAGCAGGTAGTAAGCGAGCACAGCAGCACCTACTACTGGGATGACGAACGAGACGGAGAGCAGCATTCTTTTTGCTCGGGATATCCCTTTGCCCTTCATGTTGGCAATCGTTGCGTAGCCCTCGGGAGCGTCTGCCAGGACCTGACCTAGCGACAAAACGAGTGCCATCGAGAATGAGATAGCGGAGCCGGTGCCGATCAACAAGCCATCACTGAACAGATCCACAGAAACCGCCACGTAGATCATCCACATGCCGAGGTTGGACCCGCCCTGTTCCCCCTGATTGCCCTGTAGTTTCTCAATGCCGTTTTCAAGGACGACGTAGGCCGCACCGCCCAGTCCAAACCCCAAGGCGATGACCCAGGCGGATGCCTTTTCCAGTGCCTCGGGCATTATTTCGATGGCGACCACGGCGATGACGATACCCGCAGCGCCATGCAGGGCGTTATTAAGCCGGTTTTTAGGCGTGGCGGTAAACTCGGCCAGTACGCCACCGGCTAAATTGCCCAGGGCCGGTAGTATTGCGAGCCCGATAACGGTCCAAATGTCCATGATGCCTCCTGGCCGTGACCTATGCTTATCCCTAGCTATCCTGAAGATGCACCACGAGGGTCGGTAAGTGCAAGAGGCCTGGTTTAGCTTAATCGCAGCCAATCAGTAAGGCTGTATTCAGCTAGCGTAAAGAAGGGAGACCGTATCAGTCATTCTTTGACGTGTAATCTTTGACCTGCTGCCGGCCCGAACTGTCGGGCTCCAGCACGGTGCTGAAGAGAATCCACTTGGCAGTGGCAGAAAAAATCGCCATCAAGGTGATGACCACTATGATTCGCAGCAGGGTGGAAAATCGTTTTGCTCGCATGCCAGAACTTTACCTTGAAAGATCGTCAAAGTCAGCGATGACAATCCTCGCGGCTCGCTGTAATCCTCCAGAGTAGGTGTGGCGAGGATAGTATTAAGTCTATCTGTTGTCCAAGGATGAGCCATCGCCGGCTGCAGCGCGCCCGGATGTCGCCCTGGGGGAACGCGGCCGGGTCTCAAGGTACAGTAGGGCGTGATCTTGAGGTAATAGGATCCGCAACCGAACCCCTGCTCCGTTTTCTTCAGATCCCGCAGTTACACTCAAGGCGTCCGTAACCCCAGCAGCGTGGGCCCAGAGGAGCCTAAAACCACCAATACAGCTGGCTGCGAGCTGTCGACAACAGAGGCGTGAGAATTACGAACCATTCAGGAAGAGCAATTTTCAGTTTGAATTCAGCTTTGACTGAGATCGTCAAAGCGGTGCATGCTGCCTTAAGCTACTCATTAAACCCATAAAGGATTGGTCCGGCTCTGGCTAGGACGGAAGGGAGACTATTGGCATGGAGCTAATGGAACTGGCGACGCTGATGACTGTCAGCATTGCGACATTTATCGCAGGGTTGCTGCTGATCGGCAGGCCTTATTCAAAGATCAAATCTTCCTGGCCTCAACGTGCTCCGTTCCTGGGAGGCGGTGTACCTGACACTCATGCCTGGAGCCGGTTCCACGTCCGCTATTATCCCATGACGCTGCTGCTGATCGCCTTCGAGATGGAGATGATGTTCATGTATCCATGGGCGGTTGTCTACGTGGCGGAGGGGGTCAAGGCCTTAGTCGAGATGGGGATGTTTCTGGCCATTCTCTCCGTGGGCATCATCTATGGCTGGCGAGAGGGGGCCTTCAAGTGGCAATGACCTGGCTTGCCCGTCTTGCGTCTAAAGCCCCGGTACCCGTCTATCCGGCCATCGGATCCCACGCGCAGCATGCGGTACAGGACTTGGCACTCAACCCGCGTATACAGTGGGTCCGCTCTCCTCGACATGCGCGCGTCCTGCTGGTTGCAGGCGGAATTTCCCCTGAGTTTTCAGCGGCACTACGTCGCGTCCACGACCAGTTGCCAGGGCCTTCAGCAACGGTATGGTTGCGCAGCACGCCGCCCGCAGAGCTGGTTAATGAGGCGACAGTTATAGACGACGCCCGGCAGTTCTCTGATGTCGCTAACGACGTTTATCGGTCACTGCTGCAGGGGGAACGAGAGGGAGAGCCCCATCTGTGTCCTGACGAGCCACCTGCGCCCTGGGAAGGGCTGGGTGATCATGGCCAGGGTGGCGAAGGCATGATGGGTGGAAAGCCTTATGGCCGCGCTATGGCGATGACCGCCGATGACCTGCGGGATGGGCTGCAACTCGATCCGCTGTCTTTCTCGGTCGGACCCTTCTGGCCCGTGCTACCGCCCGGATTCAGCGCCCATGTGACCCTGCATGGCGACGTAATTGCTGAAATTCAGGTGACCTCCATCCCTTATCCCGTAGCGCTGCCGGCTATCTTCAGACAGGCCCTTGAGAAGCCCGTACCAATCGCTGAGTTAGAATTGGCTCGAGCCTGTTACCATCTGCGCCAGCTCAGCCACGCACTCTGGGTAAACGGTTTAGAGTCCGCGTCCTTGACCGTTTTACAGCGAATACATGCCCTGCAACCGGGCGACTCGCTTGCCGGTCTGCGCACCTGGCTACGCCGTGTTGGTTTCTTCTTCTCTGCGGGCGCTGAGAAAGGCGTACTCGGCCGGGATCAGGCCGAAAAGATAGGCGGGCCGGCTGCACGAGCCGCTGGCATCGCTCAGGATACTCGCCAGGACGACCCGCAGTACCAGCGGCTGGGCTTTCAGGTCATCTACGGCCATGGCAGCAACTGCCGTGCCCGCTGGCAGCAATGGCTGGATGAAGCCGAGCAGGCCCTGAGCCTGGCCGCACGTGCCCGCGAACAAGCCGTTTGCACCTCGGACTGTGACAGGGTAGAGACGCCACGCGGAGTCATGGGGCGGGGTGGTAGCCCGAGCGATGCCACATTCGTACTGCAGGAGCTGCTTCCGGGACTGGAATGGAGCGAGGCAATCGCAACCATTGCCAGCCTCGACCTGGCCGCTGTTTCGGATTATGCGGAGGAGGGCGTTTGATGGTGGAGACCCTATTCGCGTTGCTTGTTGTGCTAGGCATGCTTGCCGTGGGCAGCTATGCCGTGGCCGTGATCGATGGGGCGGCCGGTGCCGTGCTCGGTCGGACCGCACACTCGAATGTCTTCCTCTTACCGATCTACCAATGTGCCTCCTTTTGGCTGGTGCCAGCCAATACTACGGAAGCGCCCGATGCTTGGGCCTGGCGCCTTGCCCCCGTGCTATACCTGACCTTTGCCGCCATGGGTCTTGCGTTGGTGCCCTGGTCACCCAGTTTCATTCCTGTCGATTTGACCACGGGCATCGTGCTCTGGGGAGCCTTGGAGCCCCTGGCGACGGTGGCCATTTTCCTTCACGGCTGGTCGGCTAATTCACACTTTCCGCTTCTCGGCGCCTATCGCTACGTATCCTTGGGTCTTTCATACATCCTCGTGAGTATGTTCGTGCTAATCGGTGTCTCGCTGCCGGCCGAGTCTCTCCAGATCAGCGCTGTGGTGGAGTCCCAGCGGGAACTCTGGAATGTTATCAGGCAACCGTTGGGGCTTCCTCTCTTCCTCATCGTGGGTCTCGGCATCAGCTTCTGGGGACCGCTCAACTTCGCCGATTCATCAGATCTAGCTGAGGGTACATCATCAGAATCCTCTGGCCGGGCGAAGTTGTTATGGCAGTTCGGCAGGGCTGCCATGCTGGTCGCATTTTCTGCCATCGGCGCCTCGGCGTTTCTGGGCGGCTGGCTGGGTCCGGTCTTGCCGGGGCCCGCCTGGGTGATCCTCAAGACCCTGTTCATTCTGGTACTTCTGTTAGTGTTGGGCCGGCTGCTGCCCCGGTTATCCCCCGATCGGTTTCTGACCCTGGCCTGGGTCCTGCTGTTGCCGCTGGCCTTCGTGGACTTGGTCTGGGCCGGGGTGGAGGCGCTGCCATGACATTCGTCGATCTGACATTCTTCGTGTGTGCCGCGATTGCAATCTATGCCGGATGGCGGGTCTTCCGTACCGACTCCATGGTCCGCGCGTCCTTTTTCCTGCTCATCTCTTTTATTGCGGTTGGCATCATCATGTTGTTGCTCGCCGCCGTTTATCTCGGCGTTGCCCTGTTCTTTATGATGGCGGTGGAGATGATGGTGATGGCGCTGTTCATGATGATGTTCATGATGAACCCGGCTGGCCTTAATCCGATGAATATGGTCCACCAGGAAAAGGTCGCGATGGGGATAGGCATTGCTGCGTTCGTCGCTCTCAGCGGCGTGGCGGTATTCGGGGACTTTCCCTCACGGCCTGTCCCGGACGGCCTTGATCCGGTCGTGTCTCTGGGCAAGGAACTGCTTGGAAACTCAATGCTGGTTTTTGAATCGGCCGGGGTAACGCTACTGGCGACGATGATCGGGGTGGTGGCCATGACCAGCCACCGCGGCCGCTTTGGCGAGGCAAATGAAGGGTCTGTGCCACCCGGCCTGGAGCCTGGCGGCGATCCCGCCGGCAAGCCTCAAGAGAATGACCAGAAACAGCAGGGCCATCACCACCATCATTAGAGGGTGGCTGCTGCAAGACTTGGTGATAGCTGGGGTAGGGCAATACAGCGGTGCTCTCCAAGCGTCGACCTGAACAAGTGCAACGCAGATCTCGATTCAAGGAGGAGTCATGTCACTCATTAGCCTATTGATCGTCGCCGCGGCGCTGATAGGGATAGGCCTGTACGGCGCCTTCTCCCAACAGTCTTTCGTCATGCTGATGATGGGGCTGGAACTGATCCTCAACGGCGTCATGCTGGCGGCGGTCGGGTTCTGGGCAATGACCGGGGCGGGCGCGCCTGAAGGGCAATTACTGACGATCATCGTGATGGCGGTGATGGCCATCGAGATGGCTATGGGCTTCGCCCTGGTGGTCGCCGTGTATCGCGGCAAACAGGCCGACATGACCGAGTCCCTGAGTGGGTTCAAGCACTGATGCTGTGGCTGATCCCGCTTCTCCCGTTACTGCTGGCGCCCGCGCTCTACGCTGGGTGGTTAAACACCGGGCGTAGGTCGATGGCGGTCTCCGCTGCAGGCCTCAGTATGGTAGTGGCGGCTCTGGTAGCCTGGGGACTTGCCGGAGACTGGAGCGGGTCCTATCGCTGGGGTAGCGTCCTCGGGCTGGAGTTGGGAATGTCCAGTCTCACAGCTGTCTTTGCGTTGACTCTGCCGCTGGTCGCGGCCCCGATCCTGATTTATGCGGCGGCCCATGAGCAACCCGAGGGCCTGGCGCGGCTCATGGCGCTACTGACAGCCTTCGTCGGCGCCATGGAGCTGCTGCTTCTGGCTCAGGATCTGCTCACGCTCCTGATTGCGTGGGAATTGGTTGGGGCGCTGTCCTGGGCATTGATTGCGCATCACGGCGCGGATGCGGCCCGGGTCGAAAATGCGCGCTGGGCCTTTCTGGTGACGCGTTTCGGGGACCTCGGGCTCTATCTCGCCGCCGCGGTTGCGTTTGCCGAGACCGGATCCCTCGCGTACAGCAGCCTGAGCCAGCTCGACGGCGCCATGCTGGACCTCTTTGTAGCCTGCGTGCTTCTGGCCGCTGCCAGCAAGTCGGCCCAGCTCCCATTCTCACCCTGGCTATTTGCAGCTATGTCCGGCCCGACTTCCGCATCAGCCCTTCTCCACTCAGCCACTATGGTATCGGCCGGGGTTTACCTCATCGCGCAATTGCATTCCACACTGGCCGGAGCCGGCTGGTTCGGGCCACTGGCCCTTTGGCTGGGGCTTGCGACGGCCCTGACCGCGAGCCTGGTTGCGATCCTCCAGCCCCACGGCAAACGCCTGCTGGCCGCTTCAACTTCTGCCCATCACGGGCTTATGTGGATCGCGGTAGGGGCGGGCTATCCCACTATTGCCGCGCTTCACTTCGTCTTTCACGCCTTCGCCAAAGCCCCGCTGTTTCTGGCGGTTGGCGTCGCAGGCGAACGCGCAGGGTCCTATCAGCTTGCAGACATGCGCCTCGGCCGGACTTTTCCGGCACTGGCCGGAGCCAGTGCCGTGGTCGCGCTGGCGCTGGCTGGCATGTTTCCCCTGGGCGCCGCCTGGACCAAGGAGGCGGTCGTAACGGCTGCAGGCCACCACGCGGCCTGGGCAGCCGTGATAACCGCGCTTGTTGGCGGCCTGAGCGCCGCCTACGCCGCTCGCTTTCAGTTGACGGTTTTCGGCTGGCAGCGCCGGGAGGACGGTAATGGCCGGTTTCAGGAGGCCAGCGGAAGCCAGGAGCGAGCTTCGGTCTACGCCTTTGCCCTGGCAAGCCTGGTGGGGGGGCTGCTCTGGTTGCCGGGAGCGAGCGAAACGGTCGGTCACTGGCTCGGTGCGAGCCTGCCTCCATTCAAGGCCTGGGAGTTGACTCTTTCCCTGGTGCTGGTTGTCCTGGGGCTGATCTTTGGCGCCTGGTTGGCCATCCGCCTCAATAAGTCGGAACGCTCGACGAGCCTGGCAGCGGACTGGCTTGGACTTCCGGCCGCTGCCCGGCAGTGGCTGCAAGTGCCAGGCACCCAGCTGGTGGGGGGGCTGGCCCGGCTGGATGACCGCTGGGATGGAACCGTTGATGGGATCAGCCATGCCGCAGCTGCAACGGCCATGACTCTGGCACGAGGCGACGATCACGTGGTCGATGCGGGCGTCAGCGCCAGCGGCCGCTTTGGGATCTGGCTGGCTGAATTGAACAGCCGCGCCGGAGAGTGGCTGTTCGACGAGCTCCCGGAAGGAGTGGGAATGCTGTCGGGTCGCGCAGCCCGGCTAGCCAGTCGGCTACAGACCGGCATGGTCCATCACTATTACAGCATTGTCGCGACCGGATTCGCGGCAATCTTGGTTACTTTCATCATAGGAGAACTGCTTTGATACTGACCGCCGCACTGGGCATCCCGTTGCTGGGCGCGCTCGCCCTGGCCTTTTGGCCACGCTGGCAGGAACAACAGGCGCGTGTGTTTGCAATTATCACGGCAGTTGTTCCCCTGCTACTCATGCTCTGGAGTTGGGTCCGCTTTGACCCTTCGGGACCGCTATTTCAGCTTGTCGAAGAGGTGGAGTGGGTTCCCTCCCTTGGGATGGGCTTTCGCCTGGGCGTTGACGGTATCGCGCTGGCCATCGCAACCATGAGTGCGCTGCTGTTTACCGCGGCGGCGGCTTATCCGGTCGATACCAAAGGCATGCCGCGGCAGTACTATGCCTGGGTACTGTTTCTGGAGTCCGTCTCGCTGGGGGTGTTCCTGTCCCTGGATCTGCTGTTGTTCTACGTGTTCTTCGACCTCAACCTCGTGGGCATGTATTTCCTCATCGGCCGCTGGGGCCACGGTCGTCCCCAGTATTCCGCGCTTAAGTTCTTCCTCTACACCCTGCTTGGCTCCCTCGCCCTGCTGCTGGCGATCCTGGGCCTTTACCTGGCATCCGAGCCCCGTACCTTCGATATGCGCGAGCTCATTGCCCAGCAGCCTCTCGCCGGGGTCGCGCCGGCTGCGGGACTGGTACTTTTGGGCTTCGTCCTGGGGTTTGCCATCAAGACACCGCTGGTGCCGTTCCACACTTGGCTCCCCCAGGCTCACGTGGACGCACCGGCACCGGCCTCCGCCATACTCGCGGGAGTGCTCCTGAAGATGGGCACCTTCGGCCTCATTCGCATTCCCTACAGCATGATGCGCCAGACCTTTGCCGACTATGCGTTATGGCTGGCCATATTAGCGGTGATCTCGATTCTTTACGGCGCGGTGGTCGCGCTGGGGCAGGGCGACCTGAAGCGGCGAATCGCCTATACCTCTATCAACCACATGGGCTATACCGTGCTCGGTATCGCCGTGGCCGGGGCCCTGCTGGAAGGCAGCGAGACCGCCCGTCAGCTCGCCCTTACCGGGGCAACGATCGAAATGGTCGCCCACGGCCTCATCACCGGCAGCCTCTTCCTGATCGCGGGGTCGTTCTGGGAGCGCGGCAAGTCCTACGACATGGACTACTACGGCGGCTTGGGCGCCAAGGCGCCGATGATGACGGGACTTACGGCACTGGCCGCGTTCGCCAGTCTCGGCTTGCCGGGGCTGGCCGGGTTCGTCGCGGAGTTTCATATCTTCGTGGGTACCTTCGGCGTCTACCCCTGGCTCGCCGGTATCGCTCTGCTCGGGATTCTGATTACCGCCGCCCTGTTTCTGCAAATGCTGCAGCGACTGTTTTTCGGCAAGCTCCCGCCGCAATGGTCCGGTTTTCCGGACCTGCGCGTCAGTGAATGGACGGTGCTGGGTGTCCTGTTGGCCTTCGTGGTGATCATCGGGGTCTATCCCAGCTTTCTTATCGACATCATCGAGCCTACGTCGCGCTGGCTGGTGGGAGCCGGCTGATGCCAGTAGGGGATCTGCTACCGGAACTGGTGCTGCTGATCGGGGCCGTCGTCATCGTGCTGTTTGCCTCATTCAGCCCACAGCGGCTTCAGCACTGGGGCGCGAGCCTGGCGTTGCTCACGCTGGCCATCGCGGTCGTCATAACAGCAGGGCAGGGCGAAGCGCCACCAAAGCTTACCTTTTCCGGCGTCTGGTCGCTGGATCGGGCGACGGTTGCCGCTAAGCTGCTGATACTGGTCTCGGGCGGATTCGCGGTGGCGCTCTCGCCACGCTGGATGGCGAACGATCGCCGCCATGGTGAGTATTACGCGCTGATCCTGTTTTCGCTGCTGGGCGCCATCATGATGGCTTCAGCCACCGACAGCATGGAGCTGACCATCGGCGTACTGCTTTCCTCTGTCGCCAGTTACCCGCTGGTGGCCTATCACCGGGCCTGGGCGCCGGCGCTTGAAGCGGGAATGAAGTACTTCCTCATGGGGGCACTGGCCAATGCGCTGTTTGTCATTGGCATTGTGCTGATCTTCGGGCTCACGGGGGCGACCGGTTATGCTGAAATCGCTACTGAACTGAACCGCAATCCTGACCCGGTCGTTGTCATTGCCGCGCTGACGTTTGTTTTTATCGGGTTGGCCTTCAAGCTGGGAGCGTTCCCCGTTTATGCCTGGATGCCGGACGTGGCCCAGGGCGCACCCGCACCCATCGCCGCCCTGCTAACGGTGGTGCCGAAGATTGCGGCAGCACTGGCTCTGGCCCGTTTCGTCCAGCTGTTGCCGGTCTCCCTGGCGTGGCCCTGGGTCATCGCGGTGCTTGCGACGCTGACCATGACGCTCGGTAACCTGGCGGCCCTCTGGCAGCAGGATCTGAGACGGCTTCTGGGCTGGTCTGCGGTTTCCCAGTCGGGCTACGCCCTGGTCGCCGTTACCGTGGTCGGGGCCACGGATATGGCCGTACCTTCACTGTTGGTGTTCCTTGCGGCCTACGCGGTGGCCAATCTCGCCGCGTTCGGCGCAGTTACTCACCTGCGCGGGCGCACGGCCCTAAAACACTACCAAGGGCTGGCCCATGTACGCCCCTGGAGTGCGGTCGTCATTGTTCTGGCCCTGTTGTCCTTTGTCGGTATTCCGCCGCTCGTCGGCTTCTTCGGTAAACTGCTCCTGTTTCAGGCTGCCATCGATGGGGGATATACCTGGCTTGCAGTGGTGGCTGTCGCAAACACCGTACTGTCACTGTTCTACTACCTCCGGGTCATCTCACCCATGATCTTTGCCAAGGCCGCAGGCGAGTATGCCGTGCTGGGGAGGGGGTCGGCTGTGGTGATGCTAGGGGCCGGACTGTTGGTCCTGGGGCTGGGACTGGGAGCCCAATTGCTGATCCACTATGTGGATGGGGTTGTCCTGCTGCCGAAATAAGCCGGGGTCATGCACATGGCGTACACGATAATTTACGGTTGTTCTCCATCACCGTGCTATCCCGGTTGCTTATCGCTCCCCAAGCGGGCTTCTTTCATGGGTTCTCAAGCAGTTCCTTCCGGCCGCCCAGCAATTGTCGCCTGACAAACCAAATCTGCACCAGGGGCAGCAGGATCCACTGGCTCACCGGCGCCAGTCCTGTTCCCAGCAATGGTAAGACAGGCATCGCATCAGCATACTCCCAGCGGTCCAAAGGTCCGGTCGCAAGCGCCTCAAAAATGACGGTTATCAGCATGCCCATACCCAGAAATACCAGCAGGCCTTTTCTGTCCCCGTCCAGTGCCCAAGAGCGCGATTTAACGGCCAGGCTCGCCGACCAGAACGCCACGAGTGAAATGAGCACATCCCCCAGGGTTGCTTGGGTACAGTGAAGGATAACCCCGTAGTAGTACACGTCGCCAAAACCCGCAAAGAGCGGCATCTGCATCAGCTCCCAGATAAAATGCAGAAGGAAGGCGAAAATCGCAATATGTAGCTCTGGCGTGTTAAGCAGCCCTTTCTTATCAATAGCCATGACTTCAACCTGTCAGGGGAAACGACCCTTGGATCTTTCCTGACATTATCAGACGCACTTCTAAAAGTTAAAGTGTAGCGGTACGCCTATTCTTTTTTTGTCTGCTTTCGTTGGTAAGTGCGCTGATCTTCGTTCCAGAGGGTTTTCAGATACTCGACGACGGCCTCAATCTCTTTCGCTTCCAATATCTGCTCGAAGGCCGGCATGGTCAGCCGTTCGGTTTTATTGAAGGGATCCCGCCAGCCCTCGCGAATCATCCGATACAGCATCTCGTCGGAATGGCGCCAGGTGTGGCCCGTGTCATCGTGAGGTGGCGGGGGCAGTTCGCCTTGGGTGTTGCGCTGCTTCCAGTTTTCTCCCAGGCCCTCGCCCTGGGGCCCATGGCAGGCAGCGCAATAGTTGCGGTAGATAGCGTTCCCCCGTTTGACCTCGCTTTTTGGGCCGGGTAGCTGTGGCGCGCTGGCGAACGTTGCACCGGAACCGAGCAGGGCTGTCGTCAGAACGACGGCAGCCCCCGCTATGGTGCCAAGAGATAGCGCCTTAGCCATCGGTTTTCGCCCACTCCATGCCCGTCTGTGTAAACACGCCGTTGGATGTGCCGGCATAGAGTTCACCGCCCACGACCGCAAGATCGTTAACGTCATCCGGCGCAGCCGTCCGCGACCAGCTCTCGCCGCCGTCAGCGCTGTGGTAGAGGGTATCCCGGACCACCCCATAGACGTTCATGGGCGCTTCGGCGTCGTAAGTCAGGGCGGTCACTTCTCCCCGAAGGTCACCGGCGTCGCTCCAGAAGCAAAAACAGTCCATGGACCGGGCCACGCCGCGCGTCGTACCCGCGAACAGCCAGCCGGTTTCCATGCTACCTTCCATCTTGGAATGGAGGAATGTCAGGATCGGCTCTTGGGGCCCGGCGTCGACGCGCTCCCAACTCTCGCCGGCGTTTTCACTACGGAAGATTCCTTCACCGGGGCTGTTGGCATAGACAATATTTTTCAAGGTCGAATGGGCTACAACGGCGTTGACGCCATTTCCCGGCGCTCCGGTGCCGATTTTCTTCCAGGACCTGCCGTCATCAGTGCTGCGGTATATGCCCAATCCTTTCCCCGCGATGTAAACCGTCCCCTTTACCGAGACGGCCAGCGACAGCGCTTGCATGCCTTGTGCCGCCTCGGGCAGGGAAACGGATTGGCGATCGTTGCCACTCGTGCGATGGAGCTTATCCTCGCCCAGAACCCAGAGTGAGCCGTTTGTGCCTGCTTCAACGGCAAGAATCCGGGCCCGGTCGGTGGTTTTTCCAGCCCAGGCGCCCATGGAGAGCAGTAGCACCGCAACCAGGACAGTCAAATTCACAGAGCGCATGATCTACCCTCAGTAGTTGCCATAGTTCAGTAGTTGCCATAGCTTTTAACGGTCTCGGTGTCACCATCGGCCGTAAATGCGAGCACCGCATAACTATCCTGGCGTCCGGTCTCCATACCCGGGGTGCCATGGGGCATGCCGGGTACGGACAAACCTACAGTCTCGTCCCCAAAGCCGGCGTTCGGATTGGCGACATACGCCTTTATATCGCCGGCTGGAACGTGGCCTTCCACGACCAGACCGTCTATTACTGCCGTGTGACAGGACGCCATCTCGCGCGGGACTTCGTACTGGCTCTTTATTGCCCGCAGGTCGTCCACCGTCTCTACCTGAACGGTAAAGCCGTTGTTCTCAAGGTGCTCGGCCCAATCCGCGCAGCAACTGCAGCTGGGGCTCTTGTAAACCGTAATCTCGGAGGTCGCCTGAGCGGTCTCAGTCGCGGCAGGTTCGGAAGCCTGCAGGTTATAACCGACAACCGCAGCGCCCAGGACAAGGCCGGAAAAGCCCATTGTGTAAAGTCGTTTCATGTGTTCTCGCCTTCTAATGAGTCAATGCTGAAACAGAACGCGAACCGGGACGATAGGCTCGTCCCGGCGCCTCTGGTTACTGCAGGAGGCTATTTCTCCGCTTCAGGTTCGGCCTCGGCTTCATCCGTGCCCTGACTCTGCATCATGTTCATGCAGGCCTCGGTCATGGCTTCGCGATCTTCCGGGGACATGTCGGACATCATGCTCATCATCTGCATCATTCCTTTCATCCCTCCCTTGTCACCGGACATCATGTCCATCCCTTCGCCATCACCCTCATGGGCAAATGCCGAGAAGGTGCCGATGCTGGCGGCCAGAACGAGGGCGGAACCGACGATTTTCAGTTTTTGAGTACGCATGTTTTTTCTCCGTGTTGCGGACGCGGCCCTCTTATCTGTGGGCAAACGTCAGCTTCTGATAGTGCTATATTCGCGTGTCTGTAACGCGTGGTTAAGAACTGCAGTCAGGTGTCAGGAGAGATGATCGGGCGGAGGAGTAATGATGTCCAGAAAGGGGTTCTGGTAACTGAACAGCGGACCTGGCATTACCGAATGAGAGAGCGGTACAGAAAAACTGAAGGATGGCGTATAAGCAAGAACCATCGTCATGACGCACTGGCCTGAGCCACCGCTACCCATACAAGCCACGCTATCAGCCTCGCCACAACCAAAAACGGCGGACATTGCTTCAGTCTGGCCGGCACTCCGGTCATCACTAAAATGTCCGCAATCGCTCATAGATACTGCCGCAGCAGCCGGTGAATGGGCTCCGGAAGGCATATCCTGCGCGCTCACTACCGTCTGTGCGCTCATAACAAGCAGCAGGGAGAGAAGAGCGCAGACAATTTTATGAGTGATCTTGTGCATAACGCCTTCGACCGTTGCTTGTACGGAAACACACCTAAACTTCATATTATCTCTGTAAACGTTAAGACATAATCGTTCCATACGGAACACGGTTATTCCAGCCTATTCCGGTCTGGATCCATAGTCCGCCTACGAGTCAGGAGTTGATCTACCAAGACAACATCTCTGGAGCAACTTGTTAAAGCCTATCCTTAAAGCAGGCTTTAGGGTCAAGACCTTTCTTCGGACATTGCAATTGCATAGATAAAATTCCGATCTCCTCATGAGGTGGCGCCTGGATTGTCGGCCGGTTGACGTCTCGACCAGATGATTAGAGCAAGGCCTCCAAGGATCATCGGCAGGGTTAACAGCTGTCCCATGGTCAACCAGTCGAAGGCAATGAAACCTAGCTGCGGGTCGGGCAGGCGTGCGAACTCCACCGCAAAGCGGAAAAACCCATAGAGCAACAGGAACAGGCCTGAAATCGCCCCACGCCGACGCGGCCGGCTTGAGAACCACCACAGCACAGCGAACAGCACGACACCTTCCAGAGCGAACTCATACAGTGACGATGGGTGACGAGGTGCCGGTCCCATGTTGGGGAACACCATGGCCCAGGGCACATCGCTGACCCGTCCCGGTAGCTCATGATTAATAAAGTTGCCAACGCGTCCTGCCCCCAGACCGATCGGCACCAGGGGCGCGATAAAGTCGGTAAGCTGGAGAAAGCTCAGATTGTGCTTGCGAGCAAAGAGAAGGGCCGCGATCAACACCCCGGTAAGCCCCCCATGAAAGCTCATACCGCCTTCCCAAATTTTGAAGAGCCATAGCGGGTTATCCGCTAGCTTTTCGAACCCGTAGAACAGCGCGAAACCGAGGCGGCCGCCCAGGATGACGCCAACAGCGCTATAGAAGATCAAGTCCTCGACAGCTTTATGGCTCAGCCCCACGCGATGGGCCCGGCGGCGGCCTAGCCACCAGGCGGCGAAAAAGCCCACCAGATACATCAGGCCGTACCAATGGATCTGCACCGGGCCTAGTGAGATGGCTACGGGGTCGATTTGAGGATACTGAAGCATGTGCTTTCCTTATGACTTTCAAAAGCTTATCCAGCTTTCAAGATCAGCTATCGCACGGTGAATGTCCGCTTTTAACCGCGCCTGTTGAAGATGAGTGCGTGTCAGCATTCTTGCGCTCTCTATCGCATCTTCATAGTCGCTCTGTTGGTTGGCCACCTGCTCCAGTGACGCCTGCCAGTGTTTCTCGGCGAGCGGTACGCCCTCGCTTTCCAGTACGTTCAGGCGCGAACCGAGAGCGCTCACGTTTTCCCAGGCCTGTATTACCTCAGCTTCTACGTCACGGGCCTGCTCAAGGGCCTCCCAGCGCTGAGCCTCCAGCTCGGCCTCCGCTGCGTTCAGTGCGCCTTGCTGACGTCGCCCTGAGAAAGGCACTTCAAGACCTATGCCAACAACAGCCCGTTTGGACCTGTCAACCCAGAGGCTGTTGTAGCCGGCTATCAACTTTACCTTGGGATACTTTTCCAGCTGCCGAATTTTGACATCAGCCCTGGAGGCTTGAATTCGGGCCTCCGAAGCACTCAGCAGGGGATGACCTGTCAGGGCAACACCGACGGTAGTCTCCAGGTCAGGAAACGATTCCAGAGAGTCTGATTCAAGCGCAACCTCCTGTGCAGCGGGCCTCTCGCCCAACAAGTTTGCGATCCGTGCGGCCAATGCCCGACGTTGCTCCACCAGCTCATATTGCTGCATGTCAAGATCCGTCAGTTCGCGACGTAGTTGCAGCAAGTCAGTCTGCCGGACGTTGCCATAGGCATACCCGTCAGAGGCATTGGCGAGGAGCTGTTCAACATAGGCCTGATTCTCGTGATGGAGCCTGATGGCTTCATTGATGAACCACCACTCAGCATATGCAGCCTCGACATCGGCGACGAGAAGGTTCCGGAACCACTGGTACTGGCTGCTTGAAACGTCTGCCCGGGCCTCAGCCATTCTCCGTCGCGCGTCCAACAACCCTGGCCAGGGGAGTGCCTGACTGAGCTCAATCCGCGTACCAGTATCGTCGTCGCCCCCCAGTGTTTCTGGTGCGACCATCAGGTTGAGATTGGGGTCCTGCCAGCTGCCCGATCCTGTTATTCGCTCGGCAGCCGCTTTCGCGGCTGCGAGCTTAGCGCCAAGAGACGCGTTTGACTCCAGTGCCTGCTCAACCCAGGCCTGCTCGATCTCGGCTCGCCCGGTACGATCACTTGCCTCGGGGGCACTGAGGCCGGTCAGGGGAAAAGACAGAAGCACTGAGCTCGTTATTAGTAACGTAAGTTTCCTAAAGGAATGCATAGCTAAATCTCTCTTTCTAGCGGTTACCCGGGCACAAAGCATTTCTGATGCCCGGGTCAGCCAAGTCGACAAGGCCGCGACTCAATGTCCGCTATCCACGTACTTGTCGTTTAGATTGATGTGCATAAAGCGACTTTTCATTTCGCTTTTTCAATTTGCCTTTTCAGTTTCTGTCGCTGCCAGAGGAAGAAGATGACCGGCAGCAGGAGCATGGTCAGGATCAGGGTGCTGATCATGCCGCCGATCATAGGGCCGGCAATGCGCTGCATCACTTCAGAGCCTGTGCCGCCGCCAATCATGATCGGCACCAATCCGGCAACGATGGCCGAAAAGGTCATCATGATAGGCCTCACGCGATGGGCAGCACCCTCGCCGATTGCCAGCTTGAGGTCCTCTATAGTCATCGTACGGGCCTTATCATCGGCCGCATCTTTCGCCTCGCGCTGTGCTTGCCTGAGGTAGACCAACATGAGCACACCGATCTCGACCGCTACGCCGGACAATGCAATAAAGCCAACCCCGACTGCTACGGACATGTTGAAGCCGAGCAGATATAAGAGCCAGATGCCCCCTATCAGGGCGAAAGGCAACGTGCCCATGATGATGAAGACTTCGACGAAATTACGGAAATTGAGGTACAACAGAAACATGATGATAGCCAGAGTCAGGGGCACGACCAGCATCAGGCGCTGCTTGGCACGGAGCATGTATTCATATTGACCGGACCAGGCCAGCGAATAGCCCGCGGGGAGGTCTAGGTTGGCCTCCACGTGTGCTTGGGCTTCGTTCACCCACGAGCCCAGATCCCGACCAGCAATATCGACCAAGGTCCAGCCGTTGAGTCGAGCATTCTCGGATTTAATCGCCGGCGGTCCGTTTTCGACACGCACTGTCGCCACATCAGCGAGGGCAATACGGTCACCCCCTGGTGTAACAATGGGAAGCAAGCTCAGCTGCTCCGGTGAATCACGGTAGTGTTGCGGGTATCGGAGATTGACTGGATAGCGCTCGAGCCCTTCTACGGTTTCCGTTATTTTCATCCCCCCAACCGCCGTCTGAACGACGGCTTGAACATCGTCGATGTTGAGCCCGAATCTCGCTGCTTTTTCGCGGTCTATATCGACCTTGACGTAGCGCCCTCCGGCAACTCGCTCGGAATATACGGAGGCGGTACCCTCAATCTTGGGTAGCAATTTTTCCAGCTCCCTGCCGATATCCTCGATAACCGCTAGGTCGGGCCCGGCCACCTTAATGCCGACGGGTGTTTTGATACCGGTTGCCAGCATGTCGGTACGTGTCTTGATAGGCATAACCCAGGCGTTGGTTAAGCCGGGAAGCTGGACCAGGGAATCGAGCTCTTCGCGAAGCTTTTCGGGGGTCATGCCAGGACGCCACTGATCACGCGGCTTGAACTGAATGAAAGTCTCTATCATGGTCAAAGGTGCTGGATCTGTGGCGGTATCGGCCCGCCCGATCTTGCCGAAGACCGTTTCGACTTCCGGTACCGTGGCGATCATCTTGTCGGTCTGCTGCAGGATCTGCCGCGCCTTGCCGATGGAAATGCCCGGGTACGTGGTGGGCATGTACATCAGATCCCCCTCATCCAGTGGCGGCATAAATTCACTGCCCAGTTTTGTCGCCGGCCACAGCCCGACTATCAGTACCAGAATGCCGGCCATGATAGTCACCCCAGGCGCTCGCAACGCGCCCCTTATTAACGGACGGTAGCCAGCGACCAGTATGCGGTTCACGGGGTTCTTGTGCTCGGGCAGGACCTTGCCGCGGACGAAATATCCCATTAGCACTGGGACCAGGGTAATCGCCAGCCCGGCGGCAGCCGCCATGGCGTAGGTTTTAGTGAAAGCCAAGGGTGCGAACATCTTGCCTTCCTGAGCCTCCAGGGTGAAGACCGGCAAGAAGCTAACCGTAATGATCAAAAGAGAGAAAAACAGGGGGGCTCCCACTTCGCTGGCGGCACGGGCAATCACAGCCCAGCGATTCTCATCCGTCAACGGCGTACGTTCCATGTGTTTATGCACATTCTCAACCATGACAATCGCGCCATCCACCATGGCACCGATAGCGATAGCGATGCCGCCGAGCGACATGATATTGGCGTTAAGGCCCTGGTAGTACATAACCACAAACGCCCCAAGGATACCTGCCGGAAGACTGAGAATGATCACCAGGGAGGAACGCAAATGAAAGAGGAAGACCGCAGAGATGACGACCACTACCAGGAACTCTGTCAAGAGTTTGCCCGTCAGGTTGTCGACCGCGCTTTGTATCAATGTCGACCGGTCATAGGTCGGTATGATCTCAACCCCTTCGGGTAAACTGGACTTGAGTTCCTCCAGGCGTTCTTTAACGCCATCGATTGTGTCGAGCGCATTTTCGCCGAACCGCATAACAACGATCCCCCCGACGACTTCGCCTTCACCGTTAAGCTCAGCGACGCCGCGCCGCATCTGCGGGCCGAGGCGCACCTCGGCAACGTCCCGAAGCAATACAGGGATTCCCTGTTCATTCACTATGATCGGTACCTGCTCGAGATCTTCCTTGCTCTGCAAGTACCCGGTAACGCGAACCATGTATTCAGCTTCTGCCATTTCAATAACCGAGGCGCCGGACTCCTGGTTAGCGTTACTGATTGCCGCATGCACTCTCTGCAACGTTATACCGTGGGCCCGTAAACGATTCGGGTCCGCGACGACCTGGTATTGACGGACCATGCCGCCGACGGTGGCCACTTCGGAGACGCCCGGCACAGTCTGCAGCTCATACTTGAGGAACCAGTCCTGTATTGAGGTTAGCTCGGCCAGATCCGTCTTTCCGGTCGGATCGGCAAGTGCGTAGGTATAGACCCAGCCAACCCCGGTGGCGTCCGGTCCAAGCTGAGGATTGGCAGCATCCGGCAGCTGACCCGCCACCTGGCTAAGGTATTCCAGCACGCGGGAACGGGCCCAATAGAGGTCGGTGCCTTCCTCGAAAATGATGTACACATAAGAGTCGCCGAAGAAGGAATAGCCACGTACTGTTTCGGCACCAGGCACCGAAAGCATCGCGGTCGTCATCGGATAGGTAACCTGGTCCTCAACGACCTGGGGCGCTTGACCCGGGTAAGAGGTTTTAACGATCACCTGTACATCGGACAGATCGGGTATGGCGTCGACCGGTGTCTCGCGCACCGCATACCAGCCCCAGCCGATAAGAATCACCGTGGCAAGGAGTACGAAAAACCGGTTGTGCAGAGACCAGTGGATTATGGAGTTGATCATATCAGTGCTTCATCCCGTCAGATTCTGTCGGACTCCGCTGTGCAGCGGAGTCCGGCTAACAACTACTGCAGTCTCTCGATCTCGACGATTTTATTTTTTCCGCCTCGGGATTCGATCACGAAACGTACAGCATCGCCTGGCTGTAGTGCTTCAAGACTGATGCTTTCAGCGGTCTCAAAGCCCATTTTCATGGCCGGCCAGCCCAGCGCTGGAATGGGATCGTGGGTCAGAACAACCTTGTTCTTGTCAGGTATCACGTTGTTGACCTCGCCTGTTGCTTCGGCGCGCTGCTGGGACTCACCCTGGGCTTTCATATCCATGCCCTTCATTTCAGCGGCGGCCGGAGCTCCCAGGGAGACGGCAACTGCCAGCATCGCTGCATTCACCAAGAGTTTTTTCATGATTTCAGTTTCCTCTGTTCTCTAACGGTTTTCGTTGACGGGTTGAACTGAGATGATTTCGAGGTCATCTTCCGCATTCTCACGCAGGCCGAAACGCACTTCTGCACCCACTTCGAAGGCAGCGAGGTTGACCGTGTCGCTAACGTGAAAAGCCATTTCCATCCTCGGCCAATCCAGGGCTGGGATCGGTTCGTGCGCGAGCGTCATGGAACGCTCCTCCGGAACAAGACCACGGATGACGCCTATGGCCTCAATCGCTGATTCTCCCTCTGCCGCCGAATCTGCAGCGTTGTCTATGGCAGTCAGTACATAGTTTTGGTCGCCTCTTTCCTCGATAACCGCTGTGACCCGCTGGCCGACTTCCAGCCCGTCCAGGGCGAGGCCCTCGGCAGTTTCAAACTCCATGGTCATGGCCGGCCATTGCCACTCGGGGACTGGATCATGATCGAGGGTCAGCGTCCCCATATCCGGCATTAAGCCGTCTATCGTGGCCGCGACTTTCACGGTGCCGGCAGCGGCCGCTTCAGCAGGGGCGCTCAGGCGGCTAATAGCGGCGTCGAGATTGGTTTCCGAGTCAATCAGGAACTGGGCCGAGGTCACTACCTGCTGGCCGGGCTCAAGGCCTTCGAGCACTACCACTCGGTCGCCTACCTCTACCCCGACGGTTACGGGCATTGGCCGGAAGCGGCCCTGGTCCTCGGCAATGATGACGCGGTCGCCCTCGCCGCCGCGGATTAGGGCTTCTTTGGGAATCGACAGCAGGTTTTCGCCCAGGGCCGAGCGCAGCGTAAGATTCACGAACATGTTGGGACGCAGGATCGGGCCATCGGGGCTGTTTTTCACTCTGACACGAGCCTGTAGAGTCCTGCTTTGCCCGCTCAGCTCGGGATAGACATAGTCGACGCTACCTTCCCATTGCTGCCCTGGAAAAGCCGGTACTGTCATTGCCACCGAATCGCCTTTATCAACCAGCCCTGCCTGACGCTCAAAGAACTCGCCTATGACCCAGACCGATTCCAGCGAGCCAATTGCCATTACTTGGGTGTCGGGACGAATATACATTCCCTGCCGAATTCCCAAGTCGGCAATGTGGCCGGCAACCGGGGCCTTAATCGCCAGCGTTTCGGTAGAACTTCCGCGTCGGGCAAGTTGTTCCACCTGATCCGGCGAGATGCCCAGGGCTGCTAACTTTCGGCGCGCACCTCTTTCCAGGGCAGGTTGCCCTGACCGCTTAGCTTGCAGGTACTCTTCTTGTGCCAGCACCAGATCAGGCGAATAGATCTCAAAAAGTGTCTGACCTTTATCAACGAGGTCGCCTTCAGCCTTGATGTTGAGTTTTTCCACCCAACCGGCAACACGACTATGGATATGGACCAGCTTGTCCTCGTCATATGCAACATAGCCAACGGTACTGATGGGCTTTGAGAGCGGGCCGCGGATGACTTCGGCCTTGCGCAGTCCGAGGTTGGCCACGACATTGGGCTGGATTGTCACCCCGCCATCGTCCGGGCCCTCTGCTGATCCTTCGCCATAGACTGGAACTAAGTCCATTCCCATAGGCGACTTGCCGGGTTTGTCACGGCGGTAATTGTCGTCCATGGGCGCTACCCAGTAGAGCGGCTCGTCTTTTTCAGCCGCCCCTTGCGATGAACCGGGCTGTGTTAATGGGAACAGTTGGGTACTTGCTAGCCAGCCGCCGGCGAAGGCAGCAAAGACTAGAGACACTACGAGCCACGAACGCATGTGATGCACTCCTTGTAGAATGGCAGGGCGTATTTTGGACAAACCTGTCCCGTAAAATTTTTTATATCACTGAATAGAAATAATTTAGGGTTCAGCGGACGCTGAACTCAATTCAGGTAGGTGCAGTGGAGAGCGTGAAGACGCCTCGGTAACTTGGAGGGAAGCCAGTGGGTGGCGTAATAACGGTATGCCGGCCGGTAGATAAAAAGTGGCAGGAAAAAGTAAGACAACAGGGCGGCGGTGACCAGCAGATTGGCCTGGAGATAGGTGCTTAGCGAAAAGTCGCTCTCTTCCGGGCAACAGGCCGGAGGAGAGGACTTTGAAGAATCCTGGTGAGCTTCTGGATGGTTACTATGGCTACCGGATGCATCAGAAACGGTATCTGAAGCAATAATGGCATGCTCTATGTCCATGGCGCTCGTCATCATTGCCATGGCGAGGGTCGCCGAAGTCAGGCACCAGATCCAGACAAACAATAGAATACGCGCCGCAAGGCGACGCCGCATTCCCAAATTGTTTTGAAGCTGGATCATAAGGTGCTACACATACTGATTCTGGAGCGGGGTTAAGTATAGACGTTGAAGCAATACCAAGGTCAAGAGTAATCCGGGTTAAATCCCCCGGCTAGATTCTGTCACAGACTTCGCCTACAGCATCTTGCTAACTCAAAGAGACCCGTGGACAACCTGAGAGATCATACCCAGGGAAACCTCTTCGCATCAATGTCCGTCTTATTTCCTGTTCTTTTCACTGAAGAACAAATACTTGCCAAGAGCTGCAATGCCAAGCGCCAGCCCTATGATGAGTAAGACTGACACCAGCCCCATTCCGGCCATTCCCCACATGCACGCTTCATTTCCCATCATTTTCAATCTCCTGATTGCTGAACCACTTCGTTTCTAGGCAGGGCGTACTTGCCCAGCCTTGGATTCGTCAGAACCTGTCAGCGCCGTACCATTGATATCCGGCTTAAAGCGACGCAGCCGCAACGAGTTGGTCAGCACGAACACGCTGGAAAGGCTCATGGCGCCCGCCGCCAGCATAGGATTGAGTAGGAAGCCAATAAACGGGAACAACACACCCGCCGCTACCGGAATCAGGGCCAGATTGTAACCGTAAGCCCAGACAAAATTGCCGAGGATGGTCTTGCGGGTACGCCGGGAGAGTGCTGCCGCGTTGACGATACCTCTAAGATCGCCACGCATCAGCACGACATCGCCGGCTTCGATCGCCACGTACGTTCCTGTGCCGATAGCGATGCCGACGTCGGCCTGGGCCAGTGCCGGCGCGTCGTTGATGCCGTCGCCCACGAATGCGACACGTCGGTTCTCGGCCTGCAGGCGCTTAATCTCGGCGGCTTTCTGATCGGGCAATACCTCGGCGAGCACCCGCTGAATACCCACCTGTCTGGCAATGACTTCAGCGGTGAAGCGGTTGTCCCCGGTGAGCATCGCCACCTCCAGACCCAGCCCCTTCAGTGCGGAAATTGCTTCGACCGAGCCCTCCTTGAGCGGGTCCTCGACCGCGATCATCGCCGCAAGCCTACCGTCCACCGCCGCGTAGAGCGGGCTCTTGGCTTCTTCAGCAAGTGCCTTGGCACGGGTTTCCACCGCATCCAAACCAATGCCCAGCCGGCTCATATAGCGGTCGGCCCCTACATGCACCTTGTGCCCGGCCACTTCGGCTTCGATGCCATAACCGGGCTCGGCGCTGAACTGGGCGACGGCCGGGAGCTCAAGCCCCCGGTCTCTTGCCCCGTTGACGATGGCTTCGGCAATCGGGTGTTCACTCTGTGCCTCGACTGCAGCTATCCACCGGAGCACCTCGTTTTCGTCCCCATCGGTGACGACGAAGTCCGTCAACTCGGGACGACCTCGAGTTAGCGTGCCGGTCTTGTCCAGCACGACGGTATTCATCTTGGCTAGCGTCTCGAGCGCCGCTCCCTTGCGGAACAGTACCCCCATCTCCGCGCCCTTACCGGTGCCCACCATAATGGCGGTCGGCGTCGCCAGCCCCATGGCGCAGGGGCAGGCGATCAACAGCACACTGACGGTCGTGACAAAAGCAAAGGACAGTGCCGGGTCCGGCCCGAAGCCGAACCACACCGCAAAAGTAACCAGGGCGATGCCCATCACCACGGGCACAAATACCCCGGCAATCCTATCGGCAAGCTCCTGGATCGGGGGCTTCTCGGCTTGCGCCGATTCCACCATCCTGACGATCTGCGACAGGACGGTATCGGCCCCGACCCGGGTGGCACGGAAGGTGAGCGCGCCGTTTTTATTGATCGTGCCGCCGACGACTTCCGCGCCTGTCTCCTTGGCAACCGGCACCGGCTCACCGCTGATCATTGACTCATCGACGTAGGAGTGACCTTCCTCCACCACGCCGTCCACCGGAATGCGCTCGCCAGGTCGGGCCAGGATGCGATCACCGGGTACAACGGCCTCGATCGGGACCTCGACCGTTTCGCCATCCCGGATGACCCGGGCCGTCTTCGCCTGCAGTTGCAGGAGCTTCTTTATCGCCTGTGAGGTACGGCCTTTGGCGATATGCTCGAAATACCGTCCCAGCAGGATCAACGTCACGATGACCGCCGCCGCCTCGAAGTAGCTCACGGCGGTACCGGCGGGGAAAAAACCCGGCGCCAACAGTGCGGCGACCGAATAAAAATAGGCCGCGCTCGCACCGATCATGACCAGGCTGTTCATGCCCGGATTCATATGCCGGAGTTCGGAATACCCGGAACGGTAGAAACGCGCCCCGGCGTAGAACAGGACGGGCGTCGTCAACAGCCATTCGACACCCATCCAGGCACGGTGGGGCATCATGCTCGACAACAACGCCTCCACGGCGGGAATCATCTTACCCATCGCGATGAGGACCACCGGGATCGTAAACGCCGCGGCAATGATGACTTTTTTACGAAGCTGTATGCCCTCCTGGTCTTTACTGTCCGTCTGAGCGCCAGTATCGGGCTCTTGCGGCTCATAGCCTGCATCCCTAATCGCGTGATGAATGCGCGGCAGCGACACAGCGCCGGACAGGAAGCGCACAAACGCCTTCTGGGTCGTGAGGTTGACGCTCGCCTCGGCGATGCCGGGCAGCTTCTTGATGGTCCGCTCCACCCGAGAGACACAGGAGCCGCAGGTCATCCCGATGATAGGAATCTCCGCGGTCTCCACCACCGGCTGGTAGCCCGCTTTTTCGACGGCGTCGATCAATTCGGCAGGGTTCGCATGCGCCTCGAACTCGACCGAGGCTTTTTCCGTCGCGAGGTTTACCTGTGCGCTGGTGACGCCTGGACGCTTCCTGAGGGCGCGCTCCACGCGACCGACACAGGAGGCACAAGACATCCCGCGTATACCGATATCGATCCTTTCCATCATGAAACTCCCAGCATCGTTTTATTCCACGCCCCCGAAACCCGGCGTTACGCTCTGCTGTACCGGTGACATTGAGATACCTCGCCTACCTCTCGTCAGCTATCGCCTCGACAATCGGGCAGCCTGCCATCGGACCTTCACCCGAGCATTCAGAAAGCGTTTTGGACAGAACAGCTTCGACTCTGGAGAGGTTCTTGATCTGCTCCCGGATCTTTACCAGCTTCTCTTCGGCAATACGTTTGGCCTGGGCCCGGTCACCGTTCGCATCCTGCAGCATCAGGAGCTCGCGGATTTCGTCGAGCGTAAAGCCCCACTGTTTGGCCTGAACGATAAATTGCAGCCTTGCGAGCGCATCTTCCGTATAACGACGATAGTTGGATTCGGTCCGGCCCGGCTCGGGCATGAGTTTCTCTTGCTCGTAATAGCGAATTGCCTGGCTGGCGACACCGCACAACATAGAAAGCTCGCCGATACTGAATGTCTTCATTACCTCACCTCGACGGAGAGTTAAATCATATCTACAAGCAGCCCGAAGTAGCGGGCTGCTTATCGTCTGAAGATTTAGCGAGGTTGGCGTGTTACACGCAAGTAGGGTGTTTTGGCGTCCCAGCCCTCGGGGAAGCGCTCCTTGGCCTCTTCATCGGAAAGCGAGGGGGCGATGATGACATCCTCACCGTTTTGCCAATCCACCGGCGTGGCCACCTTGTGCTTGCCCGTTAACTGAAGCGAGTCGATAACACGCAGAATCTCGTCGACGTTGCGCCCGGTGCTGGGTGGATAAGTGAAGGTGAGACGTACTTTCTTCTCAGGGTCAATGATGAAGACAGTTCGAACTGTGACCTTGGGATCGGCTTTCGGATGGATCATCCCGTAGAGATTCGCGACCACCTGGTCCTTATCTGCGAGTAGGGGATAATTAAGCGCTGCGCCCTGCGTCTTCTCGATGTCCTCGGCCCAGCCTGTGTGGGAATCGAGCGGGTCGACGGAAACACCTATCAGTTTGACGCCGCGCTTGGCGAACTCATCTTTGCGCTTGGCAAAGGCGCCCAGCTCAGTGGTACAAACAGGCGTGTAGTCGGCGGGGTGCGAGAACAAGACGGCCCAGCTATCACCAAGCCATTCATGAAAACTGATCGCACCCTCTGTGGATTCTACCGTGAAATCTGGGGCTGTTTCTCCAAGTTGTAACGTCATCAGACTGTTCTCCTAGTATGTTTCTTGTGACTCACTAGGAACGATATCTTTAAAGCCTGCTTTAAGGTCAAGCGGTTTTTAGAACAGTGGGCGAAGCTAAACTCGTTACACGACGGCTGCCTGTTGTCCTCCATCTGTATGATGCGGGGCTTTGTCTTTTTTCAGGTTGACTTCGAGTCGCTCAATGCCCTCAACATGCTGTCGAGCCCATGTCGGGCTGCGTCCGACCTTCGTACATGTAAGTCATCGTCTTCGGACGGCCGAGGTAGCCTGTATCCACACTCCCAAGCTCAAAGCCGGCGGCACGAAGCAGTACATCGGCCTGGCGGTTCAGATGACAGCCGCCGGCGCAGCGTCGCCAGAGCGGTGTCAACCGGTGCTGCCAGCGCGCAACCTTGGGGTCCGGGGAGAGTCCGTGCTCGACAAAGACGAACTGCCCCTCGGGTCTGAGTACCCGCCGCGCTTCTGCAAGCGCGGCTTCTACACTGGGAATGGTGCACAAAGTCCAGGTACACAGCACCGTATCAACGCTCTGATCGGGCAATGGAATCCGCTCAGCGCCTGTTTGTAGTATCTCCACCGGAAACGTCGCCCGCGCAATAAGCTTATGCGCAAACTTGAGCATGCTCACATCGGGCTCCAATGCGTAGAGTTGCGTAATCTGCTCCGACTGGTAGAAAGGTAAGTTGAGTCCAGAGCCAAAACCGAGTTCCAGCACCACACCTCGCGCCCTCGTCACCGTACGCCGTCGGTGCTCTTCAAGCAGTCCTGAACGCATCGTCAAGTGCACCAACCGCGGCTGGATATGGTGGCTGTAAAAACTCATGGTGTTCTCCCTTCTTGCAAGTGATCGAGCAGGCGTTGCTTAACGACTGTCGTTAATGGCTTCTTTGAGAAAGCTCACCATGACGGAAGTATCTCAGTCGGTCGCGCCCACCAATCTGCCAAGCTCGCGTCCCTGACTGTCGAGCAACAATGTCGTCGGTACGCCAGTCACCCCAAGCGTCGATCCTGCCATCGCGGTCGGGTCGATATACTGGCGAAGATGCCCGACGCCGACCTTCCGGTAGAAGTCCTGCACGATCGCTATGCCCTCATGGTCAATGGACAGCGCAACAACCTCGAACCGATCGCCGCCCAGCTCAGCCTGAAGCGAATCCAGCGTAGGCATTTCGTCACGGCAGGGAGCACACCAGGTGGCCCAGATATTCAACAACACCGCCTTACCCTGAAAATCCGCCAAGGCCAGAGGCGTACCGCTGCCGTCCTCGAAATGCAGCTCAGGTACGGAACGAGGGGTTTCCCATACCAGGAAACCCTGTGGCCCAACCGACTGCGGAACGTCGGCCGCTGTGGCCGAGGCAAAGGCGATCGGGACAGAAAGGGCCAGGATGATCGCCATGGTGAATTTTGTACGCCGACAATGCTCTCGCATTTCAGGTCTCTCCTATAAATCGCGGCTCTGTACGGAGCCGGGGCGGCGTCTGGCCCGGCTTCATCCAGTCTTTCTCGAGTAAACCGTCTTCCCCACAGTAACGGGTGGAAGAACCTTATCTTGAGTCGTTGCCCAACGGCTTGAAAAAACGTTAACCAGTAGGCGTCGCCTTACATGTTTACGGGGGTGGTGCAAAGCTTTAGTGTGGATTGTACAGCGAATCGCTAAGGGGCCTGCACGCCGTCTCTCGTAGTTCTTCTGTGCATTTCTCTTACCTGATTTCAGCTTTGCGCCGGTAGCGTATCACGGGTGCCAACACATAACGGAACTATCAGAGTCTGACGTTTGCCCGGCATTTAAAGGGCTGCGCCTTACTATAGGGAGAATCCAGCTATGCAAGTACGAGAGATGATGACCGAGAATCCGGCATGCTGTTCGCCGGACACCTCGCTTCAGGATGTGGCAAAGCTCATGAGTGGCTGTGACTGCGGTGAGATTCCGGTGATCGACGAGCAACGCCGACCGGTGGGCGTCGTCACTGATCGCGACATTGCCTGTCGCTGCGTTGCAAAGGGCAAGGACCCATCGCAGACGACGGCACGGGAGGTGATGTCGGAGCCGGTCGTGACTGTCACGTCCGAAGATACCGTCGAGAGTTGCTGTCAGCGCATGGAGGAGAACCAAATCCGGCGTGTGCCAGTGGTCGATGAGGCGGGCGCGTGCTGCGGCATGGTAGCGCAGGCCGATCTTGTCCGCCGTGTCGACGAGCACGAGACGGCCGAAGTGGTGCGTAATGTGTCTCAGCCCACCAAGGAGGCCTCCCGCGCCGGTTGCTGCTGAAGGCACAGGGAAGCAGAAGCGCCGGGCTTGTTGATGGGTCTAGTCCGGCTGCGGCTGTGTATCGCGTCGTGCATCAGGGAAACCAGCGCGTTAGCAGAACTGTTAGAAGCTGACGTTTGCCTACAACTCAAAGGGCGGCGTCTCACCACATGGAGAAAAGACTATGCGTACTCAAAAACTGAAGGTCCTCGGCTCCGCCCTCGTTCTGGCGGCCAGCATCGGCACCTTGCCAGCATTTGCTCATGAAGAAGGTGGCGGCGAAGGAAAGGGCATGATGTCCGATGGCTCTGGTAGCATGGGAGACATGATGCAAATGATGTCACAAATGTCGCCGGAAGACCGCAAGGCTATGATGAAGGCCTGTATGGATATGATGCAGGATCAAGGTATGGACGATAAAACTGAGGCCGAACCTGAAGCCGATCAATAACCTCTGCAGTAATAAAGCTAAGGGCGTCGGGAGGGAGAGCCTGTAAAAGCAAGTTGCGTTACCGCCGACGCCCCAGTCTTTTCGTGAAACCGTAGCGCTGAAAGCCGTCAATGACATGTCATGTATTCACCACTGCGCCCATCTGTTTTTACGGTAGCGTTTGCGGATGGGAGTATTAACGTTGACAGGGAACAATACGTGATCCTTCGACAACTGTATGAACCCGTATCCAGCACTTACACCTATCTCCTGGGCTGCGAGGAAACCGGGCGAGCGGTCCTGATTGATCCGGTTATCAACTCGGTCGAGCGCGACCTGGCGGAGGTGTCAAAGCTGGGGCTCAAGCTGGAGTACACCCTGGATACCCATATCCACGCCGATCACATCACTTCCGCCCGCGAGCTAAAGCAGAAAGCGGGCAGTAAAATTGCGGCGCCTGCCATGGACTGCCTGGCCTGTACGGATGTCGGAGTAGAAGAGGGGAGACCCTTTCAGGTAGGCCGACTCAGCTTCCAGCCGATCCACACACCGGGCCATACCGATGGCCATTTTGCATACCGTCTGGACGACCGTGTATTTACCGGCGACGCCCTCCTTATCGAAGGTTGTGGCAGAACGGATTTTCAAAACGGGAATACCGATACCCTCTACCGGTCCGTGACTGATAAGCTTTTCACCCTACCGGAGGACTATCTGGTCTATCCCGCCCATGATTACAAGCAGCGGCGGGTTTCGACGATTGGGCAGGAGAAAGATAGCAACGTCCGGTTGGGGCAGGGTAAAAGCCTGGAGGAATTTCGGGAGATCATGGATAAGCTCAACCTCGCTTATCCCAAATTCATTGACCAAGCGGTCCCCGGAAACAGGCAGTGTGGCGTATGCCCGACGGATCTACCTGAACGATTACAGCAGTATTGCGAGCAGATGGCGCACACGCCTCAGGGGTAAACTATCCGCCTCGGAGGAAGTCACAGCATGAGTCTTCCTCTCCAGGGCGTCGGCCTGAGGGCGAAGTATACGCTGCTGTGCCCTCAGGTTCTTACCTGCTCATTCAGGTGTAGAGTTTCCTTCAGCATGGCCGCATCAATGCAGTTACCACCCTAGTCAGCCAGCCAATACCGAGCCTCACAAGCTTGGCCTCTTCATTTTTTGAACAGATACTTCACCAATGCCGCAATTCCGAAGCCAAGGAGCACAATGACTAGAAACCCTATCAGCCCCATGCCCCACATCATCGCCCCGCCGTTCATCATTCCGTCCATCATAATTTTCGCTCCTGCATAGTAGTTAAGCTTGGTCTTTCCCGGCTAAAGTCGGGCATCCGATGGTGTCCCAGCCTTTCGACTCGTTTATCTCAGCTTTACCGGGTCTGACAATCCAAGCGGAATCCCCAGCCGGCCGCTCCAGCAGTATGCCCGAAACAATACCGTTCACACCGGCGATGCGCCCCAGGGCTACCATCAGCCACACGGCCGATAGGCCGATCAATATGCCAACGGCCAGGCCAGATAGGCTTGCCATTGTGTTCACACTTTGTCTCCCTTAGATGTTCCCGGCTTTGAGGGTTGATGTACGGATGCTGGGGGAATTTCGTTACTATTGGGGATGCTCATATGAACCGGCGCTTGCCTGTGCAGCGCCTGCCAGGCATCGAATGTGCTCAGGAATATTTCGCCGCTGAGGTTGTGTCGGAACGCGGTCCTCTGCAGTCGATCCATTACCGGCCCCTTGACCTCGCTGAGGTGCAGCTGAACCCCCGCATCACCGAGTCGAGCATTGATCGCTTCCAGGCTGTCCAATGCCGAGGTGTCGATCAGGTTCACCGCCTGGCAGGCGAGGATCAAATGCTGTAGCTGGGGGGTGTCAGCGACCAGTGCCAGGACGGTATCTTCCAGGTACCTGGAATTGGCGAAGTACAGGCTCTCGTCGATACGCAAAATCTTCAGGTGCGGATCGGTCTCGACCCGAAGACGCTCTACATTGCGAAAGTGCTCAGTACCCGGAACTCGACCCACGAGGGCGGCGTGAGGATGGCTGGTACGATACAGATGCAGTATCAGGGATAACCCCACCCCGGCCAGGATGCCACTTTCTACGCCGAAGAACAGGGTCACGAGAACAGTTGCCAACATGGCGTAAAAGTCGCCGCGCGAGTATGCCAATGTCCGGCGAATGGCCCCGATATCAACGAGTGATAATACCGCCACGATAATGGTCGCAGCGAGGGTCGTGATGGGCAGGTAGGCGATCAGTGGCGCCAGGGTCAGGCTGACCAGAGCGATGCCGGCGGCGGTAAAGGCCCCCGCTGCCGGCGTTTCGGCACCGGCGTCGAAGTTGACTACCGAACGCGAGAATCCGCCCGTCACCGGCATGCCTCCGGTAAACGATGCTGCCAGGTTCGAGGCGCCCAGCCCGATCAATTCCTGGTCGGGGTCAATGCGCTGGCGACGCTTTGCCGCCAGTGTCTGGCCCACCGATACCGACTCGACGAATCCCACGATACCGATCAGGAGCGCCCCCACGAACAGCTCATGCCATAGCGATAGATCAGCACTGGGCAGGGTCAATGGCGGCAGGCCCGCGGGAACATCGCCGACTACCGCCAGGCCCCACTGATCGAGCCCCAGCGCCCAGGTCAACCCGGTCGTGCCCACCACGGCGACGATAGGCGCCGCTTTTGCTGACAGGTCGGCCGGCCGTGCGGCAACGCCCACCTTGATCAGTCCCGATTTAAGCCAGCGTCGGACGCCGTAGAGGAAGGCCAGGGTCGAAAGGCCGACAATCACCGTTGGCCAATGCACATTGCTCAGATGGCTCCCAATGCTGTGCATCAGTTCAAGCAAGTTGTGGCCCGACGCGGCGATGCCCAATAGGTGTCCGAGTTGGCTGGCCGCGATGAGCAGAGCCGAAGCGGTAATGAAGCCCGATATCACGGGATGGCTAAGAAAGTTGGCCACCAGGCCCAGGCGAGCGATTCCCATCAGGAGTAGTATCAGTCCCGACAGCAACGTCAGCACCAGCACGGCACCTAAATAGGCCGGTGTGCCCTGGCTTGCCACCTGACCGGCCGAGGCCGCGGTCATCAGTGATACGACGGCAACCGGCCCCACCGACAGCGTACGGCTGGTGCCGAATACCGCGTAGATCAGCAAGGGCGCAATGCTGGCGTAGAGGCCCACCTGAGACGGCAACCCCGCTAGCAGGGCGTAGGCCAGCGACTGCGGAATCAGCATGACGGTGACGATCAGCGCTGCCAGCAAGTCGCTGGTCAACACATTGCGTCCATAGTGGGGTAGCCATTGGGCTATGGGGAAGTAACGTTTCAGGCCGTTCACCCGTTCCTCCCGTCTGTTACCCCTTACCAGCCTGTTGTTCGAGGCTGCCACGTAAAGGCGTCAGGTCATAGCCTGCAGCGCCGGCCACGTCCACGAGCTCCGACACCGGGCGAAGCGGTGCTTGCGAATAAGCCCATAGGTGGGCCACACGCTTGCCGGTCCGGCAGAAGCCAAGTATCGGTGCGGGAGAGGACTGCAGCGTCTCGGCAAACGCCTCTATATCTGCCTGGGAATATTCGCCGGGCTTAACCGGTATCTCATGCCAGACCATGCCGAGAGATTCTGCTTTGTCCTTGAGCACCTGCATGTTCGGCTGGTCCTCACTTTCACCGCGTGGCCGGTTGGAAACGATGCTGCGAAAGCCATGCTCGGCGAGAGCGCCGATATCTTCAAGGCTGGGCTGGGCGGTCACGCTCAGGCGTTCGTCGAGTTTTTTGATGTTCATAAGACCTCCTGTCAAGGGGTTTAGAAGCGATTAATAGGTATCTTGAGATAGACTTGGCCATCTGCCTCGGTGAAGGGCATCTGGCCGGCATTCATGTTGACCTGGACCGAGGGCAAAAGCAGCCGAGGCATTGCCAGTGTGGCGTCACGCTCGGTGCGCATCTTCACGAATTCATCTTCACTGATCCCTTCGTGTATGTGGATATTGTGAGCGGCCTGCTCGGCTACCGTGGTTTCGTGTTGATAGTCCTCGCGTCCGGGTGCCTTGTAGTCGTGGCACAGGAACAGGCGTGTCTGCGGTGGCAGGGCCAGCACTTTCTGAATCGAGCGATACAGGACGCGTGCGTCGCCGCCTGGGAAGTCACACCGCGCCGTACCGTAATCCGGCATGAACAAGGTATCGCCAACGAAGGCGGCATCACCGATCACATAGGTCAGGCACGCCGGCGTGTGTCCGGGCGTATGCAAGACCCGCCCCTCCAGGCCGCCGACGCTGAAGGTATCGCCCTCCTCGAACAACCGGTCGAACTGACTGCCGTCGCGAGCAAACTCAGTACCGGCGTTAAACACTTTGCCGAAAATGTCCTGCACGTCCTTAATGCTGGCGCCAATAGCGATACTACCCCCCAATATCTCGTTCAGGTAAGGCGCGGCGGACAAGTGGTCGGCGTGGACATGGGTTTCCAGGACCCACTCTACTGTCAGGCCCTCGTGCTGTATGAAGTCCGCGATAGCATTGGCCGAACGCACATCGGTACGTCCTGCGGCATAGTCGAAGTCCATAACTGAATCGATGATGGCGCAGGCCGTGCTTTCTGGATCTCTCACCACGTAGCTGAATGTTTTGCTCGCCTCATCGAAAAAGGAAGTAACCGTCGGTTTACGCATCGGGATGCCTCCTAACCCTTTGATTAGAAATCACGCCGCCATCATAGTTTAAAACTGGTTATATTCTTATATCGATTTAGAATTAGCTGGTGCCTGTCTATCCTTTGCAAGAAGGCTGAAGCAAACTTGAATTGTCCACCGCGCCTCATTTCTCCCTTCCTCTTAACGACCGGTCTGATCAGGCGTCGGGGCCACTTTTAGTACGGCGTCGCCGACATGACGGTCTGTGAATATGCCAAGGGGTGCCTGATCGGTAACCTCGGCCAGGAAGGCGCTGGCCGCCCAGAACGAGTTGTTTCGGGCGCGACTCGACAAGTGTCTGCAGGAAGGATTATCAAACGAACTGTCAAACGGACCGCTTCGGTCCGTGCTGACCCATAGGTCATTACGCAACATAAATTGGGTCATGAGTTAGGGCCTGGCACTAGCCCGGTCGAGCGAATTGATGCTTTGCCGGATACAGCTAAGTTCTTACCAGTATGTAAGATTTCTTCCGGGCTCTGTGACTGCCTCTACCTTGTCACAATCGCCCCGGAGAGATTCAACGCGAATCGTTCCTCATTGATTTCTGGTGGTATAAAAACCTTGGCCAGCAAGCTGTGAGGCATGAATCGAGCGACCCTAGTGGCCTTTGATGGCGATTAAACGTCGTCGGTGAGAAATCAGGCGGAAAAATCTTTAGTTTCATTAGTGGCTAGGTGACACATAGGGCGGCACCAGGCTAGGATTTTGTCACCTCTGGTGATCACGCACTAGCTCATCGCCACAGACCTATACTGTTCGCAGCAATCGCTAACGATATTCTGAACTCACTCAACCACGATCTAAGTTAAGCTGCAGGTGTTAGCGAAGAGTTAGCTCTGCGGCAATAAACTTTCCAGACCCGCTGATACCAAAACGAATAATACAAAACCGCCCACAAAAGCCAGAATTGAGACGTGCGTGTCCTCGCCGCTATCATGAGCCTCGGATAGCATTTCTTCGACGGCAGCGACCGTGAGAAGGCCAGCAGTGAAGGTGAGTGCTGCCAGCTTGAAGCTCTCCGGCTGGTCTCTGAGGAGGAAGTAAGATAGGGCAGCCGCTGAGAGCACGGGAAGTGCGAACGAAGCTGAGAGCAGCAATCGCGTTTTGCGGGAAATCCCTTTGTCTTTCATATTGGCGATCGTGGCAAAACCCTCAGGCACGTCCGCAAGAACCTGGCCCGCCGCCAAGATCATGGCAACAGACGGCGCGACCGCAGAACCCGCCCCGATCAGGAGGCCATCACTGAACAGGTCGATGGACACGGCGATATAGATCATCCAGACGCTCGACTGACTGCTCTCTCCCTGCTGGCCTCGTCGTCTCTGGATACTCTCTACGAGTTTCTCGATGCCTACATAAGCGATACCGCCCAGTGCGAAAGCGAGGGCGATTAGCCAGGCTGAGAGGCTCTCCAACACGCGCGGCATGATTTCAACCGCCACCACTGCAATGACGAGGCCGGCGGCGCCATGCAGGGCGTAATTGAGACGGCGGTCGGTTGTCCGGGAAGCCTCCGCAGCGAGCCCACCACAGAAGTTGCCTAACGCGGGAAGCAGCGCCAGGCCGAGCACCAGCCAGATACTATCCATCACCATCCTTCCTTGGTTGATTCCTAAACACGCTACCTTGCTGACGCCGAGACCTCGTTACTCGCTGTCGTTCAGGTCTAGCGCGATTGTGAAGCCACCTCGATCAAGTGTTCCAGGCGCAATAGCTGAGTACCGTGCGGGTTCACGCTTTGAGTGCCAGAATGCGCCGAGCGCCGTTGAGGACAATCAGGCCCACGATGGTACCGATAATCAGATCCGGGTAGCTGGACCCCGTCCAGGCGACCAAGGCACCTGCGGCAATGACGCCCAGGTTGATCACCACATCATTGGCCGAGAATATCCAGCTTGCTTTCATATGCGCACCGCCTTCGCGGTGCTTGGATATCAATAGTAGACAACCGGTGTTGGCGATCAACGCGACGAATGCGATAGCCATCATCATCAGCGATTCGGGCTCACTACCAAATATGAAGCGTCGCCCCACCTCTACGAGTACGCCGAGAGCCAAAATCAGTTGGAGCACACCTGCAAGATGCGCGGCACGCACCTGCATCTTCGCACTGTGCCCTACGGCATAAAGGGCAAGGCCATAGACGGCCGCATCGGCAAACATATCCAGCGAGTCAGCGATCAGGCCGGCAGACTGGGCGATCAGGCCGGCAGTCATTTCGACGACGAACATGAGCGCATTGATGCCGAGCAACACACGCAGGGTGCCGGACTCCTGAGTAGCAGAGGCCGCCGAGAGCTCGGCGGCCTTGATTGTCTCTGGGTCAGCAGCGACGGTTTCCTGAAGCGAGGCGCCTAGCCCTAAGGTCGTCAGTTTCGCGGTAATGGGCTCAACCGCGCCGTCATGCACGACCTCCAACCGGCGGTTCGATAAGTCAAAGGACAGCGTTCGAATCTCATCAAAGCCGTTCAGCGCCAAGCGGATCATTCTTTCTTCAGATGGACAATCCATCTTGGGAACGGCGTAGACACTGACCCAGGCGCCCTGTGTTGACGATGGCGAGAGGGGATCAGAACGGTGCTCAGGTGTTGCATCACAGCTACAGGAATCTTTCATGACAGTTCTATCTCTGAGATGGAAATTGACTCATTCAAAACTATAAAGTCACTTCAGGGTCAAACGCATAGAGCCTTCACGGATGGCTCGATTGCGCTTGGGGTAGGTCGGTCTAAACCGGTAATGCGTTTTACTCATAATCGCGCGTACTCGCCCATTCCAACTGATGCTGTAAGTCCTGGTGATAGGCCTCGTACAGGCTCCAGGCCTTGCGGCGAGCGTCCGTCAGAGCGGCTTCTATTGCCCGGCATTCTGCCGACTCAGCGCCGGGGAGTTTGGTTTCCACGGCAGACTGACTTAATGCCTCCAGTTCTTCATACGCGGCATAGGCCGCATCCCGTCTGCCGGCGGCATCGCTCCGGGTAAGCTGCGCCTGCAACTGAGAAAAAATGACCTCAATCTGGTGCTCAATCGCCTGTCTGTCTAACTGCATCGTTCTTTTCCCCATGGATCTGAATCTGCTGAGTTTCTGCAGAAGACCGCTCTCTCGATCTTGGCTCTATGCCTCGTAAGCTACTGCGGGCGTTTGAGCTCGGCCCAAAGCAGCAGTGCCGCGCCAAGGATGATCCAGACATCGGCGAGGTTGAATGCCGGCCAGTGCCACTGCGCGTAATGAAAGTCGAGATAGTCCTCGACATAGCCCAGCCGTGCTCGATCCACTACGTTACCTAAGGCCCCGCCGAGGATGCTGCTCAGCCCAAGTCGATAGCCGAGTAAGCGCGGTGCGCGCCAAAGCCAGTACACCAGCGCTGCCGAGACCACGAGCGCGAGCCCGATCAGGAAGGGGCGCTGCCAGCCTCCGGCGTCCGCGAGAAAGCTGAATGCTGCCCCCGTATTGTGCCAATGCACCCAGTTGAAGAAGGGCGTAACAGGCACACTCTCACCATAGGCAAGTTTTGTGCTCGCCAGGTACTTGGAGCCTTGGTCGGCAAGCAGCAGCACGAGTGATAGCCACAGCCAGCGCAGCCCGCCGCTGCCGGTCATCGCCTTGGGCCGCATCACCGTTTCACCATCAGTGCTCATATCTCATTCCTATTTTGTTGTCCACTACACCACGCCCAGTACCCACACGAGCACCACGGCGATGTACGCTGCATAAAGGCCGGCCACCGCGCTCACCTTCCAGCCATTCACGCTAGGCTGACGAACGCCGATCAGTGCGCCGAACGCGCCAGCCATAGTCGCCAGTGCCACCAAGCTTACCCAGAACAGGTGCACGTCCTGTAGCGACAAGCCGATCAGCGCCAGCGGCAGAAGGCCCACAGTCAGGGTCGTGACCTGATCCCCCAGCACCGTGGTCACCGCGGCCGTGCGCTGCTCGGTGCGCATCACGCTCCAGGTGGAGAATGTCTCCGGCAGGGCGCTTATGGTGCCGGTGATGAACAGCCCCCCGACCAGCTTGGAGATCCCAAGCGCCGAAATGATCTGCTCAGTGGCTCGGACACTGAAGTAGGCACCAAGCGCCAGCACCAGAAGACCTGCGAGGGCGAGCAGGATCTCTTTGCGCTGCCACTGAACCTGCTCGCCCTCGGCGCGGCCCCGAAACAGCGCCTGAGCCATATAGAGGCCGTAGGCGCCGAGCAAGATCCAGCCGTCGACAGCCTGTAAGCCCCGCCAGCTCGGCGGCAGCATCAAGAGCCCCACCAGGGCGAGCACTGCAAGGTAGGGCAGCACCTGAACGCTCACTGTCTGCCGCTCCAACGGCAGCTCACGGCCGCTGGTATTGCCGCTGGTTCGGTAGGACATGTAGCCCACGGCCAACGTTAGTGGCAGGGAAACGAGATTGTTCCCAAGCACGGCGCCCAGGCCGATGTCGCTTACCCCTCGGATCGCGCTGGTAATGTTGATGGCGATCTCGGGACTGGCGGTGGCGACTCCCACCAGGGCACCGCCGGCGACACCAGACAGACCCCAGCGCCTGCGCAACTTCTTGAGCGGGGTGGCCAGGTGCTCCGCACCCCAGTGCGAGGCCCATACCGCAATCAACAGCACGCCAACCCACATCCATGTATTCATAGGTGCCTCCTTGGGATAAACCCCCACATCTATTGCTAGACGATTAGCTGCGGAGCATGCACAGGCCGTTGCGGATCTCTAACTCGGCATCATGCAGGTTCGGATGGCCGCTTTGGCGTTGGGGCGCAATTTGTCGCCCAGGCCGCTGGTGCACTCCGGAGCACCTTGGCGGATTTGTGAATGACCTGAATATCCGGCTCACCGGGGGTGCCCTTGAGTCCTTGGACAGTCACCTTGGCCCTGCTGTCACAGTCCAGATGCGCGACTCCAAGCTCCAGCCGTTCGGTGTTCATAGGCGTCAACTCCTATTCAAGACACGTGCAGCATCCCGCGGCGCCAGCCGATCGCAAGAAAGCCTCTCATTCGGCCTCCGGCGGCGCCTCACCGCGATAGTGCATGCAGGCGTCAATGCCGCGGGCGATGTTGGCGAGGAGCTCATCGCTCACGTCCAGGAGGGCCTGGACGCGCGGGTCACTGTGGCGGTAGTAGACGTAGCGCCCGTCCTGTCTGCCGGCCACCAAGCCGCAGTCCCGAAGGCAGCCCAGGTGATTGGAGACGTTGGACTGGCTAAGCCCTGCGGCCTCGACGATCTGCGTCACCGTCAATGGCCCTTGGCGCAGCGCCTCCAGAATGGCGAGCCGGGACGGATCGGCGAAACCGCGGTAGAGCTTGGCTTTGAGCTCGAGCGGTTGAGGAATCGGCATCGGCATGGGTCCACATATCAGTATCTAGTGATATGATTGTAGGTACGTACCCCGTATACTTCAAGCGCCGACGTTCACGGTTCGTGATAGGCACCGTGCGCGACGCACTGAGGAGGTTGAACAATGCCCCGGATCCCCCATGACAAGAGCCTGGACAGTACCCTGGCCCTGCTGCACGATCCCTACGGCTTCATCGCGAAGCGGTGCCGGCATTACCAGTCGGACCTGTTCCAGACCCGCCTACTGCTCCGGCCGACCCTCTGTATGACCGGACCGGAAGCGGCGCAGCTCTTCTACGACACGAGCCGGTTCGTGCGCAGTGGCGCTACGCCAGGCCGGATCCAAAAGACCCTTTTCGGTCAAGGGGGCGTGCAGGGGCTGGACGACAAGGCGCACCGGCATCGCAAGCAAATGTTTATGTCACTGATGACGTCGGAGCGGCTGGGGCAGCTTGCGGAGACAACCTCCCGGGAGTGGGATGCTTGTGTACGCAAGTGGGCGTCGATGGACAAGGTCGTGCTCTATGTCGAGTTGCAAGAATTGCTCACTCGCGCTGTGTGCGCCTGGGCCGGCGTCCCGCTTGAGGAATCGGAGGTCGGCCGCCGCACGCGCGAACTCACCGCGCTGTTCGACTACGCGGGAGCGGTCGGTCCCAAGCACTGGTGGTCCCGCCTAAACCGCAAGCGGGCTGAGCGTTGGGCTGAGGGCGTGATCGAGCAGGTCCGCGACGGCAAGCTCGATGCGCCGGTGCAGAGCGCGCTGCAGGTCATCGCATCGCACCGGGAGCTCAACGGGGCACTGCTGAGCCCTCGTATCGCCGCGGTAGAGCTGTTGAACGTGCTCCGACCGACCGTGGCCGTTTCGGTCTATATCATCTTCGCCGCTTACGCGCTGCACCAATACCCCGAGTGCCGGCGAAAGCTGGCGGCCGGCGAAGAGGGTTACGCCGAGCTGTTCGTGCAGGAAGTCCGGCGCTTCTATCCTTTTTTCCCCGCCGTGATGGCGCGCGTGCGGCACGACTTCGATTGGAAGGGCTACCACTTCCCACAGGGGCGGCAAGTGGTCCTGGATCTGTATGGCATCAACCATGATGCCCGGACTTGGGAAGCGCCGGAGGTGTTTCGGCCGGAGCGTTTCCGCCAGTGGGACGACAGCCCGTTCAACTTCATCCCCCAGGGTGGTGGGGACCACCAGGTCAACCACCGCTGCCCAGGCGAATGGATCACGATCGAGCTCACGAAGGTGGCGTTGCGCTTTCTAACACAAAAGATCCGCTACGAGGTGCCGGCACAGGATCTGCAAATCGAGACTTCGAGGCTGCCCGCCGTGCCCCAAAGCCGCTTTGTCATCACCAACGTTCAAGCGAACTTTGAGGCTGGATAAGCCGGACAGAAAGTATGTCCGGTGCTCAAACAGGGTGAGCACGTGAGGAGACTAACTTAGGAATCGCGTAGTTTCCCGCTGGCTTGGCTGCCAGCCAGGCTCTCGCTCATTAGACCTTCAGAGGACTGAGCGGGACGCCTCTACTCAGCCTCGATATGGCTACGGTGAGCTTCTGGCCCCTGATTACCCTGCTGCTCGGCTACGACGGCTGACTCAGGAAGGCGTGCCTGCAACTCTCAGTACGACGGTGAGTTTCTCTCAGACCCTACGCCTGGGCTAACGTTGTGCCTGCCGCATCAGCCGATCCGCCCTAGCCATGGGAAGACGTCGAGGAGCCAGTAGCTGAAGACAGTAAGCTGGCCCGTTATCATCGCCACCCCCATCAGGATCATTATCACACCGCCGCCGATGTGGAGCGGACGGCCCCAGCGGCGCAGGCGCTTCATGTGGGCGAGGAAGTGGTTCATGAACAACGCCGTCAGCAAAAACGGCACGCCGAGCCCCAGCGAGTAGATCGCGAGCAGCGCAACGCCGCTCGCCGCCCCGGCGCTGGACGCGCTGACGGTGAGGATCGCGCCCAGGATGGGTCCGATACACGGTGTCCAGCCAAAGGCGAAGGCGAGCCCCAGCAGATAGGCCCCCAAAGCACCTGTCTCGCGCCTGATCCGGTGTACGAAGCGCAGATCAAGGTGCAGCCAGCGCAGATTGAGGAGACCGGTCATGAAAAGGCCGAACACGATGACGATCACGCCGCCGACGATGCCGGCCTCCGTCTTGTAGGCCAGCAGCCACCGGCCGAGGAGGCTCGCCCCCGCGCCCAGGATGATGAACACGGTGGCGAAGCCGAGCATGAAGTTCGCGCTCAGTGTGAGCACGGCAAGACGCTCTCGCCGCGTATCCAGCGCCTGCAGCTCATCGACCGAGCGCCCCGCCACAAAGGAAAGATACCCCGGCACCAGTGGTAGCACGCAGGGCGAGAGAAATGACACCACGCCTGCGGCAAAGGCTGTCAGTAACCCAACATCGGCAATCTCAAACATTGGCTCTTCTCATTGCCAGAGTGACTCTTTCCGCTGCCCGAGGCTTGCGCCTGAGGATGAAAAACAACCCGGCGCCGAATCACGGTCCGCGCGCTCAGCGCGCGGACCGAGCCCCGATCACCGCCTCTTCGAGAAAGGCGACCATCTCGGCGCTGTCCCATTCCGCGGCACCCACAAGTCTCGCCAGTTCTCGTCCTTCTCGATCGATCAGTAAGGTTGTCGGCAAGCCGAGTGCTGAGAGCGTGACCGCGGTCTCACCTTGCGGGTCGTTGTAGAGCGCCAAGTGCTCGACGCCGGTTTCGTCGAAGAAATCCCGAATCACCTCGAGCCCCCCTCGATCGATCGAGAGCGCGACCACCTCGAACTCGTCTCCGCCGAGCTTGGCCTGGAGCCGATCCAAAGTGGGCATCTCCTCCCGACAGGGCGGGCACCACGTTGCCCACAGGTTGAGCAGCACGACCTTCCCTTCGAAGTTTTCAAGGGTCAGCGGTTGTTCCTGGCCATCCATGAAACTCAGCTCTGGAAGTGGGGCGGGTGCGGGCTTAACGGCAAAGCCCAGTGCTTCGGCAGTCGTCTGATCGAGCGGGCTGGTGCCGCTCGGGGCCGAGCCGTCATCACTGCAGCCGGCCAGGAGAAGGGCCAGGCTCAATCCGGCCAGACACCTCAAGAGCGTCGCGCCCGCCCTGATGTGCAGCGCCTTCATGCGCGATTGTGCCTGCTCATGACGCTGTTTTGGCATCGCGGTCCTCTCCTGACTCGCAGCGCGACCCGCAGCAGCTGTCCTGCTCGCTCGAGCCGCGCGGTGCGTCGTCGACGACCGTTTCCTCGGGGGTCGCTGGCACCTTGCCTTCGGCCCTGGCCGCCCGTGCCTCCTTCATGATCTGCATACCCCCGCGCAGTACGATGATACCTACGATCGCGCCGATGATGAGATCGGGCAGCCGGGTGTCGAGGGTGTAGACGAGAAGGCCGGCGATGATCACGCCCACGTTGGCGATGACATCGTTAGTCGAGAAGATCCAGCTCGCGCGCATGTGTACTTCGCCATCGCGGTGCCGGGCGATGATCAGAAGGCAGGCCGAATTCGCCACGAGTGCCGCCAGCCCCACCAGCATCATGCAGCCCGGCTCGGGCTCACTGCCCATGAGTGTGCGACGAATCACCTCGCCCAGGGCGAAGAGTGCGAGCAGGATCTGGAAGACGCCACTCGCGGAGGCGGCTCGCGCCTTGGCCAGTGCCGTTCTCCCGACCGCATAAAGACCGACCGAGTACACGGCGGCATCGGCGAACATGTCGAGCGAGTCGGCGATCAGCGCGGTGGATCCGGCCAGCAAGCCCGCGCCGAACTCCACCACGAACATGACGGCGTTGATCGCTAAGAGCCAGCGTAGCGCCTTTTCCTGCTCGCGGTCTTTGGCTTCGAATTCACATCCACAATCAGACATAGCAATGTACCTCCTGTACTAATGCTAAAACCTCTAGCCACTATAGATACAAGCCTCGGGCTCGCCTCCAGGGCGTGCTCGTCCGCGGCCGAACGGGAGCAGAGCCAGTATGAATGCGGCCAAAATCAGCACCGGCCAGTCCCGCCAGCGCACGTAAGGGGTTGCGCCCTTGCGCGGAGTGATCTCGGCGGTGAGGGCCGCGGCCTCGAACTGCGGCGCTCTCTCCAGCACCCGACCGTCTGCCCCAATAACCGCCGTGATACCGGTGTTGGTGGCGCGCAGTAACGGGCGCTGCGTCTCGATTGCTCGCATGCGGGCAATTTGCAGATGCTGGAGCGGGCCGAGTGACTCACCGAACCAGGCATCATTGCTCACGTTGATCAGAAGTTGTGCCTCGGGCAGGAATTCTGCGATTGCTGCACCGTAGGCTGCCTCATAGCAGATAAAGGCCCCGACCTGGAGCCCTGCGGCGCTCAGTAGCCGAGCCTCTTCACCGGCCTCGAAATCCGACATTGGCGCGCCCAGGATGTCGAGCGCGGGACCGATGAAATCGCGTAGCGGGATGTACTCCCCGAACGGCACCAGCCGCCGCTTGGAGTAAAAGCCTGACGGATCACTCAAGCTCATCACCGCGTTATAGGCGTTGCCCGCGCCATCCTGCACCGGCACGCCGAGCACGAGTGCCGAGCCCGCAGCATCCGCTTTTTGCTCTAGCTCAGCGAGATATTCTGACGCCTGCGCATACCAGACCGGTACGGCCGCCTCGGGCCACACGATCAGATCCGCCCCAAGGTGCTGCTCGGTGAGCGAGCGGTAACGCTCCAGCGTCATGGCGCGGTATGCCGGATCCCACTTCTTGTCCTGTTCGATATTCCCTTGCAGGAGCACGACCGAGAGTGGCTCGGGCATCGGATGAGTCCAATTCCGCTCCAACAACTGTGCGCCCAGGAGTACCACGACCAGCACACTCGCGGTTACTGCCACCCGGCGCATGCTCGGGCCCTGGACAGTCCATGCAAGCCCGCCTGCGAGCATCGCGAGCATTAAACTCACGCCCAGCACGCCAAAGACAGGTGCGATTCCGGACAGCACAGTGTCTGTCTGACTATAGCCAAGGAAAAGCCAGGGGAAGCCGGTGAGAAACCAGAGCCGCACCCACTCGGAGAGCACCCAGGCCGCTGGCAAACCGAGCCAGAGTGCCACCCCATCCATCCGCGGGCGCAGTGTGCGTACGAGATAAACCGCAAGCCAGGGAAAGAACGCGAGCAGGGCGACGAACGCGGCGGTGACCACTGCCGCCACGACAGGGCCGTTGCCGTAGCGGCTGATGCTGACAAAGACCCAGGAGACGCCGACCCCGAAGTAGCCCAGGCCGAAAAGATAGGCCGACCATAGCGCTTGGCGCCGGGGAACGGCAGCCACCAGCGTAAACAGCACGGCGGGCGAAAGTACGGCTAGCCATGCCCAGTCAAGGGGTGCGAAGGCCAACGGCAGCAGGCCACCGGCGAGCAGTGCAAGCAGGGCCTTGAAGCGCATGTTAAACGGCACGTTGGGACCGCCAGCCTACTAAATATGGAGCGCCCGGGTGTCGACCGCCGGCGACGAGCTCATAGAGGCAGATCTCCTTGCTCTGCGCGAGAAGGTGCATGAGGCGCAGCCGGATGGAGCCGGGCAATGCCCAGGAAAGGCGCTCGTTGGGGAAGAGGTTGATCACATGCATGACTGCGAAATGGTGCAACTTGCCTTGTTCCTTTGAGGCCAGGGTGAATGGACTTGGAGTTAAGACGCCTCGGCGGGCCGGGAGCGGCCAAGCTTGGCGATCAGGCGGATGTAGAGCATCTCGCTGACCAGTTCGACGAGCGTTTGCGTGACGATAACCGCCGGTAGCACCGGGATGGCACCTGGCACGGCAAAGGCAAGCGGGAGTATCACCAGTGAATTTCGCGTGGCAGTACTGAAGGCGACAGCGCGGCCGGTGGGGCCGTCGAGCTTAAAGAAGCGCGCGACAAGCCACCCCACCAGTGGCGCGAGAAATGCAAACGCAATGTAGACCGGTACGACACTCAGTGCCGCGTTGGCCGCCTGTCCGAGCTGTGGCACAACGGATACGATGACGACGAGCAACACGAGGGCGGTCGCAGGCACCGGCAGTAGGCCGAGCACCTGCGAGACCCGCTCGCCGACGCGCCTTCGCGCCGCCCACGCCTGTACCAGTCCAGCGAGCACGAACGGTACGGCAATCAGCCACACGAACGCATGGATAAACGGCCCGGCCTCAATGATACCGGCTGCCCCTGGGCCAAGGAAGGCGGCGAGATAGGCCGGTAACAGCAGTAGCTGCAGAAGGAGGAGCACAGGGGTAGCCGCAAGCAGAAGGTGCGCGTCAGCCCGACCTAAATGGGAAAACGTCACGACGTAGTCGATGCACGGGGCGAGTAGCACCAGAAGCACGCCAAGGCGCACCATCGGTTCAGCGGGCAATAGCCACAGCAGTGCTGCCAGAAGCACGGGAATCACGATGAAGTTGCCCGTGAGCAGGGCCGCCATGAAGCGCACACGGGTCACGGCTTTTCCAAGGTCGGTAAGTGGCACCTGCAAGAATGTCGCGAACAGCATGAATGCGAGCGCCGGATTGATGCCAGCTTCGACAGCCGCCACGCCGGGCACCAGCAAACCGATAACCACCGCCATCACGATGGTGCCCAAGTAAATACCGATTTGGCGGATCTCGAGCGTTTCCTTGATGCTTTGAATAGTCATGTCGACTACAGATCTCCTGTCAGCCCTGCGCCAGAAGCCGCCCCGGCCGCCGCCGGCTCACAAACTGCTACAAGCGCGCCCTTGTCAGGGAACAACCAGCTTAAGGCCGACCATGATACGGTCGTTGATCAAATCGTTGGCGGAGCGCAGCGTATCGAGGCTGACGCCGTAGCGCTGGGCGATGTCGGAGAGGGTGTCGCCGCGGCGCACCACGTGTTGTCGTCTCGCCTGTGCAGTCAACCGCGGCGCTTCCGGCATGTGCTCATCCCGGTATGTGCTGATTCCCGAGAATAACGCCCGCGCCAGCTGCCATCGGTAGTCGTCACTGCGCAGGAGCTGTTCCTCGGCGGGGTTGGAAAGGAAGGCGAGCTCCACGAGCACCGAGGGCATGTCCAGCGATTTGAGCACCACGAAGCCGGCCTGCTCGACCTGCGTCTTGTGCAGTTTTCCCATCTTGCCCAGATGCCCCAGGACTTCGTCTGCGAGTTGCAGACTCAGCCTAACGGTGGCCGTGCGTGACAAGTCCACCAGCACCGTCGCCAGCAGGTCGTCCTTGTCGTCGAGCGAGACGCCGCCGATGAGGCCGGTGGAGTTCTCCCGCTCGGCCAGCAACCGCCCCGCCTCGGTGGAGGCACCGCTATGCGAGAGCGTGAACACGGCGGCCCCTCGCACGTTGTGGGCGTGGGCGGCATTGGCAGCGTTGGCGTGTAGCGAGATGAACATATCGGCGCGCTGCTCATGCGCCTTCGCTGTCCGCTCCCGCAGCCCGAGATAATAGTCATCCGTGCGAATCATCAATGGCTCCATGCCAGGCGCCTGCTCAATCAGATACGCAAGCTTCTTCGCTACGGCGAGAGCCACATCTTTTTCATGCATGCCGCTCGGGCCGATGGCGCCGGGATCTATACCGCCATGGCCGGCGTCGATAGCGATACGTAGCGGCCTCTGGCTCTGGGTCGGCAGGCGCTTGGTGGGTGCTGGCTTCGCCGCGAAAGGCGCCAAGTCGACCACCAGACGATGACCGTACTCACCATTCGGCCCCAGCATGAAGCTCTGTGGGCGGGCAGTTTCGGCCATATCGAACACGACCCGCAGGTCTTCGCCGTTGCGCACGCCGCTGCGAATGCGCTTAACGAGCCCGACAGAGTCGATATGGCGCACCAACTTCGGCGCCATGCGGGTACGCTCAAGGTCGATGACCACCCGCGCCGGATTATCGAGTGTGAACACGCTATGCTCTATCGTCCCACTCAAGTCGAGCACCACCCGCGTCTTTTCGGGTCCGGCCCAGGTACGGATGTCATTGACGGTCGCAGCGTTGAGTGCGAGCGGAAACAGCAGAAGCAGTAGTAACAGGAGGCGTGCCATGGACTACTCGGAATTGTTTATCGGCTTTGTCTACTAGCGTGCAAAAAGCAAGCCCTACCGTTCGAAATAGAGATGCAGTCATGTACTCTCGTGCTTGTCAACGGCCTATCGAAATTGCACAATAAAACCTCTAGTAACTAGAGATGCAAGTCTCCAGGAGCGTTGATGCGACAACAATGCTACCGAATTGGTGAATTGGCCAAGCGCACCGGTGTTGGCGTGCCCACAATCCGTTATTACGGCGAGATCGGGCTTTTACCGGAAGCTGGCCGTGGGCCGGGAGGGCAGAGGCTCTATGGATCGTCCCACCTGCGCCGGCTTATGTTTATCCGCCACTGCCGCAAACTTGGCTTCAGTCAGGAGGACGTGCGTGCGCTACTCTCTCATGCCGACCAGACTAACGCCCCCTGTAAGCAGGTTGATCGCCTCGCGCGGGGACATCTCACGAAGGTGCGTGAAAAGATCGCTGCTCTGCAGGCGCTGGAGCAGGCATTGGAAGACATGATCGATGGCTGTCAGGGCGGCAGCGTGGAGGAATGCCAGATCGTCGAGGCACTTACCGTGGGGGAATAATTCCGCGCCTTGTACTTACCTTCGCTCACTGGCACGAGGTGCCGATCAGCTGGTTTTAGACAGGATTAGCGCGAGCGCCCTGGTGCTTCAACACGAACCACTTGATCAATCACCACCTCGACTGGAGAGGCACTGTCGGCAAGCGGCAGAGGACCTGTCTCGCCAAACAGATCACCCGGCTGTGGCCTGGCCTCACCGCTCCCAGAAACCCTGACGATCAGCCGCACTTTGTCGACCTGCGACAGGCGTGCCTGGGGCGCCATAGCGTCGCTATCGTCGAGCGTGACCTCAAGCGGCAGGTCGGCGACGGTGGCTCGCTCAACGGCCAGCGGCGGTAGCTCTCCGGCCACATCGCGAGCGACCACGAAGACCGTGTCACCCGCGGAGGCCTTGTCCTGAAGCGACTGGGCCAGACTGACCCTGAGCGTAAGCGAGGGGGCATCATCGACGGCTCCGGCAGCGTCGGCCTCGCCAGCCGCAATAGCGCCGGCGCCGTTGACAGATTCAGCTAACCGCTGCTGGGCAACGGTAATACCGTTTTGAAGCGCGGCCGCGGACTCGGCATCCTCGAAGCCGGCGACCGCCCGGCGCCAGTACCCGATCGCCTGCTCGTAACGCCCGCTATCGAAGGCCTCGATGCCTAGCATGCCCAGCACCGTCGGCTGACGTGGGTCCTTGTCGAGCGTTTCGTCCACCAGTGCCTGCACCTCATCGGTCAGGGTGCGATCAGCGGCAAAAAAGTTTATCTGTGTCAGCTGGGCTAGCAGGTCGGCTCGGCGACCCTCCAGTTCAATGACTCGCTCCAGGGCGTTCATCGCCTGGTCGAGCTGACCGGACTCGCGGTAGAGCGGAAACAGCGACGTCCACACCTTGGGGTTATCCGGCTGACGCGCGGCCTGCTCTTCGAGCCGGTCGATCAGCATCGCCAGTGAGCCATCAGGCGAGTTGAGTACTTCCTGCTGCGCGGCATACAGCGCCAGATCGCCCTCCGCCCCTATCCACCGGTACCCAAGCGTGCTGGCTATTACCACTGCCACCATCACCAGCGGGATCATAAAACGTCCGGCCAGCGGACGCCTGAGGGGGGCGCGACGTCGGGCTTCGGTATCTTCAAGCAGGTTGCGGTCAAGCTCCAGGCGGCTTTCTTCAAAGCGCGCAGGCTCGATCTCGCCACGCTCGCGGGCCGCTTCCAGTGCAGCAAGGCGCTGCTGGTAAACCGCCACGTTCTGCTCGCCAGCGCGATCATGGGTTTCGAATTGCTGTTGCCGGGCATGGGTCGTTCTACTCCGCCTCAGCGGTAGACTCAGAAACCATAGCGCCGGCAATAGCAGTAGGGCGATGCCCAACCAGAGCAAGTTCATTCTGTCTCCTTGGGGTGACGATTGAGGAGGGAGTCGAGGCGCATACGCTCTTCTTCGGAGAGAGCTCGTACCCGTGCGTTTTTGCGCGCCCGGACAAAGGCTGCCAAGACCAATCCACCGACCACTACCAGCACCGCCGGCAAGGCCCACAGCAGCCAGGTGCGTCCGTCGAGTCGCGGATTGTAGAGCACGAACTCGCCGAAACGATCGACCATGTAATTGAGAATCTCCTGGTCGGACCGCCCTTCGCGGAGGAGAAATGCGACTCGCTCGCGCATGTCTTCGGCCACGGGAGAGTTAGAGCTGTCTATGGCCTGGGCATCGCATTTCGGGCACCGTAGCGAGGCGGTGATATCGCTGTAGCGCTCCGCCAGCACCGGGTCCTTGAAGTCGCGAATGTCGATGGCCGAGACCGCCATCGCCCGGGTCACGACCAGTAACAATACGAGCATTACGCCGGCACGGGTCATCAACGCCATTTTTCCACCTCCTGCATCACTTCCTCGACATCATCGGGCGTGATGTAGCCGATGTGCTTATAACGGATGATGCCGTTAGCATCGACCAGAAAGGTTTCCGGCACGCCGTAAACGCCGAGTTCGAAGCCCAAGTCGCCATCGGGATCAAAAATGTTGACTTCGAAGGGCTTACCGAACTCCTCAAGGAACTGGCGCCCATGCTCGCGGGTGTCTTTATAGTCGATGCCGACCATCTGCACGCCGCGCTCGGAGAGCTCCAGCAACTGGGGCATTTCCTCTTTGCAGGTCGGGCACCACGAGGCCCAGACATTAACCAGAGAGACCTGGCCGCGCAGCAGGGATTCGTCGATCCGTGCATCTGGGTCTTCCAGCGTCGAGAGCGTGAATGATGGGAACTTCTCTGCCAGCAATGCCGACTCGCGGGCACTCGGGTCCAGTGCCAATCCACGATACAGAAAGAAGCCCAGCACCAGGAATATCAAGAATGGCAAAAGCAGTAGCACTCGCCGTCTCACGCTTTTACCTCATTACTAAAGGTCGCGGATTCAGTTACAGCAGAACGGCGACGGCGATAGCGACGGTCAGCCACGGCAAGCACGCCGCCGGAGGCCATCAGCAATGCACCTAGCCACAACCAGCGTATAAAAGGCTTTACCTGTATGCGCATCGCCCAGCTACCGTCGTTCAACTCTTCACCCATGGCGACATAGATGTCCTGGAGCAAGCCCGGATACAAGGCGACATCGGTCATCGGCTGACCCCGAGCAATATACAAACGCTTCTCGGGTCGCAAGGTTGTGACAGCGTTACCGTCGCGGGTGACCTCGATGGTCGCGGTGTCGGCCAAAAAATTAGGCCCCCGGCGTTCGCCCAGCTCGGTCAGGGTGAAGACGTAACCGCCCAAATCGATCCGCTCCTCAAGAGCGAGTCGCACATTGCGCTCGATTGCGTAGTTCGACACCATCGTCACGCCCACGATGGTGACGGCCAGACCCAGATGGCCGATCACCATGCCCCAGTAGGACAACGATAACTTCCGCAAACCAGCCAGTGGGGAGGACGCATTGTGGACCTTGCCGAACAGATCACGCCCCAACGCCAGCACGACCCATAGAGCGATAACCAGCCCCAACGCCACGGCAGCGTTCCATTCGCCGCCATAGAGAAACGGCACCGTTACAGCAATGGCCAGCGCTGCCACGCCCGCCCCGAGCAGACGACGAAACAGCTCGCGCCCGGGCATCTGCTTCCAACGGGCAACAGGCCCCAGACCCATGAAGGCACATAGCAGTACGGTCAACGGCACGAACAGGCTATTGAAGTACGGTGCGCCGATACTGATCTTTCCCAGGCCCAGCGCATCAAGAATCAAAGGGTATAGAGTGCCCAACAGGACGGTGACCGTCATCGTCACCAGCAGAATGTTGTTGATCAGTAACAACGCATCTCGAGACAACCAGCCGAAGCCGACGCTGGCGCTCATCCGTGGCGCCCGCAGCGCAAATATCAACAGTGAAACGCCGACCGTGATGCCCAGCAAGGCCAGAATGAAAAGGCCCCGTGACGGGTCATTGGCGAAGGAGTGGACCGACGTCAGCACCCCTGAGCGCACCAGGAAGGCCCCCAGCAGCGACAGTGAGAAGGTGATGATGGCCAGCAGCACCGTCCAGCTCTTGAACGTGCCGCGCTTTTCCGTGACCGCCAGTGAATGGATGAGGGCTGTCCCGGTCAGCCAGGGCAGAAGCGACGAATTCTCCACTGGATCCCAGAACCACCAGCCCCCCCAGCCCAGTTCGTAATAAGCCCACCAGCTACCCAGAGCGATGCCTACGGTGAGGAAGGCCCAGGCAATGTTGGTCCACGGCCGTACCCAGCGTGTCCAGGCCGCATCGAGACGCCCTTCGATCAGCGCGGCGATAGCGAAGGCAAAGACCACTGAAAAGCCCACGTAACCCATGTAAAGCATCGGCGGGTGGATGATCAGACCGACGTCCTGTAGCAACGGATTCAGATCGGCGCCGTCGGCGGGTATGCTCGGCAGAAGCCGCTTGAAGGGGTTGGAAGTAGCCACGATGAACAGTAGAAATCCTGCGCTTACGACGCCCAGGACGCCCAGAACCCGTGCCAGCATATCGCGGGGCAGATTGCGCGAGAACAGGCTTACCGCAAAGCCCCAGCCACTGAGTATCAAACTCCACAGCAGTATCGAGCCTTCATGGGATCCCCAGACCGCGGTGAACTTGTAGTACCAAGGCAGCATGGAGTTGGAGTTCTTGGCGACGTAGGCCACGCTGAAATCATCAAGGAGAAAACTCGCCGTCAGACTGGCATAGGCGAGCAGCAAGAACGCAAACTGTCCCCAAGCCATGGGCTCGGCGAAAGCCATCCATAAGGGGCGCCGGGTGGCAGCCCCCACCAGGGGCACGGTCGCCTGTAGTAGCGAGAGGCCCAGCGCGACCAGTAGCGCAAAAAGGCCGAGTTCAGGAACAGTTAGAGTGAGCATAATAGGTCCGTACTCAAGTGGTATTATTTCCGGTCGAGGCGGGCCAGGACACTGGTCTGTGTCGGGAGCCAGCAAAGTGCGGTCAGACCCACTGCCCAGATAAGCCTGCATCTAGCTTCAGTGGGATTGCCATACCCATCCCAAACGTTCTGAGCGGCTAGTGGGCGGACTCTCTGCGAATAAGCCGCACAGAAACATCCCCTGAGTGCCCAAGAGGGGGGGAACGCAGTGGCCTCATCAGCGTCCCGCATTTATAGAGTGCTGGCTTTATTTGGCTCGATTAAAGGGCCGGCAGTCTCCTTCCCAAAGAGCGCTTATCCTTCACCCTTCTTACCGAAAAAGAGATACTTGGAGAGAGCGCCGATTCCAAGGGCCAACGCTACAATAAGCAAAATGGACACCAGGCCTATTCCGGACGTTCCCCACATGCAAGCTTCAGTTCCCATCATTTCAATCTCCTAGTCATAGACCTGTTCAGATTTAGGCGGGTACGCGTGGGTCACCGTTGGCATCCTGAAGTATCAGGAACTCGCAAATTTCATCAAGCCTAGTCACATCAACCAGCAGCCCGAAGTGGCGGGCTGCTGGTTATTTTTTGATGATTTAGCGGGGTTGGGGCGTTACACGTAGGTAAGGCGTCTTCGCATCCCAGCCCTCGGGGAAGCGCTCCTTGGCCTCTTCATCTGAAAGTGAAGGAGCGATGATGACGTCCCCACCGTTTTGCCAGTCTACTGGCGTGGCCACCTTGTGTTTGCCGGTTAACTGAAGCGAATCGATCACACGCAGGATCTCGTCGACGTTGCGCCCGGTGCTGGGTGGATAGGTGAAGGTGAGACGGACTTTCTTCTCAGGGTCGATGATGAAGACAGTACGAACCGTGACCTTGGGATCGGCTTTTGGATGGATCATTCCATAGAGATTCGCGACCACCTGGTCATTATCCGCCAGCAGGGGATAATTAAGCGCTGCGCCCTGAGTCTTCTCGATATCCTCGGCCCAGCCGGTGTGGGATTCGAGCGGGTCGACGGAGACACCTATTAGTTTGACGCCGCGCTCAGCGAACTCATCTTTACGCTTCGCAAAGGCGCCCAGCTCGGTGGTACAAACAGGCGTGTAGTCAGCGGGGTGCGAAAACAATACGGCCCAGCTGTCGCCAACCCATTCATGAAAACTGATGGTGCCCTCGGTGGACTCTACCGTGAAATCGGGGGCTATCTCTCCAAGTTGTATCGTCATCAGATTGTTCTCCTAGTGTGCTGTTTACGGGCGTGCAAAGAGCAAGCGCTACCGTTCGAAATAGAGATACAGTTAAGCGCTCTCACGCTTGTCAACATTCTACTGAAATTGAATAATAAAACCTCTAGTGGCTAGAGGTACAAGTCTCCAGGAGCTTTAATGCGGTCTACCGGGGTCGTACGGAAGTGAAGTCCACCCGGTGTCCCCCGAAACAGCAAAAAAACGCTGGTTCCTCCAGTCATCCTGGGCCTGTTCAAAGCGCTCCTGTGAGCTGGCGACGAGATTTCATGCCACTGCGCGAGGCCCGTCCATCGGTTCACCACTCAGCGGCCTTACCCGCGTAACCGAATTTGAGACCGTAACGACGAGGCTCTTACCGGGCTTGATGATCAGTAACTGCCTAGCGTCAGCCGGATGCCATCACCACAAGATTTTTTGTAAAGTTCGGTGTCGTTACGCCCAAGGCTCGCTGATCTTATGGTGATGTCGCGACGGGCTTGGAGATGGTGTGCAACCGCTGCGCCAGATGACGCCGGACTGCATCGCAGCTTCATCAAATTAGCGCGAACTGTTCTTCAGGTGCTCTCTGAAAAATTCAACCATGGCCGGGCTATTCCACTCGGCGATGCCGAGGAGCCGGCCGAGCTCGCGTCCCCGGCTATCGAGCAACAGCGTCGTCGGCACGCCGACCACGCCAAGCGTCGATCCGGCCATTGCGGTCGGGTCGATATACTGGCGAAGATGCTCGACGCCGACCTCCCGGTAGAAGTCCTGCACGACCTCTATGCCCGCATGGTCAATGGACAGCGCCACCACCTCGAACCGGTCGCCGCCCAGCTCAGCCTGAAGCGAATCCAGGGTGGGCATTTCCTCACGGCAGGGAGCACACCAGGTGGCCCAGATATTCAACAGCACCACCTTACCCTGAAAGTCCGCCAGGGTCAGAGGCGTGCCTTCGCCGTCCTCGAAATGCAGCTCAGGTACAGTACGGGGCGTTTCCCAGACCAGGAAACCCTGGGGCCCAACCGACTGCGGAGCGTCGGCCGCTGTGGCCGAGGCAAAGAGGATCGGGACAGAAAGGGCCAGGATGATCGCCATGGTGAATTTTGCACGCCGACAATGCTTACGCATTCAGGTCTCTCCTGTAGATCGCGGCTCTGTATGGAGCCGGGCCGATGTCTGGCCCAGCTTCATTCAGTCGCCCTCGAGTAAGTTTTCAATGCGCTGATGGAGCTGATCCCAGAACCCGTCGGATGCGGCATCCGGTCCTATGGCAATGGCCTTGAGATAAGTCACCAGATGCTCGGGTTTGAATTTCAGGCCGTGGAAGCGGGCGCGCATTTGTCCCGTCGGGTCGATCACATGGGTGACGACGCCGTGCACCTGGACCCCATGACCCGTGTCCGCGAACCTCATCCCATAGGCATCGGCAAGTTCCGAGGTCAAACCGGCCGGCTCGCCCTGGGCCCGGTAAAGAAAATGCCAATTGGCGGGTTTGAGGTCGAAATTCTCGCCATAAGCGCGCATGTTCTCCCGGGTGCCGACGATGTCTTCGCGGTCGGTGGCAATGGTGATAAAGACGACCTCTTCACTTAGTCCTGCTTCGTCCACACTGCTCTGTAGCTGCCGGATCAGGTTCATATGCAGTGGGCAGGCTTCCTTGCAGCGGGTGTAGAGAAAATTGAGCACGACGGTTTTGCCCTGCAGGTCAGCCAGGGAAAGGGCATTGCCTTCACTGCCGGTCAAGGTGAACGGTGTGGCGAGCCGGTCCACAAACTGGGCATAGCGCTCCTCTTCCTGTAACGACGCCTCAACGTCTTCAATGGAATGGGCATGAATATTGAAGCTTATGGACACCACCAAGGGAATCAGAAATGCTCGGAATAGTCTGGTCACAGTCTTTCTCCAGAGGAGCCTCGCTCGACGAGGACCCTCCTTAACGGGAATCGAAATTTAGGGCGTACCGGCACCGGCCGGACCCAGGGTTAGAGACAGGTCCGACGGCGCAAGGCAAACCCCGCTGTCGTTGCAGGCCTGGACCCGCACCTTCAAGTTAAGTTCGCCTGCTTCTTTCAGCTTGGCCGCATTCTCTTCATCGGGCAGAAGCCGAATGCTCGCGCCGTCGTCGTAGACCTCGATAGCGGTTTCCCCCAAGGTGATATCGCTGACCCGGCCGGGAGGGTATTGGGCCGGAATATCGAGGGATCGGCCGTTGGCCGTCGCGCTGGCGGCGGTGGGAATGAGGAATTCAAGCGTTGCCGGGTTAGCGTTCACGTGCCAGCCGGAATCGATATTCAACGTCACGACGATCTCATCACTTGCCAGGGCGTCTGACCCGCTGGCGTCGGCTACCGTAAGGCTCACCTTATCGGAAGACTGCGCGAGGCCCTTGCGGGTACCCTGCGCTTTGGCCGCGGCGTTTGTCGTCACATCAGTCTTTTCAGTGGTCTCCGGCGAATGATTAATCACCACGGCCGCTACCACCAACGCAGCAAGGGAAAGCGCGATTCCAGCTATTACCAACCTGTTGCGAGTCATGATGACTCTCTCCTTAAACAATCAATATTGTGGTTCTGTCTGTTGTGGGGGCACAGCGCGGTCGATGGCCTTTACCAGGCTGCTGGCCTCGAAGAGCCCGGTAAAACGGGCTACGACCTCGCCGTTGCTGTCGACGACCGCGGCGAAGGGCAAGGCCTGGCCGCCCACCTCGCTTAGCAGGGCGTCCCGCTCGGGATGGCTCGTGGTCACATCGACCTGAATGGGTACCATGTCGGTACGCTGTACCGCCTCCGCGACGGAGGGGGCCTGGTAAATCGTGCGTTCCAGGACTTTGCAGTTAATGCACCAATCCGCGGTGAACTCCAATAAATGGGGCTCGCCCCGGGCTTTCGTTTTCGCCAAGAGCTCCGGCGAGTAAGGCTTCCAGACGAGCCCGCCGTCGCTAGTATTGGTCGGGACTGCGAAGACCATCGTCGCCGCCAAGGCAATGCTGGCCGCCGCCGCTGCGATCGCGCGCACGGCACCGTTACCGGCGATGAAGCGGCGAAGGGCCCAGGCCAGCACCAAAGCCAGCCACGCCCACCACAACCAGGGGTAGACTGCCGACGGAACCAGGCTTGCACTGAAGAACACCGCCGCGGCCAGCAGAATCAACGCGAGGACTTCGCGGATAGCCAGGGTCCAGGGACCTGCTTTGGGCAGTCGACGCAGCCACTCCGGCTTGAGCATCAATACGATGTAGGGCAGAGACAGTCCCAGCCCGATGCTACCGAATATCCCCATGATCACCGGCGCCGGCTGGGTTACGGCAAAAGCCAGGACTCCGCCCAGGAAGGGCCCAGCACAAGGTGCGGCCAGTATTGCGCTCAACAGCCCCGATACGAACGCTTCAAAGTAACGCCTGCCATGCGCCGTTGCGGCAAAGGCGGGGACTGGGATGGGCAGGTCCAACCACGTAACCACCGCGAACCCCACCATCAGGGCGACCAGGGCCGCTACGAACACGGTCGACTGGAACAGGGTGCCCCAATTCCACTGCAGGAGCGCGGTCAGCCCCCCCAAAGTCAGGAAGAAAACCAAAGTACCAGCCGTGAACGCCAGTGCAGCCAGCAATCGATGAGACCGCTGGCTGCCCGCTTCGTGCAGGATGGTCCGGACCTTGATGGGGATCGCGGGCAGAACGCACGGCGTGAGGTTCAGCAGTAGGCCCGCTGTCACCGCCATCGCCAACTGGCCCGTTATCACCAGAAGGGAGATCGGTTCCATCACTCGGCAATCCCCAACGCCTTAGCCAATGCGTCCTGCCGAGGTACGCCAGTCTGGCCGTGCCATTGGCCATCGGCGCCCCGAAAGAGAAGCCCGGGCGTTCCGCTGAAATCCAGCTTGGCCATCCATTGGCTGTGCTTCTCAAGCGCTGCCTTCAGATCGGCTGGAATCGGGTCGAGCTCGGCGATGCCGTTTGTTTTACCGCTTTGCCCGAAACTCTCCTTAAAAGCCGCGAGGGCCCCGACCCGATCCTCGGCGTTGATGATGGCGGCCGAGTAACCCGCACTTGAGGGCTTCAGAAACCCGACCATAATCCAGTGTAGTTGCACCTTCCCTGCCGCTACCCAGCCCCGGGTCTGCTGCCAGAACTTGTGGCAGAAAATACAGTTGGGATCGGCAAAAACGTAAATTTCCGGCGCGCCCTCGGCCCCTTCACTGACCAGGTGAGGATCCTGTGCGAGAACTTTTGCGACGGATGCGTAATCGGGTTTCGGTAGCTGACTTACAGTGTACTGCCGTGTCAGGTCATTGCCTTGGGCATCCAGGAGCGACCCGGAGAAGACGTAATCCCCGAGCCCATACACTATTCCGCTTTTACCATCGTCCGTTTCGACGACGTAGCCCGTGACGCCTTCGGCAGGGGTTTTGAAAGACTTGAGAACGCTGAAACCCGCTCTATCCTGAAGCGCAGCGATGCCTGGATCAATATCCGGCGGCGCTGCGATGGCCATTGATGTCAGACCGAGAAAGAGGGTGGTCAGTAACCCGGAAGAAAGTGCGATCAACCTACGCATCGAATTTCTCCTGGCCGACTTGGTGTGGCGCTTCAAGGGCCGCGGCCTCGTTCTCAACCGGCTGCGTCGACGACTTTGCATCGCAGCCTTTGCCGCCTTTCATGCAGAACCCCATCATTAGCAGGCAAGGCAGGGTCGAGAGTAGTAACGGCAAGGATACAGCGGCTACAAGCGCGTTCATGTTCAATATCAAGGTAAAGCCAACGGCTGCTATAACCCCCGCAGCGAGCGGGTGGCGTTGGGCCTGGGCAGTAAGCGTTCATTCCACGACGTAGTTGACCTACTTCACGTCACGCAGAGGCCTTAATAACTCCGGCGAGACCTTGTACTGTTTGGGGCCGTCCTCGGCC
>NZNT01000004.1 GCA_002695005.1 Maritimibacter sp.
ACCCGGTAATTACTCGACGATTTTCGAGACGACGCCGGAGCCGACGGTGCGGCCGCCTTCGCGGATGGCGAAGCGGAGGCCGTCTTCCATGGCGATCGGCGCGATCAGCTCGACTTCGAACTTCAGGTTGTCGCCCGGCATCACCATCTCGGTGCCCGAGGGCAGCGTCACGGTGCCGGTCACGTCCGTCGTGCGGAAGTAGAACTGCGGGCGGTAGTTCGCGAAGAACGGCGTGTGACGGCCACCTTCGTCCTTGGTCAGGATGTAGACCTCGGCCTCGAACTTCGTGTGCGGCGTCACCGAACCCGGCTTGCAGAGCACCTGGCCACGCTCGACGGAGTCGCGGTCGATACCACGCAGAAGCGCGCCGATGTTGTCGCCGGCTTCACCACGATCCAGCAGCTTGCGGAACATTTCCACGCCCGTGCAGGTCGTCTTGGTCGTGTCCTTGATGCCGACGATCTCGAGGTCGTCGCCCACGTTGATCACGCCACGCTCGACACGGCCGGTCACAACCGTGCCGCGGCCGGAGATCGAGAACACGTCCTCGATCGGCATCAGGAACGGCTGGTCCACAGCGCGCGCCGGCTGCGGGATGTACTCGTCCACGGCCGCCATCAGTTCCTTGATCTTGTCTTCGCCGATGGCGTTGTCGCGACCTTCGAGAGCGGCCAGGGCCGAACCCGCGATGATCGGGATATCGTCGCCCGGGTAGTCGTACTCGGACAGAAGCTCACGGACTTCCATTTCGACGAGCTCGAGAAGCTCTTCGTCGTCCACCTGGTCGACCTTGTTGAGGAACACGACCATCGCCGGGATGCCGACCTGACGGCCGAGCAGGATGTGCTCGCGCGTCTGGGGCATCGGGCCGTCGGCCGCGTTCACCACGAGGATCGCGCCGTCCATCTGGGCAGCACCGGTGATCATGTTCTTGACGTAGTCGGCGTGGCCCGGGCAGTCGACGTGGGCATAGTGACGCGCGTCGGTTTCGTACTCGACGTGCGCGGTCGAGATCGTGATCCCACGCGCCTTCTCTTCCGGCGCGCCGTCGATCTGGTCGTACGCACGGAAGTCACCGAAGTACTTCGTGATCGCTGCCGTCAACGTCGTCTTGCCGTGGTCAACGTGACCAATGGTGCCGATGTTGCAGTGCGGTTTGTTACGTTCAAACTTTTCCTTAGCCATGATGGCCTCCTTTATCTTGGCGGTGCGCCTCTCGGGCCCACCCTACGGTGTGGTAGGGTGCGGGGACGTCCCCGCACCGCTGCTTATGCGTATTTCGACTGGATCTCTTCCGAGATGTTCGCCGGCACCGGCTCGTAGTGGGCGAACTGCATGGTGAAGTTCGCGCGACCCGAGGACATGGAGCGCAGGTTGTTGATGTAGCCGAACATGTTGGCGAGCGGCACGAAGGCGTTGATCGCCACCGCGTTGCCGCGCGGTTCCTGGCCGGTCACCTGGCCACGACGCGAGGTGAGGTCACCGATGATGTTGCCGGTATACTCTTCCGGCGACACGACCTCGACCTTCATCATCGGCTCGAGCAGCTTGGCGCCCGCCTTGCGAAGACCTTCACGCATACACATGCGCGAGGCGATTTCGAAGGCGAGAACGCTCGAGTCAACGTCGTGGTACTTGCCGTCGATCAGCGCGACCTTGAAGTCGATGACCGGGAAGCCGGCGAGCGGACCGGAGTCCATGACCGAGTTGATGCCCTTCTCGACGCCCGGGATGTATTCCTTGGGCACCGAACCACCGACGATCTTCGACTCGAACGAGTAGCCTTCGCCCGGCTCGGTCGGCGAGATGACCATCTTGACCTCGGCGAACTGACCGGACCCACCCGACTGTTTCTTGTGGGTGTAGGTGTGCTCGATCTCGTGACCGATGGTCTCGCGGTAAGCCACCTGCGGCGCGCCGATGTTGGCTTCCACCTTGAACTCGCGCTTGAGGCGGTCGACGAGGATGTCGAGGTGAAGTTCGCCCATGCCCTTCATGATTGTCTGACCGGACTCGAGGTCGGTTTCGACTCGGAAGGACGGATCCTCGGCAGCGAGACGCTGGAGGCCCTGGGACATCTTCTCCTGGTCGGCCTTCGTCTTGGGCTCGACGGCGATTTCGATCACCGGATCGGGGAAGGTCATCGTTTCGAGAACGACCTGCGCGTTGGTGGCGCAGAGCGTGTCACCGGTGGTGGTCTCTTTCAGACCGGCCAGCGCGATGATGTCACCCGCGAACGCCTCTTCGATCTCTTCACGATCGTTCGAGTGCATCATCATCATCCGGCCAATGCGCTCTTTCTTGCCCTTGGTCGAGTTGATGATGTTGTCGCCCTTGTTCAGGACGCCCGAGTAGATCCGGGTGAAGGTCAACGAGCCGACGAAGGGGTCGTTCATGATTTTGAACGCCAGCGCCGAGAACGCCATGCTGTCATCCGCGCGACGCGGGATGTTGCGGGTCTCGGTCTCGTCGTCCGGCGCAAAGCCCATGTAGTCGACCACGTCGAGCGGGCTCGGCAGGAAGTCGACGACAGCGTTGAGCAGCGGCTGAACACCCTTGTTCTTGAACGCCGAGCCGCCGAGGACGGGCACGAATTTCAGGTCGAGGCAGCCCTTGCGGATCAGCGAGCGCAGCGTCGGGATGTCGGGCTCTTCGCCTTCGAGGTAGGCCATCATCGCGTCGTCGTCCATTTCGACGGCGTTCTCGATGAGGTGCGAGCGCCACTCGTCGGCGGTCGCCTTGAGGTCGTCACGGATCGGACGACGCTCCCACGAAGCACCAAGGTCTTCGCCGAGCCAGACCCACTCTTCCATCGTGACGAGGTCGACGATGCCTTCGAGCTTGTCTTCGGCACCGATCGGGAAGTTCACCGGAACCGGGGTCGCACCGGTGCGGTCCTTGATCATCTGCACGCAGTTGAAGTAGTCGGCGCCGATCTTGTCCATCTTGTTGACGAAGACGAGACGCGGAACCTTGTAGCGATCGGCCTGACGCCACACCGTTTCGGTCTGCGGCTCGACGCCGGCGTTGCCATCGAGCAGCGCAACGGCGCCGTCGAGAACGGCGAGCGAACGCTCGACTTCGATGGTGAAGTCGACGTGGCCGGGGGTGTCGATGATGTTGAAGCGAACCTTCACGTCATCGGTGCCCTCGTCGGTCGGGTCTTCCTGCCACTGCCAGAAGGTCGTGGTCGCAGCCGAGGTGATGGTGATCCCCCGTTCCTGCTCCTGCTCCATCCAGTCCATGGTCGCGGCGCCGTCGTGCACTTCGCCGATCTTGTGGGACCGGCCGGTGTAGTAAAGGATGCGCTCCGTGGTCGTGGTCTTGCCGGCATCAATGTGCGCCATGATGCCGAAGTTACGGTAGCGTTCGAGGGGATATACGCGTGCCATTGGAATGGGCCTCTCGGGAGTGTTCGGTTACCAGCGGTAGTGGCTGAACGCGCGGTTCGCGTCGGCCATCTTGTGGGTGTCTTCGCGCTTCTTCACGGCGGTGCCGCGGCCGTTGACCGCGTCGAGCAGTTCGCCGGCGAGGCGCTCTTCCATCGTGTTTTCGTTGCGCGCACGGCAGGCGGTGATGAGCCAGCGGATCGCGAGGGCTTCACGGCGCTCCGGGCGAACCTCGACCGGCACCTGGTAGGTGGCACCACCGACGCGGCGCGAGCGGACCTCGACCGAGGGTTTGATGTTGTCGAGCGCTTCGTGGAAGATTTCCACCGGCGCGCGCTTCACCTTGTCCTCGACGCGACCCAGCGCGTTGTAGACGATTTTCTCGGCGACGGACTTTTTACCATCGATCATGAGATTGTTCATGAACTTGGTCAGAACCTTATCGCCATACTTGGCGTCAGGCAGAATTTCGCGCTTTTCAGCGGCGTGACGACGGGACATTCCGCTCTCTCCTTACTTCGGACGCTTCGCGCCGTATTTCGAACGACGCTGCTTACGGTCTTTGACGCCCTGGGTATCCAGCACACCGCGAAGGATGTGGTAACGGACACCCGGAAGGTCTTTCACACGGCCGCCACGGATGAGCACGACGGAGTGCTCTTGCAGGTTGTGGCTCTCACCGGGGATGTAGCTGATGACTTCGTAGCCATTGGTCAGACGGACCTTGGCGACTTTCCGCATGGCGGAGTTCGGCTTCTTCGGGGTCGTTGTGTACACCCGGGTGCAGACGCCGCGCTTCTGCGGGTTCCCCTCGAGGTGCATGGACTTGTTGGTCCGGCGTTTCGGCTGCCGCGGCTTGCGGATCAGCTGTTGGATCGTTGGCATTGGGCTCGTTTCCCCGTGTTGCAACACTATGTTCGTGGGGCGCGCGCCCCGGTTCATTCAGATTTCAGCGCCTTTCGCGTCCGAAAAACGCAAGATACCGCACCCGCCCCAGTCAGCCGGGGCGACGCGGTGGGTTCATCAGAGGATCGGGGCACAAGGCCCGGATCATGGCCACTTCAGTTCTGCAGACGGACGGGCGGAGACACTTCCCCTGTTGTCCGGGTGCGCGCCGTATATGGGGAGTCGTATGCCTTGTCAACGGCGATGGGCCAGAATCCGCGGCGCGCGCCCGAAAAGCCTATCGTCCTTGCAAAAAAGCCGTTTCAGGCGGATAATCAAGGACATTCGGTAGGGCGGAACAACCGCCCACCATTTTTGAGCAATCGAGGCGAGCAGACAATGAATATTCTTCAGATTACCGCGGCTCTGGCCGCCTGTACCGCCATGAGCGGGTGCGCGATCTTCGGGGGTCAGGCCATCTCCGGGCAAGGGGCCGAGCTTCTCGACAGTTCGCCCGGTGTCGACGTTTCGCGTCTGGACGATCCCGCGGGCGAGGCCGATTTCCAGGCCGCCTACCAGTTCATCCAGGGGCAGGACGCGACCACGAACATGCCCAACAGCGGGAGCGCGACCTACCTTGGCGGCTTCGGGGCGGATGCCACGGGGGACGTCAACGGTTTCATGACCGGGGCGCTGAGCATGACGGTGAACAACCTCAACAACGGCACGGTCACGGGCACGGCGGACGAGTTCGCGCTCTACAATGGCGACGGGTCGCTCAACCGTGACTTCTCGGGCGAGGTCTTTCTGAACGGCGGGGTGACGGGCACTGCCATCACCGCTGCGGGCACGGACAACATCCGCGACAACTCCACCGGGCAGGAAAGCGACGCCACGCTGACCCTCAACGGCGCGTTCCGGGACGTGACCCGTCAGGGCCGGGCCAGCGCGGCCACCGGCACGGCAACGGGGAGCGGGACCGGCGGGTTCGACTTCGCCCTGAGCGACGGGAAGTTCTTCCTCGTCGGGCAGGACTGACCGGCGGGCCGCGGCATGGCCACGGTTCCCGGCAGCCTCGCGCTTCTGTCTGTGCGCAATGAGGGCCCGTTCCTGTTGGAATGGGTCGCTTGGTACCGGATGCTCGGATTCGACCGGATCCTCGTCATGCATAACGACTGCACGGACCACTCGCCGCAGCTCCTGCGGCTTTTGGAGCGCGAAGGGGTCCTGACCCAGAAAAAGCACCAGCCGGACCCTGCGCGCCCGCCGCAGCCGCAGGCACACCGTCTGGCCGCGAAGCAGGACATCCTGCGTGAAGCACAATGGGCCTGGGTCTGCGACACGGACGAGTTCCTCGTGATCCATCCCGGCGAGGGGCTGCTGTCCGACCTTGTCGCCGCCTGGCCGGAGGGCGCCGAGGCGATGGCGGTGCATTGGAAGATCTACGGGACCGACGGGGCGGAAGCCTGGGTCGATCAGCTTGTCCACCGCTCGACCCTGCGCTGTGCCGCGCCGGACGCCCAGCAGAACACGCAGTTCAAATGCCTCACCCGGACGCCCGCGCACTGGGGCTGGCTGCGGTCCCACGGGCCGAAGGAGTGGCAGGGGCCGGGCGCGTGGGAGGACGCCGCGAACCGGATCGTGCTGGCCGATGGTTCCCCCCTCGAAGGCTACTCGCCGGAACAGTCGCCCGCCAACGGCACGCCCCGCGACCGGATCACGCACGAGCTGGCTCAGGTGAACCATTACGCGCTCCAGTCGCGCGAGCGGTTCCTGTTGAAGAAGGGCACGCTTGGCGCGGCGGCGCTTCTGGACCGCTACACGGACGATTTTTTCCTGCGCTTCGATCATAACGAGGACGAGGACGGCGCGGCCCTGAAATACGCCGAGCGGTTCGATGCGGAATACGCGCGGCTGACGGCGATACCCGGTGTGCTGAGGCTCCACCACCTGTGCTGCGCCGACTACCTCATGGCCATCGCGGACAAGCTCGGCAGGCCGCATGAGGCCTATCCGGCCATTGCGGCCCATCGGGAGACCGCCCAGGCACTCCCCGCTCACAGCCGCCCGGCCAAGGGCCCAGCGACCTGACGTTTCCAGACGGCGCGGGCTGACGCCCGCACATGTCGAACTGCGCTCGGGCCGCGAAGGCCCCGGAGGGCGCTGCCCTCCGGACCTCCCGGGATATTTTCCGACCGGAAAGCCCAACGAAAAAGCCCCGCCGGTGGGGCGGGGCTTTTCCTGTGTCTTGTGTCAGCAGATCAAGGCTGTTCGTCGCCGCTCTCAGGCGTTTCGACAAGCCCGCTGTCGCCGAACGGATCGACCTCTTCCGCCGGAGCGGCCAGTGCCGCCGCAGCTTCCGCCTCGGCCCGCGCTTCGTCGATGACCTTGCGGTCCCGTTCCTGCGCGATGGAGCGCACCTTCATGGTGGCCCCGCCGGTGCCGGCCGGGATCAGGCGACCCACGATGACGTTTTCCTTGAGACCGACGAGCTTGTCGCGCTTGCCCTGCACCGAGGCTTCGGTGAGGACCCGCGTGGTCTCCTGGAACGACGCCGCCGAGATGAACGACCGGGTCTGGAGCGAGGCCTTGGTGATCCCGAGAAGGATCGGCTGACCCTCCGCCGGGCGACCGCCCTTGGACACCGCCTTTTCGTTCGCCGCGTCGAACTCGGCCTTGTCCACATGCTCGCCCTTGAGCAGCGTGGTTTCGCCCGAGTCCATGATCTCCCACTTCTGGAGCATCTGGCGCACGATGACCTCGATGTGCTTGTCGTTGATCTTCACGCCCTGGAGGCGATAGACGTCCTGCACCTCGTCGATCATGTAGTCTGCAAGCGCCTCGACCCCCATGATGGCGAGAATGTCATGCGGCGCGGGATTGCCGTCCATGATGTACTCGCCCTTCTGGATGAAGTCGCCTTCGGCCACTGGAATGTGCTTGCCCTTGGGCACCATGTATTCCACCGGCTCCATGCTCTCGTCCGAAGGTTCGATCGAGATGCGGCGCTTGTTCTTGTAGTCGCGGCCGAAGCGGACGTAGCCGTCGATTTCGGCGATGATCGCGTGATCTTTCGGGCGACGGGCTTCGAACAGTTCCGCGACCCGCGGCAGACCACCGGTGATGTCTTTGGTCTTGGCACCTTCGCGCGGGATCCGGGCAATCACGTCGCCGGCCTGCACGTCGGCCCCGTCCTCGATCGAGAGGATGGCGTCCACGGACATCGTGTAGGTGATCGGGTTGCCCTGATCGTTGCGCACCGGCTCGCCATCCGCATCCGCGAGGATGAGTTCCGGCTTGAGGTCCGAGCCCTTGGGCGCAGAGCGCCAGTCGGTCACGATCTTCTGGGTCATGCCGGTGGCATCGTCGGTTTCGTCACGCACGGAGATGCCCGAGACGAGGTCGACGAATTTCACCGTGCCGCCCGCTTCCGCGATGATCGGCAGGGTATACGGGTCCCATTCGAAGAGCTTGTCGCCCCGCTCGATGGTCTGCGCATCCTTGACGAGCAGCTTGGAACCGTAGCCCGGCTTGTAGCTCGCCCGTTCGACGCCGTTGTCGTCGACGATAGCGACCTGCATGTTGCGGCCCATGATGATCATCTCGCCCGAAGCGTTCTCAAGCGTATTGGCGTTGCGGAACTCGATCTTGCCGCCCTGCCCCGCTTCCTGGAAGGACTGCTGACCACCCTGCGCGATGCCGCCGATGTGGAAGGTCCGCATCGTCAGCTGGGTGCCGGGTTCGCCGATGGACTGTGCCGCGATGATGCCGACGGCTTCGCCGACGTTCACCTTGGTACCACGGGCGAGGTCACGGCCGTAGCAGGCCGCGCAGACGCCTTCTTCGGACTCGCAGGTCAGCGGCGAGCGGATGCGCATGGAGAGCACACCGGAATCGTCGATGAGGTCTGCCTTGCGCTCGTCGATCAGCTCGCCGCGCGCCACCAGCACCTCTTCGGTGGCCGGGTGGAGCACGTCGTCCGCCGACACGCGGCCCAGGATACGCTCGGCCAGAGTCGCCACCACTTCACCGTCGTTGATCGCCGCAGACGCGGTGATCGCATTCTCGGTGCCGCAGTCGCGGTCGCGCACGATGCAGTCCTGCGCCACGTCCACGAGACGGCGGGTAAGATACCCGGAGTTCGCGGTCTTGAGCGCGGTATCGGCCAGACCCTTACGGGCGCCGTGGGTCGAGTTGAAGTACTCGAGCACGGTGAGGCCTTCCTTGAAGTTCGAGATGATCGGCGTTTCGATGATCTCACCCGACGGCTTGGCCATCAGGCCGCGCATCCCGCCGAGCTGCTTCATCTGGGCCGGGGACCCCCGGGCACCGGAGTGCGACATCATGTAGACCGAGTTGGGCTCCATTTCGGCGCCCGCATCGTCCACGCGCACGGCCGAGATGTCCGCCATCATCGCGTCGGCGACCTGATCGGAACACTTCGACCAGGCGTCGACCACCTTGTTGTACTTCTCGCCAAGAGTGATGAGGCCGTCCATGTACTGCTGTTCGAACTCCTTCACCTGCTCGCGCACGGAGTCGACGATGGTCCACTTGGAGTCCGGGATCACCATGTCGTCCTTGCCGAACGAGATGCCGGCCCGGAAGGCTTCCTTGAAGCCCATCGACATGATCTGGTCACAGAAGATGACCGACTCTTTCTGGCCGCAGTAGCGGTAGACGGTGTCGATGACCTGCTGCACTTCCTTCTTGCGCAGGAGCCGGTTGACGAGATCGAACGGCGCCTTGGCGTTGAGCGGCAGGAGCGCGCCCAGAAGCATCCGGCCCGGAGTCGTCTCGAACCGCTTGAAGATTTCCTGACCCGTTTCGTCGATCTGCTTGATACGGGCCTGGATCTTGGTGTGCAGGTGCACTTCGCCGGCGTCCAGCGCATGCTGAACCTCGTCGACGTCGGCAAAGACCATGCCTTCGCCCTTCATGCCCTTACGCTCCATCGTGATGTAATAGAGGCCGAGGATCATATCCTGCGACGGCACGATGATCGGCGCGCCGTTGGCGGGCGACAGCACGTTGTTGGTCGACATCATCAGCACGCGCGCTTCCAGCTGGGCTTCCAGCGAGAGCGGGACGTGGACAGCCATCTGGTCACCGTCGAAGTCGGCGTTGAACGCCGAACAGACGAGCGGGTGAAGCTGGATCGCCTTGCCTTCGATGAGCATCGGCTCGAACGCCTGGATGCCGAGACGGTGCAGCGTGGGCGCGCGGTTCAGCAGAACCGGGTGCTCACGGATGACCTCATCCAGAATGTCCCAGACTTCGGGGCGCTCTTTCTCGACCAGTTTCTTGGCCTGCTTCACCGTGGACGAGAGGCCCTTGGCCTCCAGCCGCGAGTAGATGAAGGGCTTGAACAGTTCGAGCGCCATCTTCTTGGGCAGGCCGCACTGGTGCAGCTTGAGCTCCGGCCCGGTCACAATGACCGACCGGCCCGAGAAGTCGACGCGCTTGCCCAGAAGGTTCTGGCGGAAGCGGCCCTGCTTGCCCTTGAGCATGTCCGACAGCGACTTCAGCGGGCGCTTGTTGGCCCCCGTGATGACGCGGCCGCGACGGCCGTTGTCGAACAGCGCATCGACGGATTCCTGAAGCATCCGCTTCTCGTTACGCACGATGATGTCCGGCGCGCGCAGTTCGATCAGCCGCTTGAGGCGGTTGTTGCGGTTGATGACGCGGCGATACAGGTCGTTGAGGTCCGAGGTCGCGAACCGGCCACCGTCGAGCGGGACCAGCGGGCGCAGTTCGGGCGGAATGACCGGGATCACGGTCAGGATCATCCATTCCGGGCGGTTGCCGGATTCGATGAAGCTTTCCACGACCTTGAGCCGCTTGATGATCTTCTTGGGCTTCAGCTCACCCGTCGCTTCGGCCAGATCGGCGCGCAGCGTTTCGGCCTCGCTTTCAAGGTCGATGGCCGCCAGCATTTCGCGGATCGCCTCGGCGCCGATGTTCGCCTGAAAGGCGTCCATGCCGTAGGTGTCCTGAGCGTCGTTGAACTCTTCCTCGCTCATGAGCTGACCGTATTGCAGGTCGGTGAGACCCGGCTCGATCACGACGTAGTTCTCGAAGTAGAGAATCCGCTCCAGATCGCGCAGCGTCATGTCGAGCATGAGGCCGATCCGGGACGGAAGCGACTTCAGGAACCAGATGTGCGCGACGGGCGCGGCCAGTTCGATGTGGCCCATACGCTCGCGCCGCACCTTCTGGAGCGTCACTTCGACACCGCATTTCTCGCAGACGACGCCGCGATACTTCATGCGCTTGTACTTGCCGCAGAGGCACTCGTAATCCTTGATCGGGCCAAAGATACGGGCGCAGAACAGGCCGTCGCGCTCGGGCTTGAAGGTCCGGTAGTTGATCGTCTCAGGCTTCTTGATCTCGCCATACGACCAGCTAAGGATCCGTTCGGGCGACGCGAGCGACACCTTGATCTCGTCAAAGATCTTTTGCGTCGCAAGCGGGTTGAACGGGTTGGTTGTAAGTTCCTGGTTCATTTGGATTTCCTCAAATCTGTTCCGGTTGGGGGGATGGGGTGAGGCTCAGCGCCTCACTCATCCGGCTCCCCTTCCGAATCCAGGAGTTCCATGTTGAGGCCGAGACCCCGGACTTCTTTCACGAGCACGTTGAAGCTCTCCGGCACGCCGGCCTCGAAGTTGTCCTCGCCCTTGACGATCGACTCGTAGACCTTGGTGCGGCCTGCCACGTCGTCCGACTTGACGGTGAGCATCTCCTGCAGCGTGTAGGCGGCGCCGTAGGCTTCGAGCGCCCAGACTTCCATCTCGCCGAAGCGCTGACCACCGAACTGCGCCTTACCACCGAGCGGCTGCTGGGTGACGAGCGAGTACGGGCCGGTCGAACGCGCGTGGATCTTGTCGTCGACCAGGTGGTGCAGCTTGAGCAGGTACTTGACGCCGACGGTCACGGGGCGCGCGAACTGCTCGCCCGTGCGGCCGTCGAAGAGCACCGACTGACCCGAGGTATCGAAGCCGGCACGCGTGAGCGCGTCGTTGACCTCGGGCTCCTTCGCGCCGTCGAAGACCGGCGTTGCGATCGGAACACCGCGCGTCACGTTCGAGGCTGCCTCGACGAGACGATCCTCGTCCATGCCCTCGATGCCTTCCGCATAGACGTCGTCGCCATAGGCGAGCTTCATCGCGTCACGCACCGGGGTCAGATCGCCGGAGCGTTTGTACTCGCCCAGCGCCTCGTCGATGTTCAGACCCAGACCGCGTGCGGCCCAGCCCATGTGCGTTTCGAGAATCTGACCCACGTTCATCCGCGACGGCACGCCGAGCGGGTTGAGGCAGAAATCGACCGGAGTGCCATCGCCGAGGAACGGCATGTCTTCCATCGGGACGACCCGCGAGATGACACCCTTGTTCCCGTGACGACCAGCCATCTTGTCGCCCGGCTGAAGCTTGCGCTTCACGGCGATGAAGACCTTGACCATCTTCATCACACCCGGCGGAAGGTCGTCGCCACGACGCACCTTCTCGACCTTGTCCTCAAAGCGGTGCTCGAGGGCACGCTTCTGCACCTCGTACTGCGCGTTCAGAGCTTCGACCTGTTGGGCGTCGGCCTCGTTTTCGAGGGCGAGCTGCCACCACTGGCCACGGCTCAGGCTGCCGAGAAGCTCCTCGTCGATCTTGGACCCGGACTTGACGCCCTTGGGGCCTTTCACGGCGGTCTTGCCTTCGATCATGTCCCGCAGACGGGCATAGATGTTGCGGTCGAGGATCGCGAGTTCGTCGTCCCGGTCACGGGCGAGGCGCTCGACCTCTTCACGCTCGATCTGAAGCGCACGTTCGTCCTTTTCGACGCCGTGACGGTTGAACACCCGCACTTCCACGACGGTGCCGTAGTCGCCCGGTTTCACCCGCAGCGAGGTGTCGCGCACGTCCGAGGCTTTCTCACCGAAGATGGCGCGGAGCAGTTTCTCCTCCGGCGTCATCGGGCTTTCGCCCTTCGGTGTGATCTTGCCCACGAGAATGTCGCCCGGCTCCACGTCGGCACCGATGTAGACGATGCCCGCTTCGTCGAGGTTGCGCAGGGCTTCCTCGCCGACGTTGGGGATATCGCGCGTGATCTCTTCCGGCCCGAGTTTGGTGTCACGGGCCGCGACTTCGAATTCCTCGATGTGGATCGAGGTGAACACGTCGTCCTGCGCGATGCGCTCGGAGATCAGGATCGAGTCCTCGTAGTTGTAGCCGTTCCACGGCATGAAGGCGACGACGACGTTCTTGCCGAGCGCCAGTTCACCGAGGTCGGTGGACGGGCCGTCGGCGATCACTTCGCCCTTGCCGACCGTGTCACCGACCTTCACCAGCGGGCGCTGGTTGATGGCGGTGTTCTGGTTCGACCGCTGGAACTTGCGCAGACGATAGATGTCGACGCCCGGATCGCCCGGCTCGAGATCCGCAGTGGCGCGAATAACGATACGCGTGGCGTCCACCTGGTCGATCACGCCGGCCCGCTTGGCCTGAATGGCCGCGCCGGAGTCGACGGCGACCTTGCCCTCGATGCCGGTGCCGACCAGCGGCGCCTCGGCCCGCAGAAGCGGAACCGCCTGACGCTGCATGTTCGAACCCATGAGGGCGCGGTTGGCGTCGTCGTTTTCGAGGAACGGGATGAGCGAGGCCGCGACCGACACCAGCTGTTTCGGCGACACGTCGATCAGGTCGACGCTGTCGACCGGGGCGAGCGTGTATTCGCCCGACTGGCGGGTGTTGACCATCTCGTTCACGAACTTGCCGCCCTCGTCGAGGGTCGCGTTCGCCTGCGCCACGGTGTGACGCATTTCCTCGGTCGCGGACATGTAGTGGACTTCATCCGTCACCTGAGCGTCCTTCACGACGCGGTAGGGGGTTTCGATGAAGCCGTACTTGTTCACGCGGGCGAAGGTGGCCAGCGAGTTGATAAGACCGATGTTCGGGCCTTCCGGCGTTTCGATCGGGCACATCCGGCCGTAGTGGGTCGGGTGAACGTCGCGCACCTCAAAGCCCGCACGTTCGCGGGTCAGGCCGCCCGGCCCGAGCGCCGAGAGACGCCGCTTGTGCGTAACCTCGGAGAGCGGGTTGGTCTGGTCCATGAACTGCGACAGCTGCGAGGAGCCGAAGAATTCGCGCACCGCGGCGGCGGCCGGTTTGGCGTTGATGAGGTCCTGCGGCATGACCGTGTCGATCTCGACCGACGACATGCGCTCCTTGATCGCGCGCTCCATGCGGAGCAGCCCGACGCGGTACTGGTTCTCCATCAGCTCGCCGACCGAACGCACCCGGCGGTTGCCGAGGTGGTCGATGTCGTCGATGTCGCCGCGCCCGTCGCGAAGCTCCACCAGCGCCTTGATGCAGGAGATGATGTCCTCACGGCGCAGGGTGCGCTGCGTGTCCTCGGCGTCGAGGTTCAGGCGCATGTTCATCTTCACGCGGCCCACGGCGGAGAGGTCGTAACGCTCGCTGTCGAAGAAGAGCTGGTCGAACAGGTTCGACGCGGCTTCGACGGTGGGCGGCTCGCCCGGGCGCATGACGCGGTAGATGTCCATGAGCGCGGTGTCGCGGTTCACGTTCTTGTCCGCCGCCATCGTGTTGCGCATGTACGGGCCGACCGTGACGTTGTCGATGTCGAGCACCGGAATCGTCGTGACGCCCGCATCGACGAGGTCCTTGACCGTCCCGCCGATGAAATCGCCGCCCTTGTCGTATTCCATCGTCAGCTCATCACCGGCCTCGACATAGATCGCGCCGGTTTCTTCGTTGATGATGTCCTTGGAGACGTAGCGGCCGGTGATGGCCTCGAACGGCACGAGGATGTTCTGCACATTGCCCGCGTCGATCAGCTTCTTGACCGCGCGCGGCGTGACCTTCTTGCCGGCTTCGAACAGGACTTCGCCGCTGTCGGCATCGACAACGTCCGTCGTCGGGCGCGTGCCGCGAATCCGCTCGGGGAAGAACTTGGTCACCCAGCCCTTGTTCTTTTCGAGCTTGTATTCGACCGTCTGGTAATAGGCATCCATGATGCCCTCCTGGTCGAGGCCCAGCGCATAGAGCAGGGTCGTGACCGGGAGTTTCCGGCGGCGGTCGATGCGCGCGAAGACGATGTCCTTCGCGTCGAATTCGAAGTCGAGCCAGGAGCCGCGATAGGGAATGATGCGGCAGGCGAAGAGCAGCTTGCCCGAGCTGTGAGTCTTGCCTTTGTCATGGTCGAAGAAGACGCCCGGCGAGCGGTGCATCTGGGACACGATGACGCGCTCGGTCCCGTTCACCACGAAGGTGCCGTTCGGGGTCATCAAGGGCATGTCGCCCATGAAGACGTCCTGTTCCTTGATGTCCTTGACCGACTTGGCGCCGGTATCCTCGTCCACATCGAACACGATCAGACGCAGGGTGACCTTGAGCGGCGCGGAATAGGTCATGTCGCGCTGCTGGCACTCTTCCACGTCGTATTTCGGATGCTCGAGCTCGTAGCGGACGAATTCCAGCGTCGCGGTCTCGTTGAAGTCCGAGATCGGGAAGACCGACTGGAAGACACCCTTGATGCCTTCGCCGTCCATCGGCTCGGGCTCGTCACCGGAGTTGAGGAAGAGGTCGTAAGAGGCCTTCTGCACTTCGATCAGGTTCGGCATCTCCAGCACTTCGCGGATTTTGCCGTAGTATTTACGAAGACGTTTCTGGCCAAGGTAGGACTGCGCCATAAGGTGTGCACCTTTATTGTTTTCTCACTGACCGCAAGACCGCCGGGGCACCGGTCTGCTGGCCGCTCGAAACGGGGGTTCGGATCCATACCTGGAAACCTTCCCACAGGTCTCCGCCCGATCCTTGAACCGCGCCTTGGGGAAGGTCACCGAAGCCGCTGCTTCGATATGGCCCTCGCCAAGACAGGTTCGGCTGGACCCGGATTTCTCCGGACCCAGCCTCGATTTTCGCGCCGGAGCTTGCGCTCCGCAGGCCTCAGGCCAGTTCCACCTCGGCGCCAGCTGCTTCCAGCTTGCCTTTGATGTCTTCGGCTTCGGCTTTGTCGACGCCTTCCTTGATCTTGCCGCCGGCTTCGACCAGGTCCTTGGCTTCTTTCAGGCCAAGACCGGTGATGCCGCGGACTTCCTTGATGACGGCAATCTTGTTGCCACCAGCCGACTTGAGAACAACGTCGAATTCCGTCTTCTCTTCTTCGGCAGCGCCACCGGCGTCGCCAGCCGGGCCGGCCATCATGACAGCGCCGCCAGCAGCGGGCTCGATGCCGTATTCGTCTTTGAGGATCTCTTTGAGTTCCTGAGCTTCGAGAAGGGTCAGACCCACGATCTCTTCAGCAAGTTTCTTCAGATCAGCCATAGTACTGTTTCCGTTTCTTTAAGGTGTGTTCCAACGTGAGCGATTGCAACGCTACGTCGGCCTCTAGATTGCTTACGCAGCCTTTTCCTCGATGGTGGAAAGGATGGATGCGATGTTCGAAGCAGGGGCGCCAATGGCACCGGCGATGTTCGACGCGGGCGCGCCAATGCACGAGGCGATCTGAGCGAGAAGCTCTTCGCGCGACGGCATCTTGGCGACACGGCCGACACCAGCGGTGTCGAGTGCCTCCTCGCCCATAGCACCACCAAGGATCTGAAGCTTTTCATTATCCTTGGCGTACTTATCCATGACCTTGGCCGCAGCCACGGGGTCTTCGGAATAGGCGAGTACGGTCATGCCCGTCAGGTATTCGGCGATCGAAGCCGCCTGTTTGCCTTCAAGGGCGATCTTGGCGAGCCTGTTCTTGGCAACACGCACCGAACCACCCGCTTCCCGCATTTGGGCGCGGAGGTCCTGCATCTCAGCAACCGTGAGGCCTTCGTAGTGGGCAACCACAACGACGCCAGAGCTTTCGAAGATCTGGCCGAGTTCCTCGACCACTTTCTCTTTCTGGGCTCTATCCACAGTTTCACTCCAAGTATGGAGGGTGTGACCCCTCCGGCTCTTATTTCACCGGGTGCAGGCACCCGATGGTCGGGTCCTTACGGGTCCGTCCAAGATCACCCGAGGCACCTGTCGGTGGCCCGAAGAAATCTGGTCTTTTCCCGTCTCAGGCAGGATTTATGGATTGCTCCACCCGCCGTCTCGGACGAAACGCAAAACAGCGCACGACGAATCGCACGCTGGTTACGTTTGGCTTAACTAGCCGGTCGGGTCGGGAATTCCAAGACGGAATATGACATTTTTCGCGCCCGCAGGCAAGCTTTGGCGCATACAGCGCATTCTGGCCTGCACCGGGGGTGGCACTGCCCCACGCTGAACATTCTGCGCGGCGCACTGCACCCGTGGCATCAAGCCCGCGTGTTGCGATTGCAATTCTTTGTTGACATCGCAACCCATCATGGGGAACCTGAAAGAACGCCGGCACTCGAAACCGGCCAAGGGAGGATACTATGAAACTCAATCTCACCGGCCTTTCGGCCGCGGCTGTCCTGTTGCTTGGAACGAGCCTCGGCGCACAAGCCGATACGATAAAAGTGGGCGTGGTCGCGCCGTTTTCCGGCCCCTTCGCTCTCTACGGCAAACAGTTCCAGGAAGCGATCGAAGTCTATCAGGCTCAGAACGGCACCACCGCGGGCGAGCATGACATCGAATTCGTCTACAAGGATTCCGGCGGCCCGAACCCGGATCAGGCCCGCGCGCTGACGCAGGAGCTGCTCATCAAGGACCAGGTCGACTACCTTGCGGGCTACGTCTTCACGCCGAACGCGTTGGCCGTCGCGCCGCTGCTCGACCAGTCCGAGACGCCGCTCGTCATCTTCAACGCCGCCACCAGCGCTATCAACGCCCAGTCGGATTTCTATCTGCGCACGTCCTATACCCTGTGGCAGGTCTCCGCGCCGATGGCCGAATGGGCCTATGAGCAGGGCATCCGCGAGGTCGTGACCACCGTCACCGATTACGGTCCCGGCATCGATGCCGAGAACGCCTTTGTCGCGGCCTTTGAAGAGGCGGGGGGCACGATCCTGGATTCGATCCGGATGCCGCTGTCGACCACCGACTTCACACCCTTCATCCAGTCGATCCGCGAGCAGTCGCCGGACGCGCTGTTCACTTTCCTGCCGGGCGGCCCCCCGACTTTCGGCTTCACCAAGACCTATAACGAGAACGGCCTGCGCGACGAAGGGATCATGTTCCTTGGCACCGCCGAAACGGAGGAGTCGAACCTTCAGGCGTTCGGGGATGCGGCCATCGGGCTGACCACCGCCTATCACTATTCCGCCGACCACGACTCGGACCTGAACCGCGAATTCATCGCCAAGAATACCGAGATGCATCCGGACGCGGTGACGAACTGGGCGACCATCGGCGCCTATGACGGCACCCATGTCATCTACGAGATGGTCAAGAATGCAGGCTCGGACGGCCCGGCGGCCGTGGAAAGCGTGCTTGGCATGGAATGGGAAAGCCCGCGCGGCCCGCTGACCATGGACCCCGAGACCCGGACCGTGATCCAGAACGTCTATATCCGCGAAGTTGAGCGGGATGATGAGAGCGGGATGCTGGTCAACCGCGAAAAGGGCGTGATCGCCACCGTGGGCGACCTCGGCTGGCCCGAGTAAGACTGACGGCGGGCGGCCCTTCGGGTCGCCCGCGTCCCTGAACACGACGCAGGCACACATGTCGCTTATCCTCAACATCCTGATCGACGGGGTCGCCTATGGCATGATCCTGTTCATGATCTCGGTCGGCCTGTCGGTGACGATGGGCCTGATGCGGGTCATCAACCTTGCGCATGGCGGGTTCGCATTGGTGGGCGGGGCCGTGGGGCACTGGCTTATCGCCGATCAGGGGATGAGCTTCTGGCTCGCCGCGCCGCTGGGCATCGCAGGTGCCGTCGCGCTCGCCTGGCCGCTGGAACGGCTGATCTATCGCCGGATCTACGGCTTCGGGGATCTGCAACAGGTGCTGGCCACCATCGGCCTGACCTTCCTGATGATCGCGACCGTGAACCGTCTGCTCGGCTCATCGCTGCTCGCCCTGCCGCTGCCCGAGGTGCTGGCCCAGAGCGTCGACCTCGGCTTCCGGACCCTGCCCCTGCACCGGCTGATCGTCATCGGCGTCGGGATCGCGGTGATCGCGGGGCTCTGGCTCCTGATCGACCGCACCCGGTTCGGCATCCGCCTGCGCGCCGCCGTCGACAACCGCGCGACCGCGTCCGCCATCGGGATCAACACCGGGCTAATCTATTCCGTCACCTTCTGCCTGGGCGCGGGCCTCGCCGCGCTCGGCGGTATCCTGGGGGCCGAGATGATGCCGATCGAGGCCTATTACCCGTTGCGCTACATGGTGCTGTTCCTGATCGTCGTCGCGGTGGGCGGCATGGGGTCGATCTCGGGCTCGTTCGCGGCTGCGCTGGGACTTGGCATCCTCGACACCGCGACGCGCTACCTCGTGCCCGACTTCGGGACGATCTTCTTCTACGGCTGCATCATCCTGTTCCTGGCACTCAGACCCAACGGATTGTGGGGGCGCACGGCATGAGCGACACGACCATCACCCCCAAACGTACGGGCCGGATCGCGGGTGTTCCGTTCCTCGGCGAAGCGATCCTGATCGCTGTCGTCATCGCGGCCTATTTCCTGTTTCCCTACAACCTCGCCTTCCTGACCCGCATCCTCATCATGGTGCTGCTGGTCCTGTCGCTCGACCTCGTTCTGGGGTTCGCGGGCATCGCCACGCTGGGACAGGCTGCGATGTATGGCACCGGGGCCTATGCCGCGGGGCTGTTCGCGGTTCATGTGACCGCCGCGCCCCTGCCTGGTCTGGTCGTGGGTGCGCTGGCGGGGGCCGTGCTCGCCTTCGTCTCCGGCCTCGTTCTGATGCGCGCGCGGGGCCTCACGCTCATCATGCTGACCATCGCCGTCGCCTCCATCTGTCACGAGATCGCGAACAAGGCGCGTGATGTGACCGGCGGCGCAGACGGGTTGCGCGGTATCCGGATGGAGCCCGTGGTGGGGCTCTTCGAGTTCGATTTCATCGGCAAGACGGCCTATTGGTACGTCTTCGTCGTGGTCTTTGCGGTGTTCCTGTTGCTCAAGCGGCTGGCCAATGCGCCGCTGGGGCTGAGCCTCAAGGGCATCCACGAAAGCCCCGAGCGCATGGCGGCCATCGGCGCGCCTGTCTACCGGCGGCTCGTGCTGGCCTATACGCTGGGCGGGGGTATCGCCGGGGTCGCGGGGGCGCTCGCCGCACAGGTGACGCAGCTCGTGAGCCTTGAGGTCTACAGCTTCAACCTGTCGGCCGAGGCGCTCATCATGCTTATCCTCGGCGGCACCGGGCGGCTTTACGGTGCGGTGATCGGGACGGTCATCTTCATGACGGTGCATCACGTCGCCGCCGCGGCCGATCCGTTCAACTGGCTGTTCCTGATCGGTCTGATGGTTCTGGGCGTCGTGTTCTTCCTGCCAAGGGGGCTGTCCCACCTGCCCACGGCCCTCGCGCGTCTGATGCGGGGGCGGACATGAGCGGGCTTCAGGTACGCGGCCTCAACAAGAGTTTCGGCGGGCTGACGGTCGCGCAGGACATCCACCTCGACCTGCCGCCCGGATCGCGCACCGCGCTGATCGGGCCGAACGGGGCAGGCAAGACGACGTTCTCGAACCTCATCACCGGCATTCTCACCCCAAGCGCGGGCGAGATCACGTTGGACGGACAGGACCTGCGGGCGTTGAACGAGGCGCAGCGGGTCAAGGCAGGCGTCGCCAAGACATTCCAGATCACCACCCTGTTTCGCGATCTCACGGTGCGCCAGAACCTTCGCCTGGCCCAACAAGAGCGCGACGAACGGGGACGCGCCTGGTTCCGGCGGGCCGATAGCTGGGGCGAGGCCGAGGACGAGATCGACGCGCAACTCGGCGCATTCCGCCTGATGGATATGGGCGACAAGCGGGTCGATGACCTTGCCTATGGACAGCAGCGACTGGTCGAGATGGCGATGACGCTGATGCTGAAGCCCCGTGTTCTGATCCTCGACGAACCGGCGGCGGGGGTGCCGTCTTCGGACAGCCACCTCATCACCGATGCGATCGAGGCATTGCCCGACGACCTTGCCGTGCTCATCATCGAGCATGACATGAAGCTCGTCTTTCGCGTTGCGCGGTCGATCATCGTGCTGGTGAACGGCGCGATCCTGACCCAGGGCACGCCGGAGGAGATCGCGGCGAACCAGCAGGTGCGGGACCTGTATCTCGGAGGGCGCAATCATGGCTGATCCGATCCTGTCGCTGGACAACGTTGTGGCGGGCTATGGCGACACGACCGTTCTGCATGGCGTGAGCTTCGACGTGCCCAAGGGCCAGCGGCTTGCCATCATCGGGCGCAACGGGGTGGGCAAGACCACGCTTCTGGGCACGATCATGGGGCTCACGCAGCTTCATTCCGGCCACGTCGCGATGGGCGGGCGGGTCATCGACCGGGTGGCGCCGCACCGGCGGGCGGGCACCGGGCTTGGGCTCGTGCCGCAGACGCGCGACATCTTCCCGTCCCTCTCGGTCGAGGAGAACCTGCTCTCCGGCCTGCGCGGCGATGCCACGCTGGAGGAGGCCTTTGCGCTCTTCCCTCGGCTCAAGGAGCGGCGGCGCAACGGCGGCGGGCAGTTGTCGGGTGGCGAGCAGCAAATGCTTGCCATCGCGCGCACGCTCATGGGGCGACCCGAGGTGCTGATGCTGGACGAACCGCTCGAAGGGCTGGCCCCGGTGATCTGCGACATGCTGATGGAGACGTTCGAGACGCTGTCCGCCGACGGGCGCCACACGCTCCTCCTCGTCGAACAGCACACCGAACTCGCGCTCGACTTCGCCGACCGTGTCATCATCCTCGACGCCGGCGAGATCGTGCAGGACGCGAGCGCCGAGGCTCTGCGGGCCGATCCGTCGATCATCGAACGCCACGTCGGCGTCGGACTGGCCGGCGCATGAGGCCCGCAACCTTGACTTGGCGTGGCGGAGCGGACAGGTGGATGTCGTTAACGGACGAACAAGACAGGACGTGCCGCAGTGAGAGGTGACCGGACAGTGTGTCCCGAGGGCCGGATTTCAAGCCCGACCCGCCGCAACAAGGACGGGCGGGATATCGTCGATATCACCACCTATATCCCCTATTTTTTGTCGTCCGTGAACAACGCGCTCTCGCTGGGCGCGTCATCGGAATATCTGAAAACCTTCGGGATCGGCATTGCCGACTGGCGCGTGATTTCCATGCTGGCGATCGAGCCGCGCATTCCCGCCGCGCGGATCGTCGAGGTCATCTCGATCGACAAGGGCGCGACGAGCCGGTCGCTCAACAAGCTGGCCGAGTTGGGGCTCGTGGACTTCGAAGCGATGGAAAGCGATCCCCGGCGACGGACCTGGGAGCTGAACGCCGCCGGATACGAGTTGCACGACCGAATCCTCGCCGCTGCGCTGGAACGCGAGAAAAAGCTGATCGAAGGGGCCGACCCGGATGATCTGGAGGCGTTCCTGCGGGTGATCCGCCTGATGCGAAAGAACGTGGACCGGCTCTAGCGCTTTCGCCACGGACCGGGGCCCGCGGCGACCCGCCGGGGGGCCAGCCCCCCGGACCCCCCGGGATATTTCAAGACCGGAAAGAGGCTCAGGTTTCGCCCTTGAAGCGGGCCACGAGTTCGGCGGGGATCGGGGCGGACTTGATACCGCGTTCCGGGTCTTTCATTGTCCAGACACGCGTTTCCGTGCCTTCGACACAGACCTTGCCGTCCTTGGTGAGCGTGTGGCGGATGTCGAAACTGCGCTCTTTCACTTCGGCGATTTCGGTCGTGATCTCGACGTCGTCACCATAGCGGCAGGGCGCCTTGAACGTTGCGCGGGTATCGACCAGCGGGCAGCCCGCGGCGTCGAACCGCGCGAGCATCTCCTGCTTGGGCCAGCCCGCGGCCTCATACAGCATCGTGGTGCCGTGATCGAACCAGCGAAAGAACTGCGGGTTGAAGACGATCCCGGCAGGGTCGCAATCGCCCCATTCGACGCGGCGTGTCAGGGTGCTCGACAACATCACTTGTTCCTCTCGTCATAGACCCGCTTGGCCTTCATTTCCGACTTCGGAAGGCTGTCCGGTGCCGCCACCTCGACCGCGCAGCGTATTTCGCAACGGGTGCGGATCGCTTTCGCCACGTCGCCGGCCACGTTGCCGTCAGGGTGTTCGACCACCACGGTCATCACGTCCAGCCCATCCTCCTGAGTGGTCAGTCGGATCTGGAATTCGTCGCCCGTTCCGGGATAGGCGCGCACGGCTTCCTCGATCTGAACCGGGAAGAACTTGATACCGCGCAGGTTGATGAGGTCATCCGAGCGGCCCGTCATGCATCCCATGCCGCGCACATGGTTGCGCCCGCAGGCGCAGGGCTCATGGCTGAGGCGGGTGTAATCACCGACGAGGAACCGAAGCTGGGCCGAGCTTTCCGAGTTCAGGTTCGTGCAGACCGTCAGCCCGCGCTCGCCCTCGGCCACCGGGGTGAGGCCGTTCGGATCGACCGTTTCCCAGACCTGAATGTCCTCCATCAGGTGAATGAACGGCTCATCCCCCTCCTGGTATTCCGGGCAGGAATAGCCGCCGCAATGGGGCGAAGCCTCGGTGCAGCCATAGAATTCGAGCGACTTGGCGCCCCAAAGGTCCTGAATCCGCTCCAGCGTGCCCGCGACACCCGAAAACGGCTCGCCCCCCGTGACCAGCCATTTGACCGAGGTCTTGGCGGGGTCCTTGCCCATGTCCTGCATCACCCGGCCGAGGTAGAGCAGGTAGGACGGCGTGCAGATCAGCGTGGTCGGGTTGAACCGTTCGATGAGCGACGCGCGGGCATGGCCGTCCATCCCGCCGCCCGGCACGACAGGCAGACCCATCTTGGCCAGCGTGTATTGCACGCCCCAAGCAAAGACATGGGGGCCGAAGCCGGTCATCGGCAGGCCCACGTCGCCCTTGCGCAGACCGCCGGAATAAAGCGCGCGGGCGTTCGCCTGCTCCCAATACTGACGGTCGAAATGGGTGTAGCGAAACACGCGCGGCGTGCCGGTGGAGCCGGAGGAGGAAAACAGCATCCAGCCCCGGTCGGCCCATTCAGCCTCGCCACAAGTGGTGTAGGTGCCATAGGGCGGATGCGCCTCGGCGTCCTCCATCATCTCCTGCTTGGTCACGACCGGCCAGTTGGCGATCATGCTGTCCACGTCCCTGAGGTCCGTGGGCGCGACGCCCAGCTTGTCGAAACGGCGACGGTAGAAGTCGCTGTTTTCATATAGAAACGGTGCGACGGCCGCGATCTTTTCATCCTGCACCGCGCGGATCTGGTCGCGCGACCATGTGTCCTTGTCCGACCAGTAATCCTCGTTCAGCGGCGCGTCGCGGTCTTCGTGGTATTTCTCCAGAACCGCTTTCCACGCCGTGCGGGTCTCATCCGCCCGTGTCGTCGCTGTCGTCATGTCGTCCTCCCTCGACGAAACCCCGGCGGCGTGCCGCCGGGGTCATCCATTACGCGTCCTCGAGCGAGCCGCGCTTGATGCCGATGTCCGAGCGATAGCTTTGCGCGGCCTTGGAAATCGGGCTCGGCGCGACCGTGGCGCGGATTTTCACCTGACGGTGCGGTTCGATGTTGCCCGCGCTGCGGCTCCCGCCGCCATCTTCGCCCCAGATCAGGACGACCTCGGTGCCCGGCTCGGCAAAATCCATGTCCACAGAGGCCAGCGACATCATCGCCTTTTCGTTCGCCGTGTAGCCCGGATAGGTCGCGAGCCCGATCATGTTGCCGTCCGTGTCCTCGACCCGGTCGTAGTGCATCCGCGCGATGGCGGCGAGCGGCATGGTGATCGGCAGCGGCGGCACTTCGCCCGTATCCTCGAGCTGGCTCTGCTGGACCTTCATCACGTCCTCGGCGTTCCAAACAAGCGTCACCTTGCGGCGATGCGGCTTGTCCTTCATCGCCTCGAGCGCGTCGCGCCCGATGTAGTCATGGTCGAACTTGATGATGTGGCCATAGTTCACGTCGTAAGGCGTGACGTAGTAATCCTCGATATTCTCGGAATAGAGGCTGCCGCCCAGCGACATCCGCATCGAGGCGTGCTTGGGCGACATCCAGCGGCGGTAGTCTTCGGTGCCCTGCCCGGTATAGACGCCGGACACGGGCACGGCCCACCAGCCGCTTTCGATCACGGTGGTGAAATAGGCGATGGAGCCGACCATGCGCAGGCCGTATTTCTTGCCGGTCTTTTGGATGAGCCGCTTCACGTCGCGATACTCGTCCCAGGGCCCGTAAATCTCCAGCCCGGGCATCCCGCCCATCGAGTGACGCATACCGCGCGCCGTGTGACCGCCCAGCTTGATCTCGGCGGATTTGAAGAACTTGATCTCGGGCAGAGGCCCGCCGTTCAATTCCTCCAGAAGCTCCCACGCCTTCGGGCCTTCGACCTGAAACCGGTAGAACTCGCGGCGCTTGTTCTTGTTCAGCGTCCACATCGGGTCTTCTTCGGTGGTCACGTCGTAGTCGAGCGTCTCGGCATTGTATTTCACCCAGTCGGTCGTCGCCGGGTTGCCCACGACCATGTAGTCGTTCTCGGCCATGTGATAGAGGATCGCGTCGCCGATCAGATAGCCCTCGGGCGAACAGCAGACGAGCTGCTTGGCCGCGCCGATTTCAAAATTCTTGAAGGTGTTGACCGACAGATACTGCGTGAAGGCCAGCGCATCCTTGCCCCGCACATGGAGCGAATGCATGTGGTAGGTCTGGTCATGCACCGCGATGGTGTTGCGCCAGGCGGTCTGTTCATCGCGCCACGTCGTGAACTCGGGGCGAACACCGTCGCCGGGCATCATCTGGGTATAGATGGTGAGCGCGTTCTTCGGCGGGTTCTGGAACAGGTGATCCGTGACGTTCGGAATTGTCTCCATCAGCTCGGCGAGCGACTGGGGACCGTCGGATTTGATGGCCATGGGCTTCCTCCCTTCATGACGTGACAGCAGACGATATGCGTTGCGGTGTCAACACATGACATGACGGGTTGGCGTTGCGATGTCAACACGAGGCGCGGACTTTTTGCCGGTCTTGCGTCAGGCGATTTCCTTTTGCGGGCGTGCGATCCCCGCTTCGCGCAGAATATCCGCGACGAGGTGTTCGCGCCGGTAGGCCATGATGTGAACGCCCGAGACGCCCGCGATCTCCTTCACCTGCTGGATCAGCTCGACACAGATCCGGCGCCCCTCCTCCCCCGGCTTGTCAGCCTTTTCCAGACGGTCGATCACGGCGTCGGGGATATGCAGACCGGGCACGTTCGAGCGCATCCAGCGCGCAGCCTTGGCTGAAGCGAGCGGCCCGACACCGGCAAGCAGGAACACGCGCTTGTCCAACCCCCTGTCGCGCACTCGCTCCATGAAGCGTTCAAAGCGGGGAATGTCGAAAATGTAGTTCGTCTGGATGAAGTCCGCGCCCGCATCCACCTTTTTGGCCAGCCGCTCGGCCCGGAAATCGACGGGATCGACACAGGGGTTCTCGGCCGCGCCGATGAACAGCCGGGGCGGCTTGACGATCTCCCGGCCGGACAGGAACCGGCCCTCGTCGCGCATCGTGCGGATCATGCGGATGAGCGAAACGGAATCGAGGTCGAAGACCGGCTTCGCCCCCGGCTGATCCCCTGCCCCCACATCGTCGCCGGTGAGGCAAAGCACATTGCGCACCCCCATCGCCGCCGCGCCCAGAACATCGCCCTGAATGGCGATCCGGTTCCGGTCACGGCAGGAAATCTGGTAGACCGAGCCGTGGCCGGTGCGGGTGAGGAGCGAACAGATCCCGAGCGAGGACATGTGGCAGTTGGCCCCCGACGCATCCGTCGCGTTGATCGCATCGGTGACTTCGGACAGCGGCTTGGCCGCCGCGAACACGTCCTCCGGGTCCGCGCTGTCGGGCGGGTTCAATTCCGACGTGACGGCGAATTCCCCGGCCCGCAGGACACGTTCCAGCACGCTGCCGGATTTGTGCCCCTCGGGGATCGGCTCATAGGGGCGGATGGCGTTCGGGTCGGAAAAGAACAGGCTCATCGTGCGGCCCCCTCCTTGCGGGTCTCTTCGGTCAGCGGGGCTGAGGTCGGGGCGCTCTTGCGGGCCTCGGGATAGGCGCGGGCGAGGGCCGTTCGGTTGCTCTCGACCGATTCCGCGAGCGCTTGAACCCGCTCACGGCTCGCCCGCAGCCAGGCGGAGCTGCCGTGCAGACGCCGGTCCACGGGGGGCAGGACGACCTCGATCTTGTCACCATGCTTCATCCGCGACGCGCCATCCCAGGCCTCGACCCAGACACAGCGCATGTCCGGCTTCACCTCGCAGAACCCACCGGGGCGCACACCGCCGCAGGGACCGTTGCGAAGCTGCTTGGGGCAGTTCATCGGGCAGGACATGCCGGTGGAGGACAAGACGCATTGCCCGCACATCTGGCAGTCGAACAAGAGACCCTTGAGCTGCTTTTCGACAAAGGCGACGGGACGTTCGAGCCTGCCGTAGCCGATCCGGGTCAGGAGCGGGTCCAGCGCGGCGAGCACGGTTTCGAACCGCTGGTAGATCCACTCGAACTGCCGTGACCGGCGCACGGCGAATCGGCGCAAGGCGTACATGGCGTTCCTCCCTTTTGTTCCGGCATGTTAGCGCGGCAGGGCACGCTGTCCAAAACACTGTTGGGAGAAGAGGCGCCGCCGACCCCTCAGGTCACGCGGGCAAGGAACGTCAGAACCGCCGGGGCGATGCGCTCTGCCGCATCAGGGTCGAGGTGGAAGTGATGGTCGCCCGCGACCTCGAGGCAGGTGTAGTCCGCGATCACATCGCGGGCGAGGCGCACCATCCCTTGCGCCTTGTCGCGCTTGTGCAAAAGGCCCGCGTCACCCCAGATGTTGAGCACCGGGCAGGTGAGGCCGCGCAGGACGGTTTCGACATCCGCCTGGCTGAGCCGGACCGCAGAACTCGCGAACAGGCGCGGGTCGCCACGCAGGCGGACGCCTTCGGCCACGGCTTCGAGCGCGCGGTCGGCCAGCGCCTCGGAGGTCTGACGGGAATTGCCCTGTTCCTGCCGCCGCGCGACATAGGCCGCGCGCGACGGGAAGGTGCGCGGCGCACGCGCCTTCATCTTGCGCGTCTGTTCGATGAAGGCCCGCAAGGTCGTCACGGTGGCCTCCGGATCGCTGGGTTCCGGCACCAGCGAGTCGAGCGCGATCAGGGCGCGCACCCGCTCAGGCTGGGCGGCTGCGAACAGGGTCGAGATGTTCGCGCCGCGCGAGTGGCCCAGAAGCACGCAGTCAGCCCAGCCAAGCTGGTCGATCACGTCGGCGATCTGCGGAAGGTCGTCCCAGATGTTATACGTCGCATGCGCGGCGCGGTGGCCGCTGTGGCCCTGTCCGCTCAGGTCGAGCGCGACGACATGGCAGCCGGTGAGGCGCGGGGCCAATTCGGCGAAGCTCGCCGCGTGATCCATCCAGCCGTGCAGGGCGAGAATCGGAGTGCCGTCCTCAGGCCCCCAGGCCAGCCCGGCGAGGGTCAGTCCATCCACGTCCCAACTGCATTCACGGGGGTCGATCGTCTGTGTCATGGGTCCGTCCTGCGCTGCCTCGCCACGCGCATAGCGCATTTCGCACGCCACGGAAAACCGCAGAGTCAGGCTTCGGCAGCCGCAGCCATTTCCCGCGCCAGCCGTTTCTCGGCCTCCACTTTGGGCTTCGTGAACCGGGCGAGGAGGAGATAGACCACCGGGGTCAGAAAGAGCGTCGACAACGTGGCGAGGCCAAGCCCGCCCACGATCACCCAGCCCAGCGCCTCCCGCGCCTCGGCCCCGGCACCCGACGACAGGATCAGGGGCACCCCGCCCAGAACGGTCGAGGTCATGGTCATCATCACCGGGCGCAGCCGGATGGTGGACGCCTCGAAAATCGCGTCGCGCAGGGCATAGCCCCGGTCGCGTAACTGGTTCGCGAACTCCACGATCAGAATCCCGTTCTTGGCCATGATGCCTATGAGCATCACCAGACCGATCTGCGAATAGACGTTGAGCGACAGGCCCGTCAGCACCATCGCAATGGCCGCACAGGCAAGTCCGAAGGGCACGGTGGACATGACGACCACCGCCGAGACGAAGCTTTCGAATTGCGCCGACAGCACGAGGAAGACGACGAGGATCGCGAAGCCGAAGGTCATGAACAGGCCCGAGGAGGTCTGGTCCAGCGTCGCGGCTTCGGCCAGCGGCACGATCCGGTTTTCCTCGGCCAGCAACTCGTCGCCCAGACGCTCCACCGCCTCCATCGCCGCGCCCAGCGACATGGCGGGGGTCAGGCCGGCGGAGATCTCGACCGAGCGGTTCTGCCCCTCCCGGTTCAGTTCCGGCGCCACCGCGCGCTCCGTCAGCGTCACGAAAGTGGACATGGGGATCATCTGGCCGTCGCCTGCGCGCACGAAGACGTTTTCAAGGTCGGAAGGATCGTTCACCGGGTTCGAGGACGACAGCATCTGGATGTCATAGGACGTGTCGTCAATGAACAGCTCGCCCACCGAGCGACCATCCAGCACGGCCCGCAACGCCTCGCCCAGCCCGGTGATGTCGACGCCGAGGTCGGCGGCACGGCGGCGGTCGATCTCGACAAAAAGCTGCGGCATGGTCGTCTCGAACCCGAGCCGCACGTTGCCGAACGCCGGGTTCTCGGACATGCGCGCGACAAGGTCTTCCGCCACGCCCGCAAGCTGATCGTAATTGTTGCCCGTGATCGCGAAGGTCAGGCCCCGGCCCGCCCCCCGGATGCCAAGGGAATTGGGCTGGATCACGAAGGCGCGCAAGCCGATCACATCGCCTAGCGCCGCGTTGATGTCCCCCGCGATTTCGTCCTGGCTTCGGTCCCGCTGATCCCACGGGGCAAGGCCCATGACCATGAAGCCGCGCGACGTGTTGCCGCCGAAACCGGTGATGGAGAAAACGCTGGTGACTTCACCGCTTTCGCGCAGGTGTTCGATCCCATGCTCGATCTCGGCCATCTTGCCGGTGGTGTAGTTGAGCGCGACGCCCTGCGGCGCAGTGACCGAAAGGAGCACGACCGCCCGGTCTTCACGCGGGGTCAGCTCGCTCCGGATGCCCCCCGCCATGAACCACGCCGTAGCGCCAAAGAGCGCGGCGATGGCCAGCACGACAAATGGCGCGCGCAGCGACAGGGTGAGAACCCCGCGATAGAGCGCGACGAGCCGGTTGCCCAGCCAGACGAGCGGCCCGCGCGGATTCGGGTTGACCGGCTTGGTCAGCAGGCGGCTCGCCAGCACCGGGCAAAGCGTAAGCGCCACGACGGAGGACAGCATGACCGCTATGGCGAGCGTGAAGCCGAACTCGCGAAACAGCCCGCCCACCTGACCGGGCAGGAACGACAGCGGTATGAACACGGCGGCCAGCGTCGCGGTGGTTGTGACGACGGCAAAGAAGACCTCCTTCGTCGCGATCACGGCGGCGGCGCGCGGGCCGGTGCCGCGCGTCCGGTGGCGCACGATGTTCTCCAGCACCACGATGGCGTCGTCCACGACCATGCCCGTAGCCAGCACGAGCGCGAGCAGGGTCAGGATGTTGACCGAGAAGCCGACAAGGTAAAGCGCGGCGAGCGTGCCGATCAGCGCGACCGGCATGGTGAGCGCCGGGATCAGCGTCGCGCGCAGGTTGCGCAGGAATAGAAAGATGATCGCGATCACGATGGCGACGGCCAGCCCGAGGGTCTTGAGCACTTCCTGAATCGAGCCGTTGATGAAAATCGCGTCGTCCGAGCTGACGAAAATATCCACATCGTCGGGAAGCGTCTGCGACAGCTCATCCACGACCCGGTGGACGTTCTCGGAGATTTCCAGCGTGTTCGACGTGGCCTGCCGGATGATGCCGATACCCACCCCGGTCTGGCCGTTGGCGCGCAGCACGGTCTCATTCGGCGCCGGGCCAAGCGAAACCTGCGCGACGTCGCCCAGGAGCACGTTTTCCGCGACCTCCAGTTCCTCGAAGGCTTCGGTGGTCGAGATCATCGCGGTCGTGCGCACGTTGATCGTCTGGCGCGCCCCCGACAGGTCGCCCGCCGGCACGTCGAAGGCGACCGTGGCAAGCGCGCTGCGCAGGTTGGCCAGCGTCAGCCCCCGCGCGGCCAGTTTGCGCTGGTCTATGTCGACGCGAAAGATCGGTGCGCGGTCGCCGTAGACCTGAAGATCGGCCACACCGGTGACCGAAAACAGCCTGTCCTCGACCCGGTCCGACACGAGCTGCGTCAGCTCCTGCGGTGAGCGGGAGGGCGATGTGACCGAGACCCGCAGCACGGGCTGGGCGTTGGCATCGGCCTTGACGATCCGAGGGTCATCGGCCCCCTCCGGCAACTGGTTCGAAATCCGCGCCATCGCGTCGCGCGTGTCCGTCGCGGCCACGTCGAGATCCACGCTGTCGCCGAATTCCAGCGTCACCCGGCTGCGTCCGTAGCGCGAGCTGGATGAAATCGTCCGGATTCCCGAGACGCGGCCCACGGCCCCCTCGACCCGCGCCGTGATCTCCTGATCCACGGTTTCCGGAGATGCGCCGGGGAAGTTCGTCGTGACCGTGACCACGGGGCTGTCCACATCCGGCAATTCGCGAATCTCGATGCCCGACAGACCGGCGAAACCCGCGATCAGGATCAGCGCGGAGAGGACAAAGGCGAGGATGGGGCGGCGCACAAACAGGCCGATCCCCCCGGTCTCCTGCGGTGGGACGTGCGGTGTTTCGTCCGGGGTCTGATCGGGTTCGTCGTTCATGGCCTGCCCTCCGCTCAGGACTTGCGCAGGGGCAAGTCGGGACGTGCGAGCGCGGCGCGGTCGTCCTCGACCTCCACCTCGGCGCCCGGGCGCAGCGTCTGCACCCCCTCGATCACCACCGGCTCACCGGGTTCGAGCGCGCCCTCCACCAGCACCGCTTCGGAATTGCGCTGGCGAATTTCGACCGGCACCCGCACCGCCTTGCCCTCGCGCACGGTCCAGACGAAGGAGCCGTCCGAGGACCACTGAACGGCGAGCGGATCGACCGTCGGATAAGGGTCGCCTTCGAAGGCCAGCTCGACCTCGACCGACATCCCTTCCCGCAGCCTGTCGCCGTCGTTGGCAAGCTGGCCCAGCACCCGCACGGTGCGGCTGTTGCGGTCGACCACGTTGTCGATGGCCACCACCTCGCCCTCAATCTCGACCCCCGGAAGGGCGAGCGGGCTCGCGGTGATCGACATGCCGGTTTCGAGCGACCCGAGCACACGCTCCGGCACGCGGAAGTCGATCTGGATTTCGCTGCGGTCCGACAGGACGACGAGTTCCTCGGTCGCGCTCACGCGGTCGCCGACCTCGTATTCCAGCAGCCCGGCCCAGCCCGCGATCGGCGCACGCACCACGCGCTGATCGAGGTCGAATTCCGCCTGCCGCACGCTCAGTTCGGCGGTGCGCAACGCAAGCTCCGCCTCGCTCAGGGCCACCGCGGTCGCCGAACCGGCCTGCCGCAGCCGGTCGAGCCGGTCGGCATCCGATTGCGCATCTTCGAGCAGGAGTCGGGCGCGGTCGAGCGCGATGGTTTCTGCCTCGTCATCGAGGTGGAAGATGACGGTGCCTTCCTCGACCATGTCGCCTGCGCGAAAGCCGATCTCGGTGATCCGCCCGCTGGCCTCGGCGCGGACCGCGACAGACCGCAGCGCGCGACCGTCGCCGATGGCGGTGATCCGGTCATTGAGCGCGCCCGTCCCGACAGGTGCGGTGATGACCTTGGCCGGGCCGAACCCGCCGAACCGGCGCGGCCCGCTGGCTTCCTCTGCTGCCTCGGCGGGCGGCAGGCCGATCACGTCGGAGATCCCGGCTTCGTCGAGCCACGCCCGCGCCGATGGCACCTGTGTCACCCAGATGGCGAGAAACGCCGCCACGACGGCGGTGACTGCGACAATCTGGATGAGGGCCGATTTGATCCAGCCAAACCGCATCTATGTCAAAACCTTACCTGTGCCGGTCCGCCCGCGGGCGGGTCCTTGGCGTTCGCGCGAACCTATCAGCAAGACGTTAGGCGGCACCAGCCGTCATGGCGTGCCGCCCCTCTGTGTCCCGCCGGGCGATCCTGTCCCGACCCACCGTAGGGCGCTTACAGCGCGCTGTCTTTTCACATTCCGGTAAGGCACCACGAAACCCACGCCTGTTGTCGCCCCCGCCCGTGGCGGCTATCCGGGAGGAAACGGGGCTGGGAGGGCCATGACCATGATGAACCGGCAATGGGTGCTCGACACCTATCCAGACGGCGCGGCGACCGAGGCAACGTGGCGCATGGTCGAAACCGAGCGGCCAGAACCGGGCCCGGGACAGATCCTGATCCGCGTGAAATGGCTCTCGCTCGATCCTTACATGCGCGGCCGCATTTCGCCCGCCGCGAACTATGCCGCCGGTGTCGCGCCCGGCGGTGTCATGCATGGCGGCGGTGTGGGCGAGGTCATCGCGTCCAACCACCCCGACTGGAATGTGGGCGACATGGCCGAGTCGATGAGCGTCGGCTGGCAGGAATACGCGGTGCTGACGCCCGACCTGCCCGGTTCGGCCGCCACCAACCGGGTGCCCGAGGGCGTTCCGGAACAGGCGACGCTGTCGTGGCTCGGGATGCCCGGCCTGACCGCCTATGTCGGCCTGACCGAGATCGGGCGACCCGTGCCCGGCGACGTACTCGTCGTCTCGGCGGCCTCCGGGGCGGTCGGGCAACTCGTGGGCCAGATCGCCAAGCTTATGGGCGCGACCGTCATCGGGATCGCGGGCAGCGACGACAAGCTAAACCATTGCCGCGCGCTCGGTTTCGATGCCGGCATCAACTACAAGACCTGCCCGGACATCGGCGCGGCCCTCGACGATCTCGCCCCCAACGGCGTGAACGTGTTCTTCGACAACACCGGCGGGCCGATCCATGACGCGGTACTGTCGCGGCTCGCCACCCGCGCCCGCGTCATCATCTGCGGCCGCATCGCGGTGGTGGACAAGGCACCAAGCGAGGATATCGGCCTGCGCGCGTCCTCACGCCTCATCGTCACCCGCGCCCGGATCGAGGGGCTCATCGTCTTCGACTGGTGGCACCGGCGCGACGAGGCTTTCGCCAAGCTCGCCCAATGGTATCGCGACGGTCACATCCAGTATCGCGAGGACGTGCTCGACGGGTTCGAACGGGTGCCCGAAGCGTTCGTTCGGATGATGACCGGGGCCAAGCAGGGCAAACAGCTCGTCCGCCTCTGATCGGGGTCGAGTTTTTCCTAACGCGTCACCACGTCGAACGAGACGCTGAGAGGGCCGTATTCCGGCCAGTTGGTCATATCCATGTCGCCGCGTTGCTCCAGCCGCGCGGTTTTCTGGGTGAGTTGCTTGAGCGTCTCGCGCAACAGCACGCGTGCCAGCGGTGCGCCGGGGCACATATGCGGCCCGCGCCCGAAGGTCAGCAGATCGCGCGCCTCGCGGTCGAGCCGGTAGGTATGCGGGTCGGGAAACACGTCCTCGTCCCGATTGGCCGAGGTGAACACGATGGCCACCGGATCGCCCTTGGAGATCGGGCATCCGGAAATCTCGGTATCCTCCCGCGCCGTGCGCGCGAAGCCGCGATACGGGGTGTAGAGCCGCAAGAGCTCCTCCAACGCGTCGGGCACGAGATCGGGATTCTCGGACAGCTCCGCGTGATGCTCCGGGTGGCGCGACAGGTGGACCGCCATCGACCCGATGAAGGTCGTGGGCGCGATGATCCCCACCAGCAGAAACTGGCGCAGCGCGCCGAGGATCAGGTCGTCGGCCAGCGGTTCGCCATCCACCCGCACCGCCAGAAGGCTCGCCGTCGGGTCCGCGTCGGGGTCGCGCGGGTTGGCGTGACGGTCCGCGATCAGGTCGGCGGCAATGTCGTAAAGCTCGTCGGACTTCTGGCGCAGCAGGTCGAAGTCCTGCCGTTGCAACGCCATGTTGAACTCGGCCCCCACCTCGCGGATCAACTCGGCCTTGTCGGGCGAGAGGTTGAAGAAATCGGCCAGCAGCGCGATCGGCAGGAGGAAGGAAAACTCCTTGCAGATGTCGCCCCCGCCCGCCTCGATCCAGGGGTCCAGAAACCGGGCCACCATGACTTCGAGCTTCGGCTCCCATTCCTTGAGGCGGTTCGGCGTCAGGAACTTCTGGATCGCGTTGCGATAGGGCGTGTTGGCCGGCGGATCGAGGTGCAGCGGAGGCCGGCGCTGTGTGGTCGCCACGCGCGGCACCACGTTCTGCACCGTGGTCGTGAACATCTGCCAGTCTTCCAGAACGGCCTTGGCATCGGCGTGTTTGGTCACGGCCCAAAAACCACCCATTTCGTCCGACCACGCGACCGGGCAATGGCTGCGCAACTCGGCGAACAGCGCGTGCGGGCTGTCGAAGTCTTCGGTCTCGGGGACCGTGAAGTCGGGCTTGTGGCTCATGTCGCACCTCGCATGTCGAGCGTCAGGGTGTTGATGCCGAATTCGGTCCAGCGGCCCCATGTCGGGGTGCCAACTACGCTCAGTCCCGGCTGCGCGGTCAGCGCATCGGTCATCACGTCGATCTGTAATTTCGCCATCGCCTGCCCCATGCACATATGCGTCGAATAGCCGAACGTGATGTGTCGGTTGGGGCTGCGGCGCGGATCGAAAGTCTCGGGGTCGTCGAACGCCCGCGGGTCGCGGTTTGCCGAACCGTAGTTCATCGCGACCGGCGTGCCCTTGGGGATGAAGGTGCCGTTCAGGACCGTATCCTTCGCCGCCACGCGGGCGAGGCTCTGGTTCGCCGGGTAGAACCGCAGGATCTCGTCCCGAAAGGTGGGCTTCACCGACGGATCGTCCCGCAGAAGCTGCGCGTGCTCCGGGTTGGTCGCCAGATGCCACGCCAGCGAATTCATCAGGCAGCGCGAGGCGATGTGACCGCCCACGAGCAGAAGCCGCACCATGCCCGCAAGCTCGGTCTCGGTGAACGGCTCGCCCTTCACCGGTTGGGCGAGGATGGAGGACACCATGTCGCTCTCCGGATCCCGCGGCTCGCTCAGACGGCTCTGCGCCAGCTTGATCGCGAAGGCATCGACGCCCTTGGACATCTTCGCCGCCGTGCCCATGTCGCGGCTCTGGATCGCGTGGACGTAGGTGGCCGACAGACGCCCGATCTCCAGCGACTCTTCCGTGTCGAACCCCACGATCAGACCCAGCGAGCCCTGGCTCATCGGCTCGCCGATCTGAACGGGGAAGTCCACGTTTCCGGCGTCCTTGTCCTTCGCCTCGTCGATCAGCCGGTCCACGAGGTCGCGCAACTGCGGCTCGAACGTCTTGATCTTGTTCGACTTGAACGATGGGTTCATCGCCTTGCGATACCGCTCGCTCTCGGGCGGGTCTTTTTGCAGCGGCAGGCGCGGCAGACCCAGCTTGGGCGAGGCAGGGACGATGGACAGCTTGGTCGCGGTGAACGTCTCGTGATCCTTCTCGACCGTCTGAATGTCCTCGTAGCGCATCACGGTGAAGAACCCGCCCCACTTGTCGCTCCACGCGACCGGGTGCGATTCGCGCAGCGCGCGCCAGACAGCCGGGTAGGTGTCGATGGTTTCAGGGTCGTGCGGGTCCCAGACCGGGTCCGGGGCCCGCCTCAGTTCATCAATCTGTTCGGCAGCCATAGGGTGATCTCCGGAACGTAGGTGATAAGGATGAGGAAGCACGCCATGATCAGGACGAAGGGCACCATCCCGCGGATGGCCTCCGACATCGGCGCCTTCGAGATCGACGACAGAACGAAGAGGTTCAGGCCGATCGGCGGGGTGAGGAAGGCGATCTCCATGTTCACGATCAGCACGATGCCGAAGTGCACCGGGTCGATGCCAAGAGGCGCCAGCACCGGCAGGATGATCGGCGTCACGATCAGCATCACCGCGATGGCGTCGAGGAACATGCCCAGGATCAGCATCATGATGTTGAGCGCGAGCAGGAACTGCCACGGCTTCAGGTCCGCCTCGATGGCGAACTCCACCAGCTTCGTGGGCACCCCGGACCCGGTGATCCAGTGCGCGAAAAGCAGCGCGAACATGACGATGAACGACACGCCCGACGCGGCCTTCATGCCCTCGGCGGTCATCGAGAAAATCTCGCGCAGCGTGACCTCGCGATAAACGAAGACGGCGACCAGAACGCTCGCCACAGCCGCCACGCCCGCGCTTTCGGTCACGGTCGTGTAGCCGGAATAGATGCCGACGAAGACGAACAGCGGGATCGCCACGGCCGGCAGCGCCTTGAGGTTTTTGCGGATGAACTCCTCCCGCGTCGCCCGCTCGCCCGAGGCATAGCCCTTGCGACGGGAGTAGAACATGACCCATGCGCCCAGGAGCAGCGCCTGAATGAGACCGGGGATGACCCCCGCGATGAACAGGCGCGGCACGCTTTCCTCGGCGATGAGGCCGTAAAGGATCATCGACAGCGAGGGCGGGATCAGGATGCCCATCGTGCCGGAGGCCCCCACGAGGCCCAGCGCGAAGGGCCGGTCATAATTGCGCGCGACCATCGCCGGGATCAGGAATGTCCCCATCGCCATTGCGGTCACGACGGACGACCCGGAAATCGCGGCGAACAGCGTCGTCGCGATCACGGCGACCAGACCCAGACCGCCCTTGAAATGGCCGACCCACGTTTCCGCCGCGTCGATGATGATGCGCGCGATGCCGCCTTTCTGCATGAAGGTCGCCGCCAGCACGAAGAACGGCACGGCAAGGAAGGTGGGCGAGTTGAGGCCCGACACGGTATGCGCCGCGGCGTCCATCAGGGGGCGGCCCTCGATGGCGATCATCACCATCGCGGTTGCGCCCAGCGCCACGAAGATCGGCGCGCCGAGCGCCATGAGGAGGAGCATTCCTCCGAGACCGATAAAGGCGTCCATCGGTTACTCCCCCCGTTCCGGCACGTCGGACAGATGTCCGAACGGACGCTGACCGTTCATCAGCATGAGCGCACAGCGCACGAGGATCAGGGCCATGCCCACAGGCAGCGGCAGGAACACCGCGAACCCCTGAGGCGTGCGCAGGGATGAGCCGGAGCGTTCGTCCAGCAGGTTCGCGAATTCATAGGCCTGCCAGCCATAGACCAGCATGACGGCGATAAAGGCGATGGCGAAGATCGACATGGCCCAGCCGAGCACACGGCGGGCGCGCGGGCTGAGAGCCGCGATGAAGACCTCGGTGTGCAGGTGGCGATCCTCCTGCACGATGGCGGCGCCCGCGAGGACGGTCGCCCAGATGATGAAGTAGATCGACACTTCGGTCGCCCAGTCGACCGCGTTGCCCGGCGACAGTACGCGCAGCAGCCCGCCGCCCAGGAAGATCGCCAGTGCGATGATCAGCAGCAAGCCGATGAGAAAGGTCTCGATGCGAGACCATATCGTGAGAATACGGGTAATCATGGGTGACCTGTCGGTTGCGTTGCCCCGCGTCCCTGCAGGGCAACGCGTTTTTTCTTACATGCTGCCGTCGAGCGCTTCGGTGACGCGCGCGATGAAATCGGCATCCATACCGCCGTCAGAGACGATCGAGTCCTGAAGGTCGAGAAGCTCCTGTCGCTTCGCCGCAACCATGTCGAGATCGGCATCGAGCACGGTCACACCGTTGGCGGCGAGCGTCTCGCGCGCCTTGGCCATTTCGTCCGCAGCGTAGCCGGCGGCCCATTCGCCGACCTCTGTCCAAGTGTCACGGATGATGGCCTGCTGCTCGTCCGTCAGCTTGTCCATCGTGCGTTGCGACACGACCGGCATGTAAAAGCCCCATCCCGCATTGTCCGCGAAGATGTGCTTGATCCCGGATTCCCACAGCTTGCCGCCGATGATGGTCAGCTCGGTCACGCCGCCCATCCCGTCGATCTGGCCTTGCGAGAGCAGAAGCGGGATCTCGGACCGGCGCGCGGCCTGCGGGGCGCCGCCCATTTCCTTGAGAACGCCGACCACGACCGGCGAGGGCGGCGTGGCGAGCTTGAGCCCGGTCAGGTCGTCATAGCTTTCGACGACCGTTTCGGTGGTGAAGGCGGTATGCTGCGGCGCGAAGAGAAAGGCGGCGCCCGGCACGGCGATGCCTTTCTCGGCGAGCATATCGCTGACCTCACCCGCGATCGGCCCTTCAAGAACCGCCTGCGCTTCTTCCGCCGTGCGCCCGAAGAACACCGGCAGGATCGAGAACGACAGGTTCGGCTCGAACTGGCTCATGGTCACGTTGGCCTGGATCGACATATCCAGCGCGCCCGAGGCGAGAGCGCGGATCGCGTCAGCCGACTTGTACAGCTGCGCGGCCGGGAAGACCTCGACGGTCATTTCGCCGCCCGATGCCTCTTCGATGGCCTCGGCCCAGCGCTCGGCGGCGAGGTTGCGCACATGGCCCGGCGGGGTTTCCACCGAAAGGCGCAGCTCGGTTTCGGCCATAACGGCGCTGCCCGCCGTGGCCATGAGGGCGCCAAGCACCGTCGTCTTGATGAAGTCCTTCATAGTCTCCTCCCTGAAGGTTTGAAAAAACGCCGGGGTTGTATCCCGGCTTGGGTTATTCGGTCGTCTCGCAGGCCACGGATCCCGTGCCTGTCGCGTGTATGATGAGGACAAGAGGCGCGTGAGACCCGTCCGGCGTTTGCCCGGAACCGGCGGCAAAAATGCCTTCAAGCGCATGCGCCATCTCATCTCCTCCCTATTTATGTATCTTTGTGAACTATTTTCGGCCTGTCAATGACAGAATGCCGCAGCGCATGTGGGGCCTGAGCGAACCCGGGCGCCAGCGCGCCTTAAGGCGCATCAACGCCGAGCCCATGGCCAGACTGTGAGCCACGCTGACCATCTTGTTCACTCGATGAACTATATTATCGCCTCCTCGGCTTGCAATACGAAGCCGAATTGGGGAGTCTGTGGGGAAGTTGGAGGACCATTCGTGAACGACACCAGCCAAACCGGCAAGAACCGGATCATACTCGGTCCGCTTTCGTCCGACCTGCCTTTCATGATCCGCAACCTCCATTCGATGCTGCGCTCGGTCGGCGTGTCGATCCGTGCGCCCCTGAACCTCGAATCGGGCTCCATCGGCATCCTCTGCCTTATCTGGGTCAATCCCGGCATCTCGCAGAACGATCTGGCCGAAAACCTTGCGATGAAGAAGTCGGCCATCGCCAAGCTCGTCAAATCCCTGGAAGCGCAGGGTTATCTGGAACGGCAGCGCGTCGCGGGCGACCGGCGCATGAACGCGATCACCCTGACCTCCGAGGGCCACAAACTGGTCGCCGCGATCCGTGAGTTGTCGGTGCCGCTGAACCAGGAAGTCACCGAAGGAATCTCCCGCGAAGACCTCGCGGTGTTCTTCCGCGTGCTGGAAAAACTCCACGCCTCGCTGTCTTCGCGCGTGTCGATCCAGCCATCTTCCGGGGCGGACTGACCCCCCGACATCTTGATCGGGCACATGGGGCACCCCTATCTGACACCCCAGACATCGAAACATCGAGGCAGGACAGATGCGCAACGCGGCCCTCATGCTCGGCATCATCGGCGGACTGATCGCCATGGTCGTGGGTTTTTTCAACTACGGCTACACCGAGGTCGTCCGGAACAACGTCGAGATCGGCGAGGCGTTCGGATTCGTCCAGAACGAGGAATTCATCCGGATGGCGAGCTTCATGGCCCCGCTTCTGGCCATCGCCGGGGGCGCCATGGCCAAGGTGCGCGCGCTCTGGGGTGGTATTCTCCTGCTGCTCGCGGGTGCGATGATGTATTACGCCTTCGGCTTCGGGGTCTTCACAATGTTCCCCATCGGCTTCTGCCTCGTGGGCGGACTGCTGGCCATCGCCGCCGGGCGTCCGGACGAGCCAAAGGCGCACTTCTGACGGGCTTCACCGGTGCAAATCTCACGAATCCGTTTGATTTGCGCATTTTGTTTGATATCCATCATTATTGAGATCCGGCAAATCGGACTCACAGGGAGGATATCATGAAAAAGACCACCGTCGCGCTTGGCGCGATCCTGACCGCAATGGTCCCCGCAACCCTCGCCGCGCAGGAAGTCACCCTGCGTCTGTCGCATTGGGTGCCGCCGACCATCGCCCCCGCATCGAAGGGCATCCAGCCCTGGGCCGAAGCCGTGATGGAGGCCTCGGACGGCCGCATCCAGATCGACATTTTCCCGGCCCAGCAGCTTGGCCGTGCGCCCGACCACTATGACATGGCCAAGGACGGAATCGTCGACCTGTCCTATGTGAACCCCGGCTATACCGCAGGCCGTTTCCCGATCTATGCCGCGACTGAGATCCCCTTCATGGTCTCCGACAGCGTTCAGGGCGCGATGGCGATCCATGAATGGTATGCCGAATACGGCGCGCAGCAGGAGATGTCGGACGTGAAGGTCTGCTTCGTGCATCCCCACGCCCCCGGCGCGCTGCACACGCAGGAAACCGTGACGAGCCCCGAGGGTATATCCGGCAAGAACGTGCGCCCGGCCCACGCCACCATGGCGCGCTTCGTCTCGCTTCTCGGCGGTGGCCCCGTTCAGGTGCCCGCCCCGGAAGTGCGCGAAGCTCTGTCCAAGGGCACGGCCGAAGCCGTCACCTTCCCCTGGGGGTCGATGTACGACTTCAAACTGACCGAGGAAGTGCCTGTCCACCTCGACATGCCGTTCTATCTCTCGGCACAGGTCATGGTGATGAACAAGGACAGCTACGAGGGCCTTTCGGACGAGAACAAGGCCGTGATCGACGATCACTGCACGCCCGAATGGACCGGCAAGGTCGCGCAGGGCTGGTACGAGGACGACATGGCCGCGAAGGAACGGCTCATGGCCGACGACAGCCAGACGTTCAACACGCCCACCGAAGAAGAGGTCCAGGCATGGCGTGACGCCGCGGCCCCGCTGATCGACGAGTGGAAGGCTGCCGTGAGCGACAAGGGCGGCGATGCCGACGCGATCCTCGAGGCTTACATGGCAGCGCTTCAGGCGCGTAACGCCGACTACTGAGCCTGAAACCCGGCGCGGGGGCTCGTGGTCCCCGCGCCACCTTTTCCGTCCGGGAACACATCATGGATAGCAGCCCCGCCCCCCGGCCCGTGCGCCGGGTGATCCGGTTCATCGAACGCATCGCCGGCGTGATCCTTGGCCTCGTCACGATCCTCATCGTGGCCTCGGCCATCGGGCGTTACGGCTTCGCCCGTCCGATCCCGGACGCTTTCGACGTCTCGCGCCTGATGCTCGGCATCGCCATCGCCTGGGGCATGGCCTCGGTCGGTTATCACGGCAGCCACATCAAGGTGGACCTGTTGGCACAGGCGCTGCGCCCCGCCGCGCGCAAATGGCTCAACCTCTTCGCCTGGGCGGTGCTCTTCGCCTTCACCGCCGTGATGACGTGGAAAATCTTCGGACGGGTCATGTCCACGATGGGCGGCGGCGACTCCACGATGGACCTGCGCCTGCCGCATTGGCCCTTCTTCCTCGCCATATGGGCGGGGCTCATCGCGGCGCTCTTCGCCATCGCTGTGCGCATCTGGCTCATCGCCCGCTCGAACAGCGATCTGGGCGAGTTCGACGGGATCGACGAAAAGCTCATCAAGGACCAGAAGAAATGAGCAACGAGCTTATCGCAGGTGGCGGCTTCGTCATCCTCTTCGCCCTCATGGCCGTGCGTGTGCCCATCGGGATCGCCATGGGCATCGTCGGCGTGGGCGGGTTCGCCAGCGTCGTGGGGCTCAAACCCGCGCTGAACCTGCTGTCCAATTCGCCCATCGCGGCGATCACCGATTTCAACCTCACCCTCATTCCGTTCTTCATCCTGATGGGCGTGCTGGCCACCAATTCCGGCATGTCCTCGGAGCTGTTCCGCGCGGGACGCGCCTGGCTGGGAGGTTTCAAGGGCGGCCTCGGCCTTGCCTCCGTCGGGGCCTGCGGCGGCTTCGCGGCAATCTGCGGCTCCTCGGTCGCGACGGCTGCGACCATGACCAAGATCGCCTATCCGGAGATGAAAAAGGCAGGCTACAGCGACGCCTCGGCCACCGGTATCATCGCGGCAGGCGGCACGCTGGGCATCCTGATCCCACCCTCGGTCGTCCTCGCGATCTACGGCTTCATCACCGAAACCGACATCGGCACGCTGTTCATCGCGGGCATCGTGCCCGGCATCCTCGCGCTGCTTCTCTACATGCTCACCGTGCGGATTTGGTACGGTCGTCAGCTCCCCGCCGCCGAGCCCTTTCGGCTGAGCGAAGGGCTCTCGGCGCTGCGCGGCGTCTGGGCCGTGGGCCTGCTGTTCATCGCCGTGATCCTGTCGATCTATTTCGGCATCGTCACGGCGACCGAGGCGGCCGCGGTCGGCGCGCTCCTCACCGCACTCATCGGGATCGCGCGCGGTCGGCTGAACATGTCCAGCCTGCTCGACAGCTTGGTCGAGGCGCTGCGTACCTCGGTCGCGATCTACACTGTCCTGATCGGGGCCACCCTGTTCGGCTACTTCCTCGCCATCACCCAGGTCCCGCAGGACATCACCAGTTTCCTGACCGAGATCGGCGGCGGGCGCTACGGCACGCTGGCCCTCATCCTGCTGTTGTTCTTCGTGATGGGCTGCTTCCTTGACGCGATGGCGATGATCATCCTGATGGTTCCCATCGTCTTCCCGGTCGTGACCGCGCTTGGCTTCGATCCGGTGTGGTTCGGCGTCATCATCGTGATGACGGTCGAACTCGGCCTCATCACGCCGCCGGTCGGCATGAACGTCTATGTCATCAATTCGATTGCCAGCCGGGTGAGCCTGACCACGATCTTCAAGGGCGTCACGCCCTTCGTGGTGATCGACATCTTCCGCCTCATCCTGCTTATCGCCTTCCCCGCGCTCGTGCTGTTCCTGCCGTCGAGCATGAACTGATGGGCGATACCGGGATCATCCGCGACGTGGCCGATCTCACCGAACCTGACGTGCTGGCACACGCGGTCTCCTACCGCATCCGGCTGCTTCAGATCGCCTCCTACAAGGCGTTCGAGCAGAAGGCGACCGGCCACGGCTCCGCCCCGCGCTACTTCGGGATGCTGAAGCTTGTCGAGGCCAACCCCGGCATCACACAGACCCGGCTGGCGGAGGCGATCTTTCTCGACCGTTCCTCGCTTGTCCCGATCCTCGACACGCTGACACGCGAAGGCTGGATCGAGCGGCGCAAGGCCCCCGAGGACCGGCGCGTGCGCCGGGTCCACCTGACCCCGGACGGCGCGCAAAAGCTCTCGGCACTCGAGGTCGAAGTGCGCGCGCACGAAACGGCGCTGACCGACGGGCTGAGCCAGGAGGACAAGGACCGGCTTCTCGTCCTGCTCGACCGGCTGGATACGAACCTGCGACGACTGCACCAGGATCAGGCATGACCATCAGGACCGCATCGGACATCGCCACGCTCGAAGCGCGGGGTTTCGACACTGTCTTCCCACATCAAACCCCGTGGGACATCCTGCGCCATCAGGCCGCGACCCGGCCCGACGCGGTCGCGATCCGCTATATCCACGATGCCGCCGACCCCAGCCGTGACGAAGCCGTCACCTATGCCGATTTCGCCAGCCGTGTCATGGGGGCCGCACGGCTGTTTCGCGCGAATGGCGTGACGGCGGAGAAATCCGTGGCGATCCTCACCCAGCACACCGTATCCGCCCAGACCGCCCTGTGGGGCGCGCAGGTGGCGGGGCGGGCCTGTCCGATCAACCCGATGCTCAAACCAGATCACATCGCATCGCTGATCCGCGCGGCGGATGCCGGAGCGGTTGTCATCATGGGGGTGAACGGCGAGCTGGACTATTGGTCGGCGCTCGTGCCCGCCCTGCGGGCCGAAGGGATCGACCTGCCGATTTTCGCTTGCGACGCTGACGCGGACAGCCCCGGCGCCGATGGCGTCTTCGAGGAGCGGATCGCCCGCCCCGGCGAAGACATCGTGCCGGAAGGCGACCAGACCGCGCTCGCCGCCTTCTATCATACCGGCGGCACCACCGGCGCGCCGAAGCTCGTGCAGCACATGCGGCTGAACGAAGCGCATGTCGCCCGTTCCTGCGCGCTCATGCACGACCTTGGTCCCGAGGACGTGGTGGTGAACGGCTTTCCGCTGTTCCACGTCGCGGGGGCTTTCGTTTATGGCCTGTCCACCATCTCCGCCGGCGGCACGCTCGTCGTGCCCGGTCGGCTCGGGATGCGCAACGCGGCGTTCATGGGGTCGATCTGGCAACAGGTGGAGCGCCTTGGGATCACCGTTCTCGGTGTCGTGCCGACGATCCTCGCGACGTTGAAAGCCACGCCCGTCGACGCGGACATCTCGACGCTGAAATGGCTCCTTACCGGCGGCTCTCCCCTGCCGACCGAGCTTGCCGAGGCGGCAGAGGCGCACACGGGCGTCCCGGTGCGCAACATCCTCGGCATGACGGAATGCGCGGGGGCCATCGCGGTGGAGCCGGTGCAGGGCTCGCGCACGCCCCTGTCCTGCGGCTTGCGCATGCCGTTCTCCGAGATCGCGATCTTTGGCGAGACCGAGGGGGACGCGGACCCGGCCAAGCCCCTTGCACCGGGCGAAACCGGCATCGTCGCCTTGCGCGGCCCCAATGTCGCTGCGGGCTACTCCGACCCCGCACGCAATGCGGGCACGTTCCTCGATGGTGGTTGGCTCGTCTCCGGCGATCTGGGGAGGGTCGACGACGCGGGGCGGCTGTTCATCGTCGGGCGCAAGAAGGACGTGATCATCCGGGGCGCCCACAACATCGACCCACAAATGATCGAAGACGCGCTGTTGGCGCACCCGGACGTTCTCAACGCCGCTGCCGTGGGTATGCCAGATGCCTATGCCGGCGAACTCCCCGTCGCCTTCGCCGAAACCCGGGCGGGCGCGACAGTGACCGAAGCCGCGCTCATCGACTTCCTGCGCGACCGGATCGAAGACCCGGTGGCCCTGCCGAAACGGGTCGGGATGGTCGAAGCCATGCCGCTCACGCCAGTCGGCAAGATCTTCAAGCCGACCCTGCGCGCCGAAGCGATCCGCTGGGCCATTGCGGCGGCTGGCGAGACGCTCGGTGTGAGCCCCGACGTGCGCGTGGATGACAAGCTCGCCACGACCGTCGCGGTGCCGGCGGACAGGTTTGGTGAGATGCGCGACGCACTCGCGGGGATGCCGATCACCCTCACGGTCGTCGCGATCTGACAGGTGCGACGAAAAAGGGCGGACCCGCAGGCCCGCCCCTCTCAATTCAAATCGTGTGCGGCTTAGTTGCCGGTGGCGTTCTCGATGTCGATCGACACGCCCGGGCCCATCGTCGAGGAGATCGAGACCTTCTTCAGGTACGAGCCCTTCGCGCCGGCCGGCTTGGCCTTGGACACGGCGTCCACGAACGCGCGCACGTTCTCGGCCAGCTTGCCTTCGTCGAACGAGGCTTTGCCGATCCCGGCGTGGATGATCCCGGCCTTCTCGACCTTGAACTGGACCTCACCGCCCTTGGCGGCTTCCACGGCTTCCTTGATGTCCATCGTCACGGTACCGACCTTGGGGTTCGGCATCAGGTTACGGGGACCGAGAACCTTACCCAGACGGCCGACGACCGGCATCATGTCGGGTGTGGCGATGCAGCGATCGAAGTCGATCTTGCCGCCTTGAACGGTTTCCATCAGGTCTTCGGCGCCCACGATGTCGGCGCCGGCTGCCTTGGCTTCCTCGGCCTTGTCTCCACGGGCGAAGACGGCCACGCGGACCTCTTTACCGGTGCCGTTCGGCAGCGACACCTTGCCACGGACCATCTGGTCGGCGTGGCGCGGATCGACGCCGAGGTTCATCGCGATCTCGACCGACTCGTCGAACTTGGCGGAGGCGTTGGCCTTCACCAGAGCGACCGCGTCCTCGACGGTGACGTTCATCTTGTCGGCGAACTGCTCACGGGCGGCGCGGGTGCGTTTTCCAAGCTTTGCCATCTTACTTCACCTCGATGCCCATGGAGCGGGCGGAGCCCAGGACGATTTTCATCGCTGCTTCGATGTCGTTGGCGTTCAGGTCTTTCATCTTCGCTTCCGCGATTTCCTTGACCTGTGCGACCGACACGGTGCCGACGGTGCCACGGCCCGGCGTGCTTGCGCCCGACTTCAGCTTCGCGGCCTTCTTCAGGAAGTAGGACGCCGGGGGCGTCTTGATGTCCATCGTGAAGGACTTGTCCTGGTAGTAGGTGATCTCGGTCGGGCAAGGCGCACCCTGCTCCATCTCCTGCGTCTTGGCGTTGAACGCCTTGCAGAATTCCATGATGTTGATGCCACGCTGACCGAGGGCGGGACCCACCGGCGGCGAGGGGTTGGCTTGACCTGCAGGAATCTGCAGCTTCATCTTGCCAGCAAGTTTCTTGGCCATCTGGCCTCTCCTTATTCCAACAGCCTCCCGACGCGTCGCGAGGCCTTTGTTGCCGTGGTCAGGTCCGGACGTCGCGACGCCCTCGCCTCCCACAAAAGATGAACAGGGCACGCGCGAGGCTGCCCTGAACGGGGCGGAAATACCGCCTCGTCCCGCCAATGGCAAGGGATTCGTTTGCAGCCCGCGCCCGCCGCCCTATCCTGCCGACCGAACGCGGAGGCCACGGTATGATGATTACCGACATCGAGGACTACTTCACCCGGGGCTGCGGGCGCTGCGACCGGTTCGACACGCCGGATTGCTCGATCCAGCAGTGGAAGAGGGGCCAGAACACGCTGCGCGAGATCTGCCTCGACATGGGCCTGTCCGAGCATGTGAAATGGGCGCATCCCGTCTACATGCACGCTGGCCGCAACATCGCTCTGATGGGCGCTTTTCGCGGCGACTTCCGGTTCACCTTCATGAACGGTGTTTTGCTCAAAGACCCCGAGGGCGTGCTGAAGCCCGCCGGGCCGAATTCGCAGGTCCGGAACGTCCTCTTCTTCACCTCCAACGACGACCCCGCCCAGATGGAGCCGATCATCCGCGCCTACCTCGCCGAGCTGATGGAGTACGCCGAACGCGGCGTGAAGCCCCCCAAGGTCGTGCGCGAGGTCGAGATACCCGAGGAACTGACCGAAGCGCTCGACGCCGACCCGGAGCTCGCCGAAGCCTTCGCCGCCCTCACGCCGGGGCGCCAGAAAAGCTATACCTTCAACCTTAACCAAGCCAAGAAGCCGGAGACCCGCTTCGCGCGGATCGAGAAGTTCCGCGACAAGATCTTCGCAGGCAAGGGCGCGATGGACCGCTAGCTCAACGTCCGGACAGCAGGCTGAAGGCCCAGTCGGTATCCGCGTCTTCCTCGCCGGCCAGAACCACCGCGATGTCGCCCGTAGTCCGGTCCATCACAACGTCCGAGGAAAAGCCAAGGTCGCCACCGGAATGACCCACCCAGTCACCCGAGACGACGATACCCATGCCATAGTCTTCGCCGATCGGGTCTATCAGCATCTGCGCGCGCATCGCGTCCGACAGGAGGCGTTCGGAGCCGAACAACGCGTCGTAGAAGGCCACGAGATCGCGCGCGGAGGCGAGCACACCGCCATCCCCGAACCCTTGATGTGCGTAGTAGTCCCGGACATGGCTCCGTCCCGCATGGCCGCGGGGAAATCCCTCCGGCAGCGCGCGTGACCCGGCCACGAAACTGTCGAGCATTCCTGCGGGTGCAAAGACCTCGCGCGCCATGACCTCGGCGTAACTGTCACCGCTCAGGGTCTCCAGCACGATCCCGAGGATCAGGTAATTGGTGTTCGAGTAATCGAAATCGGTGCCGGGCGCGAAAATCGCTGCTTCCGGCAGGGCATAGGTGAGGGCCACTTCGGGCTTCTGGACCCGATCCGGATCGTCGCGGGCATCCTCGACGTAATCGGGCCAGTAATACTCACCCAGCCCGCTGGTCATGGTCAGAAGATGGCGGATCGTCACCCCGTCCAGACCGTCGAGATCGGGCCAGTCGTGGTCGATGGTGGTGACGGGATCATCGAGATCCAGATCTCCCCGTTCGACCAGCCGCAGCACCGCTACCGCCGTCATGGTCTTCCCGACCGATGCGACGGCAAAAGGGGTGCGCTCGTCTACTCCGTCACCCGATACGTCCAACACAGGCTCCCCGCCGATATGCGCATACCGCACCCAGGGCGTCTCATGCGCCCAAAGACCCTGCGGCAGCAGGAGCAACGCCAAAAGCCACGCACCACGCAAAAGAAAACCCCTCCCGGACCCACGTCCCGAAGGGGTTAGCATGTTTTCGCGAAGACGCGTGAGCAGCTTGTTCAGTTCTGCTTGGAGACCTGCGTGTATTCCAGCTCGACCGGCGTGGCGCGGCCGAAGATGGAGACCGAGACCTTTAGGCGCTGGTTGTCCTCGTCCACGCCCTCGACCATGCCGTCGAAGCCCTCGAACGGGCCGTCGGTGACATTGACCTTTTCGCCGATCTCGAAGGTGATCAGGGTGCGCGGCGCTTCCACGCCTTCCTCGACACGGCCAAGGATCGCCTCGACCTCCGCATCGCGCATCGGCATCGGGCGGCCCTGCGGACCGAGGAAGCCGGTGACGCGGTTGATCGAGTTGATGAGGTGATAGCCCTCGTCGGACATTTCCATGTGGACGAGCACATAGCCCGGCATGAAGCGGCGCTCGGTCGGGACTTTCTTGCCCCGGCGCACTTCGATCACTTCTTCGGTCGGAACCAGAACCTCGTCGATCTCTTCACCGAGATCGGCGTCGACCACGGCAGTCCTGATCTGCTCGGCGATCTTCTTCTCGAAGTTCGAGAGAACGCTCACCGAATACCACCGTTTCGCCATCGTGCTTGTCCTGTTCCTGCGGGCGACGGACGCCGCCCTTTTCAACTTTTGCCCCGGGGGTAAAAAACGGGCGTGCAATTCGAATCATTGCACGCCTGCGGGGAATGGTCGCTCATCTACCGCCGTGCGCGGGGTTTTTCAAGCCTCGCCGCACCGGGCCCGGTCGGGGCCGCACTGCGGCCCGCCTTCGGCGTTGTCAGCCGAAGACGCCGAGGATGCCGGTCAGACCGCTGCGGATCGCAAGATCGACGAGCGAGAAGAACACGGCCACCAGCGCGGTAAGCGCGATGACCATCCCGGAGGTCAGCATGACTTCGCGGCGCGTGGGCCATGTGACCTTCGACACCTCCGAGCGAACCTGCTGGATGAACTGGAACGGGTTGGTCCTGGCCATGAGTTTCCCTTCTCGCGTAACCAAGGCGGCAGATACGCCACGCGGCGGGGGTTTTCAACCCGCGTCTCACCGCAACGCGCGCGCCGGGCAGGATCAGCGCAGGGCGCGGGCCTGTTCTGCGAAGCGGTCGAATGGGTCGGCTTTCATCCGGTCGCACATGTCCACGTTGACCGCCATCGGGCTTGCAGGCTTGCCCCGGCCTCCCGATTTCACCCAGGCGCGGCTGCCGGAAAGGCGCGCCCCGATCCGGGCCGCCGGATCGGCGGTGAGCGGCGGCTCCGCACCATGAGGACGGGCCTGCGCCTCAGCGACACGACGTCCGCCCCGCAGCCGCAACAGGATCGTCATCGCCATCAGGATACCGGCCAGCGTGTAGAACACCATCGGTTCGGCGAAGGGCACGATCCCCTCGACAGGCAGGCTTACCATCTGCGCACCGGGGCCGGTGAGGTATCCGCAGGCCGCCAGGATCGCGGCAAGACCGAACAGGAAGCGCACAGGCCTCCCCCGCTTCGCGGCGACCTGCGCAGGTTTTTTGGGCGCCCGCACAGGCTCGATCTCCTCGGGCGCCGTATCAGGTGCCATGCGGCCGGCTGCCCGGATGGCCGACTGCATTTTCATGAAACGCACGGCGATGATGAGGACCGACAAAGGCAAGACAACGAAAAGCGCCGCGATCGGCAGAACGGTGACCAGCGCGGCAAGGTCGGAATTGCCGCGCCCCGCCAACACGAGCGCCAGCGTCACCGCGCCAAGCATAAGCCCCCCGCCGCCAAAGATCGTGCGCCGAACCGCCTTGCGAAACCGTTTGCGCGCCACGTCTGCGAGCCGGGCCGCACGCGTGTGCTGCGCCTTGGGCGTGGGTGCGGCCTCTGGCGCGGCAACGGGCGGCGGCGCATTGCGAAGCGCGATCCGGCCCAGCGGGCTGTCTGGCGCGATATCCTTGGACAGCTCCACGTCGCGCGACCTGGCCTTGAACGTATAGTCGTAGTCCATCGCCTTGTTCGCGCCGGCGGGCGCCTGCACCTGCACGGCCTTGCGCGGATCGATGGCCCGCGACGCCGCGCTCGGCTTGCGGCCCCAGCCGAACATGCGCTTGGCCAGCCCCAGAAGCGCGATGGCCAACGCCGCCGCCCAGAAATTCTTGCGCGCGCTCTCGGGCGCACCCTGCGCTGCCAGCGCGACCTCGCGCCCTTCGAGGAAAGGGTCGAGGTAGAAGAAATCGTCGGCCTTGCGCAGCCCCTGCTCTGCGATGGCGTCGGACACCATCGCCGACATCGACTCGCCGGTGCTCGCAAAACCGCCGAAGCGGAACACGGGGACATCGCCCTGATAGGCGGCGATGAAGTCGTCGATATTGTCGATGAAATGGTCCCGCTCACGCGCGGTGAACACGATGGCCGCGCGTACGGTGCGCGAAGCCGGGTCGTCGCCCACACCGAACACCATGTAAAGATAGCGTTCCGAGGTCTTCACGCCGTTCGTGCGCTTGGTCAGGGTGTAATTGTAGTCGGTGTTGATCCAGCCGACGACATTCACCTCGCGGGCCGGGCCGATATGCACTTCCTCATCGAACAGGGCGAGATCCACCGGATCGGGCGCGCCCAGTTCGAGCGCCACGCCGCGCGCGGCCTCGGCCTCCATCTCGTGAGAATAGACTTCCTGGCCCAGGTACGCGACGCCGCCCGCGATCGGCACATAGGCCCACCACGGCAACATGAAGAAGAGGATAATCAGCCTTTGCACAACCTACCCCGGAGCAAACATCGCAGGGTCATATTTCACAGGACAATTCGGGCGGCTTTGGGGCGCTGTCGGGGTAAAATGCGGGGAACGAGGGCGGCACGGTATGGCTAACCGGCGGGTCTGGCAGGGGCAGCAGGGCTCGAACCCGCGACCTACGGTTTTGGAGACCGTCGCTCTACCAACTGAGCTATACCCCTAGGACCGGCCCGGGAGATACGCCATGCGCCGGTTCGTTTCAAGGGCAATATGCCCCGTCCTTGGCGGCTTTCGCCCTGCGTGCTAATCGCGGTCCATGACAGCGCGCGATTTTTCGATTTTCGACGACAGCCCGTGGTTCCCGGGCGGCCCCGACCGGCTTGGACACGCGCGCGCCGTGCCCACGATGCTGGCCCATGAAGAGGAGCTTTTGCTCCACTGGCTGACCGCCGAATGGGCGCGCGGCGACGGTGCCGTGGTGGACCTTGGCTGTTTTGCGGGCGGCTCGACCGCCCGTCTGGCCGAGGGGCAAAAAACGGCGGGTCACACCGCCCCGATCCACGCCTGGGACAGGTTCGGCGCGGACGAGGCGACCAAGCGCCGCTGGCTCTACCCGGCAGGGGTCGCACCGTTCGAGGGCCAAGACCTCCTGCCCGCTGCGACCGCGTTCCTCGCCCCCTGGGCCGACCGCGTCACGCTGCACCAGGGCGACCTGCGGGAGGAGGGCTGGGACGGCGGCCCCATCGAAGTGCTGGTCATCGACGCATCCAAGTCCACCCAGACGCTCGACGCCATTGCGCGGAGTTTCTATCCGGCGCTGCGCCCCGGCGCGGTCATCGTCCAGTGCGGGGCGCTCCACTGGCGCGAACCGTGGGTGGTCGCGCAGATGACGCTCCTGCGCGACTGGGTGACGCCCGTCGCTCATGCCCACGACACCACGCTTGTTTATGGCGTGACCCGTGCCATGGACGATTTCGCTGTGCGCGAAGGGTTGACGACCGGCCTCAGGGATTCGGCGCTCACAGCCATCCTGAAGTCGGCCCGACCCGTCTATGACGACTTCGCCCTGACCGAACATCTGGACACGGCGCTCGCCGGGATCGCCCGCTCCCCGGGTATCCGCACGGCGTGGAAGATGGTGCCGGACGCCTGAGCCTCAGAAAACGGCCAGCGCCATCATCACCAGCCCGATGACCGCCACGGTCCAGGCCAGCGTCCGCACCCCGGGAATCCCGGTGAGGTAGAGCGGCAGATAGGCCACGCGCGCGAGCACGAAGATCATCGCCCCGGTCGTCGCATCCGCCTCCAGAAACACCGCCAGCAGCGCCAGCACGATGAACACTGGCAGGCTCTCCTGCCAGTTGGCCAGCGCCCGCCTGGCCCGTCCGGCGAGCGGGCCGGGCTTGGGCAGATCGTCGCGCCCGGCCATGTGAGTCGAGATCCCCTCGGTCGGGAAATAAAGCATGGTCGGCGTCAGAACATAGACGACGTGCAGGACGATCGCGGCCAGAATCCAGGTCAGCATCAGGTATCTCCTCCCTCAATGAACTGACCCGACCCTAGCCGCGTAACCCCCCATCACCTAACGCTGTTTTCTAAAGACCGCGTGAGCGAAGGCAGTCGTCCAGTGCGCCGACATCCGCCGAGGCCAGCACTGGGACGAGGGTGCGGATGTCGTCCGGGTCGCGGTCCCACCACGCCAGCCGGTCGAGCCGGTCGCAGACCGCGTCAGGGAAGCGCCGCCGGATCACCCGGCCCTGATTGCCCGCCACGATGGACCACGACGGTACGTCCCGCGTGACCACCGCGCCGGAGCCCACGATCACACCGTCGCCCAGCGTCACGCCCGGCATGATCCGGGCGCTGTCACCGATCCAGACGTCATTGCCGATCACGGTATCCCCGCCCTTGGCGAATTCCTCGGCGAAGAGGTCCATGAGCGAATGGTCGAAGACCGCGAAGGGAAAGCTCGTGAACCACCGCTTCGGATGATCCGCCGAGGATGTGATGAACCGGGTGCCATTGGCGAACTGGCAGAACTTGCCGATCACCAGCCGCTCGGGCGCGCCCGGATGCAGGTAGGGCGCGATCCGGGCCGCGTAGTCCGTGACCGGCTCGAAATCGTTGTAATAGCTGTAGTCGCCCACCTCGATATTCGGGTGGTCGATCACGGATTTGAGCCAGACGGTATTTTCATAGGTGCTGCCATCGGGCAGCGTGATGGGGTGACGCGCGTTCGCGTCGAGAAACGGGACAGCCATGCTGATCTCCTGTCATTGCGTTGCAAGAAAGGGTGAGATCAGCTCTTGTCCATTTGCGCCTCCATCAGTGGTGGGCAGTGAATAACATGTATCGCCCGCGCGGAAAACCCTGGCGTCAGCGGCGGCGTCGCCCGATCCGGATCCAGCGCACCCGCCAGAGAAAGAACACGAGCGCCGCGACCAGGACCGTGAGCCAGCCCACCAGCCAGTAGAACGCGTCGCCATCGTTCACCCCCGGCATCCCGCCCACGTTCACGCCGAACAGCCCGGTCAGGAACCCGAGCGGCAGGAAGATGACCGAGACGACCGACATGACGAACATGTTGCGGTTCAGCCGGTCCGAGAGCTGCCCCGACAGCTCCTCGCGCAGGATCATCGCCTGGTCGCGCAACTCGTCAAGGTCTTCGACGATCCGCGTCATCTTGACCGCCTCCTCTTCGATCTCGCGATGGGTTTCGGTGTCGATGAACGGCACGTCCGCCTCGGCCACGGCGCGGATCACGTCGCGCTGCGGGGCGATGAAGCGTTTGGCCGCAATGACCTGAAGCCGCATGTTCACGACCGCGCCGCGCAGGTGATCGCCGACCTCCGCGACGATCTGTTCCTCCAGCGCCTCCGCCTGCGTGTCGAGATCGCTCTGAAATTCACCGATCCGGCCGGTAATGTCCTCGATAAGCGCAACAAGAAACGCGCCGGCCGTCTCTGGCCCCTGCCCTTGCGACAGCGCAGCATCCAGCCGCTCGATGGCACGCACGCGGCGCAGCGACACGGTGACGATCCGGTGCGCGTCGATCCACAGGCGCAGCGAGATCATGTCCTCGGGATCTTCGCCCTCGTTGAAGTTGATCGCGCGCAGGATGATCATCAGCCCGTCGCCCAGCCGCGACAGGCGCGGGCGCGAGGCCGGATCGACCAGCGCCTCCACCGCCTGCGGGTCGAGATAGTCGAGGTGCTGCGCGATCCATGTCTCGGCATCATCGTGTGTGCCGTCGATATGCACCCAGCCCAACGTGTCGTCCCGTAACACCGCGCGCAGCTCATCCTCACCGATGGACTGGCCGCGGTTCGGGCCGTTCAGAACATGGGCATACTGGATATGGGTGTCGGTCATGGCCGCAGGATGGTCGGGCCGCCGGGAAAAGGGAAGGGTTCTCGGACTTGGACCGCAACGGGTGCGGCGAGGAGTGCCCGTGACCACTGGAGCGGACAAGGAAAAGGGCCGCGACTGGCGCGGCCCTTCTGAGTGTCTTCAACCGGTTTGGTCCACTTTAGCGGACCCGGTAATTACTCGACGATTTTCGAGACGACGCCGGAGCCGACGGTGCGGCCGCCTTCGCGGATGGCGAAGCGGAGGCCGTCTTCCATGGCGATCGG
>NZNT01000005.1 GCA_002695005.1 Maritimibacter sp.
CTTGCCGATCAGTGCGGTGGCATAGCCGGAGGCCCGAAGCGCCTCGACGAAGGTGCTTTGCGAATATGGCAGGCTCAACCCGTTGTGGCGCAGCCCATGCACCGAAGGATAGCGCCCGGTCAGGATCGACGCGCGGTTCGGCTGGCACACGGGGGTCGCGACGTTGAAATCGGTAAACCGCGTGCCCTGCGCGGCAAGCGCATCGATATTCGGGGTCCGGACCACCGGATGACCTGCGACCCCAAGCCAGTCCGCGCGCATCTGGTCGACCATGATGACAAGGATGTTCGGGCGTTCGGTCATGCGGCTTTTTCCTTGTGTGAGCGAAGGTAATGCTGTGCCACGATTCCAAGCGCGCCGGCCAAGGCCACCAGATGCACGGCGGGCTGCGGCGCGATCAGCAGGAGCGCGAGGCCAACGCGCAAGAGCACCTCGACCGGGTGCATGCGGTGACGGTCGAAGCGGCTCATCGCGCTGGCGAACAGGTAGATCATGGCGAGGGTGCGGAGGATTGCTGAAAGAAACCCGATCAATGAAAAGGCCGCGCCATCGTCAAAGGCCTCCGGCACGATCATCATGTCGGGGTTCAGCGCGAACATGAACGGCACGGCGAAGATGACGATCCCGATCCGCACGGCGGCGATCCCCGTGCCGATGGGTTTCGCGCCGGCGATCGCGGCGGCGGCAAAGGCCGCGACTGCGACGGGGGGTGTGATCGCCGACGCGACACCGAAGTAGAACACGAACATATGCGAGGTCATTAGCGACAGGCCGAGCGAATTGAGCGCCGGACCCAAGATGATGATGACGGTGAGATAGGCTGGCAGGGTGGGCATCCCCATGCCCAGCAGGAGCGAAACGACAGCCGTGATGATGAGCGTGAGCAAGAGCGCCACCTCCGCATAGTCCGAGATCGAGCGCCCTAGGCGCGAGGGCAGATCAGTCGCGTCCATGACACCGACGATGATCCCCACGACACCGACGACCATCAGGAGACGCCCAAAGGTCTTTCCGCCGTCCGCGATCGCTGTGAGCAGGATGACCGGTGAGCGGCGCACGTCCGGGCTAAACACGGACAAGAGTAGCACGACAACGATGGCGGTCAGGGCCGATCCAGCGGGTGACGCGCCGGCGATGAGCCGCCAGATAATGACGCCGAGGGGCAGGAACACGAGCAACGTGACGTTGACGTAATCCTGGGTCGTCCCTGGGTCGAGTTCGTCGCTGCCCTGCGCGGACATGTCGAGCCGCCGGCTTTCGAACATGACGGTCGCGAACAGCGACAGGTAATAGGCCAACGCCGGGACGAGCGCGGCGGTCATGATGTTGAGATAAGGCGTGCCGGTCAGGTCAGCCATGACCAGCGCGGCGGCGCCCATGATCGGGGGCATGATCTGCCCTCCGGTCGATGCCGTTGCCTCGACCCCGCCCGCGAACTCGGCCCGAAAGCCGCGCTTCTTGATCATCGGAATGGTCACGACCCCGGTGCCAACCACGTTCGACACCGCCGAGCCGCTGACCGAGCCGAACAGGCCCGAGGCCAGCACCGCGGCATGGGCAGGACCCCCGCGCGCGTTGCGCATGAGGTAGAACGAAATTTTGATGAGCGAATCCGCCGCCCCGGTGGCCGACAGGAGCGCCCCGAAGATGATGAAGGGCAGCACATTATTGAGAAGGATCGAAAGCTTCGAGCCAAGGACTGCGTCTGCCGTGTTGAACCACAGGTTCTCGGCCACCGAGGTGTAGCCAAGCGCGAGGGCGTGGAAAATGCCGGGCAGGTAGCTCGATGCGAAGTAATAGGCCAATGCTACCGCCCCGCAAAGCGCAAGCGCCGTCCCGAATACGCGCCAGCACAGGTAAAGGATCGCAAGGCAACCGATCACCGCCGTATGCGCGTCGGACACGCCAAGCCCGAAGGTCTCGGTCCCGATCACGAGGTATTGCCAGACGGCATATCCAAGCGCGGCGAAGGCGATCCAGTCCCCGATGGCAAGGCCGCGATGCTGCGATCGCCCGATGTCCTCTTCGGAGCGGCCGAGCGTCAGGACGACGATCAGCGCTGCGAGCACGAACATGATCGCGTTGTATTTCTCGGTCGGGCTAGCCGGGCCGATGCCGAACATGTCGGGGATGTATTCCCCGCGCCACGCCGCGAGCCCGATGGTCGCGAACGGGATGGCGGGCAGGACCGAGATAAGCCCGGTCAAACCCATCACGAGGCCCGCGATCATGGCCGCTCGCGCGCGCCCGTGTTCGAGATTGCGCAGAGGCTGCATCAGGAAAAGCGCCGCAGCCACCAGCCCCATCGACAGGATCGGCACAACACGAATGCCGAAATCACCCACCCGCAGGATTGGATATTCATAAGCCCTGAGATCCACGTCCGGTTCGAAGGGCGGAGCGAAGTTGAAGCCGACCAGCGCATCGATACCCAGAAGCGCCAGCGCGGCAAGGCCGAACCACAGCGCGACGGGCCGTCCGGCCGTGGCTGTTTTCCACGCAAACCCGGCGGTCGAGATCAGGGCGAGAAACCGCAGCCAGGTGATGCCCTCCGGCGCCCAGCCGACGGGCAGGGCCGCGTAGCGATACAGGTTGAACTTGAGCGAGATGATGGTCTCGGCGACCAGACAGAGGATCGCGAAGGCGGCCCATGCAAAGGCCGTCGCGGCCCGTTTGTTGTCCAGAAGGAACGGGGTCAGGGGTTTGACCGGCGCAGACGCCATGACATCACCATGTGCTGAAGGGCAAGGGGGGGCCGGACCCCGTGGGGTCCAGCCGGATCGGCAGGCTGGGACGGTTACTTCACCGCGTCCGGGATCGTCACGCCGACTTCTTCGTAATACCGCATCGCGCCCGGATGCAACTTGGCCGACATGCCGGTGAAAGCGTTTTCGATACTGACTGGCGCCAGCACGCGAATGTCGCCCTTGGCCTTGTCCAGATTCTCCCAGAACGCCTTGGTAAGCGCATAGGCATCGTCGTCGGACATATCCTTATTCACTGTCGTCTGCATGAAGTTCTCGGCACCCTGCACCTCACCTTCGTTGACGACGTTGGAATAGGTGCCCGCCGGAATGACGCCGACGGCGTTCGCGCCGCCCGCCTCGTATTTCTCCCAGACCTCGGTTTCGAGCGCAGCATCGGGTAGGTCGATCAGGCGGATTTCGCCAAGCTGCTCGATGGCGGCATTGCCGACCGCAGACGGGAACATGAACGCCTCGAACTGGTTGTCCTGAAACGCCTGAATGGCCGCGCCCCATCCAAGTCGCACGACTTCGAAGTCCTGACCGCCGACCAGCCCGGACGACGCGCCGATGATCGACTGCGCCTGCGCGTTCGCGGCCCCGGCGGGCGGGCCGGTGAACACGCGGCGACCCGCGAAGTCGTCGAAGGTTTCTATGCTGCTGGTCGCGCGGACGATGGCGTGGAAGATCCCGTTGGTGAAGCCGTAAAGCGCGCGGATGTTCTCGGACGCCGCCATAGCTTCGTCCGCGTTGTTTTTGAACGGGCCAGCCCCGCGCGTCATCGCGTTGTAGGCGGTCGGCGGGCACACGGCCACGTCCACCTTTCCGGTGGCGACGTTCATGCAAGCCTTGGTAAGCGTCTGGCCCGAGTTGATCTGCATGTCGATGTCGCTGTAATTGGCGATCACCTGTGTCGACAGGTTCGTCATCCCAGTCGGATTGCCGGTTTCAGCGGTGAAGGTTTGCGCATTGGCCGTGGTCGCTAAACCAGCGGCCAACACGGTCGCAGTAATGAGATGTTTCATGGTGTCCTCCCTAGTGCGACCAAGATGCAGATCAAAATTCGAATGAAAAATGCTATTTTGGCGTTATTGCATTACTTTTTTGATATGTTGGAAGCGGAACGGCATCCCGGATCATCTCGATCAGGCGGCTCGCTGCGGCGTTCATCTGGCGATCCGGCAGGACGGTGAGGCCCACGGGGCCGAGCGTGTCGAACCTCAGCCCTTCGAGCGTCACGAACTCGCCCGCCGAAAGCTCGCGCTGCACGACACCCTGCGGGATGAGCCACACGTAATCGGTCGCGCGCAAGAAATCGCGGGCAAAGTCCGCCGAGTCGGTCTCGACCAGGTCCGGTATGTCGCTGATGCCGTTGGCAAGCAGGATGCGATCGACCTCGTGCCGAGGGATCGTGCCTTGCAGGTTCAGCATGATGCCGAACTCAAGAAGGCTGCGGAAATCGCCGATGGGTCTTCGGCGCAGTGGATGATCCTTGCGCACCACGCACAGGATCGGTTCGGAATAGAGATGCTCGAACGAAAGCCCGCGCATCGCCTCGCCATGGGCCATACGCCCTACGACGAAGTCGATCGATCCCGCGCGCAGCTTGTCCATCAGTTCAAGGTTGGTGCCGCGCAGGACCGTCAGCGTCGTGTTCGGCACCTCGGCCTTGAACCGCGCCACCACCTGCGGGAAATACTGCGCCTCGTATGTCGGAAGCACGCCGCAGGCAACGCTGTCGCCTCGTGGCCGCTCGCCCGACGCCGTTTCGACTGCCTCTTCGATCCGGTGCAGACCGCTGGAGATCAGCCGGTTGAATTCTCGCCCCTCCGGCGTCAGTTCGAACGCCTTGCGCCGCCGGTCGAGCAACTTGACGTCTAGAATTGTTTCAAGGTCCGAGATGGTCCGCGAAACGGCAGGCTGGCTCGTGCTCAACGCCTCGGCCGCGCGCACGATGCCGCGCTGGCGCACGACTTCCTGAAAGCAGCGCAGGTGACGCATTTTCAATCGTTTGTCGATCATGATGGCGGGACTGTAACCGCCCCGGCGCAATCGCGGAAGGTGCGCGTCGAAAAGCGCCGGCGATTCAATATGTAGATTTTGAAACAGGTTATCTAGAAACCGCATAAGCTGACCAACCGTCGAACGGTTAGACGATCCTCAAGCAGATTTTCGCGGGTCGCAGGGCGATCCGAATTCAGGAGGATACCAAATGACAAAAACGCTGGAAGAACGCATCAATCTCTACAAGAACGCGTCCGACATGCTGCAAAACGCGCAGCAAGGGCCATACGTGTTCCCGATCGCGCCGCAATACACCAACTGGATGGAAGAGGTCCGGGCGTGGCGCAACGGGGCGGTGCTGCTGAACCAGTCCTATCACATGACTGACCTTTACGTGCGCGGTCCCGATGCGATCAAATTCCTTTCCTATGTCGGCGTGAATAGCTTTGCCACCTTCGGCCGCAACAAGTCCAAGCAGCTGATCTGTGTGAACCCGGATGGCTATGTCATCGGCGATGGCATCATTTTCGGGCTCGAGGACGATGAGATTCTCTATGTCGGCCGTCCCCCACTGGCCTACTGGCTCGCTTATCAGGCCGAGATCGGCGATTTTGACGTGACGACCGAGTTTGATATTCGCTCGCTTGAGGGAGACAAGCCGCGCAAGCTCTATCGCTTCGAGGTGCAGGGTCCCAAAGCGCTCGATATCTTGAACGAGGTGAACGAGGGCGGTCCGCTTACCACTAAGTTCTTCAACATGGGCGAGATCACCGTCGCAGGGTGCACCGCACGCACGCTGAGCCATGGCATGGGCGGCGCGCAGGGCCTGGAACTTTGGGGTCCCTATGAAGAGGGCCAGAAGGTCCATGACCGGCTTCTGGAAGTGGGTGAGAAATACGGCATGCTTCGCGCTGGCGCCCGCGCCTATTCCTGCGCTGCGATGGAGTCCGGCTGGATCCCGTCGCCGCTCCCCGCGATCTACACCAGCGACTCCATGAAGGGCTTCCGCGAATGGCTGCCTGCTGACAATTTCTTGGCCGTCACCTCTGTGGGCGGGTCATTTCAGCCTGACAACGTCGAAGAATTCTACTTGACCCCTTGGGACCTTGATTATGGCCGTGTGGTCAAGTTCGACCATGATTTCATCGGGCGTGAAGCACTCGAAAATATGGCCGAGCAGGAGCATCGCACCAAGGTTACTTTGGTCTGGGATCCCGAGTCAGTGCTGGAGATTTTTGCGGGTCTCATGGGGCCGTTCCCCGGCCCGAAGCTGATGGAACTGCCGGCCGGCCACTATGCGGCGCACCCCTATGACCAGGTTCTTCTGAACGGCGAGCAGGTGGGTGTTTCGACCTATCCCGTCTATTCCGCCAACGAACGCGCGTGGATTTCCCTCGCGATGGTGCGCGGCGATCTGGCTGAGCAGGGCACGAAGCTCGACATCCTGTGGGGTGAAAAGGACGGCGGCACCCAGAAGCCGCATGTCGAAGAGCATGTGCAGATGAAGGTCAGCGCCGAGGTCCATCCGTGGCCGATCCACGCGGCCTCGCGCGAAAGCTACCGCGCTCAGAAATAATCGCCTCAATTAGACGGGGTCCCCCCCCGCCCAATTCCTCACCCCCGGCACATCTCCTAACGGAACGCCGGGGGTCTCTTTGTATCTGGCTCCATGTGACGTATGAAATATGCATGAAGCTCGATGCGATATGACCGAAACGCCGAAACTTGATATCCGCGAACTTGTCGCTGTCGACTGCGTCGCTCGAGCGCGGAGCTTCAAGCTGGCCGCCGAAGTTCTGCATACTTCGCAACCAACTTTGTCACGGCTGATTTCGTCCGCTGAAGATAAGCTCTGCACCAAGATTTTCGATCGTGGGTGGTCAGGGGCCGACACTACTTCTCAAGGTGACGTGGTTGCCCGATTCAGTGGCTACGTGGTCAGCGCTCTCGACGCCGCTGAAGCGATGCTATTCTCTGACCAAGCGGCCAGGTTATCTTTACGCACGAACTTAAGGTCCAATCAGATTGAAATGGTGGCGGCAATCTGTCGGTATGGCAGCGTTACCCAGGCGGCGCTGGCCCTTGGACGGTCACAGTCCGATCTGAGCCGGATGCTCTCCAATCTATCCAAAAGATTTGGCCTTGACCTGTTCACCCGCTCGCCGGCTGGCATGACGCCTCTCCTTGCAGCAAATACTCTCGCGGAACTTGAAGGTCACATCAGTTACTATCAGGCACAAATGCGCGAACAGCTTGGGCTCTTGGAGGCCGATATAGTCGGTCGTGTTAGTGTGGGGCTGCTGCCATTTTCAGGGCAGGACCTCATTCTGAAGACCTTTGGCGCACTTACGAACGATCATCCTCATGTTCGCCTGCTCGCAGTTCCTGGTAGCTACAACAGCCTTGTCGGGGCGTTGAGGCGGCGCGAGATCGACCGCATCGTTGGGATCGCACGCGGGGACGATTGCCCACGGGGTCTGATTGAGAAGCCGCTGTATGAAGAGCGTTTTGCTGTGATCGCCAAGGCGGACCACCCTCTTCATGCGGCAACCAGCGACGCGGACGCGTTCACTCGCACAAATTGGATCGTTGCGCCACACGGCACACCAGTGAGGAGCTACTTCGAGGCAGTGTTCTCAGACCTCAACATCGCGCCCCCGACCCAAACCTGCGAACTTCTTTCATTCGGCACCGCCGAGCAGATGCTGATTGACAGTAATTCCGTAGCGATGCTCACATATTCGGAGCGCAAGTTGGCTGAACTTCGCTCTGGTCTTGCTGAAGTCGCCACTGGACTGCCCAAGAGACGCGCAACCATCGCGCTGACCAGGTTGGCCGATGAACCGCATGACGCGGCGCTGGCAGAATTCGAATGCTTGTTGGATCAGGTAGTTCAAGCCGCCGCATGACGCATCGTGGCAGGGTGCCCGCTTGTAGGTCCCCACCGATGCCGCATTGGTCTCGATAGACCACTTTGTCTTTTTCGAAACGTTGTCCCGAGACTAGCTTCGCATTTTTCAACTCGATCGTATTTGTCGTTTCGAAGATGCCATTTGAGGCAAATGGCTCGGGAATCGGCGGGCCATTTTTCATTAGTTGAACATCGAATTCGGGATCATCAGCGCGATCTGCGGGAAGAGGATGATGAGGAACAGGCAAACGATCATCGCGATCAGGAACGGAAAGACGCCCCGGAACACGGTGCCGAGCGCCACGTCGCCCGCCACGTTGCGCACCACGAAGACATTGAGGCCCACGGGCGGTGTGATCATGCCCATTTCAATCACGATCACCGCGATCACGCCGAACCAGATCGGATCGAAGCCGAGCGCCTGAATGACAGGGAAATAGATCGGGATGGTGATGACAAGCATGGCGAGCCCGTCGAGGAACATGCCCAAGACCACGTAGCTCAGCAGGATCACGGCGAGCGTGCCGTAGGTGCCCAGTCCCAGTGCGTTCAGTCCCGCCTCGAGCCCGGTGGGCACGCCGGTGAGCGACAGGAACGGGTTCAGGACGTTGGCCCCGATCACAATCAAGTAGAGCATTGTCGAGGTTGTTACCGTCTCCATCACCGAGGTCGCGAAGGATTTCAGGTCGATGGATTGGGTCGCGAAAGCAAGGACAATGGTAAGCGCCGCGCCGACACCAGAGGCCTCAACGGGGGTGAACACACCGAGATAGATGCCGCCGATGGAGACGACGATGACCAAGATCAGGGGAAGCGCCTTGAGCAGAAGCGCGAATCGTTCGCGGAAGGCTACCCTTTCGCCCCGCGGACCCGCGGCGGGGTCGCGCAGGGTGACGATCCAGATCGCCAGCATGAAGAGCGCCATCATCAGAAGCCCCGGCAGGATGCCCGCCATGAACAGCCGCCCGATGCTTTCCTCGGTCAGGATCGCGTAGATTACGAAGCCGGTAGAGGGCGGGATCAGGAAGCCCAGCGTGCCGCCCGCCGCGATGGCGCCGGTGGACAGGCCGGGGCCGTAGCCCAGCCGCTTCATCTCGGGCAGGGCCACCTTGCCTATGGTCACGGCGGTCGCGATAGACGAGCCGGACACTGCCGAGAAGGCCGCGCAGCCGATGACGCTGGCCGATGCCAGACCGCCGCGCAGGCGGCCTACCCAGGCATAGGCGGCGTCATAGAGCCCGCGCGAAAACCCGGCGGCGGAGGCGACGTTGCCCAGAAGGATGAACATCGGGACGACGATGAGCGAATAGTTCGCCACAGCCGAATAGGTTTCGGTCATCAGGACGGCCCCGGCGCGGCGCAGACCGTCAAGCCACCAGATGCCGAAAAAGCCGGTCAGGAGCATCGCGAAGGCGACCGGGGTGCGCAAGATCATCAGCGCGAAGAGCGCGACGAAGCCAAGAATACCGATTGTCAGGTCAGCCATTCTCCGGCTCTCCGAATGCGCGCCGCGTCAGGATCAGAAGCACGATCTGAACGGCGAAAATCAACATCGCCAGCCCGATGCCCAGAACGACCAGCGCGTAGAGCGGCCAGATCGGGAGGTCGAGCATGTTGGTCGCGTCTCCGAACTCGATGGCCTCGGCAGCCTTGTCCCAGGCGCGTCCGACGAGAATCCAGAATGCCCAGATTGACAGGACACGGGTCAAGATGTCGGCCAACCAACGCCCGACCCGGCCCAGTGCGGGGTCGAAGATGTCGGCGCGGACGTGGGCGTGCAGATGGGTGGCGTAAGGCAGCGCGAGCATGGTGATCGCGACCGCGGCAAGCTGCACGATCTCGTTCACGCCCAGAAGCGGGTTGCCCATGACGTAGCGCATGAACACAGCGCTTGCGATCAACCCCATCATCAGGATGAGCAACACGCCCGCGAGAGCGGCGAGCGCGAAGGTCGCCCGGCCGAATAGGTCCGGCCAGGCGGGTGTGTTGGAGGTGGTCATCGTGCGTCAGTCAGCGGCGAGCGCGTCGATCCACGCTTTCGCGGGGATACCTTCGGCTTCGGCATCGGTGACGATCTGTTCCACGGCGGCGGCGGAGGCGGCGTTGAACTTGGCCGCTTCATCCTCAGACAGCGTGATGACTTCCTTGCCTTCGGCTGCAGCGAAATCTGCCATTGCGTCGTCCGCGATCTTGAGCCAGGTGGACCCGGCGGTCAGCGCGGCCTCGCGCCCGGCGTCCAGAACGGCCTGCTGCGCGGTGTCGTCCAAGTCCGCGAACACGTCACGGTTCATGATGAGGAAAAACTCGGAAATCGTTGTGTCCATGCCTTGCGTGACAAAATTCGTCACCTCGGCCAGCTTGAACGATTTGAGCGTCGTCGGGTCGATCATCGCCCCGTCGATCACGCCGGTCTGCATGGCGTTGTAGATCTCGGGCGCGGGCATCGACACTGGGTTCGCGCCCCAGGCCTGCACCACGATCCCTGCGTTGCGCGACGGCACGCGGATGTTCATACCTACAAGGTCGTCCATCGAGCGCACGGGTTTTTCCGCGGTCAGGATCAGGTTCGGCGCGTTGTTCCACAGGCCGACAAGCTGCACGCGGCGATATTCGTCAGACAGCATGTCGACGTTGTCCATCATCGCCTGCGTGCCGCCCTTGGCAGTGAGGACGCCGGGGAGTTCGGAGATAAGCGTGAGCGGGAAGTTCGACGCGGTGTAGCCGGGCAGGCCAAAGGCGATGTCGGCTACGCCGTCCACCACGCGGTTATTCTGCTCGGCCGGGCCTGCGCCCAACTCGCCGCCCATGAACACCTTCACGGTCGTCTCACCCCCGGTGGCTGCGGAGATCGCCTCGCCGAACGGGGTATAGGTCGTGTCCACGATGAAGTGGGTGGGCGGCTGGAAATCGGCCAGTTTCAGTTCCTGTGCCACGGCGTTCGTGGCGATGATGGCCGTGATTGTCGCCAGACCGATGGTCTTGATGATACCCATGGTGATCCTCCCTCTTGGGTGCAAAAGGCCCGGCGGCTGCACCGGGCCCAATTCGGGGAACGGGCCTTAGGCCTCGTTCAATGCCTTGGCCTTGTCGCCGCCGCCCACGCCGTAGGTGATCGCGACTTTCCGGCTTTTCTGGAACTCCTCCAGCGTCTCGCCCCGGAAGGCCGCGTAGACCTCGGGGTTGGGCACGCCAAGCACGGCGGCCATCTTTTCGAGCATGAAGAACGACACGCCGTAGTGGATCATCTCGATCCACTTGCGGCCCTTGATGAGCGCGATTTCCGCGTCCGTCAGACCACGCTCGGCGGCCAGCGCATCGAAGTCGGTGCGGAAGCGTTCGCGGTGCTCGGGCTTGATGAGATCGTGCAGGAAGCTGTTGATGCGGAACGCGGTATGACTGCGGGCATGGGTCAGCGGGTGCGTGCCTTCGACCTGATCGGCCCCGGCGAGGTGATAGCCGATGTGGTCGCGGTAGGCCTCGTTCGCGGCCTCGGTCGCGGGTGCGCCGTTGTCTTCGAGGATCATGGTCGCGATGTTCGTGACCGAGGGCGCATAGGTCATCTTGTGCTTGAGCGTCACGTCGTCCGACAGCGCGCCGCGCATGATGAGCCACATGATGACCTCGGCCCCTTCCATGCCGCCATTGACCACGTATTCGGCCAGCCGCATGTTGGCGAGCTTTTTGGGGTCGGTTTCGATGAGGCGCAAGAATTCGTCGTCCCAGTCTTCGTTGATGAACCCGGCGCGTTCGCCGTGGACCTGATGGGACAGGCCCCCAGTCGCCATGATCGCGACGTTCAGATCCTCGGGGTAGCTTTCGATCGCCCTGCGCAGCGACTTGCCTAGCTTCCACATGCGCAGCGGCGACGGGATCGGGAGTTGCAGAAGGCCGCAGTGGAGCGGCACCACCTTGCCCGGCCACGGCCCGTCGGCGTCGCCCAGCATCGACAGGGGCGAGAGCAGACCGTGATCGACCGGTTTGCCCTGAAAGAAGCTCATGTCGAATTCGTCGGCGGTCAGCGCCATCGCGATGTGCTGACTCAGGCCCAGATGCCCCTTGGCGGGCGGCACGTCGCGCGGCCCTCCGCCCTCGTCCGCCGGGTAATAGGTGTCGTCGATCCCCATCGAGAAGAACGGGTAGTGGTCGAAATAGAACGAGGTGACGTGATCGTTGTAGATCAGAAAGATCACGTCGATTTCTCTTTCCTGCACCCATTTGCGCACGACATCGAAGCCGTCGAAGATTGGCTTCCACGCCGGATCGTTGTGCTTGTTGGTGTCCTTGGCGAACCCGATGGTGGGTGAATGCGAGGCGCCGATGCCTCCGATGATACGTGCCATATGCTGTCCTCCGTCTGGCCGCCGGGCGCAGGCCCCGGTCGAGTCGCAGGCGATAATATGGCGGTGGACTTTTTGAACAATACATACAAAATGAAAGTAGCGTTCAGTTTTCTGAACAAAGGAAGTGGTCATGAAATGGAAGATCGACGACATCCCGGTCTTTGTCGCAATCGTTGAACAGGGCGGGATTTCTGCAGCGAGCGACGTGCTCGGTCAACCCAAATCAACGGTCTCCACAACGCTCACCCGGCTTGAACACGCGCTCGGCCTGCGGCTCGTCGAACGGAACTCAAGGAACCTGCGCGTCACGGAAGAAGGCGAGGTGTTCTACCGAAAAGCCCTCCTCATCCTCGATCAGGTGCGTGAGGCGGACGCAACGGCCGCCGGCATGTCCGCTGAACCGTCTGGCCGCGTAGTTGCCGCTATGCCACCCGCCTTCACGCAAGAGGTTGTCGCGCCGCACATCGCCGAATTTCAGATCCGCTTTCCCGATGTATCCCTTGACCTTGTCCTCACGACCCAAGGAATTGAGCTTCTGCGCGATCAGGTCGACCTCGCTGTTGTAGTCGGTCCTAAAGTCGACAGCGATTTAATCAGCCGAGTTCTTGTCGCCGGGCCGCTGGCTTGGGTTACGAGCCCGAGCTATGCTTCTACCCACGACCTGAGAGGGGGCATTGACCAGATCCGTTCCCACATCCGCATCTGCGAAAAACGCTACGGCCGCGCACGGATGCCAGTCCGGGTGGACGGCGTGCAAACCCAAATAGACCTCTCGACCGGGGTATCTCATGTCAACAGCCCGCTGGTCGCACGCGAAGCGGTCGTCAATGGCGCTGGCGTCTCGGCACTTCCCCGCCTCTATCTACGCGAGAGTCTCGCAAGCGGGCGTCTGGTCGAAGCGTTCAAGAACGTCACATTCGACCTCGACGCATCCGTCCTATCCGTCGTCTACCCTCACCGCCGACTTCTTTCGCCGCGCTTAAGAGTCTTCGTCGATTTCTTGGAAGAAATCTGCCGCCAGCGATGATCCCAATCTTAGAGCCCTCGCGTGGGGTGTTCACTCCTTGTTGGCGGCCATTATTCGCACTCCAGTCGTGAACCGTTGGGCCCGGTCCAGGAATGGATGGATCGACACGCCGCGCCGGATCCCTTTCATATTGTAGAGGAGGCTACGAGCCAGCGGCGCGCGCAGGCGAAAACCACGCCGGAGGTTGACATAGGGTTTACATAGCCCTCGAAAAGGGTTGCCTATGTAAACCCTCGGAATGCTCGGACACGCACGTATTCACTCTTTGTTCCCCTCAAAGGTTTACATAAAGTTTACATAAAGTTGACAGATCCGGACCCAAAACCACGTTTTTTGCCGAGCCATGTAAACCCTGCGACCCCAAAACACTAAGAAAATAGGCACTTCGGCACGCAGTCAGAACCGAAGAGGTTTACATAGATTGACAGATCGACGTGAACGCGCACCAGAGAGCGACCTGATACGGTCAAGCGAGCCGACACTCGCGAACTCCAGGATAGCACTCAGCGACGAGCACAGCGAGCCCCAGAGCACACCCAGCACACCGGTGAGACCAACCAAGAGAGCGCAACAGCGAGCACACCAAGTGCAGGCACGCATGTTCGAGCGACGAGTTCACGTCCAGACATGCCGTGAAAGGTCGGCAATGCTGCCCTATGCCGTCGTTGGAGACCTAGCTAGACAGCTATTCGTGTAGGTAGCTGCGAACCAACGCCTGACCGGTAGCGGATAATCTGGCGCAAAGCATCGCCCGTGGGCGCGGTCATTGCCGAGGAGGATAAAAGCGACACGCTCTTGTTGGTCTAACTCCAGCCAACACCGCGAACGCTCCTATCCACCTGCAGCACTTAAGCGCGAGGAACCTGCGGCGGTTCGTGCCAATGGATCGCACTGTCGAGACCAGCGCTACAGCATGCGGCCGGACGCCGGTGCCGCAACGGGCTCCAAATGAGCCTGCCTCAAGGACTGACCCCTTAGGCATTCACGCACTCGCTCGACTCTGTGGATGCCTAAGGGGGACGGATAGGCATTCACGCACTTCCTCGTCCAAGTTGCTATATACCTATCTAGCTACATCAAACACTTAACCAGGAGGTCTATGCAGGTCATGAGCAAGGAAACCGAAAAGCAGGAACGCGCCAGGAAGCAGTCACTGAAGCGAGCAGTCGGGTATGTTCGGGTGTCAACGAAGCAGCAGGGCACGGACGGCATGAGCCTCGAGCTCCAGAAGGAGGCGATCATGGCCTACACCTCGCGCGCTGGATACGACCTGATTGAGATTTTCGAAGACGTGGCCTCTGGAAAAGGCGACACTAGCTTCTACAAGCGCAAAGGCCTCGCAGCAGCCCTTGGTCTTGCGAAAGCGGAGGATGCGGTTCTTGTCGTGTGGGACTGGAGCAGGTTGTCGCGCTACAGGCAGATCGAGAAACAGATTGCCTCCGTTCTTGTGAACCTCGACCGGGTCGTCTGTGTGCTTGAAAGAAATACCCTCCGTGAAGCGTCTGAAGCCGCCACACACCTCCATGATGAGCGCTTCGTAGAAAAGCTCTCCCGGCGCACGAAAGAGGGCATGGCGAAGAAGCGCGAGCAAGGTGCTACCTTCGGCAACCGCGAAATCAAAACCGTTGCACAGCCACGCGGGGTCGCTGCCAATAAGGAGGCGGCGGACAAACTCGTGCGCGACATAGCAGACGCGCTCCTCGAGCTGGAAGATCCGTTCGGATGTTACCTCAGAGACGTCGTTGAGGTCTTGAAGCAGAAAGGCCTGCGCACCCGGCGGAACAAAGAATGGACAGTTGAGCGCGCACGGCCTCTCGTAAAAAAGGCTCGGCAGCTTCTCAAAAAAGAAATGGCCGATACGTCTGGTGGTGACATGAGCTATGCCGACGATGACAGGTGGGGGGCCTTCTGAGAGCAATCGAATGTATAGCTTTTCTCACTTGCGGCCCGAGATGCTGCGGCAAGTCGAAGTCCTAGAGAATTTCGATATGAGCGAGGAGGATCGGTTCTGGTGCCGGCTGTATGCTCGGCACCAAACCTCCCATGGCCATTTTACCCATGAGGGGCGCTGCCGCCCGGTTGTATTGGTTTCCTTCGCGCGTCAGAAATGAACCGCGACAATGTAAAGGTGGTGGAAGTGACAAGGCAGCACGGGCACCCGGTGTTCATCTCGCCGGACCAAAGCGAAGGCGTGTCCCTCGTGAAAAGTAGTGAATTCAATGAAGTGCAGCTTCAACAACTGGTTCACGATCACCCTGAAGCACTTCCTATCACCGAAATCGACCCGGCCTTCGAGGGTGCGATTTCGATCTGCAGGGAGTTGAACACACCCGCCGGCCCGATCGACAACTTCCTCATCACACCCTCCGGCCTCCCAGTCATTGTCGAATGCAAATTATGGCGCAATCCACAAGCGCGCCGCGAGGTTGTGGGCCAGGTGCTCGATTACGCCAAGGAGCTCTCGCGCTGGACCTCGGCAGACATTGAACGCGAAGCCGCCCGGCGCGGTGTGCCCTCGATCATCGATCTGGTCCGGGCACGTCACCCCGAAGTCGATGAGGCTGCCTTCCACGACACACTGACCACGTCGCTCGAGCGGGGCAGGTGCCTTCTAATCATTCTCGGCGATGGTATTCGAGGCGGCGTTGAAGCAATCTTCGAACATCTCCATGACCAAGGTGCTCTGCAGTTCTCCTTCGGCCTTGTCGAGATGCCGATCTACGACGCCCCTGGCGGTGGACAGCTCGCCCTGCCACGTGTCTTGGCGAAAGCGCTGGTTGAAGTGCGGCGCGTTATAGAACTTCCGGTCGGCCTTGGGCTTGAAGATGAGACGCAGGCAGACGATCAGATCGATCCGGATACACGCGCTCTTGGCGATGATCGCGCCCAGTTCTGGAGTGAGTTTCTTGCGGTTCTTGATCTCGACGACCCTGATCAGCCTACTCCGCGCGCAACACGACAAGGTTTCATCGCATTCGTGCTTCCGGCGCCGGGCGCGACAGCGTGGATTAACGTCTACCGTGACATCACGAAGGGGACGGTGGGGCTTTATCTAACCTACACGCGCGAAACAGTTGGAGCAAAGGCAGTGGAAGTTCTGATGCGTGAACGCGCTGACGACATCCTCGTTGATCTTGGCGAAACCGCTACGCGCTATGATGCGAAGGACTGGTCCCCTCCAATCGATGAGCGTCACTTCGGCGACCTGTCAGACGCAACGATACGTGCCGAGGCGCTGGCATGGCTTGCCGACCGAACCAACACTTTCGTCGACGTCTTGCGCCCGGCCATCCGGTCCGCTGTCGCAGATATCGAAGAAGCCGACGGCTAGAGAGAGCAAGCCGCCTCCGCCCCTGCATCTCGGCGCGATGCTGCCGCAGAGACTCTCTGAGCGTCCTCAGGGCCCGTTTTCGCGCGCCTGTAGCCCCGGACCGCCCGAAACCGCTTGGATGCACTCAGCGGGCAGCACAGCGCCTCTGAGGGTGGTCGCGCTCTTGGGGCGCCCCGATTTGGCTGGAGGCGCACCCCTGCGGCACATCCCCAATTTCATAAGTGGCCGTGTAGTTCTGTTGAAATGACTACCGAACGACCAGGTCGATCTCGCTCGCGCCACCACCGGTTTTCTGGACCTGAAGCTGAACCGGAATTCGGTCCTTCATCGCCTGGACGTGGCTGATGACGCCGATGGTGCGGCCCTGAGCCTGTAGTCGCTCCAGCGCGTCAATCGCAAGGTCGAGGCTGCCGGAGTCGAGTGAGCCGAACCCCTCGTCGATAAAGAGCGTGCCGGCAAGCACGCCGCGCGTGCCCATGCCGGACAGAGCTAGGGCAAGCGCAAGAGACACGAGGAAGCGTTCGCCGCCAGACAAGAGCCGCGTCGGCCGCGCGTCGTCCGCCATGTCCCGGTCGATGATGTGGAGCGCAAGGTCGCTTGCCGCCACCTTGAGCTGGTAGCGCGGTTTCAGATCGTCGAGGTGCAGGTTGGCGCGCTCGACAAGCAAGGCGAGTGTGACGGCCTGTGCGATCTGCGCGAACCGGTCGCCTTTCGCGGAGCCAACTGCGTCGTTCACCGCGGCCCAGGTCTCGGCGGTCTTGCGCGCGGACTCGATCTCGGCCTCCAGACCGGCGAGGGCCTTGGCTGCCACGGCATCGGCCTCGAGCTTTTGGGACAGCCCGCCGAGCGTCTCCCCCCGGCTCTGGGTTTCGGTCTCCATCGTCGCCTTGGCCGTCTCAAGCTCGGGCTTCGGCGTGTCCGGCAGGCCCTCGGCCTTCAGGGTCGCGCATTCGTTGTCACGTTCCTGCATGGCACCCTGCGCGGCCGCGCGTTCAGTGTCGGCTGAACGGAGCGCCTGCCGCCGCGCCTCGACGGTCGCGGTCTCAGTGGCGTGAAGCGCAAGCAGGTGCGCTTCCGCGATCCCGGCGGCCTCGCAGGCAGCCGTGAGCGCCGCTTCAGCCGCCGTGACACGGGCCGCCGCGCCGGTTTGTGCCTTGTCTGCTGCGGCCAGCGTACTCGCCAAGGCGGTCTCGGCACGGGCAGAGTTGTCCAATACCTCGCGCGCGTCATCAAACGCCGCCTGCGCCGTCGTGCGCGCGGTGTTGTGGCGGGTCCGGTGGGGGCCGGTCTCCTCGCCGCCCAGCAGCTGTGCACGGTCGGCGCGAAGCCGCTCCAGCGTCTCGCACCGGCTGCGCTCCGTCGCCTCGGCCCGCTCCCGCGCCATCCTCGCGCCTGAGGCGTCCGCCTGCGCCTTGGCGAGACTTGTGGACAGATCTGCCAGCGATTTCCGGGTGGCTTCAATCGTGTCACGCGCGGCGTCGAGCGTCATGAACGTGGCGCGCAGGTCGTCGAGCGTGGCATCCGGCCCAAAGGCCTCGGCGCGTATCTCGGTCGGCTCCAGCAGCGGGGCAAGCCTGCGATCAATCTCTGCAATCGTGCCCTGCGCCGTATCTCTTGCCTGCTCGACCCGCGCGATCTCCCGCTCCTTCGTCGTGAGCACCTCCGCAATTTCGCGGATCCTGTCCTCCCCCTCGGTGATCCGCGCCTTGGCCGCGTCGATCAAGGCGTCAGCCTCCCGGTGCGCCCGGTCGAGCGCGGCAAGCCGGTCGCGGTCGACCTCAAGCCCTGCGCGCCACCTTGCAAGGCGCGCCGCCAGAGCGTCGAACAGGGCGTCCTCTGCGCGCGGCCCCTCCGGCAGCTCGCCCGCCAGCAGGCCATCCTCCAGAGGCTTCGACGCCCGTGCATAGCCCGTCTCGGCTTCGGCGACCTGCGCCCGTAGGTCGGGCGCGCGCTCGGTCTCGGCCTTGATCGTCGTCTCGGCGGCCTCGATCCGCAGGGCCGCCTGCGTGGCCGTGGTCTCGGACTTGTTGCTCCGGTCCTGTGCTTCGGTCAGACGATTTCGCAAATCCTCGGCAAGCGTCGCGATCTCGCCATCCGCCATGACCGGGTGCGCCGTGGCACCGCAGACCGGGCAGGGCGTGCCGTCGACAAGGTGCTGGCGCAGATGCTCGGCCTCGCGCGACGCTGCGGCGCTCGCCGCCTCCGACGGCTGGCGCAGGGCCTGCACCAGTTCCGATGCGACTTTCTGTTCGGCGCGCGCCGCCTCCACGATTTTCGTCTGCTCAGACATGAGCGTCCGGGCCTTCGCGCACCTGTCCTGACTGTCCGCCAATGCCCGATCCGCCAGCCGCACATCATGCGCGGCGGCGCGCAGGTTGCGCAGGTCCGCCTCGGCCTGTGCGAGCCGTTCCAGTCGCGCGCCCGGTGCCGCCTCGGTCAGCCGCTTGCGCTCGTCCGCAATGGCCTCCTGCGCCTCTCGCGCCGCGTCGATTTCACCACGCGCGGCCTTGGCATCAGCCTCAAGAGCCTGCCGCCGTTCACGCTCCGCCACGATGGTTTCCGCCATCTCCTGAGCCTCGGCGTCCGATGTCGTGGCCAACCGGGCCTGTTCGATCCGCGCACCAAGGCGTTCCTCGATCAGGCTCCGGTTCGCCAGCAGAACCTCGTGCCCTCTGACCGCAGCCAGAACCCGTTCGGCTTCCGCCACCGCGTCCTTCAGCGCCCCCTCTTCGGCCACAAGCTCCGCGAGCACCTCCTGCGCCCCCGCCTCGGCCCTGCGCGCCTCGTCCAATGCCGTCGCCGCTGTCGCATGTTCGTCCACGGCACCGGCAACCCGCTCGTCAAGCGCAGAGGCCTGATCCCAGACCGGCGCGAAGGCCTTGAACACGCGCTCCGCCTCGTCCCGTGCGACTTTCGCGGCGTCGAATCGCGTCTGCGCCTCTGCGACCAACCCTTTCTGGGTCGCGAGCTCTCCCGTGATCCGGGCATGATCCTCCCGCGCCATGTCCAGAGCCCGGTTCGCATCCCCGCGCTCACGCACTTCGCCGCGCAGGGCCTGCGCCCGGTCCCAGTCGGCCAGCCAGACGCGGTCGTCCCCAAGCTCCGCCTGCGCCCGCTCCGCCGCATCCAACCGCGCTTTCGCCTTGGCGAGGTTGGCCTCGGCAGCCTCGACCGCTGCATATTGGGCGAGGTCCTTGCGAACCGCCTCGAGCGCCGTCACCGCAGCGCCCTGTTCGGCGCGCAGCGTGGTGATCCGGTCGGCAACCTCCGTCCGCTCCTCCGGCGACAGCAGCTGATGCTCGCCGCGCCGGGTTTCGAGCGTGGCCAGTTCGGCGACCGCCACGCGGTTGCGCTCGAACACCCGGCGGGAAATGTCGCGGTAGATACCGGTGCCCGTGACCTTTTCAAGGATCGCCGCGCGCTCCTGCGTCCTGGCATCCAGAAACGCGGCGAAATCGCCCTGTGCGAGGAGAACGGTGCGGCGGAATTCGTCGTAGGTCAGGCCCGTCAGGCCAACGACCCTCTCGTTCACCCGTGAGATCTGGGTTTCCAACATCTGCCCATCGGCACCGCGTGCAAGGCTGCGTTCGATGGCCTGAAGGCGGCCGTCGATCCGGTCGCGCGCCCGGCGGGCCTGCCACCCGGCGACATAGGTTTCCCCGTCGGCGGCGCGGAAGGTGACCTCGGCGAACCCGGAGGCCACGCCGCGGCGCAGCACCATACGCGCGTCGGTCGAGCGCAACTCCTGCCCGCCGATATCGGCCACCGCTTCGGACGTGCCATCACCCGACAGGCGGGGGCAATTGCCGTATAGCGCCAGACACAGGGCGTCGAGGAGGCTCGACTTCCCCGCGCCAGTTTCCCCCGTGATGGCAAACAGCCCGGCGGAGGACAGCGGCGGCGCGTCCAGCCGGATCTCGAACAGTTTAGCGAGGCTCGCGATGTTCTCGCCCCGGATCGACAGGATCTGCATGCGCTCAGACCTCTCCAACCGCGTCGCGGAACGCCGCGAGGTGGCGGGCCTCTGGTGCAAAGCCGTTCTGGGTTTCGAAAGCGGCACTGAACAAGGTCTCGGGGTCGGTGTCGGACAGCGGGACGGCAGGAGGCGTCGCACCCGCTTCTGCCTTGGCTTCGGGCAGGTGAATGCGCACGCCAGCGGTCCGCACCGGCGCCTCGCGCAAGAGCGCCTCCGCCTTGCCCAGCACGACAGTAGGGGCATCCTCGGCTACGAGTTCGACGTAGACCAACGGGCGTAGGTCTACGGGCGCATCGGTCTCGATCCGGGCCAGCGCTTCCTCGAGACCGGCGAGGTCGATGGTTCCCGTCTCCGGCAGGCGCAGCACAGGGGCCGGCCAGGGGATGTCCCGATGCGTGGCGGTGATGGTCCGTCCGTCGATGTCTAGGATGGTGACGCCGTGGCGATACCGGATTTCAGAAGCCGAGAGCGGGAAGCAGCTGCCGGAATAGCGCACGCGGCCCTTCGCAAGGCTCTGCGGCCCGTGCAGGTGACCAAGGGCGACATAGTCGAGCCTCTCCGGGAAAATGTCGGGCGGCACCGCATGCGCACCACCGATCAGAATCCGCCGCTCGACCCCTTCGCTCTCCAGTCCGCCAGCACAATGAAGGTGGCCCGTCGCGATCAGGGGAAGGTCGCCGATCCTGGCAGCAGCGGCGTCTGTCAGCTCGGCGTGGAACCGCCGCGCCGCCTCGATGATCGACCGATCCTGATCGTCGGCCGAGAAACTGATGCCGGTCAGGTCCGCGGCGCGCAGAAACGGGATGGCCAGAACGAACGCGGCAGGTTCCCCGTCCGGTCCCGGCACGGGCACCAGGTGTGCATCGACGTCCACCGCGCCATTCTTACGTCGCGTCGTGCCGATGGTGTGGATGTCGAACGCCTCGATCAGGTCGCCCGGCGCCTCGAGCCTGAGCGCCGGGTCGTGATTTCCGCCCGAAATCACCACGGTCAAATTGGGCCGCCGCTGCTTGAACGCGGCCAGGGCCCGATAGAACAGACGCTGGCTTTCGCCCGACGGGTTGGTGGTGTCGAAGACGTCACCCGCCACGAGCAGGAGGTCGATCTCCTCGGTCTCGAGGAGTTCAGCGAGCGCATTCAGAAACACTTCGTGCTCCGCCTCGCGCGACCAGCCGTTCAGGGTCTGACCGATGTGCCAATCTGCGGTGTGTAGGGCGCGCATTAGGAGTATCCAACTTCGTGATTTCAAACGGTTTCGTTTTTGTAGACCGTAGCAGCTGCTGCGCGGACATTCGATCGCCATTGCGCCTGGGCTCTGTGCGCGCTCAGGGCGCACCTCGTGCATTTCGGCCTCCTCCGCCCCAAAACCGGCACGGATGCGCTCAGCGGGCAGCACAGCACCCCTGAGAGCGCGGCGGGTTCGATTGCAAGGTATGGTATCGAAGGAACAACGCATGTCTGCGCACTTGGGGAAACCGGTCGTCACATCGTCGGCCGCAGTGGTGCTCGGGTTCGCGTAGGGGCAATCACTGGATAATTCGCCGGGTGGCTAGGATCCCTCTCTACGCCTTGCCGACACGGGTATGCCGGTTACAATAGAGCGAGGAAGTTGCTATACATTTTGCAATACAAACATGATGCGCGTTAAGGATTAATTTTATTATTTTCAATAGGTTAAGGTTTTTCACTTGGCAACCTGGCGGACTTCGTCTCCGCCATTTGCCCCCGCGAAAGTGATCTCCCGATCCGGATGCGGCCGGATTTTCTCGTTGTTTTCGAGGGTTATGCGGGAGGGGCTGAGCACTGGCCCGAGCGGTAGGAAGCCCGGAAGCGGTCTCTCAGGGCCCATATTCTCCGGACCTCATGACTACGCCAATTTGGTGAATTACTTATAAGTCACTGTAAGTGGTAAAGAAAATCCAGCGTCCGAAATTTCTTGGATTGGAGTCGCGTTTGCGTCTGTTGCGACCGGTTTCGGAATTTCTCAGGCCATGGCCCGTTCGAGCCTTTGCTTCCGACGCTCCCAATCGGGCATCACCTTGTCGAGAAGGCCAAAGAACGCTGCCCCGTGATGAGGCTCGGCCACATGGCAGAGTTCACGGGTGATCACGTAGTCGATGGCGTCGACAGGTGCCTGAACTAGACGACGATTGAGTAGCAAACGACCAGCCGGTGACATGGACCCCATCGCTGCCGGGTCTGGCGTACGATGAGAGCCATCGGCCTGAATGCCTCGGGGTCCGGGAACAGACCGAGACAGAGTTCGATCCGTTCCGGAAACTTGATGTGGGCCCGGTCCCGGTACCCTGCCTCGACCAGTTCGCGTGTCACCTCCGGCCTGGTCGGCCGGTCAGTCTGCACGACGATGAAGCCGCGGATAAGCTTCACGCTTTCCTGGACATGCGGGACGACCTTCAGCCGGTATTGGCGCCCGAGGTAGAGATGAGTCTCCCCGGCGACGAACCTGCGCTCCGGCGTGCGCGGCAGGAACTGGGAGAAGTACCGCTGCTGCCGTGTCACCCATGCCGCGCGCCTCCGCGGTTTGGCTTCGATGGCGTCTAGTGTCGCGTCCTCCGGGGCCGCGATCACCACCGACGCATCCGGCTCGACGGCGATCTCCAGTGTCTTCCTCAGGCGCCGGACAATCTCGTATTGGATCTCCTGCTCGCCGTACCGCAGGCAGTGAAACTCCCGTGTCATGCTGCGAACCGGGCCCGGGCAAGATCCATGATCTTGAGTTCGAGATCGTCGAGTACTTCTACGGGAAGGTCGATGTCCTTCTCGTCGCGCAGGACATCGAAGAAGTAGTCGTCAATAGCGTTGCGCAGATTGTTCTGGGCCGCCTCGTTCGACCAGATGTCCACGATCAGGTGCGATTTGATGATGTCCATAATCAGTTGAGCGATCGTTGCGACCTCGACGCCGGTCACTGAATCTTCGCCCTTGGTCTTGAGCTGACCATCTAGGACGCCGAAGAAGGCCTGAGCATCCTCATCGCCCCAAATGCTCTCCGGAACATCCCGCCCCCGATCCTTGCGGGCCACCTTGCTCGCGAAATCCACGACACTGTTCAGGTATTCGCGCTCGGAGAGTCGCTTTTCGCGGTAGGCCCGGATGGTCTTTTCGAGCAGCTCGGAGAACTGTTTGTAGAACGTCGGGTCCTCATCCATCTTCTCGGTGATTGCCCGCCGGGTCGCGCCGGCGATGCGATCGGCCTTTGATGACTCGGAGACCCCTGTCTCTTCGACGACTGCCTTCAGCGCGTCGGGATCGTTGATGTTTGCCACCTCGACGATGGTTTCCGCCGGCATCGCAACGGACATGGTCATCGTCTGCCAGCGCCCCAACCTGCGCCCAATACGAACCGCTAGCACCGTGGTGGGCAACGCGGACCCCGGCGGATTGCCTGCGGCGAGGTCGGTGGCGGTCGACAATGCGCCCAGCACCTCTGAGAAGGGCCCCTGATCGCGCTTCAATGGATGTGGTCCTGTCTCTTGCGAGCGAAACGGCTTGCGCCGACCGGACCTTACCATAAGGGTCGGGATCGGTTGCCGACACGCTCTCCCCTTCGGCGTCACGCCTGTGAGGGGAGTTTGCCTCAAGTCCCGCCGGAACTTTGTCCGCCCAGATGGGGCCGTAGTATCCGGCCTTTACCGACCAAACCGGTTCTGATCGACCATGTAATCCGTTGAAATGTGATAGGCTGCGGCGCCGAGGGCACGGGCAACGGACCCGAAGCTGCCTTCGTCGATCTTTGGCCGGATCACACCCTGCTGGTCGAGTAGGTCGAATTGCTCTCGCACTTCGGTCACGAGACGGGACCGGACGCTTGGGGGAAGAGCGCCGTCGATGACGACACCCTCGACGTCTATTACGGCCAGAGTTGAGACAACGGCATGGGCGAGACTGCGTGCGGATCGCGCTATCCACGGTCCGACCACAGGCTCGAGCGCATCCCAGCCCGGCTGGCCGCCGTACAGCGCCGCCGGGTCATGGCCGCCCTCCCGCACGAGCCGCTCGAGCACGGCGAGTGAGGCGTGATCGACCAGCCGGGTTCCGCCCGGCTCGTCGGGAATGCGCATCGGCCCGAACCCCCCTGAGGTGCCCCGCGCCCCGGTGAAGACGCTCCCGTTCAGAACGATGCCGCCGCCTATGAAGGCCCCGACGAAGAAGTAGACGGAATCCCGGTGCCGACGGTCGGGCCCGAAAATGAGCTCGGCCCGGCAGGCGGCAGTTGCATCGTTTTCGACCGATATGGGCCCCGGCAGGACTTGAGCGAAGGCTGCCGTGGCATCGAAGTCGCGCCACGCTGCCATCTCGGCGTGGGGCGCACCGAAATCGTCAAGCCAGTGCCAAAGCTCTCCCGGCATCGCCACGCTGGCTGCCGCGATGTCGGACCGGCGCAAGCGCGCTTTGCGCAGGAGTGGAGGAAAAGCTGCGCGGATGAAGGCTTCGGCCGAGGCGGGTGTCGGATAGGCGTGGCGCTCGGTCTGCCGGGCCCTTACGGTCCCGGTGAAATCGGCGATGACTGCATCATAACTGTGACGCCCGATCTTGAAGCCGAGGTAATGCCTGGCCGCGGGGTTCAGACGCATCGGTATCGAGGGTTGGCCCACGCGACCGCGCAGCGGCTCGCCCCGTAGAAGGAAGCCTTCTTCCTCGAGTTTTCGGAAGATCATGGACACAGCATTGGCCGACAGGCCTGTTGCCCGGGTTGCTTCGGCCTTGGTCAGGGTGTCCGAGCGGCGCAGAAGGTGCAGCACCAGACGCTCGTTCATTCCACGCATGGTGGTTTGGTTCGAGCCGCTTATCGGCGTCGGGCCCAAGCCGGGCAGTTCATCGTCAAAGTCTGTGATGACTGCTGCTCCTGCGTCCGCAGCGGGAATTCCGCTGTGCTTCCTCATCGGCAACCTACCGGCAGTGCTCCCAGCCGACAAGAGAGCTTCGAGCGAATATTTAATTCATTAGGAAGTTTTTATTGACGTTGTCCGTGACGGCGCGTTACACGTTGTCCCACCGGGGCGGCGAGGGTCCGCCAGAGCGCGTTCGATAGGTCTTTCGGGCGTGGACAAGGATCCTCCCTGAGAGGGCAATCTGCCCCGACAAAACGACAGGGAGAGAGACATGAAAGCAATCAAAGCGGGTATCCTCGGGGCCGTCGCCTCGTCAGCCTTTGCGAGTGCGGCCGCCGCCGAAGGTAGCGTCTGCCTTATCACGAAGGACGCGACCAACCCATTCTTCGTCAAGATGGCACAGGGCGCTTTCGCCAAGGCCGCCGAGTTGGGAACCGAGTTGCGGTCCTTCGCAGGCAAATTCGACGGAGACCACGAGACGCAGGTCGCGGCGATCGAGACCTGCATGGCCGCCGAAGTCGACGGCATCCTGCTGGTGGCCTCGGACACCAAGGCCATCACCGGCGCGGTGGAACAGGCTCGCGAGTCGGGTATGGTGGTCATCGCTCTCGACACGCCGCTCGACCCGATCGATGAGGCTGACATGACATTCGCTACCGACAATTTCGAGGCCGGGCGGCTGATCGGCGAATGGGCCGCCAAGACGATGGGCGACACGGCGGACGCGAAGATCGGACTGCTCAACATCAACGTAAGCCAGCCCACTGTGGGCGTGCTGCGCAATCAGGGCTTCCTGACCGGCTTCGGCGTTGAGACGGGCGACGAAAGCCGCTGGGGCGACGAAGAGGATCCTCGCATCGTCGGGCAGGAGCTTTCGAGCGGCAATGCGGAGGGTGGCCGTGAAGGGATGGAGAACTTGCTGGCCATCAATCCCGATATCAACGTGGTCTACACGATCAACGAACCAGCCGCCGCCGGCGCATACGAAGCGCTGCGCTCCTTCGGCAAGCAGGACGACGTCCTGATCGTGTCTGTCGATGGCGGTTGCCCGGGCGTGCAGGACGTTGCCGGGGGCGTGATTGGGGCGACGGCCCAACAGTATCCGCTCGAGATGGCGGCGAAGGGGGTCGAAGCCGTTGTGGCGTTCGCCGAAACCGGCGAGAAACCCGAAGCCACGGAAGGCAAGGCGTTTTTCGACACCGGTGTCGGCCTTGTCACCGCGAACCCGGTCGATGGAATGGACCAGCTTTCAGTTGAAGAAGGCATGGAGCTCTGCTGGGGTTGATACGGACCCCGCCCCCGGGGGCCGTATGCCCCCGGGGCCAGTAGATCCCCTCAACTTCATCATCGAGAGGCCGCCATGCAGGAGGCATCCCACAAGGACGAGACCCCGGCCGATCCCGGCGAAACCGTCGCGCAATTCGAACGGCCGAAGGGTTGGCGCACCAGATTGGCGGATATGCTCTACGCGTCGCCCGCCATCGTCCCGCTTATCGTTCTGGTCGCCGCGGTTGCGATTTTCGGCGCGATCCTGGGAGATCGGTTCTTCTCGCCATTCGCACTGACCCTGATCCTCCAGCAGGTTGCAATCATCGGCATCGTCGCTTGTGCACAATCGCTGGTCATCCTGACCGCCGGAATCGATCTTTCGGTGGGCGCGATCATGATCCTGTCCTCGGTTATCATGGGCAAATTCACTTTCGATCTGGGCCTGCCGCCCGCACTGGGGGTTCTGTGCGGACTTCTTTGCGGCCTCGGGATCGGCGCGATCAGCGGCTATCTCGTCGCGGTCTGGAAGCTGCCGCCCTTCATCGTCACGCTGGGAATGTGGCAGATCGTGCTTGCGGCGAATTTCCTCTACTCCGGTTCGGAAGTGATCCGCAGCCAGGACATCGCGAAGGAAGCGCCGCTCCTGCAATTCTTCGGCAACACGATAGATATTGGCGGAGCGGTGTTCACCTACGGGGTGATCCTGCTTCTCTTCCTGGTGGCGGTGCTGTCCTACGTCCTGTCCCAGACAGCGTGGGGCCGGCACGTCTACGCAGTGGGCGACGATCCGGAGGCCGCCGCGCTCTCCGGCGTCAACGTGCGCGGCACGCTGATTTCGGTCTATGCGCTGGGCGGGCTGATATGCGCTTTCGCCGGCTGGGCCCTGATCGGGCGCATCGGCTCGGTTTCGCCACAGGCAGGGCAATTGGCGAACATCGAATCCATCACCGCCGTGGTGATCGGCGGCATCTCACTGTTCGGAGGGCGGGGCGCGATCGCGGGCACCTTGTTCGGGGCACTCATCGTGGGCGTCTTCACGCTTGGACTGCGGCTCATGGGGGCCGACGTGCAATGGACCTACCTACTGATCGGCGTGTTGATCATCGCCGCCGTTACCGTCGACCAACGTATCCGGAGGGCGAGCCTGTGAGTATCGAACCTGTCCTTTCCGCCCGCGGACTGACCAAGCGTTTCGGCCGGGTCACAGCCATGGATCGTTGCGATTTCGACCTTTACCCAGGTGAGATCCAGGCCGTGATCGGTGATAATGGCGCCGGCAAGTCAACCATGATCAAGGCCTTGTCCGGCGCTGTGCGTCCCGACGAAGGCGAGGTCACTCTTGACGGGCAGCGCGTTGCCTTCTCGTCGCCCATCGAGGCGCGCGAGCACGGGATCGAAACTGTCTACCAGACCTTGGCGATGTCGCCGGCCCTGTCGATCGCGGACAACATGTTCATGGGGCGCGAAATCCGGCGCGGCGGCGTCATGGGGCGCTGGTTTCGGCAACTCGACAAAGCGCAGATGCGTAAGGTGGCGCGCGAAAAGCTGTCCGAACTTGGCCTGATGACGATTCAGAACATTGATCAGACGGTCGAGACCTTGTCCGGTGGACAACGGCAGGGTGTGGCGGTCGCACGCGCGGCGGCGTTCGGCTCCAAGGTTGTGATCCTCGACGAGCCGACGGCGGCCTTGGGCGTCAAGGAGAGCGGAAAAGTGCTGGAGTTGATCCAGCGTGTCCGTGACCGCGGCGTGCCGATCATCTTGATCAGCCACAACATGCCGCACGTGTTCGAAGTCGCGGACCGTATCCACGTTCACCGCCTTGGGCGGCGGCTTTGTGTGCTGAAGCCGGGCGAAGTGTCCATGTCGGACGCCGTGGCATTGATGACAGGCGCACTGTCGCCGGATGAAATGAGCCCGGCTGCCTGAAAATGCGAGATCTCGATCATGACGCAGATGTCGTCGTCGGCTTGATGGAGAGCCGGCTCGGCAACGACCTCACCGCAGGACGGCGGCGTGTGTTGGCCATCGCCGGCCCGCCGGGGTCGGGGAAGTCGACACTCGCGTCGCATATCGTTGAAAAACTGAACGGTGCTGGTCGCTACGCAGCGGCCGTCTTGCCGATGGACGGGTTTCACCTCGACAATGCTGCGCTCGACGCCCGGGCACTTCGTGAGATCAAAGGCGCGCCTGAGACGTTCGACGCAGAGGGGTTCGTCGCGCTTGTTCGGCGTATTCGGCAAGGTGGCACCGACATTCGCTACCCGCTCTTTGATCGCGCCCAAGACCGAACGCGGCCCGGCGCCGGGTGTGTGACGGCTGACACGCCGCTGATCGTGGTCGAGGGCAATTACCTGCTTCTGCGCCATGGGGCGTGGGCCGACCTGCGCGCGCTCTTCGACGTGACGGTGATGCTGGCGCCACCACTGGCGGAACTCGAAGCGCGCCTGGTATCGCGTTGGCTGGACCACGGGCTTTCGCGGGACCAAGCCGAAACACGGGCGCGTGGGAACGACCTGACGAACGCCCGCACGGTCATCAATGAAAGCGCCGAGGCTGACCTGATCCTCGGCGAACCCCGCTACCCACGAGGAGACGCGCCATGAAGATCTTTGTCGATTCTGCCGACACCGCTGCCATCCGCCGCTTGGCGGAAGCAGGGCTGATCGACGGCGTGACCACCAATCCCAGCCTTATCGCCAAGGCAGGAGCAGATTTTCTGGAGACCGTGGGAGAATTGGCCGCGATGGTGCAGGGTCCGGTCTCGGCCGAAGTCGCTGCGACGGACTACGACGGGATGATGCGCGAGGCGGCCGTGCTGGCCAAGATCGCCCCCAATGTCTGCATCAAGCTACCGCTCACGATGGAAGGGCTGCGGGCCTGCCGTGCCCTGCGTGCCGAGGGGCGCGAGACCAATGTCACCTTGTGCTTCACGGCGAACCAAGCGCTTCTGGCGGCCAAGGCGGACGCGACCTACATCTCGCCCTTCGTCGGCCGACTGGATGACATCAATCTCGATGGTGGCGATCTGCTTCGCGATATACGCGAAATCTACGACAACTATCCGGCCCTGAAGACGCAGATCCTCGCCGCCTCGCTAAGAAGCGCGAACCACGTGACCGATGCAGCGCGCGCGGGTGCCGACGCGGCGACGATGCCGCCTGCGGTGATCGAAAGCCTCGTCCATCACCCGCTGACCGAAAAGGGTCTGAGCGCGTTTCTTGATGATTGGCGCAGAACCGGCCAGCGCATCGCGTGAGGGGCCTGTCGCGAGCAACGCCAAATTGAGGCCGAGGCGGGCAGGGTCCATTCGTGCCGCGTCGAAATGCCCGTGCCCGCTATTCCAGGCTCGTCCCGCGACGTTGCCCATGTTCGTCGACCGGACGGGCCGCCCGCGGCTGGAAGCCGCCGGTCATCCATCGGCCATTGCGGCAATCATGGCCGTTGTGACCATGCACAACACGTTCTGGGCCACTGTCAGAGGAACTTGGCTTGGATGGGGTAGGGCACTGGTTGGCGTTTGTGCACGTCCAAACCAATCCCCTTCCGGTACTTCAAAACGTCACCCGTGATCATTCGGCTGGCTGTGATGACGTATGTTCGTTTCCCGCTCTCGCTTCGAAATGTTGAAGACCGGCTCCATGAAGGCGGCGTCGATGTGAGCCACGAGACGGTCCGGTATTGATGGCACAGGTTCGGTCCGCTTTTCGCGGCCGAGATCAGAAAGCGCCGAGTCGAGGGGATGAAGTCGAGCAAGTGGCGGTGGCACCTCGACGAGATGTTCGTGAAGATCACCGGTGAACGCTGCTACCTGTGGCGAGCGGTTGATCATGAAGGTGAGGTGCTGGAAAGCTTTGTTACGAAGACCCGTGAAAAGAAAGCAGCTCTGAAAATCATAAGAAAAGCGGCGCGCAAGCAACGTTGCGCAGGGTTGTACATGGCCGATGCCGCCCCGAAGTTTGTCGCCTACGAGCGGGTCCCGACCGCCAGGCAGGGAAGTCAGGACTGGGGCTCGAGGCGCAGCGAAGGGCGATCGATGACTTTGCGGCGTCAAAGGGCGCCAGACTGGTGGCGCGGTTCACCGAGGTGGAAAGCGGGCGCAAGGCGGATCGGCCAGAATTGCAGCAGGGGCTGCATCTTGCGAAGATCACCGGGTCCACTCTGCTCATCGCCAAGCTCGACCGGCTGTCTCGCAATGCAGCCTTCCTGCTGACCCTGCGCGACAGCGGCGTGCGGTTCATCGCGGTCGACATGCCCGAGGCCAATGACCTCACAGTCGGGATCATGGCGCTGGTCGCCCAGCAGGAGCCGGAGGCAATCTCGAAACGGACCAAGGAGGCTCTGGCAGCGGCAAAGGCGCGGGGCGTGAAGCTGGGCAATCCGAACGGTGCAGCTGCTCTGAGGCGGGCAGGGAAGGGCGGTGCGGCGCTCCGCGCGACTGTCTCCGCCAATGCGGACGACTTTGCGGAGGCGCTGCGGCCGATCATTGAGGAGCTACGACAGGATGGGCATACGACTCTTCGGGCAGTTGCGCGGGAGTTGAACGCGCGGGGTGCACTCTCGCGGCGCGTTGGGCGTTGGCATGTGTCGAACGTACGTTGCCTATTGGCAAGGCTCTCTGCGACATCGGATTGAAGGCGAAATGGCCTTGCTTGCCCAGGCATCGTTCTCGAACAACTCTGTCCAAGGACACAGACTTTTCGGCAGACCCTAGATCAAGTTCAACCGTGCCGCCGCTCTGGCCGAGTGGCGCGGACTCTGCGCTGGATAAGGGGCAGCGACCCGGCCCTAGCTGAAAGTGGGTTGAATTGGTCTACTAGGACCTTCACGCTTCTTTTGACATGGTCATTCCATACAACAACACTTGTCCGGAATGGCTGCAGACGCGGCAATCATTAACGAAGCAGGGAAAATGGGCATGCGATCTGGCCAGGTGGAACTGATCGTCGCAATCGCAGACGCTGGCAGCCTCGGCGGAGCAGCAAAGGCGCTTGGACGGTCGCAACCAGCCTTCACGGTCGCGCTGAAGCGCATCGAGGAGGACCTCGGCGCGCAGTTGTTTCATCACAGCGCTCAAGGAGTCATTCCTACGCCGGAAGGCCAAAAAGTCATTGACCGCTCCCGCCGAATCCTTGGCGACCTCGTCGCGATCAGGGAGGAGCTTGCACAGAACCGGGGCGAACTGGTGGGCAGTGTTCATGCGATTGTGTCTCTTGTAGCGGCGATGAAGGTGGTACCGTCGGTGCTTCTCAGCATGCGAAACCGGTTTCCGGGCGTCCAACTGCAGATTTCCGGTGGGCATGCGCCACTTGCATTTCGAGCTATCGAATCCGGTGCAGCCGATTACGTCATCGGGCCAAATCCGGGCGTCAGACCGGGACTGTTTTCCGAGCAGCTTTCCCGGTCGGGCATTCAGCTCCTGACCGGCATTGGCTCGCGCTATGCCCAGACAACCGATGCCGCAACACTGGCGGCTGCTGACTGGGCGGTGATCGGTCCGATGGACAGGCAGCCGCTCTTTGTGGAGATGTTCGCATCGCATGGTCTTGCGGCGCCGGACCCGGTCTTTACCTCTGAATCCATTCTGCCCCTCATGTCGGTTCTCGAGAACTCGAACCTAATCTGTGTCTGCCGTCAGCACCCTTGGGACATCTGAATTGATTTCGTAATGGAGGGTTTCTGGCTCATCGTAACCGCCAAGGAGTGGAGATGAGACAGAAACC
>NZNT01000006.1 GCA_002695005.1 Maritimibacter sp.
AAACTGATCTGAAAAATTCCGGCGCTTCGCCATTCTCGTATCCCTTCAAAGGTTTGGGATACACCTTAGCTGACTGTCCAGTTTTCTGGGACCACTTCAATGCGCTCTGTCGCTTCGGCAAGCGCTACTCTATCCGTCTCGTAGCCATAGACTTCAACAGGACCCTCGAGCCGAGCCAAGAGAGCAAGAAGCAACTCACCGTGCCCGACGGCAGGATCAAGGAGCCTGATAGGTCGGCCCCCCGAGAGGTCTGCCGAGGCCATAATACGATCGGCAACAAAATCGGCGAGAGGACGAGGTGTGTAAGTCACCCCGTCCGATTTTACTTGGTCTACGTCGCCATACCGTTTCGTAGCGCTTACCATATGAGCCATCTCTACCCTGGATCCGCTTGTTGCTTGCCTTTGCACTTCGCCTGTCATGCAGCCTACGTCAAACACGCCGCTGGACCGAGACTGCATCTATGCCGAACTCCCTGCATCTAAAATGCATCTAAAGTTCCCAGCAGTTCCCGGTCCGTTCTCGACAATTCTTAGCGCCAACGAAGTTGCCGCCGAAAACGTAGCCATAAAAACAAGGCTATCCGATCCGATAGTTCGGCGACTCGCGCGTGATCTGCACGTCGTGGACATGGCTCTCTTTCAGCCCCGCACCCGTGATCTTCACGAACTGCGCGTAGTTGCGCATCTCCTCGACGGTGGCGCAGCCGGTGTAGCCCATCGCGGCCCGCAGACCACCGACGAGCTGGTGAACCACCGCGCCCGCTGACCCCTTGTAAGGGACCTGTCCCTCGATACCCTCGGGAACGAGCTTGTCGCTCGCCGCGTCCTTCTGAAAATAGCGATCGGCCGAGCCACGCGCCATCGCGCCGAGGCTGCCCATGCCGCGGTAACTCTTGAACGAGCGACCTTGGTAGAGGATCACCTCGCCCGGGCTCTCGTCGGTCCCCGCGATCATGCTGCCAACCATCGCGCAGGATGCGCCTGCCGCGATGGCCTTGGCGAAATCGCCGGAAAACTTGATGCCCCCGTCCGCGATGACCGGCACGCCGGACTTGTTCGCTTCCGCCGCACAATCCATGACGGCCGTCAGCTGCGGCATCCCGACGCCCGCAACCATACGCGTGGTGCAGATGGAGCCGGGGCCGATACCGACCTTGACCGAGTCTGCGCCGGCGTCGATCAGCGCACGGGTCGCGGCGGCGGTGGCCACGTTCCCCGCGATGATCTGCACCTCGTTGGAGAGCTTCTTGGCCCGCGTGACCGCCTCGATCACACCGCGCGAATGGCCGTGCGCCGTGTCGATCACCACGATGTCTACGCCCGCGTCCACAAGCGCCTCGGTCCGCTCGAAACCGGCATCCCCAACGCTCGTCGCTGCCGCCACGCGCAGGCGACCAAGTTCGTCCTTGCAGGCGGTCGGGTTCAACACGGCCTGTTCGGTGTCGCGCAAAGTAAGCAGACCGGTGAGCTTGCCGTCCTTGTCGGTGACGAGCAGCTTCTCGATCCGGCGCGACTTCATCAGGCTGATCGCCTCGTCCCGGTCGGCCGGCTCGCGCAGGATGGCGAGGTTGTCCGAGGTCATCATGACCTTGACCGGCGTGTCCTCGTGCTGGGCGAACCGCATGTCCCGGTTGGTCACGATCCCGACCACCCGGCGCTTCTCGTCCACCACCGGAAAGCCGGTGAACCCGTAGCGCTCGGTCAGTGCCTTGGCGTCCGCCAGTGTCTGGTTCGGGGTCAGCGTCACGGGGTTGTAGACGATCCCGCTCTCGAACCGCTTCACGCGCCGGATCTCGCGGGCCTGCTCTTCGACGCTGAGGTTCTTGTGAACCACGCCGATCCCGCCGGCCTGCGCCATGGCGATGGCCATGCGCCCCTCGGTCACGGTGTCCATGGCGGACGACAGAAGCGGGATGTTGAGCTTGATCGACTTCGTGACATAGGTCGTGGTGTCCGCCGTCGAGGGCAGCACCGAGCTCTCGGCCGGAACAAGCAGAACATCGTCGAAGGTAAGCGCCTCGCGAATCTCCATGAGTGGTCTCCTTTGGAGGGATCGTTTGGCACTTCCCTATTTCACGGGTGCGCAGGATTGGAAAGGGGGCGCAGCCCGAATTCACGGGGCTGTGCGCCGTTTCCAATTGAACGCTCCTCTGGACAGTGGACGGAGGCTCTATTGCCGGGCAAAACTGTCGGAAGTTGCGAAAGGAGTTCGCCCAATGGCCACCGATGTCGGCGCCCGGTTCCGCGCGCTCCACCAGCGTGGGAATCCCTTTATTCTCGCCAATGCCTGGGACGCAGGTTCCGCGCGTGTTCTGGCCGGCCTCGGGGCCGAGGCCATCGCAACCTCCTCCTCCGCCCATGCCTTCACACTTGGTCGCCCGGACATGGGGCATGTCAGTCGGGAGGAGGCATTGGAACACGCCGAGGCGCTGGTGCGCGCGGTGAACGTGCCGGTCTCCGGAGATTTCGAGAATGGATTCGCGCAAGACCCAGACGGCGTTGCGGAAACGGTCCGCCTGGCCTTTGAAGTCGGTCTGGCGGGAATCTCGATCGAGGACACCGACCTGCCCTCACCAAAGCCACACGCGCGTGACCTCGCCATTGACCGCATCCAGGCGGCTGTCGCTGCCACCCGTGCCCTGCCCCGCGACTTCGTGCTGGTCGCCCGGGCGGACGGGGTGATGAACGGCCAATATGACCTGTCCGAGGCCATCGCTCGGGTGCAGGCATACGAGGCCGCCGGGGCCGACTGCGTGTATGTTCCCATGCCGGGCGATATGCGTGCGCAAGCCGAGGTCTGTGCCGCCGTTACCTGCCCTGTCAACGCGCTCGCCGCCGGTCGCTTCGCCAAGGTGACACGGGCGGAATTCGCGCAGGTGGGCGTTGCGCGCATCTCAATCGGCGGGGCGCTGGCGCGGCTGACTCAGGCGGCCATCCTCGACACGGGACGCGCCATGTTCGCGCATGGGGACTTCTCAGCGCTGTCGGGGGGTGCGAGCGGCGCCGAAATCGACGCGCTCCTTGCCTCTCAGGCTGAGGTCACGTCGTAGTCGTAAATCCAGTCGTAGCGCGACAGCACGCTGTTCGGAGCCAGCTTGCCGGCGACCCGCAGCGCGTTGTGGCCCACGAAGCGCAGGAGCGGATTGGCGTAATGGTAATTGCGCGCATTCGCATTCGCCGCTTCGATCACGCGCTCTGCCCGGTGCCGCCGCCTTGCTTGGTAAAGGGCGGGGCCTTCGTCCAGCCCGGCGACCGACAGGCTGTCTGACAGAACCCAGGCATCCTCCAGCGCCATGACCGCGCCTTGCGCCATGAAGGGCAGCGTCGGATGTGCCGCATCGCCAAGGATCACCGCCGGACCCTTGTGCCACTGGTCCGCGACCGCGTGCCGGAACAGGCCCCAGATATGAACCTCTTCCACCCGGTCGATCAACGCGCGGGGCACGGGCGCGAAGGAGGCGAATGCGTTCTTGAGATTCGCTGGATCGTCCCGGTGGTTCCAGCCTTCTTCGGCCCAGTCTTTGCGTTCCTCGACGGCGACGATGTTGATCTGGCTGCCGTCGCGCAGCGGATAGGTCACGAAATGACGCCCCGGCCCCATAAAAACCCGCGCTTCCTGCGGCTCGTCACCCGTCGCCGGAATGATCGCCCGCCAGGCGACCTGTCCGGTGAAGAACGGTTGACGTTTCCCGTTGAGCAAGTGGCGAAGGACGGAATGAAGACCATCAGCACCGATGAGGAAGCCGACCTCCCGCGGGGCCTGACCTTCTATCGTAAGTGTCGCGCTATCGTCCCGCAGATCCACGTCGCTCACGCGGCAACCGGTTTCGACGCGAACACCCAGTTCGGTCGCCCGGTCCAGAAGGATCGACACAAGGTCGGCGCGATGGACGAGAAAGAACTCCTGCTGTGGCCGCAGCCCGGCGAGGTCCATGCGCAGCACGCTCTCCCCGGACAGTCCGTCCAGCAAGTGCACCGCCTGAGAGCGCAGGCAACGAGCGCGGAGTTCATCGCCGACACCGAGCGCATCGAGCACGGCAAGGCCGTTCGGGCTCACCTGTATCCCCGCGCCCACTTCGCGCACCGCGTCGGCCTGTTCCAGAACCGTCACCGCCGCGCCGCGCATGGCCAGCGCGACGGCGGAGGCCAGCCCCCCGATCCCTGCACCCAGAATACAGATGTCCTGCCCGATCAGCATGGCGGCTCCGCAAGCAAAAAGGCACCGGGCGCATCGGCCGCGGTGCCTTTGTTAATCATGTCGCATGGCGGACGATCAATCGTCGCGGTGTACTTTTTCCCGACGCTCGTGGCGTTCCTGCGCCTCAAGGCTGAGGGTCGCGATCGGCCGTGCATCGAGGCGCTTGAGCGAAATCGGCTCGCCCGTCTCCTCACAATACCCGTACTCGCCTTCGTCGATCCTCCGCAGCGCGGCGTCGATCTTGGCCACCAGTTTGCGCTGACGATCACGGGTGCGCAGTTCCAGCGCCCTGTCTGTCTCTTCGGACGCGCGGTCCGCGATGTCGGGAATGTTCCGGCTGCTGTCCTGCAGACCCTCGATGGTGTTCTTGCTGTCACCCAGAAGTTCAGACTTCCATTTCAACAGCTTGATCCGGAAATACTCCGATTGCCGGTCATTCATGAAAGGTTCGTCTTCAGCCGGCTTGTAATGCTCCGGCAGGAAGGTTTCCGCCTTCATCCCACTCTCCTCTTCAACCCCGGATGCCCGCGTCGCGAATTGGTCGTTGCTCATTCGGTGCTCTCCTGTCGGGTCGTTTATCCCAGCGTCGGTGGGATGTCACTATACAAACCTTGCGCCATGTTCACGTTCTGGGCCATGGTGCCAGCCCCGTTTTCACTCCCAAGGCGCGGTGCTCTTAGACCTCGCAACAAGTGATTAAAACATAACATTTTGCCGCAGGAGGAGCCAGTCGGGTCCACGACGATTCTGCGCGCGGGTTATGCCCCCAAAAGGCTGGTTATTCAACAACGGCTTCCTGCCGTCACGTTTCTGGGCCGCGGTCTTGCATCCCCCGTCCCGGCCCGCTTAGGTCGCAACCGAGCCAAGCAGGAGAAACCGATGCGCTTTGAGAGCACCGAAACCTATGTCGCGACCGAAGACCTTGCCGTCGCGGTCAATGCGGCGGTGACACTGGAACGTCCGCTTCTGGTGAAGGGCGAGCCGGGAACCGGCAAGACCGAGCTGGCCAAACAAGTGGCCCAGTCGCTCGGCTTGCCGATGATCGAGTGGAACATCAAATCCACCACCCGCGCGCAACAGGGCCTGTATGAATACGATGCGGTCAGCCGCCTGCGCGACAGCCAGCTGGGCGAGGAACGCGTCCACGACGTCTCCAACTACATCCGCAAGGGAAAGCTCTGGCAGGCATTCGAAGCGGACGAAAAGGTCGTCCTGTTGATCGACGAGGTGGACAAGGCCGACATCGAGTTCCCGAACGACCTGCTTCAGGAACTCGACAAGATGGAATTCCATGTCTACGAGACCGGCGAAACCATCCGGGCCAAACACCGGCCCGTGGTCATCATCACGTCGAACAACGAAAAGGAGCTGCCCGACGCCTTCCTGCGCCGCTGCTTCTTCCACTACATCAAGTTTCCGGACATGGAGACGATGCGCCGGATCGTCGACGTGCATCACCCCGGCATCAAGGAACAGCTCCTCGCCACGGCGCTGACCCAGTTCTATGAGATCCGTGAACAGCAGGGACTGAAAAAGAAACCCTCGACCTCGGAAGTGCTCGACTGGCTCAAGCTCCTGTTGGCCGAGGATATGGACCCCGAAGACCTCAAACGGGACGGGGCGACCGCCCTGCCCAAGCTTCACGGAGCGCTGCTCAAGAATGAACAGGATGTGCACCTGTTCGAACGCTTGGCCTTCCTGGCCCGGCGCGAGCGCGGCTGACCATCTGGCGTGTCCTGCGGGGCACGCCGCACCGGCCTGTCCGGCACGCTCCCGCAAAAAGCCTTAAAACGGCACCACTTGCCCCGCGGACTGTTGGAGCAAATGGAAACGATTCGGCCAGAGCACGCGCATACGCCACATTTCCGCCGCAATTCGCGATGGCGCCTAGTTGTTGCGCACCCGCGCCCCACCACATCTTGCGGCCCCACTGTTTCCAGCCACGCGACAAACCATTTTTCGCCCCAATTCGGCCATTTTCCGCTTGGGGAATCCGCCCGCCTGAGCCTAACCATGGAGTCTGCCTGGGGGGGCAAGGAACGGTGTGCCTGTATCGTGTTGGGAGACACTACACAGATTACCGTCCGTGCGCTGACGCGTGCTGACGAGCCCCAGTGGCGTCGCCTCTGGTCGGAGTATCTGCGGTTCTACGAGAGCGCAGTCGATGAAGAGGTGTACCTGACCACCTTTTCCCGGCTCCTCTCAGGGGACGAACCGCAACATGCTCTGATCGCCGAGGTCGGCGACCGCCCTGTGGGGCTCGTCCATTACCTCTATCATCGCCACAACTGGCGGATCGAGGACGTCTGTTACCTGCAAGACCTCTATGCCGAACCCGAGGCCCGCGGCCTCGGCGTGGGGCGTGCGCTCATCGAGGCGGTCTATGCCGCCGCCGACGCGAACAACACGCCTTCGGTCTACTGGATGACGCAGGAATTCAACACGACAGCACGAACGCTCTACGACCGGATCGGGAAACTCACGCCGTTCATAAAGTACCAGCGGGGGTAACGGATATGAGCGGACACAGAATGATCGTGGGGGCGGTCGCGGGTGCGGCTCTGGTGCTGGCGGGTTGCACAGGTGCACTGCAATCGCCGGCACCGGATGCGGTAAGCGAAGTGACGGCGCGGCAGGTGAACCTGCCGACCGAGCTTCCGCCCATGAAGGCTTTCAATTCCAGCCGCACCGACGCGCCCGGACGCCCCAACAGCGAAATCGGCGCGGATTTCCTCGACCTCTCCTTCGAGTTGGAAAGTGGTCGCGCCCTGCCCGTTCTGGCGCGTTTCGAGGGTCCGGTTACGATCCGGATGACCGGACGCAAGGCGGCGGTACTCGACACCGAACTCAACCGCCTGATCGCGCGCCTGCGCGGCGAGGCGGGCATCGACATCTCGCGCGTGCCGGCCAATGCCGCCGCCGGTATCACGGTCGAGGTCATCCCCAAGCGCCAACTCCAGTCCCTCGTGCCTGGTGCTGCCTGTTTCGTGGCGCCCAATGTCTCGGGCTGGCGAGAATACAAGGCCAATCGCCGCACCGAGCAGACCGACTGGACCAAGCTGACCCAGCGCACGCGCATGTCGGTCTTCATTCCCGGCGACGTGGCGCCGCAGGAGATGCGGGACTGCCTGCATGAGGAAATCGCTCAGGCGCTGGGACCGGTGAACGACCTCTACCGCCTGTCCGACAGCGTATTCAACGATGACAATTTCCACACGGTCCTGACCGGGTTCGACATGCTCATCCTGCGCGCCTACTACGCGCCCGAGCTGCGTTCCGGCATGACGCGCGGACAGGTGGCGGCCGCGCTGCCCGCCCTGCTCGCCCGCCTCAATCCGGCCGGCGGTGCGGGCACCCCACAGGCGCGCGCCGCGACGCCGCGCGCGTGGAAACAGGCGATCGACACCGCGCTGGGCGGCAACCAGCCTTCGACCGTGCGCCGTGCGGCCGCCGGACGGGCCGTGGATATCGCCCGCGCGATGGGCTGGCGCGACACGCGCCTCGCCTTTTCGCTTTTCGCGCTGGGCCGTCTGAATCTCGGCATCAATTCCGACGTGGCGCTGGCCTCGTTCCGTGAAGCTGAGGCGCTCTACACCGCCTTGCCCGGCACCTCGCTTCAGGCCGCGCATATGGGTGTTCAGCTCGCCGCTCATGCCTTGTCACTCGGAAATGCCGAGACCGCGATCCGCATCGTGGACGGCCATCTGGGCGCGGTGCAGTCGGCCCAGAACGCGGCACTGCTCTCGACGCTCCTGATGATCAAGGCCGAAGGGCTGGAGATTCTGGGCCGCGACGCCGAGGCGCAGCTTGTCCGTCTCGACAGCCTCGGCTGGGCGCGATATGGCTTCGGCTCCGACGCTGAAGTCGGTGCGCGGCTGCTTGAAATCGCCGCCATTTCGCCGATCAACCGCGGCTGATCCCGAACGCTTCCGGGGTCGCCCAGACCCCCGGAGGTATGCCCATGATCGTCCTTGCCTTCGCCGTCTTCGGCGCACTGCTCGGCGCCTATCAGGCGCGCAAGCGCGGCGGCCAGCGGCTCGACCTCGCCCAGTATGGCGCGGCCTATGCCATGGCGTTTGCCATCCTTGGCCTGTTTGTTACGGTCTTCCTCACCCGAGGCCTGTAACAGGAGCGCCGCCCCCCGTGTTCATCCCGTTTTTCGACACCCTCCGCGCCAACAAGGTGCCCGTGTCCCTGCGCGAATACCTCACCTTTCTCGAGGGCATGAAGGCCGGGCTCACCACCTATGACGTGGAAGCGTTCTACTACCTCGCCCGCGCGGCGATGGTGAAGGATGAGCGCAACCTCGACAAGTTCGACCGCGCCTTCGCGCAGTCTTTCGAAGGGTTGGAGGCGATCAGCTTCGACGAGGTGCTGGAGGCGGTCGACATTCCGTCCGACTGGCTGGAAAAGATGGCCGAGAAACACCTCACGGAAGAAGAACGCGCCGAGATCGAGGCGTTAGGCGGCTTCGACAAGTTGATGGAAACGCTCAAGAAACGACTCGAGGAACAACAGGAGCGCCACCAGGGCGGCTCCAAATGGATCGGCACCGCCGGCACCTCCCCCTTCGGCGCATTTGGCTACAATCCCGAGGGTGTGCGCATCGGACAGGACAAGTCGCGCCATCAACGCGCGACGAAAGTCTGGGACAAGCGGGAATTCCGCAATCTCGACGGCGATGTCGAGCTGGGCACCCGCAACATCAAGGTCGCGCTCAAGCGTCTGCGGAACTGGGCCCGCGACGGCGCCCATGACGAGCTCGACCTCGACGGAACGATCCGCTCCACCGCCGAGCACGGCTACCTTGACGTGAAGACCCGTCCTGAGCGGCGCAACGCGGTGAAGGTGCTGCTGTTTCTCGACGTAGGCGGCTCGATGGACCCGCATATCAAGGTGGTGGAGGAGCTTTTCTCGGCCGCGCGATCCGAGTTCAAGCATCTGGAATACTACTACTTCCACAACTGCCTTTACGAAGGCGTCTGGCGCGACAATCGCCGGCGGTGGAGCGAGCAGACCCCGACCTGGGACGTGCTTCATACATACGGGTCAGACTACAAGTGCATCTTCGTCGGCGACGCCTCGATGAGTCCGTACGAGATCGCCATGCCCGGCGGCGCGAACGAACACTGGAACGCGGAATCCGGCGCGGTCTGGCTTCAACGCGCCCGGGAACAGTGGCCGGACAATCTCTGGATCAACCCATTGCCTGAGACACACTGGCGCTACACCCAGTCCGTCCAGATGATCGACGAACTCTTCTCAGGACGCATGGTGCCCATGACGCTCGAGGGGATCGACCGCGGGATGAGAGAACTCGTGAGATGACGAGCCGCCGCGCCGCGGTCAAACGGCACCCAATTCTGTTCGCCGGCTTCGTGTTGGCGCTCGTCGCGGTCGTGCTCTTCACCGCGCGCACCGTCCACGACGCCATCCGGTGGGACGACTATTTCGGCCACGAACCCGAGATCGCGGGATGGATGACACCGCGCTACATTGTGCGCACCTGGAACGTGCCGCCGGAGATTCTCGCCGAAGTGCTGGACATTGAACCGGGCGAGGCCCCGCGCAAGACGATCAGCGAACTGGCGGTGGAACGCGGCGAAACGCCACCTGAGCTGGCCGACCGGATCGAAACGGTGATCGAAGCTTGGCGCGAGGGCGGACAATGAGCGCCGAAGCCCTGTTGGCCCTCGTGCCCACCTACGGTGTCGCAGTGCTGGCAATCGCCACCTTCCTGTCGTGCATCGCGATGCCGATCCCCGCCTCGCTTATCATGCTTGCGGGCGGGGCCTTTGCCGCCGGTGGCGACATCGCGCTGGCCCCGGCACTCATCGCCTGTCTGGCCGGGGCCATCCTCGGCGATCAGGCGGGTTACCTCATCGGAGCGCGGGGCGCTCCCCTTATCGACCGGATCGAGGCGCAGCACCCGGCCCGCGCTGTCCTGATCGTCCGGGCCCGCAATTTCTCGGCCCGCTGGGGTGCGCCCGGCGTGTTCTTTTCGCGCTGGCTGGTCAGCCCGCTCGGGCCCTATGTGAACCTCCTGTCCGGCGCATCGCGCGCAGTCTGGCCCGTGTTCACGACCTGGAGCGTCGCGGGCGAAGTCGTCTGGGTCTCGATATACATCGGTCTGGGCTACGCCTACTCCGGTTACATCGCGGAAATTGCCGAGGTCGCGGGCAATTTCGTGGGTCTGCTCGTGGCCATCGTCCTCGCGCTCGCTCTCGGACGCGTTATCTGGGTGCGCGTGACGCCTCAATCCACTTGATTGCCGCCCCCGCACGCCCCCATATCGTTCCATGCTCAAGTTCACACCGATCCTGATCGCCCTGCTGTACGGCTTCGCCATGTGGTGGTTCTCCGCGTGGCGCCTGCGCCATGAGCTCGACGCCAAGTCGACCGAGCTGGCCGACGGCAAGCTCAAGGGATTGACCGACAGGATGGCAAACGCGCTCGACCTGCCGCGCATCAAGGTGAATATCTACGAGATCGACCCCGTGAACGGCCTTGCGGCACCCGACGGACGCATCTTCATCACGCGCGGCTTCTATGACCAGTATCGCCAAGGCAAGGTCAGCGCGGAAGAGATGGCGAGCGTCATCGCGCATGAACTGGGGCACGTCGCGCTTGGCCATGCGCGACGCCGCATGATCGACTTTTCCGGACAGAACGCGTTGCGAACGGCACTCATTCTGGTGCTGGGCCGCTTCATTCCGGGGCTCGGCCAGGCGATCGCCGGTGTCCTCACCTCGATGCTCGCCGCCCGTCTCTCTCGCTCGGACGAGTATGAGGCGGATGCCTATGCCACCGCCCTGCTCATCAAGTCGGGAATCGGCACGACCGCGCAGAAATCGCTGTTCACAAAACTCGAAGCCCTGACCGGGTCACGCGGACGCGGCCAACCCGCTTGGCTCCTGAGCCACCCCAAGGTCGAGCAGCGTATCGCCGCCATCGAAGCGAATGAGGCGAAGTGGGCCCGCTGACTTCTGCCCCACCGCGACACCCGGCCGAAGGGCCAGACGTCGCCTCACCTGTGCCCGCGCAAGCTTGCTCCGCTTGCGAAGGTGTCAGTCGAAGCGGCCTGTGGCCTCCAACGCCTTTCCCAGCCGCGGCATCCGCGCCTTTTTCATAAGCGCCCGGATTCGCCAATCTTCGCCCGACAACCGCCGCGCCTCTGCCAACACCCGCGCAGCGACGGCGACTACGCGGTCCGGCGCCTCCTCCAGACACCCCAACACGAACGGGTCCGGGCTGGCCAAAGCCACGCCTTCATGCCCCAGATACTGCCGGGGGAAGTCCTTGATATTGAGCGTGAGCAGCACGTCCGACGACCCGGCGATGGCCGCGGCCAGAACATGCACGTCATTCGGGTCAGGAAGCGACAGACGCGACAGATCCCGCCCGCGCGGCTCGACCGAGGCGCCCGGCCAGTCCGCCTCGACCAACGCGATCTCTCCCCGCGCGAGCGCCTCCTGCCCCGGCCCGAGCCTACCGGCGGCCCGCGCCCATTCCTCCAGGATTCGCGCGCTCCATTGCGGCTCGAACAACCCCTCGCGCGCGCAGCCCAGCACCACCTCCCGCATTACGGTCGGATAAAGCACGCAGGCGTCGATCAGAACCTTCACGCGGTGAGCCGGTAGAAAAGCGCCTTGAGATATCCGCTCTCGGCCAGCGCGGGATGCTGCGGGTGGTCAGGCCCGGCAAACCCGGTGTGGATGAGCTGCGCACCGCGCCCGGCACGTCCGATTCCGCGATTGCAGGCCCCCCGAAATCGATCGAGGTCCGCGGCATGGGAGCATGAACAGAGCCCGAGGTATCCACCGGGCGCAACCAGCGGCGCGGCCAGCTTGGCGATCCGCTCATAGGCGCGCAGCCCCGCTTCAAGCGCGGGCTTGTTGGGCGCGAAGGCCGGCGGGTCGCAAATGACCACGTCAAAGGTCTCGCCCGCCGCACCAAGATCACCCAGCACGTCGAATGCATCGCCCTGCCGGGTCTCGAACCGTTCCCCGACCCCGCCTGCGTCCGCGCCTTGCGTCGCGAGGTCCAGCGCGGGGGCAGACCCGTCGACAGCCAGAGCCGATGCAGCCCCATTCGCCAGCGCGGCGAGCGAAAAGCCCCCGACATGGGAAAACACGTCAAGCACGCGCGCGCCGTCGGCCAGCCCCGCCGCAAACGCATGATTGGGCCTCTGGTCAAAAAACAGTCCGGTTTTCTGCCCGCCCAAAAGGTCCGCCAAGTAGGTCGCGCCGTTCATCGGCACTGCCACCGGCGCGTCGAGTGCACCGCGCATTACCGTGACACCCTCGTCCAGACCTTCGAGCCCCCGCGCGCGCCCTGATGCGTTCTTGACGACGGTCGTCACCCCCGTCACCTCGACCAACGCATCAGCCAAGGCATCGAACAGGACTTCGGCCCAGGCCGCATTCGGCTGAATCACCGCGACATCACCGAACCGGTCGATCACCAAGCCCGGCAAACCATCCGCCTCCGCATGGATGAGCCGGTAGTACGGCGCATCGAACAGCCGCTCCCGGTGCGCCAGCGCAAGCGCCAGTTTGCCTGCGATCCAGTCTTGGTCAATCACCGCTTCCGGGTCGCGGTCGAGCATCCGCGCAAAAATGCGGGAGTTCGGGTTCACCGCCACCGTCCCCAGCGCCGCACGTTCACTGTCTTCCAGCCGCGCGATGGTGCCGGGGGCGAGCGCTTTGGTGCGCCGGTCGGTCACGAGTTCATTGTCGTAGACCCACGGCGCACCATGCCGGATGGCGCGGGCGTTGGCCTTGGGTTTGAGGCGGATCGAAGGACGGTTTTCGGTCATGCCCCTGCCTATCCCGTTCGCAATCGCGCGGAAAGACCCATCGCTCACCGGATCGTGTGGCAATCCCGGCAGGCGTCGGGGATTCTCTCCTGACACGACAGCCCAACATGTTAGCCTGTCCCTGAAGCATGCGCGCTCGGCCTCTGCCACCGCTGGGTTGTTAGCGCTAACCGAACGTGATAAGCGACAGCGAACGTCGCGCGATATCAGGAGTGAACGCCATGGCTCTCAACAGTGAGATCGAACGGGTCACCGACCGGATCATCGAACGCAGCGCGGATCGCCGCGCCCGCTACATGGAGGGTATTCAGGCCCAGATCGACAAGGGGCCGAAACGCGGCCACCTGAGCTGTTCCGGTCAGGCCCATGCCTATGCGGGCGCAGGTCCGGACCAGCACGCGCTCGCCACCAAGGACGCGCCCAATATCGGGATCGTGTCCAGCTACAATGACATGCTGTCCGCCCACCAGCCGTTCGAGCGGTTCCCCGACCTCATCAAGGCCGCCGCCCGCGCCGAAGGGGCGACCGCGCAGGTCGCAGGCGGCGTGCCGGCCATGTGCGACGGCGTCACGCAGGGCGAGACTGGCATGGAACTCAGCCTGTTTTCGCGCGACGTGATCGCGCTGGCCTCAGGCGTGGCTCTCAGCCACAACACGTTCGACGCGGCGCTTTACCTGGGTGTCTGTGACAAGATCGTGCCGGGCCTCGTGATCGCCGCGGCGACGTTCGGCCATATCCCCGGCATCTTCATGCCCGCTGGACCCATGACCTCCGGTCTGCCCAATGACGAAAAGGCGAAGGTCCGCCAGAGGTTCGCATCGGGCGAAGTGGGCCGCGATGCGCTCATGCAAGCCGAGATGGAGGCCTACCACGGCCCCGGCACCTGCACCTTCTACGGCACCGCCAACTCCAACCAGATGCTCATGGAATTCATGGGGCTGCACCTGCCCGGTGCGTCTTTCGTGAACCCCAATACACCGCTGCGCGATGCGCTGACGCAGGAAGGTGCCCGGCGCGCGCTTCAGATCACGGCACTCGGCAACGAGTTCACGCCGGTGGCTGATGTGCTGGACGAAAAAGCGTTCGTGAACGGGATCGTCGGGCTGATGGCCACGGGCGGATCGACCAACCTGCTCATCCACCTGCCCGCAATGGCGCGTGCGGCGGGGGTGGAGATCACGATGGCCGATTTCGCCGACATCTCGGCCGTGACCCCGCTCATGGCGCGGGTCTATCCGAATGGTCTGGCGGACGTGAACCACTTCCACGCCGCCGGTGGCCTTGGCTACCTGATCGGCTCGCTCCTCGACGAGGGCCTTCTGCATCCCGACACGCGCACCGTCGCGGGTGGAGGGTTGGAAACCTACACGCAGGAACCCAAGATCTCCGGCGACCGCGTCAAATACGAACCGGGTCCGCGCGAAAGCCTGAACGACAAGATCGTGCGCCCGGCCTCGGACCCGTTTCAAAAGACCGGCGGGCTGTCGCAGCTTACCGGGAACATGGGCCACGCAGTCATGAAGGTTTCGGCGGTCAAGGAAGAGCATCATGTGATCGAGGCGAAAGCGCGCGTCTTCACTGATCAGGAGGCGGTCAAGGCCGCGTTCAAGGCCGGCGAATTCACCGAAGACACGGTCGTGGTCGTCCGTTTCCAAGGCCCCAAGGCCAACGGCATGCCCGAGCTTCACGGGCTGACCCCGACGCTCGCGGTGCTCCAGGACCGGGGCCTCAAGGTCGCGCTCGTCACCGACGGGCGCATGTCCGGCGCATCCGGCAAGGTACCCGCCGCGATCCATGTCTCGCCCGAGGCCGTCGATGGCGGCCCCATCGCCAAGGTGCGCGACGGCGACCGGGTGCGCGTGGATGCTGTGGCCGGGACGCTCGAAGTGCTCGAAGACGACTTCGACGCCCGCACGCCGGTCACGATGGACCTGTCCGCCAATTCCCGCGGTCTCGGCCGCGAGCTTTTCGAAACCTTCCGTCAGACCGTGGGCCTCGCGACCGAGGGCGCGGCGGTCGTCGTCTAAGGAGCCACCATGACCCCAGCCGAAGCCTCCGCCCGCGCCGCCGAAATCTGCAACCTCGCGCCCATCGTTCCGGTCCTCATCGTCGATGATGTGGCCCATGCCGGCCCCCTCGCGGCAGCACTCATCGCGGGCGGCCTCCCGGCCCTCGAGGTCACATTGCGCACGGATGCCGCGCTCGAGGTGATCGCGGAAATGGCCAGGGCCGAAGGCGGCGTGGTCGGGGCGGGCACGCTCCTCACGCCCGCGGATGTGAAAAAGGCCAAGGACGCCGGGGCACAATTCGGGGTATCGCCCGGCGCGACCGACCGGCTGCTCGACGCCTGTGAAGAGGCCGACCTTCCGCTCCTGCCGGGCGCATCCTCGGCCTCCGAAGCCATGCGGCTCCTCGAACGCGGCTACACGGTTCAGAAGTTCTTCCCGGCAGGGCCCGCCGGTGGTCCTGCGTTTCTCAAGGCGCTCGCCTCGCCCCTGCCGCAGGTGCGCTTTTGTCCGACCGGGGGCGTGAGCCCGTCCAACGCGCGCGAATACCTCTCGCTGTCCAACGTCATCTGCGCCGGCGGCTCATGGGTAGCACCGACCGAGATGTTCAAGGCCGGCGACTGGGCCGGGATCGAACGGCTGGCCGCCGAAGCCGCCGCGCTGCCGCGCTAAGACTTCAGCTCGTTTTACGCCGCCCCTTGGCGCCCCCGCGCCGACCGGGTGCGTTGGTCATCGTTGTCATGCCTTCCTTGAGCACCTGTGTCATCGGGTGATCCGGATGGGCATCCGCGTGGGTCTCAAGCATCACGCCGATCTCCTCCGCCCCGATCCGTCGACTGCGCTGCCCGATCACCCAGTCCAGGAAAATGCTCCGGCATTCCTCGGGCGTAATCCCTTCGATCCGGTAGGATTCGGCGATCAGTCCGACGGGGTCGATTTCTTCTGGCGTCATGTCACGTCTCCGGGTCTGCGCGCGAGGATGGCTTCGATGGCATCATGGGCGCGACGGGTGCAGCCCGTCACGGTTTCGGCCAATCCTTCGGCGTCGTCCACCTCCATCGTACGATAGAGGAAATCGCGCCCGCCCTGCCCGACCGCATCAAGGTCCAGCCGGTCCTCGGTCAGCAGCTTGGCCGCGCTCTGCACTTTGCGCAGGGTCGCATAGGCGACGTTGAGCGACTCGGCCTCCTCGCGTGTGATCCAGCCGATTCCGACGCCTGCCTCGATCTGTTCGGCAGTATCGCGCGGCGTGCCGGGGGCGAGAACGGCGGCACATTGCGCAACCAGTTCGATATCCTGAAGCCGCCCCGGCCCGACTTTCGGCTCCATCGGCCCGCCGTCGCCCTTGGCCCCCGCGATGCGCGCGCGCATCTCGACGACATCCGCGATGGTCTTCTCCGCATCACGCTCGGCCTGAAGCACCTCGGACCGGATCTCCTCCACCGCCTCGGCCAGTTCCGGCGTACCGACAACCGGACGCGCGCGGGTCAAGGCGAGATGCTCCCATGTCCAGGCTTCCTCGCGCTGATAGGCCGAGAATGAGGCGAGCGAAGTGGCCACCGGACCCTGCCGGCCTGACGGGCGCAGGCGCATGTCGACTTCGTACAGCCGGCCCTCCGGCATCTGGGCGGAAAGCGCCGTGACCATCGCCTGCGTAAGGCGTGAGTAATAGGCTCGCGCGCCAAGCGGCTTGCGCCCCTCGGACATGGCATCGCCCGGCGCATCGTAGATCACGATCAGATCGAGGTCGGAACTCGCCGTCACGGTGCGCGCGCCCAGCGATCCCATCCCGAGCAGAACCGCCCCGCGCCCGGGCCCGTCCCCATGCTTGCGCGCAAATTCGGCGGTCACGATGGGCCAGAGCGTCTGAACCACGGCATCCGCGAGGTCGGCGTAGTCCAGCGCGGCCTCCTCCGGCGGTGTGAGACCGCGCAGGAGGTGCACGCCAATGCGGAAATGCCATTCCTTCATCCAGCGCCGCGCCCCATCGAGCTTCGCCTCGTAATCCGGCAGAGCCTCCAGTGTCTCGGACAGGTCGGCGGCAAGCCCTGTGACACCGGGCCATTTCGAGAAGAAATCCCCGCCCAGCACGGCGTCCAACACCTGTGCATTGCGACCGAGATAGACCGACAGCGCGGGTGCCGTCGCCGCGATATCGACGATCAGGTCGACCAAGGGCGGGTTCGCGTCGAACAGGGAAAACAATTGAACACCGGCAGGCAAGCCCCCGAGAAACTTGTCGAAATTCACCAGAGCCTCGCGGGGACGAGCCGCGCCTTTCAGCCGTGCAATCAGGTCGGGCTTCAGCCGGTCGAAAATCTCCACCGCTCGCGATGATCGGAGCGCCGGATAGGATTTCCACCCCTCCACGATCTCGGCGTCTTCCGGGTCGAGTTCCTCGGCCTCCGGTGTCTCTCCCGGTGCGAAGAACCCCTCGGTCAGTTCGTGGACTTCGACAAGTGCGTCGCTCAACTCACGCTCCAGCGTCTCGACATCCCGGTCCATCATCGCCGCGAGCCGGGCGAACCCCTTGTCAGAATTGGGCAGGTCATGAGTCTGGGCGTCGCGCACCATCTGCACCCGGTGCTCCACCTCGCGGTGAAAGCGGTAGTGGCGCGTGAGCGTCTCGGCCACGTCCTTGGGCACCCAGCCCTTGTCCGCCAGCGCCGCCAGCCCTTCGACCGTACCGCGCAGGCGGAGGTCAGGGTCGCGCCCGCCCGCGATGAGCTGTCTCGTCTGGGTGAAGAACTCGATCTCGCGGATACCGCCGCGACCCAGCTTCATGTCGTGTCCGGGCAGCGTAATCGGCCCGCCCAGCCCTTTGTGCTCGCGGATACGCAGCCGCATGTCGTGCGCGTCTTGGATCGCGGCGAAGTCGAGGTGCTTGCGGTAGACAAAGGGCTTCAGCCGCTTGAGATAGGCCCACCCGGCCTCGATATCCCCCGCGCACGGCCGCGCCTTGATGTGCGCCGCCCGCTCCCAGGTCCGCCCAACGCTCTCGTAATACCGCTCCGCCGCCTCCATCGAGATGATGACCGGGGTGACGGACGGATCGGGCCGAAGGCGCAGGTCCGTTCGAAAGACATAACCGTCCGCCGTGTTCTCGGACAGCATCGCCGACATCCGGCGCACGGCCCTGATCAGGCTCGCGCGCGCATCGTGGAAATCGTCCTCATCGTAGCGGTCGTCATCGAACAACATGATGAGGTCGATGTCGGAGGAATAGTTAAGCTCCCCTGCCCCCATCTTGCCCATGGCGAGCGCCATCGCCCCGCCGGCGGTCGGGATGTCATCCTCCGTCGCGCCCGGCAGTTTGCGCCTCGCGATCTCTTGCCCGACCTGGAACTTGAGCGCGCGGTCGGTCGCGTCGCCTGCAAAGTCGGTCAGCGCGCCGGTCACCTGCTCCAGCGACCAGACCCCCGCGAGATCGGCAAGGCCGGTGTAGAGCGCCACCTGCCGTTTCGCTTGCCGCAGCGACGCGGACAGCGCGTTGGCACTGTCACCCCCGATCTCGACCGAACCCATGACTTCCGCCGGGTCACGGGCGAGTGTGGCGCGCAGCCAGTCGCCTTCTTTCTCCATCAACCCCTTGAGATAGGGCGAACAGCCCGCAGCCCCCGCCAGCACCTCCCGCACTTCAGGTGCGAGGTCTGCGAAGCGTTCGGCGATTTCGGCGGCGGGATCGTCCTCGAACGGACGCGGGGAACGAGTGATCTGGGAAGCGAATGTCATGGCGCGGAGATTGGCCGGGGGGCCCGGGGTGGTCAAGCGGATCACGCCATGCATAGTGCCCTCATGAGCAAGTCTTTGAAACGTGTGGAACGGGCCGCAGCCGAGGCCGGGCTGGACATTACCATCCTCGAAATGGCCGATGGCACGCGCACGGCGGCGGACGCTGCAACAGCAGCCGGGTGCGAGATCGACCAGATCGTGAAGTCCATCATTTTCCGGGGCGAGGAAGACGGACGCGCGCTGCTGTTCCTCACCGCCGGCGGCAATCGCGTGGACGACGCCAAGGCCTCCGCCGTCGCGGGAGAAGCGCTCGGCAAGGCCGATGCCGGCTTGATCCGGGCACAGACCGGATTCGCCATCGGTGGCGTGGCGCCCATCGGCCACCTCAACCCGATCCGCGCGTTCATGGACCCGCGACTGCTCGATTTCGACGTGATCTGGGCCGCCGCTGGCACGCCAAGGCATATCTTTTCCGTCGATCCGCGCGAAATCGAGCGCCTGACATCTGCGCAAGTCACTGATTTCATTGCCTGACGAAAAATAATGTGAAAGCCATTCACATTTTTCCTTGAAAGTGCGGGGTGCGGTCCCGATCTTGGTAATGTGAAAGCAATTCACATCGCATCAAACACCGCACCTTCCGTGCAGAAAGGAAACAAGATGACGACGATGAGCGAAACCGCCCCTCCGAAGTCCGAGGGCTGGTTCAACAAGACCGAGGCCTGGCTCGACGAACGGGGCAAGGGCGCGTGGCTCGCGCTCATGTTCCTCGGGTTCGTCTTCTTCTGGCCCGTCGGTCTCGCCCTTCTGGTGTACATGATCTGGAGCAAACGCATGTTCTCGAAATCCTGCAAAAGCGGCTCGCAAAGCTGGAAGCATGGCCGCCATGAACACATGGCCCGCCGCCACGGCTTCCGCCCGACCGGCAACTCGGCCTTCGACTCCTACAAGGCGGAAACCCTGCAACGCCTCATGGATGAGCAGGAGCAGTTCGAGGCCTTCCTCGAGCGCCTGCGCCAGGCCAAGGACAAGTCGGAGTTCGACGACTTCATGAACGAACGGGCCGAGGCCGCGCGCACCCCTGCCGTCGATGATGGCAGCGACGAAGACGGCGACGCCGTCGTCGCCCGCGAACCCAAGTAATTCCGCGCGGCCCCGCTTGTCGGGGCCGCCCGCCCATTCCATATGAGGACGACGATGACCTACGCGAGCTACACCGGACTGCCCGATCCCGACTACCAGTCGGAGTTCTATGCCGACGTTCCCGCCAAGCGGGCGCTGGCCTGGGTGTTCGATACGCTGATCGTGGTCGCCATCGTCGCACTCGCCATCATCCTTACAGTCGGTATCGGTTTTTTCTTCGCCGGTTTCCTGTGGCTCGTGATCGGCTTCGTCTACCGCGTGGTGACGCTGGCCAACGGCTCCGCCACTCTGGGGATGCGCATGATGTCGATCGAGATCCGGCGCGGCGACGGCCAGCGGCTCGACCTTGGCACCGCCGTCCTGCACACGCTGGGCTACTCGCTCTCGATGTCTTTCGTCCTGCCGCAGATCGCCTCGATCATCCTGATGATGACCGGCGACCGGGGTCAGGGCCTCACGGACCTCGTCCTGGGCACCGCCGCGATCAACCGCGCCGCGCGCATGTGAGCGAAATCCCCCGCCATTTACTTCAATGGGCCGGGGGGCTTGGCGGGTTAAGGTTTCGTTGATAGGTTTTGCGAAACTGGGTCAGAAACCGAAGATTTCCTATTGTCCATGCGGCACACACTTCCCCTTGCTCCGCAGTTTTATGTGACTGCGCCCCAACCCTGCCCGTATCTCGAGGGTCGGTTGGAGAGGAAGTTGTTCACCGCGCTCCAGGGTGAGCAGGCCGAGGATCTCAACGACGCGCTGTCCAAACAGGGCTTCCGCCGGTCGCAGAATGTGCTCTACCGGCCGTCCTGTTCCGACTGTAACGCCTGCCTCTCGGCCCGGATTCGCGTGGCGGACTTCGCGCCTTCGAAAAGCCAGCGGCGCACCACCAAGAAGAACGACCACCTCGCCCGCCGCACGCGCGCGCCCTGGGCAACGGAAGAGCAGTACGATCTGTTCCGCAAGTACCTGGACGAACGCCACGCCGATGGCGGCATGGCGGACATGGACGTGTTCGAATTCGCCGCGATGATCGAAGAGACCCCGATCAAGAGCCGCGTGATCGAATATTCCGTGCGCTCCGCCGACCGTCGCACCCGCGAACTGGCCGCGGTGTGCCTGACCGATGTGCTCGATGACGGGCTGTCGATGGTCTACAGCTTCTACGACCCCGCGCGGCGCGCCGATAGTCTCGGCACCTATGTCATCTTGGACCACATCAAGCTCGCTCAGGAAGCCGGGCTTCCTTACGTCTATCTCGGCTACTGGGTGCCCGGCTCGTCGAAGATGGAATACAAGGCCAAGTTCTCGGCGCTCGAAGTCTATGTCGGCGGACAGTGGACGGCGCTCGACGATCCGGAGAAGTTCGACAACCGGACGCACCCGCTGTCGAACGATCCGATCGCGGAACAGGTCGCGCAGATCTCTCTCCCCGGCGCCCAACCCGTCAAGAAGGGCTGAGGCCCGGTACGGGAATTTTCTGCCGTCGATCTTTTTCCTATGCAGGTTCCGGCGTTGCCCTATGCTGTGTGAAAAGGGGTTCCCAGAAAATGGCATACGGCGCGGGCCTTTCGGCTATCGGCAACACCCCATTGGTGCGGCTGGAAAAACTTGTGCCGGATGGCGCCGCCGAAGTTTGGGTAAAGCTCGAGGGCGCCAATCCAACCGGCTCATACAAGGACCGTATGGCCATATCCGTCCTTGGCGCGGCGCTTGAACAGGGGCGCGTCAAGGCGGGCGACACGGTCGTCGAATTCACGGGCGGCAGCACCGGCAGCGCCCTCGCCTTCGTTTCGGCCGTCCTCGGGTTGAAGTTCACTGCGATCTTCTCCGATGCATTCTCCTACACCAAGCAGCAGGCGATGGAGGCCTTCGGTGCTGAAGTGCTCGTCGAAAAATGTGTAGACGGAGCCATCACGCACGAACTGGCCGAGCGAATGAAAGCCCGGGCACATTCACTGGCGGCGCAGCCAGGGTATTACTACGCCGATCAATTCGGCTCCCCGGATGTGCGCGCCGGCTATCAGCCCTTGGGCCGCGAGATCGCGGAAGCGTTGGATGGCGGCATCGACGTTTTCTGTGCGAGCGTCGGAACGGGAGCGACCCTTATGGGCACTCTGGACGGACTTCGCGCGGCCGGTGGATCGCCCAAGGTCGTTGCCCTTGAACCAACCGAGTCTGCATTACTCTCCACCGGGGTCGCCGGCGCGCACAACGTCGAAGGAATCGCGGTGTTTCCGGCCCCGCCATTCCTTGACCGCGACGTGCTGAGCGACATCAGAACCGTCGATCAAGACAAGGCCTTCGAGATGTGCCGCAGGCTCGCACGTATCGAAGGCATCTTTGGCGGCGGCTCGACCGGCCTGAATGTCTGCGCGGCCATCGACCTCGCCGTCGAACTGGGACCGGGCAAACGGGTCGTCACAATCTCCTGCGACCACGGCTCCAAGTATCTTGGTGGCCGGATCTACAGCTAAGGTTCCCCGGGGTCCCCCATTCTCCCTCCGTGTTCATGGAGCATCATTCCGCCGTTCGACGTGGCCCGGCGCGCCTGAGTCGTCTCCAAGATTTCGCAATCACGGTCCAAAACGCCAGAATTGGTAAGATAATGTCGTGAAATCTTCCGCCTGAGACACTTTATTCGGCCATTTGGCGTTGACGCCCCGTAGGCACGCCAATAATGTCCCCGCACCACAAAGGAGACGCGGTCGTGGAAAGCCTTGTAGTCATCGTAGGACATCGGCGCATGGGACGGTAACCGCCCCCATAAAGGTTCCCCATGCGCCCCCGAAACTCTCGGGGGCTTTTTTATGACCAGAACAAGGGGCCAAGGCCCAGACGGAGAGAGACATGGAACGTCAGATGACCGGCGCAAAAATGGTGGTTCAGGCCCTGAAGGATCAGGGTGTGGACACGGTATTCGGATATCCCGGCGGCGCCGTCCTCCCGATCTATGACGAGGTCTTTCAGCAGAACGACATTCAGCACGTCCTCGTGCGCCACGAACAGGGCGCGGTCCATGCCGCCGAGGGTTACGCGCGCTCCACGGGCAAGCCGGGTGTCGTGCTCGTCACCTCCGGCCCCGGTGCCACCAACGCGGTCACCGGGTTGACCGATGCGCTACTCGACTCCATCCCGATCGTCGTGCTCACGGGCCAGGTTCCCACGTTCCTCATCGGCACCGACGGGTTTCAGGAGGCCGATACGGTCGGCATCACCCGCCCCTGCACCAAGCACAACTGGCTGGTGAAGGATCCGAACCAGCTCGCCGACACGATCCATCAGGCGTTCCACGTCTCGACCACGGGCCGCCCCGGCCCGACGCTGATCGACATCCCCAAGGACGTCCAATTCGCCACCGGAACCTATGTCTCGCCGCAAAAGGCGCGCGTGTCCCATTACCAGCCCCGGATGAAGGGTGACACGGACGCGATCACGCAACTGGCCGAGATGATGGAAGAGGCCGAGCGCCCGGTGTTCTACACCGGCGGCGGCGTCATCAACTCCGGCCCGGGGGCCAGCCAGCTCCTTCGCGAACTGGTGGAGGCCACGAACTTCCCGATCACCTCGACGCTCATGGGTCTCGGTGCCTACCCGGCGTCTGGCAAGAACTGGCTCGGGATGCTCGGGATGCACGGGCTTTATGAAGCAAATATGGCGATGCACGACTGCGACCTGATGATCTGCGTCGGCGCGCGCTTCGACGACCGGATCACCGGGCGTGTCGATGCCTTCTCGCCCGGGTCGCACAAGGTGCAGATCGACATCGACCCGTCCTCGATCAACAAGGTCATCCATGTCGACCTGCCGATCGTGGGCGACGTGGGCCATGTGCTCGAAGACCTGCTGCGCATCTGGAAGTCCAAGGGGCGCAAGACCAACACCGACGCACTCGCCAACTGGTGGAAGCAGATCGACGCATGGCGCGAGGTGAACTGCCTGTCGTTCAAGAACTCGACCAAGACGATCAAGCCGCAGCACGCCGTTCAGCGGCTCGAGGCTCTGACCCGTGGCATGGACCGCTACATCACCACCGAGGTCGGGCAGCACCAGATGTGGGCCGCTCAGTTCCTCGGGTTCGATGAGCCGGGGCGTTGGATGACCTCGGGCGGCCTCGGGACGATGGGCTACGGCCTCCCCGCTTCGGTCGGCGTCCAGATGGCGCACAAGGAAAGTCTCGTCATCAACGTGGCTGGCGAAGCCTCTTGGCTGATGAACATGCAGGAGATGGGAACGGCTGTGCAGTATCGCCTCCCGGTCAAGCAATTCATCCTGAACAACGAACGCCTCGGCATGGTGCGCCAGTGGCAGGAGCTTCTGCACGGCGAACGCTACTCGCAGTCCTGGTCCGAGGCCCTGCCCGACTTCGCAAAGCTGGCCGAGGCCTTCGGCTGCAAAGGCCGCGTGGTCAAAGACCCCGCCGACCTCGACGACGCGATCCGCGAGATGATCGAATACGACGGGCCCTTCATTCTCGACGTGCTGGTCGAGAAACACGAGAACTGCTTCCCGATGATCCCATCGGGCGAAGCGCACAACAAGATGCTGCTGGGCGAGGCATCCACTGCCGATGCCATCGGCGAAGCCGGCGCGGCGCTGGTCTAAGGAGGACGGGACATGAACGCTCTGAAAATCAAGAAAGGCTCGTCCCGCAAGTCGGCCTACGAGCTGCGCGATCCGAACTCGGACGTCGTGGAGACACATACGCTCGCCGTGATCGTGGACAACGAACCCGGCGTGCTCGCCCGCGTGATCGGGCTGTTTTCCGGCCGCGGCTACAACATCGACTCGCTCACCGTGGCTGAGGTCGACCACACCGGCCACCAGTCGCGCATCACCATCGTGACCGGCGGCACCCCCGCCGTGATCGAACAGATCAAGGCGCAGCTTGGGCGGATCGTGCCGGTCCACGAAGTCCACGACCTTACGGTTGAAGGTGCGGCGGTCGAGCGGGAACTGGCCCTGTTCAAAGTCGCAGGCACCGGCGACAAGCGGGTCGAGGCGCTTCGTCTGGCAGACATCTTCCGCGCCAATGCCGTGGATTCGACGCTGGAAAGCTTCGTTTTCGAAGTGACCGGCGCGCCGGCAAAGATCGACGCCTTCGCCGACCTCATGCGCCCGCTCGGGTTGGTCGAAATGGCCCGCACCGGCGTGGCCGCGCTGTCACGCGGCGGCGAGTGACAGCAACCATCACGGCATGAAAAAAGGCGGGCTTTGCGGCCCGCCTTTCTTTTTGTCCGGTTGGTCGGGGGTCAGCCCCGGTTCCACCAGCCCCGCCGTTTCGATGCGGGTTTCTTCTCGGGCTTCGGCGCCTCGGCCTCACTCGCACCGACGCTCGCCATTTCCTTCTCTGCCTCTTGGGCAGGCTCAGGCTGAACCTCAGGCTCCGGGTCGGCGGGTGCTTGTGTCACCTCGGGTTCGGGCGTCGGCTCCGGCGCGGGATCTGCCGACTCGGCATCCGCCTTGGCGGCCTCGGCTTCAGCTTCCGCTGCCTTCTGAGCGGCGGTCTTGCGCGGCGCACGCTTGCGCTTGGGCTTCTCTTCCGCGACCGGTTCGGAGGCAACCTCGTCAGAGCCTGCTTCAGCCTCAGCGGCCGCAGCCTCGGCCTCTGCCGCCTTCTGAGCCGCCGTCTTACGCGGTGCACGCTTGCGCTTGGGCTTTTCTTCGGCCTCGGAGGGGGCATCTGCCGCCGCCTCTCCCTCGGCCGCCGCAGCCTCGGCCTCAGCCGCTTTTTGTGCCGCCGTCTTGCGGGGGGCACGCTTGCGCTTGGGCTTCTCCTCGGCTTCGGCCGGTTGCTCGCCTTCCGCTTCTGCGGGAGCCGCGGTCACCGCATCCGCCTCGGCAGGCGCGTCAGATTGCGTATCCCCGGACTGATCGTCATCGGACCCGTTGTCGTCCTGACCATCCTCACCAGACCGGCTCTTGTTGCGACCACGCCCGCCACGACGGCGACGACGACGGCGCTTCTTCTTGGGCTGGTCATCGTCCTCGGAGGTCTCGGTGCGCTGCTCCTGGCTCTCTTCGGCCTCGGCCTCGGCCTCGTCCGTTTCGTCCTCGACGTCCACCTCGTCCTCCTCAAGGTCCTCCATGAGCGAGGCATTGACGGATACAACCGGGGTCGTGACCTCGGCCACAACGCGGGTCGCGGTCTTGAACTTCTCGATCTCGTAATCGGGCGAAATCAGGAACGGATCGGCTTCAAGCCGGATCGCCATGCCATAACGCGCCTCGATCTGCGCGATATGCTCGCGCTTGGTGTTCATCAGGAAGTTGATGATACCCACCGGCGCCTTGAGGCAGACCTCCTTGGAGCGGCCGCGCGTCCCTTCTTCCTCAAGCTGACGCAGGATGGTCAGCGCGAGGTTGTCGTCAGAGCGGATCAGGCCCGTGCCGTGACAATGCGGGCACGGCTGCGTCGTCGCCTCGATCATGCCGGGGCGCAGGCGCTGGCGGCTCATTTCGAGCAGCCCGAAGCCGGAAATGCGGCCCACCTGAATGCGCGCACGGTCGGTTTTCAGCTTGTCTTTCAGCTTCTTCTCGACCGCGTTGTTGTTCTTGCGCTCTTCCATGTCGATGAAATCGATCACGATCAGACCCGCAAGGTCACGAAGGCGCAACTGGCGCGCTACTTCTTCTGCGGCCTCGAGGTTGGTCTTGAGCGCCGTTTCCTCGATCGAGCCCTCTTTCGTGGCTCGGCCCGAGTTCACGTCGATCGCCACGAGCGCCTCGGTCACGCCGATCACGATGTACCCGCCGGAGCGGAGTTGCACCGTCGGGTTGAACATCGACGACAGATAGCTCTCGACCTGGTAGCGGGCGAGCAGCGGCAGCGAGTCGTGGTAGTTCTTCACGTTCTTGGCGTGGGACGGCATGATCATCTTCATGAAGTCCTTGGCGATGCGATACCCGCCTTCGCCTTCAACCAGAACCTCGTCGATGTCCTTGTTGTAAAGGTCGCGGATCGACCGCTTGATGAGGTCACCTTCCTCATAGATCTTGGCCGGCGCCGTCGACTGCAGCGTCAGCTCGCGGATCTGTTCCCACATGCGTTGCAGGTATTCATAATCGCGCTTGATCTCGGACTTGGTGCGCTTGGCGCCTGCGGTCCGAACGATCAGACCGGCACCCTTTGGTACTTCAAGTTCGCCCGCGATCTCCTTGAGTTTCTTGCGATCCACCGCGTTCGTGATCTTGCGGGAAATCCCGCCGCCCCGTGCGGTGTTCGGCATCAGCACACAGTAACGGCCCGCGAGGCTGAGATAGGTGGTCAGCGCCGCACCCTTGTTGCCGCGCTCCTCCTTCACGACCTGCACGAGCAGGATCTGGCGAACCTTGACGACTTCCTGGATCTTATACTTACGCGGCCGCGGCTTGCGCGGCGGTCGGATGTCCTCGTGATCGTCATCATCGGCCACGGATTCGATGGTGTCGTCCCGCTCGGAGGCATCGACGCGCGCATTGTCGTCGTCATCTTCATCCGAGTTCGATTTGGACCGCCCGCGCGAGCGGGAGGAACGCGACCGGGACCGGCGCGACCGCGACGGCTTGGCGTCGGTATCGCCATCGTCATCCGAGTCGACTTCAGACTCGCCGGTGTCCGAAGCCATCTCATCGGGCTCCTCCACTGGCGTATCGCCGACCCGCTCCATCGGCGAGCTCGCCTCGTCGTCCTGCGGCGCGTCAAGGTCGATCACATCCATCCCGGCGGGATCGACGTCACGGGTCGCGACCTCATCCTCCGACGCCGTGTCTTCAGCCTTCGTCGAGCGACGGCGCGAGCGGGACCGGCTGCTGCCGCCCTCCTCGTCCTTGGCGGCCATCGCCTCGGCATAGGCGCGCTCTTCTTCGAGAAGCGCCTCACGGTCCGCGACCGGGATCTGGTAGTAGTCCGGGTGAATTTCCGAGAAGGCGAGGAAGCCGTGCCGGTTCCCGCCATAGTCGACAAAGGCCGCCTGAAGCGACGGCTCTACGCGTGTGACCTTGGCGAGGTAGATATTTCCGGCGAGTTGGCGTTTGTTCTCCGACTCGAAGTCAAATTCTTCGACCTTGTTGCCGTCCACCACGACGACGCGGGTTTCCTCCGCGTGCGTGGCGTCGATTAGCATTTTCTTGGGCATTGTATCTCATTGCACCAGCGCGTGCGCGCGCCGCTCCAGGTGGAGTGACGGGCGATGGGTGGTGACTTGTCAGGGCGAGCAATGGCGCGGCGGCATGCAGGTCGTGCGGAAGCATGCGCCCCGCATTTTGTCCCATCAGTGCCGCGTCGCGCCTCATCGCGTTTCTTCTCCGACCCCGTCTAGCGCGGGGCCCGTTTGGGTCCGGTCGGGCTTAGGCCTCCGGACGAATGTCTGGCGTTCGGGTTTTGTCATGCCCGCCTGCCTTGGCCTTTCGGCCATCTCGGTCTGCACCCCGCCTCCGGCGCGTGTGTCGCGCGGTTCGGCCCACATGCAGCAAAACTTTCGGGCGACCCCGCTCCGGGTTCGCCGCCCTGCGAACATAGGGGTCCGGGGGGTATCATGACAATGGCGAAAATGATCCGCGCAAACGGTTTTTCCGGTGAGCGTCCAATCGCCCGTCATCCAAGCCTATGTTTTTCCTAGTAAAGCCCGCCCGAAGAGAGCGACCCGAAATTCGCCTTGTCCGGAATGACGACGGTTTCGCCGGTCGAGGTGGTCACCTGTTGTGTGCCGCCCCCCGTCGTCTCCCCAAAGAGCGGCAGGTTGGAGCCCATGGCGAAGCCGCCGTCGAAGACGATCCCGAAGATCGGCTCCTCGCCATCGCGAAAATATTCGGCCACGACGTTGGGGCCCGAGGCGCTGTCGGGAAGGCGCGCGCCGGAATAGCGGTCGATCTTCACGAAATGCCCGCCCGGCGGCAGTTTGAACTTGCCGCCCCCGTATTTCTTGACGGCTTCCGTCATGAACCGCTGGAACACGGGGCCACAGGTGCCACCACCGGATGCGCCGCCCAAGGGCTTCGGCCGGTCGAACCCGATGTAACAGCCGGCCACGATGTTCGACGTGAAGCCCACGAACCAGACGTCCTTGGAATCGTTCGTCGTCCCGGTCTTGCCCGCCGTGGGCACCGGCAGGCGCACGGCGCCCGAGGCCGTGCCACGCTGAACGACGCCCTGCATCATGGAGGTGAGCTGATAGGCGGTGATCGCGTCCATTACACGTTCACGGTTCGACGTGATCTCGGGCGCTTCGCCCTGCGGCAGACGCGCGGCCTTGCAGTCCGTGCAGTCGCGCTGATCATGGCGATAGATCGTCCGGCCCCAGCGGTCCTGCACCCGGTCAACGAGCGTGGGTTCAACCCGCTCGCCGCCATTGGCGAACATGGCGTATGCCGACACCATCTTGAACAGCGTCGTCTCGGCCGACCCCAGCGCATTGGCGAGATAGGGGTCGAGCTCGTCATAAACCCCGAACCGCTCGGCATACCGAGCGACGGTGTGCATACCGACTTCCTGCGCAAGACGCACCGTCATCAGGTTCCGCGAGCGTTCGATCCCCGTGCGCAGCGGCGTGGGGCCGTAAAAGCGGTTGGACGCGTTCTTGGGCCGCCAGATCTCGCCCCCCGTATCGATCTCGATCGGCGCGTCGATGATGATCGAGGCGGGCGAGAAGCCCGACGACAGGGCCGAGGCGTAGACGAACGGCTTGAAGGACGAGCCAGGCTGGCGCGTGGCCTGCGTCGCGCGGTTGAAGGTCGAGTTCTCGTAAGAGAAGCCGCCCTGCATCGCGATCACGCGGCCGGTGTTCACGTCCATCGCCATGAAACCGCCCTGCACTTCCGGCACTTGCCTGAGCGACCAGCGCACGAAATTGCCCTCCGCGCCCTCCCCGTCGGTAAGGGTGCGCACATGGACAATGTCCCCGCGTTCGAAATTATCTGCAAAGCTTCCGCGGAACCACGACGTATCGCTTCGCGGAATGACCCAGGGTTGCGGCTCCGGCTGCCCCTCGATCTTCACCGTCATCTCGTTGGACCCGATCTGGTCGACCACGGCGACATACCATTGACCGTTGAGATTGATGTCCCGGGCCACGCGGACCTCGGCCAGCGCGTCTTCCCAGGTGCCGTCATCGAGCGTGGCGGGGTCGATGGACTTGCCCGTCCCGCGCCAGCCGGACCGCGCCCGGTCATAGTCTTCAAGCGCCTTGCGCAGGGACCATGCGGCCACCTCCTGCATTTCCGGGTCGACCGTCGCGCGGATCGTCAGCCCCCCGCCGAAGAATTCCTCTTCACCAAAGTCGCGCGACAACTGCCGCCGGATCTCGTCGGTGAAATAGTCGCGGCGCGGCATGGCCGAGCGGAAGCTTTCGAAGTCGTCGCCCTGCACCGAACGGATCGGTTCCTGCCGTTCCGACAGATAAGTTTCCTCGGTGATGTAACCGTTCTCGTACATCTCCTTGAGGATGAAGTTGCGGCGATTGAGCAACCGATCGTGGTTGCGCACCGGGTGATAGTCCGATGGCGCCTTGGGCATCGCGGCCAGCATCGCAGCTTCGTGCGGGGCCAGCGTGTCCAGCGTCTTGTTGAAATAGGTCTGCGCCGCCGCGGTCACACCAAAGGAGTTCTGCCCGAGGAAAATCTCGTTGAGATACAGCGCAAGGATGTCTTCCTTGTCGAGCGTCTTTTCCAGCCGCGAGGCGAGGATCAGTTCCTTGATCTTGCGCTCGGCAGAGCGGTCGGACGACAGCAGGAAGTTCTTCATCACCTGCTGGGTGATGGTCGACGCGCCGCGCAGACGCCCGCCGCGCGCCGCTTCCACGGCGGCGGCCAGCATCCCGCGGGGGTCATAGCCCTTGTGGCTGTAGAAATTCTTGTCCTCGGCCGAGATGAAGGCGTGTTTCACCAGCTCCGGGATCTGTTCCGGCGGCGTGTAGAGCCGACGCTCACGGGCGAACTCGTCCATGAGCTGCCCCTCACCCGAATAGATCCGGCTGATCGTCGCAGGCTGGTAGTTCTCCAACTGCTCCGTCGATGGCAGGCCGCGACCATAGGCGAAAAAGATCGCACCGATCCCGAGCGCCGCCATGAAGGCGCCGAGTGTCAGCCACGAAAAGATGGCACCGAAAAATCCCAGTATGAATCGGATCAAGACTGCCTCCGGAGGTTGAGCCAAAGGGTATAGGGGTTTCACCGCCCCTGGTCAAAAAAGATCGGCAGGGTTCGGCCCAGTGAAAACAGCGTTTGGCAGAAATTCGCCCGAACGCTATCAAGCCACTGGACAAGCGGGGGAAATCGGCACCATGTGCCGCTCATGAGGCCCGAAGACATTCTCCCCACCTACGACCGCGTCGCACGCGGATTCGCACGTTCCCGCGACCGGACCCTGTTCGAGCGCCGCTGGCTCGACCGGGCATTGAACCATGCCCCCGGTCGCCGCGTGCTCGACCTTGGCTGCGGGCCCGGCAAACCCATCGCATCCTACCTTCAGGAACGGCGGGGCGAGATCACCGGCGTCGACGGCGCAGGCTCCATGCTGGTGCTGTTTCGCGAAAACCTGCCCCATGCGCGCGCCATCCATGCCGACATGCGCGGGTTGGATCTGGGTGAGACCTTCGACCTGATCCTCGCCTGGAACTCGATGTTCCACCTGTCGGTCGACGATCAGCGCGCCATGTTCGCCACCTTCGCGGCCCATTCCCATGCGCGCACCGCGCTCATGTTCACCTCCGGACCGGCGGCCGGTGAGGCGATGGGCAAGGTCGAGGGTGAAACCGTCTACCACGCCTCGCTCGACCCAGCGGAATACCGCAAGCTGCTGAATGAAAACGGGTTCGACGTGGTGTCTTTCGTGCCCGAAGACCCGACCTGCAACGGCCATTCGGTCTGGCTCGCCAGATACCGGGGCCTGCACGCCTGATCTACTGCCGCAGACGCTCCTTGGCGGCCTGATCTTCCAGCGCCCACTCCAGGACCGCGTCCCGGATCCCTTCGGCCGCGCGGCGGCGCCACTCGGAGTCCACCATTTTCTCGCGGTCGCGTTTCGAGGACAGGAACCCCAGCTCGATCAGCACCGACGGGATGTCCGGAGCCTTGAGGACAGAAAACCCCGCCTCCAAACGCGGTGTCTTGTATGTCGATTGAGTCGCGGTCCGGATGCCGTCCACGATCGCATCCGCCAGCGCGTCCGAGCGGGGCTGCGTCTCGGTCCGCGCCATGTCCATGAGGACGAGCGCGACCTCGTCCCCGGTCTGGTTCAGGTCCACCCCCGCCAAAAGGTCCGCGCGGTCATGCCGTTCGGCAAGCTTCTGCGAGGCGATATCGGTCGCCTCCTCGGCCAGCGTATAAACCGTGGCCCCGTTGGCCCGGCCCTCGGCCAGCGCATCTGCATGGAGCGACAGGAATATGTCGGCACCGGCAGCACGGGCGAATGACACGCGCTCTTCCAGCGGGACAAACACGTCCTCGTCGCGGGTCAGCACGACATCGATCCCATCCTGGCGCAACAGGACCTCCTTGAGTTCACGCGCGAAGGTGAGCATCAGGTCCGCCTCCCGGATACCCTCACGCTCCGCCCCCGGATCGATGCCGCCATGACCGGGGTCCAGCACGACGACCAAAGGCCCCTCGCCCCGCGACACCGGCGGAAGCGGGTCCGCCATGTCGAACACGGCACTCTCGGGCGCGCCGACCTCTGCGGCGAACGTCTCCGCATCCGTCGGGACCAACGTCAGCCCGACGCGCGCGCCGTCTTGCCCGACCCGCCGCATACCGGCCTGCTCGACCAGAAATGGATCGTCCAGCGTGACCACCAGCCGCGACCATCCGGGCCGAAACAGCCCCGTGCGCACCGCCGTCACGCCCTCGACGCTTGCGAGAGCGGCCTCATCCACGCCGGTCCAGTCCAGCTCGGAAAAATCCACGACAAGCCGCGCGGGATCGGCCAGCGAAAACACCCGCCACGGAACGGCTCGAGTCATCTCGAGATCGAGCATCAGACCCTCGTCCCCTCGCGCGATAACGAGCCCGTCGCCGTCCAGCCGTGCCAGCGCCGAAAGCTGCGCCTGCGCCACACCGGCCCATGCCACCATCAGAAAAAGAAGAACCGCCCGGATCATCTGCTGCCCTATCCGTTTTTTTGGCGATCATACAGGCGAACACCCGTCCCGCCCATCCCTTCTCTGTTTGAGGAAACCTCGGGGAGCGCGAGGGGCAGCGCCCCTCGCCCACCGCGGCGTCCCGGCGCGGCGCAAACCCTGCGCGGGCGCAAGCCCGCACTATCTGGAAACGCTACCGCCGGGCCATGAAATCAGCAAGCCGGGCGAGCCCCTCTTCGATGTCGGCGGTCGAACGCGCGTAGGAAAACCGCAGGGTCTGGCCCCCGCGGACAGGATCAAAGTCCATCCCCGGCGTTACCGCCACCCCGGCCGTGTCGAGGATCTCGCGCGCGAAGGCCCCGCTGTCATCGGTGTGCTCGGACACGTCCGCATAGACGTAGAACGCCCCGTCCGGCGGCGCGATCCGGTCGAACCCCGCGCGCGGCAAACCTTCCAGCATCAGCGCGCGGTTGCGCACATACACCTCCCGGTTCGCCTCCAACTCGTCCACCGCGTCCAGCGCGGCGAGTGCGGCCACCTGACTTACATGCGGCGGGCAGATGAACATGTTCTGCGCGATCCGTTCCACCGTGCGCAGGTGATCTTCGGGCACCACCATCCAGCCCACGCGCCAGCCGGTCATCGAGAAATACTTGGAGAACGAGTTGATGACATGGACCTCGTCGGTAAGCTCCAGCGCGCTTACCGCCCGCGTCTCGTAATGCAGCCCGTGATAAATCTCGTCGGAGATAAGTGAAATGCCCCGCGCGTCGCAGGTCTCCACCAACGCGCCGAGCGCGGCGCGGTCCAGCATCGTGCCCGACGGGTTCGCAGGCGAGGCGACCATGAGCCCGGCGATATCGTCCGGAATATCTCCCGGCACCGGCTGATAGCGGTTCTCGGGCGACGCCGGGAACCCCACCGGCTCCATGCCAAGCGCTTTGAGGATCTGGCGATAGGACGGATAGCCAGGATCGGCGAGGCCCACCCGGTCGCCCGAGTCGAACAGCGTCGTGAAAGACAGCAGGAAGGCCGCCGACGAACCCGACGTGACCACCACCCGCGCCGGATCAAGGTCGACGCCGTACCAACGATCGTAAAGCGCCGCGATCCCCCGCCTCAGCGCGGGCAGGCCCAGTGCCACGGTGTATCCCAGCGCCTCCGCCTCCATCGCTCGCGCCACCGCGTCTCGCGCAACGGCGGGCGCCGGGGTTGCGGGCTGGCCCACCTCCATGTGGATGATGTGGCGCCCGGCTTCTTCCGCCAGACGCGCCGCCTCCATCACATCCATGACGATGAAGGGATCGACCTCGCTTCTCTTTGATTTGCGCATCACGACCTCTTGAGCATAGTGGGAACCGAGGTGACGCCTCGGCGGCGAAAGGTCAACCGCGCGGCGGGGTGTCACGGGGGATTGCGCCCGGTCCACGCGGCCTCTAGCGTCCCGCCAACCAGATATCGGAGTGCCCATGACCCGCCTTGTATCCGCCGCCGCCCTCGCCTTCGGCCTTGTCACCACACCCGCCCTGTCCTTCGACATCGGCGAAATGACCGAGGACGAGCGCGCCATGTTCCGGGACGAGGTGCGCGGTTACCTGCTCGAAAACCCTGAAGTGCTGATGGAGGCCATCTCGGTCCTCGAACAGCGGCAGGCCGACGCGGCGGAGCAGAACGACGCGAACCTCGTCGCGACCAATGCCGACAGCATTTTCAATGACGGCTTCAGCCATGTGGGCGGCAACCCCGAGGGCGACGTGACCATCGTCGAATTCGTGGATTACCGCTGCGGGTATTGCCGCAAGGCCTTCCCCGAACTCAATGAGCTCGTGTCCAGCGACGGCGACATCCGCGTGATCTACAAGGAATTCCCGATCCTGGGCGAGGAAAGCGTCACCTCCTCACGCTTCGCCATCGCCACGCAGCTCGCTCATGGCGAAGAGGCCTATGCCGAAGTCCACGACGCGCTCATGACCCTGCGCGCCAACGCGACCGAAGAAGTGCTCGCGCGGATGGCCGACGACATGGGCTATGACAGCGCCGAAATTCTCGACCGGATGGACGACCCCGAGGTAAACCGCCGGATCGAGGAAAACCACATGCTCGCGCAGCGTCTGGAGATTTCCGGCACCCCGACATTCGTGCTCGAAGATCAGATGGTGCGCGGGTACGTCCCGCTCGAAGCGATGCGCGGCATGGTCGAACAGGTCCGCGACGCGCAGGACAGCTGATCCTCCGCTACGCCCGCCCGTCGGTGAATTCGACGAGATCCCACAACGTGCCGTATAGGTCCTCGAACACGGCAACCGTGCCGTAGTCGGCTTCCTTGGGGGCGCGAACGAAGCTCACGCCCTTGGCGACAAGGGCGTGATAATCCCGCCAGAAATCGTCCGTCCTGAGAAACAGGAACACCCGACCGCCGGCCTGGTCCCCGATAAAGGTGGCTTGCCGGTCATTTGACGCGCGTGCCAGCAGGATCGACGCGCCTCCGCCGCTTGGCCGCACGACAACCCATCGCTTGTCCTGGTCCGGTTGGTGGCTGTCCTCGACAAGGTCAAAGCCCAGCGTGTTGACGTAGAAACTGATGGCCTCGTCATAGTCGCGCACGACCAGCGCGACATGGGCAAGGCTCCGGGTCACTCGGCCGCTTCGTCCGCCGCAGCCTCTTGCGCCTCGATCTCGGCGGCCTTCTTCTCGACCAGCTCGACGATGTGCTCAACCATGCCCTCGTTCCCGATCCGATGGTCCTGCTTGCCGGCCATATAGACCATGCCATGACCGGCCCCGCCGCCGGTAAACCCGACATCGGTCATCAGCGCTTCGCCAGGCCCGTTCACGACGCAGCCGATGATCGACAGGCTCATGGGTGTATGAATATGGGCGAGCCGTTCTTCCAGAACCTCGACCGTCTTGATGACGTCGAACCCCTGCCGCGCGCAGGACGGGCAGGAGATGATGTTGACGCCCCGGTGACGCAGTCCCAGTGACTTGAGGATTTCGAAACCGACCTTAACTTCTTCCACCGGGTCCGCAGACAGGCTCACGCGGATCGTATCCCCGATGCCGGCCCAGAGCAGATTGCCAAGCCCGATGGATGACTTGATCGTGCCGGAGGTCAGCCCCCCTGCCTCGGTGATCCCAAGGTGCAGCGGCGCATCCGTCGCCTCGGCCAACGCGTGATAAGCCGCAGCGGACAGGAACACGTCCGAAGCCTTCACGCTGATCTTGAAGTTGAAGAAGTCGTTGTCTTCGAGAATGCGGATATGCTCCAGCCCGGACTCGACCATCGCCTCCGGGCATGGCTCGCCGTACTTTTCGAGCAGATGCCGCTCCAGCGACCCCGCATTCACGCCGATCCGCATGGAACAGCCGTGGTCGCGCGCCGCCGCGATGACCTCGCGCACCCGGTCCTCGGACCCGATGTTACCGGGATTGATCCGCAGGCAGGCCGCACCCGCCTCGGCCGCTTCGATCCCGCGCTTGTAGTGGAAATGGATGTCCGCAACGATCGGCACCGGGCTTTCGGCCACGATCTCTTTCAGCGCCTTCGCCGACGCCTCATCGGGGACAGACACGCGCACGATATCGGCGCCTGCCTCGGCGGCCGCCTGCACTTGTGCGACGGTAGCAGCGACATCCGTGGTCGCGGTGTTGGTCATCGTCTGGACCGAAATCGGCGCATCTCCCCCGACAGGGACATTACCGACCATGATCTGACGGGACTTGCGGCGGTCGATCGACCGCCAGGGGCGGATCGGATTGTGCGACATGGGGCCTCGCAAAACTGGATCGCCCGACCGATACCGCGTGGCGAAGGGGGCGACAAGGCAACAGACTGTGAAAGCCGGGGCTTACTCGCTCGCGTCGGCCACAGCGATGAAATCGGCCAGCGCCTGATCGGCCTGGGCGTCGGCCACGGCGTAGCTCTCATGAATCGACTCGGGCGCGAGCGCCACGTTGGAGACGACGCTCGCCCCTTCGCCCGCCGGGCCATAAGCCGAGCCGTTCACGGCGAAGTAGACCGAGCCGGCGTTACCAGTGCGCAGGAGCGGCGGTTGTTCCGTCTTGGGCAGGACATAGCGCTCGCCCGCGTCGAGGATCTTTTCGAACAGGATCGAACCGTCGGCCGACTGCACGCGCACCCAGCTCGGGCGCACCGCGAAAATTGCCACGTCGGGCGCGTCGGGGCCGAAGACCCGCACCGCGCCGGACGCATCCGCGACAGCCGTTTCCACCGCCGAGTCGATGGCAGTGCCCGGTCGCGCCGGCGTGTTCGGCCGGTCTGGTCTGCGGTTTCCGGCGAGTTCCGGCATGACGCCGACTTCGCGCGGATCGAGGGTCGAGATCGGGCCATCCCGCGCGATCAGCACGGGAACGTCCAGCGCCTCGGGCCGGTACATCCGGTCGAGCGATTCGACGGACGGGGGTGAATTCAGCCCGGCCACGTCACGGACGGTTTCGCCATCGGTGGGGCCGATCGGCGTGTCGAGTTCCGGCAGGTCTTCAAGCACACCGACGCTCTGTTCGACCGGCGCGAAATCGACCTTCTGAATTTCTTGCAGCAGCGAGTAGCCGCCGAAGCCGAGGATGCCGACGATGGCCACGAGCACCCCGACCGAGCCGACGGCCCCCGGCTCGATCCCCTCGAAGATCGAAGACGGGCGCGGCACGAAAGAGGCGTTGGGATTGGCCAGCGGGTCGCTGTCCGGGTCGCGCACCTTTTCGGGCTTGGCGACGATAGAGGCCGACGGCGAAAGACCATGCGCCGTCTCGAAGCCGCTCTCCCGGCAGAACACCTTGAACGCCCATTCCGGGTCGAGCCCCAGGTAACGGGCGTAGGAGCGCACATAGCCGGCGATGAAGCCCGGCGTTTCAAATGCGGTCACATCGGCATTTTCGATGGCGGAGATGTAGGTGGCTTTGATCTTGAGTTCACGCTGGACGTCGAGCAGCGATTTGCCCAAGGTCGCGCGTTCGCCGCGCATGACATCGCCCAGACGCAGCTCGAAAGAGTCGAAACCCGAAGGTTGCTCTTCTTCCCTGACCGGAGGCGTGATCCAACGCCTGATCATACAGCCTGCCCCTGATGCTTAGAGCCGTCGTGCGGCGGTTTTCCCCAGTAACGGAACGATTCCGTCTCGTTACCGTCCTCTTACCGGTTTCTTACCACGCCGCAACGATTCTTGCACGGGAATAAGGGCTTATGCTGAAAGCTCGGCGCGATTCAGCGCACAATGCGACCAGAGCTCGTCCAGAGCGTGAACCAGCGCGTCCATCTCGCGCGGGCCGTGGACCGGCGACGGGGTGAACCGCAGACGCTCGGTCCCGCGCGGAACCGTCGGATAGTTGATCGGCTGGACATAGATGCCATAGCCGTCGAGCAGCATGTCCGAGAGCTTCTTCGTGTGAACCGGGTCGCCCACGATCACGGGCACGATGTGGCTGCCGTGGTCGATGATCGGCAGGCCCATGCCCTTCAGCCGCATCTTGAGAATCTTCGCCTGGGTCTGGTGCTGTTCACGCAGCTCCTGGTCGGTCTTGAGATGCCGGACCGAGGCCGCAGCGCCCGCGGCAAGCGCCGGGGCGAGCGACGTGGTGAAAATGAAGCCCGGCGCATAAGACCTTATGGCATCGACCATTTTCGCCGTCGCGGCAATGTAGCCGCCCATGACGCCGTAAGCCTTGGCCAGCGTGCCGTTGATGATGTCGATCCGGCCCATCAGCCCATCGCGTTCGCACACGCCCGCGCCGCGCGGCCCGTACATGCCCACCGCGTGGACTTCGTCGATATAGGTCAGCGCGCCGAACTCGTCGGCCAGGTCGCAGATGTCTTTGATCGGGCCGAAATCCCCGTCCATCGAATAAACGGATTCGAAGGCGATCAGCTTGGGCGCGTCGGGATCGTCGGCCGCCAGAAGCTCCCGCAGGTGTTCGACGTCGTTATGGCGGAAAATGCGCTTGGCACCGCCGTTGCGGCGAACCCCCTCGATCATCGAGGCGTGGTTGAGCGCATCGGAATAGATGATGAGCCCCGGAAACAGCTTCGGCAGCGTCGACAGGGTCGCGTCATTGGCGATGTAGGCCGAGGTGAACAGAAGCGCGGCTTCCTTGCGGTGCAGGTCCGCAAGCTCCGCCTCGAGCTCTTTGTGAAACACGGTCGTGCCGGAGATATTGCGCGTCCCGCCCGAGCCCGCGCCGGTGGCGTCGATGGCTTCGTGCATCGCGTTCAGCACGACCGGATGCTGGCCCATGCCGAGATAGTCGTTACCGCACCAGATCGTGACGGGTTGTTCGCTACCATCTTCCTTGCGCCACGTCGCGTGGGGGAAGTTCCCCATCTCACGCTCGATGTCGATAAAGACGCGGTAGCGCCCTTCGTCATGCAAACGCTTCAGCGCCGCATCCAGTTTGGTCTCATAGTTCACGCATTTCCCTCCCGGGCCTCGAATCTCCCGTTCACCGTGGCACAATACATATGCATATCAGGTGAACATATGCAAAATTCCTGATACACTCTGTCGCAGGCCACGCGTTGACCCAGATCAAACTTGAACGGGAAATCAGGAATTACTGGTCTGCGATCGCGACAATGCAATCGGCCTCCTTGCAGCTTTCAATCGCCGTGCGCGCACTGGCGGTCGGCCCCTTGGCGATTCCCCAGGCGCTCGACGTGGGCGAATAGGCCAGGAATTTCGGTGCCACGCCGTCGTCCCAGCTTTCGGTGACACGCGCTGTGGCGGCCTGGCTCAGCGTAAGATCGCGCGACTTGTAGCCCCGCGGCAGCATCAGCGCGGCGACCACGCATTGCCCGCCATTGGCCTGCTGACATGCCTCGATCGCGGCCCGCTGCGCCGCCTCTGGCGTGTTGAGCTGCGCGATGATCGTCGGCGGCACCTGCCCGTCACCCGAGAGCGGGAACGCCACGGCACCATAGTAGCCGTATCCGGCCTCGAGGAACTTCGCCATCTGGCTGGGCGCCTTCATCTGATCGAGCGTGAGGTTCACCGCCTGGCGCATGCCAGCGCCAAAGGCGCTCTGATCCGTGATGTGAAGGATCATCTTGGACGGCGAGAACAACTGCTTCTTCGCCGCATCGCTCGTCATCGGTTCGGCCTGCGCCGCCCCGGTGGCGGCGAGAGCAAGTACGATGCCTGTAAGCGCTTTGCGCATTTGTGGAATCCTTTTCGACTACCCGTTGCGGGCGAACCATAAAGTTTCACTCCCGGGCTGACCAGTGTGGCTGGACGCCGCTCACGACAATGCTACGGTTTCCGCCGTCAAACAGGAGGTTACATGTCCCTCGATACCGTACTCGTCAAGATCGACGGCGAACTCGACGCCGCCCTCGACCGACTCAACACACTGCTCGCGATCCCCTCGATCTCGACCGACCCCGCCTACAAGGACGACTGTCGCGCTGCGGGCGATCTGCTCGTGCGCGACCTTGCCTCGATCGGATTCGATGCCGAACTGCGCGACACGCCCGGACATCCGATGGTGGTTGCGCACGGGGGGCCGGATGAAAAGGACGACGTGCCGCACCTTCTGTTCTATGGACACTACGACGTGCAGCCGGTCGATCCGCTTGAACTGTGGAACACCCCGCCCTTCGAGCCGCAGATCGAAGAGGTGAACGGCGAACGCGTCATCCGCGCGCGCGGCGCCTCCGACGACAAGGGCCAGCTCATGACCTTTATCGAGGCAATGCGGGCGTGGCAGGAGGTGAACGGCCCCCTGCCCTGCCGCATCACCATCTTCCTCGAAGGTGAGGAAGAATCGGGGTCCCCCTCGCTTGTCCCTTTCCTCGAGGCGAACCGGGAAGAACTGAAAGCGGACGTCGCGATGATCTGCGACACCGGCCTGTATGACGGGCGCGTGCCGGCCATCGTGACCCAGCTGCGCGGACTTCTGGCCGAGGAAATCACGCTCAAGGCCGCGAATCGCGACCTGCATTCGGGCTTCTACGGCGGTCTCGCTCAGAACCCGATCCACCTGCTCACGCAAATCGTCGCAGACCTGCGTGATGACAACGGATCGGTCACGCTCCCCGGCTTCTATGACGACGTGCCGGACCTCACCGACACCCTGCGCGAACAATGGGAGGGGCTGAACTTCGACCACGCCCGGATGCTCGAGGATGTGGGTCTCTCCGTCCCAGCGGGCGAACAGGACCGCACCCCGCTCGAAAAGGTCTGGTCGCGCCCGACCTGCGAGGTGAATGGCATCTGGGGCGGCTATACCGGCGACGGCTTCAAGACGGTCCTGCCCGCCGAGGCGCATGCCAAGATCAGCTTCCGGCTCGTGGGACAACAGGACCCCGACAAGATCCATGCGGCTTTCGTCGATTTCGTGAACGCCCGCCTGCCCGCCGATGTCACCTGCGACTTCGGCAACGGCCACGGCGCACCGGCGAGCGTCATGTCGACCGAGAACCCGGCGTTCGAAATCGCGCGCGGCGCGCTGTCGGACGAATGGGGCGTGGAGGCGGCCTTCGTCGGCGCGGGCGGATCGATCCCGGTGGCGGGCCACTTCAAGAACATTCTGGGGATGGACGCCATGCTCATCGGTTTCGCCAAGGAAGACGACGCGATCCACTCGCCGAACGAGAAATACGACGTGAAAAGCTACCACAAGGGCATCCGCAGCTGGGCGCGCATCCTCGCGGCCCTGTCGGAGGCCGCGTGACCCCCGAGGGCTTCACCACAGGGCGGTTCGACCACGACGGGACCGGCATCGCCTATGACATCGGGGGGAGCGGCCCACCGCTCCTCCTTCTCCACGGCTTTCCCCAGACCCGCGCGCTGTGGTGGAAGGTCGCACCGCATCTGGCCGAATCCCACACCGTCGTCATGGCCGACCTGCGCGGCTATGGCGCCTCGGACAAGCCCGACGATCCCGCGCTCTATTCCTTCCGGCACATGGGGGGCGACATGCTCGCCCTGATGACCCACCTCGGCTTCGACCGCTTCGCCGTCGCGGGCCACGATCGGGGCGGGCGCACGGCGCACCGGGTGGCGCTCGACGCGCCCGCGCGGATCACGCGACTGGCGCTTCTGGACATCGTGCCGACCGAGATGATCCTGAATCAGCTCTCCCATCCGGTCGCGCGCGCCTACTACCACTGGTTCTTCCTCGCCCAGCCCGCGCCCTTCCCGGAAACCCTGATCGGCGCCGACCCGGACTATTACTTCGAGAGCTGCCTTCTGGGCTGGGGGGCGGCCCAACTCACCGACTTCGCGCCGGACCAACTCGCCGCCTACCGCGAAAGCTGGCGCGACCCGGCTGCGATCCGCGCCATGTGCCACGACTACCGCGCCGCCATCGACCTCGACCTTCCTCTCGACGAGGCCGACCTCGGCCGCCGCGTCTCCGCGCCCACCCTCATCGGCTGGGGCCGGGACGGCGCAATGGGCCGCGCCTATGACGTGGCCGGCACCTGGGCCGACCGGATCGAACAGATCACGCCCGCGCCGCTGCCCGGCGGTCACTTCATGATCGACAGCCACCCGGAGGAAGTCACGAAGGCTCTCGGGGACTTCTTCGCCTGACCGCGCGCCACCCCCTCAGACGATCCCGAAGAACCGCTCCGGCAGCTCGTGCATATGGGCATAAGTCCCGCGCGGGAAATGCCACAGCCCGTTGCCCCGCTCGCTCCACCCGTCATGCATCTTGCGCCGGTACGGCGACATGTCGAAACCGCGCACGATAGGTCGGGTCGAGAATTCGTCGAACATCGCCTTGTCATCTCCACGTTCCTCGGCGAACCAGTGCCCGCCGATTCCGGTCTGTTCCTTGCGCGCGCCCGCCGCCGCCACAGTCGCGTTTCGCCGGTCCATGACCCCGGAATACTGGTCCGTGTCGCAATATTTCATATGGAAAAGGTAAAGCGCCTCGGGCGTGTTGAGCTCGTCGTATTCAGCGTAATGCCCGCCCCTCGACACCTTTCCGGGGAACCCCAGCACACAGGGCTTGGAGTAATGATAGGTCACCCGCACATGCCGGCGCGGGCCGAGGATCGGCCCCTCGATCGGGTCGGGCTCCTGCATTGGCCGGTGCATCACCTCGAGCCCGAGCGGGGTCAGGATCTTGCGCCCCGGCACCTTCTCCAGAAACCCGAGCAGGTCGAGGCCCAGATGCGGGTCGGCCACCACATACTCGTCCACGTCCCCCACGATCACATACTTGAAGTAGGAGCGCAGCCCGTTCGCGAGCCCGTTGAACAGCCGCCAGCGCCGCTGGTCGAACTTCTCCGACGTGCCGGGAATGGCCATGACATTGCAGTCGCCCGCAATACGGTTCACAGCGTCCTGGTTGCCGTGATTGATGACATAGCAGTTCTCCGGGCCGAACAGCCCGCCGTAATACTGCACCCAGCGTTCCAGGAAAAAGTCATCGTCGCGCACCATCGTCAGGGCGGCGGCTGTGCTCTGCATCATGTGTCCCCATTCGGCCTCTTCGGACCTGTTTGGCCAAGGCTACACTGGCCCACAGCCATGCGACTAGTCCCTTTTGCGTCTTTTCAAGGCCCCTGCGACACGGCACTGTCGCCGCGATGGGACGCAATACTCTGGCAGACACGGGGATCGAGATCCACCGCAGGCACGGCACCGTGCCCGACCACCTTCAGGTGTTCGGCGAACGCTCGTCAGGGACGAATTTCGTGAACCGTTTGCTCGCCAAGAACAGCGCTCTCACGCCCGTCGATCACTACGGCTGGAAACACGGCTTCGCACAGATGACGGGCGTCGGCGCGCGCGCCCTCATCGTCGGGGTCGCGCGCGACCCGCTCGCTTGGGCGCGCTCGATGTATGCCAAGCCCTGGCATTGCCCGCCCGAGATGCAGGCCCTTGATTTTCCCGCATTTCTACGGGCCGAATGGCGCACGGTGATCGACCGCAAGCGCTATTTCCCGCAGTCGGGAGAGCGTGGGACGGTCGGCACGCCGCTCCAACAGGACCGCCATCCGATCACCGGCGCGGCCTTCGCCAATCTTGCGCAATTGCGCAGCTTCAAGGCCGCCTATCTGCTGGGATTGCGCATGCGCGGCGTGAACCTCGTCCTGTGCCGGTTGGAGGCCGTTCAGGCCGACCCCGAAGCCTTCGTCGTGGCGGTCAGCGAGGCTTTCGACCTGCCCCCGGTCGCGGCCTACGCCCCCGTGACCAAACGGCTCGGCTCCCGCTTTCTGGCGAATGTCGAGAACCGGCCGGACCCTCCCGAGGTGGTCAGCCCTGACGACCGGGCTTTCCTTGCAAAGGAACTCGATACGCGGATCGAATCCGCATGGGGGTTCGCCCCGCTCGCCTAGGCCGTGACGCGCAACTGCGCCACCCGTGCGAGCTTCGCCACCAGCACCAGCCACGGCAGCCCATGCATCGCCAGATCGAAGATGTCGACGGGTGCCGCGAGCGTGCCGGAAAACAGCATCCCCAGCTTTTCCCAGACATGCGGCGGCGTGAACGGCGCAAGCCCGATGGTCGCGCAGAAGATCAGGATCGTCGTGATCGGGATGGAGTCGAGAAGTCGCATGGGCCGTCCGCTTTTGGCGCCACTGTGACAAACGCCCCCGCCCGCGCCAATGAGCCATACTGGCGCACCCGCCGGGCCCCTCTCGGACACGAAAAGGCCCCCGAGCGGGAGCCCTTCGACCGGATTTCCGGCAACGCAGCAGTGGCGCGGTTGACGGGGCTCGAACCCGCGACCTCCGGCGTGACAGGCCGGCACTCTAACCAACTGAGCTACAACCGCCCGCTGCGTGAGGGGCCTTCTACGTCGCGGGGATGGGAGCGTCAAGCGCTTCGGCGGCGCGAAATGAAGATTTTTTGGGAATGGATTCACACTCGCGCCGGGGGCCGGATTCCGGATGCCAAAGGTGTGCAGATCGGGAGGGGGTATGGTGGGTGATGACGGGCTCGAACCGCCGACATCCTCGGTGTAAACGAGACGCTCTACCAACTGAGCTAATCACCCGTGAGCCGGGGATTTACCGGGGTGAGACGGGTCTGGCAAGCCCCCCTGTCACTCATTGGACGAGACGACCGAATGGATGCCGTCCCTGATGCGATAGACATCGCCCTGCCGCCCGGGAAGTTCGTCGAGGCGGTCCGGCCCCCAGCCCATCGCCTGCGTGCGCAGCACCCGCGACAAAAGGCCGTGACAGACAAGGACGGTGGGCCCCTCGATCCGTTCCAGCACCCGCCCCGCCCGGTCCCAGAAGGCATCGAGCCGCTCCCCACCCGGCGCGCGCAGGCACCAGTCGAGGTGGCTGTCTCCCGCGCGCGGCCCCGTGCCTTGCGCGATGAGGTCGTCGTACATCAGGGTCTGCCAGTCTCCCATGTAGAGCTCTTTCAGGTCGTCATCCGTCGCGACCGGCCCAGTCACACCCATCGCGCTGGCGACATGCTCGGCGGTTTCGCGCGCCCGGATCAGTGGCGAGGACCGCAGCGCGTGAGTCGCCCCCGTGACCCCCTGCGCCGCGAGGCTTCGCGCCATGCCGGCGGCCTGCGCATGACCGCGATCATTCAGCCGCGACTCGTGCTGGCCCTGAATCCGGCGCGCCGCGTTCCAATGGGTTTCACCGTGGCGAAGGACATAAAGCTCGGGCAGCATCACGCGCCCTCAAACGACAAAAGCGCGGCAGAAGCCGCGCCCTCGTGTCTCCGGGTGGAGAATGGTGGGTGATAAGAGATTCGAACTCCTGACATCTTCGATGTGAACGAAGCGCTCTACCACTGAGCTAATCACCCGCCGTGGCGCGCTAATTAGCGTCACTCGGCAGCGGTTGCAAGGGGGTCGTTACCGTCGCCCTCGGGCTTTTTCCGCTTCACCTTCGTGATGATGACTTCGCCATCGTCCACGTCCTTGCGGCGCTGGACCTTCACGGTACCAAGTGGCTGAAGTTGCAGGATTTCCGCTTCTTCCAGCATGCTGCCCAGTTCGATCAGAAGCGCCTCTGTCACCTGCCGCACATAGCGCGGCTTGACGCCGGACCGCGCGACCACGCGGTCGATCAGGTCCTTCTTGACCATCTTGCCGTCCGGGCCGTCGTCATCGTTGCTGCCGGTCGCCGGAACCGGGCGTGTCACGCCCTGAACAGGGGCGGCCGCCGGCTTGTCCTCAGGGGCCACCAGGCCCTCGGCCTCGGCTGCGACCGCGGCGTCAATCTCGCCGGAGGCGGCCGCCGTCTTGGTCGGGGCGGATTTCGCCCGGCTGGAGGTCGCAGTAGCCTTGGATTTCGTGCTGCTCTTTTTCGTGCTCGTTACCATGCTAAAAATGCCTGTGTGATAGCCCGGCTTCTTTGGCCGGTTCTCATGAAAGGCGTGGGTCCGGCTCATCCGGCTTCACACCTGAAGCAAACCTATAACGATTTGGTTAACAAATAAAGGGGGCAGCTTGGCGCCCCCAACAAAATATGGGGCCGGGCACAAGATGTGCGCCCGGCCCCGGTCGTTTCAAATCGGTTGCGCCTAGTGGGCGATCGGGGCGCGTTCACCCTCGGTCCGTGCCGCCGCGGCCGCAGCGGCCTCCTCGGCAGCCTCGTCCCATTCCACGGGCTCGGGCTTGCGGGTCAGCGCCTGCTCCAACACCTCGCTCACATGCGTCACGGGGATGATGTCCAGCCCCGCCTTCACGTTCTCGGGAATGTCGGACAGGTCCTTCACGTTCTCTTCCGGAATGAACACGGTCTTGATCCCGCCACGAAGCGCTGCGAGCAGTTTCTCCTTCAGCCCGCCGATGGGCATGGCATTCCCGCGCAGCGACACTTCGCCCGTCATGGCAATGTCCTTGCGCACCGGTATCTGCGTCAGCACCGACACGATGGACGTCACCATGGCAAGACCGGCGGACGGCCCGTCCTTGGGCGTCGCCCCGTCGGGAACGTGGACGTGGATATCCCAGCGGTCGAACTTCGGCGGCTTCACCCCGATTTCCGGCGCGATGGAGCGGACATAGCTCGCCGCCGCATCAATGGACTCCTTCATCACATCGCCCAGCTTGCCGGTCGTCTTCATCCGACCCTTGCCCGGCAGGCGCAGCGCCTCGATCTGAAGCAGGTCGCCACCCACGCTGGTCCAAGCCAGCCCGGTCACGACGCCGATCTGATCTTCCTTCTCGGCCAGACCGTAGCGATGCTTGCGCACGCCCAAGTAATCCTCGAGCGTCTCCGGCGTCACTTCGACCTTCTCTTCCTCTTTGCGCACGATCTTGGTCACGGCCTTCCGTGCCAGTTTCGCGATGTCGCGTTCGAGGTTCCGCACCCCCGCCTCGCGGGTGTAGTAACGAATGATATCGGTCAGGGCCGTATCGGTCACCGTGAACTCGCCCTTGCGCAGACCGTGGTTCTTGACCTGCTTGTCGACCAGGTGTTGCTTGGCGATCTCGCGCTTTTCGTCCTCGGTGTAACCCGCGAGCGAGATGATCTCCATCCGGTCCAGAAGCGGCCCCGGCATGTTGTAGGAGTTCGCCGTGGTCAGGAACATGACGTTCGAGAGGTCGTATTCCACCTCAAGGTAGTGGTCCACGAAGGTCGAGTTCTGCTCCGGGTCCAGCACTTCAAGCATGGCCGACGCCGGATCACCGCGGAAGTCCTGCCCCATCTTGTCGATCTCGTCGAGCAGGATGAGCGGGTTCGTCGTCTTGGCCTTTTTCAGCGCCTGAATGATCTTGCCCGGCATGGACCCGATATAGGTCCGGCGGTGACCGCGGATCTCGCTTTCGTCACGCACGCCGCCCAGCGAGATGCGGATGAACTCACGCCCCGTCGCCTTGGCCACGGACTGGCCGAGCGAGGTCTTACCGACACCCGGCGGACCCACAAGGCACATGATCGGGCCGCGCAGCTTTTTCGAGCGTTGCTGCACCGCGAGATACTCGACGATGCGCTCCTTGACCTTCTCGAGCCCGTAGTGGTCCTGATCGAGCACCTTCTGGGCGTTGTCGAGGTTCTTCTTCACGCGCGACTTCACGCCCCACGGGATCGACAGCATCCAGTCGAGGTAGTTGCGCACGACGGTCGCCTCGGCGCTCATCGGGCTCATGTTCTTGAGCTTCTTGAGCTCGCCCTCGGCCTTCTCGCGCGCTTCCTTGGAGAGTTTCGTCTCCTCGATCCGCTTTTCGAGTTCGGCGATCTCGTCCTGACCCTCGCCGTCTTCGCCAAGCTCCTTCTGAATGGCCTTCATCTGCTCATTCAGGTAGTACTCGCGCTGCGTGCGCTCCATCTGGCTCTTCACGCGGGTCTTGATCTTCTTCTCGACCTGAAGGACGGACATTTCGCCCTGCATCAGGCCATAGACCTTCTCGAGCCGCTCATCGATGGGCAGGGTTTCGAGAAGCTCCTGCTTCTGATCCACCTCGACACCCAGATGGCCCGCGACAAGGTCGGCAAGCTTGGCCGGCTCGCGCGTCTCGGACACGGCGGCCAGCGCCTCTTCGGGGATGTTCTTCTTGACCTTGGCGTACCGCTCGAACTCCTCCGTCACGGACCGGACCAGCGCATTGGCGGCGGCCTCGTCACTGACGGTTTCAAGCAGGATTTCCGCCTCGGCCTCGAAGAAGTCGGGGTTGGACAGGAAATTGGTGATGTTCACCCGTGCCTGGCCTTCGACCAGCACTTTTACCGTGCCGTCCGGCAGCTTGAGCAGCTGGAGCACATTGGCGAGAACGCCGACGCGGTAGATACCCTCTTCGCTGGGATCGTCCTCTGCCGGGTCGATCTGGCTCGACAGCAGGATCTGCTTGTCGTCCGCCATCACTTCCTCCAGCGCCTTGACGCTCTTCTCGCGGCCGACGAAGAGCGGCACGATCATGTGGGGGAAAACCACGATGTCGCGCAGCGGGAGCACGGGATGGATTTGTTTCGGTTGCTCGGTCATGACTGTTCCTTATCTCGGCAAGACGCCCGGCCCCGATCATCGGCAGCACGGACCGTCCCCTCTGTTCGCCTGACAGATCTGGGGGTCTTGCGCCCCGGTTTCAAGCAGATCTGTAACGCCTCGTTCAAGCCATAGTGCCTGTGAGCACCCGGAACGACAAGGGCTCGCAGCCGCGAATTTAGGTCCAATTCGCGCCGTGATCTATCCGGCTTTCTTCGCCGCATTGTCGCCGCCAATGAGACAGCCTTTCCAGACAGTACGGAAAACCCACCGCTATTGTCGGCCGAAGCCAAACAAACTCCTACCGAATTTCACATTTCCGACCCATTTCGCCGCACTCCCGCCCCCATTTCTTAAGATACCTTTAGGATAACCAAGGACGAGACCATGTTCACACGAATGATCCGACGCCTGCACAGGGACCGACGCCGCATCGCGGTGCTGTTCGCCTTGCTGTTCGGCGCGGGGGTTGTCGAGACCTGGAACAAGTCCGACCTCTTCCCGCCCGGCGTGATGGAGGTCGGGGCCGGGATCGGCCTGCTGGTCTTCGTCGGCACCTTCCTGATCGCAGCGGGCCTCGCCCTGCCCAGCTTGCGCCACGCCTACACGCCCATCGGCCTCACGCTCTTTGGCGCGGCCGTCCTGGGCCGGGTCTTTCCGGGCTCCGCCTTCTCGCTTCTCACGATCACCGAGGGCGGCGCACGCTCGATCGCCGGGCTGATCACCACCGGGCTGTTCGTGCACTTCCTGTTCTATGGCCGCTGGTCGGACAAGCTGCTCACGATGCGACGCTCGCGCAATACGACGCGTCTCACCACGATCAAGCTGGAATCCGACACCCTGTGGCATGGCTTCGTTCCCACACCCGGACGCCGCGAGATGCTGCATGATCCCGATGTTCTTTCGGTCGACTGGGTGGACCGCGAACGCTCCCGCGTGCGGATCATCCGGTGGGCACCGCCCGCCAAGAAGATCGAAGAATTCCACCAGATCGAGGATTACCTCCCCGGTGCCTACATCGTCTATCGCTGGGTGCGTCAGGACGAGGAGCGCAAGGAACGGCTGCTGCGCGGACTGCGGGCCGTGAAGATGATCGACCTCGTCGACCGGCGCGTGATCTACATCACCGAGTTCAACCACAACCGGCCCCTGCGCAAGGTGTTGTTCGACTGGATCGACGACAGCCTCGGGCGGATCGAGGATGAACGCCTCGCCCAGCTGGAAAGCGCGGCCGGCTCGACCAAATCCAAGGAAGCCGCCCGGCGCGAGAGCCTTGCGGTCGGCGGCGTGCTGCGCCCCAAGGGCCAGGGAGATGAGCGGCTTCGCCCCCGACCGCCGTTGATGGCATCCGCGGCCGAATGACCCGGCCTATGCGCCGTTAACCAGTTAGGATTTCCGCGCGCCGACTGCCACAAATTCGCCAAGTTCGGTGCCCATTCCGGCAATCTCTTTCACGGAGGCTGCCGCCATGCTCACCCGTTTCAAACAGACCCTGTATCGTGACCGGAAACGGCTCGTCTTCTCGGCGACCCTGATCCTCCTCGCGACGCTGGTGGGGTATGACTTCGTGCCGGATGTGGCACCCGGACTGCCCAGCGAGGCTGTCGTGGCGCTTGCGATCATCTGCGCCCTGCCGCTCGTCACGCGTTACTTGCCGAAACAGCGCCATGCGGTAGAGTTGGCCGCCCTCGCCAACCTCATATTCGTCGTGATCGGGCGGGTGTTTCCGGCGTCCAATTTCAACCTGGCCAACCCAGAGGTGAACTTGATCTCGGCGACGATCCTCTATCTCGTCGTCATCGCGCTCACAGCGGGCCTCACCCTCGGGCGCTGGTCGGACCGGGTTCTCAAGCCCCGCAGGATGCGGCTGCGGGCGCACGGCTATTCCCAGCTTTCGCCGCGCGAACTCTGGTACGGGCTCGTCCCGACCCCCGGCCACCTCGACGAATGTGCTGAACCCGAGGTCGTTTCGATCGAATACACCGACGCCACGCGCCGGCACATTCGGATGATCCACTGGCTCCCTCCGCACAGACGGTTCGAGTCACTGGTGGAAATCAAGGAAATGGACCTCATGCGCTCGGTCACCATGCTCTACAGCTTCAGTGGCACCGAACGTGAAGACCCGGCCTCCGAGGGCCTCACCACCTTCCGGATCATCGACGAAGGGCGGCGGCGGCGCATCGAGCTTGACCATGTCATGACGGCCCTGCCACTGCGTCGGGCGCTGCGCGGTTATCTGGACGATACGCTCGGGCGCATGATGGATCGCCGCCTCCTGCTCATCGAGCGCGCCGCTCTGCGCGCCCGGCACAGTTCCCGCGCCGCCGCGCGCGCTGCCTCGGGCCGGCGCGAGTTGTTCGATGCCATCGGATACCAGCCCGAACGCCCGCCCGGAAAGGAACGACGCCGTGCCTTCCCGTCGCTGGGGTCTCTGTCGGCGCGGGGCTAGGGTCAGAGCGGCGCGATGTCGCCCTCGGCGCGAAGCGCGTGGAAATCCGCCTCGAACACGGCGAAGCGCCCCTCTGCGATGGCCGCCCGCATCCCCGCCATCAGTTCTTGGTAGTAATGCAGGTTGTGCCATGTGAGCAGCATGCCCGAGATCATCTCGCCCGCCCGGAACACATGGTGCAGATAGGCACGCGAATACCCGGTGCAGGCCGGACAGGTGCAGGCCTCGTCCAGCGGGCGCGGATCGTCCGCATGGCGCGCGTTCTTGATGTTGACCTGCCCGCGGCGCGTCCAGGCCTGACCCGTGCGCCCCGACCGTGACGGCAGGACGCAATCCATCATGTCCACCCCGCGCTTGACCGCGCCCAGAATGTCGTCTGGCTTGCCCACCCCCATCAGGTAGCGCGGCTTGTCCTCGGGCAGCATCCCCGGCGCATAATCCAGAACGCCAAACATCGCTTCCTGCCCCTCACCGACGGCCAGCCCGCCGATCGCATAGCCTTCGAACCCGATGGCCTTCAGCGCCTCGGCACTCTCGCCGCGCAACTCCTCCGTCACGCCCCCCTGCTGGATACCGAAGAGCGCGTGACCCGGCCGGTCGCCAAAGGCATCGCGCGAGCGCTGCGCCCACCGCATCGACAGCCGCATCGACTGCGCCACCGTCGCCTCGTCCGCGGGCAGCGCGGGACACTCGTCGAAACACATCACGATGTCCGACCCGAGCTGCCGCTGTATTTCCATGCTCGTCTCAGGGCTGAGCATATGTTTCGACCCGTCCACATGACTGCGAAACGTCACCCCGTCCTCGGTCAGCTTGCGCAGATCGGCCAGGCTCATCACCTGGAACCCGCCACTGTCGGTCAGGATCGGCTTGTCCCAGTTCATGAACCGGTGCAGCCCGCCCAGCCGTTCCACCCGCTCGGCCCCGGGCCGGAGCATCAGGTGATAAGTGTTACCCAGCAGGATATCGGCCCCGGTCGCCGCCACGCTTTCGGGCAGCATCGCCTTCACCGTCGCCGCCGTGCCCACCGGCATGAAGGCCGGGGTGCGGATGTCGCCGCGCGGGGTCGAGATGAGGCCGGTGCGGGCCGCGCCATCCGTCGCGCCAAGGGAAAATGAGAAACGCTCTGTCATGCCCGTCCCATACGCCCGGTCGCATTTCAGGGCAAGCGAGCGGCGCCTTCCCCTGTCGCGCGCCCCGCAATCCATGCTAGGGGTCGGAAAAACGCAAGACGACAGACGAGACAGGGAGAGACCATGACCAGCACACCGCTCCACTTCGGGTGGGAGGAATGGCTTTCGCTCCCGGAACTCGGAATCCCCTCGGTCAAGGCCAAGATCGACACCGGCGCGCGGACCTCCGCGCTCCATGCCGACGAGATCGAGACGTTCGGCCCCTCCTCCGACCCCAAGGTCCGCTTCACCCTGCGCCCGGTACCGGGACGCGACGATATAGTCGTGCCCTGCTCGGCCTCCGTGATCGACCGGCGCGAGGTCACGTCATCGAACGGCGAAAGCGAAAATCGCATCGTGATCCAGACGACCCTTTCGGTCGGCGGCCAGAGCTGGCCCATCGAGGTGACGCTCACCAACCGCGAGACGATGGCCTCGCGGATGCTGCTCGGACGGCAAGCCCTGCTCGACCACATCACCATCTCGGCGCACGAACGCCACCTCCAGCCGGAGCTGGGCTACGATGTCTACCACACCTCCGACCTGCCCCGCGCCCAGCCCCGCCGCGCGCTGCGCGTCTGCGTCCTGTCGCGCGAGAACAACTATACCACCCGGCGTCTCGTCGAAGAGGGCGAGGCACGCGGCCACACGGTCGAGGTGATCGACACCACCCGCTGCTACATGGCGATCAACGCGCTCGCGCCCGAGGTCCATTACGACGGCGCGCGCCTGCCGGTCTATGACGCGGTCATCCCCCGCATCGGCGCCTCGATCACCACCTACGGCACCGCCGTCGTGCGCCAGTTCGAAACCATCGGCACCTTCTGCCTGAACGGCTCGGCGGGCATCGGCGGCTCGCGCGACAAGCTTTTCGCGCATCAGCTCATGGCCAAGGCCGGGATCGGCATGCCCGACACCGCCTTCGCCGCCTCGCCCAAGGACAACGCGAACCTCGTGGGCCTCGTGGGTGGCGCGCCCCTGATCGTCAAACTGCTCGAATCCACCCAGGGACGCGGCGTGGTCCTGGCCGAAACCCGCAAGGCGGCGGAATCCGTCATCGACGCCTTCCGGGGGCTGAAGGCCAATTTCCTCGTTCAGCACTTCGTGAAAGAGGCCGCGGGCGAGGACATCCGCTGCCTCGTCATCGGGGCCAAGGTGGTGGCGTCCATGAAACGCACCGGGGCCGACGGCGATTTCCGCTCGAACCTCCACCGGGGCGGCTCGGCCACCAAGGTGCGCATCACGGCCGAGGAACGGCGCACGGCCCTGCGCGCCGCCCGCGCCTTCGGCCTCTCGGTGGCGGGCGTCGATCTGCTCCGGTCCGAGACCGGCCCCAAGGTGCTCGAGGTGAATTCCTCCCCCGGCTTCGAGGGGATCGAAGGCGCGACCCAGAAGAACCTGACGGGCCTGCTGTTCGACGAGGTCGAGCGCCGCGCCCGCCCTGTTCCCAAACGCCGCCGCAAACAAACCGCGTCCTGATCTTCTCTGTTTCAGGAAACCTCGGGGGTGCGGGGGCAGCGCCCCCGCGTAATGATGTGGTGCGGGGGCAGAGCCCCCCGCGTTAAACATGCGGTGCGGGGGCAGAGCCCCCGCCTACCGCGCGCCGGCGCCGTAGGCGCACGGGCGCAAAACCTGTGCGCGGCGAAGCCGCGCGCCTTTGCATTACCTCAGCTACGTTCCAGCACGACCGCCCGCACCCCGCCCGGATCGGAGATCCGGCGCACCGGATAACTGTAGCCCCATTGCAGGCCATAGGTCGCCGCCGCCCCGATGACAGGGTCGTCCCGGCTCAGTATGCGGCTGTAGCGTGGATCGGTCTTCGCCTGCACCCCGACCCCGGCATAGACCAGCGCGGCCATGATCGCCTCGCCCGACGGCACCGTCACCGTGTCGATCACCGGCCCCTCATCCCACCGCCGGAGCAGCACCTCGAGCCAGCCGACCGGCGCCTCCGGATGACCCGGCGCGCGGTAGACGTCCACCTGCGCCGGCGCCACCTCCCGCGCCCCCAGTTGCACAGCCCTGAGGTCAACGTCACGGCGCACCAGTGCCGGAAGGCGCGGCATCACGCCCGCCTTCGCCGCCACATGCATCGCGAAGGACAGACACCCGCCGCCCTCATAAAGATCGGGGCGCAGGACGAGGCTGTAGTTCTCGTGCGGCGCGTCCGGGTGCGTCTCGAACTCTGCCACCTCCGCGCGCGCCGCGGCACATCGGGCCGCCGACACCTCGCTCGCCACGACAACGCCGCGCCCCTCGGTCAACGCGCGGTTCTGCGCTTCGGGAAACTCGGCGAGTGGCACGATATCGCCGTCGAAGAAAGTGGACAGGATCGGCGTCACGCCCCAGCCTGTCAGGAACATCCGCTGGCCCTGAAGGTCCTGCTCCCCGGTCATCGAGGTCATGCCGCGCACGCCGCCGCATTGCCAGCCGACGATCAGGTGGCCGATGGTCGTCCCGGCCTCCATCGCGCCCAACTGGTCGAACACGAGGCGCGCCAAGGTGCCCCGCGCCTTCTCGGGCGATGACAGGTCGATGGGATTGGCGGGGGGAACATAGGCGAGGATCACATAATCCTTACCCGGTTTCAGATCGAGACGGCGCAGGTATTCCGGCCAGCCACCTTCCTCGAACGGTGCCATCACACTCTTTGATGAAAATTGCGCGGCTGCCGGCTCGCCCCGGTCGGAACATGCGGCCAGAAAAGTCAGAGCCAACACGCCGATCAGGCGTGCGATCCCGCTCACCCGGTCTCTCCCGTGACGCCGTCCATCTGCCCTGCCATCGTCCGTCCGCTGCCCCCCGGGTCCTGTCCCTGTCTCTACCGCGCCCGGCCTCATGCGGCAACGTTCACGGCCCCGCGTCCGGTCTGAATATGGCGGACCGGACGCGGACGCGCCTCAGCCGAACATCGCGTCCAGCTTGGCCGCGCAGATGAAATCGTTTTCCGACAACCCGCCGACCGAATGGGTGGTGAAGCTCACCTCGGCATAGCCGTAGCCCAGCTTGATATCCGGATGGTGGTCCTCGGCCTCGGCCAGGTAGCCGACGCCGTTGACCAGCATCAGCGCCTTCGCGAAGCCCTTGGTCTTGTAACGACGGGTGAGCGTATCGCCGTCCACGCTCCACTCGCTGCTGATCTGCGCCGTCATCTCGTCCAGCGCCGCGCCCGTCAGTTGCGGCGTATCGGCGGGAAGGTCCTTGCAGCTCTTGTTCGTCAGGTCGCTCATGTTGTCCTCCAATGCAATTGTGTCTGCCCCAACACGGGGCGCGCGGATGGGGTTCAGACGTGATGTGGTCCGATTGCCCCGTCAACGACCCTCATGCCGTCGAATCCCCGCACATGGCCGCCACCTGACCACATCGGCACCGTTCGCGCCCCGGGCCAAACCGCGCTCCTCACCGTTTCGTGCGCCAAACACCCCCGAAACACCCCAAATCGCACCGTTTCGCCCCCCTAGACCTCGGGAACGCAAAAACCTATATGTTCAGTCAGGAATTGTAAGGACGCGTGATGAACACCGAAAGCCCCAAGATGGAGGGAGCGCCCCTCATCCAACCGTCGAGCACCGATCACCCGCTCTACGAGAAGGTGGTGGATGCATGCCGCTCGGTCTATGACCCGGAAATCCCGGTGAATATCTATGACCTCGGCCTCGTTTACACGATCGACATTTCGGACGAAAACGACGTCTTCATCGCCATGACCCTCACCGCGCCGGGCTGCCCGGTGGCGGGTGAGATGCCGGGCTGGATCGTCGACGCGATCAGCCCCGTCGAGGGGGTCAAGGGTGTCGACGTGGAACTCACCTGGGATCCGCCCTGGGGCATGGACATGATGTCCGACGAAGCGCGGCTTGAGCTGGGCTTCATGTAACACACGGACCGGCCGCGCCCGTCGCGGCCCGTCGCACCGCCCGGCCCCGCCGGGGTGCTTGAGAACGCACCGCAGAAACCTTACCTTCAAAGTAAGGAAAAGGAGTCACCCATGTTCGGTATTCCCGGCAAACAGGCCGTAACCCTCACCGACAAGGCCGCGGCCCAGATCGCCCGCCTGATGGAGAAGGACGGCCATAAGGGCCTGCGCATCGGCGTCAAGAAGGGCGGCTGCGCGGGCATGGAATACACGATGGATTACGTCGACGAGGTCGACAAGAACGACGAGGTCGTCGAACAGGACGGCGCGGTGGTGATGATCGCGCCGATGGCCCAGATGTTCCTGTTCGGGACCGAGATCGACTATGAGACGTCCCTGCTGGAAAGCGGGTTCAAGTTCCGCAACCCCAACGTGGTCGACGAATGTGGCTGCGGCGAGTCGATCAAGTTCGACGAGAACATCGGAGCCGCCGAGTGAGCGTCTCGGATGACGACATCGCGCATGTCTACGAGGTTTTCGAAGGTCTGGAAGGCGTCACGCATCGCAAGATGATGGGTGGCGCCTCTTTCTATTGCGACGGCCAGATCTTCGCGATCATCTCGGCCTCCGGTCAGATCTATCTCAAGGCCAAGGGCGACTTCGCCGCTGCGCTCGCGGACGAAGGCGCGTCCAAGTTCTCGATGGAGGACGGGCGCACCATGGGCTACTGGACCCTCCCCGACGCGGCGGTGGACGACCCCGAGATCGCGACCGACTGGGCCCGGCGCGCACTCGCCGCACTCTGACCCCTTGTCCTTCCGGCCCCGCGCGTTACCCTCACACCAAATCCGGATGGGGAGAGGCAGATGCGGCGCAAACTGGCAGCAGGCAACTGGAAGATGAACGGAACCGGCGCGGAACTCGCCGAGGTCCGCACGATCTGCGACACACACCAGGGCGCGGGGGTCGAGATCCTGCTCTGTCCACCCGCCACGCTCCTCCATCGCCTCTCTGAGGCCGCCAGCAGCGCCATCGCGACTGGCGGACAGGACTGCCACAAGGCCGAAAACGGCGCGCATACCGGCGACATTTCGGCGGGAATGCTGGCCGACGCCGGGGCGAGCTATGTCATCCTGGGCCATTCCGAACGCCGCGAGGACCACGAGGAGACCGATCAGGACGTGCGCGAAAAAGCCCGCGCGGCACTGGCTGCGGGTCTCAAGGTCGTCATCTGCGTGGGTGAAACGCTTGAAGAACGCGACGCGGCCAATACGCTCGACATCATCGCCGGCCAGCTCGCAGGCTCCATCCCCGATGCCGTGACCGGCGACACGCTTGTCATCGCCTATGAGCCCATCTGGGCCATCGGCACCGGCAAGATCCCGACGCTCGACCAGATCGGCGAGGTCCACGATTTCATCCGCTCGCGTCTCGAACAACGCTTCGGCTCCGGCGTGGGTCGGTCCGCGCGCATCCTGTACGGCGGGTCGGTCAAGCCGGGCAACGCGGCCGAGATTTTCGGCGTGTCCAACGTGGACGGCGCGCTCGTGGGCGGGGCCAGCCTGAAGGCCACGGATTTCTCTCCGATCATCGAGGCCCTTGAGAAAGCCTGACAGGGCCGCTACTCCTTAACACGTTAAACAAGGGAGGCCCGGGGTGGATCACGAAGACCTCAATCACTGGTCGAAACGCGCCGCCGACTGGGCGCGCGACTATCACGCGGGGCTGCGCGAGCGCCCCGTGCGCCCCGACACCGCCCCCGGCGCCTTCCGCGCCCGGATCGAAGGGCCGGCGCCAGAAGAGCCCGAACCGATCGAGACGATCTTCGACGATTTCGCCCGCCTCGTGCCCGACGCCATGACCCACTGGCAGCACCCCCGGTTCTTCGCCTACTTCCCCGCCAACGCCGCGCCCGCCTCGATGCTGGCCGAGCAACTGGCCAACGCCATCTCCGCCCAAGCGATGCTCTGGCAGACGGCCCCGGCGGCGAACGAGATGGAGGCGCTCGTCATCGACTGGATGCGCGATGCAATGGGCCTGCCGGGCGACCTGACCGGCACGATCCACGACAGCGCCACCACCGCGACCTTCTCCGCCGTCACCACGATGCGCGAGAAAGCACTTGGGTTTCAGGGGATTGGCGACGGGCTTTCAGGTGCTCCGCGCCTGCGCATCTACGCCTCGGCACAGACACACTCATCCGTCGACAAGGCTGTGCGCCTGTGCGGCATCGGTCAGAACAACCTCGTGAAAGTGCCCGGCAAGGCGGGCGACCCGCTCTTTTCGATGGACCCCGCCGCGCTCGATGCCGCGATCCGCGCGGACCTCGAAGCGGGCCACACACCCGCGGGCGTCGTGCTCGCCACCGGCGGCACGTCCATCGGGGCCTGCGACGACATCGGCGCCTGTATCGACGTCGCCCGCGCCCATGACCTGCCCACGCATGTCGATGCGGCCTGGGCGGGGTCCGCCATGATCTGCCCGGAATTCAGGGACTTGTGGGCCGGTGTTGAGAAAGCTGATTCAATTGTCTTCAACCCGCACAAATGGCTCGGCGCGCAGTTCGACTGCTCGATCCAGTTCCTGCGCGACCCCGGACCACAGATTCAGGCGATGGGCCTGCGCCCCGACTACCTGCAAACCCCTGGCGCGGAGGAAATCGTCAATTACAACGAATGGACGCTCCCCCTCGGTCGCCGGTTCCGCGCACTCAAGATCTGGTTTCTCGTGCGATCCGAAGGGCTTGCAGGCCTGCGCTCACGTTTGCGAAACCACGTCACTTGGGCCGTCGAAGCCCGTGACGCCATCGCGGCCCTCGACGGGTTCGAGATCGTCACCGAACCGATCTTGTCGCTCTTCACCTTCCGCTACCGCGACGATGCGACCACCGCGCGGCTGCTTGACGCCGTGAACCGCGACGGCCGCATCTACCTGACCCAGACCACGCATGAGGGCGCTTATGTCATCCGGATGCAGGTCGGGCAGTTTGACGTGACCCGCGAAGATGTCATGATGGTCCCCGACGTTCTCTCCGAGATCGCCGGGAGCCTGCCATGATCCGACTCGTCGCCGTCCTCGCCCTCCTGTGGCCCACGCTGGCCAGCGCGCAAAGCTGGCCGGTTTATGAAAACACCTACGTCAACGACTACGCCAACGTCCTGCCCGACGACGTGGAGACCCGCGTCAAACGCCAGCTCGAAGTGCTGCGCGAGGAAACCGGGGTCGAGGCGACGGTCCTCACTCTGGGCTCGCGCGGCGGCTTCACGCCCACCAACACGATGGAAGACTTCGCCACCGGCCTGTTCAATCACTGGGGTATCGGTGACGCCTCGAGGAACGACGGCATCCTGATCCTCGTCCTGCGCGACGACCGGCAGATGCGCGTCGAACTGGGGTCGGGCTACGGCAGCGGCTTCAACCGCGAGGCGCAGGACATCATCGACCGCGTGTTCCTGCCCAAATTCCGCAACGACAAGTACGCCGAAGGCATCGAAGACGGTACGGACGCCGTGATCGACCGTATCGCCTATGCCCACTGGAACGGCGAAGAACCTGCCCCCCGCTCCGACGGCGGCGGCGGCGTGCTCGGCTGGGTCATCGGCGTGCTGGCGGTGGGCGGCGGCCTGCTTGCCGCGTTTTCACGGCAGATCCGCGACCGGCTGTCGCGCTGCCCCAACTGTGGCGAGCGCGGCATCCAAACCAAGCGCAACCGGCTTCAGGCCGCGACCCGCTCCCGCACCGGCACGGGCGAAAAGATCACCGATTGCCCGCATTGCGGCCACCACTCGATCATCCCCTACACGATCCCGATGATTACAAGTTCCTCCTCCTCGTCCTCCTCGGGCGGCTCCTTCGGGGGCGGGTCGAGCTCCGGCGGCGGCGCCTCGGGCAGTTGGTAGGCGGCGCCTTGCCGAAAAAGCGGCAAAGTGACCGTTACGTTAACGGAACCTTCGCTGTTTCACGCGTTACACTGAGGTCATGACCCGCTTTGTGCTGAAAGAAACCCTTGCCGAACACATCGCCGACGGCGTGCTCCACGTCATCGGCGTGGTGGCGGCTGTCGCCGGGGCCAGCGTGCTGCTGACATGGGCGGCGCTCTCGGTCGAGGGGGCGCATCTCGCGGCCCTCGTGCCCTATGCCATCGGCCTCATCGCCACCTTCGCCTTCTCGGCGGCCTACAACATGACGCTCCATGCCCCCACCCGCGCGGTGCTGCGCCGGTTCGACCACGCGGCCATCTACCTGATGATCGCCGGAACCTACACGCCGGTCGCGCTGATCGGGGTCGGCGGCGGCTATGGCATCGCACTCGCCACGGCAAGCTGGGCCATCGCGCTCATCGGGGTGTCGCTCAAGGTGATCTGGTTCGACCGGATCGAGCGGCTGGGCTTCTGGCTTTACATCGCGCAGGGCTGGCTCTGCCTCGCCGCCATCGGCCCCATCGTCGCGGCCCTTCCCGCCGCCGCGCTGGTCCTGCTGGTCATCGGCGGACTGGTCTACACCGTCGGCACGATTTTCTACCACAAGGCCCTGCCCTACGCCCGCGCGATCTGGCACGGCCACGTCCTCGCTGCCGCCGCCACGCACTACGTTGCCGTGCTCATGGTCGTGCGTCTGGCCTGAGCCACGCGCGAATTTCCGCCACCCTCTCACGGCGGCGTGACAGCCTGCCCCGCTTCGCGTAGACTCTGGCCCAATCCGGGCGCAGACCCGGCAGCCAGACATGAGGCGACGGGCAATGAACACATACACCAGACGCGGATTCCTTCTGGTCGCGGGCGGCGCAGGTGCGAGCCTCGCACTTGCGGGCTGCGACAACGGCCTTGCATCCCAAGGCTCCGGCACCATCGACGCGCGGGTCGATGCGACGCTGAACTACCTTTTCTCCAGTTATCCCGAGGCGACGGATCTGCGCGACAAGTCGGTCGGCATGTTGGTCATGCCGCTGGTGACCGAGGCCGGCGTTCTGGTCGGCGGCGCCTATGGGCGCGGCGCGCTCCGGGTCGGCGGGGCGACGGTGGACTACTATTCCCAGACCAAGGCCAGCATCGGCATCCAGATCGGCGCGCAGCAATACGCGCATGTGCTGTTCTTCATGACCGAGGATGCCCTGGGCGAGTTCCGCTATTCCCCCGGCTGGGTCGCGGGCGCGGACGTGAAATACGCCGTCGTGAACGAAGGCGACCGGTTCTCGGCAGACACGCTGGCGGGCTCTTCCCCCGTCGTTGCGATGGTCTTCGGCACAGCGGGCCTGATCGTCGGCGCGACCGTCGAAGGATCGAAATACACCCGCATCCTGCCCTGACGCGGTGTGAGGCGCTCGGACCGTGTGGCTAGTACAGCGACACGGTCTTCGCCGACTGACGCCTCAGGCCGTCGCGCCGGTCATGGCGAAGGCAAGGTAGAGCACGAGGATCGCCGCGATCCATGACGCCGCGACGCGCCAGCCGATGCGCGTCACCTCCCCGTCCCAGCGTTCCAGCATGGATCGGGCGAGGCCCGCGATGGCCGCTGTCGCGATGTTCGCCGCAACGAACAACCCCAGCCGGATCGCGACCCCGATCTCGGTGACCGTATGCCCCTCCAGCGAGGCGGCCATTACCACGCCCCCCATGAGGCCCGCCAGAACCGGTAGCGCAGGCCCCAGTCGCCCAAGCGGCGCCACGGCGGCGAGCCCGCCGAGCACCAGCCCGAAGGCCAGCGGGACGAGCGCGATCCACGGCCCCACAAGCGGCGCGAGCGCCATGCCCGCAACCTGCCCGATCAGGAACGCGGGCCAGGCCGCCATCATGCCGTCGGCCTTCCACAACGCCAGCGTCACGGCAAGCGCGGCCAGCGGCAGGATCAGACCGGGGGTGGCGAGGATCACGCCCGCCCCCTCCAGGAACGCGCCATAGGCATCCCGGCCGGTCGAGAAGGCATGGGCATGTGCCGCGCCGGGAACCAGCGCGGCGAGAAGGGCGAGGCGCTTCACGCGACGCCGAAGAGGAACGCCGCCCCGACAGCCGCGATCACACCACCCGCGGCGCGCACCACGACCCGACCGGCGGCCGACCCGACCAGCAAACCAAGCGCGATACCCGCAAGGTGCAGTGCGCCGGTGCCGATCACGAAGCCGATGCCGTAGGCAAAGGGATTCGCGGCTTCCGGCAGCTCGGTCCCATGCGCATGGCCGTGAAAGATCGCGAAGACCCCCACGATCACCGCAGCGACCCAGAGCGGCGCACGCACCGCGAAGACGATCAAGAGGCCCAGCACGACCCCGGACAAGGCGATCCCCGCCTCGACCGCCGGGATCGGCACACCGAGCACACCAAGGGCGCCGCCGAAGGCCATGACCAGCGGGAACACCACCGGCAGGATCCAGATTGCGGGCTTGCCGAGGAACGCGCCCCAAAGACCGACCGCGACCATCGCGATCACATGGTCCCAGCCGAGGATCGGGTGGGTGAAACCGGAAATGAACCCGCCCACGTCCGAGTCGGTATGGGCCTGGGCCGCCCCGGCCAGCAGGATGAGCGGCAGCGCCGCAGCGAACTTGGAAAACGTGGACATGAAAATCTCCCTGATTAAAGCGTCTGCTATCGCGCCATTCCTTCAAGACACGCTAGCGGAGGCCGCAGGGTTTCACCACGACCCCGCGAAAATGTGACCGGCAGCTTACCGCAGCCGCCGGATGAGCGAGGAGGTATCCCAACGGTTCCCGCCCATGTTCTGCACATCCTTGTAAAACTGGTCCACCAGCGCCGTGACAGGCAGCGCGGCGCCCATCTGGTTGCCTTCAGCCAGGCAGATGGCCAGGTCCTTGCGCATCCAGTCGACCGCGAAGCCATGCTCGAATTCGTCGTCCAGCATCGTTTCGTGCCGGTTAACCATCTGCCAGCTTCCGGCGGCCCCGCCGGAAATCGCCTCGACCACGGCGCGCCCGTCGAGCCCGGCCTTCTCGGCAAAGGCCAGACCTTCGGACAGGCCCTGAACGAGCCCGGCGATGCAGATCTGGTTGACCATCTTGGTGAGCTGCCCGGCGCTGACCTCGCCCATCCGCTTCACGGATTTGCCATAGGCCTGCATGATCGGCTCGGCCTTGGCGAACGTGTCCTCGGCGCCCCCGCACATGATGGCGAGCGCGCCGTTCTCGGCCCCGGCCTGCCCGCCGGAGACGGGCGCATCGACGTATCCCACGCCCTGTTCCGCGGCGGCCTCGGCCATGTCGTTGGTGACCATCGCCGACACCGTCGTGTGATCAACGAAGATCGCGCCCGTGCCCATGCCCGCGAACGCCCCGTCATCGGCCGTGCAGATCGCGCGCAGGTCGTCGTCATTGCCCACGCAGGCCATGACGAACTCGGCCCCCTCGGCCGCCTCGCGCGGGGTCGCCGCAGAGGCCCCGCCATGTTCCTTGACCCAAGCCTCGGCCTTGGCCGCCGTGCGGTTGTAGACCGTGACTTCATGCCCCTTGGCGGCAAGGTGGCCCGCCATCGGGTATCCCATCACGCCCAGCCCCAGAAACGCGCACTTGGCCATGTCACTCTCCCTTGATTGCACCTGTGTGTCGGAGCCTTTAATGAACGGGGGCAGCGGACAGGTCAACAAAGGGTCCCATGGCATTTCTCTTCAAATGGATGGTGCGCCTTGTCAGCGCGGCCCTCGTCCTCGCGGGTCTCGCGCTTGCGTTCACCTATTACCTCGCCTCCCGCTCCCTGCCGGATTACGATGTCACCCGCAGCGTGAACGGGGTGAGCGCCGAGGTCGATATCGTGCGCAACAACGCCAACATCCCCCATGTGTTCGGCAGTTCCGACGCGGATGTCTATTTCGGCCTCGGCTATGCCCATGCGCAGGACCGGCTCTGGCAGATGGTGACCATGCGACGCACCGTGCAGGGGCGGCTGTCCGAGATGTTCGGGGCGCGCACGCTCAAGACGGATGAGCTCATGCGCAGGCTCGATCTCTACCGCCTCGCCCGCGAGTCCGTCGAGGATCAGGATGCCGAAACGACCGCGGCGCTCGAGGCCTATGCGCGCGGCGTCAACGCCTGGCTCGACCGGGTCAATGACGAGGCGCTGGGGCGTGGCGCGCCGGAGTTCTTCCTCTTCGACAACGCCATCTCCCCCTGGGTGCCCGCCGATTCCATCGCCATCATGAAGCTGATGGGCGTGCAACTCGCGGGCCATCTTGAGGAAGAGGTGCTGCGCGCCCGCGTGTCGCTCGCACTGGATGAAAAGCAGGTCTCCGATATCCTGCCCGACATGCCCGGAAACGGCGTGGCCGCCCTGCCCGACTACGCGTCCCTGTTCCCCGATCAACCCGGCGCCACGCAATATGCGGCCTATGACACGACGCCCGAAGACGCTTTCATGTACCCGGCCCCGCCGCGCGGACTGGCCGGCGCGTCCAACGCCTGGGCGGCCGCCCCGGACCGGTCTGCGGCAGGTGGCACGCTGCTGGCCAATGACCCGCATCTTGGCTTCACCGCGCCGACGATCTGGTACCTCGCGCGGATGGAGCTGGCCTCCGGCGCGGTTATCGGCGCGACCATTCCGGGGATGCCCGCGATCCTCATCGGGCGCTCTGCCGATTTCGCCTGGGGCCTCACCTCCTCCTACCTCGACGATCAGGACGTGTTCATCGAAAAGGTGAACCCGGAGAATACGGGCGAGGTGCAGACACCCGACGGCTGGGCCGCGCTGACCGAACGCGCCTCGATCATCCGGGTGCGCGATGCCGCCCCGGTCACGATCACGCTCAGGTGGTCGGAAAACGGCCCCGTCCTGCCCGGCACCCACTTCAACCTCGGCTCCGTGACCCCGGCCGGTCACGTCGCCGCCCTCGGCTGGACGCTTCTGAACGGTGACGACACTTCGATGACGGCGGCGATGAACCTCATGCAGGCCAAATCGGTCACACAGGGGATCGCAGCCGGGCGCGACTTCGTGGCGCCAAGCCAGAACGTCACGATGATCGACCGTGACACCATCGCGCTCAAGACAATCGGCGAAATGCCCCGGCGCGACGCCGAGCACATGACCTTCGGCCGTCTCCCGGCCCCCGGCTGGCGGGCCGAGAACCGCTGGATCGGGCGCGAGGCCTACGCCGCGAACCCGCAGTTCGTCGCCCCCTCCGGCGGCATCGTCGGCAACACGAACAACAAGCTGCTCGACCGGCCTTTCCCGCTTCACGTCAGCTATGAATGGGGTGACAGCCAGCGCATTCAGCGTTGGCAGTTCCTGATGCAGAACCGCGAGGTGCATACCCGCGAGAGCTTCATCGAGGCGCAACTCGACACCGTTTCGATCACCGCGCGCAACCTGCTGCCCCTCGTCGGCGCCGACCTGTGGTTCACGGGCGAAGCCGCGCCGGAAGGCACGACCGAACGCAAGCGCCAGCAGGCGCTCGACCTGCTCGCCAACTGGAACGGCGAGATGAACGAACACCTGCCGGAGCCGCTGATCTACATGGCGTGGATGCGTGCGCTGCAAAACCGACTGATCCGTGACGAGCTTGGACCGCTCGCGGGCGCGTTCAACCACCTCGAACCGATCTTCATCGAGCGCGTCTACCGTGACATCCAAGGCGCGGGGGACTGGTGCGACGTCGTGCAATCAGCCCCGACCGAGACCTGCACTCAGATCGCGCGGGAATCGCTCGACGACGCGCTTTTGTGGATCGATGAACACTTTGGCGGCTCTTACGAAAGCCTGCGCTGGGGCGACGCGCACGAGGCGACGCATGACCATCAGGTGCTGGGCGACTTGCCGGTGCTTAAATGGTTCGTGAACATCCGTCAGTCGACATCGGGCGGGGACAACACGCTGATGCGCGGGCGCACCTCGGGCCGGGAGCCGGACCCGTTCCTCAACGTCCACGGCGCGGGCTACCGGGGCGTCTATGACTTCGCGGACCCCGACTCGTCCCTGTTCATCTCGTCCACCGGCCAGTCGGGCCATTTCCTGTCGCGCCATTACGACGATCTGGGCGACCTCTGGCGGCGGGGCGAATATGTGCCCATGTCACTCGATCCCGAGCTCGCCCGCGCCGCATCCGTGGGCACAACCCGGCTTTTGCCCCGCACGCCCTGATCCGCGACGCGGCGTCACGAAACGGGCGGAAATATGCCGCCTCGCACCTAAGGTGCTGTTTTCAAGATTTTTTTGACCAACCGGTCAGACGACAAACGTTTTGGTCAGCAAAAAAAGGCCGACGGGCGGGATCGCCACCCCTAGCCAAATGCCCTTGCCGCAGTCATATACCGCCTCGGCTGTTCAGTTAGCGATCCCAAACGCGCGGGCAGCCTGCCGTCACTCACGGTAGTAGGCCGACCGCCGCAGATGCCCTCTTGCGGCGGTCGGTCTATGTATGAGCTTTGGTGAACTGGGCGGCCTGCTTTTCGGTCCAGCGCACCCGCACCTGCCAGCCATCCTCGGTCTCGGTCTCGTCTTCCACGACGCCGGTGTCATGCAGCCACGCGCGCTGGCGACCTTCGGCAAAGGGAATATCGAGCGTCTGATCGAACGTGTCCTGCGTCAGTGCGGTGTCGATCACGGCGTAAAGCCGCTCCAGCCCGTCGCCGGTCAGGGCCGAAATCGCGACGACCTCCTCGGTGCGTTCGGCCTGCGTCTCATAGGCCGTGCGCGTCTCCGCCGGAAGCTGGTCGATCTTGTTCCAGACCTCGATGAGCGGCACGTCCTCCTCGACCCCGAGATCCGCGAGAATCGAAAGAACGTCCTCTGCCTGCTCCTCGCTCTCGTCGTGGGAAATGTCGCGCACATGCAAGATCAGGTCCGCGCCCAGCACCTCTTCAAGCGTGGCGCGGAAGGCCGCGACAAGTTGCGTGGGCAGGTCCGAGATGAAGCCCACCGTATCCGACAGGATCACCTGCCGCCCGCCGGGCAGGTCGATGGACCGCATCGTGGGGTCCAGCGTGGCAAAAAGCATGTCCTTGGCCATGACTTCGGCCCCGGTCATCCGGTTGAACAGCGTCGACTTTCCGGCGTTGGTGTAGCCCACGAGCGCCACGACCGGAAACGGCACCTTCGCGCGCGAGGCGCGGTGAAGCTCGCGGGTCCGCACGACCTTGGAGAGCTGTTTGCGCAGCCGGTTGAGCTGCTCGTCGATGGCCCGCCGGTCCGCCTCGATCTGCGTTTCGCCGGGGCCACCCACGAAGCCCAGTCCGCCGCGCTGACGTTCAAGGTGGGTCCAGGCCCGCACCAGCCGCGTGCGCTGATACGACAGCGCGGCCATCTCGACCTGCAACACGCCCTCGCGCGTCGCGGCCCGGTCCGAGAAGATCTCGAGGATAAGCCCGGTCCGGTCGAGGATCTTGACCTTCCACTGGCGTTCCAGATTGCGCTGCTGCACCGGGCTGACCGGCCCGTCGATCAGGACGAGCTCGATGTCCTTGGCCTTGATCCCCTCCGCCAGCTCCTCGGTCTTGCCGGTGCCGAACAGGTGGCCGGGATGGGGCTTGGCGAGGCGCACGATCTGCGAGCCCACGACCTCCAACCCCGGCAGCGCCAAGGCCAGAGACACGGCTTCCTCAAGCGCGGGCTCCGCGTCACGACGCTCCTGATCGGACGTCAGTTCAGGATGGATGACCCAGGCGCGCGTGACGCCGGGACCGGTCCCCGTATCCAAGATCAGCTATCGTCGCCGTCGTAGAGATTGATCGGCTGCGACGGCATGATGGTGGAAATCGCGTGCTTGTAGACGAGCTGGCTTTGCCCGTCCCGCTTGAGCAGCACGCAGAAATTGTCGAACCACGAGATCACCCCCTGCAACTTCACGCCGTTGATAAGGAAGATCGTGACAGGCACCTTGGCCTTGCGCACATGGTTCAGAAACGCGTCCTGCAAATTCTGTTTGTCAGCAGCCATCGCTTATTGCCCTTGTTTTATCGTGCTGCCGTTATCCGGCAGGTGAGTATCCCAATTCCAATCGAGTGTAATGGAGGCATCGGGAATTTAAACCCCCCAAACATCATGGGTTTGCGGAAAACTTGGGCAGGCTCACGGGAGGATCTGCCGCCCTCTCGGCCGCCACACGTTGGGCGACAGGAGCGCGACGATGGCCAGAAGTTCGAGCCGCCCGAGCACCATCGCGGCAGACAGAACCAGCTTGGCCGAGACCGACATGGTGCCGAACCGGATCGGCTCCGACGCCGCGACATCGGCCAGCGGGCCTGTCGTGGTCAGGGCAGCGACGGTCAGAACGACCGATTGCTCGAAGTTTTCCCCGGTGAAGGAAAACGCCATCATTACTACGGCCACGGACAGGGTCATGAGCATGAAGAACACCCATGCCATATAGGCCCCGCCGCGCCGGATGTGGCGCGCCTCGCTCCCCGACCCGGCGACCGAGTTGGGATGGACCAGCTTGTCCAGTTCGCGCCGCCCGTGCTGATACAGCGCCCAGACGCGCAGGAGCTTGGCCCCGCCCGCCGTTGTCGCCACCCCGCCCCCCACGAGCGCAAGGCCCATGAGGATAAGGCCCGGTGTCGACAGCCCCGACCACGCCTGACTCGACTCCCACGCCGCGCTGACGAACCCGGTGGTGGTCAGGAAGGAAAACACCGTGAACACCGATCCCCAGAGCGAGGCGAGACCGGACAGAAGCGTCATGTCGCTCGCCACCTCATAGGCCCCGAAGAAATGGCGCAGGAATAGAAACAGCGGCACCGTCGCGACGAAGAACAGCGCGAGCCGCACTTCGGAATCATGGAGAAAGCCGGTCACTTCGGACCCCTGCCCCTCGCGCGAGAACGCGAGCCGCGAGACGGCGAAGATAAGGAAGATCGCCACCATCACCTCTCCGCCATAGCCCGCGCTCCCGCCCGCAACGCCGCCGACCGGCGAGATGCCCGAGGTCGAGAGCGTCGACATGGCGTGACAGATCGCGATGAACGGCGTCTCACCAGCCAGGATAAGGCCCAGCCAGAGGGTCGCGGTCAGGCCCGTGTAGACCGGGAACAGCTTGATCGCATAGGTCCGCACCCGCGACGACAGATCCGCCACCTTCTCGATCTGCGTGATCTGCGCCCCGGTCGTGGCGATGCGCCGGGCGCGCACCTCGAACCCGCCAAGCGCCATCGGCGCAAGCACGGCAATGGCGCTCACCCACATGAACAACCCGCCAAGCCAACCCACGGTGGCGCGCCACAGGTGGACCGACTGCGGCAACCGCCCCGGTTCGGGAAACAGCGTCGCCCCCGTCGTGGTCAGGGACGAAACCATCTCGACATAGGCGTTCAGGAACGTCGTGTTGCGTACGGCCTGCTGAAACGGCACCGCCAGCACCAGCGGCAGGACCACGAAGATGACCAGCAGGCCGACAAGGTGGCGGCGCGGCCGGTCCGACCGCTCCCGCCCCGCCAGCGCAATCGCGAACATCAGGGCCAGCAACATCGTCAGCAGCGCATAGAGCGCAAAGGTGCCCGCAACCCAGGGCGCACCTATGGCGACCGCATGGGCCGCCGGGACCAGCATCAGTAGCGCGGACAGACCCGTGACGGTGACGAGCAGCGGGAGGCGGGCGATGAACGGAAGCATCCCGCGCGGGCCCTAGAAGTAGTCGATCGAGACCTGCAACAGGCGCTCGACCTCCGGCACATCCCCGGCCATCGCGAAAATGACGACGACATCATCCTCGTCCACACGGGTCGATCCGGTGGGCTTGAGGTATTTGCCGCCCTTCAGGATACCGCCGACCAGCACGCCTTCGGGGAAGTCGATCTCGCTGATCCGGTTTCCGGCCATCGGGCTGGTCGACAGGACCTGCGCCTCGATCACCTCGGCCTCGGCATCGCCCACGGAATAGACGCCGCGCACCCGGCCATGTCGGATGTGGCGCAGGATCGAGGAAACCGTGGTCTGGCGCGGGTTGATATAGGCGTCGATCCCCAGCGGCTCCATCAACGGGACGAGCGAGGGGTCGTTCACGAGGCAGATGGACATCGGGCAGCCCATGTTGCGCGCGCGCACGGCGGCCAGCATGTTCACCTTGTCGTCCGAGGTCACGGCAAGGATCGCGTCCGCCCGACCGATCCCGGCTTCCTTGAGCAGTTCCCGGTCAAGCCCGTTGCCATGCAGCACCACGGTCCGTTCCAGCGCGTCGGCGGCGCGCTCGGCCACGCCCCGATCCAGCTCGATGATCTTGGCGCGCACCCGGTCGGTCCGGGTCTCCAGCGCCTCGGCCACGGCGCGGCCGACATTGCCACCGCCAAGGATCACAACACGCTCCTGCCGGCGCACCTGCTTGCCGAAAATCTCCAGCGTGCGGTTCACGTCCTTGGTCTCGGAGAAGACGTAGATCTGGTCGCCCTCGAACAACTGGTCGTTTGCCTCGGGCGCAAAGAGCGTGCCCTCCCGGCGCACGCCCACCACCACCGCGTTCAGCGTCGAGAACAGGTCGGTGAGCTGGCGCAGCGGCGTGTTGAGCACCGGGCAATCCTCGTCGAGCGCGATGCCCAGAAGCGTCGCTCGGTCATCCAGGAACCGCTCGGTGTCGAAGGCCGACGGGGCCTGCAACCGGCGCAGCGCGGCCTCGGCCACCTCGCGCTCGGGGCTGATGACCACGTCGATGGGCAGGTGATCCTGCCGGTAAAGGTCGCGGTAAATCGCGGTGAGGTAGCTTTGCGCCCTGAGCCGCGCGATCTTGCGCGGCACGGCGAAGACGGAGTGCGCCACCTGGCAGGTGACCATGTTCACCTCGTCCGAATAGGTCGCCGCGATCACCATGTCGGCGTCACGCGCGCCCGCCTGATCCAGCACATCCGGGTAGGAGGCGAAGCCGGTGATCCCTTGCACGTCCAGCGTCTCGGTCGCGCGGGCAACGAGGTCGGGGTTGTTGTCCACGACCGTGACGTCGTTGCGTTCCCCCGACAGGTGGCGCGCAATCTGCCAGCCGACCTGGCCCGCGCCGCAGATGATGACTTTCATTCGGACATCCCGCTTTGTCGTCGCTCAACCCTTGGCAGGGAAACCCGGAAGGGTCAATCAGGAGGCCTCGGCCTGATCCTCGCCGTCCTCGGCGACATAGGCCACGCGCGCGCCCGACTTGGTGCCGGTCACGATCCCGAGGCTCTTGAGCTTGCGGTGAAGCGCGGACCGCTCCATCCCGACGAAACTCGCGGTGCGGGAGATATTGCCGCCGAACCGGTTGATCTGCGTCATCAGGTATTCCCGCTCGAACGCCTCGCGCGCCTCGCGCAGCGGGAGCGTGGCAAGCGCCGTGGGCAGCACGACAGCCCCACCGACGCCCGAGCCCAGTTCCGGCCCCTCGGCCCCCGGCAGGTCGCCCGCGCCGATCGGCCCGGTCCCGTCGCCAAGGATCAGCACGCGCTCCACCACGTTCTTGAGCTGGCGCACGTTGCCGGGCCACGGCATCGACTGAAGCACCGCCACCGCCTCGTCCGAAACATCGCGCAGCGGCAGGCCCTGCGTGGCGTTGAACACGGCAATGAAATGCTCGGCCAGCACCGGAATATCCTCACGCCGGTCGGCCAGCGGCGGCACGCTGATCGGGACCACGTTCAGCCTGTGAAACAGCTCTTCGCGAAAGCGCTTCGCCTCGATCTCGGCCATCAGATCGCGGGTGGTGGACGAAATCACGCGCACATCCACCTCGATCTTCTCGCTCCCGCCGACGCGGGTGAAACTCTGCTCGACCAGAACGCGCAGGATCTTGGACTGCGTGCCCGGCGGCATGTCCGCCACCTCGTCGAAATAGATCACCCCGCCGTTGGCCTGCTCCAGCAGACCTTCCTCGACGCCGCGCTCGCTGTTTTCGCGCCCGAACAGCACTTCTTCCATCTGGTCCGGCGCCACGGCGGCGGAGTTCACGATGATGAAGGGCGCCCCCGCGCGGTCCGACCCCGCATGGATGGTGCGCGCGGCCAGTTCCTTGCCCGACCCCGCAGGCCCGGTGAGCAACACGCGCCCGTTCGAGCGCATGACCTTTTCCAGGTTGGATTTCAGTGACTTGAAGGCCGCACTTGTCCCGATCATGTCGACCGGCCCGGTTCCCTTGCGCTTCAACTCCACGTTCTCACGGCGCAGGCGCGAGGTTTCCATCGCCCGTCCGATCACGACCATCAACTGGTCGATGTTGAAGGGCTTTTCGATGAAGTCGTAGGCCCCCTGCTTGATCGCCGCTACCGCGATCTCGATGTTGCCGTGACCCGAAATGATGACCACCGGCACCTCCGGGTGGTCGCGCTTGACCGCCTTGAGGATGTCGATCCCGTCCATCGTGCTGTCCTTGAGCCAGATGTCGAGGATCATGAGCGCGGGCGGCTGTTTCTCGACCGCCGCCATCGCCTCGTCCGAGGTGCCCGCCTTTCGTGTGGTGTAGCCCTCGTCCTCCAGAATATCCGAAATGAGCTCTCGGATATCGCGTTCATCGTCGACGATCAGAATGTCGGTCATGGGGCCCTCAACTCGGTCATTCGGCGGCGCGGGACACACCCGCAGCGGCCGGAAGTGGCAGTGTGATGACGGCCATCGCCCCGACCTGTCCCGAGCCGAAATCCGGCGCGTCGGTCAGGGCGAGCGTGCCGCCGTGTTCTTCGATGATCTTCTTCACGATGGGCAGGCCAAGGCCGGTGCCCTTGTCGCGGGTGGTGACGTAAGGCTCGAAAAGCCGCGCGCGGTCGGCAGGCAGCCCCACGCCGTTGTCGGCGATGGTGATGCGCGCCTGCTCACCCTCAATGGTCAGCGCGACACGGATCTCGGGCGAATGACCGTCCGGCGCACCTTTTTCCTGCAGGGTTTCAATTGCTTCGCCCGCGTTCTTGATAAGATTGGTGAAGGCCTGGCCGATCATGGACTCGTCCAGTTCCGCAGGCAACGCCCCGGCGGGAATATCGGCCGCGAACGTCACGGCCTCCTGCCCGGCCTCCTGTAACACCACCGCGTCGCGCAGGAGTTTGGCAAGGTCCGTGGGCTTCTTTTCAGGTTCGGGCATCCGCGCGAACTTGGAAAACTCGTCCACGATCCGGCGCAGGATATCGGTCTGGCGCACGATGGTCCCGGTCAGCTCCTCCAGCTTCTCGGCATTCTCACCTTCCATCATCCGCCCATATTTGCGGTTGATGCGCTCGGCCGACAGCGCGATGGGCGTCAGTGGGTTCTTGATCTCATGCGCGATACGGCGCGCGACGTCGCCCCACGCCGCCATGCGCTGCGCACTGACCAGATCGGTGACATCGTCGAAGGCGATCACGAAGCCCTCGAGCTCCCCCTCGTCGGAATAGCGCCGCGCGATCCGCACCAGCAGTCGCTCGGCCTTGCCCATCCGGGTCAGCCCCAGCTCCTCCTGCACCTGGCTGCGCGCTTCGTTGCGCAGCCGGTCGAACAGCGGGCCGAACTCCGGCACCAACAGCGACAGCGGCACATGGCTGGGGTCCGGCCCGGCAAGGTCGAGCAGACGCGCCGCCGCGCGGTTCAGGAACGTCACCTTGCCTTCCGCATCCAGCCCCACGACGCCCGCCGTGACCGATGACAGCACACTGTCGAACAGCCGCCGCCGCGTTTCGATCTGGTCCGCGCTCGCCACCAGCGTATCACGCTGCGCCTTGAGCTGGCGGGTCATGGCGTTGAACTGGCGGCCCAGCGTGGCGATTTCATCGTCGCCGTCCTCTTCGATCACCTGCACGTCAAGGTCGCCTTCGCCCACCCGTTGCGCAGCCCCCGCAAGCCGCCCGACCGGGCGCGACAGACGCTCGGCGAACCACATGCCAAGCCACGTCGCTGCTAGGATCAGGATCGCTGCGAAGCCCAGATAGATCAGCCCGAACTCGAACAGGACGCGGCCCCTCTGGTTTTCGAGCTGCTGATAGAACATCACCGTTTCCTGCGTCTCGTCCAGCAGGCTCAGAACCTCGCCATCCACGCTGCGGCTGACGTAAAGCAGGTGGTCGGGAAAGCTGCCCATGCGCACGAGGGCGCGGAATTCATTGATGTCCCAGTCCTCGATCACGACCGTTTCACCCTCCATCGCGCGCGCCAGATCGTCGGCGCTGGGTTCCTCGTAGTCGAACAGGTATGACCGGTCCCCACGCACCCGGATTTCGCCATCCCCGTCGATCACGAAAGCCTCGCGCAGCCCGCGCTGAATCTGGCTCTGCGCCTGCTGAAGCGCCTGCCTGAGCTGTGCGTCGGTCAGAAAGCGGTTCGCCTCTTTCGAGAGGTTGAGATAGGCCGCCAGCGACTCGGCGTCTTCCACCAGCCCGCTGCGATGCTCCTCCTCATAGGCCTGCGCGGCCTCGAGCGAGTTGCCCACCACCCGACTCACCCTGTCCGAAAACCAGCCCTCGAGACCGACGTTGACCGTGAGCACCGCGAAAATGGCCACCAGAACCGTCGGGATGAGCGCGATGATGGCGAACACACCGGTCAGGCGCATGTGCAGGCGCGATCCCGCCGACATGGCCCGCCGCGCGGCGATCATCCGGGCCACGCCGGACATGACCAGCGCCGCGACGGCCAGAACATAGACGAAATCGGCCAGCAGGATGAGCCGCAGGGCGGAACTTGCCGCGCCCTGATTGAGCGGTCCGAGAATCAGGTAGGTCGCGACGGCAAGGAACGGGCCCAGAATGACCACGCCCACGGTCGCGGCCGACTGCACCCGGCGCAACCTGCGCAGGCGCGCCAGCCTGTCCCATGTCCATTCACGTTTTGCGCCGCGCGCCGCCATTCTCAACTGCTCCGAGATCGGGCCGGGCGTGCCTCAGCCCTGTTCGCGCCCGTCATTCGCGCCTGAATTGTGCCTGAAACGACACCCCCAGGGTCGCGTCTGTGGCAGTTTTACATCAATTTGCGGCGCCGTGTCACCTCGATTTCCAACTCGGTGATCTTCTTGCGCAATGTATTCCGGTTGATGCCCAGCAGATCGGCGCATTTGGCCTGATTGCCGCCCGTTGCATCAAGCGCAATCTCGATCAGCGGCACTTCGATTTCCTTGAGCACCCGCTGGTAGAGGCCCGGCGGTGGCAGCGTGCCCCCGTGCAGGTCGAAATAGCGCTTGAGGTGGCGCGCGACGCTCGATGACAGCTTCTCGCCTTCGTCCGCAGCCGGCACCGGCCCGCCCGCAGGGGCGCCAAGCGTGGCTTCGACCTCGGCCCGCGTGATCTCGGCCTCCGAGCCCGTGACCATCAGGCGCTGAATGGTGTTTTCCAGCTGGCGCACGTTGCCGGGCCACGGATAGGCGCGCAGCACCTCGGTCGCTTCCTTGGCAAGCGCGCGCGGCGTCATCCCGTCCCGCTCGGCGCGTGCAAGGAAATGCTCGGCGAGCGACGGAATATCCTCCAGCCGCTCGCGCAGCGCAGGCACCGGGATCGTCACACCGCCGAGGCGGTAATAAAGGTCCTGCCGGAACGCGCCGTCCTTGATCCGCTTGGACAGGTCGTTCTGCGATGTCGCGATGATCCGCGGGCTGGGGTCGGTGAGGCTGTCGAGCATCCGGGTAATCCGCGCCTGCGCCTCGGCCTCCAGATCGCCGATCTCGTCGAACAGGATCGTGCCCTGCCCGGCTTTCGACAGCACCCGCGCCGGCCCGTCGATGGGCGTCAGATCATCGGCCGTGACCACCACGAACGGCAGGTTGCGCCGGTCGGAAAAGTCGTGGATCGCCCGCGCGATCAGGCTCTTGCCCGTCCCGCTCTCGCCCGTGATGAGCACCGGAAGCTCGGTGTTCATCACCCGCGCCACAAGGCGATAGAGCGACTGCATCGCCGGCGTGCGACCCACGAGCGGCAGGTCGCCGTGCCCCTCTTCGGTCCCGGTCCGGGCAACAGGCGCGCGGCGCTTCTGCTCCAGCGCCCGTGCGGCCCGTTTCATCAGGTCCGGCAGGTCGAACGGCTTGGGCAGATAATCGAACGCCTCCGCCTCGGCCGCCTGAATCGCCGTCATGATGGTGTTCTGCGCCGAAATGACGATCACCGGAAGGTCCGGGCGCAGCTCCGCGATCTCCGGCAGCGCCTCGAGCCCGTTGCCGTCGGGCATCATCACGTCCGAGATCACAAGATCCCCGCGCCCTTCCTCGACCCAGCGTTTCAGCGTGACCAGCGAGGATGTGGCATGCACCCGGCACCCCGCCCGCGTCAGCGCCTGCGTCAAAACCGTGCGGATGGTGCGGTCGTCGTCCGCGACAAGTACGGTGCCGTCCATGGGAGTTACTCCTTCTCTTTCGGGGCGACCGGAAGCGAAATCCGGAACACCGTCTTGCCCGGCACCGAATCGACGGACACCCATCCGTCGTGGTCCGAGATGATTTTCGACACGAGTGCGAGGCCGAGCCCGGTGCCGTTCTCGCGGCCCGAAACGAAGGGCTCGAAGATTTGGTCGATGATCTCCGGCGGAATACCGGGACCGTTGTCGATGATCTCGACCTGAAGCGGCAGCCGGTTCCCGGTGCCGTCCATGCGCCGCAGGCGCAGCGAATGGTCATAGAAAGTGCGGATGCGGATCTCGCCGCCAGAATCGTCGGCCACCTGGGCTGCGTTCTTGAGCAGGTTGAGGAACACCTGCATCAGTTGATCCGGGTCCACGAAGGTCGGCGGCAGCGAGGGGTCGTAATCCTCCTGGATCTTCATCTTGGCCGCAAAGCCCACTTCCGCCGACTTCTGCGCGCGGTCCAGCAGGTCATGCACGTTCACCTCGCGCCGGTCAGGCGGGCGAAGGTTGCCGAACTGCTCCACCTGTTCGAGAAGCGCCACGATCCGCCGGCTCTCGGCCACGATCAGGTCCGTCAGCTCAAGATCGTCCGCCGACAGGTTCATCGACAGAAGCTGCGCCGCCCCGGTGATCCCGGCGAGTGGGTTCTTGATCTCGTGCGCCAGCATTTCTGCCATGCCGATGGCCGAACGCGCGGCGGATTTCACCCCCTGCGCCTTGCCCATCTTCTCGGCCAGCTTGCGCGGCTCCAGCAGCATCAGGAGCCGGTCGTCCGACCGCACCAGTGGCGCGATCTGGATATTGCATTCCACCGGCGCCGTCGTCCCCGTGCCCACGTCCACCGAATTGATGAACATCGCGCCGTTGTCGCGCCGCACCCGTTCGAAGGCGCTGTCCATGTTGGTCGCGATCGCAAGGTGGTCGAGCACCGGCTTGCCGTTCAGGCTGCGTGCGGAGGTGTTGAGAAACGCCTCGGCGGCCGAGTTCGCCTCGACGATGCAATCCTCCGCATCGATGATGAGGCCCGGCACGGGCAGCGCGTTCCACAGGGTTTCGGTGTCCATCATGCAGCCTCCCTGACCGGTTCGAGCGCCTCGGGGATCAGCCTGAGCACGGTCGCGGGCTCCGGCTCCGACAGAACGGCGCGGCGCAGATCCGGTGCCGTGCCCGCCTCGTCCATGTACCAACCCAGGTGTTTGCGGATGACGCGTTTCCCCAGCGCGTCGCCATAGAACCTCAGCGAGGCCTCGTAGTGCCCCTGCACCATGTCGGTCAGCGCCGAACCCTCGGGCACCTCCGGCGCCTGCGTCCCGAACAGCTCCGCCGCGATTTCGGCGATCAGCCAGGGTCGCCCGCCGGTGCCGCGCCCGACCATGACGCCGTCCGCGCCCGACGCATCCAGCGCGACGCGTGCCGTCTCGGTGGATGTGATGTCACCATTCGCGATCACCGGAATGTCGACCGACTCGGTCACGGCCCGGATCGCGGCCCAGTCGGCGCACCCCTTGTAAAACTGGCAGCGCGTGCGCCCGTGGATGGTGATCATGCGGACCCCGGCAGCCTCGGCCTGCCGCGCGAGGTCCGGCGCATTCATCAGCCCGTCGTCCCAGCCCAACCGGGTCTTGAGCGTCACCGGTATCTCGACCGCCTCCACGACCGCTTCGATCAGCCGCAGCGCCAGAGGCAGGTCACGCAGGAGCGCCGAGCCGGACAGCCCGCCCACGACCTTCTTTGCCGGGCATCCCATGTTGATATCGATCATCCGCGCCCCGTTGGCCTCCACCATCCGTGCGGCCTCCCCGATCCAGTAGGGATCGCGACCGGCAAGCTGCACGGCGGTGTTCGCAAGCTCCATGCCCAGCTCGGCGCGCTCGCGCGTGCCGGGCTTGGCCTGAACCATCTCCTGGCTCGCCACCATCTCCGACACGACAAGCCCCGCCCCGAAGGACGAGACGAGGTCGCGGAACGGCAAATCCGTGATCCCGGCCATGGGGGCCAGGAAAACGGGCGGGTCGAGGGTCAGGTTGTCGGACAGGCAGAGTGCCACTGCTTAATCCTTGTGCATTTGCCTTCGATATAGGAGACCGGGGAAAAGAGCGCAAATAAGTGGCGTTCCGCTCCCGGTCTTTTCTGCTTCTGCCTTATTTTTGGGCAAGATGCACGGGGGCTTCGCACGCCATTGTCCTCCAAACGGGCAACGCGTAAACGACCCTCATGGAAATCGCCGCAATCATCGTCGCCGCGGGACGCGGGACACGGGCCGGAGGGGACGTGCCGAAACAGTGGCGCGCGCTGGCCGGTCGCCGCGTGGCGGACTGGACGCTGGCCGCCTTCGCGGGCCACCCCCGCGTGGGCCGGATCGTCGTGGTCCTGCACCCTGACGACATGGGACAGGCCGACACGTTCACCGACGTAATCGTCGCCACGGGCGGCGCCACCCGCCATGCCAGCGTTGCGGCGGGGCTCGAGGCGCTCGCGGGCGATCCGCCCGACGGCGTCCTGATCCACGACATCGCCCGCCCCCTCGCCACCCCGGACCTCATCGACCGCGTGATCGACGCGCTGGACCACGCGGGCGGGGCCGCCCCCGCACTCGCCGTCACCGACGCGCTCTGGACCGGTGCGGACGACCGCGTCACCGGCACCCGCGATCGCGACGGGCTCTACCGCGCCCAGACGCCGCAGGGCTTTCGCTACGCTGCCTATCTCGACGCACACCGCGCCCATCCCGGCGACGCCGCCGATGACGTGGCCGTGGCACGGTCTGCCGGACTTGACGTCACCATCGTCGCGGGCGACGAACGCAATCTCAAAATCACAGGCCCGGACGACTTCGCCCGCGCCGAAGAACTGATGGGAGGTCGCGTGGACATACGCACCGGCACGGGGTTCGACGTGCATGCCTTCACCACCGGAGACGCGGTCACACTCTGCGGCGTCACCGTGCCGCATGAGCGCGCGCTCAAGGGCCATTCGGATGCGGATGTGGGAATGCACGCCCTGACCGACGCGATCTATGGCGCACTTGCCGAGGGCGACATCGGCCAGCATTTCCCGCCGTCCGACGACGAGTGGAAGGGTGCAGCCAGCGAAATCTTCCTGCGCCACGCCGTCGACCTCGCCACCTCCAAGGGATACCGCGTGTCGAACTGTGACGTGACGCTGATCTGCGAAATGCCGAAAATCGGACCCCACGCCGGCGCCATGCGCGCGGAACTCGCCCGGATCATGGGGCTTGAGGCCGACCGCGTCAGCGTCAAGGCGACCACCTCCGAGCGGCTGGGCTTTACCGGCCGGGGCGAAGGCATCGCGGCACAGGCCGTCGCCACGCTGGTGCGCCCATGAGCCGCCTCTTCGCCACCTTCTTCTTCGTGGGCTACCTTCGGCCCGCCTCCGGCACCTGGGGCTCGCTTGCCGCACTGCCCTTCATCTGGGCGCTGCACGAGATCGGGCAGCGGTTCGTCCCCCTCGAACTCGGCGGGCCGCTGCTTCTCGCCGTCGCGCTCGTCGTCACCTATTTCGGCGGTCTCGCCGCCACCCGGATCATCACCTCCGAGGGCGGCGACCATGACCCTTCCGAGATCGTCATCGACGAGGTGGTGGGGCAAGGCATCGCCATCCTGCCGGTCTCCATCGGCGCGGCAGGCGTCGGGGCCGACATGCTCGCGCTCTGGCCCGGCTGGGTCGTGGGCTTCCTCGCCTTCCGCCTGTTCGACATCTGGAAACCCTGGCTCGTGGGCCGGGTCGACCGGCGCAACGATCCTGTCGGCGTCATGCTCGACGACGTGATCGCGGGTGTCTTCGCCGCCCTCACGGTTCTGGCCGCCGCAGCCCTCAGCCACCTCGCCATCATGGTGTGACGATGGACCCGGCCCGCCTCCTCGACCTCTGCCGCGCCGCCGGGCTGAAAATCGCCACGGCGGAAAGCTGCACCGGCGGCATGGTCGGCGCAGCCCTGACCGACATCGCCGGGTCGTCGGACGTCTACGAGCGCGGGTTCATCACCTATTCCAACGCTGCCAAGATCGCGATGCTGGGCGTCTCGCCCGCCACGCTTGAAGCGCACGGGGCCGTCTCCGAAGCGGTCGCTCGCGAGATGGCCGATGGCGCGCTGGCCCGCTCCGAGGCCGACCTCGCCGTGTCCATCACCGGCATCGCCGGCCCCGGCGGGTCCGAGCACAAGCCGGAGGGCCGCGTCTGTTTCGGCCTCGCCCGCGCCGGCACCACTCAGGTCGAGACCGTCGACTTCGGCGCCCTCGGTCGCGCCGGCGTCCGCGCTGCCGCCCGCGATCATGCCCTCGCGCTCCTTGCCGGTGCCTCCAGCGCCTGAGTTCGCGTTCTGCCCGTTTTATGTGCGCCAAGGTGAGTCCTGCGCACATTTTCAAAGCGTTTCCAGAACTGCGCCACAAATGCGCAAAGCGCACAAGAATGAGGCTTGCCCTGACGCCCCGGCCCCCTAGACACCCTCCCACCTAATCAAGTGGAGGGGACTATGAACGGGGCAGATACCGCCTGGATCATCGTGGCGACAGCACTCGTGCTGTTCATGACATTGCCGGGACTGGCGCTTTTCTACGGGGGGCTGGTACGCGCGCGCAACGTGCTGTCCGTCTTCATGCATGTCTATGCCATTGCAGCACTCATGAGCATCCTGTGGCTCGCTTTCGGCTACACGATCGCCTTCGGCGACGGGAACGCGGTCTGGGGCGGGCTGGAGAAGATGTTCCTCCTCGGCATCGGGCCGGACGCGCTCGCAGGCACGATCCCGGAGATCCTGTTCTTCGCCTTCCAGATGACCTTCGCGATCATCACCCCGGCACTGATCGTCGGCGCTTATGTGGAGCGGATCGGCTTCGGTTTCGTCCTCGCCTTCTCGGGCCTCTGGATGCTTCTGTGCTATGCGCCGGTGGTCCATTGGATCTGGGGCGGCGGATTCCTGTCCGACGGCGGGATCTTCGGCGAGACGGGCGTGCGCGACTTCGCGGGCGGCATCGTGGTGCACGAAACCGCGGGCCTCGCCGCGATCATGATCTCGGTCTTCCTCGGCCCGCGCCGCGACCAGAAAAAGCCGCCGCATTCGCCCGGCTTCGTGATGATCGGCGCCTCGATGCTCTGGGTCGGCTGGTTCGGCTTCAACGGCGGCTCGCAGCTCGCCGCTGACGGCGGGGCCGCAATGGCGCTCACCGTCACGCATATCTCCGCCGCGACCGCCTCTCTCACCTGGGCGCTGTGGGAGAAGATCAAGTTCGGCCGCGCTTCCCTCGTCGGCATCGTGACCGGGACCATCGCGGGCCTCGCCTCGATCACCCCGGCCTCCGGCTTCGTCGGCCCCATCGAGGCGCTGGTGATCGGCGGCGTCGCGGGCATCCTGTGTCAGGAAGCGGTGAACTTCATCCGCAACCGGCTCAAGATCGACGACACGCTCGACGTCTTCGCCGTCCACGGCGTCGGCGGCATCTTCGGCACGCTGATGATCGCGCTCTTCGGTGCGGGCAGCTGGGCCGCGCAGGCCGGGTCGCTCGCCATCGTCGGCGTGTTCACGGTGGTCGTGACCTATGTGCTCATCAAGGCGATCTCGCTCGTCACACACCTGCGTGTGGACGAGGAAACCGAAACCAACGGACTCGACCTCGCCGTCCATGGTGAGCGCGCCTACGACGTCATGTCCTGATCGGACACCCCCGAAAAAGCAACGCCGCCCTGTGGACCGGGGCGGCGTTTTGTGTGGTGGAGCGTTGTGTCAGCGACCAACGCAGCCGTCGCGGGCTCGACGCCTCACTCCGGCGTGGCCGCCGCCCGCCCCGCGCTCTCGGCCTTCAAAGCCCAGCGGCCGGTCTCCTGGCTCCAGTATTTCGCGCCGACCCCAGCGCCCGACATCTGCCGCCACTGTTCCCGTGCCCGCTCAACGGCCCCGTCGTCGTTCCCGTCGAACAGGATCATGACCCGCGCCGCCGTGGTGACTTCCTCAGGCGCGACCTCGGCCCCGTCCATCGACACGACGCACTCCGCCGCCTCGCCGCCCGCCGTCAACAGGATCGGCTGGTCCGCGTCATGTGGCCCGCCCGACAGCCCGTGCGGCAGAAACCCGTCGCCCAGCCAAAGCCGTTCATCAAGCCACCTGAGCCGCGCCTCGTTGCGGCCCCGCACCACCACGCGCCAATCCTGCTCGCGCGCCCGCCCGAGAAGCGCGGGAAGCGTCTCCTCCAGCGGGGTGCGTGTCATGTGATAGAAATAGGCCTCGCCCATCTCACCCCTCGTAATTGTCCGCGATCATCCGGTCGAGCGCGCGCACGCCCCAGCCGGTCGCGCCCTTGGGCGCGAACGCCGTCGGCGCCTTCACATCCGCGACGCCTGCGATGTCGAGGTGAATCCACGGCACGCCCTCCTTCACGAACCGCTGAAGGTACTGCGCCGCCGTGATCGCGCCCGCAGGCCGCCCGCCGACATGCTTGAAATCCGCCTTCGCGCTTTCGAGTTGCTTGTCATAGGCCGCGCCGAGCGGCAGACGCCACGCGCCCTCCTCCTCGGTTTCGGCGGCCTTGAGGAAGGATTTGCAGAAGTCGTCGTCATTGGAGAACACGCCCGCGTTCTCATGCCCCAGCGCGATGACGCAGGCCCCGGTGAGGGTGGCGAGGTCGACCATCGCCACCGGCTCGAACCGCTCCTGCGCGTACCAGAGCACGTCGCACAGCACCATGCGCCCCTCGGCGTCGGTGTTGATGATCTCGACCGTGTCGCCCTTCATCGTCGTCACGATATCGCCGGGACGCTGCGCCTTGCCGTCCGGCATGTTCTCGACCAGACCGATGAGGCCCACGACATTCGCCTTGGCCTTGCGCATCGCGAGCGTTTTCATCACGCCGGTCACGGTGCCTGCGCCACCCATATCCATCGTCATGTCTTCCATGCCCGCCCCCGGCTTGATCGAAATGCCGCCGGAATCGAACACCACGCCCTTGCCGACGAGTGCCACGGGCTTGTCGCCGCTCTTGCCGCCCTTCCACTGCATCACCACGACCTTGGACGGGGCCTCGGACCCCTGCCCGACCGCCAGCAGCGCGCGCATCCCGAGCTTCTCCAGCTCCGGCTCCTCCAGCACCTCGACCTCGATCCCGAGGTCCGAGAGCGCCTGCGCACGCGCCGCGAACTCGGTGGTGGTGAGGATGTTGGACGGCTCGTTCACGAGATCGCGGGTCAGGAACACGCCTTCGGCCACGGCCATCACGCCCTCGACCGTCGGGGTCCATTGTTCCGGCTGCCCGGTCTGGATCGTGAGGGACGTTTCTTTCACCTCGGCCGCTTCGCCGGTCTTGCGTGCCTTGAAGGCATAGGCGCGCAGGACGGCGCCCAGGGCAAGCTGGTCAAGGTTCTTGTGCGACCCGGCAACGACCGTGACGGACTGGCCGCTCAGCGCGGCCCCGACGACGGCGCCCACCTTGCGGGCCAACTCGGGGGTCAGGCGCTTGTCCACCTTCACCACCTCGACCGCTTCTGCTTTCATGCCCGAAGGATAGGCCAGAACGGTGGATTGCCCCGCTTTCTGCTTTCCGAAAGCCTCACCGTCCAGATAGCGTTCCAGCGCACCTTTCATCAGCCGGTTCACCCGGCGCGCACCTTTGTCGAGGCTGCTGCCTTCGGCCACGAGGACCACGACCCGGCCCTCGGCCTCGGCCAGCGTGTCGATGTCGAGGGGGGCGAAAACGGGGGTGATGGCGTCGGTCATACTCTCTCCTGTGGGTGAAATTCCGGCGCCCGCGGGCGCGTTGTGCCACACTCAATCACCAAGCCGGGCCGGGTGCAACCGCGCCCACAGGCGGGAATCGCCACGCCAGATATGGTGGGCTGAACCCCGCGTCTCCACCGCATATCGCCGGTTTGCGGGGGCAAACGCCCCCAAAAGCCCGAAGCCGGGGCAGATTCCCCCTCGCACCGCCGGTCAGTTCCGATTATTGTGCTTGCGAAACCGGGGGGTGGGGCAAGTCTCCCGGCCAGGGACGAAAACACGACAAGGTTGGGCAGATGACGACATTCACGGCTTTGACCCGCTGGACAAGGGCAACCGCAGCCGGAGCACGGCTCATCGCGGGCGCGGCCCTCGGGCTGACGCTTCTCGCCGCACCGGGCACGGCGCAAAACCTCTTCGCCCCGGTGGCCAAGGTCGACGACTCCGCCGTCACCTATTACGAGCGAAGCCAGCGCATGGCCTTCCTGAGGCTGCTGAACGCGCCGGGCGACATCGGCCAGCTCGCGGTCGACCAGCTCATCAACGAGAAGCTTCAGCTCGAAGAGGCCGAGCGCCTCGGCATCACCGCCGACGCGGAAGCTGTGCGCACCGGCATGGCCGAATTCGCAGCACGCGGCAATCTGGACGTGGAACAGTTCCTCACGCTTCTGGCCCAGCAAGGCATCGCCGCCGAAACCTTCCGCGATTTCGTGAGCGCCGGGGTGACCTGGCGCGAAGTGGCGCGCGCGAAGTTCCTCCAGTCGGTCATCATCACGCAAAGCGAAGTCGACCGCGCCTATGCCGAGGCCGAGCCGACGCCGGGCGAAAAGCTGCTCCTGACCGAGATCGTGCTGCCCGCCTCGTCGGAGGCGAGCCTCAAGGCGTCCCGCATGCGGGCCGAACGCCTGTCCAAGATCACGACCTCCGAGGAATTCTCGGACGCCGCCAAACGCTTTTCCATCGTGTCCTCGCGCCTCAACAATGGTCAGCGCGACTGGATCGACATGCAGGCCCTGCCTGCGCCTGCCCAGGCCGCCCTGCGCGGCGTGCGCGAAGGCGGCACGAGCCGCCCGGTGGTCCTGCCCGATGTGGGCGTCGCCGTCTATTTCGTGCGTGAGCGCGAGACGGTGCGCAACACGAACGTCGGCACGCTGCTCGAATACGCGGCCTTCTTCATTCCCGGCGGGCGCAGCGAACGGGCGCTGGCCGAAGCCGCACGCATCCGCGCCGAAGTGCAGATCTGCGACGACCTCTACCCGATCGCGCGCGGCCTGCCCGCCGACCAGCTCGTGCGTGAGGAACTGCCCACCGGCGCGGTTCCCACCAGCTACCGCGCCGAACTGGCCAACCTCGACCCCGGCGAGGTGTCCACGAACCTCGTCAGCGGCAGCGGTGCGCTCGTCTTTCTCATGCTGTGCAACCGCCGTAACGATGTGCCCGACAGCGTGAGCCGCGCACAGGTGGCCGACGCGCTGCGCAACCAGCGGATCGGGGCGCTCGCCAACGACTACCTCGCCGAGCTGCGGGCGAACGCCCATATCGAGTACTTCAACTGACACAGCGCCGGATTCATGCCATGAATCCGGGCCGGACTTCCTGACGAAGTCCGCCCGCGAGGTGACCCATGTCCCGCTCTGACTTGCCCATCGCGCTCTCCGTTGGCGAACCCGCCGGCATCGGCCCCGAGATCATCGCGGCCGCCTGGGACCGGCTGGGCGCCGAGATTCCCTTCTTCGTACTGGGCGACGCGCGCCATATCGACGGGCCGGTCGAGACGATTTCGCACCCCGCCGAGGCGATGCAGGCCGTGCATCGCGGCGTGCCCGTGCTGCACCGCGATTTCGGCCCCGCCCGCCTGCCCGGCACCGCGCAGCCCGAACATGCCGCCCATGTCATCGCCGCGATCCGCGACGGGGTGGCCCGCGTGATGCAGGGCGAAGCATCGGCCCTCACCACCGCCCCGATCCACAAGAAGGCGCTGATGGATGGCGCGGGCTTCGCCCATCCCGGCCATACCGAATACCTCGCCCATCTCGCGGGCGTCGAGCATGTGGTGATGATGCTGGCGTGCCATGAGCTGCGCGTTGTGCCCGCCACGATCCACATTCCGCTGGCAGACGTGCCTGCCGCGCTCACCCGCGACCACCTCACGCAGGTCATCCGCATCACCCATGCCGCCCACCGCGCGATGGGCCATGCCAATCCCCGCATCGCCGTGTCGGGCCTCAACCCCCACGCGGGCGAAGGCGGCGCGATGGGGCGCGAGGAGATCGAGGTCATCACCCCGACCCTCGACGCCCTGCGCGCCGAAGGGCTGGCGCTCTCCGGTCCCCTACCCGCCGACACCATGTTCCACGCCAGCGCGCGCGCGGGCTATGACGTGGCGATCTGCATGTATCACGATCAGGCCCTCGTCCCGATCAAGACCATCGACTTCGCGGGCGGCGTGAACGTGACGCTGGGCCTGCCCTTCGTGCGCACCTCGCCCGACCACGGCACCGCCTTCGACATCGCGGGCACGGGCCGGGCCGATCCCACCTCGCTCATCGCCGCCCTGCGCATGGCGCGCGAGATGGCCGCATGAGCACCATCGACGGCCTGCCGCCCCTGCGCGAGGTGATCGCGACGCACGGGCTGGTGGCCAAGAAGTCGATGGGCCAGAACTTCCTGCTGGACCTGAACCTCACCGCCAAGATCGCGCGTCAGGCGGGCGATCTGACCGCCTGCGACGTGCTGGAAGTCGGCCCCGGCCCCGGCGGGCTGACCCGCGGGCTGCTCGTCGAAGGCGCGCGCCGGGTGCTGGCCGTCGAGAAGGACGCGCGGGCAATGTCCGCGCTGGCCGAAATCGCGGCCATCTATCCCGGCCGGCTCGAGGTGTTGAATGCCGACGCGCTCGCCATCGACCCGCTGGCCCATCTCACGCCACCCATCCGGATCGTGGCGAACCTGCCCTACAACGTGGGGACCGAGCTCCTGACCCGCTGGCTCACACCGAAGGCGTGGCCCCCGGTCTGGTCCTCGCTCACGCTGATGTTCCAGAAGGAAGTGGCGCAGAGGATCACCGCCAGCCCCGGCTCCAAGGCCTATGGCCGCCTCGCGATCCTGTCGCAATGGCGCAGCGAGCCGCGCGTGGTCATGGAACTCCCGCCCGAGGCCTTCACGCCCCCGCCCAAGATCCACTCCGCCGTGGTCCATTTCGAGGCCCTGCCCGAACCCCGGTTCGAGGCGAATGCCGCGACGCTCCAGCGCATCACAGCGACCGCGTTCCAGCAACGCCGCAAGATGCTGCGCGCGTCATTGAAGGGGCTGCATCCCGAGATCTCGGACCTGCTCGAAAGCGTGGACATCAAGCCGACGGCGCGGGCCGAAGAGATCGACGTCGAGCATTTCTGCGCCCTGTCGCGCGCGCTCGACGCGGCCTGAGAGGTTTCGAATGGGGCTGCGCCCCATCCGACCCGCGCGGGGGCGCTGCCCCCGCACCCCCGGGATATTTTGGACCGGAAAGACGGGCTTCCGCGTCAGGGGCCCGGTTCGGAAACACGGCCCCCGCCGACGTTGGCAGCAACGCCCGTCGTCGTCGGACAGGTCGTGGCCAGCCCCCGCGCGACGCGGACGGCGAGATAGGCAAACGCCTGCGCCTCCAGCATGTCGCCGTCGAGGCCGACCTCCTCGACCGGGACCACGGGCAGGCCGGTGCGGGTGGCGAGCATTTCCATCATGGTCGGGTTCAGGCGCCCGCCACCGCAGACCAGTAGACGCTCCGGTGGTGCCGGGCAGTGCTCCAGCCCCGCCGCGACCGAGGCCGCCACGCAGGCGGTGAGAGTCGCCGCCGCATCGGCGTCGGACAGGTCGGTCACCGCCGCGCCCAGCGTGGCGAAGGCATCGCGATCGAGCGACTTGGGTGGCATCCGCAGGAAATAGGGGTGTTCGAGAAAGGTCGTGACGATCCCCTCGTCAACGGTGCCGGTTGCGGCCAGCGCCCCGTCGCGGTCGAGAGGCGCGCGCCTGCGCTGCCATACCAGGTCGTTGAGCGGCGCGTTGGCCGGCCCCGTGTCGAAGGCCAGAAGCGCGCCCTCGTCCTCGGCCCGGGCACAGGCCGGGTCCACCCAGGTCAGGTTCCCGACCCCGCCGAGGTTCAGGAACGCCACCGGCGCCTCGGCGCCGATCCATTTGGCGCAGGCGAAGTGAAAAAACGGGGCGAGCGGCGCGCCCTCGCCGCCCAGCGTCACATCCGCCGTGCGGAAATCCCACGCCACCGGGCACCCCAGCGCCTCGGCCAGCCGGTCGCCGTCGCCCGCCTGATGCGTCGCCCCGCGCCCGCGCGGATCATGGGCGAGCGTCTGGCCGTGAAACCCGACGAGCTCTGCGCCCTCGAACCCCGACAGCAGCCCCACATGCGCGGCCTCGACGATGCGCGCGGCCTCCGCCACCCCAGGCTCGCCCGGCCAGCGCCCGAGGGCCGCCCGAAGCACACCGGCCTCGTTGTCGGAAAAGGCGGCGTAGCCCGTTTTACCGAAGGCCTCGATCGTCTCGCCATCGGTCAGGACCATCGCCGCATCGACGCCGTCCAGCGACGTGCCCGACATCGCCCCAAGCGCCCAGATCGCGCGCGCCTCCATCATGGCTTTTCCTCCGCCCATGCCCCCGATATAGAGGCAGCACCCAATGACAATGGACAGAAAACCGATGACCTACCACCCGAAATCAGACTTCATGCGCGTGATGATCGAGCGTGGCTACCTGGCCGACTGCACCGATTACCAGGCGTTGGACGAGGCGCTGACCAAAGGCGTGGTGACGGCCTATATCGGCTATGACGCGACGGCGAAATCGCTGCATGTCGGGCACCTTCTGAACATCATGATGCTGCGCTGGCTGCAAAAGACCGGGCACAAGCCGATCACGCTCATGGGCGGCGGCACGACCAAGGTGGGCGACCCGTCGTTCCGCGCGGACGAACGGCCCCTGCTGGGACCGGAACAGATCGACGCGAATATCGACGGGATGAAGCAGGTGTTTGCGAAATACCTGTCCTACGGGGACGCGCCGACCGATGCTTTGATGCTGAACAACGCGGAATGGCTGGACGGTCTGAACTACCTCGAGTTTCTGCGCGACATCGGGCGGCATTTCTCGGTGAACCGGATGCTGTCGTTCGAGAGCGTGAAGTCGCGGTTGGACCGGGAACAGAGCCTGTCGTTCCTCGAATTCAACTACATGATCTTGCAGGCTTACGACTTTCTCGAGCTCAATCGCCGCTACAACTGCACGCTCCAGATGGGCGGGTCGGACCAGTGGGGCAACATCGTGAACGGGATCGACCTGCCCCGCCGGGTGCTGGATCACGAGATCTACGGCCTGACCTCGCCACTCCTGACCACGTCGGACGGCAAGAAGATGGGCAAGTCGCAGGGCGGGGCCATGTGGCTGAACGCCGACATGCTGTCGCCCTATGAGTTCTGGCAGTTCTGGCGCAACACGACCGACGCCGATGTGGGCCGGTTCCTGAAGCTCTATACCGAGTTGCCGGTCGAGGAATGCGAGCGTCTTGCCGCCCTGCCCGGCAACCGGATCAACGACGCCAAGATCGTGCTGGCCAACGAGGTGACGACGCTGTGCCACGGGGCCGAGGCGGCGGCCGCGGCGGAAGCCACCGCGCGCGAAGTGTTCGAAAAGGGCGGCGCGGGCGACGACCTGCCGACGCTGACGCTGAGCGCGGACGAGATCGGTGAGGGTATCTCGATCACCCAGCTCATCACGCGTTCCGGCCTTGCCAAGACCGGCAAGGAGGCCAAGCGCCTCATCGCCGACAAGGGCGCCAAGCTGAACGATGCGGATGTGACGGACGCTGGCCTGATGATCACGCAGGCTGATCTCGACCAGCCGATCAAGCTGTCGGCGGGCAGGAAACGCCATGCGCTCGTGACTTTGGGGTAAGGGTTTCGCCGCGGGCTGACGCCCGCGACGACCCGTGCGAGGGGGCCAGCCCCCTCGCGCTCCCCCGGGATATTTTCCGACCGGAAAGACAGGACGCGTTGAGGGGAAGATGAGGACGTGACCCACCATCGCACGATCATCCTCGGGGCCGGGGCGGCTGGCCTGATGTGCGCGGCTTATGCGGGGCCGGACACGCTGGTTCTGGATCATGCGAAGAAGCCGGGCGAGAAGATCCGGATTTCCGGTGGCGGGCGTTGCAATTTCACCAATCTCGATGTGACGCCGGCGAATTTTCTGTCCGAGAACCCCCATTTCCACAAGTCGGCGCTGGCGCGCTACACCCAGTGGGATTTCATCGAGCTGGTCTCGCGCTACGGCATCGCGTGGCATGAAAAGACATTGGGGCAGCTCTTCTGCGACGGCAAATCCACCCAGATCATCGACATGCTACTGGCCGAGATCCGGGCGGCGGGCGCGCAGGTGCGGCTCGGGGCGCAGATCGCCGGCGTCACCCATGCCGATGGACTCTTCACCGTGGCGACCGATAGCGGCGCGGTGACGGCAGACACCCTCGTCCTTGCCACAGGTGGCAAGTCGATCCCCAGGATGGGGGCCACCGGGCTCGCCTATGACCTTGCACAGCAGTTCGGGCACAGCCTTGTGACACCGCGCCCTGCGCTCGTCCCGCTGACCTTCGGGGATCGCTTCGCCCCGATCTCGGGCGTCTCGACTCCGGTGACCGCCTTCAACGACCGGATCGCCTTTGCCGAGGCGCTTCTTTTCACCCATCGGGGTCTCTCCGGGCCGGCGGTTCTGCAACTGTCGTCCTACTGGCACGAGGGCGAGGCCATCACGCTCGACATCTGCCCGCCCGGACTGCTCGACACGCTCAAGGCCCAGCGGCAGGCGCAGGGGCGCCACGCGCTCACCACCGAACTCGCGCGCCACCTGCCTGCCCGGCTGGTGGAGTTCCTCGCCCCCGACCTCGGCCTCACTGGCAACCTCGCCGACCAGTCCGACGCGCGGCTCGCGGACATCTGCGAGGCGCTCGCCCACTGGACCCTCACGCCCTCCGGCTCCGAAGGCTACCGCACCGCCGAGGTCACCGCGGGCGGCGTCTCGACCGACGGGGTGTCGTCGAAAACGATGGAATCGAAACACCTGCCCGGTCTTTACGTCATCGGCGAAGCGGTGGACGTGACCGGCTGGCTCGGCGGTTACAACTTCCAGTGGGCCTGGGCGTCGGGCGTGGCGGCGGGCCGGGCCATCGCGGGGCGCACGGCGCGTTAACCCCGCGCGTGTGCACAAACGTATGTACAGCGTATGCACAGGATGTGTACGCGGTGCGACACCGCCCGAAACGTCGATTTCCCGCTTTCACCCCACCGTCCGCCCCGCTAGGTTTTCGGCAACCAGGGGGAGCGCGCATGAAGATCGCCAGCTACAACATCAACGGGATCAAGGCCCGTCTGCCCGCCGTCACCGACTGGCTGGAGGAGGCCGCACCCGACGTCGTGATCTTTCAGGAGATCAAGTCGATCGACGAGAATTTCCCCCGCGAGCACTTCGAGGACATGGGATACAACGTTGAAACGCATGGACAAAAGTCGTTCAACGGGGTCGCGATCCTGTCCAAGCTGCCACTCGAGGACGTGACGCGGGGCCTTGCCAACGCCACCGGAACGGGCCGCGACGGCGCGGATGACGAAGAGGCGCGCTATATCGAGGCGACCGTCGTGGGCGACCACAGCGCGGTGCGTATCTGTGGCCTTTACCTGCCCAATGGTAATCCCGTGGGCGACGAGAAATTCGCCTATAAGCTCCGGTGGATGGAGCGCCTCGAAGCCCGCGCGAAAGAACTGCTCGCGCTCGAACAACCGTTCCTGATGGCGGGCGACTACAACGTGATCCCGCAGGCCGAAGATGCCGCCCGGCCCGAGGACTGGCGCGACGATGCGCTGTTTCAACCCGAAAGCCGCGGCGCGTTCTGGCGGCTGCAGAACCTCGACCTGACCGAAGCCTTCCGCGCGCGCAGCCAGGCGCCTGAGCAATACACCTACTGGGATTTTCAGCGCGGCGCGTGGCAGCGGAACGACGGGATCCGCATCGACCATTTCCTGCTGTCCCCGCAATGCGCGGACCTGCTGGAAGACTGCCAGATCGACAAGGACGTTCGGGCGCGGGAAAAGCCGTCGGATCATGTGCCGATCTGGGTCAGCCTCGCCGCGTAAATTACTATGAATCCACGAAAAATCATCATCGACACCGACCCCGGTCAGGATGACGCTGTTGCCATCCTCCTCGCCCTCGCAAGTCCCGAGGTGGAGGTTCTGGGGATCACCGCCGTCGCCGGGAACGTGCCCCTCGCGCTCACGCAAAAGAACGCCCGGACTGTCTGCGAGCTGGCCGGGCGGCCAGACATTCCCGTCTTCGCCGGGTGCGACAAGCCCTTGAAAAGAAAGCTCGTTACCGCCGAGCATGTCCATGGGCGCACGGGCCTCGACGGGCCGACATTGCCCGATCCGACGGTGCCGCTTCAGGACGCGCACGCGGTCGAATTCATCATCGACACGCTGCGCAAGGAACCCGAAGGCACGGTCACGCTTTGCACACTCGGCCCTTTGACCAACATCGCGACCGCGTTTCGCGAGGCCCCCGACATCATCGGGCGCGTGGCGGAAATCGTCAGCATGGGCGGGGCCTATTTCGAGGTCGGCAACATCACGCCCGCGGCGGAGTTCAACATCTATGTCGACCCGGAAGCTGCTGAAATCGTGTTCAAATCCGGCGTATTGACCACGATCATGCCGCTCGACGTGACTCACAAGGCGCTCGTGACGCAGCCCCGAAACGATGCCTTCCGCGCCCTCGGGAACGCCACCGGCATCGCCACTGCCGAGATGACGGATTTCTTCGAACGCTTCGACAAGGCGAAATACGGCTCCACGGGCGCGCCGCTTCACGATCCGACCGTGACCGCCTATGTCATCGCCCCGCATCTCTTCACGGGCCGGCACATCAATGTCGAGGTCGAAACGCTCTCGGACCTCACCCTCGGCATGACCGTTGCCGACTGGTGGGGCGTGTCGGGGCGCACGGCGAATGCGACCTTCATGGGCGACCTCGACGCCGAGGGTTTCTTCGCCCTTCTGACCGAGCGTCTTGCCCGTCTCCCCTAGGATACCCACCTACTGAGCATGACAATCAGGTTCGACAATTCCTACGCCCGCCTGCCCGACACGTTCTATGCCCGGCAGGCCCCCGTTCCCGTCGCGCAGCCGGAGGTCGTCGCGCTGAACCGGCCCCTGGCCCGCGAACTCGGGATCGACCCAGAGGCACTGACCGCCGGGATGCTGGCGGGCAACGAGGTGCCCGAGGGCGCCGAACCGCTCGCGCAGCTTTACGCGGGCCACCAGTTCGGGAATTTCGTGCCCCAGCTTGGTGACGGGCGCGCGATCCTGCTTGGCGAGGTGCTCGACACGAACGGCAACCGTCGCGACATCCAGCTCAAGGGCTCGGGGCGCACCCCGTTTTCGCGTGGCGGTGACGGGCGTGCATGGCTTGGCCCCGTCCTGCGCGAATACGTCGTGTCCGAGGCGATGCACGCTCTCGGTATCCCGACCACCCGCGCGCTCGCCGCCGTGACGACTGGCGAGGATGTCTACCGCGAGACGGTGCTGCCCGGTGCCGTGCTGACCCGCGTGGCCGCGAGCCACCTGCGCGTGGGCACCTTTCAGGTCTTCGCCTCACGCGGCCAGACCGATGCCCTGCGCGACCTCACGGCCCATGCCATTGCCCGCCATGCGCCCGATGCTCAGGGGCCGCTCGACCTCTTGTCGGCGGTCGTGGACCGGCAGGCGCGGCTCATCGCCGACTGGATGTCGGTGGGCTTCATCCACGGCGTGATGAACACCGACAACATGGCGATATCCGGCGAGACCATCGACTATGGCCCCTGTGCCTTCATGGACGCCTATCACCCGAACACGGTGTTTTCCTCCATCGACCAGATGGGGCGCTATGCCTATCAGAACCAGCCGAACATGGCGGTCTGGAACCTTGCTCAACTCGCCTCCGCGCTGCTCCCGCTCATCGACGACGATCAGGATGCAGCGATCGAGGCGGCGGAAGACCGGCTCCATGCCTTCCCCGACATCTTCGGCGATGCATGGATCGCGAAGTTCCGCGCCAAGATCGGACTGACGACCGAGGAAGCGGGCGACGGCGCATTGGTTCAGGGACTGTTGTCGCGCATGGCGGCCTCGGGCGCGGATTTCACCAACACCTTCCGCGCGTTGGCCACCGGCGATGCCTCGGCCCATTTCACCGAGGATGGCGCATGGGAAAGCTGGGCGCCGGAATGGCGCGCGCGGCTGGAGCGTCAGGGCTCGGACGGGCGCGACACGATGCTGACCGCGAACCCGGCAATCATCCCGCGCAACCACCGCATCGAGGAAGCGATTCAGGCCGGTGTCTCGGGCGATTTCGGACCGTTCCACAAGCTGAACGAGGTGTTGGCCAAGCCCTTCACCGAAAGCCCCGAGACTGAGGATTTCGCAACGCCGCCGCGCCCCGAAGAACGCGTGATGCGGACCTTCTGCGGGACCTAATCCCGGCTGTCGGACTTCTTCTCCGAAGCCCGGCGGTAATAGCGGCGGTTGCGGTTGATGAACTCGGCGATCATGCCCGACAGGCCATAGCGCGAGCGACCGCGCAGGAACGCATACCCAGACGCAGCACCGAGTGCGGCCCCGACGCAGTCGACAATGAGGTCGGTCATCGTGTCCATCAGACCGGATTTTTGCATGTTCAGGCCAAAGATCTGGTCCATCCCGAATTCGAAAATCTCCCACATCGTGCCGATCGTTACGGCAAACGCAAAGGCGATCCCGGCGACGGCGTAAGCGGGCGCGTCGTAGCGGTTGCCCTCGAACATCAGGAGCGTGAGCACCACGCCGACGACGCCGAACCCGACAGCCGACGTGCCGTGAAGCGCGATGTCCCACCACCAGAACCGCTCGTAAAAGTCGAACGCCTCGCCCAGAAACACCGTACCGAAGAGAAACAGCACAACGCCCGCATAGAAATAGATGGGGATTCGCAGGTGGAACCGTTCGGCCATCACGGCCGGCGCGACCGTAAGCGCGAGCGTGGCCATCCCGACCGTGCCGATCATCAGGTCACCGAGTGCGAAGGCCCCGAGGCTCGCAACGACGAGCACGATCCAGACGGCATAGGTGATGATCGATTGATTACGGAGCATGGGGTTCATTTAGTCGCAGGGAAACGCCCGTTCAATTGGTGCGTTGAGGGACCATATGGTCAGGTAGAACATGAAACTCGCAAGCTACAACATACGCAAGGCCGTGGGCCGCGACCGGCGGCGTGATCCGGGCCGGGTGATCGAAGTCATCATCAGCCTCGGCGCGGATATCGTCGTCTTGCAGGAGGCGGACCGGCGCTTGGGCCCTCGCCCCGCCGCCCTGCCCGCGCGGATGATCGCGGAGCACACCGACCTCATCCCCGCGCCTCTGGCGGTCAATGACGTCTCGCTCGGCTGGCACGGCAATGCCGTGCTGGTGCGGCGCGGGCTGGCGGTAACCGACGTGGCGCGGTTCGAGCTGCCTTCGCTGGAGCCGCGCGGCGCCGTCTCGGTCGAGATCGAGGGGCGGTTTCGCGTGACCGGGGCGCATCTGGCCCTGATGCGCCGCTATCGCCACCAGCAGCTGCGGGAGTTGCACCGCGTGCTGAAGCCCCACGACCTTCCCATGGTGGTCACTGGCGACTTCAACGAATGGTCCCTGCGCAGAGGCATGGAGGAACTGTCGCGTGGCTTCCACCTCCATGCGCCCGGGGCATCCTACCCGACGATGCGGCCCGTGGCGCATCTGGATCGCTTCGCGCTGTCCCATGACCTCGAACTGACCCGGAGCGGCGTTCTGGCGAGTGAGATCGCGCGCATGGCGTCCGACCATCTACCCGTCTGGGCCGAAGTCAGCGTGTCGGACGCGGGGGCAGCGGCGCTTCCGCAGGCGGCTGAACCCGCGCCTTTGGGGCGCGGTTGATCAGCACGATACCCACGGCGACCAGCACGAGCTGGGCAAGAAGCGCCCAGGTCACCGGCTCTTTCAGCACAAGCCAGCCGAGCGCCACACCGATCACCGGCGACAGGAACGCGAAAGAGGCGATGTTGGACGCCTTGTAGTGGTTGAGCAGCCAGAACCACGCGAGGAACGCGCCTGCCGCGACCACGACCGTCTGATACCCAAGCCCGGCCCAGTGCCACGGGTTCAGGTCGCGGATGAACGGCCCGAAGAACAGCGCTGCGAACAGCAGGACCGGTCCCGAGACCAGGAGCTGCCAGAACATCTGCATCTCCGACGACACCTGCCGCACCGGGGTGATCCGCGCGAAAAGCGCGAGCGCCGTCCAGCCGAGCGCGCCCAAGAGCGCGAACAGATCCCCGCGTAGCGATGCCGTGCCGCCACCGCCCTGATCCGCGATAGCCCAGGCAACCCCGCCGAACGCCAGCGCGAGGCCGATGAGGCGCATGGGCGTCAGCTTCTCGCCCGGCAGCAGGAAATGCGCGGCGAGGTTCAGCCAGATCGGCATGGAATAGAAGATGATCGAGGTGCGTGTGACGGTGGTCAGGTCGAGCGCCAGAAAGAGCCCGAGGAATTCGACCGAGAAACACAGACCGAGCAGCAGACCGGCCCACCGCGTGCCCGCCCGGAAGTCGAGCCGCTGGCCGCGAAACCTGATCCAGAGCCAGACACAGAACGCCGCCCCGACCGAGCGCAGGCCGGCTGCGAACACGGGCTGAAGGCCATCGTTCACGACCTTGATGATAACGTGGTTCACGCCCAGAAGCACCGAGATCGTGACCAGCATTCCGGCGCCCATGAGCGTGAGATTTGGTTTCTCATCCATGCGCGCGACAACATGCGCCGGGGCGCGGGAAGTCAAGATGTCACGTCGCGACGCGAGGCCAGGCGCGGGGCTGTTTGCGGTTCCCTCATGGCGCGTTGCCCTCTACCGTCGGCGAAAACAACGGGCCGAGGGGCAGCCATGTCATTCCTCCAGATCACCTCGCTCCTCATCGTGCTCGCTGGCGCGTTCGGGGCCATCAACTACCTGTTCCTGAAGCTTCCGTCGTCCATCGGCATCCTCGTGGTGTCGCTGGCCGCCTCGTTGATGATCATCGTGCTGGAGCTGATCTTTCCCGCGATGAACATGGCCGAGACGGTTTCGGGCGTGGTGAACGAGATCGACTTCTCCGAGGCTCTGTTGGAGGGGATGCTGGGCCTCCTGCTGTTCGCGGGCGCGTTGCATGTGAAACTCGCTGACCTGCGTGAGCAATGGCGGGTCGTGTTCCTCATGGCCACCATCGGCGTCGGTCTGTCCACGCTGATCGTCGGCACGGCGTTTTCCTACATCACCGGGATGCCCTTCCTGATCGCGTTGGTCTTCGGCTCGCTCATCTCGCCCACCGATCCGGTTGCCGTTCTGGGCGTGCTGCGCGAGGCGAGCCTGCGCAAGACGCTTGAGACCAAGATCGCGGGCGAGTCGCTGTTCAACGACGGGGTCGGCTATGTCGTCTACCTCGTCCTCGTGGGCATCGCCTTTCCGGTCGTGGCGGGCCACGGGGGGGATGACGGGCACGGCGGCGGCGGGCTGGCAGGTGCGGCGCAGCTCTTTTTCCGCGAGGCTGTGGGGGGTGCGCTGCTCGGTATCGTGCTGGGCTGGCTCGTCTTTCGTGTCATGCGGTTGATCGACGACTACGCGCTCGAAGTGCTCATCACTCTGGGCCTCGCCTTTGGCGGTTACGAGCTTGCCGTCGCGCTGCATATCTCGGCCCCGATCATGGCGGTGAGCGCCGGGCTTCTGATCGGTGACGTCGGCGCGAAGCACGGGATGAGCGAACAGACGCGGCGCTATGTCGAGAGCTTCTGGCAACTGATCGACGAAATCCTCAATGCCGTGCTGTTCCTGATGATCGGGTTCGAGGTCTTCCTTGTGGCCTTCACCCTCGACACCGTGCTTGCAGGCCTTCTGGCCATCGTTCTGGCCCTTGTCGCGCGCCTTGCAGCCGTGGCGATCCCCGTCCTGATCCTGCGCCCGTTCCGCGACTTCTCGCCCGGCGTGATCCCGATCATGACATGGGGCGGTCTGAAGGGCGGCATTTCGGTCGCGCTTGCATTGTCCCTGCCCGACAGCGAGTGGAAACCGCTCATCCTGACCGCCACCTATATCGTCGTGATCTTCTCGATCATCGTGCAGGGGCTGACCATCAAACGGCTGGCGACGAAGCTGGGCCGCGAACCGGAGCTGATGTAACCGCATGACCGACTACCTCGTCTACGACGTCTTCACCGACCGGCCCTTCGGCGGCAACCAGCTCGCCATCGTGCCCAACGCAGCGGAGTTGCCGGAGGCGCGGCTTCAGACCATCGCGCGGGAGTTCAACTTTTCCGAGACGGTGTTTCTCTACCCGCCGGAGGGCGAAGGGGTCGCCAAGGCGCGTATCTTCAACCCATCGACCGAGTTGCCCTTTGCGGGCCACCCGGTCATCGGAACCGTGGTCATGCTCGGCGAAGCGGGACTTGGGCCGGATTTCATACTCGAGCTTGGCGTCGGCCCCATGCATGTGCGGGCCGGAGACGGGCGTGCCTCCTTCACCAACGAAGTCGCGCTGGAGCGGCTGGCGCATCCTGACGCGGCCCTCGTCGCCCGTGCGCTCGGCACGCCAGGGCCGACCATAATGGGCCAGCCGGTCATGGCGAGCGTGGGGGTCGCCTACACCTTCACGGAACTCGTCGACCGTGCCGCCCTGTCCGACCTCGTGCCGGATACCACGGCGCTTCGTGAGGGGGCCGCGCGCTATCCGGGCCGGGTCAGCTTTCCGCAGGTTGCCTATGTGCGCGATGGCGGCAGCATTCACATGCGGATGTTCGCGCCGCTGGACGGGGTGCCCGAGGATCCAGCCACCGGGTCCGCCGCCGCCGCGCTTGGCGCGTTGTTGTGCGAGGCAGACGGTGCGCCGCTGTCGCTCACGATCCATCAGGGCGAGGACATGGGCCGGCCCTCGCTGATCGAAGTCGAGGCCGCCCCCGGCCGTGTCACGGTGAGCGGGAGCGCGGTGCGGGTCATGGAAGGCAAGCTGGTGGTATGACCGTCTGGGTGTGCCTGTTGCGCGGGATCAACGTGGGCGGCACCGGCAAGCTGGCGATGGACGACCTGCGCGGGCATCTGGCGGCGCTGGGGGCCGAGGCCCCGGAGACTTATATCCAATCGGGAAACGCGGTCTTTGCCGGTGACATCGACGCTGCGGCCTTCGCGACCGACCTGACCGCGCGGATCGCGGCGGCGCAGGGCCACGCGCCGCGTGTCATGGTGATCCCCGGCGACGAGGTGATCGCGGCCTATGCGGCTTTTCCCTTTGCGGACGCGTTCGAGCGCCCCAAGTTCGGCAACATCTGGTTTTGCGAGACCGCGCCGGTGGCGCCGGACCTCGATACGCTCAAGCGTTTGGCCAAGGAGAGCGAGCGTTTCGCCCTCGACGGCCTGTTCTTCCACCTCGATGCGCCGGAGGGGATCGGACGCTCGAAACTCGCCGAACGGGTGGAAAGGGCGCTGGGTGTCGCCACCACGGCGCGCAACCTCAACACGGTGGCGAAGCTGGTCGAAATGGTGCGCGCCCGCAGCTAGGTGCCGGGCCAGTGGTAATAGACCACCTCATGTCCGAACTCGGGATGCGTCGTGTGGTGCGTCACATGCATTCCGCCCGCCTCGTAAAACGCGCGCGCGCGATGGTTCTCGGCGGGGGTGTAGAGGGTGAATCCCTGCGGCATCCGCGCCTTGGCCCGGTCAAAGAACAGGTGCCCGAGGCCTTCGCCAATGACATCCGGGTGGAGAAACAGTTGGCCCAGCACCCTGTCCTGGGGATGGATCGCGAGGAACCCCGCCATCCTGTCGCCATCCTCGGCCAGCGTCATCTCCCACCCCGGTCCGAAATGCGTGTCCAGGCGCGTGGTGAGGTCGGCGACCGACGGCAGGTAGCTGTTGTCCAGCCCCATGACCGACGCGCTTTCACGCCAGAGGGCGGCAAGCGCCGGGTGGTCGGAGGGGACGATGGGGCGGAAGGTGAAACGGGTCATGGCGCTCTCGATCTTCGCGCTCTCCTACCCTGCCCCGGCGGGCACGCAAAGACATATCGCGCGCCCACCTTTCGCCGCCACGCGCGCCGGGATAAGGACGGTCCGGGGCATCCCGCCCCGGAGTCCGGTTCGATGGAGAATATCCGCGGCGCAGCGCTCATGGTCCTCGCGATGGGCATGTTCGCCTCCGAAGACGTGCTGGTGAAAATCGTGACTGAGCGGGTTCCGCTCGGCGTCGTACTCGTCGTGCTGGGCGGCGTGGGCGCGGCCATCTTCGCGATCATGTCGGCGGTGCGCGGGCAGAGCGTGTTCACCCGTCGCTTTTTCCATCCCATCATCCTGATCCGGAATCTGGGCGAGCTGGTCGGCACCACCTGTTTCGTCCTCGGCCTGACGCTTGTTCCGTTGGGACTGTTGTCGGCGCTGCTTCAAGCGAACCCGCTGTTCGTGAACATCGGCGCCATCCTGTTTCTCGGCATGACGGTGGGATGGCGGCGCTGGGTGGCCATCGCCGTGGGCCTCGTCGGTGTCGTCATCATCCTGCGCCCCGGCGCCGAAGCGTTCCGCCCCGAGGCGCTTCTGGGCCTTGGCGCGGCCATCGGGCTTGCCGTGCGCGATGTTGCGACGCGGATCACGCCGAAGGACATTCACCCGCTGCAAACCTCGAGCTGGGGGTTCTTCATGGGGATGATCGCGGGGGCCGTTCTGCTCCTGTTCGAAGCGCCGATCCTGCCGGGGGCCAGCGATGCCGGGCTGATGCTCGGCGCAACCGCGCTCGGCATGATGGGCTATTACGCGCTGACACGGGCGATGCAGACGGGTGACGTGCCCGCCGTCACGCCGTTCCGCTATACGCGGCTCGTCTATGCCATCATCTTCGCGCTGGTGTTTTTCGACGAGGTGCCGGACCTCTGGACGCTGGTCGGGGCCGCGCTGATCGTGGCAGCGGGGCTTTACACCATCATCCGCGAGGCACGGGTGAGCCGGGCCGCGCGCAGGGCGAAACCCGTGGCTTCGCCCGTGCGCCCGTCGTGATCACTCGGCCGGCGTGAGGTCGGCGGCCTTCGCCCCCGGCGGGATCATCGGCGGCGCGGCGTTCAGCGCTTCGCGCGCGAACCCGGCGGCGGCCTGATACTTGGCCATGAAGTCGCGCCGCTCGGCCTCGGGGATCACGTCGTCGATATTGTCGAATTCACCCCCGCAGCGCTCATCCACCATGTTGAGCAGGCCGAAGGGGCCGGCGCCGCGATTGCGCAGCACGACCTCGCCGATCGGTCCGGCCATCTGCGCGTCATAGGCGGTGAGCGCCGCCGGGGTCACGCCATGCTCCACCAGTTTCGCGCCCAGCACCCGTGCGTCGATCACAGCCTGGCTCGCGCCGTTCGATCCGGTGGGATACATGGCGTGGGCCGCGTCCCCCATCAGGGCGACGGCGCCGTCGACCCAGCAGTCGATGGGATCACGGTCGATCATCGGGTTCTCATAGGCCACGTCGGCCTTGCGCAGCATCTCCGGCACGTCGAGCCAGTCGTATTTGAACCCCTCGAAGTTGTCCGCGAATTCCTCGATCTCGACCGGGCGGAACCAGCCCGACTTTTCCCAGCCCGAGGCCGGGTCCACCGTCATCTCGGCGATCCAGTTGATGAGCGCAAGGCCGGTGTCCGGGTCCGGGTGGCTGATCGGGTAGATCACCATGCGGTGCCTGTGCGTCCCCAGCCCCACGAAGGACGAGCCGGAGCGGATCGGCTTGGCGACCGTCGTGCCGCGCCACATGATCGCGCCGCCCCAGTTGATGGGCGGCTGGTCGGGGTGCATCTGGGCGCGGAGCTGCGAATGGATACCGTCGGCCCCGATGAGGAGCGACCCGGTTTCCTCGCGGGTGCCCGCCTCGGTCTCGACAAAGGCCGTCACGGTCCCGTCCGCGTTGTTTCGGTAGCCGGTGACGCGCGCGCCGAGTTCCAGCGCCCCTGCCCCGGCCCGCTCCATAAAGGTGTCGGCCAGCAGCATGTGGAACTGCCCGCGATGAACCGCGTATTGCGGCCAGTCGTAGCCGGCGAAGGTGCCGCGTTCTTCGGAATAGATGTCGTTGCCGTTGAGGCCCACGAGCGCCCATTCCTTCGCAGGCACACCCACGCGATCCAGCGCGTCCTGACCGATCCCGAGGTCGTAAAGCTCACGCACCGCGTTGGGCTGTATGTTGATCCCGACGCCGAGCGGCTTGAGCTCCCGCACGCCTTCGAACACGACGCAGTCGACGCCGATCTGGTGCAACGTCAGCGCGGTGGCCAAACCGCCGATCCCGCCGCCCGCAATCATGACCCTGGGTCCCGACATGATCCCTCCCTCTCCAAAAAGCCCCGTGTGTCTATCACGCGGACGCAGTATCTCAATGGTTCATTGCCATAACCGTTGGCGCAACCGCCCTTTTCCTCGCGCGCCGTGACCGCTAGAACCCGCATCAACCAAGTCATTCAACCGGGAAACAGCGCCATGAGCACCATCATCGACATTTTCGCCCGCGAGATTCTCGACAGCCGGGGCAACCCGACGGTCGAGGTCGACGTGATCCTCGAAGACGGCACGATGGGGCGCGCCGCTGTTCCCTCCGGTGCCTCCACCGGCGCGCATGAGGCCGTCGAGCGGCGCGATGGCGACAAGAACCGCTACCTGGGCAAGGGCGTGCTGGAGGCCGTGAACGCGGTCAATGGCGAGATCGCCGAGGAACTGGCGGGGATGGACGCGACCGAGCAGGAGATGCTGGACCGCGCCATGATCGAGCTGGACGGCACCGACAACAAGGGACGCCTGGGCGCGAACGCGATCCTCGGCGTGTCGCTGGCCGCCGCCAAGGCCGCCGCCGATTTCTCGATGCTGCCGCTTTATCGCTATGTCGGGGGATCGTCCGCGCGGGTGCTGCCGGTCCCGATGATGAACATCATCAACGGCGGCGAACATGCCGACAACCCGATCGACATTCAGGAATTCATGATCATGCCGGTGGCTGCGGACAACATCCGTGAGGCGGTGCGCATGGGGTCGGAGGTGTTCCACACGCTGAAAAAGGAGCTTTCGGCGGCGGGCATGTCCACGGGTCTGGGCGATGAGGGTGGCTTTGCGCCCGAGCTTGGCTCGACCAACGAGGCGCTCGATTTCATCCTGAAATCGATTGAAAAGGCGGGCTACAAACCGGGCGAGGACATCTACCTCGCCCTCGATTGCGCCTCGACCGAATACTACAAGAACGGCAAGTACGAGATGGCGGGCGAAGGCAAATCGCTCACCTCCGAAGAAAACGCCGACTACCTCGCCGCGCTCTGCGACGCCTACCCGATCATCTCGATCGAAGACGGGATGTCCGAAGACGACTGGGACGGTTGGAAAATTCTCACCGACAAGATCGGCGACAAGGTGCAGCTTGTGGGCGACGACCTGTTCGTGACCAACCCGGTGCGGCTGGCCGACGGCATCAAGCGGGGCGTGGCGAACTCCATGCTGGTCAAGGTGAACCAGATCGGTTCGCTGTCCGAAACGCTCAAGGCCGTCGATATGGCCCACCGCGCGCGCTACACGAATGTCATGTCGCACCGCTCGGGCGAGACCGAGGATGCGACCATCGCCGACCTCGCCGTCGCCACGAACTGCGGTCAGATCAAGACCGGGTCGCTGGCGCGGTCCGACCGGCTGGCGAAGTACAATCAGCTCATCCGGATCGAGGAAGCGCTCGGCGAGACCGCGGAATATGCGGGCCGGTCGATCCTGAAGTGATCAGGGCTGCGCGTCGTCCATGACCGTCCACCTCTTCGGCGGATCGAACACGCGCATGGGGGCGGGCTGGACCCGCCCCTACACTGCCGCGATGGGCGATGTGCAGAACCACGCCATCGGGGCCACGTCGAGCTATACGGCGCTGTTCCGCTTTTTCTCCGGTCCCAATGTCGGGCCGGGCGACGTGGTGGTGTGGGAATACGCGCTCAATGACCGCGAGATCCTCGATCGCGATGGGTTGGCGGTCGACTACCTGCTCGCAGGCGTGGAGCACCTGATCCGCCTCGCCCGCGCGCGCGGCGCGGGGTTCGTCCCCGTCCTTCTCACCAGCTTGCCGGTCGAGCGGGGCACCGACCGCGGGGCCTATTACGATGATCTGCGCAGGCTCCTGTCCCACTACGGGCTGCACCCCGTCGACGTGAACGCCCGCCTGCGCGCCGAGCGCGGAACCGATGCGCTGACGCCCGAAGATTACGACGACGATGTGCATTACGCGCGCGGCCCGATCCATGCCACCATCGCCAAGTGGGTCGCCGAGGCGACCGCGTCCGCATCGGTTCCGCACGAAGTGGCACCGCTCTACACCGGCAACACGCGGGTCGAGCTCGTAACCGACTTCGCGACCGAGCGGTTCCGCAATTCCGTTCTCGACATCCCTGTCGCTTGGGACAGGCGGACGGCACGGTTTTCCGGTGACGGCCAACTCCTCGCCGCTTTCCTTGTGAGCGCCCCCCTCAGCGCCAGTGCAGCCCTGCGTGTGACCACCCCCGGCAGTCCGGCCCGGAGCCGCACGATCGCGACGCGAAGCATCGTCCTGCAACACGAATTGCGCGCGCTGCACTTGCCGGAGGGTTGGCCCGTAACGCCGCGCAGCAGCGCCCGGATCGCACAGCGTAGGCTGGTGTTATGGCCCGGCCCGGCCGTAGAGTTCCTGCGCAAGCATCGCCGCCTGCCCCGCGCGACCGAGTGCCGCCCGGCGCTTGCGGGTTTGTTGGTGGCGCGGGACGGAGACCCTGAATGACGGCGGACGAAATCATCGCGACCCTGTGCCTCACCCCGCATCCCGAGGGTGGCTGGTTCCGGGAAACCTTCCGCGCCCCGGCTCCGGAGGGGACGCGCAGCCCCGGCACGGCGATCTATTTCCTGCTGAAAGCGGGGGAAAACAGCCATTGGCACAAGGTGGATGCTGCCGAGACCTGGCACTACTACGCCGGTGCGCCCCTCACGCTGTCCATCGCATCTGGCGAGGCCGGGCCCGCCGTCCACCAGACACTCGGCCCCGCCCTTGCGCTGGGTGAGGCGCCGCAGATCACCGTCCCGCCAGACCACTGGCAAGCAGCCCGGACCACCGGCGACTATACCCTCGTCGGCTGCACAGTCAGTCCGGGGTTCGAGTTCGGCGGGTTCACGCTTGCCCCGCCCGGATTCACGATCCCCTGAGCGGGTTTCTTGTGTGACCGACACCATTGTCCCCGGAAACCAGCGCGCCCCGCTTGGGGCGCACTGTTTAGGGGCAGCCCGCTCAGCACCCGGCGACCAACGTTCGCCTACTGGTTCGCGGCCCGCTCCGCCTCGATCTCGCGCCAGCGGGCGACGTTGCGGTTGTGGTCTTCGAGCGTGGTCGCGAAGGCATGGCCCCCGGTGCCGTCGGCCACGAAGAACAGGTAATCGGTGCTGTCCGGGTGGACCGCCGCTTCGATCGCGGCAAGCCCCGGGTTCGCGATTGGTGTCGGCGGAAGTCCGGCGATGACATAGGTGTTATAAGGCGTCTCGGCGCGCAGTTCGGACTGGCGGATGCCGCGGCCCAGCACACCCTGCCCGTTCGTGATCCCGTAGATCACGGTGGGGTCGGTCTGGAGCCGCATCCCCTGCTCAAGCCGGTTGACGAAGACGCTCGCCACCTGCCGACGCTCCTCGGCGACGCCGGTTTCCTTTTCGACGATGGAGGCCATGATGAGCGCCTCTTCAGGGCTGTCGTAAGGCAGTCCTTCGGCGCGGTTCTCCCAGGCCGTGGCAAGGCGCGCGTCCTGCGCGTCTTCCATCCGCGCGATCAGCTCGGCGCGCGCATCGTCCGGGCGCATCTCGTAGCTGTCCGGGGCAAGCGAGCCTTCGGCGGGCACCTCGGCCAGTTCGCCGTCCAGAAACTCGACCTGACGCAGCGCGTTCACGATCTGCCAGGACGTCGTGCCCTCGGCGATGGCGATGCGGTATCGGGTGTCGGCCTGATCGCGCACGCGGGTATAGTCGGCGGGCACCTCCGCGTCCGGGGCGAATTCGGCCACCGTCACGAAGGACTGGGTCGCCGGGTCGAGTTCGCGCACCTGGTATTCGGCCGAGTTGATCCCGATCCGGTAGATGACTTCCGTCCCGCAGGTCGACGCGCCGCCGCGCGTCACGACGTCCACGATTTCTTCCATCGAGGCATTTTCGTCCACGAGGAAAGAGCCTGCCTTGAGCTGCGTCGACTTGCCGGAATACTCGGCCCCCATGCGGAAGATCGAGGGGCTCGTGATCGCGCCCTGCGCCTCAAGCGCATCGGACACGCGGTTGAAGTTCGAGCCCGGCTCCACCTTCAGGCAGATGGCGGTCTCAAGCGGCCCCTGGGCCACATACTGCCGCTGCCCCCAGCCGATCACGCCGCCGACCACGACGAGCGCGACGATCATCAGGGACAGGGTGTTGGAGGCGATGTTTCGCCACATCAATCGCGGACCTTGCCCATGATGAGACAGGCGTTGGTGCCGCCGAAGCCGAAGGAATTGGACAGCGCGACGTCGATTTCACGCTCCTCGGCGCCGTTGGCGGCGAGCGAGAGCTTCGGCTCGACGGCGGGATTGTCGAGGTTGATCGTCGGCGGCGCGATCTGGTCACGCAGGGCGAGCAGCGAGAAGATCGCCTCCACAGACCCGGCCGCGCCCAGAAGGTGACCGATGGACGATTTGGTCGAGGACATCGTCGCCTTGGCCGCGTGATCGCCCAGCAGGCGCTCGACAGCCGCGAGTTCGATCGTGTCCGCCATGGTCGAGGTGCCATGTGCGTTGATGTAGTCGATGTCCTGTGGCGTGAGCCCGGCGGATTTGAGCGCGGCCTCCATCGCACGGAAGCCCCCGTCGCCATCTTCGGAGGGCGCGGTGATGTGATAAGCGTCGCCGGACATGCCGTAGCCCAGGATTTCGCCGTAGATCCTGGCGCCGCGCGCCTTGGCGTGCTCATATTCCTCGAGCACGACAATGCCGGACCCCTCGCCCATCACGAACCCGTCCCGATCCGCGTCATAGGGGCGCGAGGCTGTTTCGGGCGCATCCGCGCGTTTGGTGGAGAGCGCCTTGCAGGCGTTGAAGCCACCGATCCCGATCTCGGAAATCGCGGCCTCGGCACCGCCGGCCACCATCACGTCGGCATCGCCCAGCATGATGAGGCGCGAGGCATCGCCGATGGCGTGCGCGCCGGTGGAACAGGCCGTGACGACCGCGTGGTTCGGGCCCTTGAAGCCGTATTTGATCGAGACTTGTCCGGAGATCAGGTTGATGAGCGAGCCCGGAATGAAGAACGGCGAAATGCGGCGCGGGCCTTTCTCGGCGACCATCAGCGTCGTTTCGGCGATGGAGTTCAGCCCGCCGATGCCGGAGCCGATCATCACGCCGGTGCGCAGTTGTTCCTCTTCCGAAGGGTCGGTCCACCCGGCGTCCTGCACCGCCTGAATGGCAGCCGCCATGCCATAGAGGATGAAGTCGTCGACCTTGCGCCGGTCGCGCGGTTCCATCCAGTCGTCAGGGTTGAACGTGCCGTCCGAGCCGTCGCCATAGGGGATTTCGCAGGCGTAGTTGGTGACCACGCGGCTTGCGTCGAAGCGGGTGATTGTCCCTGCGCCGGACTTACCGGCGAGGATCCGCTTCCAGCTTTCCTCAACACCGCAGGCCAGGGGCGAAACCATGCCCAGACCGGTGACGACGACGCGACGCTTCTCCATCGAGACAGCCCTTTTTTCGATTGTTTTGCCGCGCGTTGGATAGCCTCTCACGCCCCCCCGTGGCAAGCGCGAAACGCCGGAAGTGCCCCGGGGCGGCGGTCAACCGCAGCCTCCTCCTCAAACGCAGAACGGCGCCCGCGTTGGGGCGCCGTCCGACTTTCTGGCGTCGTCGTTCAGACGGCTTCAGAGATGAACTTTACCGCGTCGCCGAAGGTCTGGATCGATTCCGCGGCGTCGTCCGGGATCTCGATGCCGAATTCTTCCTCGAAGGCCATGACCAGCTCGACGGTATCAAGCGAGTCAGCGCCGAGGTCGTCGATGAACGAGGCCGATTCCGTGACCTTGTCTTCTTCCACGCCGAGGTGCTCGACTACGATTTTCTTCACGCGATCTGCGACGTCGCTCATATCATATCCTCATATTTTTCGGGCACTTGGCCCTGTCGTTTGCCCCTTGCGGGGCGCCATGAACTGTCCTCGACAGAGCGAGGCGACGCCGGTGAGCGAAGCTGCCCGGCGCCAAATCTCCGCCCCCTTTAGCATAAAGCATCCCGGGGGCAAACGATTTGTCCGCCGCCCCGGCGCACCGCGTGCGCGACCGCCGAGGGACAACCGAAACGTGTGCTCAGAGCATCGCCATGCCGCCGTTGACGTGCAAGGTCGCACCGGTGACGTAGCCCGCCTCGGGTGATGCGAGATAGAGCACGGCGGCGGCGATTTCCTCGGGCGTGCCCATGCGGCCCGTGGGGATCTGACCGTTGATCTTGTCTTTCTGATCGTCGGTCAGTTTCTCGGTCATCGCGGTGGCGATGAAGCCGGGGGCCACGCAATTGGCCGTGATCCCGCGCGAGGCGACCTCATAGGCGATGGATTTGGTCATGCCGACCATGCCGGCCTTGGAGGCGGCGTAGTTCACCTGCCCCGGGTTGCCGGTCGCACCGACGATGGAGGAGATGTTCACGATCCGGCCCCAGCGGGCCTTCATCATCGGGCGCATCACGGCGCGGCACAGCCGCATGGTGGCAGTCAGGTTCACGTCGATGACGCTTTGCCAGTCGTCGTCGGACATGCGCATGAAGATCTGGTCGCGGGTGATGCCCGCATTATTGACGAGGATGTCGAGCGCGCCCATCGCCTCGACCGCCTGCTTGGGCAGGGCGTCGACCGCCTCGGGGTCCGAGAGGTTGCAGGGCACGACGTGCACCCTGTCACCCAGCTCGCCCGCAAGTGCCTTGAGCGGCTCTTCGCGTGTGCCGGAGATGGCGACGGTGGCCCCGGCGGCGTGAAGCGCCTTGGCGATCTCGCCGCCGATCCCGCCAGACGCGCCGGTCACGAGCGCGCATTTTCCAGTCAGATCAAACATATCTCGTCCTTCGTTAATGTGTCGGGTCAGCCTGCGGCCTGTTCGGCGGCGGCCTTGACCTCATCCGGTGCGCCGACCGTGGCGGTGGCGAGGCTCTTGTCGATCCGGCGGATCATGCCGGTGAGGGCCTTGCCCGCCCCGATCTCCCACGTCGCGTCGACGCCGTTCGCGGCCATCCAGAGCACGCTTTCGCGCCAGCGCACCGAGCCGGTCACCTGCTCGACGAGGAGCTGGCGGATCGTGTCGGGGTCCGAAACAGCCTCGGCCTTCACGTTTGCGACGAGCGGCACGGCGGGCGCGTTGATGGTGACGGCGGCGAGCGCCTCGGCCATCACATCGGCGGCGGGCTGCATCAGCGCACAATGGAACGGGGCGGAGACCGGAAGCAGCACCGCGCGGCGCGCGCCCTTCTCCTTGGCGATCTCGACCGCGCGTTCCACGGCGGCCTTGTGGCCCGAGACGACCACCTGCGCGGGGTCGTTGTCGTTGGCGGCCTGACAGACCTCGCCCTGCGCGGCTTCCTCGGCCACCGCCTTCGCGGCGACGAAGTCGAGGCCAAGAAGCGCGGCCATCGCGCCTTCGCCCACCGGCACGGCCTTTTGCATCGCTTCGCCGCGGGTGCGCAGGAGACGGGCGGTGTCGGCTATGGAAATAGCACCGGCGGCGGCCAGTGCGGAGTATTCACCCAGCGAATGACCAGCGACGAAACCGGCGGCCTCGACACCCACCCCTTCGGCCTCCAGCGCGCGCATCGCGGCGAGCGAGGTGGCCATGAGAGCAGGCTGGGCGTTCTGGGTGAGCGTGAGTTCGTCCTGCTCGCCGTTCCAGATGATGTTGGACAGTTTGAGGCCAAGCGCCTCATCGACCTCATCGAAGACCGCCTTGGCGGCCGGATAGGCCTCGGCCAGATCGCGGCCCATACCGATGGTCTGAGCGCCCTGTCCGGGAAATACGAATGCGCGGGTCATGGCCCCTCCCTCGTTCTCGATTGACGAGGGGATAGCGTGGCAGCGGCCCCGGCGCAACGCCCAGCGGCGGTGTCAGGCCGCGCGTTTGCCGTAGGTCAGGTCGTAGGTGATGCGCTGGCGCAGCCGTTCCATCGGCTGGCGCCCGCCCTGCGAAATCTCGATGGCGACGTTATCGCCGAGGCGCAGGAACAGCCGCGCGGGTTGACTGGTGTTCGCGTTGCGCAGCAGGAAAACCGACTGCACTTCGTCGAAGCGCAGGATGTCCGTCGGGCTGAACGTGCCCGAGAGGTCGCGACCGCCAAGGCGGATCACGTTGTGCTTGAGGTCGACATGCATCTCGATACCCGGACGTTCGCGCCCGGCGCGGAACAGGACCGCGCCCAGCAGCATGAACATGACCATCGCGCCCAGTTTCATTGCGATAAGGCCGCTGCCCGCCTCGCCGTCCGGCAGAAGGCCGATCACGAGCCCCGACATGAACAGGATGATCCCGAAGAACCGGGCCAGCGAATAGCGCAGGATATTGGCGTCGAGCGGGCATCCGTTGCCGACGATGTAGCCCCACGGGGTCATCGTGAGGCAGTTGTCACTGCCCTGACGGGCCTGCGCCTGTCCAGCGGTCGGAAATTCCAGGTTTCCTGCCAAAGCGTTCATTGTCGGTCCCTCGCGGTTGCGAATGTCTTCCCACCGATCACCTTTATTTACGAACGTGGCCGGATTGGGGCATGGAATGGCACGGCTCAGGGCGCTTACCGGGTCATTCCGGGGCATGTCGCGCTGGCCGGAAACCCCTCATTCGTCCTTGCAATCAAGGCGATCCCATGTAAAAGGGCGCTTCCTTCCGCGGATTGGATGAACCGCGTGGCCTCTCGTGAACGGGTGCGGAAGGGTGATCCGTTCTTTGAAGCGCGCCTGAAAAACTGGAGTGATCATGCCGCTTTACGAGCATGTGATGATTGCGCGTCAGGACCTGTCCAACGCGCAAGCCGAAGGCCTTGTCGAGCACTTCTCGACCGTCCTTTCCGACAACGGCGGCAAAGTCGTCGACTCGGAATACTGGGGCGTCAAGACGATGGCCTACAAGATCAACAAGAACCGCAAGGGCCACTATGCCTTCCTGCGCACGGACGCACCGTCGGACGCCGTGCAGGAGATGGAACGCCTCATGCGCCTGCATGACGACGTGATGCGCGTGCTGACCATCAAGGTCGACGGCCACGAAGAAGGCCCGTCGGTTCAAATGCAGAAACGTGACGAACGCGACAACCGTCGTGAACGTCGCGATCGCTGAGAGAGAAGGAGCTAACACATGGCTGCGAAACCGTTTTTCCGCCGTCGCAAGGTCTGCCCGTTCTCCGGCGACAATGCACCCAAGATCGACTACAAGGACACGAAACTGCTTCAGCGCTACATCTCTGAGCGTGGCAAGATCGTGCCCAGCCGTATCACCGCCGTCTCGGCCAAGAAGCAGCGTGAACTGTCCCGTGCCATCAAGCGCGCCCGGTTCCTCGCCCTGCTGCCCTACGCCGTGAAGTAAGGAGAGATCCCATGGAAGTCATCCTTCTCGAACGCGTGGCCAAGCTTGGCCAGATGGGCGAAGTGGTCGAGGTGAAGCCGGGCTTCGCCCGCAACTACCTCCTGCCGCAGGGCAAGGCGCTGACGGCCTCCAAGGCCAACATCGCCCAGTTCGAAGACCAGAAAGCCCAGCTCGAGGCCCGCAACCTCGAAACCAAGAAAGAGGCCGAGTCGCTGGCCGGGAAGCTCGACGGACAGCAGTTCGTCGTGATTCGTGCAGCGTCCGACGGCGGCAACCTGTATGGCTCCGTCACCACCCGTGACGCGGCCGACGTTGCCACCAAAGAAGGCTACTCGATCGACCGTAAGCAGGCACTCATCCGTGAGCCGATCAAGACGCTGGGTCTGCATGAGGTGGAAATCCACCTGCACCCCGAGGTCATGGTCACGATCACGCTGAACGTCGCGCGGTCGCCGGAAGAAGCCGAACTTCAGGCCTCCGGCAAGTCGATCCAGGAGCTCGCCGCGGAAGAAGAAGCCGCTGCAGAATTCGAGATCTCGGAATTGTTCGACGACATCGGCTCGGCCGCGTCCGACGACGACGACCTGGCGGAAGCTGTCGAAGAAGAGCAGTCCGGCGAGACCGCTTCGGAGGAAGACGAAGAGTAATCTTCGCCTCCCGCAAGATCAGAAGGGCCGCCCGTGGTGTCACGGGCGGCCCTTTTCGTTGCGCGGCGCTTCAGCGTGGCTCGAACAGGTTCACTGGCACCTTGAGGTAGCTGCACCCGTTCGACTCCGGCTCCGGCAGACGCCCGCCCCGGATGTTCACCTGAAGCGCGTAGAGCATGATGTCGGGCAGCGGCAAGGTGTCGTCGCGCGCGTCGCGGGTGTTTTGGTAATCGGCCTTCGAGACGTCGCCCGCGAGGTGCGCGTTGTCCGCCTCATGCTCGGCCACCGTCGCCTCACAGGCCGCGTCGCGGTCGCCGGGGGCGTAGTCGTGACCGATGAACAGCCGCGTCTCGTCCGGCAGCGACAGGAGGCGTTGCAGGCTGTCGTAAAGCTCCGAAGAACTGCCACCGGGGAAATCCGCCCGGCTTGTGCCGACATCGGGCATCATGAGCGTATCAGCGACGAAGGCCGTGTCCCCGATCACATAGCTGACCGATGCAAGGGTATGGCCGGGCGTGAACATGACGCGGCCCTCCAACTCGCCCACCGCGAAGGTGTCGCCGTCGGCAAACAGGTTGTCCCACTGGCGACCGTCGCAGGGAAACTCCGGCGTGTGGTAGAAGTCGGCCCACAACTCCTGCACCCCAGTCACCTTCTCGCCGATCCCGCGCGGGGCATCGAGCCGCTGGGCGAGCCAGTGCGCGGCGCTGAAGTGGTCGGCATGGGGGTGGGTGTCGAGCACCCACACGATGTCGAGCCCGGCCTCTTTCACATAGTCGAGGATACGCTCGGCATTGCGGGTCACGACCGACCCGGATTGTTGGTCGAAATCCAGAACCGGGTCGATGATCGCCCCCTTCCGCGTGGCGGGGTCGTGGACGACGTATTGCCAGCTTCCGGTCGTCTCATCCCAGAACGTCTTAACCTCGGCGCGTGTCATGCTGCCTCCTTTGCGTGTCTCTCGGGGGGCCAACACATCGCATCACATTCTGTTCCATGAATGCAAAACCGGTGCCATCGGCGGAGCCCCGCCCACACCGGAAAAGCCCCCGGCGGACGCGCATTAACCGTCTTGTTCATGGCCATAGTTTCGCCCTAATTCCGCCACGCCCCAACCCGATTCCCGGCTCAGCCTGATCGGATAGCCCGCAGAAAGACGGGCGCCAGGGTGGATAAACCCATCGGGTCAGGGCGGCAGCCCAAGGCCCACACAAGAAGGACGAGGCAGATGGCAACCTACAAGGATCCGCGCGACTCTGCGCGTGACACCGCCGCGAGCCAACCGAAACCCGCGCAGAAGACCGACCGCAAGGCCGAGGCGGAAACGCCCACGCCCAAGCCGGTCATCACGGACTGGGCGGCGATCTGAGCCCGCGAGTCTCGCGGCGATTGACGGGCTGACGAACCGGGCGCAGAGTTGCGCCATGACGACACCTGTCACCTCAATCCCGAATCTCGGACCGGCCACGGCCGAAGGCTTCGCCCGTGCGGGCGTCGACAGTGCCGAGGCGCTGCGCGCCCTTGGGGCGGATGCGGCCTATGCCCGCTGGCTCGCCGCCGGGGAACCTGCGCATTTCATCGGCTACTATGCCTTGGTGATGGGATTGCAGGGGCGCCCGTGGAACGACTGCAAGGGGGCCGAGAAAGACGCGCTCAAGCTTCGGTTCGAGGCGCTGAAGGCGGACACGCGGCGCGACCGGACCGGGATCGAGGCGATGCTCGATGAAATCGGCGTGAGGGCGCGCGCATGATGCGCTGGCTCGCCGCCGTCCTGATGCTCGTCGCCTCCACGGCTCAGGCCGAGGTGATCCGATTTGAGCAGGACGGTCTGAAGCGCCAGTTCCAGCTTTTCACGCCGCGCGAGGCGGCGGGCCCCCTGCCCCTTGTCCTCGTCCTGCACGGCGCGCTTCAGACCGGCGACAGGATGCGGCGCACCACGCGCGGGACGTGGGAGGCTCTCGTGGATTACGAGGGGCTTGTGGTCGCTTTTCCGTCGGCGCATCTGCGGTTCTGGGATGTCCCCGGCCTTCCCGGTTCTGTCGGCGAGACGGTGCCGCGCGATGACATCGCCTATCTCGACCGGGTCATTTCAGAGGCCAAGGGCCGCGCGGATATCGACCCGGACCGGGTGTTCCTCGTGGGCCTGTCGATGGGCGGGCAGCTGACCTATGCCTATGCCTGCACGCGGCCCGGAGTGCGTGCCATCGCGAGCGTGGCCATGCCACTTCCCACTACGCTTGCGGGCGTCTGCGCCGCCGGGCGGGCGATGCCGGCGCTCATCATCCATGGAACCGAGGACCCGGTCGTGCCGATCGGTGGCGGGGCGCTGCCGTCCGGGCCGGGCGCCGTGGTCCCCGTCGTAAGCCATGCCGAAACGCAGGCTATCTTTGCCCGCCGCGCGCGCTGCGGGCGACCGGCGGAAGATCGGCGGTATGATGCGAAGCAGGACGGCACGGTGGCGATCTTCACCCGCTGGCAGGGCTGCACCCGGCCGATCTGGGCGCTTACCATCGAGGGGATGGGCCATCGCTGGCCCGGCGGCGGTCCGGACGTGCCGGAGGCGATCATCGGCCCCGAGACGGACGAGGTGGACGGTGCGGCCTTTGTCTGGTCCTTCTTCGACCAGTTTCGCTGAGGCGCGTCAGACGGCGCCCTGAGCGAAGATCGCGTAGTAAGACGGCGCGGTCGGCTCGGCACACAGCCGCGCGCGGCCTGCCACTTCAAGCCCGACGGCTTCGAGTTCGACCAGCGCAACGCCGAAAGGCACCGCCGTTTCGAGGATCACCATCGGCTCGATGAACGCTGTCGTCACCTCGCGCACGTCGAACCGCGATGCAATCTTTTCGATATGTTCATCCCGCGTAACGGAAATAGCTTCAACATCAGGCATAAATAGTACCTCCGACATGCATTCTTCGGAAGGTGGGAGTAGAGTCCTAACAAAAGGTTAACGCGCGTTGGCATTATAACGAAAAAGGGCCGCCCGATACGGGGCGGCCCTTGAGATGTAAGGCTTGAAGAGGTCAGCCGACCAGTTCGAGACCCGAGAAGAAGTAGGCGATTTCCTCGGCGGCGGTGTCTTCGCCGTCGGAGCCGTGGACCGAGTTCTCGCCGATGGACAGCGCGAATTCCTTGCGGATGGTGCCTTCGGCGGCCTCTTCGGGGTTGGTCGCGCCCATGACTTCGCGGTTCTTCGCGATGGCGTTTTCACCTTCGAGAACCTGAACCACGATCGGCTCGGACGACATGAATTCGCACAGTTCGTCATAGAACGGGCGCTCTTTGTGCACGCCGTAGAACACGCCTGCCTGGGCCTTGGAGAGCTGGATGCGCTTCTGGGCGACGATGCGCAGGCCGGCGGCCTCGAGCTTGGCGTTGATCGCGCCGGTCAGGTTGCGCTTGGTGGCGTCCGGTTTGATGATCGAGAAAGTGCGTTGAATGGCCATGTCGGTCCCTCTTTCGTTCGTCGGGCAATGCCCGGTTGCAAGCGTCGCGCGGCGGATAGCATGGTGGAGATTTGGGGGAAAGAGGTTTCGGACAGGCTGTGCCCGCCCGACTCGTTGGGGGGAGGCCAGCCTCCCCCC
>NZNT01000007.1 GCA_002695005.1 Maritimibacter sp.
CGGGTGGACGTGTCGTTCGAGGCATGGCTCGCCGACGAAGTGACGCGCGAGCGGCTCGACTACCGCAATCCGCTCGATGCCTGGGCGGAGGCCATCGGGCCGGACAACGTGACTGCGCGGCTGTTTGGCAAGGAGGGTTTCGAGGGTGGCGATCTGCTCACCGATTTCGCGCATGTGACCAACTTGCCCATGTTGCGCGAGTTGCCGGAGCCCGACGGGCTGCAGGCCAATTCCGCGCGGCTCTCGACGGCGCATGTGGAGCTCATACGCATGTACAACACGCGCGAGTTCAAGAACCGCGACGCCTATTTCACCTTTATCGAGACGGTGACGACGGGACTTCAGGCTTGGCGCGAGGAACGCGGCCTGCCGATGACGAAACCGTGGTATCTGACCCCGGACCTGTCGGAGCGGATCGTGGCAGAGACGGCAGAGAGCAACGCGGAAATCGCTAAGCGCTACTTCGGACGTGAGGACGGAACGCTCTTTCCCGCCACGCCCGCACAGGGCCCCGAGGAAGAAGTGTCGCTCCACCCCGAGGAGCTTGCGCTCGTCGAACGCGCCTTCCTCGACACCAACGGGCTGACGGACGACAGGCCGATCTACGCGGGCGTCTCGAAGCCGGTGAACGTGCGGGCGGGCCAGCCGAGGATCGTGAACTACGGGCACTTCGGGTGGCGCCTCTGGCTCCTCGCCCCGATCGTGGACCGGCTCTATGTTTCCAAGGCCATGCCCGACCAGTCGCCGGAATTTCTGCGTGAGCCCGCGGAATATGTGCGCCGCCACTGGTCGCATCATCGCCCGCTTCAGGTCGGGCTCATGTATCCGAATGCCGACGCCTTGGGTGCCTTCAAGGTTTGGGTGCCGGTTCTGTCCTGGGGCCTGCGGGTGACCGGGAACCACGCGATGGTCGCCGACCTCAAGCGCGACCCGATCCTGTTCGTGCGCCGCAGCCCGTCGAAGATTGGCCAGCTCCTCGGCCGCCTCCTGTTCCCGCGCGGCGAGATGCGGTGAGGCGATGAGCGACGCCGATGTCATCCTCGAAGTGCCGTCGGAGTGGTTCGACAACCCGCTGGACCGCGACCGGCATCAACGGCTTTACGCCTCGCTCCTCGTCGCGCTGGCGGAACTGTCCGTGACGGTGCGCCCGATCCGCCTGCCCTATGCCGCCGACGGGGCCGAACGGCTGCATGCCCACGGCCAGCTTGTCATCAGCTTTCACTCGCATGGTGACGATGGCAATTTGCTTCGGTTCAAGGAAAGCTACGTTCCGCCCTATTACACCGCCGATCCGATGGGATACTCGGGCTTCTCGAAGCTCGCGAACGAGCCGGAGCGTTTTCGCCACGAGATCGAGCGTGTCCCGCTGAAGACCGCCGAGCATTTCGTGGCAGAGTTGCGCCAGACCTTGGTGCGCCGGAACGCGTCGAAATATGCCCAGCCGAAGCCAGAGGCGGACCTGCCCGGAGGCCCCTATCTGTTCGTGCCCCTCCAGACGATCGAGGACCCGGTCGCGGGCTTTGCGCATATAGACCAGATCGATGCGCTCGCCATAACCGCGGCCAAGGCCAGGGCGCGGGGCTGGTCGGTCGTGGCCAAGCGTCATCCGCTCTGCACCGCGCGCCGTATCGAAGCGGGGCTGAAGGAGTTGTCGCGCGACTACGGCAACCTGCATCTCTCCACCGGCTCGATCCATCCGCTGATCGCGGGGGCCGAAGCGGTGGTCGGCTGCAACTCCGGCGTTCTGTTCGAGGCGCTGGTGCATGGCAAGCCCGTGGTCGCCTATGGCCGGTCGGATTTCCGCATCGCGACATGGGAGGCGACGACGCCCGGCGAACTCGCCCACGCGCTCGACGGGCTGGACGCCGTGGGGCCCGCCTTCCGGGCCCGCTTCGTGGCGTGGTATCTTACCACCTATTGCGTCCATGCGGGCGAGGTGCCCGCCATCCGGGGCCGGATCGCCGAGGCGCTGGCGGCGCTGGACATCCGGGGCAATGGGTTCAACGCCGCGCAACTCGATCTCTACGACCACTACGCCGCTATCGAACGCGCCCGCCGCAACGAGATCCTGAACTCCTGACGAAACCTCTGCGCTGACGCCACGAAAATGGCGGCGCTGGCTGCCCGGTTTTCCGCACGCGGTCAACGGCTTGCCCGAAACATGCGAGCGGCGCACCGAGCGCTGCGGCCGATACACCCGCCCGTGAAGGAACACCCGACCGCACCCGGCGTTGACCGGTCAGGAGGGCGATCCATGTCATTTCGCAAGAACTACCTGACCAAGCCGATTTTCAAGTGGGCCAAGGGTGCGCTGCCGACCCTGTCGAGCACCGAAGCCGAAGCGGTGGAGTCCGGCGATGTCCATTTCGAAGCCGAACTGTTTTCCGGCAACCCGGATTGGTCGATGCTGCGCGGCGTCCCCGCGCCAAAGCTGACGGATGAGGAACAGGCCTTCATGGACGGGCCGGTCCGCGAGTTCTGCGACATGCTGGACAGCTGGGAAATCGACAAGATGACCGGCGACCTGCCCCGCGAGGCGTGGGACTTCCTGCGCGCCAAGGGGTTCTTCGGCATGATCATCCCCAAGGAACATGGCGGGCTGGGCTTTTCGGCCTACGCCCATTCCGAAGTGGTGCGCTACATCTCGGCCCATTCCCTCGCCGGGGCCGTGACCGTCATGGTGCCCAACTCGCTCGGACCCGGCGAACTGATCCTCCAGTTTGGCACAGACGACCAGCAGGCACATTGGCTGCCGCGACTTGCCAAGGGCGAGGAGCTTCCCGCCTTCGGTCTCACCAGTGAAGAAGCGGGGTCGGATGCCTCCGCAATGGTGGACAACGGCGTGATCTGCAAGGGCGAGTGGAACGGCAAAGAGGTTCTGGGAATCCGGCTCAACTGGGCCAAACGCTATATCACCCTCGCGCCGGTCTGCACGGTTCTGGGCCTCGCCTTCCAACTGCGCGACCCGGACGGGCATCTTGGCGGCGAGAGCGACCTCGGCATCACCTGCGCCCTCGTGCCCACCGATCTGCAGGGGGTGGAGACCGGGCGGCGCCACCTGCCTTCCGGCACCATGTTCATGAACGGCCCGACCACCGGCGAGGACGTTTTCATCCCGCTCGAGAACATCATCGGCGGGCCCGATTACGCTGGCAAAGGCTGGATGATGCTGATGAGCGCGCTGTCGGCCGGTCGGGGCATTTCGCTGCCCTCCCTGTCGGCTGCGGCGGCCTCTGTCGCGGCCCATTCGACCGGAGCCTACGCGCGGGTGCGCAAACAGTTCGGCATGCCCATCGGCCTGTTCGGTGGCGTGCAGGAGCCGCTCGCGCGGATCGCGGCGAATGCCTACACCATCGACGCGGGACGCAGGCTCACGACCGCGACCCTCGATCAGGGGCACAACCTCGCCGTCATCTCGGCAATCATGAAATACCACGCCACCACCCGCATGCGGGAAGCGGTGGACGACGCGATGGACGTCCATTCCGGCAAGGCCGTGATCGACGGGCCGTTGAACTACCTCCAGCCGATATACCGCGCCGTGCCCATCGGGATCACGGTGGAAGGCGCGAACATCGTGACGCGCAACCTCATCATCTTCGGCCAGGGCGCGATCCGGGCGCATCCGCATATTCTGGACGAGATGCGCGCGCTTCAGGAACCCGATCAGGACAAAGCGCTCACCGACTTTGACGAGCACTTCTGGAAGCACGTCAGCCACTCCATGAAGACCTTCTTCAAGGCATGGGGGTCTGCCTGGACAGGCCGCGGTGGTGTGCCCAAAGACGCGGGCGCCGCAGTCCCCATCTATTCCCGCTTGTCGCGTTGGTCGGCAGCTTTTGCCGTCACTGCCGACATGGCCTTCCTCAGCCTCGGCGGCGACCTCAAGCGGCGCGAGATGATTTCGGCCCGCCTCGGCGATGCCCTGTCGGAGATGTATCTCGTCGCCGCAACGCTGAAGCGGTGGGAGGACGAAGGCCGCCAAGAGGCGGATCTGCCGCTAGTCAGGTTCTCCGCCGACACGTCCTTCGCCCGGATCGGCAAGGCGCTGGACGAGGTGATCGAGAATTTCCCCGCCGCTTGGGTGCGCTGGCTCCTGCGCCCGGTCCTGCGCCCCGCCGCGCATCGGAACGCCCCGTCCCACAACCTGACGGAAGCAGCGGCCATGATCGCCTATCACCCGTCCGAGGCACGCGACCGTCTCGTCGGCCTTCTGCACCCGGCCAAGCCGGACAGCGGCCTGGGCATCCTTGAAGAGGCATATGCCCGCGTGCTGGAGGTCGCACCGATCGAGAAGCGGCTGCGCGAGGTCAAGAAGACCCCCGCGCAGGCGCTCGAAGCCGGCATCCTCTCCGATGCCGAGTTCAAGCAACTCGAAGAAGCCCAGAAGGCGGTGCAAAAGACCGTCGCGGTGGATGAATACACCCCCGCAGAGCTGGAAACCTTCTTCCCAGATATGCGGCACAATCCGGAGAACGACTTCGATACGCCGCGGGAGGCCGCAGAATGAGCAGACCCGTCTATATCGTCGATGGCGCGCGCACACCTTTCCTGCGTGCGCGTGGCAAACCCGGACCCTTCACCCCCGTGGACCTCGCCGTACAGGCGGGTCGTCCGCTCCTCACACGGCAGCCCTTTGAACGCAGCGCGTTCGATCTCGTGATCCTAGGCTGCGTCAACGTCATCTCGGACGAAATGAACCCGGCGCGGGTCGCTGCGCTGCGGCTCGGGATGGGAGAAGAGCAAGTTGCCTTCACCGTCCAGATCAACTGCGGCTCCGGGATGCAGAGCATCGACACCGCATATCGCTACATCCGCGAGGGGTCGCACGAAATGATCCTCGCCGGTGGCACCGAGGCGTTGAGCCACGCCCCGCTCGTCCTGCGCCAGTCCGCGACGGAATGGTTCGGCGGCATGGCGCAGGCCAAGAGCCCGCTCGACAAGGCGCAGAAGCTGACCGAGATCCGGCCCGACTTCTTCTCCCCCGTCGTTGGGCTGGAGAGGGGCCTGACCGATCCTATCACCACGCTCAACATGGGCCAGACTGCCGAGGTGCTCGCCCACCGCTTCGGCATCGACCGGGCCACCGCTGACGCCTACGCCGTCGAGAGCCACAAACGCCTTGCCGCCGCGCAGGAGGCAGGCACGCTGGACGGCGAAGTGGTGCCGGCCTTCGACCGTGACGGCGGTGCGCATGGCAGCGATGACGGGGTGCGCCCCGACAGTTCGATCGAGAAGCTCGCCAAGCTGAGCCCGGCCTTCGAGAAACCCTACGGCAAGGTGACCCCCGGCAATTCGAGCCAGATCACCGATGGCGCCTCATGGCTCATCCTCGCTTCGGAAACCGCCGTCGAGGCGCATGGGCTGGAGCCCATCGCCGAGATCAAGGACAGCGAATGGGCCGCGCTCGACCCGTCGATCATGGGGCTGGGCCCCGTGTTGTCCGCCACGCCCCTTGCCCAGCGCCACGGGCTGTCGGTCGACGACATCGACCTGTGGGAACTCAACGAAGCCTTCGCCGCACAGGTGTTGTCCTGCCTCGCCGCGTGGCAGGACGACGACTTCTGCCGCGACGTGCTGGGCTATGACGAAGCCTTCGGGCGGATCGACCGCGCACGGCTCAATGTCGACGGCGGGGCGATCAGCCTCGGCCATCCGGTCGGCACGAGCGGGAACCGCATCGTCCTGCACCTCGCCAACGCCATGAAGGCAGGCAACCATCGCCGCGGGATCGCCACCGAATGCATTGGTGGCGGGCTGGGCGGCGCAATGCTTCTGGAGGCCGCATGACCGACGTACTGGACACCATCATTCCCGACGACCCGGCCGAGGACGCCGCCACGCCCCCCGAGGCCGAGAACTGGCGGCTGGAGAAGGCGGGCGACACGCTCACCCTCTGGCTCGATCTGAAGGATACGGGCACCAACGTGATCTCCGAGGCCGTTCTGCGTGAACTCGACGCGCTGGTGGCGCATGTCGAGGCAGTGCAGCCGAAAACGCTCGTCCTGCGGTCCGCCAAGCCCGGCGGTTTCGCGGCAGGGGCCGACATCGACGGGTTTTCCGGGCTGGAACGTGAAGCCGCGGAGGAAATGCTGACCGAGGGCCACCGGGTGCTCGACCGCCTCGAAGCCCTGCCGATGACGACAGTGGCCGTGATCCACGGCGCGACGCTCGGCGGCGGTTTCGAACTCGCGCTGGCCTGCGACTACCGCATCGGGATCGAGGGCGTGAAGACCGGATTTCCCGAGGTTCAGCTGGGTCTGCATCCCGGGCTCGGCGGCACCTTCCGCCTGCCCGCGCTGATCGACCCCGTCGAGGCGATGCAGATGATGCTGACCGGCAAATCCGCCCATGACCGGAAGGCAAAGAAACTGGGTATCGTCGATGACCTCGTGCCGGATCGCCACGTCGATGCGGCGGTCGAGGCCGCCGCGCGGGGCAAGGTGGACCGGGACACGAACCTGCGCGCAGGTGCCATGCGCACCGGCGTCGCGCGGTCCATTGCGGCGAGCCGGATGCGCAGCGAGACCGAGAAACAGGCGCCCAAGGCGGACTACCCCGCCCCGCACGCGCTGATCGACCTCTGGGCCGATCACGGCGGTGACCGGAACGCGATGCAGAAGGGCGAGATCGCCTCCTTCGCCCGCCTTCTGGAAACCGAGACGGCCCGCAATCTGATCCGCGTCTTTTTCCTGCGCCGCAAGCTTAAGGAAGGCGGCAAGGGCGATGACGGCATCGACCATGTGCATGTCATCGGCGCAGGCGCGATGGGTGCCGAGATCGCCGCGTGGAGCGCGATGCAGGGCAAGCGCGTAACGCTGGAAGACGTCGCGCTGGAGCCGCTCGGAGCCGCCGTGAAGCGAGCCTCCAAGATCTACCAGAAAAAGCACCTGAGCGGGATCGACGCGCGCGATGCGCTCGACCGGATGATGCCCGACCCGTCGGGTCTGGGCCGGTCCCGCGCGGACCTCGTTATTGAGGCGGTGCCGGAGAAACCGGAGTTGAAGGAAAAGATCTACGCGGGGCTGAAAGGCAAGTTGAAGCCCGGCGCGATCCTTGCCAGCAATACGTCGAGCCTGAAACTTTCCGACCTTGTCGACGGCGTTTCTGCCCCGACACGCTTCGCAGGCTTGCACTTTTTCAACCCCGTCTCGCAAATGCCGCTGGTCGAGGTCGTCTCGCATGACAGGGCGGACAAGAAGGTGCTGGACCGTCTCGCAGCCTTCGTGGCGGGCATAGACCGGCTGCCTGCCCGTGTGACTGACTATCCCGGCTTCCTCGTGAACCGCGTCCTCGCCCCCTACCTGATGGAGGCGATGGCGCTCTTGGACGAGGGCAAGTCGAAGGAGGAAATCGACCGTGCCGCGCTGGCCTTCGGGATGCCGATGGGTCCGGTGACGCTCGCCGATCAGGTGGGTCTCGACATCTGCCTCGAAGTAGCGAAATCCATGCGGCGCGACCTCGACCGCCCGGTGGCGGACACTCCCGACTGGCTGGCCGAGAAGGTCGACAAGGGCGAGACCGGCAAGAAGGCCGGCAAGGGTCTTTACGACTACGACAGCGACGAGCCGCCGGAGACCGGCGAGGCCGACACGGAAATCGCCGACCGGCTGATCCTGCCGATGTGCGACGCCGCCGTGGAATGTCTGCGCAACGGCGTCGCGCCGGATGCCGATACGATCGACGGCGCGGTGATCTTCGGCACCGGCTGGGCGCCCTTCCGGGGCGGTCCGCTGACCTACGCGCGCACGCGCGGCGACGTGCCCAAGGTGCTGTCCTCGCTCGCAGACACGCACGGCCCTCGGTTCCAACCGGATGCGGGGTGGTCCGATTTTGGCTGACAGCCCGTCGGACCCCGATGCCATCGCCGCCGAGATCATCGCGCGGACAGGGGGCGACATCCGGCTCGCGCTCCCTTTGGGGCTCGGCAAGCCCGTCACTCTGGTCAACGCGCTCACCCGCGCGGTGGCCGCGCGTCCGGAAACGCGTTTGACGATCCTCACCGCGCTGACTCTCGAAGCGCCCGACATGACCGAAGGCATGGCGGCCCGGTTTCTCGCCCCTGCCGCGACCCGGCTGTTCGGCGACTACCCCGCGCTGGACTATGCCCGGATGATGCGCGCGGGCACGTTGCCGGACAATATCGAGGTGTCCGAGTTCTTCCTCCTCGCCGGCCGCTGGCTGGGTGTGCCGCAGATGCAGCGCCGCTATATCGCCGCGAACTACACCCACGCCTATGACGTGCTGCGCGACTGGAAGCCCAACGTCATCTTGCAACTGTTCGGTGAGGATGCGGATGGCACGCTGTCGCTGTCGTGCAATACCGACATTTCGACCGATCTTCTGCGCGACCGCGCCGAGGGAACCCTCGACCTGCTGGTCGCGGGCGAGGTGAATCGGAACCTCCCGGCCTTTACCAACCCCGAGGCGCGGGTGCCGCGCGAAGACGTGGACCTGCTGTATGACGGCGCGGATTTCGACCTCTTCTCGGTCGTTAAACGCCCGGTGGGCGCGGTCGAACACGCTATCGGCCTCCACGCGTCGCGCCTGATCCGTGACGGCGGCACGATCCAGATCGGGATCGGCGCCATCGGGGATGCGGTTGCCCACGCGCTCATCGCCCGCCAAAACGGGCGCACGGGCGAGATCCACAACGCGACGCCATTCGCGCCGGACCGCACCCAGGCCCCGCGCGAGGACGGCCCGTTCGAAGAGGGGCTCTACGCCGTGACCGAGATGCTGGTCGACGGTATCCTTCAGCTCTTCGAGGCCGGGATCATCCGGCGGGAGGTGGCGGGCGCCGCGATCCATGCCGGGTTCTTTGTCGACTGCCACGACTTCTATGCCCGGCTGCGCGATCTTCCGGAACCGGACCGCGCGAAGATCCACATGGTGCCGGTGTCCTTCACCAATCAGCTCTACGGCGACGAAGCCGCAAAACGGGCCGCGCGCAAGGACGCTCGGTTCGTGAACGCGGCGATGAAGGCCACGCTTCTGGGCGGCGTGGTCAGTGACGCCACCGCGCAGGGGTCCGAGGTGAGTGGCGTGGGCGGCCAGTTCAACTTCGTCGAACAGGCCTTCGCGCTCGACGATGCCCGCTCGATCATCACGCTGCCGGCCACGCGGACCCGGCGCGGGCGCACCCAGTCCAACATCGTCTGGGATCATCCGCACGAAACAGTGCCGCGCCAGTATCGCGACATCATCGTGACCGAATACGGGATCGCCGACCTGCGCGGACAGCGCGACGAGGACGTTGTGGCCCGGATGCTGCGCATCACCGACAGCCGGTTTCAGGACGCGCTGCTGGAGGACGCAAAGCGGGCGGGCAAGATCGCGCGCGATTTCGAGATCCCGGCGGGCTGGCGCGTGAACCTGCCCGACCGGGTCGAGCGCTGGCTCGCCCCCTTCGACCTGCCGACCTTCCCCTTCGGCACGGATTTCGACGCGACCGAACGGCGCATCCTCCCGGCCCTGGAGCGGCTGTCACAGGCCCAGGGCAGCCCTGGCGCAATGGCAGGCCTGATCCTCGCTGGCCTCGTCAAATCCGGCGCGGACACCGCAGCGCTGGCCCGAATGGACCTCGACCGCCCACGCAACCCCCGCGCCGTCCTTGAAGCTCTCGCCCTGCGAGGCGCGCTGGCGAGGCGCGACTAGGCTGCGGAAAAAGCGGAACTTTCGCGCACAGACGCCGTTGAGACCGGACATAGAAAACCGCGCGAGGCGGGCAGTACCGCTTGCGCTCCCGACCGCCCGAAAGGTCCCCATGACGGACAGCGTGACGCACTCCTCCGGCAAGCGCCGGATGCGACCGACAGATTACATACCCGCCGGCGCGGACCCGTCCATGTCGGGACCCGGACCGCAGGCGATGCCGGAACTCGCTGAGCGGCTCGAGCGGCTGGCGCAAGACAAGGAATGCGTGACGGTCGATCAACTCGTGCGCACGATCGGCGCGCAGGGCCATGCGCCGTTGCTCATGATCGCTGCGATTTTCCTGATCCTGCCTGTCGGCATGATCCCCGGTGTGGGCGGCGTCCTCGGCACGCTCGTGGCCGTGATCGGGTTTCACATGCTGCTCGGCAACCGCAAGATCGCCCTGCCCCGCTTCATGCGCGACCGTGAATTGCCCGCAGACAGGATCTGCCACGCAGCGCAACGGGTGCGTCCGGCCCTTCACTGGCTGCGCCGGCACCTGCACGTTCGCATGGAGTACCTGTCAGGCAGCCGCGTTTCTCTGACCATCATTGCATTGTTGCTCATGGCCTCCGGCGCGTCGATGCTGGTCCTCGGGGCTTTGCCCATCGCGGCACCGATCATGGGCCTGCCGATCGCCGTCTTCGCCTTTGGCATCCTGGCACGCGACGGGGCCGTGGTGCTGGCAGGCTACCTCATGGTGATAGCCGCTTTCGCCGCCCTGATCTATCTGCGCACGCTGATCGGCTGATCTCAGAGCACGACTTCCACCAAGTAAGGCGCGTCCAGAGCGACCCCATGCGCCAGCGCCCGGTTGAGCGCATCGAGGTCCGTCACCTGCTCCGCTTCGACCGAGAGGCTACGGGCAAGCCCGGTCCAGTCGATGGTCGGTTGGTCGATATCGAGGAGCGAGGCGGCCGACGGCCCGATCTGAGCGCCGACGTTGGTCATCTCCGCCCGCAGGATCTGGTATTTCCGATTGGCGAAAATCACGATGAGGATCGGAAGCTTCTCACGCGCCATCGTCCAAAGCGCCTGTGGCATGTACATCCCGCTCCCGTCACTCTCGAGGCAGATCACCTTGCGGTCCGGGCAAGCGATGGCCGCACCGATGGCATTGGGCAGTGCATAGCCAATGGAGCCGCCGGTGCCCAGAACCCAGTCATGCGGGCGTGCCGTGGACGTCGGGCCCATGAAACTGCGGCCCGAGGTCAGGCTTTCGTCGATCACGATGGCATTGTCCGGTATCGCTGCCGCGATGGCGGGACCAAGGCTTTCCGGCGTGATCTCGCCCGAGGGCTGCGCCGGGACGTCGAGTGGTGCCCGCGCCGGTTCGACCTCGTTCGCGCCCAGCGCATTGCAGAGCGCGGTGAGGGTATCGGCGATGTCGTCCTCCGGTCCGCAGATCTTCTGGACATTCACACCGGGCGGCACGAGTTCGCCCGGCCGCCCGGGATAAGCGAAGAAGCTGACGGGCGCCTTGGCACCGAGCAGGAGAACGTTGCGATAGCCAGACAGAGCCTCGACCGCCTGCGCGATCGGATAGGGCAGACGCGTGACCTCGGGCCGCCCCGCTCCGCGCGAAATCACGGGGCATTGTGTCGGGGTCATGAGGTCAGCCCCGGTCGCCGCCGCGATCCGGCCGGCCACGTCGATCAGAGGGTCGCGCACCGCTTCCCCGGTGAGAAAGATCACGGTCGCCTCGTCGCGGCGCAGCACCTCGACGGCGGCCGCGATCCGGTCGGGGTCGGCCTTGGCGGGTGGCGTGATAGCCGGGACAGGCGCGACCCCGTCGCGCGTATCGGCGCTGCGCGCCGGTGACAGCGGGGTCCAGGCGGTGTCGGCGGGCAGGATGAGTGACGCGACGCGACCATTGAGCGAGCGTGCCGCCGCGATGGCCGCCGCCCCGTCCGTTGCCACGGCATCGGCGTTGGGCGAGGTGCGCACCCAGTCGCTGAAGGGTCGCGCGGCGCCCTCGATATCGGAAGTCAGGGGTGCGTCGAGTTGCCGGTGACCCGTTGCGTGATCGCCGATCACATTGACCACCGCGGACTGCGCGCGTTTGGCGTTGTGCAGGTTTGACAACCCGTTGGCGAGACCCGGACCGAGGTGAAGGAGCGTCGCCGCAGGCCGCCCGGTCATGCGCGCATAGCCGTCCGCCGCGCCGGTCGCCACGCCCTCGAACAAGCACAACACGCAGCGCATCTCGGGCACCCTGTCGAGCGCCGAGACGAAATGCATCTCCGAGGTGCCCGGATTGGCGAAACAGGTATCGACCCCGCCCGCCACCAAGGTCCGCACGAGGCTTTCAGCACCCATCATTCCGGTCGACATCTCTTCTTCGGCCATCGCATACACCTTTCCCGTTCGCGCCCGCGCAGCCTCGCCGAAGGAACCCTGGGCGGCAAGAGGGACACGTCAGGATAGTGTCCATAATCAGGAGCTTGATTAAGCCACTCGCGCGATGTGTTTGGGCTGTCAGGCACAACGTGCGGAACCGCTTGCCCCTTGCACCGTCGTCGGCCCGCAGGTTTAACGCCGGGATCGCCCAAAGGATCGTTTCGCATGACCAAGACCCGTGGATTTCTCTATTACGCAGACACACCGCATTTCATTGCGCAGGCCGAACGGTCGGTCGCATCTCTGCGCGCGATCACTCCGGAAGCCCATGTCACGCTCGCGACGACGCTGGCGGACCCGCCGGCAGAAGGGTTCGACGCAATCCAGCGGATCGAAATTGCGCCAGACGACCACACCCGCATCGGCAAAATCCGCGCCGTCACGACAGCACCGTACGATAAGGTCATCTATGTCGATTCCGATACGATCTTCGCGGGTGACGTGACCTCGGTTTTCGACGCGCTCGAGGATTTCGGTCTTGCCGCCTGCCATACCCCGTTCCGGCGTTATCCGCTCGAAACATGGGATCTGGCCCTTCCCGAATGTTTCACAGGCCTGAATGCAGGTTTCATCGGCTTGAACCTCACCGATCCCGCGACCCGGAGCTTCCTTTCCGCCTGGGAAGATAGCTATCGCGAAACCATTGCAGTCTCGACCCAGGACCAGCCGTCGTTCAATCGGCTCCTCTACCGGTCCGACGTCCGGTTTCTCATCCTGCCGCCGGAGTACAATTTCCGCGCCGAGTTCTCGCATCAGTCCAAGGGCGCGGGGATGGGTGTGAAGGTGATCCACTCGCACAATGTCAACGAGGCATCCGCAGACCAGCAGGCTCATCTGGTGCGCCTCCTGTCAGATGAGCGGTTCGCGACCTACATGCGTCGGGGCGACGAATACCATGTCCAGTTTACCAAGCTGCCTTCAGTCACCGCAGCCGGGTTCGTCGCGTCGAGCTTCCCGGACGCGGCATTGCGGCCTGCTCTACGGGCCGCTCATGTGTGGCAAGCCAAGGCGGAGACGCGCGACCTGAGGCAGGAGGCGCTGGAGCATGTCGCCGGAAATGCCAAGCCTCTGCGGGTGCTCCAGATAGGTGCGCCGATTGATGTGATCGACGGACTCCTCTTGCGAAACGGCGTTGAGGGCGCGATCTGTGTGACCGACTGGCCCGCCGTCAAGCGGATGCGTGAAATGCTCGCTGGGCGCGCTGGCATCCGGTTGGTCGAGGCTGGCTTTGCGCAAACCGCGGGCGGGGTCGCGGTTCATCGCCCGCGCAGCGAAGTGCCGCCCGAAGACCGCCTCGATCGACCGACGGCCCGGGACCTCCTCCAATACCTGCTCCCGTCCCGCGCCGCTGCGATGGTGCGAACGACGCGCCCTGCCCTGCCTTGGGCCGAACTCGTCGAGGCGTCGGGCATCCCATCGCCAGTGGTCGTCGCGCTTGCGACACAAGGCGAGGATTCCGAGATCGTATCCGCCTGTCTCGCCGCCATCGACGCAGGCACATTCTCGGCGCCTGCGCTGTTCCAGATTCAAGGTTGGCGGTCACGCCCGGCCCGGCTGGGCGCCATGCGGCGTGAGCTGCGCGCGGCTGGGTATTGGGTCGTTTCGGACGGGCCCAAAGGCACTACAGCAATCCGGCCAGACGCCGTTTCACGCCCTGGACCCTGAACACTCCTCTCAACTCGCAAAAAATATCGCGCTAGCCACCACGCGACCACGTTGCGCCGGTTCTGAGGGCGCCGGGAAACATTGCCAGCGCGGTCAGAAGGGGCATCCGGAGTGCCTGCCGCTCCAGCATCACTTCGAACGCGCGGGCGACCGCGATCTGGCGTCCATACCTGCGCCGGAGCCGGTCGCGATAAGTACTTTGAGGTGCACCCTCGATAAGGCACTCCGCAAGACACCGCGCCGTGCCGAGGGCCAGCGACATACCTTCACCGGTCAATGACGGCGTCACGATGGCCTGATCCCCGACGCGCCAGAGACCCGGCGCATCCGACGGCGCGTTCCACAGGCGGAAGCCGTAGGGCACGCCACTCACCATCAAGGGACGGTCAAAGACACGATCCGCACCGGCAAGCCGCTCTGAGAGCGACCCTACAGATGTACGCAACCAGTCAAGATAGGTGGCCGGCGTCAAACCTTCGCGGCGCCAGACTTCGGTCTCCATCGCGATGCTCAGGTTGGCGACGCCGTCCGCGACCGGCATGAGGCCGGCATAGCCGCCGGGAAAGAAATGCAATTCGACCGCCTTTCCCATCTCGGCGAAAGGCTCCGGCGCAAGACGCAGGTGTTCCTTGATCCCGATCTTGGCGTCCTTCTGGTTCGCGACCGACCGCCGCACCACGCCGCGCACCTCGTGCTTTCCAGTCGCGACGACCACATCATCTGCCGCGATGTGGCCTCCACCATTGAGCGTCACGTTCCGCCGCGCGATTTCAGTGGCACGAACGCCCAGTCGCACGTCCACGCCAGTCTCGGCCGCGACCCCCCGCAGTTTTTCGTCCAGGATCGTTCGGGACAAGCCGCTTGCCTGAAAAGGCAGTCGGGCATCGGCGCTGCGGCGACCTGCAAACAATCGCATCTGCCCGATGGCTTGCGCGCCCAGGGCAGTAAGGTCGATGCCAAGCCCGGCAAGTTCGCGGCAGGCCATCGGTCCGAGGAATTCCCCGCAAACCTTGCTGGTTGGCGTCCGGTCCCGCTCCAACAGTACGACGGCGCGGCCGGCTTGCGCGAGGTGCGTCGCCGTCGCGGCCCCCGCCAGACCTCCTCCGATGACGACGATCCCGGCGATGGCTATCCCCTTTCGGTGATCCGGCCGAAGCCAAAACGGAACGGAAACCACCATCTGAGCGTGAGAGTCCGTTCCGGCACGCCCGCGGCCTCCGCGACCCTCCGCAAATCCTCGCGGATGAAGGCGCGGCGCACCGAGACGGGACCATCGTTGCGCACGAACCGGTGGACCGGCCAAAACGCGAAGATGAGCGTGAGGCCCCAGGCCGAAATCCAGTGCCGGTGCAGATCGTTGATGAACCATCCGACCCGGCAGTTGCGATCGAGCCAACGCACGAAACCGACGAGTTCCTCGTCGCCGAGGTGGTGCGCGAAAAGCGAGCTGATGACGATGTCGGGGCGATGGTCTTCGGGTATGTCGAAGAGGTTTACGGCCTCCCAGCGGATCGTCGACGCCGGGTCCGTCGCGGCCTGCGCGATGCGTATGGTCTTGGGGTTCAGGTCAATGCCCAAAAGGTCAGTCTCGATCCCGCGCGCCTTGCCCCAGCGTTCCACACGCCGCAGCATGTCACCGTAGCCGCAGCCGATGTCGACGATGGACACCCGGTCGCGCCCGATGGTCGCTTGGTCGAGCCAGTGCAAGGTCGGCCTATAGCCTGCGCTGATGACGTTGACGCGGGCGAGGTCACGCAGGCAACGGGCGAGCTCGGCCTCGGGCACATCCTCAATATCCATCAACTCTTCTTCGTGGATGCGCCCCGGCAAGACGAAAGCGCCATCCTTCATTGCGCCGCCTCCGAGAACACCATGCTCTCGACGCTCACCCCCGGCCCAAACCCGATGGCAACGCCGGTGCGGCCCGCGCGCGGCTGCGACAGCATGCGCTGGAGCACAAAAGGCAGCGTGGCTGAGGACATGTTGCCGAAATCGTTGAGCACGCCCCGCGAGCAGGCCACATCGGCCGGCGTCAGAGACAAGCTCGCCTCGACCGCATCGATGATCGTGCGCCCGCCCGGATGGATCGCCCAGAGGTCGATGTCGCGACCTGCGGCGGCGGCCAGCGTCTCGAAATGCCCCGGCAGGTTCTTGAAGATCGTGCGCGGCACCCGGCCGGAAAGCCACATGTCGAACCCGTCGTCGCCGATGTCCCATGTGATATGGTCCCGGCTGTCCGGCAGCATATCCGAGCGGAACGCTTCCAGTTCGAAGCCGGTCGGCTCAGCGCTGACAAGGGCCGCCGCCGCGCCATCGGCAAAGAGCATGAACATCAGCGCAGTCTGAAGCGGCGCGTTCTCCTGAAAATGTAGTCCGCAGAGCTCGACGTTGAGGACAAGCACCTTGGCGGACGGGTCCGAAATCACGATATGCCGCGCGGTCTTGTACCCATTGATGGCAGCGTTGCAGCCCATGAAACCGATCAGCGTGCGCTCGACCGTCGACGGGATGCCATGCGCGTTGACCAGGTGATGATCCAGCCCCGGCGCGGCGAACCCGGTGCAGGTGCAGATGACGAGGTGCGTCAACCCTTCGGCCCAGCCGCCCCCAGCCCGTTTGGCGAGGTCTGCAAGCGCGCGATCCACCAGAAGCGGCGCTTCCCGCGAATAACGCTTCATCCGCTCGCCCGTCGTCGGGAAGGCGCCCGGACGATAGAAGCCTTCGGCGTCGTACCTGTCGGTCCAGCGGGACGGGTCGGCCGGTTCCAGCGTCGAATACCGGTGCGTGATCCCCGCCCGCTTTGCCATCTTGGCGAAGCTGCGCCGCTCGGTCTCGGACGGCAGGAAGTATGGCGCGATTTCGAGATAGGGCGCATGCACGTCATGCACCGGAACCGCCGTTCCAATCTCGTTCAGATAAGCTGGCATTTCGCCCTCGATTTCTGTGTGCCCTGTGTGATCCGCGCCGGACCAGTTTGAGCGTTCATGGTTCCGCCGACAGGACGAGGCAGACATTCTGCCCGCCGAACCCGAAGGAATTGCTCAGTATATGCGTGACGGGTGCCGCCCGCGCCGCGTTCGGAACGACGTCCAGAAGTATGTCCGGGTCCGGCGTGGTGTAGTTGATCGTAGGCAGAAGCGTCTGCTCGGCCAGCATCAAAAGAGAGGCCGCCGCCTCGATTGCAGCAGCCGCACTCAGCGTATGACCGGTCATGGACTTGAGCGAAGAGACCGGCAGATTTTCGGCGCTTTCGCCGAAGACGTTGCGAATGCCGAGGCATTCCACGCGATCGTTCTCGCCTGTCGCGGTGCCATGGGCGTTGACGTAGCTGATATCCTCCGGCGCGAGCCCCGCATCCAGAATGGCGGCCCCCATCGCCACGCCCACCGGTCCGGCATCGGGGCGTTGGCGGATACGGTGGTAGGCGTCCAACCGTTCTCCGATGCCCCTGACATAGCCCAGGACCCGCGCCCCGCGCGCATGCGCGACCTCTGCCCGCTCGAGGACGAGCGCCCCTGCCCCTTCCCCCGGTACGAACCCGTCGCGGGTCTTGTCGAAGGGTCGCGACGCGGTCTCGGGGCTGTCGTTGCGCCGCGACAGGGCTGCGAGCAGACCGAACCGCAGGAGCATCTCGGGGCTGACCGACGCATCCGCCCCGAGTACGAGCGCGCGGTCGACCTCGCCGCGCCGGATCGCCTCCACCCCCATCTGGATGGCCGTCGCACCGGAGGAACAGGCCGTCGTAATCGTCACGGGGCGACCTGACGGGCGCAGGCGTTCGGCGAGCGCTCGTGTCGTGCCGTCAAACCGCACCGTGTCGCGGAGCGCCCTTTGGCCGGGATCGCGCGCCACGCGGATAAGGTCGGCATAGTCACCCGCCCCCTCTGGCACCAAACGGTCGAGGGCAATCCGGTCTGACCACTCCATCTGGATCGGCGGAATGCCGACGACGAGCTTTCCGGGGAAGGGATCGGTGGTGTCGTGTCCGGCTTGCTCCAACGCCTCGTCCATCGCGAGAATGGCCAGCGCGGTCGTGCGCTCCGTCGGACGCAACGTCGGGTCCACGATGTCGTCCACCGTTGCCGCAAACTGCGTGGCGAGGCCCTCGGTCGGAAACCGCGTGACGGACGCGGCCCCTGACCGACCGTCGTGCAGCGCGTCCCAGTTCGCGGAAGCACCACGTCCGAGCGACGAGACGATACCGAGTCCGGTCACAGCGATGGACGGCGCGCTCGTCATCGGGCGGCCTCAAGCATTGCCGTCGCTGCTCCGTCTGAATACACGCCGACCGACACGGCGCGCTCGGCGCGCTTGGTCTGCACCATGAGGGCCGACAAGGCGATCGCAAAGGGGAATGCCGCTTCACCGCCGTGGCCGGCAAGATCGCTGGTCGCGATCATATGCGCATCGGGCCACGCCTGCTGCAACGCCTCGGACACCTGCAACGTTTCCGGCTGCACACCCGACACGGCAGACAAGATGGCGGACACGTCCCCCGACGGCAGGCCTTGCACGCACGCCGGGACAGCCCCCGGCCCGAAAGCCGATGTCACCGGCGAGAGCTGAGCGATCGCCTCTGCCTTGCGCGCCTGCGCTGCCTCACCGGACTCCAGGACCAGAAAGGCTGCGATGCTGCCCGGCGTTTGCCCCGTGCGCGCCGGATCAAGGACCGGAGGCACTTCCCCTTCCGACAACAGCCCGCCGAGCGCGAGAGACAAGAACAGATCGGACCGCTCCGCGTCCTGCACGCCGCCAACGAGCACCCGCTCCGACTGGCCCGAGGCAATCCGGGCGACCGCGTCGGCCACCGCTTCGATCCCGGCCATCTCGTCACCCATGAAGGTCCGCGCGCCGCCGCCAACGCCAAGGACGATGGCGATATTGCCGGCAAGCATGTTGGATAGCTGCCCAAGCAGGAACGAAGGCCGCAGCTTGCGTGACAGAGCGCCAACGAGCGCGCCTTCGGGATCGGCCGTGCCATGCAGGTCCGCAAGCACCTCCATATCCACATCCACCTCGCGCGCACCGCCATTGGCGGCCACGTTCAGATACAGGTGTTCGCGCGTATCGCGTTCAGCCAACCCGGCAGATTCGAGCGCGAACCCAGCCGCCGTCACGCCGAGGAGCTGCCACGGCTCCATCTGTCGGCGGTCGCTCTTGCTCGAGATGGTTTCCGCGAAATCGACGGGCGCCGCGCGGAACACGGAATGGGGCGTGAAGACGTCCCGATCCGGCTTCGTGGGGGCACCGTCGATTGACGCCAAATGCCCGTCCGCTGTCGTGCCGCAGGCCGACACCAGCCCAACGCCCGTGATGACGACAGATCGGCTCATCCACGCCTCACATAACAAGTTGCGAGCCGGCCCGTGCGTTTCACTCAGGCGGCGCTTTTCTGCGCGACCAGATTGTCGATTCTCTCGCAGAAATTCTTCATGAAAAGTTCCGGGGCCTGGATCGGCTCCTGCCCTTCACGCTCCTCGCCCCATTCTTCGATGGGAAGCTCGATATCGAACTCGCGTTCAAGGGCGAAGACCACGTCGAACAGGTCGACGGAATCCAGCTTAAGATCTTCGACGAGGTGGCTGTCCGGTCCGATAGAGTCGATCTCCACATCAGACCACTCCACGATGATGGCCGCCACTTTGTCGAAAGTCTTTGTCACCCGGCTCCACCCACTGTTCTTTCCGCTCCCTACCGAAGGTGATGCACACCCGGTTGTCAACGCAGATGCGGGCAGGGTCGGGCATTTGTGAACGATTGCATGTGAGGACTGCTTGTTGCTTTGGTCTGCGGTCCCTGAAAGACGCTCCGCGCAAGCGCATCCCCAGCTTCTTCATAGCGGTGAACAGGCTCTCCACCAACAGGTCACAACGATCATCGGTCAGGTTCGCATCCGGAGCCGCGATCGGGATGGTGCCGGTAGGGAATATTAATTCGTGATTAAACGCGCATTTAATACTGCGAGTTACTGCTTACATATTTCGCTCAGTAATCCTCCCCTGTGGGAAAACAAACACGCGCTGCGCGATTTCATGCCGAGAATTTCATGATTATTGAAAACCATTCACCATTTTTTTAAACACCAAGCCGAGCGTTTGAATGTGTGGTCCAGAAATGGGCGGTTTGGTTTTGATCGTGGCGCTCACCGCTTGAAATGATCGTCCGGCACACGACCCCTTTCGGGTTCATATTCGACCGGTCGGAACCTCTCTATGGAAGCATGGAATGACTGACGTGAACCTCGTTAGCCAATGGACCGGTGGGTTCAAAGCTGACTACGAAATTCTCAACTCTTCGCCCGTCGCAGGCCCTGTCTCGATCGACATTCGCCTGGATGGCGACATCTCGAAAATCTGGGGCGATGCCAGCTTCGAACAAATCGGGCCGGACGTGTTCCGGGTGACCGTAGACGACCTTGCTCCCGGTGCACGCGCGGACGGTGGCTTCGTGGCTGATGCCGATGTGGCGTCGTTCGAGGTTATCTCGGTCACGCTTCCCGACGCGACGACCGACGAGACGCCCGTTGCGGAAGCGCCCCCCGCAGAAGAAGCACCTGTGGATGACAATTCAGAAGGTCAAATACCGGCGCTTCCCGCTGAAGGCGACATCGTCGTCGATCCGTCGATCAGCGCGTCCGAGTTGCAATCGCTGATCGAGTCGGCGGCACCGGGCGCAACGATCACACTCGGCGCTGGTGACTATCATTTCGATCGCACCATCGTCGTGGACCGCAGCGACATCGCCATCCAGGGCGTCGGCTCGGAAGATGTGACCATCCATGTGCCCGGCACACTCGGCGAAGCGGCATTCGAGATCGATGGCGGCACACGCGAGGGGGACATGACGCTCAAGTCCTCGGTCAACGAAGGCGACCCCCGGATTACTCTGGACGGCCCGCATTCCTTCGAGGTCGGCGACCACGTCTATCTTTTCGCCGAGAATACCGATGCCTTTTTCGAAGACATCGGAGACACCTTGTGGCGAAAGGACGCGCCGTTGCGCACCTCTATCGTCGAGATCGCCGAGGTCGATGGCAACACCCTGACCTTTACCGGCGGAGTTCATTTCGACTTTGACCGTGGTGAAACGACCATTCAGGAGATTGACCTTCTGGACAACATTGCCCTGGGCGGGTTCACGATCGACTATGGTCTCGGCCCGGCTGACCCGTCCGACTTTTCGAACACGCTTTCAAACTATAACCGAAACGCGGTCATCGAAGTCGAAGGCACCACCGGAGCGGTTATTCATGACATCAAATCGTATGACGTGCCATCGCTGGGGCTGAACGTGGCGCTTTCGCGAGAAATATCCACCGATCATACGACCTTCACCGGCGCACATAACAAGGGTGCGGGCGGCAACGGCTATGCCATTCAAATTCGTGACGTCTATGACAGCTCGTTCCTGAACCACAGCGACATGGATATGCGCCACAGCGTGCTTTTCGCCTCGTGGCGGTCGGCCGTCGGGAACGAGGTTCACGTTCTGGAAACCGACCGGGACATCAACTTCCACGGCGGGCGTGACCACGACAACGTCGTAACGGTCGACCGGTCCGTGCGCGATGCCGAATCCGACATCATCGCGCCCACCATTTTTTTCAACACCGAAGGTCGCCGCTACGGCGCGCCGACCGAAGAAGGCGCGAACACCGCGACCTTCGGCTATGTCATCGGCACCCGCCTCAAGGATGATGTGACCGCCTATGATGCCGGGGCCTACCTGGACGGTGCCGGGGCCAATGACACGCTGCGCGGACAAGGGGGCGACGACACCTTCCGCGGCGGCGAAGGGAACGACCTTATCTATGGCGGCGGTGGCCATGACACTGCGATCTTCGACGGTGTGCTTGCCTCCTACAAGTTCATGGGTGAAGACGATGGGTCCTGGCAGGTCAAGGATTTGACCGAGACATGGGGCCGGGATCGGCTGTGGAACGTCGAGACGCTGGTTTTCGACGATGCTCAGCTCACACTGACGGACGACGGCTATGTCGAGACGACCGAGACCACCCCTGCACCCGAGCCGGAGCCGACACCAGAGCCCGATCCCGAACCTGCCGAGCCCGCTCCTCAGCCGGAACCGGAGCCGGACCCGACCGAGCCCGATCCGACACCCTCTGGCCCGATCCTGACCGGGACCGACGGCAAGGACACGTTCGAAATCACCGAGGAAAACACCATTGTCCACGCCGACGGCGGCTGGGACACCGCTTACACCACGGTAGACTTCACCATGAGCGACGGCTTGGAAAAGCTCGAACTCGTCGGAACGGCGCCGATTGCTGCGACAGGCAGCGGCGGAGACGATCTCATCCTTGGCAATGACGCATCGAACATTGTCCGCGGCAACGAAGGCGACGACCGGGTCTTTGCGCGCGATGGCGATGACGCCATTTTCGGGGGGTCCGGCAACGACGAGATCGATGCAGGCAGCGGCAACGACCGTTTGTTCGGCGGCGGCGGGGCTGACACCCTGACCGGACGCAGCGGCGCCGACACTTTCCTTTTCTACCGTGCGCAAGAAAGCGGCGCGTGGGGGATCGACACGATCACCGATTTCGCTGCGGGCGACGTGATCGATCTCAACCGGATCGATGCGGATACGACGCAGTCCGACGATCAGGCGTTCGTCTGGTTGGGACAGGCGGCCGGCAGCGCCGGGGCCGGGAGTCTTTGGCAGTCTGGCGACCGTTTGCTGGGCGATACCGACGGCGACGGCGCGGCAGACCTGACTATCCTCGCCGCAGACTACAGGTTCGACACGGACGACTTCGTTCTTTGAGTGAGCCCCGACGCGGCATGTTCCGCGTCGGGGACCCTTTTGTTCCGATCATGCGGACCTGAAAGATCGCACGAGGCGCCTCGATCATTAAACATTTGGGAACGCCTGAATGACATGAAGCGGCATGAACGCCGCTTCATTGACACAGACTCTGGCCGTCATTGCTTTCTTGACCTTCGCCTTCGGGGGCATCTTGCTTGGCCCCTTCGTGGTCGTGGCCTCCGCGCCCGGTCGATCTGAGGGTCCCGTGCTCGTGATCTCGAACTGGGGCGAGGACGCGGAAGCAATCGTTGCCGAGCAAGGCGGCGAAATCATCGGACCCAGGCGAGCCATGTTTGGCGTCTTTGCTTCGTCAGATGATCGCGGGTTCTCTGCAAGACTTCGACAGCAAGGTGCTTGGGCCGTCATCGACGGCGCCCTCATTGCGGCATTGTGCAGGACAAACTCATGACACCAACGTTCCTCAACAACGAAATGGTTGACCGACGCGTTTCCAGCTTGGTCGCCCTTTGCGCCCTTCTATGGATTCCCGTGAACTGCGCCGTTTCTTGGTGGGCTGGGACAAATGTCGTCGCCGTGGGGACAATCACACTCCTATGGGCCGTGGCCGGCTTGGTCGCAACGCGCGCTCTCCCAAGGTTCGCAGCGATGACGAATGCGATCACCTGGGTCGGAGCGGTCGCGGTGATGAACGCGGCTCTGGCAGGCCATGGATGGCAGATCGACTCGCATATGGTCTACTTCGCCGTCCTCGCTGGAACGATGATCTTTTCGGATTTGCGCGCGACACTTGCGGCGACGGCCCTTATTGCGGTCCATCACCTTACGTTGACCGTGCTCATGCCAGCGTTGGTATATCCCACGACCGAGCTTTCTCAGAACCTTCCCAGAACCATGTTTCACGCCGTCGTCGTCATCTTCGAAGCTGCGGCGTTGTGCTATGCGATCGTGATCAGGCAACGCATGGATGCGCACGACAGGGATCAGTCCCGCCAACTGGCCCTCAGCATGAAGGCAGCCGAGCAAGCGAAAGCAGACGCCGAGGCGGCGCTTGTCGAAGCTGAAATGGAACGAGAGAAAGCCGATCAGAGCCGCCTTCAGGCGGAGGAGGCACTTCGGCGCGCGGAAGAGGAAGCAGAGTATGCGCGCGAAACCGACGCTCGGGCCAAGCTCAAAGCCGACCGGGACGCGGCCCGGATGTCGGAGCTCGTCAGAGAGCAGGAGACCGTCGTCGCGACATTGCGTACAGGGCTGCGCGATCTGCGAAATGCCGACCTCAGAAACGAGCTGGAAGGCGAGTTTTCTGCCAACTATTCCGATCTGGAAGAAGACTTCAGTGCTGCAACTGCAGCACTTCGCGAGCTTATCGGAACCGTCAAATCCAATGCGGACATGATCAATTCCGAAGTCGGTTTGCTGCTCAAGTCTTCTGAAGACATGTCCCAGAAAACCGAGGCCCAATCGCGCAGTCTTGCTGCCATCGCAGCGACCATATCCCAGCTGAATGAAGCCATCCGCGAAACGGCGAACGAGGCCAGGACGGCGCAGACAAAGGCCGATGAGTCACGGGCGGAGGTGGAGAACAGCGCGGAGTTGGGCCGGAAAGCGGTCCACGCGATGGGAGCGATAGAGGAGTCCTCCCAACAGATTCAGAATATTGTTGGTGTCATTGACGACATCGCATTTCAAACGAACCTGCTTGCGCTGAATGCCGGTGTCGAAGCCGCGAGAGCGGGTGAAAGCGGCCGCGGCTTCGCGGTTGTCGCAAGTGAGGTGCGGGCGCTCGCTCAGCGCAGTTCAGATGCGGCGCGTGAAATCAATGATCTGATTGCAGCGAGCGACAGGCACGTCGGCGAAGGCGTGGGCCTCGTCCGGGATTCCGGAAAAGCGAACGATCGCGTCCTCGCCGCAGTCGAAGACATCGTCTCGCGGATCGGCGCCATTTCCGAAAGCGCCGTCTCGCGGTCAAAGGATTTTGAATCGGTCACGTCCCGGCTCGCAGACCTGGACCAGGCTACACGCGAAAACACGGTGGTGTTTGAAGGAAACAAGGCCGCCGGCCACGCACTGGCAAACGGAACGGAACGTCTCCGCGCGGCGGTGTCGATCTTCAAGATCAACCAGACTGAACACGAGGCAAAGCTTGAATCCGAGCGGCCGCCACTATCTGCAAGTATCTAGAAAAATGGTGCCCGGGGGCGGAATCGAACCACCGACACGAGGATTTTCAATCCATCCTTGGCGGCGGGGAAAGTTGTTACATTTGTGTTAACAACACAAATGTAACAAGTTCTATCCTATTCGAGCCTGGTTTTAGTTCTGCTTTCGGCCCGTTGCGTGCATTCATGGTGTTGGACTACGCTGCATGTCCGGTTTACCGAACTGGCCATTCGCTTCGGTCGCGAGATTGATACAGAGGTCGAAGGTCAGCAGTGCGGACAAAACTCCTTGGCACTGATCGGCCCAACTGGCTCTTGCGGCCCAATGCCGATCTTTTGCAATTGCATGTTCCACTATGCTTGCGCGGGTTAAACGGGCGGCATGATCACGCATAGGAACCGCCCGACGGCGGGGCCGCGCGTTGAATTTCAGACTATTCCGAGCCGCTAAGCCGATTGCTGCCCATTTCAGATGCGACACGGCTGAGAGCCACGGCCCGAGGGTCCGTTACGGTGTCGGGCACTGCCGCGTTTGTAAGATACGCGAAGTGTCCGTCGTCAAATGATTTGGAACACGAGCGGCTGATCTTGAACGGAGGGTCTGGCTCGTTTGGATTTCAGTCTATGCGGCTGTCTGACGATGCAGCA
>NZNT01000008.1 GCA_002695005.1 Maritimibacter sp.
AGCCTCCCCCCAAGCCCCCCTCCGAAGTATTTGCGGAACGAAGAAGGAGGAATTGACGCTGGTCCGGGGTTCGGGCAGTAGGCGGGCATGTTGAGGATCGACGATATCTCCTATTCGGTCGAGGGCCGCCCCCTGATCGACCATGCCTCCGCGGTCATCCCGGAGGGGCACAAGGTCGGGCTCGTGGGACGAAACGGCACCGGCAAGACGACCCTGTTCCGGCTGATCCGGGGCGAGCTCACGCTCGAGACCGGGAGCGTGTCCGTGCCGAGGGGCGCGCGGATCGGGGGCGTGGCGCAGGAAGCGCCGGCGAGCGACGTGTCGCTTCTCGACACCGTGCTGGCCGCGGATACCGAGCGCGCGGCCCTTATGGCCGAGTCCGACGGGGCCACAGATGGCGCGCGGATCGCAGAGATACAGGCGCGGCTTACCGACATTGACGCCTGGAGCGCGGAGGCGCGGGCGGCCTCGATCCTCAAGGGCCTTGGCTTCGACGATCCCGATCACGCGCGCCCCTGCTCGGATTTCTCGGGCGGCTGGCGGATGCGGGTGGCGCTGGCGGCGGTGCTGTTTTCTCAGCCGGAGCTGCTCCTGCTCGACGAACCGACCAACTACCTCGACCTCGAGGGGGCGCTGTGGCTGGAGAGCTACCTTGCGCGCTATCCCCACACGGTCATCGTGATTTCGCACGACCGGGGGCTGTTGAACCGTGCAGTGGGGTCGATCCTGCATCTGGAGGCCAAGAAGCTCACGCTCTACAAGGGCGGCTACGACACCTTTGCCGAGACGCGGGCGGCCCGGCTCGCCGTGGCGGAGGCCGAGAACCGCAAGAATGCGGCGCGGCGCGACCATCTTCAGAGTTTCGTGGACCGGTTCCGGGCCAAGGCCACCAAGGCGCGGCAGGCGCAGAGCCGGCTCAAGATGATCGAGAAGCTGAAATTCACCTCGACCCCGCAGGAAGCGGCGCTCAAGAAATTCACCTTCCCGGAGCCGGAGGAGTTGTCGCCGCCCATCGTCGCCATCGAGAGCGGGTCGGTGGGTTATGACGGCAAGGCGGTGCTGTCGAAGCTGAACCTGCGGATCGATCAGGACGACCGGATCGCGCTTCTGGGCAAGAACGGCGAAGGCAAGTCGACTTTGTCCAAGCTGATCTCGGGCCGTCTGCCCGAAATGGGCGGGCGCGTGACCACGGCCTCCAAGCTGCGCATCGGCTATTTCGCCCAGCACCAGATGGATGAGCTGTATCCGGACGAAACGCCCATCGAGCACCTGCGCCGATTGCGCCCGGACGAGACCCCTGCCCGCTTGCGCGCGCGCCTGTCGGGCTTCGGGCTGATGGCCGAGCAGGCCGAGACGGTGGTGGCACGGCTGTCGGGCGGGCAGAAGGCGCGGCTCACGCTCCTGATCGCCACCATCGACGCGCCGCACATGCTTATCCTCGACGAGCCGACCAACCACCTCGACATCGAGAGCCGCGAGGCGCTGGTGGAGGCGCTGACGGAATATACTGGCGCGGTCGTGCTGGTGAGCCATGACATGCACCTGCTGTCGCTGGTCGCGGACCGGCTCTGGCTGGTCAAGGGCGGCCGGGTGGAGCCGTTCGAAGAGGATCTGGAGGCCTATCGAAAGCTCCTGCTGTCCTCCGACAAACCCGCCAAGCCGGTAGAGGACAAGCCCAAGGCGAAGAAAGCCAGCCGGGACGAGGTGCTTGCGCTGCGCTCCGAGGTGCGCAAATGCGAGGCGCGGGTCGGGAAGCTCGAGGACATGCGCGGCAAGCTGGCCAAGAAACTCGCCGACCCGGACCTTTATGAGAAGTCAAAGGTGGGCGAGATGGAAGTCTGGCAGAAGAAATACGCCGAGGTGATGGAGGGGCTGGACCGGGCCGAGGCGCTGTGGCTCGCCGCTCAGGAAAAGCTCGACAAGGCGCAGGCGTGAGCGTCAGGGTTCTTCCATGATGGACGCGCTTCTGCCGGCATTCGTCACGTTATTCGTGATCATCGACCCCATCGGGCTCGCCCCGGTGTTTCTTGCGCTGACCAAGGACATGACGGGCGGGCATCGCCGGGCCGTGGCGCTGCGCGCGGTGTTGGTGGCGGCGGTGATCCTGACGGTCTTCGGGCTGGCGGGACAGGCCGTGCTCGACCTCTTCGGGATTTCGATGGCCGCATTTCGCATCGCAGGCGGGGCGCTGTTGTTCCTGACCGCGCTCGACATGCTGTTCGAGCGGCGCAAGCAGCGGCGTGAGAGCCAGTCGGAGGCCTCCGTGCTCGACCCTGCCGACGATCCGAGTGTCTTCCCCCTTGCCATGCCGCTCATCTCCGGTCCCGGCGCGATGGCGACGATGATCCTGCTCATGGGCGAGACGGACGAGGTGATGGGCAAGCTGACGATCATCGGTGTGATGGTGGCCGTGCTGGTCTGCGTCTTCGCCTTCTTCGTCGCCGCGGGCGCTTTGGGCCGCCACCTGAAGGAAACCGGGATCAGCGTGGTGACGCGGCTTCTGGGGATGTTGCTGGCCGCGCTTGCGATCCAGTTCATGATCGACGGGCTGGCGCAGACCGGGCTGTTCGGCTGATCCGGCGCATGGAAACCGGCGCGCGCCGTTCCTATCTTGAGAGTCATGGATAGTTACGATCTTGGCCGCCTCACCTACCTCGTCCTGCTCGCCGCCGCCGTGGGTGGGTCGTTCTTCATGATGAACAAGGCAAGCTGGGGCAAGAGCCTGCAACAACTCGCGATCTGGGCGCTGATCTTCGTAGGCGCCATCGGGGCCTATGGGCTTTGGAACGACATCAGCCGCGATGTGCTGCCACGCCAGTCGGTCGTGAGCCAAGGGGTCGTGGAGGTGCCGCGCCGACCGGACGGGCATTTCTATCTCACCCTCGACGTGGGCGGCACGCCGGTCGATTTCGTCGTGGACACGGGCGCGAGTCAGGTGGTTCTGACGATGGAGGATGCTGCTCGGATCGGGATCGACCCAGAGGACCTCGATTTCATCGGAACCGCGATGACGGCCAACGGCGAAGTCCGCACGGCCCCCGTCACGGTGGACGAGATGGTTCTGGGCGATGTGACCGAGCGTAACGTGCGCGTCTATGTGAACGAGGGCATGATGGACATGTCGCTTCTCGGCATGACCTATCTCAGCCGGTTCGAGCGGATCGAGATCGCGGACGACATGCTGATCCTGACCCGCTGACGAAAAAGGCCGCCCAGAGGCGGCCTTTCGGTCTGTTGTGTCGCGGCGCTTATTTCGGTGCCATGCGGATCGCGCCGTCGAGCCGGATCACTTCGCCGTTCAGCATCGAGTTCTCGGCAATATGCTTGGCGAGTGCCGCGTATTCGGCGGGCTGGCCGAGGCGCGAGGGGAACGGGACCTGCTGGCCGAGGCTGTCCTGCGCTTCCTGCGGGAGCCCTTCCATCATCGGAGTGATGAAGAGACCAGGCGCGATGGTGCAGACGCGGATGCCGTCCTTGGCGAGTTCGCGCGCCATTGGCAGGGTCAGGCCGACCACCGCACCTTTCGAGGCGGAATAGGCCACCTGCCCGATCTGCCCGTCGAACGCCGCGACCGAGGCGGTGTTGATGATGACCCCGCGCTCGCCGTCATCGGTCAGCGGGTCGGCGGCCATCATGCCGAGCGCGGATTGCGACGCGCAGTAGAAGGTGCCGGCGGTGTTGACCATCAGCGTCTTGGCGAAAGCATTGGGGTCGTGAACGACGCCGCGCGACACGGCCTTGCCGATGGTGCCGATGCCCGCGCAGTTCACCATCATTCGCTCTTGACCGTTCTTGGCGCGCACCGTTTCGAAACCGGCGGTGACGCTGTCGGGGTCGGACACGTCGACCCTGGCGAAGGCACCGCCGAGCTCTTCGGCGAGCTTGGTGCCGGCCTCTTCGTTCAGGTCGAAAAGCCCGACCGGCGCACCGGCTTCGGCCATGGCGCGTGCGACAGCGGCCCCGAGGCCCGAGGCACCGCCGGTGATGACGACAGGTGTGTCCTTGGAAATCTGCATGTGATCCTCCCGTTGGAATTTGTCGATTGGGTATCAGCGCGGTCCGGGGGGCGCAACGGAAAGGGTATGCGGTATCACCATCACACCAAAGTTACGCAACGTCGGCTCAGGCGACGGTCAGGCCCCGGCGCATCTCGAAGGGCAGGATTTCCTCGGACGGCCAGAGACCGGTTTCGAGCGCGCGGTCATAGCCTTGCGTGAGCCCGGCCCGGCGCATGGCCGCCACCGTGGAAGTGGGGTCGTAGGACAGGCGCAGGATATGGGCGCCGGTCGCGTCGAGGCGCACATATTGCCCGCCCGGCACGCCGTTGTTGGGCGGCATCCCGATGGCGCCCGCATTAACCCAGTGACGCCCGGCCACCACACGCTGAAAGGCCAAACCGCAGTGACCGGCGATGATGCCATCGACGGGGCCGACATGGCCCTCGATCGCGGCGACCTCCTCGGCAAATTCGGGCTGGCGCGACACGGGCCAGAGAAAGCGCGCGATGTCGGTCGCGCCGCCGTGGATCACCGCGTAGCGCCGCGCGCCGTGGATGAAGACAGCCAAGTCCGGCAGCGCGTCCATCCAGTTTCGGGTGCCCGGCGACAGGGTGGCGCGTGCGTGATCCCACCAGGGTCTGGCCATCCGGTCGCAGGCCGAACCCGTCGCGAAGCCGCAGCCGCACGCGTCGGCTTCGGCCGCGAGCTGGCGCTCGACGTTGCCCGCCACCACGGACCAGCCCAGACGCCGCACGGCATCCGCGCAGGCTTCGCCTTCGGCACAATACCCGGCGAGGTCACCCGTGGCGATCACGTTGCCCGCAGAAATGCCCGCCGCATCGACCGCGTCGCGCAGCGCGCGCAGGGCCGAAAGGTTCCCCAACGCGCCGCCCCACAGGACCACGGGGCCGTCGAGACGGCCCAGATCGGCGATATTCATGCAGTCCTCCCTGACACGCCCACTTGAAACAGGCGCTTGGCGTGATCATAACACGTTCATTCCAAAGAGATGCAAACACAATGACCCCTGCCGACACGGGCACCATGCTCGACACCGCTTTCTGGACGAGTGCCGGCGCGATCCTGCTCCTCCTCGTTCTCTCCGGCTTTTTCTCCGGTTCCGAGACGGCGCTCACCGCCGCCTCCCGGGGGAAGCTGCGCGCCAAGGCCGACAAGGGCGACAAGTCAGCCGAACGTGCGCTCAACATCACCGAGGATAACGAGCGACTGATCGGGTCGGTCCTGCTCGGCAACAACTTCGTCAACATCCTCGCCTCGGCGCTGGCGACGGCCCTGTTCACCCGGCTTCTGGGCGACAGTGGCGTGGCCTATGCCACCATCGTGATGACGCTCCTCGTCCTGATCTTCGCCGAGGTGCTGCCCAAGACCTATGCCATCACCCGGCCCGAAGAGGCGGCGAGCTTCGTCTCGGCGCCGATCCGGCTCGTCATCCTCGTCCTCGCGCCCATCGTGAGTCTTGTGCGGGGTCTCGTGCGGCTGATCCTGCGCGCCTTCGGGGTGCAGACAGATCCGGACGGTCAGATCCTCGCCGTGCGCGAAGAGATCGCGGGCGCCATTTCGCTGGGCCACCATGAGGGGGCCGTGGAGAAGGAGGACCGCGACCGGCTGTTGGGCGCGCTCGACCTGGGCGACCGGACGGTGGAAGAGATCATGCTTCACCGCAGCCAGATCGAGATGATCGACGCGGCCCGGCCCGCGACCGAAATCCTCGAACAAGCGCTGTCCTCACCCCACACGCGGCTCCCGATCTTTCGCGACGAGCAGGAAAACATCGTGGGTGTCATCCACGCCAAGGACCTGAGCCGCGCCATGTATGCCGCCGGTCAGGCGGCGGGTGAGACCGGGCGCACCGAAGCGTTCGAGACCTTCGACATCCTGAGCGTGGCGATGAAGCCCTACTTCATCCCCGAGACTACGACGCTCGACGACCAGATGCGCGAGTTCCTGAAACGCCAGACGCACTTTGCGCTGGTGGTGGACGAGTATGGCGCTTTGCAGGGTCTCATCACGCTCGAGGACATCCTCGAAGAGATCGTGGGCGAGATCACGGACGAATTCGACACGTCCGATCCCGGCGACCTGCGGCTTCTGTCCGACGGGGCCTATTCGGTCGATGGCGGCATGACCATCCGTGACCTCAACCGTGCGAATGACTGGCAGTTGCCGGATGATGAGGCCAATACGGTCGCGGGTCTCGTCATCCATGAAGCACAGACGATCCCCGCCGAGGGGCAGGTGTTTTCCTTTCACGGCTTCCGCTTCGAGGTGACGAAACGGATCGACAACCGGATCGCACGGCTGAAAATCCGGAGGCTGTAGCGACCGGTTTACGCAGGGTCGGCCCTTTCATGTGCGCGTGTCGCCCCTAACTCTGTGCAAACGGAGGACGACATGCGCGAACGGATCATCGACTGTGGAAATGGCTTCTGGAACATCCGGGGGTCGTTCAAGATCGGCGGGCTGATACAGATCGGCACGCAGGCCTCGCTGGTGCGGCTGGGCGACGGGCGTTTCGTCATGCTCGACAGCTACACCCTCTCGCCCGACCTTCTGGCGGAGGTCGACGCGATCACTGGCGGGCGGGAGAAGATCACGGCGGTCCTGAACCTCCATCCGTTCCACACGCTTCACAGCGAGGCGATGCATCGCGACTTTCCCGACGCGGCGCATTTTGGCACGCCGCGCCATCTGCGGCTGTTTCCAAAGCTGACATGGGGCGCGCTCACGACCGACGACCCGATCCTGTGGGAGCGGTTCGCGCCCGACCTCGAGTTCAGCACGCCTGAGGGGGTCGAGCTGATCCCCGATAATGAGCGCATCCACTGCGGCTCGATCCTCGCCTATCACCGGCCCAGCCGGACGATCCATGTGGACGACACGTTCAACTACCGCCCGCCGAAATCTGAGGGCAAATCGGGCAAGCTCGGGGTGCATCCGACGCTCTCGATGGCTCTGGAGAAACGTGCAGGCGCGGCTCAGGCCTTTCGAGACTGGGGTGCCGGGCTCGTCGCGCGCTGGGAGGATGCCGAACGGCTGTGCGCGGCGCATTCTGGTGTGCTGTCGCCCGAGCGACTGGGGGCGGATTCCATGCGCGGTGCACTGGTCTCGGCGCTGGCAGGGGCCGAGAAGAAGCTCGACCGGCACGCGCGCAAACACGGCTGAGCCCTATGCGTGGAGTGCCGTTCATGCTATGTTAACCATGTGGTTCATTCACTTGGGGATGGTATGCGGCGCCTGTGCTCCGCTTTCGGAATCGCCGTAACGCTATCGGGCTGTATGGGCGGCGGCTATGGCACCGCTGTGGCCTACTTGCCCCATGTCACGCCGAAGATATCGGTCACGATGCCTTCGAACGCCCCGCCGATCTCGCAACAATTCATGCCGCTTACGCGGAACGGCGGGCCCGGCCACATGGGCCTCGACGTTGCTGCCGCGACCGGCACGCCCGTGCTCGCCGCCGCGCCGGGGCGCGTGTCGAGCAGCCGGTTCGAGCCGGTTTATGGCAATCGGATCGTCGTTGAGCATGGTCTCGACGCCACCGGGCGGAAGGTTCAGACGCTGTATTTCCACCTCGACAGCCGTGCCGTTGCGGTCGGGGCAAGGGTGGCGCGTGGCCAACAGATCGGCACACTGGGCGAGACCGGCCTTCTGTCGTCCTTTCCGCATCTTCACTTCGAATACCACCGCGAAGAGTCCCCCGGAGCGCGGGTGCAGGCTGGCGACAATTGGTGGCAGGGAATGGTTCAAGAGGACCCCAACCGGAATTGGGTGGGCGGACCGGGCCGGGTCGCCTGCTACACCGGGCAGCGGGCCGCGCGGGACAAGATCACCTATCCCGTCGCCTGCGCCCGGCGCTAGCCGCGCCTCGCGCAGAACGCGTTCAGCGCCCCTTGAACACGGTCCCGAAGATACCGCGCACGATACGTCGGCCCGTGGTGCCCTTGAGCTCCTTGATGACGACCTTCGCCACCTCTTCTCCAAATGTCCCGCCGCGCGACTTGCTTGCCGGGCTTGATCCGCCAGAGGACCGGCCCCCGTCGTAGCGGCGGGCATTGGCGAACTCGCGCTCCGGCTCCGGGGCTTGCGTTTCGCGTGCTTCGGCGGCCTCAGCTTCTTTCGCCGCCGCTTCGGCCCGCGCAGCAAGCATTTCCGCCGCCGACTCCCGATCAATCTCGGTCTCGTACTTGCCCGCGACCGGGGAGGCGTCGATGACCGCCTTGCGCGTGGCAGGGTCGATGGCCCCGAGGAACGAGGACGGCGGGCGGATGAGCGTGCGTTCCACCACGCCCGGCGCGCCCTTTGATTCCAGGGTCGAGGTCACCGCCTCGCCGACACCCACGTCGCGGATCGCGTCCTCGGTCGAGAAGCGCGGGTTTTCGCGGTAGGTTTCGGCCGCGTGGCGCAGGTTCTTTCGGTCGCGCGCGGTAAAGGCGCGCAGGGCGTGCTGAACGCGGTTGCCCAATTGGCCCAGCACGTCCTCGGGCACGTCTGCCGGGTTCTGGGTGACGAAGTAGACGCCAACGCCCTTGGAGCGGATGAGCCGCGCCACCTGCTCCACCTTGTCAATCAGCGCCTTGGGCGCGTCGTCGAACAGAAGGTGCGCTTCGTCGAAGAAGAAGACGAGCCGCGGTTTGTCCGGGTCGCCCACCTCGGGCAATTCTTCGAACAATTCCGACAGGAGCCACAGCAGGAAGGTGGCGTAGAGCTTGGGCGAGGCCATGAGCTTGTCGGCCGCGAGGATCGAGATGCGCCCCTGCCCGTTCGGGTCCGTGCGCATGATGTCGGCAAGCTCCAGCGCCGGTTCCCCGAAAAGACGCTCACCGCCCTGGTTTTCGAGCACGAGCAGCGCGCGCTGGATAGCGCCGACCGAGGACGTAGCCACGTTACCATAGCGCAGGCTCAGGTCCTCGGAGTTCTGGCCGACCCAGACGAGGAGCGCTTGAAGGTCCTCGAGATCGAGGAGCGGCATCCCCTGTTCATCTGCCACACGGAAGGCGATGTTGAGCACACCCTCCTGCACATCCGTCAGGTCGAGTAGGCGCGAGAGCAGGAGCGGACCCATCTCGCTCACCGTCGTGCGGATCGGATGCCCCTGTTCGCCATAAAGATCCCAGAACGTGACCGGAAACGCCTCGTAAGTGTAATCGTCGAAGCCGATCAGCCCCGCGCGTTTCTGGAATGCCTCATGGAGCTTGTGGCCCTCGGTCATGGTCGCGGCAAGGCCCGACAGGTCACCCTTCACGTCCGAGACGAAGACCGGCACGCCCGCCTTGGAAAAGCCCTCCGAAAGGATTTGCAGCGTCACCGTCTTCCCGGTCCCGGTCGCGCCCGCGACGAGACCGTGGCGGTTCGCATATTTCAGGAGCAACCCCTGCTTGACGGCGTAATCCTCACCCCCGCCACCGAGAAACACCGCGCCGTCCAGACCACCTACCATGCCCGCATCCCGTCCTCATCCATGCAACGTCCGCGCCGACAATACATTCTTAACCGTTTCCTGCCAGAGTGAATGGCATCCGGGGGCATGTCCAAACGTCTCCCGGATGACTTCCTCCCTGTCAGACTGCCGCGCTCTTCGGAGCGCGGTTTTTTTCTGGCGACCCGGAGCCGCCCGGCGCCCGCAGATATCGCGCGCTCGCAGCGTGATTCATCAGCATTCGTTGAGCTTCGGGCGCGATGCATCACGTCTTGTTTTGTCACCGATCACCAATCACGATTGGCCTGTTGACGGGTCTCACTTTTCGACGTAGCGTCCCCTCCATAAGTCGGCCAGTCCGACAGGGAGAATAAACAAAACGGAAAGGGGTTCGCTCACGCGGGCCCTTTTTCTATTGGGTTTGACCCTGTCGCGCCCGCTCCCGCGGATGGGCGGAAACCCGCGCCTTGAGAAAATGGGGCTGACCTTGCCTGCGGCTCATGTTAGTGGGTCCTTCGAAAACTCCGCACGGAAAGACAGGGAAACCAACATGGCAGAGATCCTGAAACCCCTTGGCCTCGCAGCGCTGATCGCCTTCGGCGGCGCGGCCTTTGCGCAGGACAGCGACACGACCACCGAAGCGCCGGCCGAAGAGGCCCCGGCGGCTGAGGAGGCCCCGGCGACCGGGGACGCTCCCGCAGCCTCCCCCGATCTCGACATGGGCGAAACGGTGGGCGAAGACGCCGCGCCGCAGGTCGAGACCTATGTGGATGGCGTGTTCGACGATTGGCAACGCGAATGCCTGCGCATTCCCGGCAACGAGGGCCCGGCCCCGTGCCAGATCACCCAGTTCCTGCGTGAAGAGCCTGAGGGCGCCCCGGTCGGCAAGGTGTCGATCGGAAAACTGCCCGAGGGCAGCGAGGCGAACGCAGGCTCCATGATCATCGTGCCGCTGGGCGTTCTGCTGACGCAGCAGATGACCGTCGGCGTCGACAGCGCTGCGCCCAAGCGGTATCCGTTCCGCTTCTGCGACCCGAACGGTTGCGTGGCCCAGATCGGCTATACCGCCGATGAGATCGCCGCGTTCAAGGCCGGTGTCGAAGCGACACTGACCGTCGTACCGGTGGCTGCGCCGGACCAGAAGGTCGAGCTTCCCGTTTCGCTCGCGGGCTTCACCGCAGCCTGGGACTCGCTGGAACGCCCGGTCGCACCGCAGAACACCTCGCCGGCTGCCGACGCCGCGCAGTAAGCGACACGGCAGAGACATTTGGACCGCCGCGCCCCACCAGGCGCGGCGGTTTTTTCTTTGTCAGGGGGTCGTGAGTGCGAGGACCGCGTTCATGCCCCCGAACGCGAAAGCGTTGGAGAGGGCGGCGGCGACCCGCGCTGGACGGGCAGCGCCCGAGACGATGTCGAGGTCGCAGGCGGGATCGGCTTCGCGCAGTCCGGCCGTGGGCGCGATGACGCCTTCGCGCAGCGCGAGCAGGCAGGCAAGCAGTTCCACGGCGCCAGCCCCCCCGATCAGGTGACCATGCAGCGACTTGGTCGATGACACAGCAACGCCATCCGCCGCAGCGCCGAACGCCTGACGGATCGCGGCACATTCCGTCCGGTCGTTCGCCGCCGTCCCGGTCCCGTGTGCGTTGATATAGCCGATGTCGCCGGGCGCGAGCCCTGCATCACGCAGCGCGCCGGTCATGGCCGCCGCCGCCCCATCGCGGTCCGGCATGACGATGTCCCGCGCGTCCGAGGTCATCGCGCTTCCCGCCAAGTTGGCGAGGACCTGCGCGCCGCGCGCCCGCGCGTGCTCCTCGGCCTCGAGCACGAAGACCGCCGCGCCCTCGCCCTGCACCATGCCGTCGCGGGTGGCGCAGAACGGGCGGCAGCCTGTGGGAGACATGACGCGAAGCCCCTCCCACGCCTTCAGGCCGCCAAAGGTCAGCATCGCTTCCGTCCCGCCGGTGAGCATGACATCCGCCTGCCCGGCCCGGATCATCGCAGCCGCCTGTCCGATAGCGTGGTTCGACGATGCGCAGGCGGAGGAGACGGTGAAGGACGGGCCGGTAAAGCCGAATTCCATCGTGAGATGCGCGCTCGGGGCGTTGCCCATGAGGCGGGGAACGGTGAAGGGGTGGACGCGGTTGCGCCCGCCCTCATACACCGCGCGGAAACCGTCGTCCTGCGTGGTCATGCCGCCGCCGGAATTGCCCAGGATCACACCGGCGCGGGGGGACAAGGCCGGGTCACGCCCAAGACCCGCCTGCCCCGTCGCCTCACGCCCGGCGACGAGCGCGAACTGGCTGAACCGGTCGAGCAGGCCCAACCGCTGCGGATCGAAATGCGCCGACGGGTCGAAGCCCGCCACGGCGGCCCCGATTGGATGGGCGAGCCTGTGGACGTCGGGAATGTCGAGCGGTCCGATGGCCACGCGCCCGGCGCGCATAGCGTCCCACGTTCCGGCGACGGTCGCGCCCAGCGGGTTGATCGTCCCCGCGCCCGTGATGACGACCCGGCGCATGGTGCGGCGTCAGGCGGCTTTGCTGGACACCAGCCCCCGCACCGCCTCGACGACGGAGCCGACGGTGGTGAGATCCATCCCGCCCGCCTCGGGCGCGTTCGCGTTGAATGGCACGGAGACGTCGAACGTCTCCTCGACCGCGAAGATCGTCTCGACGAGTCCCATGCTGTCGATCCCCAGCGCCTCGAGCTGGTCCTCTGGCACAAGGTCGGCAGCGTCGCGCACAGCCTGACGCGCGAGGATCGCGATCACGGTGCGCTCGATATCGTCTGTGCGGTCGGTCATGGTCGCCCCATCCTGTCTCAATTCCCACGACCGTGCCACCGAAATGAAACGCTTGCACGTCCGCGCAAGAAAAAACCGGCGCGGAGGTATCCACGCCGGTTCGAGCTGTCGTCAGGACAGGATCAGCTGTCGAGCATCCGCAGGTTCACACCCGTCGATTGCAGCGCCGCCCAGATGCGGGCGTCCCGACCATACATGTCGCGGCGGAAGTTCATCTCGCCCCGCGTGTCGGTGAAGGCCGTGCGGTAGACGAGGTGCACCGGCACCGGTTCTTCAAGCTTCACTTCTGTTTCCTGCCCGGTGTTGAGCACCGAATGGAAGAGCTCCTTGGGGTCGTCCGACTGCGGCGCGAGCATCGTGTAGGCGAACTCGAACGGCTGTTGGAGCCGGATGCAGCCATGGCTGAACATCCGCGTCTCGCGGTTAAACAGGCTCTTGGACGGTGTGTCATGCAGGTAGATGTTGTAGCGGTTCGGGAACATGAACTTCACGAGCCCGAGCGCATTGCCCCGCCCCGGCGGCTGGCGCATGTTGAACGGGAAGTTGCGCGCCGAGTACTGCGAGAAGTCGGTGGCCCGGCTGACGGTCCGCCCCCGCGCATCGGTGATGAGAAGGTGCCCGGCCGCGCCCGAATTGCGCTGCAACGCCGGGAGGTATTCGCTCACGATGATCGACCGCGGGATATACCATGACGGGTTGATGACCATGTGCTCCATCACGTCCGAGAACTCGGGCGTGCGGTGGGTGGAGAGGTCCTGCCCCACCACGGAGCGGGTTTCGAAGGTCACCTTGCCGCCGTCCACGACGCGAGCCGTGTAGGTCGTCAGGTTCACCCAGATGTAGCGGTCACCCCGGTCGATGTTCATCCAGCGCTCGCGCTCCATCGCGACGATGATGGATTGAAGACGGTCTTCGACAGGTGCGTTGATCGCCGAAATGGTGTCGCCACCGGCCACGCCGTCGGCCGTCAGCCCGTGGTTGGTCTGGAAGTTCTGGACCGCGCGCTGAATGTTCTCGTCGTAGGCCTGGGTCGCGGAGCGATCCATGTAACCCATGGCGACAAGCCGGTTGCGCAGGTCGATGACCGCCTGCCCCTGATCACCGGGCTTGAGCGAGCCGGCCTGAACCGTCGTGCCCCAGCCGCCTTCGGCGCGCACACGCTCCAGCCGGAGTTTCTCACGCATCAGACGGGCGTATTCGGCCGATTTCGGCGGCAGCGTGCGCAGGAAGGGCGCGGGCTCGGCTTCGGAGAAAGACTTGAGGAGTTCCGTGCGGTCGCGCAGCGGCACCTCGCGCTTGATCCCGTCGTCGACATTGGCCGGCGTGAGGATGCCGGTCTGGATCTGGCGGGCGTAGGTGAGGAACAGGCGCGACAGCTCCACTTCGACGCGGCCCAGGTCGCGCGGGCTGTCGATGCCCCGCATCTGACGCTCGAGCGCGGCGGTGTCATAGGCTTCGGCCGGGAGGCCGTGGTCGTCGGCGTGCTGGATCGCCTGGAACAGCGCGGTGATCCGCGCCTGATGTTCGTCCGAGCCGGAGGTCCAGATCGGTTCGTAGTCATTGTCGCGATAGAACGCCGCAATGTCCTCGTCGTTGGAGGCCGCCTCGGCGATCGCCTGCGCGAAGGTCGAAATCTGGATTTGCGCCTGAACCGGCGCGACGGTCGTCAGTGTCGCGGGCGCGGCCAGCGCGACGGACAGAAGGAGTGGGCGGAATAGCCGTGGCAGCATGCGTGTCATCAAGGTCCCCGAAGTCAAAGCGTTACTTCCCTAACTCAGGACTTTGCCACAGGGTCCATTACAGGGAAATCACAAAGCCGACAGGTGATGTCCTGGTCGCCATCTTCCTTGGGGGGTGCGACATCTTGGGCACGCTTTAACGGCCTGTTTGGGGTTTTCAGCAAAAATCTGCCCAAACCCCTTGATTCGTTCCCGGTGGCAACAAACCGGGCTTGGCCCACGAATCGAGTTGTGTCATATTCCCCTCATCGCCTGGGGACGAATGGCGAATTTCCCGCTGAACGAAGCGGGTTGGCAAGAAACTGGGACGTTTGGGACAATGACTATGTCGAGCTCCAATGGCATGAGCCGCCGTGCTCTGCTGGGTATTTTCGCGGCGACCGCAGTGACCGCGGCACCGACTTTCTCCAAGGCTGCAGGCTTTCTTCGCGGGTCCGGCGACGTCCGGCGACTTGCGATGTATGCGGGCCGCACCGGCGAAAGCATCAACACGATCTACTGGATCGAAGGCGAGTACATCAAGGAAGCGCTGGCCGAGATAAACTACTTCATGCGTGACGCGCGCGTCGATCAGCAAAAGGCGATCGACACCCGCACGCTGGACATCATGGCCGCCTCGCATTCGCTTCTGGATGCGCAGGAACCTTACATGATGCTGTCGGGCTACCGCTCGCCGCAGACCAACGCGATGTTGCGCTCACGCTCACGCGGGGTCGCCAAGAACTCGCTCCACCTCAAGGGTCAGGCTGCTGACCTGCGGCTGAACTCGCGTTCGGTTCACCAGATCTACAAGGCGGCCTCGGCCTGCAAGGCGGGTGGCGTCGGCAAATATTCCGGGTCGAACTTCGTGCATATGGATTGCGGTCAGGTCCGCTCCTGGGGCAGCTGAGCGACCCCGAAACGCGAACAAGGAAACGCCCCGGCCCATGCGCCGGGGCTTCTTTTTGGGCCGGAAGCCGGGGGCGCGACGCATTGCACGATGGACGCGAGGCGCGGCGCGGGCTAATCGGCGCCCCATGAAACCGTTCCTCATCCTGCAACTCCGGCCCGAAGCACCGGCGGCGGACGACGAATTCGCCGCGATTTGCGCCAAGGGCAGGCTTCCGGCCGAGGCCACCCACCGCGTACGGCTCGATTGCGAGTCCCTTCCCGCCGATCTGGACCTTGACGACTATTCCGGCGTGATCGTCGGCGGGGGGCCGGGCTGCGTCTCGGACACGCCCGAGACAAAGGACCCGGTGGAAAAGCGGATTGAGGACGCGGTGATGTCCCTCATGCCAGAGATCACGACGCGCGACATTCCCTACCTCGGGTGCTGCTATGGTATTGGTGTTTTGGGCCATCACCTCGCCCCCGGATCGGTGTCCAAGGCGCGCTTCGGTGAGCCGGTGGGCGCGACGACCTGCACTCTTACGGAGGCCGGACGCGCGGACCCGCTGCTCGACGGCGTGCCTGACAGCTTCCGCGCCTTCGTCGGACATAAGGAGGCGCTGCAACACCTGCCCGACGGGGTGATCCACCTCGCCGCGTCCGACCCGTGCCCGTTCCAGATGGTGCGCTATGGCGCGAATGTCTACGCGACACAGTTCCACCCGGAGCTGGACGCCGACGGCCTTGAAACACGGATCGGCATCTACCGTCACCGGGGCTATTTCGCACCGGAGGAAGCCGACGACCTGATCGCGGCGGGCCATGCCGAAAGCGTTACCGCGCCGGCGAAGGTTCTGGAGAATTTCGTGGACCGGTTTCGGTCTGAGTGAACTTCCTCATGCCCTGCAATGGGTTGCCAGATTACCTTCAGGCAATACATCAGGCCCGGGACTTCCGTAGCCCTCACGTCGCCTCACCCGGAATTGCCTGATTATTGAGCATACGGCGCGCATTTGACAAGAATCTCCACCCCCGCGCCGTATCGGGGTTTCGTCGCCCGCCTCATCGCCTATCCTGATCCTCGCAGGACAAAGGAGCAGGCCCCCGCATGGCGATCCACGCAAGCATCTATCACCTGACGCATTACACTTATGACCGCCCGGTCACACTGGGCCCGCAGATCATCCGCCTGCGACCGGCGCCGCATTCGCGCACCCGGGTCATTTCGCATTCGCTGAAGGTGTCGCCCGGCGGGCATTTCGTGAACCACCAGCAAGACCCGTACGGCAACTGGCTGGCGCGGTTCGTCTTTCCGGAACCGGTGCGCGAATTCAAGATCGAGGTCGACCTTGTGGCCGACATGTCGGTCTACAACCCGTTCGACTTCTTCGTCGAGGAGGACGCGACCCAGTGGCCGTTCGATTATCCGGCGGACCTGACCGAAGACCTCGTGATCTACCGCACGCCGGAGCCGGAGGGGCCGCGGCTGGCCAAGTTCATCGGCGGGCTGAACCTTGACGAGAAACGCACGGTCGATTTCCTAGTCGGGTTGAACGCGACGATTGCGAACCATGTCGAGTACACGATCCGAATGGAGCCGGGCGTGCAGACCCCGGACGAGACATTGGAGAAAGGCTACGGGTCCTGCCGCGATTCAAGCTGGCTTCTGGTGCAGGTGCTTCGCCATCTCGGCTTCGCGGCGCGGTTCGTCTCGGGCTACCTGATTCAGCTGGAGCCGGACCTGAAGTCGCTGGATGGGCCGTCGGGGACCGATCATGACTTCACCGACCTGCACGCCTGGTGCGAGGTCTTCCTGCCCGGCGCGGGCTGGGTTGGACTGGACCCGACGTCCGGTTTGCTGACGGGCGAGAGCCACATACCGCTGGCGGCCACGCCGCATTACCGTAACGCGGCGCCGATCTCGGGCGGCTACTCGTCGGCGGGCGCGCCGGAGGTGACCTTCGATTTCGACATGCAGATCAAGCGCGTGTCGGAGCATCCGCGTATCACCAAGCCCTTCTCGGACGAGGCCTGGGATCGGCTGAACACCCTCGGACGCAAAGTCGACGCGAGCCTGGAGGCGAATGACGTGCGGCTCACGATGGGGGGTGAGCCAACCTTCGTCTCGATCGACGATTTCGAAAGCGAGGAATGGAACACGGCAGCCGTGGGGCCACAGAAGCGGGAACTGGCCGACCAGTTGATCCGCCGCCTGCGCGGCCGTTTCGCGCCCGGGGGATTCCTCCACTATGGACAAGGCAAGTGGTATCCGGGCGAAAGCCTGCCGCGCTGGACCTTCTCGCTCTATTGGCGACGCGATGAGAAACCGATCTGGCGCGACGAGAGCCTGATCGCTGCCGAGGGCGACGATACCGGCGCAGGCCCGGACGAGGCGGGCAGGCTTTTGACCGGGATCGCGCAGCGGCTGGGTCTGGGCGAAGAGTTCACCCACCCGGTGTATGAAGACCCGGCGGAATGGATGCTGAAAGAGGGCAGTCTGCCCCCCAACGTCACGCCGGAAGACAACAAGCTCAAGGACCCCGAGGCGCGCAACCGCTTCGTGCGGGTCTTCGACCGGGGGCTCGAGACGGCAGTGGGCTACGTCATGCCGATCCAGCGCTGGCAGTCGAAAGCGACCGGGTCGAAGTGGCTGTCCGAGGTTTGGAAGACACGGCGCGGCAAGCTCTACCTCGTGCCCGGCGACAGTCCGGCGGGCTTCCGTCTGCCACTGGGCGCCCTGCCCCATGTGCCGCCGTCTCAGTATCCTTATCACTATGTGACGGATACGTCGGTGGACCGCGAAGACCTTCCGGATTTTCACGATGTGGTGTCGCGGCGCGTGCCGGAGACGAGCGCGGAGCACACGCAGCCTGTATCTGAGGCGCAGAGCTCCGAGCCGGGACAGGCGATCGTGGAGCAGGACCTCAATTCCGTGGACGGCGTGGTGCGCACCGCCATCTCGGTCGAGCCGCGTGACGGGCGCCTGTGTGTCTTCATGCCGCCGACCGAGGGAGTCGACGACTACCTCGAACTCGTGGCGGCGGCGGAGGAATCCGCGCGTGAGCTGGGCCTTCCGATCCATATCGAGGGCTACCAGCCGCCGCATGATCCGCGCCTGAATGTCATCCGCGTCGCCCCGGACCCGGGCGTGATCGAGGTGAACATCCACCCGGCCCACAGCTGGGACGATTGCGTGGCCACGACCGAAGCGATCTATGAAGAGGCGCGCCAGTGCCGGCTCGGCGCGGACAAGTTCATGATCGACGGGCGACACACCGGCACCGGCGGGGGCAATCACGTCGTCGTTGGGGGCGAGTCGCTCAACAACAGCCCGTTCCTGCGCCGCCCCGACCTGCTCAAGTCCCTGATCCTGATCTGGCAGCGCCATCCGAGCCTGAGCTACCTGTTCTCGGGCCTGTTCATCGGCCCGACGTCGCAGGCCCCACGGATCGACGAGGCGCGACACGACACGCTTTATGAGCTGGAGATCGCGCTGAGCCAGATCCCCGCGCCGGGCAAGGGCGCGATGCCGCCGCCGTGGCTTGTGGACCGGCTCCTGCGCAACATGATGACGGATGTGACGGGCAATACGCACCGGGCGGAAATCTGTATCGACAAGCTGTTCTCGCCGGATGGCCCCACCGGGCGGCTGGGCCTCGTGGAATTCCGGGGATTCGAGATGCCGCCGCACCCGCGCATGTCGCTGGCGCAACAACTCCTCCTGCGCGCCATCATCGCGCGCTGCTGGGATGCGCCGGTGGAGGGCAAGCCGGTGCGCTGGGGCACGGTGCTCCACGACCGGTTCATGATGCCGCATTTCCTGTGGGAAGATTTCCTCGACCTGCTGGCCGACCTGTCGCGCCACGGCTTCGACCTGGACCCCGTGTGGTTCGAGGCACAGGCGGAGTTCCGGTTCCCGTTCTGCGGCGAGGTCGAGGCCGAGGGCGTGAAGCTGGAGATCCGCCAGGCGCTCGAGCCCTGGCACGTTCTTGGCGAGACCGGCGCGATCGGGGGCACCGTGCGCTACACCGACAGCTCGGTCGAGCGGCTACAGGTCAAGCTGACCTCGCTGCATCAGGACCGGTACCGCGTGATGTGTAATCGTCGCCCCGTGCCGCTCACCCGTTCGGGCACGTCGGGCGCATCTGTCGGCGCGGTGCGCTACAAGGCCTGGCAACCGGCCGAGGCGCTGCACCCGACCCTGCCCGTCAACGCGCCGCTGGTGTTCGACATCTACGACGACTGGACCGGCCACGCGCTCGCCGGATGCAGGTATCACGTCGCACATCCGGGCGGGCGCAATTACGATACGTTCCCTGTGAACGGCAACGAGGCGGAGGCGCGCAGGCTCGCGCGGTTCGAGCCGCATGGTCACACCCCATCGGCCTATCGCCCGGAACCGGAGAGCCCCCACCCGGAGTTTCCGAATACGCTTGACCTGCGCCGCCCCGTGGGGCTCGTGTAGGCACCCAAGGTAACGCGGGACGGAAGATGGAGCACAAGGCCGAGACCCGTGAGGGTCTCCCGTATCTTGACGGCTACGCGCCTCAGTCGGGCGTGTCGGACGAACTGTTCGACGCGACAGGCCGGATGCGTCCCGTGTGGCAGCCCTTCGTCGATGCCTTCACCGGGCTCTCGCGGGCCGAGATCGCGGGCCGGTTCGAGCGCGGCAATCAGTATCTGCGCGATGCAGGCGTCTACTTCCGGCAGTATTCCAACGAGCCGTTGCAGGAGCGGGAATGGCCGTTGAGCCATGTCCCGGTCGTGCTGCATGAGACCGAGTGGGAGACGATCTGCGCGGGCCTCGCCCAACGGGCGGACCTGCTGGAAGCGGTCATGGCCGACCTTTACGGCCCCGGACGACTGGTGGCGGAGGGGCACCTGCCCGTCGACCTCGTGGCTGAAAGCGACCATTGGCTTCTGCCGATGGTTGGCGTGCCACCCGCGGGCGGGCATTACCTCCATGTCCTCGCCTTCGAAATCGGGCGCTCGCCGGACGGGTCGTGGTTCGTGCTGGGCGACCGCACGCAGGCACCGTCGGGCGCGGGATTTGCGCTGGAAAACCGGATGGCGACGAGCCGGATGTTTCCCGAGAGCTTCTCGAATGACCGGATCCACCGGCTCGCGGGGTTTTTCAACGACTTTCGCGGTGCGCTGGACCGGCTCGCAACCGGGCCGGACGGCCAGCCCCGTCGCACGGGTATCCTGACGCCGGGACCGGCGAATGACGCTTATTTCGAGCACACCTACATCGCGCGGTATCTGGGCCTCATGCTGCTGGAGGGCGAGGACCTGACGGTGCAGAACGGTCAGGCGATGGTGCGCACCATCGAGGGGCCAGAGCCTGTGGGCGCGTTGTGGCGGCGGATCGACGGTCAGTTCGCGGACCCGCTGGAGTTTGACCCCGATAGCCGCATCGGCACGCCGGGTCTTATGGAATCGGTCGCAACCGGCAACCTCGCGCTCGCCAATGCGTTGGGCTCCGGCGTGCTTGAGGCGCGCGCCATGATGGCGTTCCTGCCGCGCATCTCCCGCGTGCTGACGGGCAAGCCGCTCTCCATTCCCAATATCGCAACGTGGTGGTGCGGGGCTGCGAAGGAACGCGATTATGTGCGCGCCAATGCAGGACGGATGGTGATCGGCCCCGCCGGCGCGGTCGACCTGCCGTTCGACTGGTCCTCGGCCTCGGTCGTGGCGGGCACGCTGCGCGACACGGCGCGCGGGTCGCTCGACGAACTGCTGGCGACGGAAGGCGCGACGCTCGTGGGGCAGGAGGCGGTGAATCTGTCGACTACGCCGGCCTGGGTTGGCGACGGCGACACGGGCGCGCTTCGGCCCAGCCCCATGACGGTCCGGGTCTTCGCCACGCGCACACCTGAGGGCTGGCGCTTCATGAAGGGCGGCTATGCCCGGATCGGGCCAGAGGGCGATGCGGCCGCACTGGCCATGCAACGCGGCGGCACGGTCGCAGATGTCTGGATTGCCGCCGATGCGCCGGTGCCGCAACCGACGCTCGACGCGGCCCCTGCCACGTTCCGGCGCCAACGCTCGGGCACCCTGCCCTCACGCGCGGCCGACAACCTGTTCTGGCTCGGCCGTTACATGGAACGGTGCGAAGACCTCATCCGCCTCGTGCGCGCCTATCACCTGCGCCTCGCCACGATGGAAGGACCGGACGATCCGCGCTTGAAGCTGATCCTGAATTACACGGCCCCCTTCGGTGCGGATGCAACACAGGCGATGCCCGATGCACTGCTCGCGCGACTGTCGGCAGCGCAGGATTGCGCCTCCAAGATCCGCGACAGGTTCTCGATGGACGGCTGGCACGCGCTCCGGGATTTGTCGCAGACCATGCGCGAAATGCAGGGCACGACCCGGCCCGGCGACGACGCCGCCCGCGCGATGAGTGTACTCTTGCGCAAGATCACCGGATTCAACGGGCTCGTGCATGAAAACATGTATCGCTTCGCCGGATGGCGGTTCCTGTCGCTGGGTCGGGCCATCGAACGGGCGGACGGGCTGGTGGCCATGCTCGCCACCTTCACCGACGAGGCCGCGCCTGCCGGGGCTCTCGACGTGGCCGTCGAGGTGGCCGACAGCGTCATGACCCATCAGCGCCGTTACCGGGTCAACACGAACCGCGAAACCGTGGTCGATCTTCTGGCGCTCGACGCCGACAACCCGCGCGCGGTCCTGTTCCAGATCGCCGAGTTGGAGCGGCTGGCGGCCGGATTGCCCAAGGCGACCGAGGTGGGCCGTCCCGGCCCGCTTTTGCGCCAGATCCTGCCGCTGAAGGCGCGGCTGGAAGTGGCCGACCCCGCCGATATCACGCCCGAGGTCTTTGCCGGCCTGCGGGCCGAGTTCGCCGCGATCTCGGGCCAGATCGCCCTGACTTACCTGCGCTGACCCATGCTCTACGACGTCAAGCTCCGCATCGCCTACGCCTATACGAGCCCGTCGGACAAGACGCGGCTGGTGGTGCGCCTGCTGCCCAACACCATACCCGGTACGCAGGATGTGCTGTCGCGGCTCCTGACCTTCGACCCGGTTCCCGCTGAGAGACGTGAGCGCGTGGATTTCTTTGGAAACACGATGACGACGGCGGTGTGGCATCATCCGATGCAGGCGCTCACGATTGACCTCGCCGCCCGGTTCGACCGCAAGCCGCAGCCGAAACTGCTGGATTTCTCGCCCCCTGTCGGGGCCATCGGGGCCGAGATCGCCAGTCGCCGCAGCCTCGCCTCCTACGCACCGCAGCATTTCACCGCCGCTTCGCGCCGGGCCGGGCCCGATCCGTCGATGACCGCCTTCGCGCGCGACCATATCGGCCCTGAGATGACGACCTTTCAGGCCATCGAGGCCATCGGGCGGGCGCTTTACACAGAAATGCGGTTCGATGCGTCGGCCACCGACGTCGGCACGCCCGCGCAGGAGGCTTTCGCAAACCGTCACGGCGTGTGCCAGGACTTCAGCCACGTCATGATCTCATGCCTGCGCGGCGTGGGCATTCCGGCAGGCTATGTCTCGGGCTTTCTGCGCACGTTGCCGCCACCGGGCCAGCCCCGGCTCGAAGGGGCCGACGCGATGCACGCCTGGGTTCGGGCCTGGGCGGGGAATGAGCTGGGCTGGATCGAGTACGACCCCACGAACGCGCAATTTGCAGGCGGAGATTACGTCACTGTGGCCTGGGGCCGCGACTACGACGATGTTTCCCCCGTTCGCGGGGCGGTGCGGGCGGCCGGAGGTCAGACGAGCACGCAGGCCGTGGACGTCATTCCAATCGGGGCGTGATCCCGCCCGCTAGAGCGACGGAAGCCACAGGACCAGCGCCGGGACCGCCAGGAGCAGCGCGACGTGGAACAGGTCGGCGATGACGAAGGGGGTCGTGCCCCGGAACATCGTCATCAGCGGTATGTCACGGGCCACACCGCTCAGGACATAGACGTTCATTCCCACTGGCGGCGTAATCAGCGCGATCTCGGTCATGCGCACGACGAGCACGCCGAACAGCACGGCGTCGAACCCCAGCCCGGTCACCAGTGGGAAGAATAGCGGCACGGTCAGGGTCATCATCGCCGATGCGTCAAGGATCATGCCAAGAAACAGGTAGAGCGCGAGGATGATGAGCAGCACGGCCAAGGGCGGCAGATCGACGGCGCTGACCCAGTTGACGAGATTCAGGGGAATTGTCGTGACGGTGATGAAGGCGTTGAACACCAGCGCGCCGAAGAGGATGCCGAAGATCATGCCGGTGGTGCGCAGCGTGTCGTAAACGGCGGTTCTGAGGCCCGGAAGGGTGAGCTTGCCCCGCGCACCTGCGATAACCAGAGCGCCGAACGCGCCCATCGCGCCGGCCTCGGTCGGCGTGAACCACCCCCAGATGATGCCGCCCATGACAAAGGTGAAAAGCGCGATGACGTCGCCGGTGCGCCGGAACCCCTCCCACCGCTCACGCCAGCTATAGCGCGGGCCGGCCGGTCCGGCCTTGGGGTTCACACGGCAGCGGATGCCAATGACGGCCATGTAGAACACAGCCAGCAGGATGCCGGGGATAATACCAGCGGCGAACATGTCGCCGATCGAGGTCTCGGTCAGGATGCCATAAATGATGAACATACCCGAGGGCGGAATGAGGCTGCCGATGGTGCCGCCGGCGGCGACCGAGCCGGAAGCGAGCGACAGGGAATACCCGTGTCGGCGCATTTCCGGCAGGGCGACGAGGCCCATTGTCGCGGTCGTGGCCAGCGAGGAGGCATTCACCGACGCGAACCCTGCCGACGCCCCGATGGTGGCCATGGCCAACCCGCCACGGCGATGGCCCAACATGCGGGCCGCGAATTCGTAAAGGTCCTTGCCGATCCCGCTGGCGAACAGCACATGGGCCATGAACAGGAACAACGGCACGGTCCCGATCGCGTAGTTGGTCGCGAGATCGAACGCGATGACGCCGACCTTGATGACTGCCGCGTGGAAGGTGATGAGCAGGCCGAAGCCCACGGCACCGACGAGGCCCATCGCGAACCCGATGGGCATGCCGAAGGCGATGAAGGCGAACATCGAGACGATGCCGACGAGTCCTGCCATGACGGGCGTCATTTGCGCGGCTCCTGTTGAAGAATGCTTTGAAGGCCGCGCAACAGGCAGACCGCGATGGTCAGGCAGATCGCGGCCACCATGAGCCAGCGGAACGGCGCGACGGAGATATCGAGTATGGGCGTGACCTCGCCCTGCTTGCCGCGCCTGAGCGCCTCTTCGATGCCGGCGTAGGCGACGAAGATCCAGAACCCGGTGCCGGCGAGAAGCATCAGCCCTTGCGACCAGCCCGCGCCACGGGCGCTGAAGTTCTGGATGAGAAGATCGACTTTCGTATGCGTCCCCTCCCACGCGGCAAAGGCCAGCGCGCAGGAGACGGCAGGGATCAGCAACAACTCGGCCAGGACGTAGGTCCCGGGGAACGCGATGCCGATGCCCCGGAACACGACCGTCACGACGGTCAGGGTTGTCAGCGCGAGGAGCGCCACGACACCCAGCGCTGCGGTCGCGCGGATCGCCCAGCCAAGAACCTTCTCGACCTGCCTCATCGGTTTCCCTTTCGTGACATGCGGGGGCGCCGCGCGGGCGCCCCCGGACGGGTCCTACTCTTCGTGCGCGGCGCGGATCCGGTCGAGCACTTCCGTCCCCGGTTTGCCCATCGCGTCGAGCTCCTCGGCGACCTCGGCGATGGCGGGCGCGAATTCCTTGGAATACTCCGCCACGACCTCGGGCGAGACCGTGTTGAACGTCACACCCTGCTCTTCGCCATAGGCGCGCCCCTCGGCTTCGGCTTCCTGCGCGAGTTCGAGCGTCCGCAGGCTCAGCCACTCGGTGTTTTCGTCGAAGATCTGCTGGATGTCCTCAGGCAGATCCGCCCAGACGCTGCCGTTGACCGCGCGCGACGGATAGGCGCCGCGTGAATGGGGCAGTTCGGAGTAGTAGCTCACGACCTCGGCGAAACTCAGCGATTTGAGGGCTTCATACGGGGCAATGACGCCGTCCAGCACGCCCTTTTCGAGCGAAGGATAGGTCTCGGTCATCGGCATGGTCACGCCTTCGGCACCGTAGGCGGCAAGCGGGCCGATGAAGTCCACGGCCGAGCGGATGCGAAGCCCGCCCAGATCGTCCAGCGTCTCGACGGGCCCGTCGCGCAACAGCAGGTGCATCGGCGTGCCCACGTTGTAGCCCACGACATGCACGCCGTTCAGTTCCTCGTCGAAAACCGGATATTCCTCGACCAGGTCCATGTAGACGTCGAGCACCTTTTCCGGGTCGGTGAAGCCATAGAACATGCCCGGCACGAGCCGGTTCATGTCATAGCCCGACCGGGCATAGATGGGTGCGATATAGCCCATGTCGGCGACCCCGGCGGACAATTCATCGACCCCTTCGCGCGAGGTGATGAGGGACCGGCCCCAATAAGGCGTTATCTCGACACGACCGCCGGATTGTTCTTCGATGCGCGCGATCCACTCGGCATCGGCGGCGCCGTAGGGATGTTCCTCGGTATAGGGCGAGGCGTAGGTCAGGTCGAAGTCAGCGGCCCATGCGGGCAGCGCCGTCAGGCAAAGCGAAACGATTGCGGTTGTTCTGAGCATTGTTGTTTCCTCCCAATGAGTTGCGTCAGTGCGGTGCCGGGGTTGTGTGCCCGGTCTGTTGCGCGGGCGTTCGGGCCAGCGCGTTTATCTGTGTCTCGGTCAGGTCGAGGCCGCGCAGGACCTCGGCGGTGTGGGTTCCGGGCAGAACGGCCGGCGCAGGCGCGGTGAAGGCACCCAGACGCACCGGCGGCCCGGCCTGCGTGAGCGCGCCACCGGGCGCGTCGAGGGCGATCACCATGCCGCGTGCGCGGAAATGCGGTTCGGCCAGCGCCTCGGCCAGACTGTTGACCGGCGCGAATTGCGTCCCCGCCGCTTCGAGATGGGCAAGCCAGTGGTCGCGCGGACGTGTCGCAAAGACGGCCTGAAGCCCCTCACGGATCTCGGCGCGACGCTCTGCGTCCAGTTGCCAGCCGGCGTAGTCCGGTTTTCCCATCGCCTCGCAGAAGGCCACCCAGTAGCGCGGCTCCATGTCGGTGGTGACCAGCCATTCGCCATCCGCACAGCGCCACAGCCCCATGTCGGCGCGCCGGGTTCCGCGCGACGGTATGTCGGCGGGGTCTTCGTGCCTTGCGATCAGGTTGGCGAGCAGGACCAGCGAACAGTCCGACATCGCCACGTCGACATGACGCCCTGCGCCCGTCGCGCGTGCCTCCATGACAGCCGCGAGCGTGGCGAACCCGGCATGTGCCCCGGTGACGACGTCCGCCGCCGCAAATCCCGGCAAACCCGGTGCATCCGGGTCCTCGCCCGTGCGGCTCAGGACGCCCGCCAGCGCCAGAGCCACGGGATCGTGCCCCGGCTTGTCGCGCAGGGGGCCGGTCTGGCCGCAGAGTGTGAGGGAGGTGTAGACGAGCTTTGGGTTGATCTCGGACAAGGCCGCATAGCCCAGCCCGAGACTGCCCAGAACGCCCGGTCGGTAGTCCTCGACCACCACATCCACCGTGGCGGCGAGTTTGCGCAACGTGGCCTGCGCCTCGGGGTCGCCCAAATCGAGACAGATCGACTTCTTGCCGCGTGCCAGCATGTCGCGCGCGCGCTGCCGGGCGCGGCCTGTGTCATCCAGCTTGTCCCACCCGAACACCTTGGCCTGCTTGGCGAGTTCGCGCGGATGCTCGACCCGGATCACCTCGGCCCCCTGATCTGCGAGAAGCCAGGTGGCGTAGGGTCCCGGCAGCAGACGGGAGAAGTCCAGAACGCGAAGGCCGGCGAGAGCACTCATGTAGCGCCCCCCGGGTGCACGGCAAAGAGCGGTCCGGGCACGCCATCCGCATCGAACACGCCCCGCGCTTTCATCTGCGGTGTCTCGGGCACTTCCGACAGGCGGATGATCGGAGACAGGCCCCAGCCGTGCTCCAGCGACCAGTCGGCCAGCGTCTTGCGGTCGTGGCGGGCGAAGAACGTCTCGACGATCCCCTGCCAGCGGTCGATCACCTCCTGATCCGTGTCGGCCACGAGTATGTCGTCCCAGTCGATATTGGCGAGCTCGCCAGCGACGCCCTCCTCCTCCATTACCCGCACGATCGCGCGCATCATGCCGGGGTTGTCGATCATCGACCACGTCACATAGCCGTCGGCACAGGGCCAGATCTGGCGCACGCCGGACTTGCCGCGCACGAGCATGTTGCCGCGCCGCGTTCCAATTCGCCCGGTCTGGTCGTACATTACCGCCTCGCGGTAATTCGCCAGTGCTGCGGACTGCACCGCGGAGAGCGTGATGCGCTGCCCCTTGCCGGTCAGCCGTCGCGCGCGCAGGCCCATGAGCGCTGCGGTCGCTGTCTGGATGCCGGTCAGAGCGTAGCCCTGTTCGCCGGGCAGACGGAGCGGCGGGCGGTCGGGCTGGCCGGTCACATGCATCAGCCCGGATTGCGCCATGAGGGTCAGGTCGGTGACCGGACGCATGTCGTTCGGAAAGCCCGTGACGACGACATGGATCAGAGCCTCGTGCCGGGCGGCGAGGTCATCGACACCCTCACGCGGGTCCGTGCGCCGGTCGTCGATCAGGATGTCGGCACCTTCGAGCAACGTCTCAAGCGGCGCGTCGGAGCGAGTCATGCTCTTGTGCCACGCCTTCGCGCGCGGCGCGGTCAGCGGGGCCGCGTCGGCCAGCACAACCTCGGCCCCGAGCCGGGCCAACATGCTGCCCCCGAAATCGGCCAGATGATCGGCAAGCACCACAACACGGATACCATCGAGCAGGGTCATGCCAGCGCCCCCTCTGCGATGAGGTCCGCGATCTCGTCCTCGGACAGGCCGATCTCGGCGAACACCGCGTCATTATCCGCCCCCAGACAGGGCGACGGCCCGACGTGGGACGGCGTATCGGCAAAGGCATAGGGCGGCGCGGGCATCTTGGCGACACCGATCACGGGATGGTCCACCGGCACGAAATGACCGGCAGCGTTGAGCGCCGGATGTTCGGACAACCCCTTGCCGTCGAGCACGAGTGCTGCTGGAATACCCTTGGCCACGAGGGCCGCTTCAAGCTCATCTGCCTCCCAGGCAGGGGTGCGCTCCTCGGGAGAGCCGTCCAGAACCGCGTCCAAGGCTGCGCGGTTCGCATCGGTTTCACAGGCGATGGCGATCCAGCGGTCGTCTTTGCAGGAAAACACGCCGTGCGGGTCCATTTCGGGGTCGCTGTTGGCGGGCTTTTCGTCGGGCATTTCGGCGAACAGGTCGCCTGCCACCTGCACCATCGCTTCGATCTGGCTCACGTCGACATGCACGCCCTGCCCTGTCCGGTCGCGATGTTCGAGCGCTGACAGGATCGCCACGGTCAGCATCATCGGCGCGACGACATCGCCATAGGCCAAGGGCGGCATGTGCGGATCGCTGTCGGGCCAGCCGGTCATGTCGCAATGGCCCGACCACGCGGCCGCGGAATTGCCGTAGCCGCGAAAGCCCGCCATCGGCCCGGTGCGTCCGGCCACGGATACGCTGGCGAGGATGACGCCCGGCCGGACCCTTTGCAGGTCGTCCCAGCCCAGCCCGATCCGGTCCATGTATCCGGGGCCGAAGTTTTCGACCACCACATCGGCCCATGCGACGAGCTTGCGCGCGACCTCCTGCCCGCGCGGGTCGGACAGGTTGATCGTCACGCTTTTCTTCGAGGTGTTCGTCTGCGCGAAAAACACCGAAGCATCGTGGTTGCGCCGGTCACCGCCCGCGAAAGGCGGTGACCGGCGACCGAGGTCGAGGCGGCGGGAGGATTCCACCTTGACGACCGTGGCCCCGTTGTCGGCGAGGTCCTTGGTGGCGCGCGGCCCGGCGCCGACCCATGAGAAATCCGCCACTTTCAATCCGTCGAGCGCGCCCATCACGCAGCCTCCAGTTCGTCGAGGGCGGCGCGGACCCGCGCCTCCATCTTTTCGCGGTCCCACTCGCGCGGATCGACCATGTCCGAGTGAATCTCGATCACCGTCACGCCGGCCTCGCGCAGCGCGTTGCGCGCGAAATAGGATCCGTAGCCCGAAAAGCGGTCGTGTTCGGGCACCAGCATGACCGCCACGTCGATGCGCCAGCGCTTTGCCTCCTTCACCAGCCATTCGTTGACCCACGGAGGTTGGTGAAGCTGTTCGTTCATCGCCGAAACCCGCGCGGCAAGGGCCCGCAGCGGGTCCCCGTGATCCGTGCGGATGTAGCCGTCCGCGGCGAAAGGCACATACATCGACCAAGCGAACACGGCGCCATGTGACTCTTCGAACGCGCTGTAGAAGGACGTGTCGAACCAGAGCCCGGCCCCGATCCACATCATGCGGATACGCTCGTTCTCGCAGACCGCCGCGCCCTGAGCGATGCGGTCGCCCACCTCGGCGCGGAAGGCGCGGACGTGGGACAGCGCCCAGTCCGAACCGCGGTGCCATTGCGGGATCATGACATTCGGCATCTGCTCGGAAATGCTCATGGGGGACTTGTCGGCCGCCGCCAGCATGTCCGCGACCTCGTCCACCACCCGCTCCTGCGCGTCGATGCGCGCCATGTAGTCGGCGAAACCGTCGCGGTCGAAGGCGCGCCCGGTCATCCGCTCGAGCGCCTCGATCAGCCCCTCCATCTCGTCGACCATGAGGTCGAGCCGCGCGGTGCCATACAAATCCTCCCAGTCCGAGCGGGCCTGCACCCACCAGTCCGGGGCCGGATCGGGGGTGGCAGGTGCCGAAAGGATATGCAGCTCCGCCCCCGTCAGCTCCGCCCAACGCTGAAAAAGGCGCGGATGCTCGTCGGAACTGGCTCGCGCGCACAAAAGCGCGGGCGACGGAAGCCCGCCCCAGGGCTGGAGGTCGAAGTCGCCCTCCATCTGTGCGATCAGCGGCAGGCTCGAGTAGCGCGGCAGATGCGCGTGAAAGCCCATCTCCTCCATCCGGTCGAAATAGCGCGGCGCGAGTTGCTTGGCCGCGATCACCGCGGACCACCACTGGTTCGTCACCATCGGCACGTCCATGAAGTGAAACAGCTCATGCGGCGTGTCCGCGTTGACAAAGGCATAGTCGGCCCCGTCGGTGATCTGACCACGCAGGCCCTTGAGCCAGTCGCGCTGGTATCCGGCGGCGGTCGCGGCACAGGTCATGTCAGCGCCTCCTCGATTTTCGTTCGGGCCATGTCCTGCCAGGCCGCATCCGGCCGGAACGGGCGGAAGCCGAGGTTCAGGAAACGCGCCCCGCGCGATTCGACCGTGCGCCGCAGGACGGGCAGTTCCCAGCCGAACGAGTCGTCGTTGGCATCCACGCTGGCAATCACGAGGTCAGCACCCTCGGTGCCCTCCTGAAGCGCACGGGTGTAGCGAACCGGAGGTGACGCGCGCGTGGCGAGGGGATCGTGCGCGATGTGGCGCAACAGATCGGCGGAGTTTCGCGCCGTCGGAGCGATGCGACCGTAATCCTGAAGATCCGCCGTGATCTGCCCGAGGCCTGCGCAAAGGCTGTGGAGCACCGGAATGTCGCAGGCGCTTCCGACGAGGACGATGCTCGGACCCGTTGCGCCTGCATCCGGTGCATGTGCGCCCAACAAGTCCGCGTGGACATCAGGTGGCAGCCAGCGGCCCGCATTGCGCGCGACGAACGCGTCGGGCCCGCCCGGAGGCAAAGCGTGAAGGGCTTGCGCGCACCGCGCTTCTGCCGCGACAGCATCTGCCAGGCGGTCCGGGTCGAGAGTTGCACCGAGCGTGTCTTCCAGATGTGCGGTCAGACGCTCGAGTTCCCGGCGATTGAACCGTTCTGCCGGGGCGCTGTCGGTGTGCAGGAGATTCCACAGATACAGACGCGGCCCGGCCGCAGGCAGGATGCCCTGCCGGCGCAATTCGGTCGCGTATTGATATGCAGCCAGCCCCGCCACATCGTCGCGCGCGAACACGATCGTGGCGAACGTGTCGAAAGACCCCGCTGCAAAACGATGCAGAAAGCGCGCCGTGAAAGAATCCAGAAATGGTTCCGCGACCGATGCGACGCTCGGCATGTCCGGCCCGTCCAGCGCATCGGACAGCGGAGGCGCTTTGACGTCGACGCTTACTCCGCCGAGCGCCGTGACCAACGGACCCGGCACGCCTTCGCCGAAGACACCAACGGGCACCCCGAAGCCCGCGTCGATGCCATCCGCGCGGCGGTCAAAAGCCAGCTGCATGTCAGATTGGACCGGCACCTCGCCCTCCCCTGCGTTGGTTGCCTCTGATTTGGTTCCAGTTGGAAACCTTTTTCCGATTCTGTCAACTGTGGAGTTTGACAACTGGTAGCGGAGCGCCTAGCGAAGATCAGGTCTGAGGAAAGGCGGTCAGGATGAACACAACGCGCGAAACTCCAGCCGGCTTCTCGTTCGGGCGCCTGTCCGAAGACATCGCCTTTCTGACCCGCATCCTGCGCACCAGGATACAGGAGCGAAACCGGGGTTTCTTCTCTGCGCACGATGTCGCAGGGGGCGAGGTCGCGGTGCTGAACCTTATCCACTCGAACCCGGGCCTCACGCAAAGGGACCTGTCCCGCATGGTTGTCCTGCGGAAATCCGCTTTGACCAAGCTGATCAATGAAATTGAGCGATCGGGCTGGATCGAACGCCGCAAGGAAGGCTCTGACAAAAGGCTGAACGCGCTCTACCTGACGCCGGAAGGCACAACGCGCCTCGCACGGATGCAACAAGACATGACGGCCTTGCAGGACGAACTTCTGGCCCCTCTGACCCCGGCCGAGCGTGCGATCCTGTTCGAATTGCTCTGGAAACTGATCGACGACCCGTCGGTCGGCAGTGTGGCGGAGCCTGAGTGAAACGCTTGACACGATCGCACCATTAGGTTTCCATTTGAAACTAGTTTGGCGAAGGTCAAAGCGCGTGCGTGAAGACATATCGTCGCCATGTTGAGGGGGAGAACGAAATGGCGAAGCCGCTCGAAGGCATACGGGTCGCGGATTTCAGTCATGTGATTGCGGGTCCGCTCGCGACGCAATTCCTCAATTTGCTCGGGGCTGAGGTCATCAAGGTCGAACCCCCGGCAGGCGACCCGATGCGCAACTACACCCGCAACCCGGAACGACGCGGGATGGCGGAACCGTTTGTCGGGGCGAATGCCGGGAAAAAGTCCGTCGTGCTCGACCTGAAGACCGACGAAGGTCGCGCTGCGGCCCGGAAGCTGGTCGCTACGGCGGACGTTGTTGTCGAGAATTTCCGGCCCGGCGTTGCAGAGCGCCTTGGATTGGGACCGCAGGCCCTGACCACCGCGCACCCCGAACTGATCTATTGCTCGGTCTCCGGCTTCGGCCAGGACGGGCCGATGCGAGATTTTCCGGCCATTGATCAAGTGATCCAGAGCGTTTCCGGTTTGATGCTCCTGTCAGGGCACGAGGGTGAGCCGGCTGAGCGGATCGGCTTTCCCATTGTCGACACCTATTCGGCTTTGCTCTCCGCTTTTGCGATCCTGTCGGCTGTTGTTCAACGTGAGCGCGACCCGCAACGGCGCGGCCAGGTGGTCGATGTGTCGATGTTGGACGCGACAATGGTGATGATGAGTTCGGTGGTGGTGCCGATGATGCTGGCAGGCGAGTCACCGCGGCGCGCGGGAAACCGGGGTTTCTCAGGCGCACCGACCGCCGACACGTTTGCGACGGCGGACGGGGAGATCACCATCGGTGCCGTTCAGCAGATACAGGTCGAACGGCTCTTCCGCACGCTCGGATGCGAAGACTTGCTCGACGACGCGCGTTTCTCGACGCCGGATGCACGGATGGCAAACGATGCGGCGCTTCAGGCCGTACTGAAAGATCGCTTTGCCACCCGGACGGCGCTGGATTGGGAGGCCGATCTGGCCGCCGCTGGCGTCCCGGCGGGCAAGGTCAGGCCCTTGGACGAAACGATGACTCTGGAACAGTTGCAGGGGCGTGACCTTTTCCTCGACCTTGGCGACGGGTCGCAAATCCTGAATGCCGGTTTCAAATTCGGACGAGACGGTCCGGGTGTAGCCTCGCCAGCGCCCGGCCTCGGTGCAGACACCGAAGCGGTGCTTGCGCAGTTGAAGGCCGAAGACTGACGCGCCGTTTGCGACCACAGCGCCCGAGTGGCGCACGCGCTGTGAAATGATCAGCCCACTTTTCGCCGTCTCGACCGGCCTTGATATCATGGACGATGCTACGCGCCGTTGGCGGAAGGACGTGCGAGGCAGCTAGCCGTGATGGACCAGGAATGCGAGCACGTCCGAGCGATGGAGCATCCCGGCCACCGTCAGGCCATCGAGGACAGGAAACACGCGGTGGGTGTGGGCGAGGAACATCTGCGCGGCAGCGATCACCTCAGCGTCAATCATGATCGTGCGCACATCGTCCGTCATGTGATCGGCGACAGTTCCTGACCATTCGCGGTGATAGCTGGCCTGAAGGACGGCGGGAAAGCAATCCTTCTGCGACAACAGCCCGCCGAGGTGTCCGTCGTCATCGATCACGGGCGCTGCCGCGGCGCGGGAATTGACGAGAAAGGCCGCCGCCCGCCGGATGGGCATGTCGGGGAACAGGACGGGCGCGTCGATGCGAATGATCTCGCGGATGCCGTATGCCGTCATGGCGTCTCCTCGGCGGTCCGTTTCCGTCTCAACGGACAATCCGCGCAGCGCGTTTTCGCGATTCCGTCGGCCGCGCCGCAGCTCGTCTTTGCCGGTGCGCGCCCCATGAGCAGGCCGGCGCCGAGCCCTGCGGCGGCCAGCCCGATGATCCCGATCGAGAACAGTACTTCCGTCATCGCGGCGTTTCCCTCACAGCAAGAAATCCCGGATCGGGCCGGTTTCGATCTGGCGCAGACCCGACGGCGACTCGACCAGGAACAGGGCCGCCAGGTCCTCTGTCGCGGCAAGGTCCGGCCCGGCCTCTGCCCCGGCCGCACAAAGCGCGGTCGCCCAGCCGTCAGCGATTGTCGCCTCCGCCGCCACAACAGTCACGGATCTGAGAGCCCCGGACAACGGTTCGTCGGTTCGCGTGTCGATGATATGGCTGTAGAGGCGACCATTCAGATGATAGCTTTGCCGCCAGACGCCGGAGGTCGCTACCGCCGCCCCTCCGGGGAGGCGCAGCGCCGGGGCGGGCGCAGGTGCTTCCACACTCAAGCGCCAGTCGCGACCGGTGGGATGCTGTCCTTGCGCTATCAACTCCCCCCCGAGCTCAAAGAGAAAATCGGACAGCCCGAAGGCCGTGGCCAATGCACCGGCGCGATCCAGCGCCCAGCCCTTGGCGATGCCACAGAGATCGAGGGTCACGTCGTCGCGCGCCTTGGCGATCGCCCCGGCCCCGGTGGAGAGCCCATGCCAATCGGGCTGACCGCCCCCCGTGATCGGGCCGAACCCCCAGCGGGCCACGAGTGGTCCGACCGTGGGGTCGAAGGCGCCCTCGCTCTTGCGCGCGAGGTTCAACGCTCTGGAACTGACCTCGGACAGAGCGGCGTGCTGCACGGACCCGGCCTTCTCTGCGTTGAAACGGGAAATGACACTGTCAGGGCGCCAGGGAGAAAAAACCGTGTCGACCTCTGCGAAGACGCGCTCGATTTCGCGGCCGAGGCGTTCGAGAGGCTGTCCCGTGTCCGCCAGCAGTCGCCAACTGGTCCCGAAAGCGTGGCCGGACAGGCTCGCCATCCCGCCTGCCAGGACTGACCGTGGGAACAGGGCCGCCCCGGCGAGAAGGCCGAGCGCGCCGCGACGGGAGAGGTGTGGGGTCGTCTGCATCGATCAGGCTCCGAAATCGTCGTAGAAGATTGAGGCGGGCTCCACGCCCAGGCGCTCCAGCGTGGCGAGCACTGCCGAGATCATCACCGGCGGGCCGCAAAGATAGTATTCGCATTCTTCGGGGGCGTCGTGCCGAGAGAGCGTCGCCTGCAGCGTCTCATGGATGAACCCGGTTGCGCCGGTCCAGCGGTCTCCCGGCGCGGGGTCCGACAACGCGGGGGTCCAGCTGAAATTCTCGTGCGCCGCGGCGAGCGCTTCGAACGCGTCGGCATAGAAGAGGTCGGCTCGGCTTCGCGACCCATAGAAATAGCGGAGTCTGCGGGTCGTGCCGCGCCCCAGTTGTTGGTGGATCATGGCCCGCAGGGGCGCCATGCCGACCCCGCCGCCCACGAACACCATCTCGCGCCCGGTATCCTGGACATGGAACTCGCCGAAGGGGCCCGACAGCGTGATCGGATCGCCCGGGGCGACGCTGAAGAGCCACGAGGAGACGACACCCGTCGGGATCGTTTCTTCCTCTCCCGCAGGCGGCACGGCCAGACGGATGTTGAAGACGGCGCGACCGGCATCCTCGGGTCGGTTGGCAAGGGAATAGGCGCGGGTGACCTCGGTGTCGGAGCGCGCGGTCAGGCCGCGCCAGCCCGAAGTCCGCCACGCCTCGGCGAAAGTCTCAGTCACGTCCACCGTGGTGAAGTCGAGGGCATAGGGCGGCGCCGTGATCTGCATGAAATCCCCCGCGCGAAACTCGGTCATCGCGCCCTCTGGAAGATCGACGACGATTTCGCGGATCAACGGAGCGAGCATACGGACCGACGCCACGGTGCAGGTGAACCCGCCCCCGGCCGTCAGAATATCGTCGGGCACGCCCACGTCGCAGTCGCCGCGCAGCCGGGTCTGGCAGGCAAGCCGCATGTGAGCGCGGCGCTCTCCCGGCGACAGGACGCCGCGTTCGGTCGCCTGCGGCTCTCCCGCGCCCTCACCGGTGACGGTCACCCGGCAGAGCCCGCAGGTGCCTGACCCGCCACAGGCTGCCGGGATCATCACGCCGCCCTTGTGCAGCACGCCCAGAAGGGCGTCGCCGCGCTGCGCCTCCAGATGCATCGAGCCGTTGACGGCCACGTCCAGGGCAACGCTCGGCACCAGCATCCGCCTGAGCGCCACCAGACCGAACGCGAGGCCCACAACGAGCACCACGATGGTCAGGCTCCCCATAAGCACCTCGGTCATGACGCGGCCGCCATCTGCGAAAACGCCGCGAAGCCGAGCGACATGAGACCTGCAAGGACGAAACCGATGCCGAGGCCGCGCATCCCTGAGGGCAGATTGGCGTAAGCCAGCCGCGACCGGATCGCGCCCAGCATCACGACGGCCACGGCAAAGCCCACCCCGCTCCCAAGTCCGAAGACGGTCGATTCAACGAGCGAATAGCTGCGCTCGACCATGAACAGGCTGCCTGCGAGGATGGCGCATTGCACGGTCAGGAGGGGCAGGAACACCCCGAAGGCCGCATGGATCGCCGGGAAAAACCGGTCGAGCACCATTTCAAGCACCTGAACGGCTGCGGCGATCACGCCGATGAAGGCGATGAGGGCGAGATAGGACAGGTCGAGTTCCGGCATCCCCGCCCAGCCCCAGGCACCGGGTGCCAGGACGTGGGAGTAGATCAACTGATTGAGCGGCACCGTTACTCCCAGCACCGCCGTCATCGCCACGCCAAGGCCAAGCGCCGCGTCGGGCCGTTTGGACAGGGCGAGGAACGTGCACAGCCCAAGGAACAGGATCAGCGGCATGTTGTCGACGAAGGCCGCGGTCAGGAAAAGCGTCCAGAGCTCGGTCATTCCGCCGCCTCCGCCCGGCCTGGGGGCACATGTTCCGGCGCTTCCGCCTGCTCGGGCCACCAACTGCGGATCGCCCAGACGAGCAGCCCGAGAATGAAGAAGGCGGACGGTGCCAGCAGCATCAGGCTCAGCGGTGTGAACCAGCCGCCGGCATCCGCGAGCGGCAGAACAACGACCCCGAAGAGCTCTCCTTTCCCGAACAGCTCCCGCAGCCCCCCGACGATCAGGAGCACCAGCGAATAGCCAAGTCCGTTGCCGAAAGCATCGACCATCGCAGGAAGCGGCGGGTGGTGGCGCGCATAGGCTTCGGTCCGGCCAAGAACGAGGCAGTTCGTGGTGATCAGCCCGACGTAGACCGAAAGCGCCCGGCTGATCTCGGCCAAGTAGGCCTGGAGCACCTGGTCGATGACGATTACGAGCGAGGCCACGATCACGATCTGGACGATCAGACGGATACTGTCCGGGATGTGGCGCCGGATCGAACTGATGATTCCGGCGGCAAGCGTGAGGACGACCGTGAGCGACACCGCCATGGTCAGCGCCGTCGCCATCGTCGTAGTGACGGCGAGGGCCGAGCAGATGCCGAGGATCTGAAGGGTGACCGGATTCTGCCGGATCAGCGGCTCGGTCAGCACGCGCCAGACGTCGGGTCGCCGCGCCACGATCAGAACCCTCCGCGCCGGATGGCGTCGAGGAACGGCCCATACCCGTCAGGCCCGAGCCAGAATCGCACCATGTTGGTGACACCGCGCCCGGTGCGCGTCGCCCCGGTGATTCCATCGACCTCGTGCACGCCCGAAGCTGGTCCGCGGGCGACGCGAAACCGCATCTCTCCGGCTTCATCGCGCAGAAGCGTGCCGGGAAAACTGGCTTGCCAGGCTCCCTCATCGATCCGGCCACCAAGGCCCGGTGTCTCGGCATGTCGGGTCACGGCAAGGCCCGCGATGGTGTTCGTATCGCCGCGCAACGCCATGATCGCGTCGATCCGTCCGCCGTAGCCCTGCCCCGAGAGCGGCAACAGGATGAGCGAGACGTCGTCCCCCTCGCGCAGCAGGAAAACCTGCGCGAAATCCGGACGTTGCCCGAGTCCTGCGAGGTCGGCGGCGGGATCGAGGCCGGTCCAGTTGTCCGGGTCGGAAAGCGCGGTTTCCAGCGTTGCTGGGGTGACGTTCTCGGCCGCCCGGCCGGTTTCGAGGTCGATGACGACCGTCGAAAGCTGGCCGCCCGAACGTGTGAGCAGATCGGCCATGCCAGGGATGCCGCGCACCAGCGCTTCGATCCGGGCCTGTTCTTCGGCTGCACGATTTGCAGTCTGGATCGGTCGCAACACCACGGTCGCGCCGCTCACCAGAGCCGCGCAGGCGGCCGAAACGAGGAAGGCGACGAGGATCGTCTTGGCGCGGCTTTCGTTCGGCAATGCCAGAAGGCGGCGCCAGATTGTCGTATCAGGCTCGGCCATGACGTCTCCTTCTGCGGGACACCCAGACTTGGATCGCGATATCGTCGAGAAGCGGGGCCGCGAGCGAGGCGAGGAGCGCGCTCGCGACTGTGATCTGGACGGGGGCCGCGCCGCTCCAGCCAGCGGCGAAGAAAACGACGAACAGCGTGTAAAGCGCGCCGTTGAGGACGCGGCCCAGGCCCGTGGCCGCGCTGGTCACCGGGTCGGCGACCAGGAGGACGAGCCCGATTCCGGCGGCAAAGAGCACCGGCTCCGTCAGAAGTCCCAGCATCAGCGCTGCCGCCGCCACCGACGCCGCAGCGACGATCAGGGCGAAGGGCATGATCCCCAGCGCCGCGCCGAGCACCGCCGCCGGGATCGCCGCCCAGGCGATGGGTGCATCAAAGGCTGGCCAGGGCGCAGACGGAAAACCGAACCCGAGGAACGCCAGAGCCACGGTCGCGGGGTTCACCACATTCCGGCCCCAGCCGCCAAAGACCAGCTCGCCCATGACCACGCCGAAACTGACGCCAAGGGCCAGACGAAAGACACCCAGTTCTTCGGGGGCAAGCATGGCGATGGCGAGCGCGGTGATCAGGGCCGAGAGTGAGGGCGGTTGCGCCCGGACCAGCATGAACACAAGATGCCAGACGCCGATGATGACAATGGCGAAGGTCAGGCCCATCGCCCCAGCAAGCCCGCTTGTCCAGAGCCAGAAGAGCGCCAGCGGCATCAGGGCAGCCAGCATCAGGGCCGCGACCGTCTCGCGAGTCCAAAGCCCACGGGTCACGGGGCGTTCTCCGTCTCGATCCGGTCCAGCAGGGCGCGCAGCTGCCGTTGCAGGTCGCCGCCCGTGCCCAGCACATAGTCGGCGAGCGCGATGTCTTCTTCGAGCAGGGACAACAGGCCGAGGCGCATCGCGGCCTCTTCGTCCCCTGCCCCGAGTGCACGCAGAAACGGCACCGCCGGCAGCGCGGACGCGAACGCCTGAGTGAGGGCCGCGGTCGGGATGACGGGCCGGGGAAAGGCGCTCGAGGTGAGGGCCCTGATCAGCCAATGCGGTTCCGGGCGCGGGTCGGTGCGTGGGGTCACGGTGACTTGCCGGTCGCGTGGACCGAGCCAGCGCGCGGACCTGCCGTCGAGCGGGCCGCCGGCCATCGTCTTGTGCGGTCCCGGGGTGACGAGACCTTGTACCAGTTGGCGCAGATCGGCCCCCGTGGTCGTGCGCACCATTCGCGCTTCAGCAAGGGCGCTTCCGGCGATATGGACATGTCGTGTCATCGAAAGCCGGCCGGTCTTCATGAAGTCCCCGATGTGGGCCACATCTTCCGCGTGCAGATCCCAGACCGGCGCGTCGAGGGCCGCTGGCGCTGCCCGGTGAAGGCAAATTCCCGGGCTGGCTTGCGGATGGCGCGGGCCGGTCAGAAGCCACGAGATTCGGTCGCCACCCCGGGCGATCCGGGGCGTGGGCAAGCCGTGGGGCCATGTTACGAAGACGGTCCCGTCGGTCAGCCGCGTCAGCGCATCGAGCCCGCGGGCAAAGGCCTCGTGCCGCCCTTCGAGCACCAGCTGCGGGTCAGGCGCGAAAGGGCGCGTGTCGCTACCCATGACAAGGATTGAGGCCGGCACCTCGTCCACGCCGGGCATACCGCCGAAGGGACGACGCCCGATCCACGGCCAGACCCCCGCACCCTGAAGGAGTCGGCGCAACGCGGGCAGAGACCCGGCAGCAGACACGTCATGCTGCTCGACCTCCGTTCCACCCTCTGTCTCACTGTCGCGAAAGAGGACGATTTCGTTCAGGATTCGACCGGGCATCAGGTCGATCCGCGCAACCTGCCCCTGCATGGGTGCGACGAGGCAAACAGCGGGGGCATGACGAAGGCAGGCGACCGGTGCGCCCGCGCGAACGCGTTCGCCCTCCTGAACCAGTGGCGTGATGTGAAGCTTCGCTCCGGGCGGCGGCAGGACCACCGCCTCCTCGGTCACGACCTCGCCCAGGCCCGGCGCCAGTGGCGGCGAGGCGAACCCCGGGTTCAGACCCGCGCGCAGTCGCAAAGTGTTCATGCCGTTATCGACCCTCTTGGCCAGCTGAATGCGCTTTCACGCGACGAGGCCTCGAGGCTGAAGCGTAGCAAGGGGATCCAATGCCTAATATGAGCCAGATCAAAGTATGGCAGCCGTAGCGCCGTCATACTCGGCGCATTGACCTTGCTTCATCGACCCGTTCTCGAGAGGAGACCGATCGTGCCAATTCTTCTTCGTCCTGTTGCCCGCCCCCTGTTTGCCGGAGTGTTCCTCGCCCTGATGACCGTTGGTCTCGCGGCCTTCGCCCAGAACGCCGAGTCCGATACCGAGGAGGTGGTGCCCTTCGCCCTGCCCCAGGCCGGACCGTTCAAGCCCGCGGACATCGACATCGAGAACAATGAGGCGATCACGAACTGGTTCCGCTCGGCCCATGCCAATGCCGCGGCAGAGGCGTTCCGCCATTGGGACGACGAAGGCGAAGTCCAGCCCGCCTGCGCAACCTGCCACTCCGGCGAGGGATTCCGGGATTTCCACGGGCTCGACGGCACCCCGGCGGGCGTGGTGGATGGCCCGATTAACACCGGTGGCGTGGTCGATTGCGGCACCTGTCACAATGCCGGCCTTGCCCAGATCGAGGACGTTACGCTCCCGAGCGGTGTTGTGCATCCGGTCACAGGGGTCGAGGCTTCGTGCCTGACCTGTCACCAGGGCCGCGCCGCGGGCGCCACGGTCGCGGGCGCAACCACCGGGATGGCCGACGACGAGCCGAATGGCGAGCTCAAGTTCATCAACCCGCATTACGCCACCGCGGCCGCGACTTGGCTCGGAGGCTATGGCGCCGCGGGCTACCACTACGACGGCAAGGAGTACTCGGGGCGTTTCTTCCACGCGCGCCCGGTCGCCAGCTGTAATTCCTGCCATGAACCGCACACGCTCGAGGTCGAGTTCGAACCCTGCCTGACCTGCCACGAGGCCAACGCGCCAGAGGACATCCGGATCGCGCGCCAAAGCTATGATGGCAGCGGAAATACCGGCGTGGGGATCGTCTCGGACATCACCGCCAACGCCCAGTTGCTGTTGGAGTTGCTGCGGGACTACACCGACGAGGTTGTCGGAGCGCCGGTGATCTACGATGGCAACCGGTATCCGTATTTCTTCGCCGATGCCAACGGTGACGGCGAGATCGATATGAACGCCGAAGGCCGGCCGATACCCTACGATTCCTGGACCCCGCGCAGCCTGCGCACGGCGTTCAACTGGAAATTGGTGACAGCCGATCCGGGCAACTTCGCCCACAACCCGGCCTACTCGCTCGAACTGCTCTACGATTCCATCGAGGACCTGGGAGAGCCTCTTGGCATCGACATGGATGAGCTGAACCTGTTGCGCTAGGGACAGGGCATTGGATCAGGCGATCCTCTTCATCACGTTCGGTGCATTGTTCATGGGCGGGCTGGCGGCCGAACACATCGGTCGCCTGACCCGTTTGCCGCGTGTCACCATTCTGCTCCTGTTCGGGATTCTGGTGGGCCGGTCCGGCCTCGACCTCGTGCCGCCCGAAGCCCGCGCTTGGTTCGAGCCGATGACCGTCGTGTCACTGTCCATGGTGGCGTTCCTTCTCGGCGCCGACCTCACGCGGAAGAAACTCGCGCAGCATGGGCGTGCGATCCTCGCCATCTCACTCGCGATCGTCCTCGGCACCACGCTGATCGTCTGGGGTGGGCTTCTCGCGTTGGGACTGGACCCCGGCGCGGCGCTGCTGCTCGGCGCCATCGCGACCGCGACCGCCCCGCCGGCCGTCGCGGACGTGATCCGTCAGTTAAAGATCCAGAACGGCTTCACCGAGACCCTCACCGGTATCGTTGCGATCGACGATGTCTGGGGGGTGATGGTCTTCAGCCTCTGTCTTGCGCTCGTCGCGCCATCAGGGGATTGGGCGGGCCCGGCGACGACCGTCTTCCATGATATTGGTGGTGCGGTTCTCCTGGGGCTCCTCATCGGGGCGCCATCCGCCTATCTCACCGGGCGGCTGAAGCCCGGAGAGCCGCAGATGATCGAAGCCCTTGGCGTCGTCTTTCTGACGGCTGGCCTCGCCCTTTGGCTTGAAGTCTCGTTCCTGATCGCCGGCATGACGGCGGGCGCGGTGATCGCAAACTTCGCGCGTCACCATGACTATGCCTTCAATGAGACGGAGCGGGTCGAATTGCCGTTCCTTCTCCTGTTCTTCCTGCTCGCGGGCGCCACCCTCGACCTGCGCGAACTCGTTTCGGTCGCCGGATGGGCAGCGGCATATGTCACCCTGAGAATCCTCGCTCGTATCGTCAGCGGTTGGCTTGGTGCGTATTTCGGCGGCGTGCCGGCAAAGGAACGCCCGCTCTACGGGCCCGCACTCCTGCCCCAGGCCGGGGTGGCGGTCGGAATGGCGCTCGTCGCGGCCGAAGTCATGCCCGAGAGCGAGGCTCTGATCGTCCCCATCATCATCGCCTCCAGCGTCATTTTCGACGTCTTCGGGCCAGCGGTTACCGCCTTTGCAGTCCGGCGAACCGAACGGAGCGCGCAGCAAATCCGGCCCCCCGATTGAACTGTTGGACCAGCCGCAGACTACGGCTCCGCCACCCGCGGTGGGCACAAGCCCCAAATACATTGGGGTCTTGAATGATTGGAACATGATCCACCAAGACCGCGGCGAGCGATACGATGGGTGACTTGGGATATTCAGTCGCAATTCCTGTGAGACGGCTGGCCCTCTAAACATCTGACCCACCAAGAGAAAATGGCGCGACTGACCCTGACCAACTGGCTCCGGGGTTCAAATCTGAACCTGAACCTGGAGCTTCGCTCCGCGGTGTGAAGGCTGCCGATTTGGCCCCGGCATGGTCTAAGCCTCCTGCGCTCCAGTGTTGAAACTGAAGGATAACAGTGGCTTACCTGTGGAAGCTGGCGCACCCGATAGGATTCGAACCTATGGCCTCTGCCTTCGGAGGGCAGCGCTCTATCCAGCTGAGCTACGGGTGCGTTGCCCGCGCGGTATAGGGCAAGGTGGCGGGCCTCGCAACAAGGATTTGCGGGATGTCAGACAGGTTGGCGGTAGCCGAAATGTGCGATCTCGGTCGCGCAGGTCTCGGAGATAATGGCGGCGGCATGTGGGTGGCGGGAATAGAGCGCCGCGGCGGTCGCTTCGGGCGGGCGCACTCCTGCTTTGGCCGCAATAGATTGCATCGCGTCGTATACATCTGAAAGGCCGACGGCGGCCGCGTCAAAGGCAAGGCGGTCATAGCGCAGAAAGTGATCGACGCTGTCGGGTCCCTCAAAGGGCGCGATGCGGGCATTTGCGGCAAGGCGGTTTCGGTGACTGTCGACGAATTCGCCGAAATCCTCGGTCTCTGCGCCCCGGGCGCGGCGCCAGAAGTAGCGCGAAACCGCGACCTCGAACGGGTCGCGCGAGATCGCGATCTTGCGGTAACGCGACCAGAGCCAGTCCGGCACCTGGGCACGAACCCGGGCGGCCGGGCTGTGGTTGCGGAACGCCACCGATCGGGCGCGCCACTGCCCCGGCCATCGCACCCGAGCGTAGTTCTGGGCCCCTCGCCCGCCGAGACGCACCCGCAGAGCTTCATCTGCCTCCGTCAGGGGCGTGATGACGTCCCCCGGCCCGCATGACAGCGACAGGGCAATCTCGAAAGACGTGCCCCCGACCTTGCGCCCCTTCAGAAAGATCAGTTCGCGTGCATGGCAGATTATCATGTGCGCACCCCGCCTGTGACCGCGGTTCGCGGGCCCAGCACGCTGATTGTTGAGCATTCTGGCGTCACTGGCAGGTGAAATGGCAATGCCACGCGTTTTCCCGTGCGCAGACCGCGCCGCGCTATCACAACGGCGGCACCGCTGGCACTCATGATAGCTCTGCGAATTGGATTGGCTCCGGGGACCTCATCACCTCACGGTATGGTTTTGGGCTTGCGCATTTCCGAACGCTAATCGCCACTCTGCGGAGGCTCAAGTCGCATCATGGTGTCTCATTGGGACCGGGCCCAGGAACGGTAGATTCGCTGTCCTTTTCTCTGCGCAGAGACTGCGTCATTCGCTCGGATCGTGGGTTTGTAAAATCTACAATCGCCATTTGAAAAACCTCTACTACCTCCCCGAAGCCATTGGGACATAGAAGGTGGGCCGCAACCCTTGGATACAGGCGTCGTTCACGGGCTCGCCGGGGCTCTCCAGGAATCCCGCCGCAATATCCCGGGCGCATTGGGAAAACTGAATCACCGTGTGGCCTGCCTCCGGAAACAGAAGCGCTTGAGCGTTGGGCAAGGTACGGGACACCATCTTGGCAGCGTCCGGGTTGGTCGCGGTGTCCTTCATCCCTGACATCGCCAGAACCGGCAGGTCGCTCTCCACTGGTTCGTGGTATCCCTCGCGCGGGTGATGTTCGAACAGGTCGCAAAAGCCGTAGAGCGGCCCGACATCCTCGCGTTCGTAGGCGTCGACCAACGGAAACCGGTAGTCTGCTGCGACCGCGTCGTAGCCTTCCCGCGAGTTGAACGGAAAGTCTTCCTGGCAGGCGATGAAGCCCAGCGTCAGCATCATCCGCGCGCCCGAGGTCAGCCGCGCGGAATCGTGTCGCGCCCTCTGGAAGAAGGCCGTGACATCGTCGTCGTCCATCGCCGCGACAAGGCCCAGCAGTCGGGCGCGCGCTACGTCAGGCACATGGGTCCGCACGAAGGTCTCGATGTCGGTGCGGGACGGGTCACGGGCGATGAAGCCGACGTAGTCGCGCATCATCGCCATCAAGTCGTCGGCCTCCATTGTCCGGGAAACTTCGGTGAGCGCACCGTCAAGCATCTGCTCGGTCCCCGCCGCGCCGGCGGGAGAAAGATCTTCGGCGAGCGCCGACAACAGATTACCGGTCGTGGTCTCGAGACCGCGCAGCTGTTCGGCTTGCTGCAGGATGGCAGCAGCCAGCGTCGCGTCAATCCGGTCGAGACCGTCGCCATATTGCGCCACGATCGCGGCGGGCGAGGAGGCGCTCATGAAGCCACCCGAGGTCAGGCGCTCCAGCGTCGCAGTCTCCCCTCGACTCAGCTCCGTCAGTATCTGAGGCATGTAAGCGGTATAAGCCGCATTGGTGTGGTTGCTCTGCTCCAGCAGCTGCGAGATGAGCCTCGGGCCGATCTTGCCTCCGCCGAGAGAGACCGGTGTTTCGGCCAGCCGGTCGCCCGCATCGTTCACTGTCGCCTCCAGGTCGGGATAGGCCGCCGCGCAGCCCGCGTCCTCGGCGCAGAGGTCGACAATCCACCCCAGGGCCTGGTCGATCGGCACTCCGTTGGTGTCGTAAGCGGGATTGTCCACCCGGCTTATGCTGTCGATCACCACGCTGCGAAGACCTTCCGGCGCCGTGCGCATCAATTCCTGCGCCAGCTTGGTGCCGTAGGACACGCCAAAGGCGTTGTAGATCGGGTAGCCCAGCGTCTGCATGATGGCGCGCACGTCCTTGGCGCTCTGGGTCGTGTTGTACAGGCTGACGTCGACACCGGACTCCATGGTTTCTGCCATGCATGTCGCGAGAGGCCCCCCGGGCGAAAACATCTCGGCGGGGTTCGGCCGCGCGAAGTCCATGAAGTCGTCCGCGAACTCGTTGTAGCAGGCGACCGTTCGGTCCGAGAGACCCGAGGCGCGCTGGTCGAAGAACACAAGGTCACGCCGGTCGCGCAGGAAATCGAAAATCCCCGCGTTGAACTGGATGTCCTGAACGGCATTGCCGCCCGGGCCCCCATGCAGGTAGACGACCGGATCCTCCGCCGGCGCTTTGGATCGCGCCTTGAGCACCGCAAAGGCGATCGGAACCGTGTTGCCGTCCTCGACATCATGATCCTCCGGTACATCGATACGACCGCAGATCACCGTGTGTCCCTCGACTTCCAGCGGGCCCAGCGGACGCGTGCAGTTCTCGATGGAGACCGGATACCGGTTGTCGTGCCCACCCTCCCGCAATGTGTCGAATTCGGGGTTCGGCTCTGCCGACAGCAAGGAGATAACGGTAGCGATGATCTGGTCGGGCGTCATTGAGGCCTCCTCGTCGGATCGGTTGATATGGGGGGACGCGGTCTACTGTTGTCGCGGTCTCGGCAGAGACAGATGTCCAAGTGCTTCTTACTGCGCGACATAGCCACTCCACGACTCGATCGCTGACTGAAACGGCAGCGTGTCGTAATCCGCCTGCGAACAGCCGATATCCGGCTCGCGCGAAGGGTCGTCCAGAAATGTTGCCGCGATTGCTCCGTCGCAGCCGTTGACACTACGCGCCGCCATGACGTGCCCTTCGCTCGGCCATGTCACGTTATGACTGTTCGGCAGAGTTCGTGCCGCGACAAGGCCGAAGGGATAGGCTGTGTGCGTGTCGAGCCCTTCCAGGAAGAGAAGCGCCGGCGTGTCGCTGTCCACCGGGCTCATCATCTCGTCTTTGGTGAACGGCGCGGGAAAGAACCGGCAGAAGAGAGTTATGTTCTCGTAGTCCTGAATCCCGAATGTCAGAGGACCGGGATAGGGCGAAGCGTCGAAATAGGCCTGCGCCTCGTCGACGGGCGTGAAGCCAATGTCCTCGGCGCAGTTGATGTTGTAGAGAACGGCGAGTGAAACGGTAGTCCGTTCGGAGCCACCCGACATCGACCTGGCCAAGTCATGGATCGCCCACATCGTTTCGCGCACCTGAGACAGGTCGAATCCCGCACCCTGATAACTGGCGGCGCAAGTCAAGAGAGTCAGAACGTCTGCGCGCGCGCCCTCGGCGATGTCTTCGAGCTGCTCTATGCCGACGCTTGTCCGGTCATAATAGAGTTCCCCAACAACGCCGACGGCCGCGTTGAAAGGCCCGCAGGCCAGTAACGTGGAATACCCGGTGCCGCGCTGATCGTAGAAGATCACGTCACGACGCTTCCGGGTTGCGGTCATGTTCAAGCTGACGATCGCATTTCTGGAAATTTTGTGCAGAGCCGAGCCGCCCGGCCCGCCTGACAGGTAGACCATCGGGTCCGGCGCTGGAGACAAAGGCGTCGACCGCAGCCCGAGATAGACCAGTTCGATCACACGCCTGGCCGGATCGGCGTGATTGAGCGGAACCAGGATGACGCCGCAACCATAGGTCTCTCCTTCGGCCTCGCCCTCGTAGGTGAGCGCCACGGGACAGGGAGCCGGTTCGACAGATCCCACGCCCTGAGCTGAAGCCGAGGCGGAAAACAACGCGAAACCGACAATGCAGACGATTGCTGAAAGGGGAGAATAAGACATGATGGGACCTCCGGATCGGAGATGAGACCAAAATCCTGACAGCCCGTCAGACACGATTAGAAAAGCATACATTGTAACGGGGAGTTGGCGCTATCCTCTTTCCGAATTCTTGACCCTTCTCGGGAAAACCTGCCCGCCTGTTCGTTGGTCAGTCGAACAAGGTAACTCACGTCACCGCTGGGTTCTGGAGCCATGAATCCCGCCGCTCGTGGAGATCAATCCACCCAAAGCCGAGCTTCTGAAAAATTCAGGCAACCGGCATTTCGGGTGTTGGGGCAGCGCTTTCCATATGGTCATCCTTCCAAGTCGACAAGACTTCTGCGCTGTCCAAGACGACACCGAGATGGAGCGAAACCATCTTTAGAGCTGCATCTTCCATCTCTGAATTGGAGCCCGCGACAAGGTCTTTTGCGACACAAACCCGGTAGCCCAGGTTGGAGGCGTCGAACGCTGCGTTCAGGACGCAACAATCCGTCATACCTCCGTTCAAGACCACTCGCTTGATCCCCATGGACCGTAAAAGGAAGTCGAGGTCCGTTGCAAAGAAAGGCGAAAGGCGACGTTTGGTGAGCACTTTCAGATCGTCGTTCAAGACTTCGGTACAGAATTCCGTCCACCGGGACCCTTCAATCGCGTGCTCTGAAATGCCCGGAAGCGGGTCGGCGTAGTACTGGACCAGGGTGCGCCAGGCTGCGGGATGCTTTCCCTTGAGATCGTCCTCGCCCGTCGGCCTCAGGGTCGAGCGGACGTGAATGATCGGGACTCCCATCGCGCGTGCCGCACGGTGGAAGACATTGACGGGCTCGATGATGGCGCGACCGCGGGGTGCGGGGCATGGGCACATCGGATCTTCGGACAAGTGTCCCTCGTGCATGTCGATGGAAATCACCGCGGTATCTGGGCGGTCGACCCATTCGCAGAAGACGTCGTCCGGGAGGTCCGTTTCGGCCCCGTTCACATATGCTTTCATGGCGTTCCCTCGCTGAGGTTCCGCGCGGCGCGTCACCGCGCGGAACCGGTTTTCAAGTGGGATTTACGGCGTGGTGCAGGCAAGCCGGATCGCGTTGCCGTCCGGGTCGCGCAGGACGGCCATGTACCAGTTGTAGTAGGTCATGAACTGCTCCTGCACGATGGTCCCGCCGCGTGCGAGAGCCTTTTCCAGACAGCTGTCCAGCGCATCCTTCGTTTCGCATTTGAATGTGAAGGCCGTCTGGTCGTGTTCGCCCGGCATCCGCTGGTCGAGCCCTAGCATCTCATAGGCGGCGATGGCCGAGAAACCGACCATCACCTCACCCGCCATGTAGCCTCGGAACACGTCGGAGCGGAGGTCTACGACCTCCGGCAGTTCGAAGACGTCGCGATAGAACTCGGACAGCGCGATGAACTCTTCCGAGAACAGGCTGACCTGCATCAATAGGTTCATGCCACCCTCACGCCGCTGCCACGCCGAAGGACTTTTCGAACTGCGCGCGCAGATGCTCACCGGCCGTCATGGGCGGGTATTTCGCCTCGCCGTCATGCTCAAGGATCGTTGGCGCGATCTCGACCTTGTAGAAGTATTCCGGGTCCACGAAAGTCGGGCAGGAATAGCGCGTCTTGTCCGAGTGGTTGTTCAGCACGCGGTGCATCGTCGCTTTGTAACGATCGTTTGTGATGACGGGGAACATCTCACCAAGGTTCACGACATAGGTGCCCGGAATCGGCGGTGCGGCGATCCAGTCTCCATTGGCATTGCGCACCTCCAGTCCACCGATGTTATCCTGAAGCAAGAGCGTGAGCAGGCCCCAGTCCGAATGCGCGCCGGCGCCCAGCTGGTTCTCAGCCGCGTCTTTCGGCATCGGCGGGTACTTGAGGATACGGCAATAATGCAGCGGCTCTTCGAGACCGGCGGCGAAGTAATCTTCCGGCAGCTCGAGCGACAACGCGACGATCCCCGCAAGATGGCGACCCAGTTCGATCACGCGTTGCGCGTAGGCCTCGTATTTCACTTCGAATTCCGGAAACACCTCGGTCGGCCACTGGTTCAGACCGGTGCCGGGCACGTTCAGCTTGGTGTAGCGGTGGTTTTCATCCGCATTGACCGAGGACATGAACCCCTCTTTCAGGTCGGGCGGCGACCCTTCGTCGAGGGTCTGGGCCGCCATTGGCTCGTACCCACGGGTGCTGGCCTCGTGAACGGAGTCGAGCTTCATCTTCTCTTCAAGCGGCAGGTCGAAGAACTGCGCGGCGAGGTCGAGCTGGGCGTCCATCACCTCCTGTGCGATCCCGTGGTTCTTGATGTAGAAGAAGCCGGGGTCGATGCAGGCCTTCTGGATTTCCCAGGCCACTTTCTTGCGCTTGTCGAGGTCGTCCGAAAAGCTGTCGGTCAGATCAATGACGGGAACTTCCGTCGCGGCTTTGGGTGGTTCGTACAGGATCATATCGAGGTCCCTTTCAGGTTGGTTTGGCTTGGGCGCTTAGTCGCGCTCTTCTCGTATGTGATGACGGCCGAGGGCCGCCGGTTGAGACCAGATGTCGGAGCCGCGTTTCGCCGACCAAGCCATGACGGCGAGGGTCGCGAGGTAAGGAGACATCTGGAGAAAGTATTGCGGCACGGCGAAACCGGCGGCGTTGACGCGGGGGATGAGCGCCTCGATGCAGCCGAAGAGGACGGCCCCTGCCAGTGCGCGCCACGGGTGCCAACGGGCAAAGATGACGAGCGCAATGGCGATCCAGCCCCGGCCGCCGACCACACCGTCGACCCAGACCTTTGACACCGCGACGGTCAGATACCCGCCAGCGAGCCCCATCAGGGCTGCGCCGATCACAACGGCGGCCAGACGCGTCGCGGTCACGTCGATCCCGGCGGCATCGGCAGCCCCGGGGTTTTCACCCACCGACCGAAGCGACAGGCCGAAGCGGGTCGCGCCAAGCACCCAGACCGTGCCGAGGCACAGGACCGGCGTCACGAAAACGAGGAGGTCCTGCCGGAGCGCGATGGGACCGAGGCCCGCGAAGCTGCGGTTTGTCCAACCCTGTTGCGTCGCGATATAGCTGGTGAGGGCCTGCGCGAAGAACACGATCGCGAGGCCCGAGATCACATGGTTCACCCGCAGGCTGACGGCGAGAGCTGCGAACAGGAGTCCCATCGCCGCCCCCGATACCGTGGCGCCTGCGAGGGCGACCAGCGGCTCCGCCCCGGTCAGGCTGAGGCCAGCACCGGCCAGCGCCCCGGCGAGCATGAACCCTTCCGCCCCGAGGTTGAGCACCCCGGCGCGTTCGGAAAAGATCAGGCCCAAGGCCGCCAGCGCAAAGGGCACGGCGAAACCCGGAATGTTGATGATCCAGTTGGCAAGGAACTCCATCAGGCCGCGCTCCTCCAGTGCATTTTGTAGGTGAGGAAAAACTCGGACCCTGCGACGCAGATGATGAACAGCGCCTGCGTGAGCCGGACGACCGAGAACGGTGTGCCGAAGAAGACCTGAAGGCTCTGACCGAGTTGTACGAGCACGGCCATGAAGAAGGCGGTGATGACCACCCCCACCGGATGGTTGCGCCCGATGAAGGCGATGAGCACACCGTTGAAAAGGTAGCCGACGTGAAAATCCTGCGTCATGCGCCCCTCGATCCCCGCCGAGATGACGAAGCCGGTCAGCCCGCCGATGGCGCCCGATCCAAGGATCGCGGCGAGGGACAGGCCCACGACCGGCAGCCCCATCGCGCGCGCCATGTCGCGGTTGTTAGACAGGAAATCGAGGAAGTAGCCGAACCGGCTGGCCGAATAGACCCACCACAGGACGAGCGACAGAAAGCCCACGATGGGCAGCGCCCAGGTCAGGTTCTGCCAGCCCAGCGGAGGCAGGCGTTCGAAGTCCTGGTATTGCTCGGAATGCGGGAATGAACTGACCGGATCCTTCCATCCGCCGTAGAGCAGATGCAGGAGCAGGTTGAAGGCCACGTAGTTCAAGAGCAGCGTTGTGATTACCTCGTTCACCCCGAGGCGGCTCTTGAGCATCGCGGGACCGGCGATCCAGGCCATGCCACCGAGGGCAGCCGCCATCGCCATGAGCGGCAGGCGTAGGGCCTCGGGCCCGATGTCGAAGATCGCGACGGCGGTGGCGAAGATCGCGCCGAGGATCATCTGACCCTCAAGCCCGATGTTCCAGAAGTTCGCCCTGAAGGCGATGGCGGTGGCAAGACCTGCCACGACGAGCGGGGCCATCTGGGCCAGCACCGAGCCGAGCGCGCGGGGCGAGGAAAAGACGGTCGTCGCGATTTCGCGAAACAGGTCAGAGGGCGGGACGCCCGACAGCGCGAGCAACGCCACGGACAGAAGCGCGGCAAGCAGCAGGCTGACGGCATAGACCCCGATCCTGAATCCGTCGCTCACGTCCCGGCGCGGCTCTAGGATGGGAACCAGCCTCAGGGACCGGCGCTTGGACTTTGCGGTCGCATCCTCGCTCATGCCTTCAGTGATCGCCATGTGACACCATCGCTTCGCCGATTTCCGCGCGGGTGACCGGCGCGGTGAACTCTCCCGCCAGCCGCCCGTCGCTGAGCACGCCGATCCGGTCGGAGAGGAGCAGGATTTCATCGAGGTCCTCAGAGATGAGGATGACCGCCGCGCCCGCGTCGCGTGCCTCGCGCAGCCGGTCGTGAACGGCGGCCCCCGCGCGCACATCGAGCCCGCGCGACGGCGAATGGGCGAGAACGACGCGGGTCTCGCCCTGAAACTCGCGCGCGATGACCAGTTTCTGGGCATTACCGCCGGACAAGAGCCCCGCGCGTTGACCCATGCTGCGCACGCCCTGCACGTCGAAGTCACCGATCGCGGTTTTCGCGTCGGCCCGCGCCCGCGCCCGGTCCACGCGCAACCAGGAGCCGTAGCGCCCGGCGAGTACTCCGCTGACCGCGAAGTTGTCGGCAACGCCGATCCGGCTGGCCAGCCCGTAGCGGTAGCGATCCACCGGGATCACGGCGAAACCGTCGCGCCGCCGCTGCCGCGCGTCGTTGCGCGTGATGTTGTGGCCGTCGTACCAGACCGTCCCGCCCGTTGGAGCGGCGAGACCCGAGAGGACATCGGCCAGTTCGGACTGCCCGTTCCCGGCGACTCCGGCGAAGCCGTAGATCTCGCCCGCCCGGACCTCGAAATCCAGACCGGTCAGACCCTTGCGCCCTGCCGTGCCGGGCAGTTCGACGTTGTTCATCCATAACAACCGCTCGCCGATGGTTTCGGACGGCTGAGGCTGTTCCACGATCTGTTCCCCGACGATGAGGGTCGTGAGGCGCGCAGGGTCCATCCGCTCTGGCGTGGTTTCGGCAATGACGCGCCCCTGCCGCAACACGGTGATCCGGTCGGAGTGGTTGAGAGCCTCGTGCAGCTTGTGGGTAACGAGGACCACGGCCGCCCCGTCGTCGGCGAGGCTGCGGATCAACTCCATCAACGCGAGCCCTTCCTGCGGGGCGAGGACGGCGGTGGGCTCATCCAGAATGACGATCTTGGCGCCCGCGACGAGCACCTTGAGAATTTCGAGCCGCTGCTGTTCGGCCACCGGCAAGGCCCCTGCGCGCGCGTTCAGGTCCAGTTCGAACCCCATCCGTGTCGCGAAGGTGCGGGCCTGTTCGGCGATCTCGGCCGTGGGGCGGCCCGGATTGAACAGCTTGATGTTGTCGAGCACGGAAAAGGCGGGGACCAGTTTGAAATGCTGGTGCACCATGCCGACGCCACGGTCGACCGCCTCGCGGGTGCCCGAGAGGGCCACCGGTGCGCCATCGAAGGCAAGCGTGCCCTCGTCCGGGGCATAGAGACCGCAGGCGACATTCATCAGCGTCGATTTCCCGGCCCCGTTCTCACCGAGGAGCGCGTGGACTTCGCCACGGCGTATCCGGAAATCGACGTCTTCGAGGGCTGCGAAGCCCCCGAAGCGTTTCGTTACCGCGTTGAGCGCAAGTGCTTCCGACAAGCTATTCGCCCCCGGTTACGCCCTGCACGAACCAGTCCATCGCCCAGAGATCGGCGTCCGACAGGACCTCGCCGTCCGGGACGCGCATCTCGCCGGAGCGGTCGCTGAGCGGGCCTGCGAAAATCTGGAGCTCGCCCGACATGATCGCGTCGCGCGCTTCCATGACCTCGGCTTTCAGGTCCTCGCTCACGGCGTCGCCGGTGACCGAGACATCGGTGCCGCCCTCAGCGATGCCGAGAAACGCGCCGTAGGGGGCCGGTTCCCATTCGCCCGCGGAGGCCTTGGTGATTTCGGGCTCCAGGAATTTCTCCCACGTCCAGACCGACGAACACTGCGTCGCTTCGGAAAACTCGCTGAGATCGCGGTGGTGGCCGGTGCCGTAGATGCCTGCTTCGGCGGCGACGATCTGCGGCGTGGCGGTGTCGACATGTTGGCCGACCACTTCAACGCCCTGTTCAAGAAGCGCCTCGGTCGCGGCGCGTTCCTTGACCGGATCACCCCAGGTGCCGGTGAACACGACGGTCAATTCCGCGTCCGGATTCACGGCGCGGGCGCCCATTAGATAGGCGTTGATCGTCCAGTTCACGAGCGGGAACGGGTTGGCGGCGACGAAGCCAAGCTTGCCGTTTTCCGCGAGACCGCCGGCGACCATGCCGCACAGGTACTGGCTTTCATAGGTACGCCCGTAGACGGATTTCAGGTTGTCGCTGTTGGTGATGCCGGCGGGATTGATGAAGATCACGTCCGGATACTCTTCCGCGAGTTCCTTGAACGTGTCTGAATACCCGAATGCCGATCCGATCACGATGTTGGCGCCGCGGTCGATGAAGAGCTCGGCCGCAGGCCGGATCGCGGTCGCGCTTTCGGGGATTTCGGCGGCTTGCGGGATGCGCAGACCCAGGCCGCCCTCGAGCTTGACGCGCGCCTCGTCGATCGATTGCGACCAGCCGCCGTCATTGGTTGGTCCGTAAAGGATCACGGCTGGTTTCGGATCGCCCACGGCGGCGAACTCGGCAACCGCAGGCTGCGCGAGCGTGGACACAGCAACTGCCGAGAAGACGGCGCCGCTGAGAAATTGGCTGAGTGAGTTCATGACAGAGTCCCTTTGACTTCCTCTTGGGCGGCGATCCCGACGACACACCACGACGAGCTTTCGAGGCGCATCGAAGACCAGTCCCACCCATGTTCCAAAGGGTCACTCCGGCCCCGGACTTTCGTCAAAGACAGGGCTGGGAATGAACGACGGAAAAGCCATTTTTTTTCAGATGGTCAAATTTCCGGCGTTTCTGGCTTTCAGTCTGCGTCAGTCGCAGCAGTTTCTGGACGAATGTTCATCGTGGACGTTTGATCGTTACAGCACATTCCCGCACCCAAAACCGCGACTGTACTGCCGTCCTCCGCGTCGATTTGCGAGCATCTGATCCGCCCGGAAACCGAGCGAGACGGAACCATGCATTGAACGTAGGACCGTGTTCTCGGTGGTGGCCCAGAACGTGACCCGAATTTTCAAAGGGGTTTCCTAGCGCTGGCAGATTAAGGGCAACCAGTGTCATCCAGGGCAGTATCGGGGCCCTTTATTGCGCGCACAGACCGCGCCATTCGGTCAGAGCGCCGGAATCGGAACATTGCCAATTCCGCAACTTGACGGTCATGATCGACTGTGGCCCGCCCACTTTGCGCATTGCCCTTATTAGGCTTGCAGGGCGGCCTTCCTCGAGCAGGTCTTCGACACTCCATTAGGAGAGCGGGATCCGAAGGTTCAGAAGCACCGCCAACCGATGATTTCATGAAGAATCGGAATGGAGTTGGATTGGGCATGGTCGAACGCTGGCGAAGGCCCTGCCCCGCCCAAAGCCAAGTTCCTATGGCAAACCGCCGACGGTCAGTCTCGCCGGCACTCGCCGCCAAGGCTCTTGTGGCTGGCTCCTGAAGTCAAAGCAGGACCGCATCAGGAAGCGCACCCGCGATTTCCAGAGACGTTTCGAGCGTCAGATCTGAGACGTTATCCTCGTCCGTATCGAAATGCGCCTGCACGAGCAGTTCGTTCATGTCGCCATAGATGGAGTCGAGCCCACTCAAACCTGGCAGATCAAGTGTACGACCGAAGGGCGAGGTACTGAAGCTCACGTCCGTGAAGGATTGCGCGCCGACTTGCGATCCGGCCGAGTTGAACACGAACACGTCCGCGCCGATCAGGGCAGCGTCTGGCTGCGCCCCTGCGAGAAGTGCGGCATCGAGATCAACGAAATTCGTGGTGAATACCCCGCCGCCAGTGTTGTCGACGGCGTCGAGCGCATCCTGCCGCAGCGCATTGGGGTTCGCGTTGATCCCCACCGCTGCCATCGTGACTCCGTCTGCGGTCAACTGGTCCGTCACTGCCCGGATCGGCGCGAACGGATCTGGCTCGGTATCCGAAAGCCTGTCCGCAGGGTCGCCGTCGGTGACGAAATATAGGTATTTCGACGAAGACACCGCCCCGTTGTCCACTTCGAGCTGGTCGAATGTCGCGCCGGCCTCTTCCAGCGCCGGAATGTAATTCGTGCCGCCGTTCCCATTGAGCATCGAAAGCGACTGCTTGAAGACCTCGGCATCGCTCGGCCCACCGCTCGGGTCGTCACTCGCGTCCAATGTGACCGTGAGTGCTGTGGACGGGCTACTGCTGAATGGCAGCAGCGTGAGCGTGACAGTGCCATTGGAAAATCCCTCCGCCACGATCGCATCGACAAGGTTGCTGACGGCAAGGATTTCGGCGTCGAGGACGGTGTCTGCCACAAGGTCTCCGTTCTGATCCCCCACGCCGGCGATAAGGGAAGATCCGGTGAATTCCGTGGAACCCGACCGATCGATCACGAAGATCACGTCGATCAACCCATCGACAGGGTCACCGATGGATACGTCTACGGTCGCATCCGCGCTGCCGTCGTTCGTCCTTTCCGGCCCGGTAACCTGTAACGTCAGCGCCTGACCCACGAGGCCGGTGCCCGTATCGGTCGCGGTCTGAGTTCCGGGGTCGAACGCGACATCGCCGGTGACATCGAACGTGGCGGTCGCCGTTTCGGTAAACAGGCCGTCCGTCACCGAGTAATCGACGCTCACCTGCGCGGTCTGGCCGAGGTCCAGCCCCTCAAAGGGCGCGCCGGGAGTGAACAAGAGCTGATTGCCCGAGATCGACACGCTCCCCGCGCTGGGTTGGGTCACGCCGACGATGGTGAGCGGGTCGTTGTTCGCGTCACTGTCATTCGCCAAGACGTCGAAGGATTCTGGACCGGCCGTGTTCGTCAGGCTGAACAGGTCGTCCACCAGGATCGGGGCCTCTGCCGGTTCGAAGAATGGATCGGAGAAGGCCGGGTCGCGCCCGGTGATCTGGATCGTCGGCGTCGCGCTCGCCATTCCGCCGTCGGCATCCGTGACGGTATAGTTGAAGGTATCAAGCGCCGTCTCACCATCGCCCAAATGGTTGAACGCAGCCAGCGGGCTGTAGTCGAACGTGCCGTCCCCGTTGTTGACGACGCTCCCTTGCGTTGTGATGTCGTCCACCGTGAATGTCAGGTCGCCTGGCACATCTTCCACATCCGACGCGTTCGCGATCAGCGTGATCGGAGCCGGTGGCACTGTTGTGACCCGCTCCCCTTCGATCACCGCACGGGTTATGAGGCTGTCAGGCGCGTCCGAGCCGAGGTCGAGGCGGCGCGCATCGAGCTGGTAACTGACGCTCCGGTCGTTCGTCGCGGGCAGGTCGAGGATTTCGAACCTCAGGTCGAAGTTCGAATCCGCCCCGGTGCCGGTGAACACCGAGCCGCTGGTATCCACGGTCCCTGAATAGCCGCTTGCGCTCCAGTGCGTTGCATCGACCGCCGTCATCACCCCGCCCACGAGCGCAAAGGCCTGCGCCGTGAACTGGCTCTGACCGCCGGTGTCGACACCCGAGTCCATCAGGACGATGTAGCCGTCCTGGAATGTGCCGTAGGTCTGGTGAATCTCGGTCGCCGTTCCCGTCGTGCCGGGCGTACGCGCCCCGCCGATGAAGAGCCCGCCATCTTCAAGCAGGAAGTAGCTCGTCAGATCCGTCGTCACCGGCCCGGAAATCAGCGGCTGGGCCGACCCTGAGCTGACCTGCGACCCCTCGGTTATGCTGCCGGAAATGTCGTTTGCCGTGGGCAGGTCATTGACCGGCTCCACGTTCACATCGACAGTCTGTGTGACGGCCCCGCCCTCACCATCGGTAATTGTGTAGGTGAAGCTGTCCGAGCCGAAGAAATCTGAATCCGGGGTATAAACGATCCGATCATTCGACGGATCCGCATCGCCCTGGTCGTCCAGATCGACAGTGCCATTCGCGCCCTGCGTGAAGCCGTCCAGGGCGACGGGATCTCCGTCCACGTCGCTTGCCGCACTCAGGACGTCCAGCGTCACCGGCGTATCCTCGGTCGTCGTGGCGCTGGTGACCCCTGGCTCCGGCGCGTCATTCACCGCGCCGATCCTGTAAGTCTCGGACGCCGAGGCGGACGCCGTATCGCCGTTGGTCGCTTCTTGCGACGTGGCGGTGGCGTTCAGGGTGAAGGTGCCGTTCCAATCGGCGGGCGGCGTCATGGCGAGGGTGGATAGATCCTCGTCTTCGGCATTTCCGATCAGCCATGTACCGCCGGGCCCGGCGGACCCTTTGTTGAACGTGGCCCCCGCCGGGAAACCGTCGAGGGTCAGCGTGAGCGTTTCCGACCCGTCGAGATCGGAAAGCGCCGCCGTGACGTCTATTGCCAGTGGCGTATCCTCGTAGCCATTCACCGGCCGCAAAAGCTCGGTCCTGGTGTACTGGACGTCCGTCGCGCTTCCGAAATTCGCGCCCCATGTGGTGATAAGGGACCCATCTGCAAGCTGCGCCATTCCATCGCCGAGGAAAGCGAACTCATTTCCATTTGCGATGTTGTCGATGCGCACTTGCGGGCCGACCTTGGCGCCAGTCGCATCGAAGCGCTGACCATAGATGCCGTTGCTGGCGGAAGACCCGGCGACGAGGGATGTCCAACTCACCATGAACCCACCATCGTCGAGACCGATTACCGTCGGCGAATACTGCTGGCCTGCCGTTACGGAATTGACCACCTGTGTCGCGCCAACCTGGGTGCCGGACGTGTCGAAACGAGCCGCGAGAATGTCGAGATCGCCACCGCTGCCGACCGCCTCCCACGTCAAGACGAAAGTACCGTCTTCAAGTCCCGCTACGTCGTTCCCTCGCGCGGTGGTTAGGCTGCCGCCCTGTGCGGTTGCAAAGCCGACCGTCGTGTCCGTGACGAGGTTACTTTCCCTCACAATGGCGTAGGTCGCGTAGCCGCTGGTGCCCGGCGTGTTGAAAGAAACGACATAACCGCCCTCTACAGCGTCGACATCCTGCGGAGTGATAATACTGGCTGTCGTGTAGATCGCGGTCAGCCCGTTTTGCGCCACCCCGGCCTCGTCGAAGCGTTGGGCATAGAGCGCCCAGCCCGACGGCGCCAGCGGAGCCACGAAGGTGACGACGAAACCGCCGTCGTCCAACTCGGCGATCTCGACGCCCGAGGCAGGCAGGGAACCCGAGGTGTAGAGCGTCTGGGTCGAAACCCCGCCGCCAGAGGTCTCCATGCGGACATGGATGCCGTCGGTCGAGGCGCTCGAGGACTCCGCCCAGCCAAACACCTTCGTCCCATTCGAAAGCTGGACGGTGTCGTGGCCCACTTGTAGCGGGCCATAGGACGGGTACGCGAATTGGGGTGGTATGAGCGTAAAGGGCGTCACGGCGACACCGTCGGCGCTGTATTCCTGCGTGTAGAGGTAGACCGGGGTCGAATTCGAAATCGTCGGCGTCGTGGTCCATGTCAGCATGAAGCCACCGTCCTTCAGTGCGGTCACGTCCGCACCAGACTGGAAACCCAAGAGCCCGATGTCAGCTGTCTTGTCCCCGAAGCCTGGCCATGCGCTCGGGGTCAGGTCGTTTAGGACGGGCGGCAGGCCAATACTGACGGTTGGCGTATCTGCGACCGCTTCCACATCGACCGAGACCGTGGCCGTGGACGTAAACTGCCCGTCAGAAATCGTGTAAGTGAAGCTGTCAGTCCCAGCGTAGTCCGCATCCGGCGTATAGACGATCTCGTCATCCGCCGTGGTCGCAGTGCCCTTGTCGTCGATCACGACACTGCCGTTGCTCGCCGCGCCAACGCTGACCAACGAAATGGGATCGCCTTGATCGTCTGAATCGTTACCGCGCGGGTCGAAGCTTACGCTTGCGTCTTCATTTACCGAGATCGCATCATCGACGGCATTGGGCGCCGTATCGTCACTGCTGCCCTGAATGTCGATGGTCAGGACGGCGGTATCGGTGCCGCCCAGGCCATCGGACACGGTGTAGGTGAACGTCTCGACGCCCACCTCGCCCGCGTCCAGCGCGTCCGTATCAGGGTCCAGATCGTCGAGGTCGTAGGTCCACGTTCCGTCCGCATCCATCAGGAGCGCGCCATAGCTGCCGAGGATCACCTGCGTCGCCCCCGACGAGACGGGCATGGCCGACCCTGGCGCCCCCGTGCCTGAATCCGCGAAGGTCACGACCAGCGGGCCGGTCGCGTCCACATCGCTGTCATTGGTCAGGACATTGCCGGTGGCGATGTCGTCACCGGGCTCTGTGACTCCTGCTTCGATGACCGGATCGCCAGCGTTGGAATCGTCCGCTGCGACCGGCGCGTCGTTCTCGCCCACCACCTCGACCGTCACAGTCGCCGTATCTGTCGCCCCGGCACCATCAGCAATTGTGTAGGTAAAGCTGTCTTCGATCGTTTCGCCGTCCAGCAACCCCTCAAAGGCCCCGTTGGGATCATAGCTGATCTGCCCGGTCGCGGCCGAGACGAGCGTGATGACTGCGCCAGACGCCAGAACCTGTGTCGTGCCCGTCGCACCGTTCAGGGCGACGACGTTGAAAGCGTCGCCGTCCGGGTCGCTGTCCGCATCGGGATCGCCCGGCCGGAATACATCCGCCACGAACCCCTCGGATTCCGCCGTTGTATAGGCATCGTCCACCGCATTGGGCGCATCGTTCTCGCCGAACACCTCGACCGAGATCGACCCGCTGTCGGTCCCGCCATTTCCGTCGGAAATCGTGTAGGTCAGGATCGTGCCGGCAAAGCTCTCGCCCGCGCCGAGGCCGTCGAATTGCCCGTTGCCGTTCAGAACGAAGGTCCCGTCAGCCTCAAGCCGCACGGTTTGCCCGGACAGGATGATCAGCTCCTGCCCGACCTGCGATGCAAGCCCGTTGACGGCGACCACCTCAAGCGTATCCGAAGTGTCCGGGTCGCTATCGGCGCCTGACCCGTTGTCGGCCAAGACGTTTCCACCAAGGCCTGCCTGGCCACCGGTGAACGCATCGTCCTGCGCGTCGGGCGCGTCGTTCGCACCGGTCACGGTGATTGACACGGTCGCTGTGTCCTGCCCCCCGTTGCCGTCCGTGATGGCATAGCTGAACGTATCAACAAGGCTCTCACCCAAGGCCAGGGCGTTCGCCGCCGCGTCGGGCGTATAGAATATGCCGCCCCCGTTCAGAACCACCGTGCCAGTCGTTCCCGTCGTGTCGAGCGACAGGTGTCTGCCGTCAGCACCCTTGGGACATCTGAATTGATTTCGTAATGGAGGGTTTCTGGCTCATCGTAACCGCCAAGGAGTGGAGATGAGACAGAAACC
>NZNT01000009.1 GCA_002695005.1 Maritimibacter sp.
CGAGGCTGTCCAGACCGCCGCCGGAGCATCCGTATTGCATCACCATGTCGGGCTCGCTTTCGAGCTGGGTGAAGGTGTCCTGAACGGTCTGGAGGTTCAAGATCTCGCGCTGCGGGTCGTATTGCAAGAAATTCATGGGATGGCGCGCCGTACCGGCAAAGGCATAGCCGCGCGCCAGCAGATCATCATAGCGGGGCGCGTAGCCCGGGACATGGATGAAGCTGGCGAAATCGAGATCACGCAGCAGGCGGCCGTTCCAGTTCTCGGGGACGCGGATCAGCCACGTGGTGCCGTCGGGCAGAACGCCACTGTGCTCGCGGTATGGGGTTTTGTCCTGTGCCGAGACAGGAACAGCAAGGCTGGCCGCAATCGCCAGGCAAAGCATCTTCGGCCCTGCCCGATATGAAAATCGAAACATGGTTCTCCTCCAGATTGTGTTTGGGAAGGCGCAGAGCTCCTCTCATCCCGCCATCCTGTCAATAAGCTTAGATGGCTAAATTATGAGTGTCAAGTTCATATTTACGCTAGGTCAACGCGTTTTCTGAAATTGCGCCGATGCACAACGGCTGATCGTCTCCGGACCCCAGCCACAAGACTTCAGGGCCGTTTCCAAAGCGGAACAGCTTGTCTGACTTCAGCACCAATGGGACAGTTTAGGCGGATTTGATAAGAGAGGGTTTCTGGCACATCGTAACCACCAAGGAGTGGAGATGAGACAGAAACCCGGAACCAAGCAGAGCCACGGCGAGAAGGTGGTCAAGGACATCCGCCGAGCCACCCGCAAACAGTATTCGTCCGAGGAGAAGATCAGGATCGTTATTGATGGTCTGAAGGGCGAGGACAGCATTGCCGAGCTTTGCCGTCGTGAAGGCATTGCTCAGAGCTTGTATTACAGCTGGTCCAAGGAATTCCTCGAGGCTGGTAAGAAGCGTCTGGCGGGCGACACGGCGCGTGCGGCGACATCGTCCGAGGTCAAGGATCTGCGCCTTGAGGCCCGCGATCTGAAGGAAGTCGTCGCTGAACAGGCCCTGGAACTGCGGCTGCTCAAAAAAAGCATGATCGCGGATGGGGGCGACGACGAATGAGATACCCTGCATCCGAGAAACTGGAGATCATCCGCCTCGTCGAAGGCTCGCATCTGCCTACCAAGCGCACGCTGGACAAGCTGGGCATCCCCAGGACCACCTTCTATCGCTGGTATGACCGGTATCTGTCGGGCGGTCCCGAGGCACTCGAGGATCGCAGCCCCAGGCCGTTACGGGTCTGGAACCGCATTCCCGAGCCGATACGCGAGAAGATCAAGGCCCTGGCCCTGAAGGAAAGCGAGCTGTCGCCGCGCGAGTTGGCCGTGCAGTTCACCGACACGGAAAAGTATTTTGTGTCAGAGGCTTCGGTCTATCGCATCCTCAAGTCCTACGATCTGATCACCAGCCCGGCCTATGTGGTGGTGTCCGCTGCTGACGAGTTCCGGGACAAGACCACACGGCCGAACCAGCTCTGGCAGACCGACTTCACCTATCTCAAGGTCATCGGCTGGGGATGGTTCTACCTCAGCACGATCCTCGACGATTACAGCCGTTACATCATCGCCTGGAAGCTCTGCACGACGATGAAGGCAGGCGACGTGACCGACACGCTCGACCTGGCGCTGCAGGCTTCGGGTTGTGATCAGGCGACGGTTTTGCACAAGCCGCGCCTGCTCTTGATGGTGTGGACGCCCCCTCACGGCATCGCTGTGCCAAGGTAGCGGTGTCGAAATTCGCTACGAGGAGGAAGCGTCCATGGAGAAGGTTAGCATTGTAGGGCTGGATATTGCCAAGAGTTCGTTTCACGCGCATGGCGCGGCGGCAAATGGATCTAAGGTCTTTAGCAAGGCGTTGCCGCGAGGGCGGGTGCTAGAGTTTTTCGGTCAGATTGAGCCTTGCACCATCGCTTTGGAGGCTTGCGCGGGTGCGCATCACTGGAGCCGGGAGCTTTCCAGACTTGGCCACGATGTCAGGCTCATCGCCCCGCAATACGTCAAACCCTATGTGAAGCGGCAAAAGAACGATGCGAATGATGCCGAAGCCATCGCTGAAGCAGCGTCCCGACCGACCATGCGCTTTGTGACGACCAAGACAACCGAGCAACAAGGTCAGTCGATGGTACTCAAGACCCGCGATCTTTTGACAGGGCAACGTACCCAGGCGATCAACGCATTGCGAGGGCATCTGGCTGAACATGGGATTGTCGCGCCGAAAGGCCCTCAGCATCTGCCTCGGTTGGAAAAGGCTGTGGCTGAGAATGGAGAACGATTGCCGCCCGAAGTCACCGGCCTTTGCCAAATATTCTTCGATCTCATCGCCGGGCTAAGCGCGCGCATTGACGCGCTGACCCGGCAACTTCGACAGATTGCCCGACAGGACGATGTGGCGCGCAGGTTGATGACCATGCCGGGGATCGGCCCGGTGACGGCGGTATCGATTGCCGTGCTGGCGGCACCGCCAGAGATGTTCAGCAAGGGGCGCGACTTCGCAGCCTGGATCGGGCTGGCACCACGCCAGCATTCTACGGGCGGTAAAACAAGGCTGGGCAAGATATCAAAAATGGGTCAGCGCGACCTGCGGCGTTTGCTGATCATCGGTGCAATGTCCGCGATCCAAGCCGCGCAAAAACGCGGCGGCGCGCCAGATGGGTCGTGGCTGGCCCGTATGTTGGCTCGCAAACCTAAAATGCTGGTTGCAGTTGCGCTGGCAAACAAGATGGCGCGGATGGCCTGGGCGATCATGGCTCATGGCGGCGTCTACGAGACCCCTGCCAACGCCTGAGCGCGAAGGCAGGCTGGGGTGCGGTGGTTCTGAATGGAGGTCATGGCAAAGCGTCGACGAGATCAGGAATGGGAAAACCAGTAATGTCCCGAGTAGCTTGTACTACGGCCTCTCGTTTTGGACCTGTTCCTCGAACTCACCATGAGGGCCCGCGGCATTGAAGGTCGCAACCAGAGGCCGGATACACGAAGGAACTCGACCGCAATGCTGTTGCCAAAGTCAAAAAATCGCTTGCAGCCCCGGGGGCGTCCATACACGGACAATGGGTCGAGTTATATCTCGGGGGAGTTGGCAGATTGGCTGGAAGATCAGCAGATGGATCATGTCCGAGGGGCGCCCTATCACCCCCAGACCCAAGGCAAGATCGAGCGGTGGCACCAAACGCTTAAGAACCGCATCTTGCTGGAAAACGACTACCTGCCAGGCGACCTCCGACAGCGGATCGATGCCTTTGTCGATCATTACAACCACCGGCGCTATCACGAGAGCCTGCAGAACCTCACCCCGGCCGACGTCTACTTCGGACGCGGCCAAACCACCCTACAAAAACGAGAAAGGATCAAACGGAAGACCATCGAAACCCGGCGCTTGCTTCACCGCAAATCCGCCGCATAATCACATGAACCAGATGAGCCAGGTCCTCTCTTGGATCACACCGCCATCTGTCCCAAAATCCCTGACGACGGACACTGAAACCGCCTGACCGACTTCGACCACGTTTTGGTCCGTCAACGCGGAAACGCCAAAGGTAAATGCCGCCGTGCCGTTCTGCCGGATGATCTGGCTAGGCTGTTCGGCCGCCTCGCGGGTCACGCTGGCGATGTCGCTGACAGCGATCTGGCCGACATTTCCGGCCGTGCCCAGCCGCAGCTCCTCTATCCCTTCGGGGCTAATATAGCCCGGCGGAACCGATAGGCCGATCCGGGCAGGGCCCTCGGTGATCTCGCCGTTGGTGAACACCTGGTTTTCGTCTGCGAGAATGCCCAGGATCTGGGTCGGCGGAAGGCCCAGCATCTCGAGGCGTGCAGACGGGATCGAGATGGTGATTACCTCTTCGGAGAGGCCCTGAACCTCGACCTTGGCGACGCCATCGACAGTGACCAGTCCGAGCCGGAGCGTCGTGGCCAAATCCCTCTGCTCCGATGGGCTCAGACCTTCGGTCGTTACCGCATAGAACATGCCATAGACGTCGCCGAAATCGTCATTGATGATGGGCGGTCGCGCTCCTGCGGGAAGGTCCCCCTCCACGTCGCTGATGCGGCGGCGCATTTCGTCCCAAACCTGCGGGATCTCGTCCGGGCCATAGGTCATCTCGATCTCGACGGTGATCTGCGCCATGCCCGGCATCGACTTCGATTCCACCCGGTCGAGCTGCTTGGGGTAGATTCCGGTAGGGGGCAGGATCGTATCATAAGGCTTTCTGTCGGTGACGTTTGACGATCTCCGTGACTGTGTTTTTTGAGATCCCGAGATCGCGGGCGATCCAGCGGTAAGATCGACCATCTTCCACGGCCTGAAGCACCTTTGGCGCGAGCTTGTCGGATTTCGGACGTTGGCCGGGCTGTCTGCCGAGCTTTTTGCCCCTTGCCCGTGCGGCGGCGAGGCCGGATTTCACACGCTCGCTGAGGAGATCACGCTCAAACTGGGCAATGCCTGCCAACATGGTGGCCATCATCCGTCCGTGGGGCGTGTTGAGTTCAAAGGTCATGCCGTTCATGGCAACAACCGAGACTTTCCAGCCTGCAAGCCTGTTCAGGGTATCGAGCAGATCCTGGGTGGAACGCCCCCAACGCGAGAGCTCGCTGACCAGGATCGCATCGATCTGCCGGGTCTGCGCGAGATCAAGCACCCGACTGCGGGCGGCTCGATTTGCCGATGCCCCGGAAGCCGTTTCCTTGAACACGCCGATTACATCGTAGCCGCCACGTTCCGCGAAGGCGGTCAGTTCGGCCACCTGCCGCTCGCAGGACTGGTCGGATGTGGAGACCCTGGCGTAAATGGCCGCGCGCTGTCCCATTTGAACCCCCTTGGATTTTGGCCTTGCAAGCCATTGATTTTGCTGGTGCAGATTTTGTCCCGAACAGACTAATGACTAACAAGGACAATCCAGCATGCCAAGACGGTCCATTCTGACCGAACGACAGCGCTCTACGCTGTTTGATTTGCCCACTGATGAAGCCACCCTCCTGCACCACTACACCCTGGCCGATGATGATATCGAACATATCCGCACCAGGCGGCAGGCGCGTAATCGGCTTGGCTTCGCACTGCAGTTGTGCGCGTTCCGGTATCCCGGTCGTCTTCTGATGCCGGGGGAGATCATCCCCCTGGAAGTGAGCCGCTTCCTCGCTGCACAGCTTGGCGAACGCTCCGAAGACCTTGCCTGTTACGCCGAGACCGATGTGACACGGCGCAGGCACCTGATCGACCTTCGCCGGATTTACGGCTTCAAGATGTTCTCGGGCCGTGGTGCGCGTGACTTGAAGGCGTGGCTTGAGCGCGAGGCCGAAACGGCCCGTTCCAACGAAGACCTGGCGCGCCGGTTTGTCGAGGAATGCCGTCGGACACAGACCATCCTGCCCGGTGTCTCGGTCATCGAGCGGCTGTGCGCCGACGCCCTCGTAGCGGCGGAGCGCAGAATAGAAAGCCGGATCGCCGCCAGGGCTGATGACCAAATGAAGGAACGGCTGGACGCGATGCTGACCGAGATGGTCGATGGCAAGGTCAGCCGGTTCGTCTGGTTGCGCCAGTTCGAGGTGGGCAACAACTCGGCGGGGGCATCCCGGCTCCTGGACAGATTGGAATTCCTGCAGGCATTGGCAGTGCCGCCCGGAATCCTGGAGGATGTTCCGCCCCATCGGGTCACGCGCCTGCGCCGTCAGGGTGAGAGATACTTTGCCGACGGGCTACGCGACATCACCAGAGACCGGCGTCTGGCGATCTTGGCAGTCTGCGCCATCGAGTGGACCGCGACCATCGCTGATGCGGTGATCGAGACCCATGACCGGATTGTTGGCAAAACCTGGCGGGACGCGAAGAAACTATGCGATGCACGGATCGCCGATGCCAGATCTTCGCTGCAGGAGACGTTGCGGTCATTCAAAGACTTGGGCGCCGCCCTGCTGGAAGCCAAGGGAGATGACACATCCCTCGACGCGGCCACGGAAGCGGCATGCGGTTGGACACGTCTCGAAAATATGGTGGCAACCGCTGCCGAGCTGACCGACACGATGGCCGCCGACGCTCTGGCGCATGTCGTTCACGGATATCACCGGTTCCGGCGCTATGCGCCACGCATGCTGCGTGTGCTCGATGTCCGGAACGCCCCTGTGGCTGCGCCTTTGGTGAAAGCCGCCAAAATCCTCACCGAAGATCAGACCGATGCGCCCCGCCAGTCCTCGTTCCTGCGCCGCACGTCAAAATGGCATCGCCACCTCAATGCCCAGGAGCCCGATGACAACCGGCTTTGGGAGGTCGCCGTGCTGTTCCAGATCCGAGAAGCTTTCCGTTCCGGCGATATCTGGCTCCCGCATTCCCGGCGCTACGCTGACCTGAAACAGGCACTTGTGCCGATGGAGGCGGCGAAGGCGTCGCCGCGACTGACCATGCCCTTTGAGCCGGAGGTCTGGCTTGAAGATCGTAAAACGCGATTGGCGGAAGGCATGAATCGCTTGGCTAGAGCCGCCCGAACTGGCGCAATCCCAGGTGGATCTATTGAAAATGGCGTTCTCAAGTTGGATCGCCTCACCGGCACCGTGCCCGGCGATGTCGACGACATGGTGCTCGATCTCTATGGCCGCCTGCCCGCAGTCCGCATCACCGATCTGCTGCAAGAAGTCGATGACGATATCGGCTGCACTGAAGCATTCACTCATCTACGCACCGGCGTTCCCTGTAGAGATCGCATTGGGCTCTTGAATGTACTGCTGGCCGAGGGGTTGAACCTTGGGCTCAGCAAGATGGCCGAGGCGACCAGTTCTCACAATTACTTCCAGCTTTCCCGCCTGTCGCGGTGGCATGTCGAAAGCGATGCCATCAACCGGGCGCTTGCCATGGTGATCGAAGCTCAGACCCGTCTGCCCATGGCCCAGTTCTGGGGTGGTGGCGTCACCGCGTCCAGTGACGGGCAGTTCTTCCCTGCCGCCCGGCAGGGCGAGGCCATGAACCTCATCAACGCGAAGTATGGCTCCGAGCCCGGCCTGAAAGCCTATACCCACGTCTCCGACCAGTTCGGCCCGTTCGCCACCCAGAACATCCCGGCCACCGTCAACGAAGCGCCCTACATCCTGGATGGGCTGTTGATGAACGAGGTCGGGCGCAAAATCAAAGAGCAGTACGCCGACACCGGCGGCTTCACGGATCACGTCTTCGCTGTCACGGCGTTGCTGTCCTATCACTTTATCCCGCGCATCCGTGATCTGCCATCGAAACGGCTCTACCTCTTCGACCCTGCCGCCGCGCCGAAGGAACTGCGCGGTCTGATCGGCGGAAAGGTTCGGGCGAAATTGATCGTCGACAACTGGCCAGTCATCCTGCGGGCCGTCGCCACGATGGCGGCAGGAGCCATGCCGCCCAGCCAACTTCTGCGGAAGTTCGCCTCATATCCGCGTCAGCATGAGCTTGCCCTGGCGCTTCGAGAAATCGGGCGCATCGAGCGCACCCTTTTCATCATGAACTGGTTGCTCGACGTTGACATGCAGCGCCGCGCCCAAATCGGCTTGAACAAAGGCGAGGCGCATCACGCGTTGAAAAATGCCCTGCGCATTGGACGCCAAGGTGAAATCCGCGACCGCACCGCCGAAGGACAGCACTACCGAATGGCCGGTCTCAACCTGCTGGCTGCGATCATCATCTACTGGAATACGAAACACCTCGGCCACGCGATCAAAGCCCGAAAACGCGAAGGGCTCGACTGCTCGCCAGAGCTTCTGGCGCACATCTCACCCCTCGGATGGGCGCATATCTTGCTCACCGGTGAATACAGGTGGAAAAGGTAGGTCAGGATCAGCTTATGATACGATCCTGCCCCCAGCCGGAATCGACCCCCGCAATGCGAACGGCAAGGTCTTGAAGAACGTGCTGCGGGACATCAAGACGGCCTGACACCTTGCGGTGATCAAGGTCGGCGCGGTGCGCGGAACTATGGGAGCACAATGGTTCAAGACCTAAAAATCGAGGCGTTGTCGGCGCCGCCGGCCTATCAGGTCGTGTCGCGCGAGATCCGCAAACTCATCCTGTCGGGCAGTCTCCAACCGGGTGAGCCCTTTCCGTCGGAGCTCAGTCTTGCCGAGAAACTTGGGGTCAACAGGTCCACCGTGCGCGAGGGGATCCGTCAGCTCGAAGCCGACGGGCTGGTCCGGCGTTCGGGACGCCGGCGACTTTTCGTGTCGATCCCGGACACGTCGCAGATCGCGCCGCGCGCCACCGATGCCATGGTCCTGTCACGCATTACGTTCCTCGAACTCTGGGAGGTGTGTCGTGAGGTCGAACCGCTTTCGGCGAGACTGGCGGCAATCCACCGGACAGAAGATCAATTGGTTCCGCTGCGGGCAAACCTGATCGAATTCCGGGATGCGATGGAAACAGGACGGGCGGATTACGAGATCGACCTCGCGTTTCACGCATTGATTGCGGAGGCGAGCAACAATGTCGCGCTTCTACTGACCCGTTTCCCGATCGGGCAGTTGCTTTTTCCGGCCTCGCGGCACCTCAAACCGGTGCTCGAGCAGGCCCGGCCGCGCGAGATGGCAGCGCATGAAAAGATCTTCGACGCCGTCGAGCGGCAGGATCCGGACGAGGCCGAGCTTTGGATGGCGCGGCACGTCGCGGACCTCAAACGTGGTTGGGACCTCGTCGGCTTGCCCTACGATTTCGAGATCAATCCCTTCGTCTCCACATAATGACACGATAGGCATTCCAAGCGTGCCCTAGATTACGAAAAAGCCGGCGCGGGGAGGTCTCGCGCCGGTCGTCATCCGATGTGTCTGTCGGTCGCCTGAATTCCTACTGGCGATGCTGATCCGGTAGTCTGTCTTGCTGACGCGCAACGTCGAGCTCCTGTCAGGCTAGGGGCGGGGTCCACCCAGGTGGGCAGACCCCGCGAGGGGTCATTGGCTCGGCGTCCAGGGACGGTTGTACGCCCCAACGCGCCAGTCGCCAAATTCGACGAAGCGGGGATCGGATCCCG
>NZNT01000010.1 GCA_002695005.1 Maritimibacter sp.
CCCGCGGCGACCCGGGCGAGGGGCGCTGCCCCTCGCGCTCCCCGAGGTATTTCCGGACCGAAGAAGGGGGAATTGCGGTGTTCTGACAGGGACCTGTCGGGTGCGGCCCCGGATGCGGGGCATGTACCGCCTGTCAGCTGTTGCCGGAGCGGGTGAATAGGCCCGCGTCTTCGGCGGCGCGGCGGATCGCCTTGGATTTGTTCACCGTTTCCTGGAATTCGGCCTCGGGGTCGCTGTCGTAGACCACGCCGCCGCCTGCCTGGATGTAGAGCTTCTGATCCTTCACCACGGCCGTGCGCAGCGCGATGCACATGTCCATGTCGCCCATCGCCGAGAAGTAGCCAACGCCGCCGCCGTAGACGCCGCGTTTTTCGGGCTCCAGCTCGTCGATGATCTCCATCGCGCGCACCTTCGGCGCGCCGGAGACGGTGCCGGCGGGGAGGCCCGCGAGCAGCGCGGAGAGCGCGTCGTGCTCCTCCGACAGCTCGCCCACCACGTTCGAGACGATGTGCATGACGTGGCTGTAGCGTTCGATGATGAATTCCTCGGTCGGGTGGACCGTGCCGATCTTGGCCACGCGGCCCACGTCGTTGCGCCCGAGGTCGAGGAGCATGAGGTGTTCTGCCAGTTCCTTCTGGTCCGACAGCAGGTCGTCCTCGAAGGCCTTGTCGGCCTCGGGCGTGTCGCCGCGGGGACGGGTGCCGGCGATCGGGCGGATCGTCACCTCGCGCCCGAAGACGCGCACGAGGATTTCGGGCGAGGCGCCGATGACCTGAAACCCGCCGAAGTTGAAGAAGAACATGAAGGGCGAGGGGTTCGTGCGTCGCAGAGACCGGTAGAGCGCGAAGGGCGGCAGGGGGAAGTCCTGCGTCCAGCGTTGCGCCGGGACGACCTGAAAGATGTCCCCAGCGCGGATGTAGTCCTTGGCGGTCTCGACAGCGGCGAGATAGTCGGCATGGGCGAAGTTCGAGACGGGGTCGCCGATGGGCGTCGTGTCACCCAGATCGTGGGTTGTGGGCGGCTGCCGTTCGAGGTCGCGCAGCGCGTCCTGCACCCGTTCGGCGGCCTGCGCGTAAGCCGCCTTGGCGGACAGGCCGGAGGACTGGAACACCGGCGAGACGAGGATCACCTCGCCCTTCACCCCGTCGAGCACGGCGACCACCGAGGGGCGCATCATCACGGCGTCGGGCAGGCCCAGCGGGTCGGGGTTCACGTCGGGCAGGTGTTCGACCAGCCGGATCATATCGTAGCCCAGGTAGCCGAAGAGCCCGGCGGAGGCCGCAGGCAAGGCGTCGGGCAGGTCGATTTCGCTTTCGGCGAGGATCGCGCGCAGGGAGGTGAGCGGGTCGTCTGAGACCGGCTCGAACGCGTCGGGGTCGAAGCGGGCCTGCCGGTTCACGCGGGCGGCGGTGCCGTGGCACTGCCAGATCAGGTCGGGCTTCATGCCGATGATCGAGTAGCGTCCGCGCACTTCGCCGCCGGTGACGGATTCGAGCATGAAGCTGTCCGTGCGCGCCTCGGTCAGCTTGAGCATCAGCGAGACGGGCGTGTCGAGGTCGGCGGCGAGCCGCGTGTAGACGACCTGATTCCTGCCGGCGGCCCAGCCGCGTTCGAAGGCGTCGAAGGACGGGGTCAGGGCCATGTCTCAGCTCACGGGAAGTTGGCGTGGACGGCGTTGATCATCGCCTGGTCGAGCGAGACGCCCGCCTGGTCTTCGAGCGCGGAGGAGAAGGCGTCCTGAAGGTCGAGGCCGAGGGTCTGGGACATGCGTTGCGAAAAGGCCGACTTGATCTGCTGCGCCTCGTCGCTGTCCTGATCGGGGGACTGGATGTCGGTGAGGCCGACGACGACGACCTGTCCGTTGCCGCGCACGACCTGCCAGCTGCCTTCGGCCATCGTGAAGGCCTGTTCCACCATGTTCTCGGGCGCGCCCTGGATGAAGGCGGTGCGCGGGACGTCCTCTTCCAGCACCTCGGTGAGGCCGACGGTGGAGGGGGCTTCGGCGCCGCTTTCGAATTCGGGCAGGAGCGCCTCGGCGCGGGCCACGAGGGCGTCGGCGAGGGCGTTCTGTTCCCACAGGGCCTGAACCTCGTCGCGGACCTCGTCGAAGGGGCGCAGGGTGGGTTCGGTGATTTCGTCGAGGCGCAGGGCGAAGACCGATCCGTCTTCGAGCTCGGTCACCTGCGGGAAGTCGTTCACGCTGGCCTCCGCGGCGGCCTCGCGGAAGGGGGCGTAGGCGGCGATACCGTCGTCCATCCCTTCGGTCCAGCCGATGGTGTCGAGCGGCATGAGCCCTTCGGAGTCCAGTTCTTCGAGCGTGGCGCCGCCGGCGAGCATCTCGTCGATCTCGCTGGCGCGGGTGCGCACGAGGCGTCGCGCGGCGTCGGCGGCGTATTCCTCGAACAGCTGGTCGCGGGCGTCTTCGAAGCTGGTTTCCTGGGCCGACAGGATCGCGTTCATGCGCAGGAGCGCGGGGCCGAGGTCGGTCATCACGGGGCCGACGACGCCGGGTTCCTCCAGCGCGAAGACCGGCTCGCCCGCCTGACCGAGGGCCCTCTGGCGCACGTCGCCGAGGTCGACGTCGGAGAGCGTGAGGCCGCGGGCCTCGACTTCCTGGTCGAAGGTGGTTTCGCCGGACTCGATGCGGTCGGCGGCGGCCTGTGCGTCGTCCTCGGTGCCGAAGACGAGGCGTTCGACGAGGCGGCGCTCGGGCACCTGGAACTCGTCGATGCGGGACTCGTAGAGGTCGCGAAGCTGGCCGTCGTCCATCGGAACCTCGTCCATCACGTCCTCGGGCTTGAGCCAACCATAGGTGATCTGGCGGGTTTCCGGCACGGTGAACGGGTCGGGGTTTTCGTCGTAGAACGCCTGAAGGTCGGCCTCGGTCGGTTCGGGGAGCGGCTCTTCGAGGGCCGAACGGGTCACCGGGGCCCATGTAAAGTCACGGGTTTCGCGCGCCCAGGCGTAGAGCGTGGCGGTGTAGGTGTCGGGCACGTCCACGCCGCTCGTCACCGCGTCGGCGAGGATGGTGCGCGCGACTTCGGCGCGCAGCGATTCCTCGAACTCCTGTGCGGTGAGGCCGGACTGCTGGAGCACGAAATCGTAGGTGTCGCGGTCGAACTGCCCGTCGACGCCCTGAAAGGCCTGAATCTCGGTCACGCGGTTGGCGAGGTTCTGGTCGCCCACGGAGAGTTTCATCCGGTCGATCTCATCCTCGAGCGCGGTGATCGAGATGACGCGCGAAAGCACGCGCTGGTCGAGCCCGATGGCCTGCGCCTCGGCCATCGTCAGGTTCTCGCCGGTCGTCGCCTGCCATGCGTTGAGCTCGGCGTTGAGCTCGCGAAAGTAGGCGGAGGCGTCGATTTCGGTGTCGCCCACCTTGCCGATGGACTGGCCGGAGCCGCCGAAATTGACCGAGCCGAAGCCGACCAGCCCGACGACGACGAGGGCCATGATGATCCAGACGAAAAAGCGCGAAATGTTCGAGAACATGGGCGTGTCCTTGTTAGGGTCAGTGGGTTGTAACGGTCACTCGGATGATTGCCAACAGGGGTTTTCGGAGGGAACGCTGGCGTGCGGAGCGCGCGGTCGCGCGCGCAGGATTTGCGCCGTCCTGCGCTGGCGCGCAGGGCGTCGCGGCGGGCGGGGGAGGCCAGCCTCCCCCGCGGCCCCCTCCGAGGTATTTTCGGACCGAAGAAGGGGATCAGGCGAGGTGTGCGAGCCGGGTCATCAGGGTGGCGATGCCGGTCCGGTCGATATTGGCGAAGGCGATGCGCAGGTGGGCCGCGCCGGACGGGTCGCCGTCGGGGGTGAACATCGTGCCGGGCAGGGCGAGCACGGCGATGTCGTCGACCATGCGCCGGGCGAGCGTGGCGCTCGTTTCGTCGAACGGGTGGCGGACATAGGCGAAATAGGCGCCGGCGCTGGAGAGCTGCCAGCCGGGGAGGGTGGCGATGCCTTCCTCGACAGCGCCGCGCCGGGCGAGGATTTCCGCGCGTTCGCCCGCGAGCCACCCGGAGAGGTTCTCAAGCCCCCAGAGCGCGGCGTGCTGGCCGATCTGGTTGGGGCAGATGGCGACCGTGTCGAGAAACTTCTCGGCTGCCGTGAGGCGTTCGGGGCTTGCGATGAGCGCGCCCACGCGGTGGCCAGTCAGGCGGTAGGCCTTGGAGAAGGAGTAGAGGTGGATGAGCGTGTCGGACCACGCCGGGTCCGCGAAGAGGTCATGCGGTGCGCCGGGGCGGCTGTCGAAATCGCGGTAGGTCTCGTCGAGGATCAGGGCGAGCCCGTGGCGGCGGGCCAGTGCCGCGAAGGCGTGGACGAGGTCCGCCGGGTATTCGACGCCCGCCGGGTTGTTCGGCGTCACGAGCACGATGGCGCGGGTGCGGTCGGTGAGGCGGGCCTCGGCTTCGGCCACAGTCGGCAGAAGCTCCGGGCCGGTGGGAAGCGGCACCGGGCGCACGCCGGAGAGTGTGAGCCACATGTGGTGGTTGAAATACCACGGGGTCGGCAGAAGCACCTCGTCCCCCGGTCCCGCGAGGGTGGCGAGGGCGGCGCAGAAGGCCTGATTGCAGCCCTGGGTGATCGCGACATTGCCCGGTGTGACGGGGCCGCCGTAGTGGCGCGAGACCTGTTGCGCCAGTTCCTCCCGCAAGTCCGGCAAGCCGAGAACGGGGCCGTAGACATGGGCTGCGGGCAGGGTGAGCGCGGTCTGCGCCATCGCTTCGCGCAATGCCTGGGGCGGCGGGTCCACCGGGGCGGCCTGCGAGACGTTGAGCAGGGGTAGATCGGGGGCGAAGGTCTTGTCCGCGACCCATCGCTTCGCCTCGACGACCGGCGAGGGGCGGGTCGCAGCGAGGTTGGGGTTCACGATCATGCGGCGGACTGCGTGATCTTCGCGAGCCCTTCGACCTTGGCCCTGGCCGCACCGCTGTCGATCGCCTCGCGCGCCATCTCGACCCCCTCGGGGAGGGCGGAGGCTTTGCCGGCCACGACAAGGGCGGCGGCGGCGTTGAAGCAGACTGCGTCACGGTAAGCGCCGGGCGCGCCGTCCAGAAGGCCCGCGAAGGCTTTGCCGTTCTCCTCGGGCGTGCCGCCGAGGATGTCCCTGAACGGGTGGACCGGGAGGCCCGCGTCCTCCGGGTGGATCTCCATCCCGGTGATCTTGCCGTCGGCCAGCGCCGCGACCGAGGTGGGGCCGGAAATGGCGATTTCATCCGTGCCGTCGGAGCCGTGGACGAGCCAGGCGGCCTCGGACCCCAGATCGCGCAGAGCTTCCGCCATCGGGAAGATGAGGTCGACGGCGAAGGCGCCGGTGAGTTGGCGCTTCACGCCCGCCGGATTGGTGAGGGGGCCCAGGATGTTGAAGATCGTCTTGCAGCCCAGTTCCGTGCGCACCGGCATGACGTGTTTCATCGCCGGGTGGTGCATCGGGGCCATCATGAAGCCGATGCCGACCTCGGCCAGCGCGCGTTCGACCACGGGCGCCTCGACCATCACGTCGATCCCCATGACGCCGAGCGCATCGGCCGAGCCGGATTTGGAGCTGAGGTTGCGGTTGCCGTGCTTGGCGACCGGCACGCCCGCGCCCGCCACGACAAAGGCGGTGGCGGTGGAGATGTTGAGCGTGCCCATGCCGTCGCCGCCGGTGCCGACGATGTCCATCGCGCCCTCGGGGGCCTTCACCGGCACGCAGGCCGCGCGCATGGCGGCGGCGGCGGCGGCATATTCGGCGACGGATTCGCCGCGGGCGCGCATGGCCATCAGGAGCCCCGCGATCTGGGCGTTGGTCGCGGTGCCTTCGAAAAGCTCCTGGAAAGCGGCCTCGGCCTGCGTGCGCGACAGCGGCCCTTCGGAGGCCGCGAAGATCAGGGGCTTCATCGTGTCGCTCATGCGGGCACCTTCACCGTGTCGAGAAAATTGCGGATCATCGCGTGGCCGTGTTCGGACCGGATGCTTTCGGGGTGGAACTGGACGCCTTCGATGGGAAGCGTGCGGTGACGCAGGCCCATGATGGTGCCGTCCTCGAGCCATGCCGTCACCTCGAGGCTGTCGGGGAGGCTGTCACGCTCCACCACCAGCGAGTGATAGCGCGTGCCCTTGAGGGGCGAGGGGAGACCCGCGAAGACGCCGGCGCCCTCGTGGATGATCTCGCCCATCTTGCCGTGCACGATCTCGGAGTGGCGCACGACCTTGCCGCCGAAGGCCTGACCGATGGTCTGGTGTCCGAGGCAGACGCCCATGAGGGGCATGCCCGCCTCGGCGGCGGCCAGTGTGAGGGGCAGGCAGATGCCCGCGGCGTCCGGATCGCAGGGGCCGGGGGAGAGCACGATGGCCTCGGGGCGCATCCCCATCGCCTCCTGCACGTTCAGGGCGTCATTGCGCATGACGGTGATATCCGCCCCAAGCTCGCCGAAGTAATGGACGAGGTTGTAGGTGAAACTGTCGTAATTATCGATGAGCAGGATCATGTGCGGCGCCTTGGGGCTTTCATCAGGGCAGGGTCGCGGTATACATGTTCAGAGCCGGGCCCGAGGGTCAAGAGCACCGGGCGCAGGCGGCGGAACGAACACGAGAACGGGGGCAGATTTGGCGAGCGGAACGATATCCGGGGTGCTGGTCGGGGCGGTCGTCGCGGTCGTTGGTGTCACGGCGGCGGCGGTGCTGATCGAGCCCGTCGAGATGCAGCCCTCCGCGCCGGTGACGCCGGTGGCCGAGGCGCCCGATCCTGCGCCGGACACGCCGCCGCAGGCGGAGGAGGCCGAAGAGGCGCCCGTTGTGACGGATGAGCCTGAGGCGGCCGAGGCGGAGCCGGAGACGGAAACCGAGGTAGAGCCGCCGGACGAGGGCGCAGACGCGCAACCGCAGGCGGATGTTGCCGAGCCGGTGGAAGACCCCGCGCCGGCGCCCGAGATCGTGGTCACTGATACTGTGGAGGCCGAGCCGGAGGCGGCGGACCCCGTGGAGCCGGTAGAGCCAGAGGCGCAGGCAGCGGACGCAGCCGACGAAACGCCTGAGCCGCAAGAGGCGACGGGTGAGGCGGACCCCGAGATGGCTGCGCCCACTGATGAAGTGGAACCGGAGGTGGCAGCGGCCCCGGATGAGGCGGACGATGCCACTGAGATGACCGTGGAGACGCCGGAGGAGCCGACCGTTACCGGGTCAGCGCGGGACGGTGACAGCGCGCCGGCCGCGCAGGAGCCTGAGGCGCGCGCGCAGCTTCCGACGATCGTTGCCCCCGCGAACCCATCGCAGCCCGACGTGGCGTTGCCGGAGGACGACGGGACCTTGCGCACGGCGGGTCAGAGCGTCTTTGATCCGCCGCCGATCCCGGAGCAGGAGGACCGTCTGGAAGAGGACGCGCCCAACCCGGATGCGGATATCGTCACCGGGCGGCTTCCGTCCATCGGCGAGACCGCCGCGCAAGAGGCCGCGGAGGCCGGGCCGCAGCCCGCGATCCGGCGCAATGCCCTGCCATTCGAGCGCAGCCCCGGCCTGCCGGAAATGGCTGTCGTGCTGCTCGATACCGGGGCGGGGCGCAGCGAGGTGGGCGATCTGGCGGTGATGCCGTTCCCGCTTTCGGTTGCGGTGGATGCCTCGGCGCCCGACGCGCAGGAGGCGATCCGGTTCTACCGCTCGAACGGGGCCGAGGTTGTGCTGATCGTGCCGCTGCCCGATCTTGCCACGGCGATGGACGTCGAGGTCACGTTCCAGGCCTATGCGCCCCTGATGCAGGACGTGGTCGCCGTGATGATCGAGCCGGGCGCGGGCTTCCAGGGCCTCGGCGAGGCCGCCGCTCAGGTCGTGACGAATGTGGACGAGAAGGGGCTGGGCCTCATCACCTATCCCGAAGGGCTCAACACCGGTCACAAGACGGCGGTGCGCGACGATGTGCCGGCCGGGCTGGTGTTCCGCGATCTCGACGGTGAGGGACAGGGGGGCGACGTGATCCGCCGGTTCCTTGACAACGTGGCGTTCCGCGCGCGCAACGAGGAGCAGGTGATCGCGGTGGCGCGGGTGAAGCCCGAGTCGATCCAGGCGCTTCTTGAATGGTCGCTGGGCAACCGAGCGCAGACGGTGGATTTCGCGCCTGTCTCGGCGGTTCTGCTGGACGACTAGGGGTTTCAGGCCGGTGCGCGCTGTCGCGCGCGCTTGTTTGATTGCGTTCGAGCCACGCAGGCTTTGGGGGCTGTCTGCCCCCAAACCCCCGAGGATATTTCCCGACCGGAAAGATGGGGTGCGTGTAAGCGCGTTCGGGTCTCGCGGCGCGGGTCTTCGAGTGTGCTGCGCGAATTTTTGGCTGGAAAGTTCAGGTGGTTTGTGAGGAGGCGCGCCCAGGTGTCTGGGCGCGCTCGGTTTTTTCAGGTGGCGGCTGCCAGGGCCTGATCGAGGTCGGCGATGATGTCGTCGACCGCCTCGATCCCGACCGAGAAGCGCACCACGTTGTTGCCCGCACCCGCCGCTTCGCGCTGCTCATCGGTGAGCTGGCGGTGTGTGGTGGAGGCGGAGTGGATCACCAGCGAGCGGGTGTCGCCGAGGTTGGCCACATGGCTGAAGAGCTTGAGGCTGTTCACGAGCTTGACGCAGGTGTCGTAGCCGCCCTTGAGCGTCACGGTGAAGAGCCCGCCGGTGCCGCGCGGGCAGATCCGCTTGCCCGTCTCGTGGTAGGGCGAGGAGGCGAGGCCGGCATAGGTCACCTTTTCCACCGCCTCGTGTTTTTCCAGCCATTCCGCGACCTTCTGGGCGTTCTCGGTATGCTTGTCCATGCGCAGGCTCAGGGTTTCGATCCCCATGAGCGTGTAATGCGCGGCCTGCGGGTTCATGGTCATGCCGAGGTCGCGCAGCCCGATGGCGATGGAGTGGAAGGTGAAGGCCATCGCGCCCAGGGCCGCGTGGAAGGTGATCCCGTGATAGGCGGGTTCCGGTTCGGAGAGCGACGGGAACTTGTCCGAGGCGGACCAGTCGAACTTGCCCGAATCCACGATGCAGCCGCCGGTCACGGTGCCGTTGCCGGTGAGGTATTTCGTGGTGGAATGCACGACCAGCGTGGCCCCGTGGGCGATCGGGTTGCACAGGTAAGGCGTGGCCGAGGTGTTGTCGACGATGAGCGGGATGCCGGCCTCGTCCGCCACCTTGCCGATGGCCGCGAGGTCCGTGACGACGCCGCCCGGGTTCGCGATGGATTCGCAAAACAGCGCGCGGGTGTCGTCGTCGATGGCCGCCGCGACCGCCGCCGGGTCGTCGAAATCGACGAAGGTGCAGGACCAGCCGAAGCGTTTGAACACCTGCGTGAACTGCGTGTAGGTGCCGCCGTAAAGGCGGGTGGAGGCCACGATGTTGCGCCCCGGCGCCATCAGCGGGTAGAGCGCCATGAGCTGGGCCGCGTGGCCCGACGAGGTGCACACGCCCCCCGCGCCGCCTTCGAGCGCCACGATCCGGTTGGCGAGCGCGCCGACCGTGGGATTGGTGAGGCGGGAATAGATGTAGCCCACCTCTTCGAGGTTGAAGAGCCGGGCCGCGTGGTCGGCGTCTTTGAATACATAAGATGTTGTTTGATAGATCGGCACTTGGCGCGCGCCGGTGGCCGGGTCCGGCTCGGTACCTGCATGGACTTGCAGGGTTTCGAAGCCGTTCATCTGTGCGTCTGTCATATTGACCTCCCATGACTGTCCGCGCAGACGCTACGGGCATTTCGCGGAGCGTTCAATTGCGCTAAGCCGTTGGACATACAAATTCATGCCCGGCAACCCGGGGCGGAGATTCATATGCTCACACCGTTTCACCTGGCAATTCACGTTACTGAACTGGATGACGTACGGGCCTTTTGCGGGGGCGTCCTGGGCTGCACGGAAGGGCGATCGACGCAAACCTGGGTCGATTTCGATTTCTTCGGTCACCAGTTGAGCCTGCATCTTGGCACCCCCTTTGCGGCGACGGACACCGGCCAGGTGGGCTAGCACATGGAGCCGATGCCGCATCTTGGCCTCGTGCTCGCGCTGGACGGCTGGCGGGCGCTGGCAGACCGGTTCCGGGCGGTGGATTGCAAGTGGATCATCCCGCCATCCGTGCGGTTCGAGGGCGAGCCGGGGGAGCAGTGAACGATGTTCTTTCGCGATCCGGCGGGCAACCCGATCGAGATCAAGGGATACGCGGACATGGCGGGCGTTTTCGCGACCTGAGACGGGTCGCCGAATGAAGTGGTGAGGACAGAACATGGGCAAGAAAACGCGGGAGCGGGACGCGGGCACGATCCGGATTCACCGGATGGCGGGGCGCGAAATCGAGATCGAACCCGCACCTGTCAGGCGTGGCTGGATGGATGCGTCGCCCGACCGCTCGGCCTATCGCTGCCAGCCCCTCAATATCGCCAATTCGCACGGCTGGCAGGTGCTTTGCCCATCGGAGTTCCGGGTTCGCCTGACCGGCTCGGCCGGGGCGCTGGAGTTGGAGTTCGAATACGAAGACCCGCGCAATCCGCCCGCCGTGTCGCATTTCGGGCTGGGGGTCGTGACCTTCTTTATCCCGGCGCTGATCACGACGCCCGCGGGCGTGTCGCTTTACGTGACCGGCCCGGCCAACGCGCCGCGCCACGGGATCACGCCGCTGTCCGGGGTGGTAGAGACCGACTGGTTGCCATTCACCTTCACGATGAACTGGCGCATGACCACGACGAACCACTGGGTGACGTTCCGGAAAGGAGATCCCTTCACGATGTTCTTTCCGGTCCGGCTCGCCGATATCGAGCGGTACGAGGTCGAGATATCCGATCTGGACGACTCGCCGGAGCTCAAGGCCAACTTCGAGGCCTATTCCCGCGACCGGGCGGCCTTTCTCAAGGATTTCGAAGCGCGCGCGCCGGAAGATCAGTTGGGCCGCTGGCAGCGGACCTATATCAAGGGTGGGCTGGACGGCATTTCAAAGGGTGTGACCTATTCGGCGCTGAACTTGTCGCGCCCGAAACAGCCATCGGACGACTAGATTTGTTACCGTCCCGCGCGGCTGCCGAACGGGTGCGGGCGTTCAGCCTTCGCATTCCTGTGGCGGGCATTCCGGCTCGTAAGGCAGTTCCGGGTCCGGCGGCAGTGGGTCCGTCGGCGGCGTCGGATCTGGCACTTCCAGCGGGGGCGGCGGCGGAAGCGGTGGTGGCGGCGGGGGTGAGGGCGGTTTGTTGTTGCCCCCCGATGTCGGTGCGGGACCGTTCACCCCCTTGAAATCGTTGGGGGAAAAGCTGGGTGGACGGCCATCGCCGCCATAGGCGCAGCACACCGCCTGATCATAGGCATTGCAGTCGCGCCGGGTGCCCCAGACCGAGATGTGCCACGTTGAATAGCGGGTTTCGAAAAAGGCGTTGCCGGGTTCGGTGGTGACCTGACGGTAGATGTTGAACGACTGGGTGCCGCATTGGAGCACCCGCCATTCCTCGACGGTTTGCTCGCCGAAGACGGGCGTCGCGGTTGTGAGCGCGGCCAGTGCGGCCGCTTTCACGACGGTATGCCGCCGGAATGTCATCGAAGCCCCCTTCGTCCGCGTTCGCCGCGGCGACCCGTCCCAAATAGGTCAGATGATCGATTGTGCGGTGCGGCCGTGCGCGCGATCAAGCGTTCTTGTGGAAACAGTGCATTTCCTTGGCCTTCACGGGAACGGCCCGAGAAACAATGCGTGGTCGCGGATGTCGGGGGGCCAGTCGGAGGTGGCCGCGCTGAACCCGGGCTCGTCGCCGGCGTAGAGGGCGCGGGCGGCGTCCTCAAACCCCGCAAGGTCGCCGGCCATGTTGGACATGAAGCGGTAAGCGCGGTCGGTGGCTTCGGGGCCTTGCGCGGCTTCGGCGCGCCGGGCCTCTTCCACCAGACGGCGCAGGGCGGCGGAGGCGCCGCCCCGCTGGCGGGCGAGCCAGTCCCAGTGGCGGGGCAGGAGCGTGACCTCGCGCGCCTTCACGCCCAGTTTCGGGCGGCCGCGCTGCGGGGTCGGGGCGGCGCCGGTGAGGTTGAGGTCCGTCTCGCGCCCCGTCGTGTCGGAAAAGACGAGCAGGCCCTCGGGATGCGGGCCGAGGGGGGCGAGGTCGGCCTCGAGCTCGGCGCGTGTGCCGCGTGCGAGACGCGTGTGGCCCCGGAAGGCCGTGAGGATTTCGTCGTTCATGTATTTACACCCGGGTTAAATTCTGACACATCCAATAACACCCGGATAAAAAGGTGACAAGATGTCGGTTTCAAAAGATGAGAGGCGTGCGGCCCGGCGGGCCTGGGTCGAGCGGGACGTTGAGTGGACGATCTGCGCGATCCGCATTGGCGGGCGGGTCTGGGTCAAGCGCGTCTCGGATGCGGGCGCGCTGGAGCGCAAGCTGGGGTTCATGCTGCGCACCGGTGCACGGTCTGGCCTTGCACCGGGGATGGCCGAGGCGGACGATGGGAGCGGGACGGTGCGGGTCGAGGTGGTCGAGACGCTGGACCCCAAGCTGAGCGAGATGGCGCGCGAGACGCTGGCGAAAGAGCGGCTGGCGCATTGGGCCGGCGTCCTGGGTGCCGAGATGGCCTGAGCCTCAGCGCATCCAGAAGCCTTCGCGTTTCAACTGGTTGCGGATGACCTTTTCGGCGCGCGGCAAGTCGGCCCGGTCGAACAGTTCGCGCGCCTTGTGGCCGCGACCCTGGTAGATCATGCGCAGCATCGGCTCGTGGTTCTTGAGCACTTTCTTGACCTTGTTGGGGGCCGCGGCGGCCTCCAGCGCGGCGATGGTCGCGTCGGCCTCGCGCGCATAGGCGAGCGGCAGGACGCGCCAGTGGCAGGTGACGTTCCCGTCAAGACCGGCGAGGTCCGGGCCGGGGCGGCCGCCACCGAGCCCGTGGATCACGAGGGGCAGGGCGATCTGGTCGAGCCAGGGAAAGATCTCCTGACAGACCAGCGCCTCGGGCCGGTCGTCGCGGATGGCGAGCGCGGTGTCGAGGTAGCGGCGGCCGAACTCTGCAGGGTCGGCGCCGAAGAACCAGCCCGCGTTGAAATAGAGGTAGCGGCCCCAGTATTCGTCCGGTTCGCTCAGGTCCATCGTGCTGTCGAATTCGAGTCCGAAGCGGTCGTAGAGCGATTTCCAGATCTCGGTGTAGCCCGGCCCGTAAAGCTCGATCGTGGGCCAAGTGCCTTCGCGCCGCATCGAGGCGGAGGGGCGGGTGAAGTCGAAGGGGACGCGCGAGAGGCGGTCGGTGACGATGGTGTCGCTGTCGAAAAAGACGAAGGGTTCGCCCGGGGGCAGGGTGGCGAGCCCCTCGATCTTGTTGCCGTTGGGGTAGTCCTGACCGAAATGGGCGCTGTCGAAGGGCACGATCTCGGCGTCGAGTTTTTCCAGCGCCTCGCGCTGGTCCTCGGAAAGCCGGGGGTCTTTCTTCCACAACGGGCCGGGCTGGGGTTCGGCGACGATGACGCGGCCGGGGAAACCGGGGTCGTTCTGGCGCAGGGACGAGACGAAAAGCAGCGCCTCATATCCGACGCGACCGCCCTGGCCGATGACGAGGATGTTGAAGTCCTGCACCCGTCCGTTCGTCGTTGTCGCAGATGTCGCCATGCCCGTCGCCCGCCTTTGCCCGCTCGCGGATTTTCTGTCACTATAGGGATACCGCGTGCGCTGCAAAAGCGCCGGGAGTCGAGGATGATCGAGAAAATGAAAAGAGCGATGAACGCGCGGAGACTGGCGGCCTGTGTCGCCGTTGCGCTTGCGGCGGGGGGTGCGGCCCCGGTGGTGGCGCAGGATGCCAAGCAGATCCTGACGCTCACAAAGGCGAGCTGGGTCGCGGTGCGTGAATATGATGGCAACGACCTGCTCTATTTCACCAACCTTCTGGCGTGGCGTTGCGGGGTCGATCGTATCCGGTTTTCGGTGAACGGCGAGCGGCTGGCCCCGCTGGAACATGAGCCGTGTCACGAGGATGAGGCGGCGCCCAACGCGCTTTATGCCGAAGATATCCTGCCCTACCTGACCTATCCGCTTGGCTCGGTGCAGAGCGTGACGGTCGAGGTGTCGTTCCCGGACGGGAGCGAGGAGACGGGGGAGTATCAGCGCGGGGCCGTGCTCACGCGCTAGTCCTGGTGCAGGAAATTGCCCCAGTTTCCCGCCATGAAGACGCGCGGCACGGCGTTTGTCGTCGTGACGCGGTCGACATGGCCGATGATGACCGTGTGATCGCCCGCGTCGATCCGGTCGCGGATGTGACATTCGAACCGGGCCGGACAATTTTCGATCAGCGGCACGTCGCGGTCCGAGGTGATCCAGTCGAAATCGTCGAACGCCTCGCCGGTTTTGGTAAAGCCCAGGGCCACGTCATCCTGATCCTCGCCCATGATGTGCAGCGCGAAATTGTGGGCGCTGGCCATCGCGTCATGGCGGCGCGAGGCCTTGGCCGGGCACCACAGGATCAGCGGCGGGTCCATCGAGACGCTGGTGAAGCTGTTGACGGTGATCCCCAGCGGCCCTCGCGGGCTCATGCAGGTGACGACCGTCACGCCGGTCGCGAACAGACCCAGCGCGTCGCGCATCTGTTTTTGCGTGTCCGGGGCGGGGATGAAGCTGTCGGTCATGGGTCACTCGCGCGGGTTTCACCGGACCCTATACCCTGTCATGGGAGTGGAGACACCCGAAAACCGGCGCGGTTTCAAGGCCATGTGATCGGTGGGTGCGTCACTCCGCCGGGGCGAAACCCGAGATGAGGTGCCTCAGGCCAAGCGCCGCGCCCGCCATGATCGCGAGGAACGTGACCGGCGCGCCGTAGTAGAGCAGCGAGAAGGCCGAGAGGCCCTGTCCGATGGAGCAGCCGAAGGCCACCACCGCGCCGAAGCCCATGAGGACCGCGCCGCCGATCTGACGTTTGAGTTCGCGCGGGTCTTCGCAGGCCTCCCACCGGAAATGCCCCTTGAGCGCGGAGCCGATGAATGCGCCGACAAGGACGCCCGCGACCGAGCCGACGCCGAAATTCAGCGACGTGCCCGATGCGGTCATGAGGTAGAGGATCGTATCGCCCAGCGGGGCGGAATAGGTGTGGCTTTCCACGGGGACCGGGGTGAAGCCGGTGTCGAGAACCCATTGCGTACCGCCCCAACCGATGACGATGGCGAGGCCCGCATTGAGTGCCCAGAACGCCTGTTTGCGTGCCTTTCGCATGTCGGGCGTGGTGAACATCGCAGCGACGATGACCACGCCGAGGGCCATGCCGAAGACCGGGGCGGACAGCCCCGTCATCCGCTCGACGAGGTGAGCGATGCCCGGCAGCGTTTCGCCCGGGTCGAGGGGGCGCATGGGGAAGGCCGCGACGCGCAGCTTGGCCAGCGGGCCGGAAATCGCGACATAGGCCGCGAGGCCCATGACGAGGACGATCACGAAGGAGCGCAGGTCGCCGCCGCCAAGCCGGGCGAGCGCGCCGAAGCCGCAGTTGCCCGCCATCGCCATGCCGTAGCCGAAGACCAGCCCGCCCGCGACCGAGGCCCAGGGCACCCAGCCGAATTGCAGGTAGCTTGCGTCCGGCGCGTTCAGGAGGCCCAGTTGCATGAGGCCGAAGCTCCCGGTCATCGCGGTCCCGATGGCGATGCCCCACATGCGCATCCGGACCGAAGAGCCAGCGTAGAGCAGATCCTCGATCGCGCCCAGCGTGCAGAATCGCCCAAGCCGCGCGGCCAGTCCCAGAAGAACGCCGCCGATCAGCCCCACAAGGGCCGCGGCGTTGGTATCGCCCAACACATCAAGCATGGATCGCCTCCCGGAACCGCTCCTCCTCCCGTCGCCGGGGGCGGTTCCGCCCCGACGGGTTCATTCAATCGAATGTTTGCGGGTGAGTGCAAGCGTTTCGTTCGCTGCGGTGCAGGAACGGGTTACTCGGCAGCCTTGGACGCACCGTCACCGGTCGAGCAGAACATGTCGTAGATCACTTCGAGCACGCGGCGCGGGCGGTCGTCGGCGAGGGAATAGTAGATCGCCTTGCCTTCGCGCCGGGGCGTCACGAGGCCCTCGAGCCGCAGGCGGGCGAGTTGCTGGCTCACCGCGGCCTGGCGGGCCGACAGAAGCTCCTCCAGCTCGGTCACGGATTTCTCGCCGGTCACGAGGTGACACAGGATCATCAGCCGACCCTCGTGGCTGATCGCCTTGAGAAAGGCCGAGGCGTCGCAGGCGGACGCCACCATCATGTCCATATCTTCTTCGGACATGTTTTCACTGATTACGGGAACGGCCATGCCATGATCCTGTCTGGTGCTATCTTGCGAAGGTAACGTCATACGACGTTTCCATGCAAATATTTACATTCATGGTCCGCTTCAACCGTCGAGCGGTGTTGCAGGTTCGAAACCGATCTGGGCGGTCAGCATCATGCCCAGCAGGCCCCAGAAGAAATCCTCGCCCGGGTAGCCCTCGATCCGGGCCAGTTCGGCGCCGTCTTCGACCAGCACGAAGGTGGGGGTGAAGTTCACCGGGCGGGCGAAGTCATAGGCCGTGTCGCCCGCCTGCACGTCCCTGAGCTGCACGCGCACCAGCGGGGCCGCGCGGCCTTCGTCCGTCTTGGGATATTCCTCCGACACCTCGGTGTCCCACTGGCGGCAATAGGCGCAGCCCGGCTGCTCGACCATCACGAGGTCGGCGGCGAGGGCGGGGAGCGCGGCGAGCGCGAGGGCGAGGGTGGCGAGGAAACGCATTCAAAAATTCCGATTGACCAAACGTCTTCAAGAAACGTAATTCGTTTATGTGATCGCTGCAAGTCGGGCGGTCGCGCGGGAGGGTCAATGTTCGGTGATATATCCTATGGCGGTGCGGCGCTTGCGGGGCTCGTGGCGTTTTTTACGCCCTGCATCCTGCCGATGGTGCCGTTCTACCTGAGTTACATGGCGGGCATTTCTATGTCGCAGCTGCAAGGCGACGGCGAGATCGCGCCGGGGGCGCAGCGCCGGCTGGTCGTCTCGGCCTTTTTCTTTGCGCTCGGGGTCACGACGATCTTCGGGCTGCTGGGACTTGGCGCAACGGCCGCCGGGCAGGCGTTCGCGCAATGGAAGCAGGAGCTGAGCTGGGTTGCTGCCGCTGTCATCTTCGTCTTCGGGCTGCACTTCCTGCACGTCATCCGCATCCCGTTTCTCATGCGCGAGGCGCGGGTGCAGTCGACGATGGACCCGTCGAAGGTGCTGGGCGCCTATGTCATGGGGCTTGCCTTCGGCTTCGGCTGGACCGCCTGCGTCGGGCCTGTCCTGGCCTCGATCCTGATGATCGCGGCGATGAAGGAAAGCCTGTGGCAGGGGGGGAGTCTTCTGATCGTCTTCGGGCTCGGGATGACCGCGCCCTTCGTTGTGGCCGCCGTCTTTGCACGGCCCTTCCTCGCCTTCATGGCCCGCAACCGCAAGTACATGCCCTATGTCGAGAAAGTCATGGGCGTGATGTTGATCCTGTTCGCCGTGCTGATCGCCACCGGGTCGGTCAACGCGATTTCGAACTGGCTGATAGAAACCTTCCCCGTGTTCTCGAACATGGGCTGACCGGAGGACGACCCATGCGTTTTCTCACGACCCTCGCGACCACCATCGCCTTTGCCCTTCCCGCCGTCGCCGCGACGATGGGGGACGACGGCCTGCACAAGGCCGACTGGATGCACGACACGTTCAGGGACATGTCCGAGGACTTGGCCGATGCCGAAGCGGAGGGCAAACGGCTGCTCGTGATCTGGGAACAGCGCGGCTGCGTCTATTGCCGCAAGATGCATGAGGAGGTCTTCGTGGTGCCCGCGATCCACGACAAGCTCATGTCCGACTACTATGTGGTCCAGATGAACATGTTCGGCGACGTGGAGGTAACGGATTTCGACGGTGAAGCGCTGCCGGAGAAGGAGATGGCGCTGAAGTGGGGCGTGATGTTCACGCCGACCATGATGTTCTTTCCGCCTGAGTCCGAGGTCGCGGAGGGCGCCACCGGGCGTCAGGCGGCCGTCGTCATGATGCCGGGGGCGTTCGGCAAGTCGACCACCGACCACCTGCTCGATTGGGTTCTCGAAGAGGGCTACAACGGCGACGAGAACTTCCAGAAATACCATTACGAGCGGTTCAACGCGGAACAGGCCGCCGGCACGGCGATGAGCGACTGACGGCCCGGCTGCGGAAAAATCCGTAGAGTTTGCAGCGGGTTGAACTCTAAAAATTCATATAGCAGAATTTATGATTGGCAAAGCGATGTGAGCGGCATACAGTCGTATTCACAAAACGTAATGGGAGGAATCATGAAGCGGACAACGATCGCGCTTGCGGCGTTCGCGCTGGGGACGGGGATGGCATTCGCCGACACCGTGGCCCCCGGGAACGTGGCATTCGACGGCTACGAGGTCGCCGAGTCGCTGACCGGCACCCCGGGCGACCCCGAGAAGGGTCGCGAGATCATGACCAACAAGTCGGAAGGCAACTGCATCTCGTGCCACGCGGCCGAGGCTTATGCGGACGTGCCGTTCCACGGCGAGGTCGGTCCGATGCTTGACGGGGCCGGGGATCGCTGGAGCGAGGCAGAGCTTCGCGGTCTGGTGGTCAACGCCAAGATGGCCTTCGAGGGCACCGTGATGCCCGCCTTCTACAAGACCGAAGGGTTCAACCGCCTGGGCGACGGCTTCACCGGAAAGGCCCATCCCGAGGACAAGCCCGTCGAACCGCTGCTGAACGCGCAGCAGGTCGAGGACGTGGTCGCCTATCTCAAGACGCTCACCGAGTGAGCGGGCAGGCGCAGGACAATTTCAGGAGACGAACATGAAACTGACACGACGTGATGCACTGGCCATGGGGCTCGGCGCGACCGCCGTCGCCATGCTGCCGATGCGCGCATTCGCGGCCATCGAGGACTCGATCGCCGAATTCACCGGCGGGGCCGCCGTGGGCGAGGGCGACATCACCCTCGACGCACCGGAGATCGCCGAGAACGGCAACACCGTTCCGGTGTCGGTCGCGGCCCCCGGCGCTGCCGCAATCCGCGTCTACGCGGCGGGCAACCCGACGCCCGGCGTGGCCACCTTCAACTTCGGCCCGGCCGCAGGCAGCCAGTCTGCCTCGACCCGCATCCGGCTTGCCGGGACGCAGGACGTCATCGCGGTTGCCCAGATGGAAGACGGCAGCTTCATCCAGACCGCCAAGACCGTGAAGGTCACCATCGGCGGCTGCGGCGGCTAATCAGCGGAAACAGGAGTAAATACAATGGCATCTGGTGTTAAACCCCGCGTCAAGTCTCCCAAGTCCGCATCCGCGGGCGAGGTCGTGACGCTCAAGACGCTTATCAGCCACCCGATGGAATCGGGCCAGCGCAAGGACAGCGACGGGAACACGATCCCGCGCTCGATCATCAACCGCTTCACCTGCGAATTGAACGGCAACATGGTCGTCGACGTGACGCTGGAACCGGCGATTTCGACCAACCCGTATTTCGAATTCGAAGCGCGTGTCGACGAGGCCGGTGAGTTCAAGTTCACCTGGTACGACGACGACGGCGACGTTTACGAAGAAGCCAAGGCGATCGAGATCGCCTGAGTGAAGCGGTCAGGGAGGAACACAATGAAAATGAAACTGCTTCACGGTATCGCGGCAGCCGCGCTTGCACTTGGTGCAGGCACGGCGATGGCCGACGAGGATGCCGAGCTGGTTATCAACGGCGATCTCGAGATCGTCACCAAGACCGACGCGCCCGCGCACCTTGAGGGTGCGGTGGGCGAGATCATGTCGGGCTGGCGGTTCCGCGACTCGACCACACAGGTCATGCAGATGGATGATTTCGACAATCCCGGCATGATCTTCGTGGACGATGCGCGCGACATGTGGGCGACGGCAGAAGGCTCCGAGGGCAAGTCCTGCATGGATTGCCACGGCGAGCCGGAAGACATGGCCGGCGTCAAGCCGGTCTATCCCAAGTGGAATGAAGCCGCGGGCGAGGTCCGGACGCTGCAAATGCAGATGAACGACTGCCGTGAGAACCGCATGGGTGCGGAGACGTGGAAATACGACGCGGGCGATGCCGTCGCGATGGAGGCACTGCTTGCCTCCGTGTCGCGCGGGATGCCGGTCAACGTCGCCACCGACGGCCCGGGTCAGTCGACCTGGGAGCAGGGAAAGGAGCTTTACTACACCCGCACCGGGCAGCTCGACCTGTCATGCGCGTCGTGTCACGAGCTCAACTACGGCAACATGATCCGCGCCGACCACCTGTCGCAGGGTCAGGTCAACGGGTTCCCGACCTATCGCCTGAAGAACACCAAGCTCAACGGCATCCACAGCCGGTTCAAGGGCTGCGTGCGCGACACGCGTGCCGAGACGTTCAGCGCGGGTTCGCCCGAGTTCGTGGCGCTCGAGATGTATGTCGCTTCGCGCGGCAACGGTCTGTCGGTCGAAGGTCCGTCGGTCCGCAACTGATCCAAGACCCCGCGCGGGAATGCCTCGCGCGGGGTTTTTCACTTCAAACACATTCCGTTTTTCGAATGAAAGGCGGAGCCGCATGGAGAGCCACATGATTTCTCGCCGCGATTTCCTGCAGGTCGGGATGGCCGCAAGCGCGATGGTCGGCGCGTCCGGCTTCGGCAACTGGGCGCGTCTCGCCGCCCAGCAGACGCTGACACAGGATCAACTGCTTGAGTTCGAGACCTTCGGGAACGTCTCGCTGATCCACGTCACCGACATTCACGCGCAGATGAAGCCGATCTATTTCCGCGAGCCGGAGATCAACCTCGGCGTCGGCGCGAACAAGGGGCAGGTGCCGCATGTCACCGGCGCCGAATTCAAGGCGCGCTACGGGATCGAGGATGGCTCCCCGTCGGCTTACGCGTTGACCTACAACGATTTCACGGCGCTCGGGCGCGAATACGGCAAGGTCGGCGGGCTGGACCGCGTGGCCACCGTGGTCAAGGCGATCCGCGCCGCGCGTCCGGATGCGCTGCTGCTCGACGGTGGCGACACATGGCACGGCTCCTACACCTGTTACCGCACCGAGGGGCAGGACATGGTGAACGTGATGAACGCGCTGAAGCCCGACGCGATGACCTTCCACTGGGAGTTCACGCTGGGCTCGGACCGGGTGCGCGAGCTGGTCGAGGGGCTGCCGTTCGCGGCCCTGGGCCAGAACATTTTCGACGCCGAGTGGGACGAACCCGCGGACAGTTTCGAAAGCTACAAGATGTACGAGAGCGGCGGCGTGCAGATCGCCGTCATCGGGCAGGCCTTCCCCTACATGCCGATTGCGAACCCCGGCTGGATGTTCCCGGAATACTCCTTCGGTATTCGTGACGAGCGGATGCAGGAGATGGTGGACGAGGCGCGGGGCGCGGGGGCCGAACTGGTCGTCTGTCTCAGCCACAACGGGTTCGACGTGGACAAGAAGATGGCCGAACGCGTGACCGGCATCGACGTGATCCTGTCGGGTCATACCCATGACGCGCTGCCCGAGCCGGTGCTGATCGGCGAGACGATCATCATCGCGTCGGGTTCCAACGGGAAATTCGTGAGCCGCGTCGACCTCGACGTGCGCGACGGGCGCATGATGGGCTTCCGGCACAAGCTGATCCCGATCTTCTCGGACGTGATCGAGCCGGATGCGGAAATGACCGCGCTGATCGACGAACAGCGTGCGCCCTATGAGGCGGAGCTGTCCGAAGTCATCGGCACGACCGACGTGGAGCTTTACCGGCGCGGCAACTTCAACGGGTCCTGGGACGATCTGATCTGCGATGCGCTTCTGTCCGAACGCGAGGCGGATATCGCCATGTCGCCCGGCGTGCGCTGGGGGCCGAGCCTGCTTCCCGGCGACGACATCACCCGCGAGGATATCTGGAACGTCACGTCGATGAGTTACGGCAAGGCGTATCGCACGGAAATGACGGGCGAATTCATCCACACGATCCTCGAGGACGTGGCCGACAACCTGTTCAACCCGGACCCCTATTACCAACAGGGCGGCGACATGGTGCGCATCGGTGGCATGGGCTACCGCATCGACATCACCAAGCCGCAGGGCAGCCGGATCACCGACATGACGCTGCTCAAGACCGGCGAGGGGATCGACCCCGCGAAGACCTATCAGGTCGCAGGCTGGGCCAGTGTGAACGAGGGCACCGAGGGCCCGCAGATCTGGGACGTGGTGGAGAGCCATGTCCGCAAACAGGGCACCGTGACGCTCGACGCGAATGCGTCGGTCGAAGTGGTGCAGGGATAAGACGCGAAGAGCAGGAGGCAAGTCGATGGACGATCTCAAGACCTCGCGCCGCGGATTTCTGATGAGCAGCGCCGCCGCCGGTGGCGCGCTTCTCACCACGGGCGCGGCACAGGCACAGGGCGGGCCCGATCCGCTCATCACCGAGGTGCAATACTGGGCGAGCGGGCTGGGCGACGGCGTGGATGCCACGCCCTATGGCCTGCCGATCGAATACGAGGCGGACGTGATCCGGCGCAATGTGCCGTGGCTCACGGCCGATCCGATCAGCTCGATCAACTTCACGCCGATCCATGCGCTGGACGGGACGATCACCCCGCAGGGCTGTGCGTTCGAGCGGCACCATTCGGGCGCCATCGAGCTTCGGAAAGAGGATTTCCGTTTGATGATCAATGGTTTGGTGGACAAGCCGCTGGTCTTTACCTACGCCGACCTCGAACGGTTCCCGCGCGAAAACCACGTCTATTTCTGCGAATGTGCCGCGAATACCGGCATGGAATGGGCGGGCGCGCAGCTGAACGGCGCGCAGTTCACGCATGGCATGATTCACAACATGGAATATTCCGGCGTGCCGCTTCGCACCCTGCTGGAAGAGGCCGGGATCGAGGCTGCCGGGGATCTGTCGGACAAGTGGGTCTATGTCGAAGGCGCGGATGCGTCGTCGAATGGCCGCTCGATCCCGATGGAGAAAGCGCTGGACGATGTGCTCGTCGCCTTCAAGGCCAACGGCGAGGCGCTGCGCATGGAGCATGGCTATCCCGTCCGGCTCGTCGTGCCCGGCTGGGAAGGCAACATGTGGGTCAAATGGCTGCGGCGGATCGAGGTCACGGACCACGCCGTCGAAAGCCGCGAGGAGACCTCGAAATACACCGATACGCTGGCCGACGGCACGTCGCGCAAGTGGACCTGGGTGATGGACGCCAAATCGGTCGTCACCAGCCCGAGCCCGCAATCGCCGATCACCCACGGCCCCGGCCCGCTGGTCATCACCGGGCTCGCCTGGTCGGGTCACGGCGCGATTACAGGCGTGGACGTGTCGCTTGACGGTGGGGCGAACTGGCAGAAGGCGCGGCTTGCCAAGGAAGGCGAGTCCAAGGCGCTGACGCGGTTCTACCTCGATATCGACTGGGACGGCTCCGAAATGCTCCTGCAAAGCCGGGCGCATGATGAAACCGGCTATGTCCAGCCCACCAAGGCGCAGTTGCGCGAGGTGCGGGGGCTGAACTCGGTCTATCACAACAACTGCATCCAGACATGGCATGTGAAGGAAAACGGAGAGGCCGAGAATGTCGAAGTTTCCTAAGCTGATCGCGGGCACGGCGCTCGCCACCCTGATCGCGGCGCCAACGCTGGCCGAGCCCTTTGGCCTCGGTCGCGAGGCGCTGCCGGAAGAAATCGCGGCCTGGAACCTCGATATTGCGCCCGATGGCTCGAACCTGCCGGTCGGGTCCGGGTCGGTCGAAGACGGCGAGATGATTTTCTCGGACAACTGCGCGGCGTGCCACGGCGAATTCGCGGAAGGGTCGGGGAACTGGCCCAAGCTCGCCGGTGGTGACGACACGCTGGCCAATGAAGACCCGCTCAAGACGGTGGGGTCCTACTGGCCGTATCTGTCGACCGTCTATGACTATGTCCGCCGGTCGATGCCCTTCGGTGCGGCGCAGACGATCTCGGACGACGATGTCTATGCGATGGTCGCCTATATCCTCTACTCCAACTACCTCGTGGAGGACGATTTCGTCCTGTCGAACGAGAACTTCATGGATGTGGAGATGCCCAACGCCGACGGGTTCATCGTGGATGACCGGGCCGAGACGGAATACCCGCACTGGACCGAGGCGAACGCCTGTTACGAGGACTGCAAGGACGACGTGCAGATCACCATGCGCGCGACCGTGCTGGACGTGACGCCGGAAGAGACCGAGGAAGCCTCGGTCGAAGAGGCCGCGGATGACGGCACGACCGAGATGGTGGCCGCCGAGACCACGGAGGAAGCCGCGCCCGAGATGGCCGCGCCGGACCCGGAACTGGTCGCGGCCGGTGAAAACGTCTTCAAGAAGTGCAAGGCCTGCCACAAGGTCGGCGAGGGCGCCAAGAACGGCACCGGGCCGATGTTGAACGGCGTGATGGGCCATCCGGCCGGACAGGTCGACGGTTTCCGCTATTCCAGCGCGCTCGAAGACGCGGCGGCCGGTGGGCTGGTCTGGGATGAGGAAAGCCTCGCGGCCTTCCTCGCCAAACCGCGCGACTTCATCAAGGGCACCAAGATGTCCTTCGTGGGACTGCGCAAGGACGAGGATATCGCGGCGGTGTCCGCCTATCTCTCGACCTTCAAGTAAGGTCGACGGATCTCGCCAGAATACATGAACCCGCCGGGAGTATCCCGGCGGTCCAACCCGGAGGATCACATGCGTTCCATTCTGATAGCGGCGGCCATGACCGCGCTCGGTGCCTTTGGCGCCCAGGCCGAAAGCCACGGCGCAAGCCTGGCCACCACCTATGACTTCGACGGGAGCTTCGACGACGCGACCTTCGCCGTCGAAAGCGCCATCGTGGGGCAGGGGCTGGTGATCGACTATGTCTCTCACACCGGCGAGATGCTGAACCGCACCGCGGGCGATGTCGGCTCGGACGTGCAGTTGTTCGAAGCGGCGGACGTGTTCCTGTTCTGCTCGGCGGTCCTGAGCCGGAAGGTCATGGAGGCCGACCCGATGAACATCGCCCATTGCCCCTATGGCATCTTCGTGGCGGACCGTGAGGGCACGGTGATGATCGGGTATCGCAACTATCCCGAAGGTCCGATGCAGGAGGTCCAGGCACTTCTGGACGGCATCGTGCAGGAGGCGCTGGGCAACTAGGCCGGGCGTAGCTACGGGAAATTTGTTCTGAAATGCGGGACTGGCGGCGGCGCGCGCAAAACAGGGCGCGCCGCAGGTCACAGATTTCGGAACGATGTTCCGGGATAGTCTGCACTCACAGAAAATACTCATTTTTTTGAATGTATTCTTGTGAACCCTTGGCCGGCCCATTACGTCGGCATTCAAAGACGACATGCACGAGTGAGGCGAACATGGAAGTCATCGAAACGGCCTTTACCCCCTGGGCCTCTCTCATCGGGGGCCTGTTGATCGGTCTGGGCACGGTTCTGCTCATGGCGGTGCGCGGCAATGTGCTGGGCGCGACCGGTATTCTCGCGGGGTTCATGACGCCGTCTTCGTCCTCCGACTGGGCGTGGCGGGCGGTCATCATCGCGGGGATGCTGACGGCACCCATCGCAATCCTGCTGTTCACCGGGGGCTTTCCGGTGATCGAAGTGCCGGTGACGCGGGGGATGATGATCCTGGGCGGTGTCCTGGTGGGGATCGGCGTGACTTACGGGTCGGGCTGCACCTCGGGCCACGGTGTCTGTGGTATCGCGCGGCTGTCGCCGCGGTCGATCACCGCGACCTTGACCTTCCTGCTGACCGGCGGGATCACCGTCTACATCCTGCGCCATGTGATCGGAGGCTGACCCATGCAAAAGCTGCTTATCTACATTTCCGGCCTTCTCTTCGGCCTCGGTGTCTCCATCGGGGGCATGGCGAACCCGGCGAAGGTTCAGAACTTCTTCGACGTTGCCGGGGCGTGGGACCCGTCGCTCATCCTCGTGATGGGCGGGGCGCTTGCCGTTACCGCGCCGGGCTACTGGCTTCTGTTCCAGCGTGGCAAGCCGATGTTCGCCTCCGGTTTCAGCGTGCCGACGAACCGGACGATCGACACCAAGCTCGTCGGTGGCTCTGCCGTCTTCGGCATCGGCTGGGGCATCGCGGGGTTCTGCCCGGGTGCGTCGATCCCGGTGCTGTCGACGTTGAACGCGGACGTGCTGATCTTCACCGCCGCTTTGATCGCGGGCATCCTGATCGCCAAGGGCATGATGAAGGTCACGGCAAGCCGCAAAGGCGCCGCGCAGGCCGCCTGATCCGGACAGCCAGACCGACCCGAAGGGCCACGTCGCAGGACGTGGCCCTTTTCGTGCTGTCAGGTGTTCCCGAAAAAATAAATTCAAAAAAAGGAATATGAGGGTTTACGCATCGGGCCTGCCCGCCTATCTCATCTTCAACGGCTTGAATACGTGCATCGGATACGAATTCAGGGCAAACTGCACCCCGCCGGGCGATCCGCGAGTCACCCGGTCAATCTGGAGGGAGTTATGAAGGACATGAAAGACAGCTATCCCGTGGATACCTCGGTCAAACCGGACGTGAAGGCGTTCTTCGACCCGGCCACCAACACGATCTCGTACATCGTCAAGGACCCGGCCTCCAACGCCTGCGCCATCGTGGACAGTGTGATGGACATCGACTACGCCGCCGGGCGCATCACCTATGACAATGCCGACGAGATCATCGCCTACGTTCAGGAAAACGACCTGAAAGTAGAGTGGCTCATCGAGACCCACGTTCATGCCGACCACCTCTCGGGCGCGCCCTATATCCAGCAGAAGCTGGGCGGGAAGATCGGGATCGGCGAGAATATTACCGTCGTGCAGGACACGTTCGGCAAGGTCTTCAACGAGGGCACCGAGTTTCAGCGGGACGGCTCGCAGTTCGACCGGCTCTTCAAGGAAGGCGACACCTATCAGATCGGGGGCATGACGGCCTTCGCGATGCACACGCCGGGCCACACGCCCGCCTGTATGACGCATGTGGTGGGTAACGCGGCTTTCGTGGGCGACACGCTGTTCATGCCCGACGGCGGCTCGGCCCGGGCGGACTTCCCCGGTGGGGACGCGGGGGTTCTGTACGACTCGATCCAGAAGGTGTTGTCGATGCCGGACGAGACGCGGTTGTTCATGTGCCACGACTACGGCCCCAACGGACGCGACATCGCGTGGGAGACCTCGGTCGCGGAAGAACGCGAGCACAACATCCACGTCGGCGCAGGCAAGACGAAAGAGGATTTCGTCAAGTTCCGCACCGAGCGGGACGCGCAGCTCGACATGCCGCGGCTGATCATTCCGTCCTTGCAGGTGAACATGCGAGCGGGTCAGATGCCCCCGAAGGACGAACAGGGCGACGTGTTCCTGAAGGTCCCGGTCAACAAGCTCTGATCCAGGGCGAAGGGGAGAGGCACGATGGATATGTCGAAACTGGATGACCATGTGACCGTGGCGCCGCAGATCGCGGTGGCGGACGTGGCCGAGATCAAGGCGCTGGGCTACACCGGCCTGATGTGCAACCGCCCGGACGGCGAAGATCCGAGCCAGCCCGCCTGGGCCGAGATCGAGGCGGCCGCGCAGGAGGCGGGTCTCAAGACCTACTTCCTGCCGGTCCAGAGCCGGCCCGAGGCTGAGATTGCCGCCGAAGGGTTCGCCAAGGCGATGGAAGAGAACGACAAGCTCTTTGCCTACTGCCGCAGCGGCACACGCTGTCAGCTTATCTATCAGGCCGCCAAGGCGCGGGCCTGACGGGGCAGGGCCGGGGCGACCCGGCCCGCCGCCACGCAGAACACGAAAACGAAGGGTCAGGGCATGTCGCTTCTGAACACAGGCGACCGGGCGCGTTCCGTCCGGCGGTATTTTCCTATTCTCGAATGGGGTTCGGACTACCGGCGCGATACGCTGGTCTCCGACCTCGTGGCCGCCGTGATCGTCACGATCATGTTGATCCCGCAGTCGCTGGCCTATGCGCTGCTCGCGGGGCTGCCGCCGGAGATGGGGCTTTACGCCTCGATCCTGCCGCTGGTGGCCTATGCCATCTTCGGCACCTCCCGCGCGCTCGCCGTGGGGCCGGTCGCGGTCGTGTCGCTGATGACCGCCGCCGCCATCGGCAAGCTGGGGCTCGCCACGCCCGCCGAATATGCCGCCGCCGCGATCACGCTGGCCTTCCTGTCGGGTCTGATCCTGACGGTGATGGGGGTGTTCCGCCTTGGTTTCCTCGCCAATTTCCTGTCGCATCCGGTGATCGCCGGGTTCATCACCGCCTCGGGCCTGCTTATCGCGACCTCGCAGATGAAGCACATTCTGGGCGTGCCCGCGCATGGCGAGGCTCTGTTCGACAGGCTCGCCACGCTGATATCGCATGTGGGCGACACCAACCTGATCACTCTGGCCGTGGGCGCCGGGTCGATCGCGTTCCTGTTCTGGGTGCGCAAGGGACTGAAACCCCTGCTTCTGAGCTTCGGTTTGAAACCGCGCATGGCCGATATCGTCGCCAAGGCGGGGCCGGTGGCCGCCGTGGCCGTCACGACGCTCGCCTCCTTCGCCTTCGACTTCGCGGGCAAGGGCGTGGACATCGTGGGCGACGTGCCGCAGGGACTGCCGCCGTTCACCATGCCGAACTTCGACCTGGGTCTCATGGGCGACCTGATCGGCCCCGCGATCCTGATCTCGATCATCGGCTTCGTGGAATCGATCTCGGTCGCGCAGACGCTGGCGGCCAAGCGGCGCCAGCGGATCACACCTGACCAGGAGCTTGTGGGTCTGGGTGCCTCGAACATCGCGGCGTCCTTCTCGGGCGGCTACCCGGTGACGGGCGGTTTCGCGCGGTCGGTCGTGAACTTCGATGCCGGCGCCGAGACGCCGGCTGCCGGGGCGTTCACCGCCGTGGGCATCGCGCTCGCCGCGCTGCTGCTCACGCCGCTTCTGTTCTTCCTTCCCACCGCCACGCTGGCAGCGACGATCATCGTCGCGGTGCTGAGCCTTGTCGACTTCAGCATCCTCAAGCGGACTTGGACATACTCCAAGACCGACTTCGCCGCCGTGGCGGCGACCATCCTCCTCACGCTCACCTTCGGGGTCGAGGTCGGGGTGTCGTCGGGCGTGATCCTCTCGATCGTGCTGTTTCTTTACAAGACGTCGCGCCCGCATATCGCGGAAGTGGGGCTTGTTCCGGGGACCGAGCATTTCCGCAATCTCGACCGGCACCGGGTGCTGACGCATCCCGAGCTTCTGACCTTGCGGCTGGATGAGAACCTCTATTTCGCCAACGCGCGTTTCATCGAGGATTACATCCTCGACCGGCTCGCGCAGGGTCAACCGGTGAAGCATGTCGTTCTCATGTGTCCGGCGGTCAACGTGATCGACCTGTCGGCGCTCGAAAGCCTTGAGGAGTTGAACCGGCGCATGGACGACATGGGGATCAAGCTGCACCTGTCAGAGGTGAAGGGTCCGGTCATGGACCGGTTGCAGCGGACCCATTTCCTCGACGAGCTGACCGGACAGGTGTTCCTGTCGCAATACGGGGCGATGATGGCGCTTGGTCCGGTCGACGGGATGAAGCCCAGGCTGGCGGGGGAATGACCCCCGCTGGTCAGGCCGTGGCCGGGGCCGCGCGCAGGGTGACCATCGCGAGGCCCAGCGACAGGGCCGCACAGATCGCGATGGCGCCGAGCATGGGGAGCGCGGTGCCGTCGAAGAACGGCCCCGCCACCACGACGGCCAGCCCGCCCACGAGCATCTGGAGCGTTCCGCCAAGCGAGCTTGCCAGCCCGGCGATGTCGCCGTGATCGTCCAGCGCCATGACCATCGACGTCGGGATCACGAGGCCGAGACCGGCATTGCCGAAAAACAGAAGCGCCGTGATCGCGGCGAGCGTCGCGCCGCCTGCCGTTCCGAGGACGAAGAGCGCCGTCGTGAATCCTGCGAAGACGAAACAACCCCAAAGCATGACGCGCCGCGCGGTGAAGCGCTGACCCAGGGGTCCGGCCAGTTGCGACGCGCCGAAAAATCCGCCCGCGTTGATCGCGAACATGAGCGAGAACTGGGTGGGCGTCAGGTTGAAGGCCTGGACATAGACGAAGGGCGCGAAGGAGATGAAGACAAAGAAGCTCGCCATCCCGAAAGCGCCGATGAAGGTCAGCCCCATGAACGGCCCGGAGCGCAGGAGGATCTTCGCCCCGGCCCAGAGCGCGCGCAGGTTCACCGGCACTCGGCGTTCGGGCGGCAGCGTTTCCGGCTGCATGAGCGCGGCCATGGCGATACAGGCGAGCGTTGCGGCGGCCATGAAGACGAAGACGCCGCGCCAGCCGGTGAGCGCGATAACCCCGGAGCCCGCGAGCGGGGCGAGCAGGGGGGAGACCGAGATCACCAGCATGATGAGCGACATGAGCCGCGTCGCCTCGTGCCCCGTGTACATGTCGCGGATGATCGCGCGGGGGATGACCATCACGGCAGCGCCGCCGACCCCCTGCACGAAGCGCGCGGCGGTCAGCGCCTCGATCGTGCCGGCCAGCGCGGCCCAGACGGAGCCGACCGCGAAAATCGTCAGGCCCACATAGATCGGCAGTTTGCGCCCCACCATGTCGGCCCAGGGACCGTAGATGAGCTGCGACAGGCCGAAGGCGAGGAAATAGAAGATGATCGTGTTCTGCGCCACGCTTTCGGACACGCCGAGGTCATCGGCGATGGTCGGAAGGGCGGGCAGGAACATGTCGATGGCGAAGGGGCCGACCATCGACATGAGGGCAAGGACGATGGCGGTCCGCACGAGGCTCGATTGCATGGTGGGTCTCCGATGATCCGGCCCGGTCCGGGCCCTGTTCGCGGCGATACCCATACGCCTTTGGTCGCGCCCGTCAATGCACAGGTGGCGCGGGCGCTGTGCATCGGCTAAGGGGGCACGAAGGGGACCGGGCATGGACATGACGCAACTCGCCGCGATGGCGGCGCTTCTTTTGGTGATCGGGGCGTTCGCGGGTGTGCTTGCGGGTCTGCTTGGCGTGGGCGGGGGCATCGTGCTGGTGCCTGCGTTTTTCTACGCCTTCGCGGGGCTTGGCTACGAGGGGCCGGAGCTGATGCAGGTCTGCCTTGCGACATCGCTGTCGACCATCATCGTCACCTCGGTCCGGTCGGTCCTGTCGCACAACCGCAAGGGGGCGGTGGACTGGTCGATCCTGCGGGCCTGGGCGCCCGGGATTGCGGTGGGCGCGGTGATCGGGGTGCTGGTCGCCGCCGGTTTGCGCACCGCGACGCTTCAGGCGATCTTCGCCTGCGTGGCCTTCGTGATCGCGCTCTACATGCTGTTTTTCAAAAGCGAATGGCAGGTCGCGCAACAGATGCCCGGCGTGCTTGGCCGGTCGATCCTGTCGCCGCTCGTCGGGTTCCTCTCGGTCCTCATGGGCATCGGTGGCGGCAGTTTCGGCGTGCCGGTCATGTCGCTGCATGGCGTGCCGATTCACCGGGCGGTGGCGACGGCGGCGGGCTTTGGCCTGCTCATCGCGGTGCCCTCGGTCATCGCCTTTCTGTTCGTCGACGTGGTCAATGCGCCGCCCTACACCGTGGGCGCGGTCAATTTCCCGGCCTTCCTGCTGGTGATCGCAATGACGCTCACTACCGCGCCGCTCGGGGTGCGGATCGCGCATGCGATGGACCCCAAGCCGCTCAAACGGGCCTTCGGGGTGTTCCTGTTGCTGGTGGCGGCCAATATGCTGCGCAAGGCGCTGGGCGCCTGAGGCGCGACGACCGGGCGCATGGCACGCGGGGTGGCCCGCGCGCATAGGACAGGCATCAAGGAGTGAGCCCATGAAACCGCCCGACTTCGGCGTTCCGCCCAAGAAACCCGGCCTGTGGCGCCGCACGCCCCCGGCGCTCTTCACCCCGGTCTTCGGTCTGTTCGGACTGGCCGTTGCGTGGCGGCGGGCGGCGGGTGCCTTCGCGATGCCGTATTGGCCCGCGGAGCTGGTGTTCGGCGCGGTCACGCTGCTTTTCGTGTTCGTGCTCGTGGCCTACGGCGCCAAGGTGCTGCGCCGCCCAGGTGTGGTGGTCGAGGATCTGAGGGTCCTGCCGGGTCGTGCGGGGCTTGCCGCGATGGCGCTGTCGGGGATGCTCATGGCGCTGGGCCTGATCCCGATGGGCGAGGCGCTGGCGGCGGTGGTCCTTGCTCTCGCCGTGGCGGTACATGCGATCGTGCTGCTTCTGGTGATCCGGGCGCTCGTGACCGGGCCGCAAGAGGGGCGCGTCGTCACGCCGGTCTGGCATCTGACCTTCGTCGGGTTCATCGTGAGCCCGATTGCCGCGGTGCCGCTGGGCTGGGACATATTCTCGGCGGTGGTGTTCTGGGGGTCGCTGGCGCTGGCCACGGCGATCTGGGGCGCGTCTGTGGCGCAGTTCGCCCGGCGTGACGTGCCGGCGCCGCTGCGCCCGCTGCTGGCGATCCACCTCGCACCGGCGAGCGTGCTGGGCTCGGTCGCGCTGTTGCTGGGATACCAGACGCTTGCGCTGGGGCTGGGGTGCTTTGCCGTCCTGATCCTCGCGGTGCTGCTGTTGCGGTTGCGCTGGGTCCTCGAGACGGGCTTCTCGCCGCTCTGGGGCGCGTTCACCTTTCCGCTCGCCGCGTTCTCGTCGCTGATGCAGATGCTGGGGTCGGTGGGCGCGGGCGAGGTGTTTCGCGTGTTGGGCGGGCTTGCGCTGGTGGCGGCAACGCTGACCATTCCGGTCATCACCTGGAAGATCGTGCAGCTCTGGGCCAAGGGGCAGTTGGCGGTGAAGACGAACGCGGCGGAGGCGTGAGGGAGAGGCCGGTAAAGGTCGATTGTGGGTGAGGCCTGCGCCCTAAAGCGATGCCTGCACCTTCTTGGGCAGTTTCGACCGGATCGTGTCGTAGGACACGGCGAGGCGATGGCGAAACTCCTCTTCGCTGGTTGGGCCGAACGGCAGGTGCACCCATGACTTGTGGAAATACGCCGCCTTTTGCGCCACGCCCGCGTCCTTGAGCATGTCGGCGGTTTCGACATCGGGGCATTTCACCGCGACGCCGGTGCCCATCGCGCCGATGCAGGCGAACATCTTGTCGGCTACCTTCCACGCGTCATGGCCGCCACCCCAGGGGTCCGATTTCTCGGCCCCCGCGAAGTCCTTGCAGATCTCGTTCACCAATTCGCGCGACATGGGGGCAGGTTAACACGCTTGGCAGGTGGCGCGAAGACTGCTATCACCGCGCCATGAACGGAAACTGCATCATCATCTGCTGCATTACCCACTGACATCGTCAGGCGGGCCGTTCTTCTATTCCTCAATCAGATCGAAGTTGGTAAGCCCGCCGCGGGAGAACTGCGTGAGGACGCCATGGTCGAGATCAAACTGCACAACACCGCCACACGGTCGAAAGGGGTCTTCACGCCCATCGACCCGGACAACGTGCGGATGTATGTCTGCGGGCCGACCGTGTATGACCGCGCCCATCTGGGCAACGCGCGCCCGGTGGTGGTGTTCGACGTGCTCTACCGGCTGCTGCGGGAGGTCTATGGCGCCGATCATGTGACCTATGTGCGCAACTTCACGGACGTGGACGACAAGATCATCGAGCGGGCGAACCGCGACGGCAAACCCATCGACCAGATCACGTCGGAGACGACGCAGTGGTATCTCGACGACATGGCCGCGCTGGGCGCGCTGGAACCGAACCAGATGCCGCGTGCGACGCAGCATATCGGTGACATGGTGACGATGATCGCGGGGCTGATCGAGGCGGGTCATGCCTATGAGGCCGAGGGCCATGTGCTTTTCGCGGTGGAGAGTTACGACGACTACGGCAAGCTTTCGGGCCGCTCGGTGGACGACATGATCGCCGGGGCGCGGGTCGAAGTGGCACCCTACAAGCGCAACCCGATGGATTTCGTGCTGTGGAAGCCTGCCAAGGACGGCGAGCCGGGATGGGACAGCCCGTGGGGCCGCGGTCGGCCCGGCTGGCATATCGAGTGCTCGGCCATGTCTTATGAGCTGCTGGGCGAGACGTTTGACATTCATGGCGGTGGCAACGACCTGATGTTTCCGCACCACGAGAATGAAATCGCGCAAAGCAAATGCGCCCGTGCGGGGGCGGGCTTTGCGAATGTGTGGCTGCATAACGAGATGTTGCAGGTCGAGGGCAAGAAGATGTCCAAGTCGCTTGGCAACTTCTTCACCGTGCATGACCTGCTCGAACAGGGCGTGCCGGGTGAGGTGATCCGCTTCGTGTTCCTCGGGACGCACTATCGCAAGCCGATGGATTGGACTGAGAAGAAGCGGGAGGAGGCCGAGGCGACCCTGCGCGGCTGGCGTCGGCTTCTGGCGGACGCCGAACCGATGGGGGCCGACACGGACGTGGTGGCGAGTGTCGCGGATGACCTGAACACGGCAGGTGCGCTGACGCGGCTGCACGCGATGGCGAAGGAGATCGCGGCGAACCCGCAGAAGGATTGCTTTTACGAGAAGGGCGTGATGCTCGGCTCGGCGCGGTTCCTCGGTCTGCTGACGGATGAACTGGGCGGCTGGGATGCGACGGTCGATCTTTCCGCCTTCGCGTCGAAACTCACGGACCTTCGCGCTTCGGCAATGGAAACCAAGGACTTCTCGCAGGTCGACGCGATGAAAACCGCGCTGACCGAGGCGGGGGTCGAGGTGCGCATGTCCAAGGCGGGCGTGGATCTCGTGCCCGGTGCCGGGTTCGATGCGGCGAAGCTGGAGGGGCTGAAATGACCCAAGTCCCAACCAAGACCCAAATGAACGAGGCCCGTCATGGCTGAACGTCTCTACCTTTTCGACACCACGCTGCGCGACGGGCAACAGACGCAGGGCGTACAGTTCTCGACCCCCGAGAAGATGGCGATTGCCGAGAGCCTCGACGCGCTGGGCATCGACTATATCGAGGGCGGCTGGCCGGGGGCGAACCCGACCGACAGCGAGTTCTTCGAGACGCGGCCCGAGACCCGCGCGACCTTCACCGCCTTCGGGATGACCAAGCGGGCCGGGCGCTCGGCCGAGAATGACGACGTGCTGGCGCAGGTGTTCAATGCCAATACGCCCGCCGTCTGCCTTGTCGGCAAGACACATGATTTCCACGTCACGACGGCGCTGGGGATCACGCTGGAGGAAAACCTCGAAAACATCTCGGCCTCTATCGCTTATCTCAAGCGCGAGGGGCGCGAGGCGCTGTTCGATGCGGAGCATTTCTTCGACGGCTACAAGGCGAACCCGGATTATGCGCTGTCTTGTGCGAAGGCGGCTTATGAAGCAGGGGCGCGTTGGGTCGTGCTGTGCGACACCAACGGCGGCACGCTCCCGCGTGAGGTAGAGGCGATCACGCGGGCGGTCATCGCGGCGGGCATCCCCGGCGACCATCTGGGCATCCACACCCATAACGACACGGGCAACGCGGTGGCCAATTCGCTCGCCGCCGTGGATGCCGGCGCGCGCCAGATTCAGGGGACGCTGAACGGGCTGGGGGAGCGGTGCGGCAATGCCAACCTCATCACCCTGATCCCGACGCTGATGCTGAAGGAGCCGTATTGCTCGGCCTACGAGATCGGGGTGCCGACCGAGGCGCTGGTCACGCTGACCCGCGTATCGCGGCAGTTGGACGACATCCTGAACCGTGTCCCGACGAAGAGCGCGCCCTATGTCGGCGGCTCGGCCTTCGTGCACAAGGCGGGGCTGCATGCGAGCGCGATCCTCAAGGACCCGACGACATACGAACATATCGACCCGGCGCTGGTGGGCAACGAGCGGGTCGTGCCGATGTCGAATCAGGCGGGGCAGTCGAACCTCAAGACCCGGCTGGAAGCCTTTGGAATCACGTTGGAAAAGGGCGATTCTCGGCTTGGCGAAATCCTTGACGCCGTGAAGGCGCGCGAGGATGCTGGGTTCGCCTATGACAGCGCCGAGGCGAGCTTCGAGCTGGTCGCGCGTGAGATCCTCGGCTCTCTCCCACGCTATTTCGATGTCGAGCGGTACCGCGTCATTTCCGAGCGGCGGCGCAACGCAAAGGGGCGCATCGTCGTGGAATCCGAGGCGATGGTGACGGTCCGCTATCCTGACGGCAACGAGCGCACCTCGTTTTACAAGAACGAGCATCCACATGAGATGCAGGATAACGGGCCCGTGAACGCGCTGTGGCAGGCCTTGCAGGCCGATCTTGGCCCGTACCAATCGGCCGTGGAGCCGGTGAAACTCACGGATTTCAAGGTGCGCATCACGCAGGGTGGCACCGAGGCCAAGACCCGTGTCATGATCGATTTCACCGACGGGGTGAAACAATGGTCCACTGTGGGCGTTTCGGCCAACATCGTGGACGCGAGCTTTGCCGCGCTGCTCGATGCGGTCGTATGGAAACTGGTGGCTGACGGACGGACCCAGGCATAGGCGGTGGCATGATCTACAAACTACTGATTTCGGGCGGTATTTCCGTCGTCATCTATTTCGTTATCGCGTTCGGGTTGATCCTGTCGCAGCCGGTGCGCGCGCTCGACACGGCACAGGGCGCGGGGTTGGATTTCGAGCGGATCGTCGGTCAGGATGCCACGGAGCCCGTGGAGCAGGTGAGCTATTCCACACCTGATGGCACCGCACTCACCTACGGCTGGGTCCACGAACCGGGCAGCGAGGCGAAACCTCTGGTCGTCATGGTCCACGGATCGGGGTGGTATGGCGGGCAGTTCGACCGGCTGGCGCGGGCGCTGAGCGACGTGGCCGAGGTCAAGACGGTGACCCTGCGCGGCCACGGGCCGGACCCGGTGCGGCGCGGTGACGTGGACTATATCGGCCAGCTCGAGGACGATCTGGTCCCGCTGTTCGAGGGGGCCGAGGGGCGGCGGCGTATCCTGCTTGGCCATTCCTCGGGCGGCGGGCTGGTCACGCGGTTCGCGGGTGGCGCGCATGGCGACCTGATCGACGGGGCGATCCTGCTTGCGCCATTCCTGCAATACGACGCGCCGACGACGCGGGCCAACTCCGGCGGGTGGGCGCATACGCTGACCCGGCGGATCGTCGGTCTGTCGATGCTCAACATGGTCGGCATCCACGCGCTCGACCACCTGACGATGATCCAGTTTGCCATGCCGCAGGCGGTGCTGGACGGTCCACGCGGCGACCATGCGACCACGGCCTATTCCTGGCGGCTCAACACCAGCTACGCGCCCCGGCGCGACTACCGCGCCGACATTGCGGCGCTGCCGCCGTTCCTGCTTGTCGCCGGGGCCGGGGACGAGGCGATGAATGCGGCGGCCTATGAGCCGCTGATGGCGCCGGTCAACGGGCAGGGGCAGTATCACGTCATCGAGGGGGCCGGGCACCTCGACATCGTCGACGATCCCCGCACGCTGGACCTGATCCGGGCGTTTCTGGAATGACCGTTCAGGCCTGTGCAGAGATCGTGGAGCGTGGCGACCCCGACCGGCTTCTGGCCGCGATGACCGCGCCGGTATCGGACCGGGAGGTTCTGTTCCCGCTCTATGCCTTCAACCTCGAAATCGCGCGGGCGCCTTGGCTGACGCAGGAGCCGTTGATCGCGGAAATGCGGCTTCAGTTCTGGCGGGATGCGCTGGACGAGATCGAGCAGGGGCAGCAACCCCGGGCACATGAGGTCGTGGAACCGCTCGCGGCGGCGATCCACGGGCGGGCCATCCCGCTGGCCCCGCTGCGGGGCATGATCGACGCGCGCCGGGCCGATATCGCCCGCGAGCCCTTCGTCGCGCCTGCGGATCTGTGGGATTACATCAACGCCGGGGCCGGCGGCCTGATGTTTGCCTCGGTCGCGGCGCTCGGGCGCACGGACGGGGCGCAGGCGCGGGTGCTGGGCCGGGTGCAGGGCTTGGCGGCCTGGCTGGAGGCGCAGCCGGAACTCGAGGCGCACGGCTGGCGGGCTTTCGATCCGGCGTTCTACCCGGAGATGATCGACATGGCGCTTGACGAGCTTGCCTCGCTCAAAGGCCACGACTTCGGGGCCGCTACCCCAGCGGCGCGGGCCGCGAGCCGGGCGGGCGCCATCCTCAAGCGGGCGAAAGCTGACCCGGCGGCCATCACCGAGGGCCGGGTGTCCGAGAGCGAATTCGTCCGGCGGGGCCGCTTCCTGTGGAAGACGCTGCGCGGGCGGTGGTGACGGCCGTCAGCGCTCGCCGTAGATGCGCACGATGCCGGCCTTGGCGCTGCCGTCCTGCGTGACGGTGAGAAGCCCGGCCGTCGACGTCGTGGTGTAGAACGACGTCGTGGCGGCATCCGGTCCCGCGAAACTGCCGCGCCCGGTGCCACCCAGAACGATCTCCTTGCCGAAATGGTCGATGGTGCCCGCGATGTCGGCCGCATAAAGCTCGCCCGTGATGCGGCCGTTGGTGACCTCGATCTCGCCGTCGATGCTTTGGGTCGTGCCGATCACGCGCTCGACCTCCGCTTCGTTCTGGGCACCGGACGCGGCCCAGAATTCAGCCGCGCTGACGTTTTGCGCGCCGACGAGGTTGGTCACGGTGCCGCTGATCGTGCCCGCACCGAAATTGGCCATGAGCATCGCTTCGCCCGCGAACATGCTGGCGTCGCCGCTGGTGATCGTATCGCCGACGAGGCCGTAGGCCCCCCCTTTGAAGGTGGCCGATCCGGTGTCCGGGATCGTGGTGTTGCCGGCGGCGTGTGCCTCGGCAAAGGCGCTGTTGGAGGACACGATCAGTTCGGCGACAGAGTTGTATGATCCGCCCGCGGTCGTGGTATTGAGACAGCCGGAGACGGCGAGGCACACGACCAGAGCGGCGTGGGCGCGGACGATGGTTCGGGTTTTCATGTGAGGGGAGTCCCTGTGATACGTCGATAGTATGTCCGGAGATCCCGATGCGCCCTATCCCCTGAACCGGGGGCTTCGCGTCTCTGGATGCCGCGCGACCGAAATGGGCCCGCACCTTGACGATGCGGGCCCACTGCCGATTGGCGGTCCGGCCGTGCGCGGCCTATTTCGTCGCGTTGATGTAGATCTGACCCTCTTGCGCCGTGCCGTTCTCGGTCAGGGTCGATTGCGTGCCGAAGCCGTTGAGCGTCGTGCCGCCATAGATCTTGACCCCGTCCGCATCGGCCCCGACGAACTGGCCTGCGCCGGTGCCGCCGACCATGATCGTGTCGCCGTCCTGCGTGAGCGTGCCGCTGAAGCCGACCGTGAACCGTTCGCCGGTGGACGTGTCGCTGGTCACGTCGATCTTGCCGTCGACCGGGGAGAAGTCGGCCAGTTGCGCTTCGACATCGGCGACGGTGCCGGAGTAAACGGCGGTGTTGAACGCCTGCATGTTCACGTCCTTCGCGCCTACGAAATTCTGGAGGGTGCCGCTTACCGCACCGCCCGCAGCGCTGAAGCTGGCGTCGAGCGTCGCTTCGCCCGCCATGACACGCTGGTTCGTCGTCGTGGCGCTATCGGCCATCTGGATCAGGGCGGAGCCCGTGTAGCTGGCGGTGCCGCCGGTGGGCATGACGGTGGTCTGGCTCTCAAGCTCGCCGACCTCGGTGATGGAGTCGTAAACGACCTCGGCCAGCGACCCCTGAAGCCCCGTGCCCTTGAGGCAGCCGGACAAGGCGAAAACGGCGCAAATCGACAGACCGGTGCGCAGCATGTTTTTGGTATTCATGAAAAACCCTCACTAGATGTGAGGGATGTAGTCTCGAAACCCGCGGGCCGCCTACACCCTGAACAGGGGGTCAATCCTCCTGCGGGCGCATGACGAGCCAGATGAGCGCGGCGCCGGCGAGGGCGAGGAAGGGGACCATCGCGATGTTCACGGCGGTCCAGCCGTCCTGCGGCGTGCCGCCGGAGCAGTTCATCAGACCGCCGGAGGCGAGCGAGGCCAGCGTCACGCCGCCGAAGACGATCATGTCGTTCATGCCCTGGATGCGGCCGCGCTCATGAGGCGCGTGGCTGGAGGCGAAGAGCGTGGTGGCGCCGATGAAGCCGAAGTTCCAGCCGATGCCAAGCAGGACGAGGGCGATGAAGAAGTTCTCGAGCTCGACGCCCTGAAGCCCCACGAGTCCTGCGGCGGCGAGGATGACGAGGCCGGTCGCCATGATTTTTTTCGTGCCGAAGCGCGCGATCAGGTGGCCGGTGAAGAACGACGGAATGAACATGGCCAGGACGTGGGCCGAGACGACATCGGCGGCGCGCGCCTCGCCAAAGCCGCAGCCGACGACGGCGAGCGGGGTGGAGGTCATCACGAGGTTCATCAGCGAATAGCTCACCATCGCCACGATGATCGCGACCGCAATGGTCGGGGTCGTGAGCAACTGCCAGACCGTGCGGCCATGGGGCGCGTCCTTGTCCGGCACCGGCGGGCGGGGGATGTCGAGCGCGAGGAAGAGGAGCGAGCCGACGAGGTTGATGATGATGATCGCGCCGTAGACGCCGAGGAAGGAGATGACGCTCACGTCCACCGTTGCCTTGACGAGCTGCGGTCCGATGATGGCCGAGACGAGCCCGCCCGCCATGACGTAGGAGATCGCCTTGGGCCGGAAGTCGTCGGAGGCGGTGTCGGCGGCGGCGAAGCGGTAAAACCCCTGCGCCGACATATACATGCCGGTGAAGGCCGAGCCGATGATGAACAGGGTGAAGCTGGCCTGCGACAGGCCATAGGCCGCGATTGCCGCGCCGATCGTGCCGCCCAGCGTTCCGGTCCAGAACCCCGCGCGGCGCCCGAACCGCTGCATGATCCAGCTCATCGGATTGGCCGAGAGCATCGAGACGAGCACGATGGCCGAGATCGCGAGGGTCGCGAAACAGGGGTTCGGCGCAAGCGATTGCCCCGCCAGCCCGCCGACGGTGAAGATCATGGGCATCTGTGCGCCCAGCAGCGCCTGCGCCATGACGAGAATCGCCACATTGCGCTTGGCCTTGCGGTCGTCGGTCTGGGGGAGAACGGCATCGGTCATGGGGCGGACTTATCCTGACACATTCAAAAAGGGAAGACTGTTAAACATGGTCGATGATATGGGCGAAGGATCCGGCCACGCGGCCCTCGATCAGGCCCATCGGGGGGAGTTGGGTGCCTTCCGCGTCCTGTGCCTCGAACAGCGGTGTGCCATCGGCGGCGAGGGTGGTGGCGTAGTGGAACTCATGCGCCATGTGCGTGCCGGGGAGGGCGTTCCATCGGCTGGTGAGACGGCGGTAGCCGAGATGCAGCTTGCGTTGTGCGAAGGACGTGCTCAGGCCAATGAGCCCGGCCATCCTGTGCGCCGTTCCGCCCGCGTCGGTCAGCGACTCGCCGAGGACCATGTAGCCGCCGCACTCGCCGTAAATGTCCGTCGTGCGCGCGACGTCGCGCAGGCTGCCAAGAAACGCGGTGTTCGCGGCGAGGGTGGCCGCATGCAGTTCCGGGTAGCCGCCGGGCAGGTAGACGAGGTCGGCCTCCGGTACAGGCTCATCCGCAAGCGGGGAAAACGACAGGAGCGTGCTGCCCGCGCGGGTCCAGTCCGCGATCTGGTGCGGGTAGGTGAAGCTGAAGGCCGCGTCGCGCGCGATGGCGATCCGGGCCGGGGCCTTGGCCGGGGCGCGCGCTGGGGCCGTTGCGGTGGCGCATGCGAGGGCGGTAAGCGCGTCGAGGTCCACCTGGGCGGCCACCGCTTCGGCGGCGCGGTCGAGAAAGCCCGTGAGGTCCGGGTGTTCCGAGGCTTGGACGAGGCCTAGGTGGCGGTCTGGAAGGGCGAGCGCCGGGTCGCGGCGCAGGGCTCCGAGGACCGGAAGGCCGAGCGGGGCGAGGGCGCGGCGCAACATCGCCTCGTGCCGGGGGGAGCCGACATTGTTCAGGATCACGCCCGCAACGCGCACCTCCGGGTCGTGGCTCGCGAAGCCACGCACGAGCGCGGCCACCGAGTGGGACATATGGCCCGCATTCACCACCAGCACGACCGGCAAGCCGAGGATGCGCGCGAGGTCTGCCGTGGCCCCGTCGCCATCGGGCGGTGCGCCGTCGAACAGGCCCATCGCGCCCTCGATCAACAGGAGGCCGTCGCCGTCCGCCAGCGCGCGGATGCGGTGTTTTGGCATGGCCCACGCGTCAAGGTTCATCGATACCTGACCACACGCGGCCTCGTGAAACCGGGGGTCGATGTAGTCCGGTCCGGATTTGGCGCCACGAACGGCCTCGCCGCGCTGCGTGAGCGCCCGGAGCAGCCCCAGCGTTACCGTGGTCTTGCCGCTGCCCGAGGTGGGCGCGGCGAGGATCAGGCCCTTGCCGCTCATCCGTCTTCGACAGGCCGCCCGAGGGCGAGCGGGTCGAGGTTGCGGGGCGGGGTGCCCATCGCCAGCGACTGCCAGTCAAGCGCTTGACGTAGCAGAGCGGCGCGGCCCACGCAGATGACCGCGGGGGCGCCGACGCCCGCCGTTACCGCATCTGCGGCGCAGGTGGCGAGCGTGGTTTCCAACACCGTCTGGCCGGGAAGGGTGGCGTCGGACACGATGGCCACCGGCTCATCTCCGCCCCGCCCGGCGGCCATGAGGTCGGCTGCGATGGCGGGGAGGTGCTTCATCCCCATGTAGATCACGATGACGCCGGAGCCCTTTGCGACGCTCTCCCAGTCGACGCCCGAAACCTGCCCGCGCCGGTCGTGGCCGGTGACGAAGGTCACGGCCTGATTCACATCGCGGTGGGTAACGGGGATGCCCGCATAGGCCAGCCCGCCGATGCCCGCCGAGATGCCGGGAATGATGCGGATCGGAACGCCGTGCTGAACGAGGGTCTGCCCCTCTTCACCGCCGCGCCCGAAGACGAAGGGATCGCCGCCCTTGAGGCGCAGCACCCGCTTGCCGTCGCGGGCGAGGTCGATGAGCTGGAGCGAGATGTCCTTTTGCTTGGCCGAGGGTTTGCCGCCGCGTTTCCCCGCATAGACGACGTCGGCCTGCGGACCCGCCCAAGCGAGGATGCGGTCGTCCACCAGCGCGTCATGCACGATCACGTCGGCCTGGCCGAGCGCGTTCAGTGCGTGGAGTGTGAGCAACCCCGGATCGCCCGGCCCCGCGCCGCAGAGCCAGACCCAGCCGGGCTGCATCCTGGGCCAGTCGCCAGGGGGAAGAAGGGTCGAGTCGGTCATGGACGCGTTATGCCCGCGACGTCGGGCGATGGGAAGCGCGCGACCGGCTTTCGCCGCCCGCAAACTCGCCTATAGTCGCGGCGATGGACGACACGCCCGCAACAGATCTGCGCCGGGGATGGACCACCGGGGCCTGCGCCACCGCCGCGACGCGGGCGGCGCTGATGCGGCTGTGGGGCGGGGCGTTTCCGCGCGAAGTGACGATCACGCTGCCACGCGGCGAGACGCCGACCTTCGCGCTGGCCCACAGCGCCGAGGGCGACGGTTGGGCCGAGGTGGGGATCACCAAGGACGCGGGCGACGACCCTGACGTGACGCATGGCGCGCTCATCGTTGCGCGGGTGACGCCGGGGGGCGACGGTGTGCGCTTCGCCGCCGGGCCGGGTGTGGGGACGGTGACCAAGCCGGGCCTGCCGATCCCGCCGGGGGAGCCCGCGATCAACCCGGTCCCGCGCGAGATGATGTGGGGGCAAGTGGAGGCGCTCGCGGCCGAGTTCGGACACGCGCCCGACGTGGAGATCAGGGTGTCGATCCCCGGGGGGGAGGCACTGGCGGCGAAGACATGGAACCCGCGCCTCGGCATCACCGGGGGCCTGTCGGTTCTGGGCACCACGGGCATCGTGCGCCCGTTCTCATGCGCGGCCTGGATCGCCTCGATCCATCGCGGAATCGACGTGGCGCGGGCCGAGGGGCTGACCCATGTGGCGGGCTGCACGGGGGCCACGTCGGAGCGTGCGGTTCAGGCGCTTTATGGGCTGTCGGATGGGGCGATGCTCGACATGGGGGATTTCGCCGGGGGGATGCTGAAATACCTCGCGAAACATCCGGTCGGGCGAGTCACGATCGGGGGCGGGATCGGCAAGATCACGAAACTCGCGCAAGGGGCGATGGACCTGCACTCCAAGCGGGCGCAGGTGGACCTTGCCCTGCTCGCGGAACTGGCGGGCGACGCGCGGGTGCGGGACGTGAATACGGCGCTGGAAGCTTATGAAATCGCGGGAAAAACTCTCGCAATGGCTGTGGCGGACAGGGCGCTCGGCGTCGTGCGGGAACGGTTCGGGGCCGAGATGGTGTTCGACGTGGTGATCGTGGACCGTGACGGTGCCGTGATCGCGCGGGCGGGCCCATGAGAATCCTTTTGCTCGCCGGGACTTACGAGGCACGGCAGATCGCGCTTCGGCTGGGGCGGGATGGGCGGATCGACCTGACCGCTTCGCTCGCCGGGGTAACGCGGGAGCCTTTGCCGCAGGGGGCTGAGACGCGCGTGGGTGGGTTCGGCGGGCGAGAAGGTCAGCAGAAATTCATGTCGAACAAGGGCTTCGATGCCGTTCTTGACGCAACGCATCCCTTCGCCAATCGCATTTCCTATCGCACACAGTCGATTTGCGCTGCGCTTGGCGTGCCGTATCTGCAAGTGCTGCGCCCGGGCTGGTCGCCGGAGGACGGGGACCGCTGGACTTTCGTGCCGGATGAGGCGGCTGTCGCGCCGCAGGTGGCCGCCAACATGACCGTGTTCCTCGGGACCGGGCCGGGGTCGCTCGAGGCCATCGGCACGTTACCCGCCGCCAAGGTGATCTGCCGCCGGATCGACCCGCCGGACGGGCCGTTTCCCTGGGACAACGGAGCGTGGCGGGTGGGGCGGCCGCCGTTCACCGTGGACGACGAGATCGCGTTCTTTCGGGAGGAAGGCGTCGACCTCGTGGTGGTCAAGAACGCGGGCGGGCGCGGGGGTTGGGCCAAGCTGGAAGCCGCGCGCGCCTTGGGCCTGCCGGTGGTCCTGATCGACCGCCCGATGCAGCCGCCGGGCGAGAAGGCCGAGACGGTCGAGGCCGCGCTCGACTGGATCGAACGGCTGTGAGCGTCGGGCGCATCATCCACGGGCCGGAGGACGTGGCTGAGGGCGCGGACTGGCTCGCCCGTCATGAGCCACGGTTCGCGCTGGCGCTCGACCAGACCGGCGCGCTGCCGCTCCGGCGCAAGCCCGAAGGGTTCGACCAGCTTCTGTCGGCCATCGTGAGTCAGCAAGTCTCGACCGCCTCTGCCGCCGCGATCTGGGCGCGGGTGGTGGCGGCGGGGCTGACCACGCCCGAAGCGGTGGCACGGGCCAGCGAGGATGATTTGCGCGCGGTTGGGCTGTCACGGCCCAAGATGCGCTATGCCCGGGCGTTGGCGGAGGCAGGGATCGATTTTGACGCCCTGCGCCACCAGTCGGACGAGGACGTGGTCGCCACGCTCGTCGCCGTGCCGGGGATCGGGCGGTGGACGGCGGAGATCTACGCCATGTTCTCGCTGGGCCGGGCGGATGTCTTCGCGCCCGGCGATCTGGCGTTGCAGGAGGCCGCGCGGGTCCTGTTCGAATTGCCGGAGCGTCCGCGCGAAGGCGCGTTGCGCGAATTGGCCGGGGCGTGGTCGCCGTGGCGCGGCGTTGCAGCGCGGGCGCTGTGGGCCTATTACCGGGTGGCGAAAAACAGGGAAGGGGTGCGCTGATGGCACGGGAATTGGCCTACAAGAAACGGGATGCGGCATCGGGGACGGCTGACTCGGTCGTGGTGTTCCTGCACGGCTACGGGGCCGATGGCGCGGACCTGTTGGGACTGGCCGATCCGCTGTCCGATCACATGCCCGACACGGCGTTCTACGCGCCGGATGCGCCGGAGAAGTGTTCGGGCAACCCTTTCGGTTTCCAGTGGTTCCCGATCCCGTGGCTCGACGGGTCTAGCGAGGAGGCGGCAACACAGGGCGCGGCGCGCGCGCATGAGGATATCGACGCCTTCCTCGACAAGGTTCTGGCCGAGACCGGGCTGACCCCGGACCGGATGATCGTCTTCGGCTTCAGCCAGGGCACGATGATGTCGCTGCGTGTGGTCCCGCAGCGCGATGCCGAGGTGGCCGGGATCGTGGCGTTTTCGGGCCGTATTCTGGAGACCGAGACCTACGGCGAGGCCGTGAAGGTGCGCCCGCCCGTGCTGCTCGTTCATGGCGACGCGGACGAGATGGTGCCGGTCGCGCATTTCCAAGAGGCCGGACAGGTGCTTCAGGACGCGGGCTTCACCGTTTACGGGCATGTTCAGGAGGGCACGGGCCACGGAATCGCGCCCGACGGGCTGTCGGTCGCGCTGTCCTTCATGGCCGACCGTTTGGGAATCGCCCCCAAGGCAAGTTAGTCGGGGCGCGTGATGTGCGGGCGGTCGGGATCGGCCGGATGCGTGTCGAAGCGGCCACTGGAAAGGTTCGTGAAAGCGCGCAGCATGGCTGCACAAGATGGGGTGTTTCGCGTCGGCGCGTTCGGTGGTCTGAGCCTTGGTGTTGAACGACCTTGGGTGGGCAAGCGCCGCATAGCTGAAAGTCCGCGTGTTCGCGCTTGCAGCTCAGATAAAAAATCCCTTTTCGTCAATGGGTAAGGCGCGCGTCCTGATAGCAGCTGCGACGCCCCAGGGCGTCCAATACGCTCGCCCCAACCGGAGCCTTGGAGGCAGCGGTATTTCCGTTTGTGATCGTGGCGATGACGGCCTGTGATGGAGCAGAATGCAAGGTGAACGTCGGCGGGTGTGTGGCCCGTCACAAGCCTGATACGAAGCGCTGGCAGGGTGCCTCCAGATCATGGGGCTTGTCAGGTTTCCTGACCCATATATAGTCCAAGATCAGAAACAGACGGGGCGGGTTGTCCCCGCCCTGCGAGCGAGGCACAGGGCGAGGGCGGAGTCACTCCGATGGACGGCGATTTCAGAACACATTTCGTGCGTGAGCACAGCAATCCCAAGGCGCATCCGGCTTTGGTACTGAATGCGGATTTCAGGCCCTTGTCCTACTATCCGTTATCGCTCTGGCCGTGGCAGGAGGCGATCAAGGCGGCCTTTCTCGACCGTGTGAACATCATCGCCGAATACGACGATGTGGTGCGAAGCCCGAGTATGGAGATCAGGATCCCCTCGGTGGTCGTCCTCAAGGATTACGTCAAACCCCAGAAGCGCGTGGCCTTCACGCGCTTCAATCTTTTTCTGAGGGACGAATTCCGGTGCCAGTACTGCGGGTCCAAGGGTGATCTGACCTTCGATCATGTCGTGCCGCGTGCGCGGGGCGGGGTGACGAGTTGGGAGAACGTGGTCGCGGCCTGCTCCAAGTGCAACCTGCGCAAGGGGTCGAAGCATCTGCACCAATCGGGCCTCGCGCTGCGCAAGCCGCCGCGCCAGCCCGGCGCCGAGGAGCTGCGCAACATGGGGCGCAAGTTCCCGCCGGGCCATTTGCATGAGAGCTGGATGGATTTCCTTTACTGGGATGCCGAACTGGAGGCGTAACACGCCGGGGGGTGCGGTTCCCAAAAAGTGCGCGCCTTGCGGCGCGCGCTTTTTTCCGGGTTGTCGTGGCGGTTCCACGGCCAAAGTGGCGATCAGGCGCGTTTTGCGAGGTGGGCCGGGCGCGGGCGCGCGCGGTGTCGGGCGCCAGACCAGGACAGCGGGACCGGCGCGGTTTCGGGCGCGTGGAGTTGATGCGTGTCGATCGCTGCGCGCGCCTCGGAGGTCGTAAGCAGGAGCCGGGCCGGCGGCGTGCCGGTGACGCGGCCATCGCGCCCGGCGAGGCGTAGCCAGTGGGAGCGGTCGATGCCATCGAGGCTCGCGAACACTTCTGGCCCGGGAAAGAGGCTTTCCACCGCGAGGCCGTCGGCGATGATCACCTCATGCCGGGGGAGAAGCAGCGTGAAATAGGTGATCGCGCGACGCCCGGCCTGCGGGCGCACGCCAGCGAGCCGGGTGAGGGCCTTGGCCGGGGCCAGCGCCCCCAGCGGATCATGGAGCGCGAACGTGGGCTGTGTGCGCATCAGGACGCGGTGGTTGGGCGAGACGATGAGGTCGCGCCACGGCAGGCCGGGCCCGAACGCCCCCTTGGCAATGCAGATCGGCTGACCGGGATGCGGGCGTGGGTCGAAACGCTGGCGGCGCTTGCCGATCCAGCGGATGGGCTGTGGCCCGCTGTCGAGCGTGGTCACAAGGTCTCCGCGTCGGAGCCGGTCCATTCGGACAGGGCCGTCCGGCGTGGCGATCCGTGCGCCCGGTGCGAGGCAGACGAAGTCGTGGTCGTTCAGGGCGAATTGCGAGACACCGGAGAAATTGGAGGCGGCCACCGAGGTGAATGTGATCGTGTCGAGGCCCTGGCTCGCGAGTTCGGGCTGATCGTCCATCACGAGCAGGAAAACGTTGCCGTTCGTGTCCTGAAAGACGCCGAACATGGAGGAATAGGTCGTGCCGTCGTGAAAGGTCGCGGTGCCCGTCAGCGCGGCCCCTGAGTCGATCGTTGCCGTTTGCGGCCCTGCGCCAAGATCATATTGGATGTAGTCGGACGTCCCGGTGTTGTCCGCCTGGACCGCGTTGTCGCCGCCGCCCCAAGTGTGGACGTCCACGATGGCGTTGGACAGCGCGTTGCCAGGACCGGCGCCAAAGGTCGTCAGCAGGGCCGAGGCATCCTCGACCGAATACGAGCCTTCGTTCGTGTCCATGTCGGAAAAATTGCCGAGGTAAATGGTAGACCATACGATATTGTCGGCCACGGAACGCGCCCCTTCGCTGAAACACGGTAGGGGCTTAGCGCACCGATATTTGAGAATGGTTAATGCCCGCTCACCCTGAGCAGGACGCGCCGCCCAGGACACAGAATTTCGCGCAATGGGGATGATTGAGCGCGACCGGTCCTTCGGCATCGGCGAGCGTCGGGCCGAGGTCGAAGTCATCCTCATAGGGCAGGAGCGTGCAGGAGACGACCGAGGGTGTGCGGCCCTTGCGTTTGACCACCATGCGCGAGGAGGCGCACATCACGTCGTCTGGTGACTTGTCGAGGATGCTCCAGCACGCGGTGGTGATCTCGGGCACTTCGACCGAGGTGTCCATTTCCGGAAAGATCACCAGCCGGGCGGGGTCGGACGCGTCCAGGTCCAGCCCGACCTCGTCGAACAGGGCAGCATAGCCCGCGCGCGCTTCGGCCTCGCTCTCTTTCCACCGGGCACGCCCGGCGATGTCGATGCGCGCGCCTGCTTCGGCAAGGAAGCGAAGTCCCGCCATCGTTCCCTCGAAGCTGCGCGGGCCGCGCACCTCGTCGTGGCCCTCGGCGGTCCAGTGATCGAGAGAGACCCGCAGGGTGAGCTTGTCGCCGAATGTCTTGATGAGCTGGGCCAGTTTGTTGCGCACAAGCGGGCGCAGCATCGGGGTCATCGCGTTGGTCAGCACGAGAGCGCTGTAGCCCGCCGAAAGCGCGTCGCGCAGCATGGCCGGAAAGTCGGGATTCATGAAGGGTTCACCGCCCGTGAAGCCAATCTCGCGCACCGGCCAGCCGCGCTGGTTGATCTGGTCGAGGTAGCCCGCAACCTCGCCCCGCGTCATGTAGGCGAGCGCGTCGTTCGTGGGGGAGCTTTCGATGTAGCAGCCTTCGCAGGCGATGTTGCACAGCGTGCCCGTGTTGAACCAGAGCGTCGTCGGTTGGGTCAGGGCGACCGTGGCGCGCGCGCTGCCGTCCGCCGTCGTTGCCGGGTCGACGAACTTGCCTTCATTGGCACGGGATACGCGCTGGTCCATGGTCGAATGCTCCTTTCGGATTGGCTAACCCATAGCTGCGACAACGAAAAGTCCCGGGACCGAAGCGTGACGTGGTTGTGATGCAGTCGAAGGATGGTAGACTCGCGATCTACGGAAGGGTATCAGGCGAATGCGCCTCGGTTAGCGCTAACACCGGCTTCGGGCCGGAACGGAGAGACAGATGGTATCGCGCGTCATCCCGGTCGACCCCTTCGACCTCGTCATTTTCGGCGGCACCGGAGACCTTGCCCGCCGCAAGATCCTGCCCGGCCTGTACCGGCGTTTCCACGACGGCCAGATGCCCGAAGGCGCCCGGATCATCGGGGCGGCCCGCAGCGAGATGGACGAAGCCGGCTACCGCGACTTCGTGCGTGGTGCGATTGGCGAATTCGTCCAGAAACGCAACGACAAGGACATCGTGGATGCGTTTCTCGAGCGGCTGACCTATGTCGCGGTCGACGCGAAGGGGACGGACGGCTGGGACGAACTTGCGCACGCCATGCGCCCGGATGTCATCAAGGCCTATTACTTCTCGGTCGGGCCGAGCCTGTTCGGCGATATCGCGGAACGGCTGATGAATCACGGAATCGCCGACGACGAGGCCCGGATCGTCGTGGAAAAGCCATTCGGTCACGACCTTGCGTCCGCGCGCGCACTGAACGAGACGCTGGCGCGGCACTTTGACGAGACACAGATCTACCGCATCGACCATTACCTCGGGAAAGAGACGGTCCAGAACCTCATGGCGGTGCGGTTCGGCAACATGCTGTTCGAGCCGCTTTGGAACGCGCAATACGTCGATCATATCCAGATCACCGTCGCCGAGACCGTGGGAGTTGGCGGGCGCGGGGATTACTATGACAAGTCCGGCGCGATGCGCGACATGGTGCAGAACCACCTCATGCAGCTTCTGTGCCTCACGGCGATGGAGCCGCCGTCGAAATACGACCCGGACGCGGTGCGTGACGAGAAGCTGAAGGTGATCCGGGCGCTGGAGTCCGTCGAATCCGATGACATCGTGCGCGGGCAGTACAAGTCGCAGGCTGAAAGCTACATCGACGACGTGGAGAATCCGCGCTCGATCACCGAAAGCTATGTCGCCATGAAGGTGCGGATCGCAAACTGGCGCTGGAATGGCACGCCGTTCTACCTGCGCACCGGCAAGCGCATGAAGGAGCGGGTGAGCGAGATCGTGGTGCGGTTCAAGGAGCCGCCCCATTCGATCTTCGAGGAAGATACCGGCCAGAGCGCCAATGAGTTGACCATCCGACTCCAGCCCAACGAGGGCATGGATCTGACCGTGACGATCAAGGAACCGGGGCCGGGGGGGATGCGGCTTATCGACGTGCCGCTCGACATGACCTTCGCCGAGGCGCTGGGCGAGGAGGCGGCGGATGTGCCGGACGCCTATGAGCGCCTCATCATGGACGTGATCCGGGGCAACCAGACGCTGTTCATGCGCGGGGACGAGGTGGAGGCGGCCTGGGCCTGGACCGATCCGATCATCGACAGCTGGACCGTGCGCGAAGATCGCCCGCACCCGTATGAACCCGGATCGACGGGGCCGGAGGAGGCGCTGATCCTCATGCACCGGGACGGTCGCCGCTGGCGGGAGTTGCGCACATGACCTATGAGCTCAAGGAATACCCGGACCGCGAGTTGATGATGATGGACCTCGCGGACCTGATCGCGACCGAGTTGCGCGGGACGTTGCGGCACGAGGACCGCGCGTCGCTCGCCGTGCCGGGCGGGACCACGCCGGGGCCGATCTTCGACACGCTGTCCGCGCTGCACCTCGATTGGGACAGGGTGGACGTGATGCTCACGGATGAGCGTTGGGTGCCCGAGGACAGCGACCGCTCGAACACGCGCCTTCTCAAGAACCGGCTGTTTCGTGACGCGGCGCAGGCGGCCCGGCTGGTGCCCCTTTATGGCGGCACCGATACGCCCGAAGAATCGCTCGATGCGCTCTCTGCCGGCGTGGAGGCGGCCTTGCCGCTGTCGGTCGTGCTGCTGGGCATGGGGGCCGACATGCATACGGCCAGCCTTTTCCCGGGCGCCGACCGGCTCGAAGAGGCGCTGTCGCCGCGCGCGCCGGCGCTTTTGCCGATGCGTGCAGAGGGGGCGCCTGAGCCGCGCATCACCCTGACGGCCCGCGTGCTGAACGGTGCCATGTCCAAGCACATCGTCATCACGGGGGATGCGAAGCGCGAAGCACTTGAAAAGGCCGCGAAAACGCGGGATTCGATGGAGGCTCCGGTCAAGGCCGTCCTGAAAGGGGCGGTTGTTCACTGGGCGCAATAAGCGTTAGCCTGATCACGAACGGAACGCGCGGCCGTTGAGTGTCCGCGTGGGGGATGAGGGCAAACCATGACGTGGAAAAAACTGGCGTCGCACCGGGCGAAGCAGGCGGACGTAACCATTGCGGCGCTGCTGGAAGACCCGGACCGGGCCACCGGATTTTCGCTGCGCATGGACGACATGCTGTTCGACTATTCCAAGACGACCATCGACGACACGGCCCGCGACCTGCTGCTTGGACTTGCTGAAAGCGCAGGCGTCGCGGCCCGGCGCGAGGCGATGTTCACGGGCGAGAAGATCAACGAGACCGAGGGGCGGGCGGTCCTGCACACCGCGCTGCGCGATCCGGGGCCGGAGGGCGCGTTGGTGGACGGGGAGCCCGTTTTGCCTGGCGTCCATGAGACGCTCGACCGGATGGAGGAGTTCGCCGAGGGGCTGCGTACCGGCAAGGTGCGGCCGGTGAACGGCGGTCGCTTTACAGATGTGGTGAACATCGGGATCGGCGGCTCGGACCTTGGCCCCGCGATGGCGACGCTGGCGCTTGCGCCATTCCATGACGGCCCGCGGATGCATTACGTCTCCAACGTGGACGGCGCGCATATCCATGACACGCTACAGGCGCTGGACCCGAAATCGACGCTGGTGATCGTGGCCTCCAAGACGTTTACGACCATCGAGACCATGACCAACGCCGAAACGGCGCGCGAGTGGCTGCGCCGGGGCATCGGGGAAAGCGTCGTCGGGCGGCATTTCGCGGCCCTGTCCTCGGCGGTCGAGAAGACCACTGCCTGGGGCATCGACCCGTCGCGTGTCTTCGGGTTCGAGGATTGGGTCGGCGGGCGCTATTCCGTCTGGGGCCCCGTGGGGCTTGGCCTGATGATCGCCGTAGGAGCCAAGCGCTTCCGGGAATTCCTGGCGGGCGGGCACGAGATGGACGTGCATTTCCGCGAGGCCGAGGGGGCCGAGAACATGCCGCTGATGCTGGCGCTTGTCGGGATCTGGCATAGGCAGGTCTGCGGCTACCCCACCCGCGCCGTGCTGCCCTACGATCAACGCCTGTCGCGGCTGCCCGCCTATCTTCAGCAACTGGAGATGGAGAGCAACGGCAAGTCGGTGGCGATGAATGGAACGACGCTGGACATCCCCTCGGGGCCGGTGGTGTGGGGCGAACCGGGGACGAATGGTCAGCATGCGTTCTATCAGCTCATTCATCAGGGGACCGAGCCGGTGCCGTGCGAATTCCTCGTGGCCGCCAAGGGGCATGAGCCGGACCTTGCGCACCAGCACGCGCTTCTGGTCGCCAATTGCCTTGCCCAGTCCGAGGCGCTGATGAAGGGCCGCACTCTGGAAGAGGCGCGGGAGATCATGCGCGAAAAGGGCGGCGATCCGGACGATCTGGAGCGGCAGGCGCTGCACCGGGTCTTTCCCGGCAACCGCCCGTCAACGACGCTCGCTTATCCGATGCTCACGCCCCGGATGCTGGGTCGCGTCATCGCGCTTTATGAGCACCGTGTGTTCGTGGAAGGAGTGATCCTTGGCATCAACTCCTACGACCAGTGGGGCGTGGAACTGGGCAAGGAGCTGGCCGTAGCGCTGGCCCCGGTCCTGTCGGGTGAGGAGGACAGCGCGTCGAAGGATCCCTCGACGCGCCAGCTTGTAAGTTTCGTGCAGAATAACCGCGACTAGCCCAGACGTTTCTGAAGCCGGTTACGAGCCGCGGTCAGTTCGTTTTCCAGCCGCGCCACGACCTGGGCCACGGGCGGAACGGAGCGGATCGCGCCGATCCCTTGTCCCGCGCCCCAGATGTCGCGCCAGGCCTTCGACTTTTCGCCTGCTGCAACGCTGGACACGTCTCCCTTGTCGTCGCCAAGCGCGGTCGGGTCGAGCCCGGCCCTGGTGATCGACGGGATCAGGTAGTTGCCGTTCACCCCGGTGAAGTGGTCGGTGTAGAGGATGTCGTCCGCGCCGCTGTCGCAGATCATCTGCTTGTAGCCGTCCGGCGCGTTCGCCTCCTCTGTCGCGATGAACATCGACCCGGCATAGCCGCCATCCGCGCCCATCGCGACGGCGGCGAGGATCGCATCGCCCGTGGCTTGCGCGCCCGACAGAAAGACCGGGCCATCGAACCATTCGCGGATTTCCTGAATGAGCGCAAAGGGCGACCATGTGCCCGCATGCCCACCAGCACCTGCGGCCACGGCGATGAGACCGTCGGCCCCTTTCTCAATTGCCTTGTGGGCGAATTTCACATTGATGACGTCGTGCAGCACGACCGCACCCACGGAATGTGCCGCCTCGTTGATCTCGGGCCGCGCGCCGAGCGAGGTGATCCAGATCGGCACTTCGTGCTTCACGAGGATCTCGACATCGCGGGCGAGGCGCGCGTTGGTGCGGTGTGCGATCAGGTTGACGCCGAAGGGGGCCGAAGGTGCGTCCGGGTGGGCCGCGTCGTATTCTGCGAGTTCCGCCTTGATGCGCACCAGCCATTCTTCGAGCTGGATCGGCTCCCCCTCCTTCTCCCGCGCGTTCAGCGCCGGAAAGGTGCCGACGATCCCCGCCTTGCACTGGGCGATGACCAGTTCCGGGCCGGAACAGATGAACATGGGCGCGCCGATCATGGGCAGACGCATGGTGTCGAAAATGGCGGGAAGGGTCATGTCAGGTGCCTGTGAAATTGGGTTTGCGTTTCTCGAAAAAGGCCGCGACGCCTTCGCGGGTGTCGTTCGCCTCGGCAAGCGCGGTCTGTTCCGTGCCCTCAGCGCCGATCGCGTCGGCATAGGACATGCCGTCGACGGCGCGCAGGAGGCGTTTGGCGGCAGCGGTGGCCAGCGGCGGGCCGGCCGCGATGCGGGTTGCGAGCGCGGTGGTGGCCTGTGCCAGATCGTCGTCAGGGTGCATCTCGTTTGCCAGACCGAGCGCGACGGCTTCGGACGCCGGGATGCGCCGGGCTTCGAGGATCGTCTGGAGCGCGCGCTTGTAGCCCAGCCCGCGTTGCAGGAGCCAGGTGTTGCCGCCGTCGGGGATCAGGTTGATCGCGGCGAAGGCCATGTAAATATTGGCGCTTTCGGCCATCACCATCATGTCGCAGTTCATCGCGAGCGCCGCGCCTATCCCGGCCGCGGAGCCGTGGACCTGCGAGATCCAGATTTTCGGAGACGCGCTGATCGACGCAAGGATGGGGCGGTATTCCTGTTCCAGAAACAGCCCCGTGTGGCGCGAGAGACCCTCTTTCAGGTCGGTGCCGGAGCAGAAACCCCGACCCGCGCCCGAGATGATCACTGTGCGCACGTCGGCGTTTTCGTGGACGTTCAGGATCGCCTCGCGCAGCCCTTCACGCAGCGTCGGGTCCATCGCGTTGAAGGCGTCTGGCCGGTTCAGGGTGATGCGGGCAATGGCGCCGTCGTTTTCGTAAAGGATGGGATCGTCGGACATGCGGTTCCTCTCAGGTCAGGACGCCGGCATCGCGAAGCTGCGCGATGGCGTCATCGTCATAGCCGAGGCTTTTGAGTACGGTGTCGGTATCGCTGCCGGGGGCCTGCGGTGGGGTTGGGGCAGACGGGGCCGAGCGACTGAATCGTGGGGCCGGGGCGGCCTGCGTGACGCCGTCGACCTTTGTGAAGGTGCCGCGTGCAGCCATGTGCGGGTGGTCCGGAGCCTCGCTCCAGGTCAGGACGGGTGACGCGCAAGCGTCCGAGCCGTCGAAGATCGCAGCCCATTCGTCGCGGGTCTTTTGCCTGAACACCTCGGCGTAGGCCGCGCGCCGGTCCGGCCAGTCGCCCATGGCGTTCTGGCTGGCAAGGTGGTCTTCCGTCAGGCCGGCGAGGCGCACGAGTTCGGCGTAAAACTGCGGCTCGAGCGGGCCGACGGCAAGGAATTTGCCGTCCGCGCATTCGTATGTGCGATAGAACGGGGCCCCGCCGTCCAGCAGGTTGGCCTGCCGGTCCTCGGTCCACTGGCCGCGCGCGATGAAGGTGTGGATCAGCCCCATCATCGCCGAAGCCCCGTCGACCATTGCCGCATCAACCACCTGACCCTTGCCCGAGGTCTGGCGCTCATACAGCGCGGCCATGATCCCGAAGAGAAGGAACATGGTCCCGCCGCCGTAATCCGCGCCGATGTTGAGGGGCGGGGGTGGGGTGCGGTCGGCCTCGCCCGTCGCGTGGAGGAAGCCGGTGAGGCCGAGATAGTTGATGTCATGGCCGGCCGTCTGGGCGAGGGGGCCATCCTGACCCCAGCCGGTCATGCGGCCATAGACGAGGCGCGGGTTGACCGCATGGCAGTCCTCTGGCCCCAACTCCATGCGTTCCATCACGCCGGGCCGGAACCCTTCGATCAGCACGTCGGCTGACTCGATCAGCGCCATCGCGGCGGAGACGCCTTTGGGCGACTTGAGGTTCAGGGCAACCGAGCGTTTGCCACGGTTGTTGATGTCGGTCTTGTCGGCAGGGCCGGATTTGCGGGTGACGAGCACCACCTCCGCGCCCAGATCCGCAAGGAACTGGCCCGCCAGAGGGGCGGGGCCAAGCCCTTGCATTTCGACGACTTTCAGACCTTCGAGCGGCCCGCTCATGCCGCCTTGGCCTCGCTCTCGCGCAAGCGGTCATAGATCGTATCGGGCACCGCGAACCGTTCGCCGTACTTGTCCGCGAGTTCCTTGGCGCGGCCCTTGAACGTGTCGATCCCTTCACCCTTGATGAACTGGATCGCGCCGCCGGTGTGATGCGGGAAGCCGATGGCCATGATGCCGCCGAGGTTGGCTTCGATCTCGGTGTTCAGCACGCCTTCGTCGAGGCAGCGCAGGGTCTCGATCGCCTGACGGTAGAGGATGCGGTCGATGGCGTCCTGCAAAGGAATGTCGGCATTGCCCTTGGCAAACTGGCCGAGCCCGTCCCAGAGGTGCCGGTTTCCGTCGCTGTCGTAGTCGTAGAACCCGCCGCCATATTGGCGCCCGCCACGGCCCATTTCGATCATCGGCTCGGTCACGTCGCGTGTTGCGGTGTTGTGGTGGCCGAACTGGCTGTCGACGCCCAGACGCTCGTCCAGAGCCTCATGCGTCTTGCGCACCTTCTGGCTGAGGATCAGCGACACTTCGTCGAACACCTGAAGCGGGCCGACGGGCATGCCGGCGAGCCATGCCGCGCGTTCGATCGCCGTGGGTTTCATTCCGTCCACCAGAAGCTGACAGCCTTCGTCCATGAAGGTGCCGAACACGCGGGAGGTGAAGAAGCCGCGCGAGTCGTTCACGACGATGGGCATGTATCCGATCTGCTGGACGTAGTCGTAGGCTTTGCGCAGCGTGTCCTGCGAGGTCTTTTCGCCCATGATGATCTCGACCACCTTCATCTTGTCGACGGGCGAGAAGAAGTGGAGGCCGATGAACCGGGTCGGGTCCGGGCAGCTTTCGGCGAGGATCGAGATCGGCAGGGTCGAAGTGTTGGAGCCGTAGATCCCGTCATCCGACAGCATCGGCCAGGTGTCCGCGATGACCTTGTCCTTGAGGTCGATGTCCTCGAACACCGCTTCGATGATGATGTCGACGCTGCCGGGAGCGGCATTCTCGGACACGGGTTCGATTCGTGACAGAAGCGCGGATTTCGCGTCTTCGTCCATACGCCCGCGTCCGATGGCCTTGTCGCATAGCTTCTCGGAATAGCCTTTGCCCTTTTCGGCACTGGCCATTTCGGTGTCCTTGAGCATCGTCTTCAGCCCGCGTTTGGCGTGGGCATAGGCGATGCCCGAGCCCATCATGCCCGCGCCCAATACGGCAGCGGATGTTGCTTTCCAACGATCCCCTTCGGGCCGGACCTTGCCGGACTTGATGCCTTGCATACCGAAAAAGAAGGTCGAGATCGCGGCCTTGGCCTCCTTCGAGGCCATGAGGCCGATGAACCGCCGCGTCTCCATCCGAAGCGCCGCGTCGAAGTTCATCTTCATCGAGGTCACGGCGACGTCGAGGATCTTCTCGGGGGCCGGGAGCAAACCGCGGGTTTTCTGGTAGAGCATGGCCGACGCGCCAATCATGGTCTGGCGGATGCGCGGGTGGAGCGCGTCGCCACCAGGGTAGCGGAAGCCCTTTTGGTCCCAAGGTTGGGTGTGGCTGTCCGGGTTCGCCTTGATCCACGCCTTCGCGGCCGGGATCAGGTCGTCACGGGTCGCGACGATCTCGTCCACCATGCCGATTTCGAGCGCTTTGCGCGGCGGGAGTTGCTTGCCCTCGAGCAGGAGGGGGAGGGCGGTTTCCAGCCCGAGCTTGGCGGTCATCCGCACGACGCCCCCGGCACCGGGAAGCAGTCCAAGCGTCACCTCCGGCAGGCCGGTGATCGCCTTGGGGTCGTCCACGACGATGCGGTGGTTGCACGACAGGCAAAGCTCATAGCCGCCCCCCAGCGCCGCGCCGTTGATTGCGGCGACCACCGGGACCGGGAGCTTTTCCAGGCGGCGGTAGGTCGCCTTGGAATTCTCGATCAGGGCGAACTCGCGCTCTCCGGCTTCCTTGGTGGCGAGAATGTCGTTCAGGTCGCCGCCTGCGAAGAAGGTCGATTTGGCGGATGCAAAGACGACACCGGTGAGGCCCTCTTCCGCTTCGAGCCTGTCGCACAGGGCGCGCATCCCCGGCTCGAACCGGGCGTTCATCGTGTTTGCGCCCTGACCTTGCATGTCCATCGTCACGGTGACGATGCCGTCGGCGTCTTTCTCGTAAATGAAGTCTTCCATGATCTCTTCCCTCACAGACGCTCGATGATGGACGCGATGCCCATGCCGCCGCCGACGCACATGCAGATCAGCGCGCGCTTCAGGTTTCGCCGCTCCAACTCGTCGAGCATGGTGGAGACGAGGCAGCCCCCTGTCGCCCCCAGCGGGTGACCCATCGCGATGGCACCGCCGACGACGTTGAGCTTTTCGTCCGGCACATCGAGGTCGCGTTGGAGGCGCAGGGCGACCGACGCGAAGGCCTCGTTGATTTCGACGAGGTCGATGTCGTCCATGGTCAGGCCCGCCTTGGCGAGCGCTTTTCTGGACGCAGGGCCGGGCCCCGTCAGCATGATCGTGGGTTCTGTTGCCGTGAGCGCGATGGAAACGACGCGGCCACGCGGATTGAGGCCGAGGTCTTTGCCGGCCTGGGCGTTGCCGACCATGATGAGCGAGGCGCCGTCGACGATGCCCGACGAATTGCCGGGCGTGTGGACGTGGTTGATCCGCTCGACTTCCGGGTATTTCGCGAGGGCCACGGAGTCGAAGCCCATCGCGCCGGGCTTTTCGAACGAGGCACGCAGGGCGCCGAGTTTCTGCATGTCCGTGTCCGGCTTGATGAAATCGTCGCGTTCCAGAACGACGATCCCGTTCTCGTCGCGCACCGGGATGACCGAGCGGTCGAACCAGCCGGAATCGCGGGCATGGGCCGCGCGTTTCTGGCTTTCGAGTGCGAAGGCGTCGACATCGTCGCGGCTCCACCCTTCGATGGTGGCGATCAGGTCGGCCCCGATGCCCTGCGGTACAAAGCCGGTGTCGAGCGCGGTTTCCGGGTCTTCGGCGAAGGGGCCGCCGTCGGCCCCCATCGGGACGCGGCTCATCGATTCGAACCCGCCGGCGCAGACGAGGTCTTCCCAGCCCGAGGCCACCTTGGCGGCCGCGGTATTAAACGTGTCGAGGCCGGAAGCGCAGAAGCGGTTGACCTGTGCGCCCGGCACGCTGTCGTCCCAACCGGCCTTTTGCAGCGCGATTTTCGGCAGCACCGCGCCCTGTTCCATGACCGGGGCCACGCAGCCCAGCATCACATCGTCCACCCGGGCGGTGTCGAAGTCGTGCCGGTCGGTCATTTCATTCAGAAGCGAGGTGACGAGGTGGATCGGCTTCACCTCGTGCAGGGTGCCGTCCGCCTTGCCCTTGGAGCGGGGCGTTCGGATCGCATCGTAGATATAGGCTGCTTCAGCCATGGCTTTGTCCTCCCATGAGATCCCGTCCGGTCAGGCTGCGTCGAAGACGGCGAGCCGGGGCAGGGGATCAAGTTCGCGTTGAGTGATGGCGCGTGCTTCGGCGGGGTCAAGTCCGACGCCGCGTAGCATGATCTCGGCCGTGTCCGATCCGGCCTGTCGCCAGGTGCGTCGGCCGTCGAGGACGAGGCTCATCGCGCCGAAGGTCGCGCCCCCTGCCGTGGCCGTGATCGAGGCCACCTGATCGCGCAGAAACGTGAACCGGCCCGAGATCAGGCCGCTCCGCAATTCCTCGGCCGGCATTTCGGCCCAGAAGCTGCCGAGCCGGGGTTCCAGCATGGCGTAGCGCGCGATGAAGCGGCCCCAGTGCGGGTCGTCATGGACGCGCCGCACGCAGAGGCGAATCGAGGCCGATACCTTTTCGGCCGGGTCGTCCATGTCGGCGCAGGCGGCGTTGATCGAGCTTCGAAATTCGGTCGCCACCGTTTCACACACCGATGTGAAGAGGTCATGCGGGTCGTCGAGGTTATTGTAGATCGTGCCGCGCGAGAGTCCCGCTTCGCGGGCGAGGTCGCTGACAGCCACAGTCTTTCCGCCTTCGGTGGCAAAGATGCGCATGGCGGCCTCGTGAATGCGCGGGGTGGCGGTATTCATCTTTCGTGTCCGTCCCGAAAAATCGTTGTTGACTGAAATTGAACACGAGTGTTTAAATCGTGTCAACAGCGTTCATTGCCGATGGGAGGAGACGGCCATGATAGACTGCATGAGGGGCGCAATTGCGTCCGGGCTCCGCTGATGGAGTTTCTGCAGCTGATTATCGGAGGACTGGCGAACGGGTGCATCTATGGCCTCGTCGCACTTGGCTTCGTCATGATTTACAAGGCCAGCGAGGGCGTGAACTTCGCCCAAGGCGACATGATGATGCTGGGCGCCTTCGTCGCGCTCGGGATCGGAAACACCGACCAGATGGGGCTTCCGTTCGGGATCGCGGTGATCCTTGCAATGGCGATCATGTTCGCCGTCGGATGGGGGGTCGAACGGGTCGTGGTGCGCCAGATCTTCGGCCAGCCGCAATTCGCACTCGTCATCCTGACCATCGCGATGGGCTTTGTCTTCCGCTTCGTGGCCGGGTCGATCTGGGGCTATACGCCGCTGGTGCTGGAAACCCCCTTCGCCGGGCAGAATTTCAGGGGCGGAGGGCTGGTCGTCGGCCTTGCCGATCTCGTCACCATCGGGGTGACGCTTGCACTGACGCTGGCGCTCTGGGCTTTCTTCGCGTTCACCAAGATCGGGCTGGCCGCACAGGCGGCGAGCCAGAACCAGATGGCGGCCTATATCGTCGGCGTGCCGGTGATGCGGATCAACTCGCTCATCTGGGGCCTCTCGGGTGCCGTGGCGACCGTGGCCGGCGTGCTTTACGCGACCAAGGGCGCCATCGACCCGAACATCGGCCTTCTGGGCATCAAGGCCTTTGCGGCGGCGGTGATCGGCGGCATGGGGTCGCTTCCCGGCGCGCTTCTGGGCGGGCTGATCATCGGTGTGATCGAGCCGGTGGCGGGGCGCTATGCCCCCGGTGAGCTGGCCAAGATGTCGCCGTACATCATCATGCTCGTCGTGCTGGTGCTGCGGCCCGGCGGCCTGTTCTCGCAGATCCAGATGAAGAAGGTCTGAGTATGCGCTACGTCTTCAAGACCACCTACGACCGCGACATCGACCTGCATCAGCATGGCTGGAGCCGGGCCAAGGTCGCGGTGCTGGCCGGTTTGATGATCGTCCTTCCGTTTCTCGTCGGTGAATACTACCTCGCCGAGGCGACCAACACGCTCATCTGGGCGCTGGCTGGGATGGGGCTGATGATCGCCGTGGGGCACACCGGTCAGGTGAGCCTCGGCCACGCCGCGTTTCTCGCCATCGGGGCCTATGCCAACTCGGCGTTGATGAACGTGGGCGTGCCGTTCCTGATCTCGTTCCCGCTCGCCGGTCTCATCACCGGGCTGTTCGGCGCGGTCATCGCCATTCCGGCGGTGCGGATGTCTGGCATTTACCTCGCCATCGCCACGCTCGCGGTCTTTGTCATCGTCGAGGAGATGGTCATCCTGCTCGAGCCGATCACCGGCGGGGTGGGGGGCATCATGGCGCCGTCGATCCAGTTCTTCGGCATCAGCTTCGACCGCTACGGCGCGCTCGAGAACTTCTACTGGCTGTGCCTCGCCATCGTGATCCTGGTCACATGGGGATATGCCAACCTGATGCGCTCGCCCACGGGCCGGTCCTTCCTCGCCGTGCGTGACAGCGAAGTTTCTGCCCGGGCGCTGGGGATCAACGTGACGCGGACCAAGTCGCTGGCCTTCGGGCTGTCGACCGGCGTCACGGGCCTCGCGGGGGCCCTGATGGGGCACTACATCGGGTTTTACAATTACGAGCTGTTCTCGATCTTCATCTCGATCAACCTGCTGCTCGTCGTCACGATTGGCGGGCTCGGCTTCATTCAGGGGGCCTTCCTTGGCGCGATCCTGATTACGGCCGTGCCGCAGGTCATCGCGATCCTGCGCGACGGGCTGAACGCGAATTTCGGGATCAACCTCGGGTCGATCCCGGGGCTCGATACCATGATTTTCGCGGCGATCCTGATCCTGTTCATCATCTTCGAGCCGGCCGGGCTTTACGGTCGCTGGCTCAAGATCCGGACGTGGTTCGACATCTTCCCGCTCGCCCGGCGTGACATGTTCCGCCGCCAGAAGAGCTATCTCAAGACGGAGCGCATGAAATGAGCCTGCTGGAGGTGAACGATCTGGCCGTGCATTTCGGCGGCGTGAAGGCGGTGGACGGGATGTCGTTTTCGGTCGAGCCGGGCGAGGTTTTTGCCATCATCGGGCCGAACGGGGCGGGGAAGTCGACGATCTTCAACCTGATCAGCCGGATATACGAGCCGACACGGGGCACGATCCGTTTTGACGGGAAGGATCTAACCGCGCAGAAGTCGCATGACATCGCCCGGTTGGGGATCGCGCGGACGTTCCAGAACATCGAGCTGTTCGACCATTCGACCGTGCTCGCCAACCTGCTGATGGGGCAGCATACCCACCGTTCCACCAATTTCGTGCAGGACATCCTGTTCTTGGGCAAGGTGCGCCGGGCCGAGCGCGAGCACCGGCATCGGGTGGAAGAGGTGATCGAATTCCTCGAACTCGAAGCCTACCGCAACAAGATGATCGCGGGACTGCCCTATGGCGTGCGCAAGGTGGTCGAGATCGGTCGCGCGCTCGCCCTCGGCCCGAAGCTCATTCTGCTGGACGAACCTGCCTCGGGCCTGTCCGTCGAAGAGACGCAGGACGTGGCCTTCTGGATCGAGGACATGCGCCGGGACATGGGGTTGACCGTTCTGATGGTCGAGCATGACATGAGCCTTGTGAACCAGGTGTCCGACCGCGTTCTGGCGGTGGCCAACGGTAGGCCGCTGGCCATGGGCACGCCGCAAGAGGTGCAGGCGGACCCGCATGTGCAGGCGGCCTATCTTGGCACGCCCGAGGAGGATGCGGCATGACCGTTCTGTCCGTTCGCAATCTGGAGACCTTCTACGGCGCGATCATGGCGCTGCGCGGCGTGTCCATCGACGTTGAAAAGGGTGAGATCGTCACGATCCTCGGTGCCAACGGGGCCGGGAAGACGACGCTGATGAAGACCATCGCGGGGCTCATGGACCCGGAGAAGGGTCAGATCACCTTCATGGGCGATACCATCGGCGGGCTGGACCCGGACCGGGTCGTCTCCAAAGGCATCAGCCTTGTCCCCGAGGGGCGAGAGGTGTTTCCGTACCTGTCGATTGAGGAGAACCTCAAGCTCGGGGCCTACACGCGCCGGGGCGACCTCTCGAACGATCTCGACCTCGTCTACACCTACTTCCCCATTCTCAAGGAGCGGCGGCGCCAGGCGGCGGGGTTCCTGTCGGGCGGGCAGCAGCAGATGCTGGCGATCGGCCGGGGCCTCATGGCCGAACCCAAGCTGATGATGCTGGACGAGCCGTCGCTGGGCCTGTCGCCGCTGCTGACGCAGGAGATTTTCGGAATCATCGCGCGGCTCAATGCGGAAGAGGGCGTCACCATGCTCCTCGTCGAACAGAACGCCCATATCGCGCTGGAGACCGCGCACCGGGGGTATGTCCTTGAGATGGGGCGGATCGTGATGACCGGGCCGTCGGCGCAGCTCAAGGCCTCGGACGATATCCAGGAATTCTACCTGGGTCGCACCGAGGAGACGGAGCGCGGGCAGAAACGGTGGAAGAGGCGCAAGACATGGAGATGAGCCGGGTGACATCCGACGACACCATCGCCTTCGAAGGGCATACCACGATCGTTTCGCTCTGGGCGGATCGCTGCGCGAAATACGGTGCGCGCACCTGCCATCGCGAGAAACAGCTGGGCATCTGGAAAAGCTATTCGTGGAGCGACTACTACGAGACCTCAAAGAAGATAGGGCTCGCTCTGTTGGAGCTAGGCGTGGCCAAGGGGGAGCCGGTGCTGATCCTCGCCGAGGACCGGCGTGAGTGGATCTACTGCGATATTGCGGCTGCTGCCATCGGGGCGATCCCGGCGGGCGTCTATACCACCGACAGCGCGGGGCAGTTGGCCTATCTCGCAAACGATTCCGGCGCGCGGGTGCTGTTCGTCGAGAACGACGAGCAACTGGACAAGTGGCTTCAGGCCCGTGACGACATGCCAGGCATTGAACATGTCATCGTTTTCGACCGCGAGGGGCTTGCCACCTTTTCCCACGACAAGGTGATGTTCCTCGACGAGCTGCTCGAAATAGGCGCCAAGGCCGCCGACCCGGGCCGGTTCGAGGCGGCGCTTAAGGCGGTGAAGCCGGGTGACCCCCGGATGCTGATCTATACCTCCGGGACGACCGGCCCGCCCAAGGGCGCGATCCTGTCGCACCGCAACATGGTGTTCCAGCTGGTCGCGGGCGAGCAGATGCTCGATTTCTATGAAACCGACAATCAGCTGTGTTTCCTGCCGCTCTGCCACGTCCTTGAACGGCTCGTCTCGGTCGAGGCGCCCATCGCGAACGGTTGCACGGTGAATTTCGCCGAAAGCCCCGAGACGGTGTTCGAGAACCTTCAGGAGGTCTCGCCCGACACCTTCGCCGGTGTGCCCCGGATCTGGGAGAAGATCTATTCCCGTGTGACCATCATGCGGTCCGAAGCGGGGCCGGTCGGCGCGAAAGCGTTTGATTGGGCGATGCATGTCGGCCAACGCTACGCGGCGGCCGAGACTCCGGGCGCGGGCCTGAAACTGGCGCATTGGGTGGCCGAGGCGACGGTGCTGCGCAACCTGCGCCGGATGCTGGGCCTTGCCAGCGCGCGCCGTGTGACCTCGGGCGCGGCCCCGATCTCGCCCGACCTGATCGACTGGTTCGCCGCCCTTGGCGTGCCGCTGGTCGAGGGCTTCGGGATGACCGAGACGGGCGGCGTGGCCACAGTGAACACGGTCGACGACAACAACATCGGCACGGTGGGCAAGCCCCTGCCGGGTGTCGAGTTGCGGCTGGACGAGACGGGCGAACTGCTCGTCGGCGGCCCCTGTGTTTTCGCCGGATACTGGAAGAAGCCCGAGAAGACAGCGAAAACGATCGACGAAGACGGGTGGCTGCACACCGGCGATATCGGGCGCATCGGAAACGATGGCGCGCTGACAATCACCGGCCGGATGAAGGACATCATCATCACGGCGGGCGGCAAGAACATCACGCCGGCCGAGATCGAGTCCAAGCTGAAATTCAGCCCTTACGTCTCGGATGCGGTCGTGATCGGGGACAAGCGCAAGTATCTGACCTGCCTCATCATGATCGACCAGGAAAACGTCGAGAAATTCGCGCAGGACCGACAGATTCCGTTCTCTGACTTCGCCTCGCTCACGCGGGCGCAGGAGGTTCGCGACCTGATCGGAGAGGTGGTGGCCGAGACCAACAAGCAATTCGCGCAGGTCGAACAGATCAAGGATTTCCGCCTGATCGACATCCTGCTTACGGCGGAGGACGAGGAACTGACGCCGACGATGAAACTCAAACGGAATTTCGTCAATGATCGCCACGCCGGGCTCATTGACCAGATGTACTGAAGACAAGGCTTTAACAGGGAGGAAAACATGAAACAACTCAAAGCCTTGGCAGCCGTTGCTGCCATGACCACAACGGGGGCGGCCTTTGCCCAAACGCAGGGCGTTACCGAAGACGAAATCAAGATCGGGGGCGCGCACGACCTGTCGGGTATTTTCGCGCCCTTCTCGGTGCCGGCCGTGACCGCGGCCAACCTGGTCTTCGAGGAAGTGAACGCCAACGGCGGCATTCACGGGCGCAAGATCACCTACATCACCGAGGATCACGGCTATCAGGTGCCGCGCGCGGCACAGGCGGCCAACAAGCTGATCAACCGCGACCAGGTGTTCGCGATGCTCCTGAGCCTCGGGACGCCCCACAACCTTGCCATGTTCCAGCTGATGGAGCCGAAGGGTATCCCGAACGTGTCGCCGATCACCGCGGCGCGTCAGATGATCGAGCCGCCGGCACCGTGGAAGTTCGCGGGCACGTCGTCCTACTACGAAGCGATCAAGGCGACCGCGGAGTACATGGTCGCCGAGGAAGGCGCGCAGAAGTTCTGCCTGATGATCCTGCCCACCGACTTCGGCAAGGAAATCGAGGCGGCCGTGCATGAACTGGCCGAGGCGGGCGAGATCGAGATGGGCGCGGAAATCGCGCACAAGCCCGACGAGTCCGACTTCACCGGTGCGCTTGGGCGGGTCAAGGAGTCCGGCTGTGACACGGTGGGCATGGCGCTTGGCGTCAGCCAGCAGATCAACGCCATCGCCACGGCGAACAAACTCGGCATGGACGTGAACTTCATGGTGTCGGGCGCTGGTTTCCACACCGTCGTCGCCAAGGGCCTCGCCGCCCAGGGCGTGATGGACGGCGTTTACGCCGGTGCCGGCTGGCAGGATCTCGAAGCGCGTGCGGGCGAGCCGGAAGTGGCTGAATGGATCGCCAAGTACAAGGAAGCCACGGGCGAAGACCTTCCGTCCACCGGCGCCCTGCTGGGCTATGGCGGCGCGACGACGATGGTCAAGGCGCTCGAAGCGGCGGGTCCGGACCTGACGCATGAGAGCTTCATCGCGGCGATGGAAAGCCTCAACTACGACGACGCGATCGGTGGCAACACTGTCGATTATTCCGCCGAAGACCATGTCGGCGCGGATGAGGTGTTCGTGAGCCGGATCGAGAACGGCTCCTGGACGCTGGTTCAGACGCTCGAGTGATCTGACCTCAGGCGGGGCGCGCGTCGCCCCGCCAACTCCCTGTTCTTACAACCAAAAAATACACAATCAGCCGGAGGGTCCGATGCTGAAACGCACGATCTATGACGAAGAGCACGAAATTTTCCGCAAAAGCGTCCGGGCCTGGGCGGAAAAGGAAGTGTTCCCCAACTCTGAGACATGGCGCGAGGAAGGCTGCGTTTCGCGCGAAATCTGGAAGCGCGCGGGGGAAGAGGGCTTTCTGTGCATGTATGCCGACGAGGCATATGGCGGCCTCGGGCTGGACGATTTCCGCTATGACATGATCCTCGTCGAAGAGATCGGGACGCGGGAGGCGGGCTTTTTCCTCGGCCTGCACAACCGGATCGCCGGGCCCTACCTGCAACACTACGCAAATGACGAGCAGCGCGCGCGCTACATGCCCGGCTGCGTCTCGGGCGATACGATCCTCGCCATCGCCATGACCGAACCGGGAACCGGCTCCGACCTCGCAGGGATCAAGACGCGGGCCGTCGAGATGGAGGATCACTGGGTCCTGAACGGGTCCAAAACCTATATCTCGAACGGGTTCCTTGCCGGTCTGGTGATCGTCGCGGCCAAGACCAACCCCGAGGCCAGCCACGAGGTCGGCCTGTTCCTTGTCGAAGACGGGATGGAGGGTTTCTCGCGTGGTCGCAACCTCAAGAAAATGGGTCTGGAGAGCCAGGATACTGCCGAGCTGTTCTTCGACGATGTGAAAGTGCCGAAGAACAACGTGATCGGCGACCCGCGGGGCGGGTTCAAGACCATGATGCGGAACCTTGCCGAGGAGCGGCTGAACGGGGCCGTCGGATTTGTGGCGCGCGCCGAGCGGGCGTTCGAGATCACGATGGAGTTCATCATGGAGCGCCGCGCCTTCGGCAAGCCGATCGGCACGTTCCAGAACTCGCGTTTCAAGATGGCCTCGATGCGCACCGAGATCGACGCGGCGCAGGCGCTGGTCGACCATTGCGTGCGCGAGCATCTGAAGGGGGAGCTGTCGGCCGAAATGGCGTCGGAGGCCAAGCTTTTCACCTCCGAGGTCGAGGGGCGCGTGGTGGACGAATGTGTCCAGCTTCACGGTGGCGCGGGCTACATGGAGGAATTCGAGATCAGCCGGCTTTACCGTGATGCGCGCATCAGCCGGATCTATGCCGGAACGAGCGAGATCATGCGCGAGATCATCGGGCGCGGCCTCGGCCTCGACGAGCGCAAGCGCAACTGAGGGCGGCCAGGATTCAGCGCCTGAGCGACAGGGCCACGCCGCCGGTAACGAGGAGCGTGGCGAGGGCAAAGGTCGGGGTGAGCGGTTCGGACAGGAACAGGATGCCCCCGGCGACGGCGAGGATCGGAACGGCGAGCTGCGCGATGGCCGCCGTGGTCGTGGCCAGTCGGGGCAGCACCGTATACCAAAGCGCGTATCCGAGGCCCGAGGTGATGGCGCCCGAGACAATGGCGAGGAGCACGCCGTCCGGGGTGAGGAGGGCCGGATGACCGCCCAGCCGGACCGCGAGCGACAGCAGCAGGCCCAGCGGCGCGGCCAGCACGAAACTGGTCATCGTGGCGCCAAGCGGGTCTGTGGTCCGGCGTCCGTTGAGTGTATAGAGGCCCCAGCCGATCCCGGCAGCGACGAGGCAACCGCTTGCGATCAGGTCGAGCGTCACGCCGCCGCTTGGCCAGAGGACAAGCGCGAGACCGGCGAAGGCGATGGCGGTGCCGAGCTTGCGAGCCAATGTCACCGTTTCGCCCGCCCGGATCGCGGCGGTGAAAAGGGTGATCTGCACGGTGCCGAAGAGGATGAGCGCGCCCAGCCCCGCATCGGTCGCGACATATCCCAGGCTGAAGCCGAAGATATAAATGAGGAGCGCGGCCACGCTAGCCCACCGCCCCGGTGCGGTGAAGGACAGGGAGCGGCGGGAGGCGAGCACCAAAAGCGCGAGGATCGCCGCGCCGGAGACGAGCCGGATCGTCCCGAAACTCACCGCGTCGATTGTCCCGGCAGCGAGCGCGAGCCGGTTGAGGATCGAGTTCGCCGCGAAGGCGATCATGGTGAGAGCGGTGAGGAGGACGAGGCGCATGTCGCTGCGTGACCGCTCCGGCTGCCGGTGTCAAACCGCATTGACGGGACGGGCCGTGGGTCCTACCTGCGCTCAGAGGTGGCGCTGCGGCCCCGAACGGGGTATCAGGTGCCTTCCGACCCGCAACCGACCGACAGCCGACCCGCCGCCATGCAGATCGACCGCCACGCCCGTCTCTCCGTCGCGCCCATGATGGACTGGACCGACAGCCATTGCCGTGTGTTTCACCGGCTGATGAGCCGTGAGACGTTGCTTTACACCGAAATGGTCACCGCGCCGGCGCTGGTGCGGGGCGGGGCGGCGCATCTGCTCGACTTCGACCCGTCGGAGCATCCGGTGGCGCTGCAACTCGGCGGGTCGGACCCTGCGGAACTCGCCGAGGCCACGCGTATGGGGGTGGCGCGCGGGTATGACGAGATCAACCTCAACGTCGGTTGCCCGTCGGACCGGGTGCAGTCGGGCACCTTCGGCGCGGTGCTCATGCGTGAGCCTGAACTGGTCGCGCGCTGCACGGCTGCGATGATCGCGGCGGCGGGGGATGTGCCGGTGACCGTGAAATGCCGGATCGGCGTGGACGATCAGGACCCGGAGGCGGTGCTCCCCGCCTTTCTCGACCGCGTCGCGGATGCGGGCGTGCGCCGGTTCACGATCCATGCCCGCAAGGCGTGGCTCAAGGGGCTTAGTCCCAAGGAGAACCGGGACATTCCACCGCTCGACTATCCGCTCGTCCACCGGATGAAGGCCGAGCGCCCGGACCTGCACCTGTCGATCAACGGCGGCATCGCCACGCTTGAGGCCGCGCAGGAGCATCTCGACGCCGGGATGGACGGGGTGATGATCGGGCGCGCGGCCTATCACCAGCCCGCCGATATCCTCATGCAGGCCGACAGCCGCATATTCGGCAGCACCGATGCGATGACGGACCCGCGCGACGTGGCGCGGGCGATGCAGCCGCATATCGAGCGCCATCTGGCAGCGGGGCGGAAGCTGTCTCAGGTCACCCGGCATATGCTGGGCCTGTTCGCGGGACGGCCCGGCGCGCGGCACTGGAAACGGGTGCTGTCGGAGAACGCACAGCGCGCCGATGCGGATGCGCGGCTGCTCGAAGAGGCGATGGGCGAGCTCGTCTGACCGCTCAGACGGGCGTGTCCCTGAGGTCGACCGCGCCGTCGCGCAGGAAGGCCGCGCGCGCATCGTCCGGGAGCGGGCGTTTGGTGGCGACATCGGGACCGAGACAGACCATCGCCGCCTCGCCGGTCGTCGCAAGCTGTCCGTCCACATAGATCGCGTATTCGGTGGTGAACGAGGTGGTGCGGAAACTCGTCGCGCGCACGCAGACGATGTAGCTGTCGCCCAGGTGGATCGGGCGGAGGTAGCGCAGGGATGTGCTGATGAGGACGAGGCGGATGTCGCCGCTCCGGTCAAAGCCGATATGGTCGAAATAGCCGACGCGGGCGGTTTCCATCCAGCCCGGGTAGGTGGCGTTGTTGACGTGGTTGAGTGGGTCGAGTTCGCCAAAGCGCACCTTGTCGGCGCGGCCGAAGGCCCAAGGCTCAGGGATACCCTGAGCCGCGAGGTCGGCGCGGGTGAGCGGCGTGAGATGGGAGAGCGTCATGCGGGGTCCATTTCGTCGTTTTCGCCAAGGGCGCGACGGGCGAGGGCCACGAAGGCCGCGCGCTCGCCGGGGTCCAGCCGGTTGAGGATGTCGGCTTGTAGGTCTTCGACCACGGGGGTCATCACGGCGAGCCGGTTCTCGCCCGTCTCGGTCAGGGTCAGGACGCGGGCACGGCGGTCCTTGTCGCTCACGCTGCGTGCAACGAGGCCCTTTTGCTCCAGCCGGTCCACCACGCCGCCGATCGTGGCGCGGTCATAGGCGATGAGGGCGGACAGGCGGGCCTGATCGATGCCCGGATTATTTGCGAGGGCGGAGAGGGCGGCGAACTGGACGGATGTGAGGTCGAATCCCTCGGCCTTCATCCGGGCCTGGAACACCTGCGTCGATTGCTGGTTGAGCCGCCGGATCAGGTGCCCGGCCATCCGTGTCGTTTCCATCCTGTCCTCGGTTTCTCGCAAGATCAAAGGCTTGGGATTGATAGCGCGGAGAGAATGATTTGCATACATATTATTTCTTGACGGGGTGCTCGTGAAGATAATATGCATACATATCAAATTCTGGCGCTCTGCGTATTGGGAGGACGAGACATGCAATTCCACCTGAACGGCTTTCGGCCCGGTGACCCGGACATCCATGACCTCGCGGCGGGGCGGGTAGACCAGGGTGACCGGCTGCCGGACACGGTCGATGTGCTGATCGTCGGCAGCGGTCCTGCGGGCCTCACGCTTGCGGCGCAGCTTGCTGGCTTTCCGGACATCAGCACGCGCCTCGTCGAGCGCAAACTCGAAGCGATGGAGAAGGGGCAGGCGGATGGCATATCCTGCCGGTCGATGGAAATGTTCAACGCCTTCGGCTTCGCCCACAAGATCATGCGCGAGGGCTGCCATGTGAATCAGGTGACCTTCTGGAAGCCCGATCCCGAGAACCCCGGACAGATCACCCGCAACGGGCGTGTTGACGACGTGGAGGAGGGGCTGTCGGAGATGCCCCACATGATCCTCAACCAGGCGCGGGTGCAGGACATGTACCTCGACATCATGCGCAATTCGCCCTCACGCCTGGAACCGGATTATGGCCGCGAAGTCGTCGATCTGACGGTGGACGAGAGCGCCGAGGACTATCCGGTCACGGTGACGCTCCTGCGCGTGGACCCCGGCCACGAGGGCGAGCGCGAAGTGGTGCGCGCCCGCTATGTGGTCGGGTGCGACGGCGCACGCAGTGTCGTGCGCACGTCGATCGGGCGTGAGCTTCACGGCGATTCCGCCAATCAGGCCTGGGGCGTGATGGACGTGCTCGCGGTGACGGATTTCCCCGATATCCGCTACAAATCCATCATCAAGTCCGAAAAGGACGGCAACATCCTCATCATTCCGCGTGAAGGCGGCTACCTCGTGCGGATCTATATCGAACTCGACAAGCTGGAAGAGGGCGAGCGGGTGCGCGGTCGCAACATCACGGTGGACCGGCTGATCGAAGCCGCGCAGGGCGTGTTCAAACCCTATTCTCTGGATGTGAAAGACGTCGTGTGGTGGTCGGTCTACGAGATCGGACAGCGCGTGACCGACAAGTTCGACGACGTGCCGGTGGGTTCGGACCGTACGCCTCGCGTCTTCATCGCGGGCGACGCCTGCCACACGCACAGCCCCAAAGCCGGGCAGGGGATGAACGTCTCGATGGGCGACACGTTCAACCTTGGCTGGAAGCTCGTCACCGTGCTTCAGGGCCGCGCGGCGCCGGAGCTGCTCCACAGCTACTCCGCCGAGCGGCAGGCGGTGGCGCAGGACCTTATCGACTTCGACCGGGAGTGGGCCCGGGTCATGAGTGCCCCTATTTCCGAGGAAGGGGCGGCTGGGGCCGACCCAATGTTCCAGCAGGCGTTCATCAAGAACGGGCGCTACACGGCGGGTATGCAGGTGACCTATCAGCCATCGGCCCTGACCGGAGCGGCGGTTCATCAGGCGCGTGCATCCGGGTTCGAGATCGGGACGCGGTTCCACTCCTGGCCGGTCACACGTCTCGGCGATGCCATGCACCTTCACCTTGGGCATACGATCGAGGCCAACAACCGCTGGCACCTGTTCGCCTTCGCGGGCGCGGGCGATACTGGGCAGGCGGGGGGCGAGGTTGACCGGCTTTGCCGCTATCTTGTCGATGACCCCGAAAGCCCGTTGCGCAGGTTCACGCCCGAGGGGGCCGATCCTGACACGGTGATCGACCTGCGCGCGGTGTTTCAGGAGGCCCACGATACCCTTGAGATGGACCAGATGCCGGCTGCGCTGCGACCCTTGAAGGGGCGCTTCGGCCTGCCGGATGCCGAGAAGATATTCTGCGCGCCGCTCAAGACCGGGGCAGATATCTTCGACGCTCGCGGTGTCGACCGGACGCAAGGCGCGCTGGTCATCGTGCGGCCCGATCAATATGTGGCCCATGTCCTCCCGCTCGAAGATCACGCGGCGCTATCGGCCTTTTTCGAGGGTTTCCTGCTGCCTTTGGGCGCCGATGAGGCAGTTCGCGTTCCGGAAAACGCCTGACCTTTGTGTTGGCCCGTGGCGCTGTCGCCGCGGGCCTTCAGGCCTAACGGTCGCCGAACATGTCGCCAAGGCCGCCCAGCACCGAGCCTTCGCCCTTGTTGCCGCCCGGACCCGCCGCGCGCAGGACGCGGTCGGCGAGGCGCGAAAACGGCAGGCTTTGCAGGTACACGGTGCCGGGACCGCGCAGGGTGGCAAGGAAGATACCTTCGCCACCAAAGACCATAGATTTCAGGTTCCCGGCGCGTTCTATGTCGTAATCCACGCCGCTGGTCATGGCCGCGAGACAGCCGGTGTCCACCCGAAGCACCTCGCCCGCCGCCAGCTCGCGCTTGATGACGGTGCCGCCGATATGGATGAAGGCCATTCCGTCGCCGTTGAGGCGCTGAAGGATGAAGCCTTCGCCCCCAAAGAACCCGGCCCCGAGCTTGCGCTGAAAGGCGATGTCGGTGGTGGTGCCGAAGGCCGCGCACAGAAAGGCATCCTTCTGGCAGATGAGTTCCTCGCCGACTTCGGCCATGTTGATGGGCATGATCTTGCCCGGATAGGGCGCGGCGAATGCCACGCGTTTTTTGCCCTGACCGTTGTTCGTGAAATGGGTCATGAAGATGGACTCGCCCGTCAGGACGCGTTTTCCGACGTTCAGGAGCGAATCCATGATCCCGCCCGAGGGCCGAGCGCCGTCACCCATCCGGGTCTCGAAGCCGATGCCGTCGTCCATGTAATTCATGGCCCCGGCTTCCGCGATCACGACCTCGGAGGGGTCGAGCTCCACCTCGACGACCTGCATGTCGTCACCGAAAATCTCATAGTCAACTTCATGGCACCGCATCTCAAATCTCCCTGATGAATATCCGCGCGAGAACTGCGTGCAGCGTAAACCAGGCGGGGCCGCGATGGCCAGATGCCGCGCCGGGTTTGCGAGCGGTTCGGAGGCGTGTGGGAGGAGAGGTTTGGAGCGGGTGAAGGGAATCGAACCCTCGTCGTCAGCTTGGGAAGCTCAGTCACCACTTTTAATTTTCAATACTTTACCGGAATCTGTGGCAGAAAGTGTGGCAGGACGTACCGCGTATGCGCTGAGAGCCTGTTCCAAATCATCGTCCAGAACGTGTGCGTAACGCATGGTCGTTTCAAGGCTCTTGTGACCCAATAGGCGGCTAACCAGCTTGAGATTGCCGGTCTGCCGGAGCATCCGGGTTGCGAAGGTGTGACGTAGATCATGGAAGCGGAAGTCCTCGATGCCGGCGTCACGAACGGCGTCTCTCCATTTCATCCAGATATGCCCACCCGACGGATTGATTGGGTGAGGCTGGCCATCTTCGCCGAGGAAGGTAAAGACGTAGCGGCGAGTTGCCGGTGTACGTGCCTGGGGGATGGATTGGAGAAGCTCGCGAGTCTCTTCGGTCAGGGGGAACCTTTGGGTGCCGCCGCCTTTGATACGGAAGATCATGCGTCCTTCATCGAAATCGATATCCGACCAGAGCAGACCGCAGATTGTCCCCTGCCTGGCTCCCGTGAGCAGCGCGAAATGCACCAAGGGGTGGAGGTCATTGCGCAGGTGTTCAAAGAGCGCGTTCTCTTCGGCACGTGTCAACTCCCTCACGCGTTCCTCTGGTTCTTTCTTTTTGAGACGGGTCCAATTGATTTTTGCCGGGAGCTTGGCGTCGTAAGTTTCTCCCATGTGATTGATGGCGCGTTTGAAGTTGTCGAGGCAACGGTTGACAGTGGCCGCGCTCCGCTCCTCCAGCAGAGCCGAGACGGCTCTTAACATCTGGGCTTGGGTCAACTCGTGAAGATTGGTCATGGGATCCACCACTTCCATGATGGTCCGCGCTTGGCTGCGTGATGTCCGAGCGGAAGACTTCCCCTCCATCACCTGTTTCTGGTAGGTGCCCAAGGCTTGGGTGACCGTGAATGTCCGTCGTCAAATGATTTGGAACACGAGCGGCTGATCTTGAACGGAGGGTCTGGCTCGTTTGGATTTCAGTCTATGCGGCTGTCTGACGATGCAGC
>NZNT01000011.1 GCA_002695005.1 Maritimibacter sp.
GGGGGTGCGGGGGGAGGCTGGCCTCCCCCCGCCCGGATCGACCGGGCGCAAGCCCGGGCGACATCACTCCGCGGGCACTAGGGCCGCGTCGCGGCGCGTGACCGACAGCTTGCCCGGCCCGAACGCCACGACCATCAGCATCCCGCCCGCGATGGTGACGTTCTTCATGAACGAGATCACCTGCGCCTGCGCGGCCATCGCGTCTTCCATCCCGAAGGACGGCACGAGGTGGAAGAGCAGCCCGGACACGATCGAGAAGCCCGCGAGCAGGAAGGCCGCCGTGCGGGCCTGCCAGCCCAGGAGAAGGGCGATGCCGCCGCCCACTTCAACGAGGATGGCGAGGGGGAGGAGCCACGGGGCCACGCCCATCGCCTCCATGTAGCCCTGCGTGCCGGCATAGCCGGTGATCTTCTGAAGACCCGAGATGATGAACATCGCGGCGAGGAGGACACGCGCCAGCGGCGCGGCGTAAGAAAGGGTCTGTGCGTTCATTGTCTTCATCCTGTGTTTGAGGCCCATAAAGGCGATGGACCCGTCATGCGTCATCGCGACGATACGCACCATCCGACATTTTCAAGCAGGTTATGTGCGCATGGGAACAGGTTGATCCGCGCCCCGGCTGGGGGTATGCGCGGGCCATGAGCGAGACGAGACACAAGAGCGGCGCGCCGTGGCGCAATTTCTACGGCCGGTTCAAGGCCAAGGGCCTGCGCGGCAGCCAGCAGGCCTATCTGGACGAAGATCTGCCGCACCTCTCCTCCGGTCCGGTGGACTGGGAAGAAAACCCCGACCGCACGCCACTCGACCTCGCCGCGCTGTTCGGCGAGCGTGATGTCTGGCTGGAGGTCGGCTTCGGCGGGGGCGAACACCTCGTCCACCAGGCCGAGGCGAACCCGGATGTGGGCCTCATCGGCTGCGAGCCGTTCATCAACGGCGTCGCGATGCTCCTGGGCAAACTGCGCCAGTCCGATGCCACCAACGTCCGGGTGCATCCCGGCGATGCGCGCGATCTGTTCGACGTGCTCCCTGACGGCTCGATCTCCAAGGCGTTCCTGCTCTACCCTGACCCTTGGCCCAAGGCCCGCCACCACCGCCGTCGGTTCGTCACGCCCGAACATCTGGAGCCGCTCCACCGCGTGCTCAAGCCGGGGGCCGAGTTCCGGGTGGCGACCGACATTCCCGACTATGTGCGCCAGACGCTCGAAGAAGTGCCGAAGGCCGGGTTCGACTGGCTGGCCGAGCGGCCCGGCGACTGGCGCGAGCCCTGGGACGACTGGCTGTCCACCCGCTACGAACAAAAGGCGCTGCGCGAGGGGCGGGTGCCCCATTACCTCACGTTCCGCCGCGTCTGAGCCGCTTGCCGCAAACGGCGTGGACGGGTCCGGGCGGGTGCGCTATCAGCCCGTGAACCCAAGTTGGAGAGCTCCATGTCCGGACACGGTGACCCTATTCCCATGACCAGCCACGCCTCCGGTCCGTTGACCGGCACGGCGCAGGTGCCGGGCGACAAGTCGATCAGTCACCGCTCGCTGCTCCTTGGCGCGATGGCCGTGGGCGAGACGCAGATCTCCGGGCTTCTTGAGGGCGAGGACGTGCTCGCCACCGCCGCCGCGATGCGCGCCTTCGGCGCCGACGTCGAGCGGCTAGGCGACGGGGCGTGGCGCGTGCATGGATTTGGCGTCGGCGGCTTCGCCGAGCCGGAGGACGTGATCGACTGCGGCAATGCCGGGACCGGCGTCCGGCTCATCATGGGCTGCATGGCGACCTCGCCGATCACCGCGACCTTCACCGGCGACGCCTCGCTCCGCTCGCGCCCCATGGGCCGTGTGACCGACCCGCTCGCGCTGTTCGGCGCGCAAAGCTTCGGGCGCACCGGCGGGCGGCTTCCGATGACGGTAGTCGGTGCGCGAAACCCGGTGCCGGTGCGTTACCGCACCCCGATGGCCTCGGCGCAGGTGAAATCCGCCGTGCTGCTCGCAGGTCTCAACGCACCCGGCGAAACCGTTGTGATCGAGGCCGAGGCGACGCGCGACCACACCGAGCGGATGCTGGCGGGGTTCGGCGCTGCGCTGTCGGTCGAAGATACCGACGAGGGCCGCGTCATCACGCTCACCGGCCAGCCGGAGCTGAAACCGCAGACCATTGCCGTGCCGCGCGACCCTTCCTCGGCGGCGTTCCCGGTCTGCGCCGCTTTGATTGTTCCCGGCTCGGACGTGCTGGTCCCGAACATCGGCCTGAACCCGACCCGCGCGGGGCTGTTCGCCACGCTGATCGAGATGGGCGCGGACCTGACCTATGAGAACATGCGCGAGGAGGGCGGCGAACCGGTCGCCGACCTGCGCGCGCGCTTTTCGCCCGACATGAAGGGCATCCGTGTGCCCGAGGACCGCGCGGCCTCCATGATCGACGAATACCCGGTTCTCTCCGTCGTTGCTGCCTTCGCCACCGGCAAGACCGAGATGGTCGGCGTCAAGGAACTGCGCGTGAAGGAAAGCGACCGGATCGACGCGATGGCGCGGGGGCTTGAGGCCAACGGGATCACCGTCGAGGAGGGCGAGGATTACATGACTGTTCATGGCATGGGGCCAGACGGCGTGCCGGGGGGCGGCACCGCAGCCGCGCGGCTCGACCACAGGATCGCGATGAGCTTCATGGTCCTGGGTTTCGGCGCGCAAAACCCGGTGAGCATCGACGACGGTGAGCCCATCGCCACGTCCTTTCCGATCTTCGAGCCGCTCATGGCGGGCCTCGGGGCACAGATCTCGCGCACGGGCGACTAAGCCCCATTGCGAAGATCATGCTGTGCGCCGGGCGTGTCGCTGCTATCGTGATCCGAACGGGGAATGGTGGAGGCGACGGGATGACGCGCAGAATGGTGTTCTGGGGACTGCTGGCGGTGACGCTGGTGGTCTATGTCCTCCTCGTGGCGGTCGTCGGCCCGCCGATGATGGCGCTTGCGAATGGCGCAGCGATCCCGGATCTGCGCGCCACCGGCTACGACACCGCAGACCTGACCACGCTTCTCACCACTGCCGATCCGGGCTTTCCGGACGCCTATGCAAAGGTCTCGCGCAGTTGGGACCGGGCGGTGCCGATCCTGTTTGCGCTTTCTTTCGGCTACGGCCTCTGGATCGCCGGTGGGGTCTGGCGCGTTCTGGCGGTGGTGCCGGTCCTCATGGGGGCTGCCGACCTTGCAGAGAATACGCTGGTGACGCGGCTGCTCCTCGTCGGTCCCGAGGGACTCGACCCTGCGGTCGTGGCCTGGGCCAGCACGTTTACCCTGGCGAAATGGGGCCTGTTGCCGGTCTCGATCTTGCTCCTCGTCGCGAGTTTCTTCAAAAGGCGACCAGAGACGAGCGAGGTATAGCAACTTGGGGTTCACAGTCGCCATCGACGGACCTGCCGCGGCGGGCAAGGGCACGATATCGCGCGCGGTCGCGGCGCATTTCGGCTTTGCGCATCTGGATACGGGGCTGATCTACCGCGCGGTGGGCAAGCGGGTGCTCGACGGCGAAGAGCCGCTGGACGTGGCGCGGTCGCTGAGCGCCGAGGACCTCGACGCGCTGGGCCTGCGCACCCCGCAGGTAGCTCAGGCGGCGAGCCGCGTGGCGGTTGAGGCGGATGTGCGCGAGGCGCTCGTAGATTTCCAGCGTGCCTTCGCGATGCGCGATGGCGGCGCGGTTCTGGACGGGCGCGACATCGGGACCGTGATCTGCCCGGAAGCACCCGCAAAGCTGTTCGTCACCGCCAGCCCCGAGGTTCGTGCCGTGCGGCGCCACAAGGAGTTGCTCGAAACGGGCCATGACGCGGGCTACGACAGCGTGCTGGCGGACGTCCGGGCGCGGGACGAGCGGGATCGGACCCGTGCGACTGCCCCGCTCAAACCGGCGGATGATGCCGTGACCATCGACACCAGCCATATGTCCATCGACGAGGCGGTCGCGGCCGCCATCGCCGTCGTGACCAAGGCGCGCGGCTGAGGGCTTCGCCCGGCTGCGCCGGGCGACCCGGGCGGGGGCGCTGCCCCCGCACCCCCGAAGTATTTGGAGAACAGAGAAGGGGGGGCCGTCAGGACCCTCTGCTGAGACGCGTGAAGACGCGGCGGAACGGGTGCATCCGGGTCGTGGGCCGGCGGACGCCCGGATCATAGCCGAATGTTTCAAAATCCCTTTGGTAGAGGGCCGCGATCGCGTCGACGCCGCGTTGTGACAGGTCGCGGGTCGTCACGCCGGACCCGCTCGCATTGCGGTGGGGCAGGGAGGCGGCGAACCGGGCGTTGGACTGGACCTCGGGCCAGACCGTTGCGAGGTCTTCCAGCCGGATGATCCTGTCGGGCAGGATCGCGCCCTCCGCAGTCGTGACGAAGTCGGTTTGCGGGCGCACGAAATGATACTTGCCGGGGTTGCCGTGCTTTGAGGCCTCGTAGGCCGGGGCGAGCGCGAATTGCTCTGGCAGCCAGTCGTGCACGAACGCGTCGAGCGTCGCGACCGGGGCAAGGTGGTTGAACAGCGACATGGCGCGGGCGACGGGATCGCGCACCACGGCGAAGGTGAAATAGTCGCGCCACATTTCGGGCGTCACGAAGTGGTGGCGGGTGTAGTCCGCCGCGCTCAGGTGGGCGAGCCGGGGCGGACCGGCGCCGCCCGGCAGGTTGCGACCGAGGACGAGCGGCGCGCGCTGCGCCCATGTGAGGCCGAGGTCATCGAGAAACGCTTGCTCGACGCTCTGGCCGCCGCATTTCGGGATATGGACGAAGATCGTCCGGTGGTGGTGCGAGATCACCTCGCCCCCTCGAGCCGCGCGCGGATCATCGGTTCATAGGCCCGCCAGCCCTGTGCCATTGCCGGGTCGATGCCTTGGCGCACCTGCCATTTGGACAGGGTCGGCATCGCGCCGCCGGCCCGTTCTGGCGCGGCGCAGGCCGCGTCCCAGCTAAGGCCGAGGGCGGCGAGGATCGGGGTCAGCACCTGTTCCGGGTGGGCGGTCAGCCGGTCGAGCGAGACCTCGTGCCACGCCTCTCCGGCCCGCTCGCGTCCGAGGGCGCACAGGTTGAGGTGGCGGTCGTACTGCGCGGTCAGGTCGGCCCAGTCATAGCTGTAGCGGTGCCCCTCGCGGAAGTCATTTTTGTAGCAAGACCAACAGGTTGCGAGCCTGTCGCGGCGCATATGCAGAATCAGCGCGTCGGGAAAGAGCATCGGGATCGCCCAGGCGAACAGGTAGTTCTCGGGCATCTTGTCGACGAAAATCCCCGCCTCCGGCACCCCGTCGAGATAGCGGGCGCGGGCGGTTTCGAGCCGGGCCTGGTCAATCCCGTCGAGGAAGGCGAGGTGGGGGTTCGCGCCGGTCTGCCGCCGCTCCAGCGCGGGGCCGAGGGCGACACGTTCGCCGAGGTTGGTGATCGCGGGATGCGCCCCCAGCATCTGCGCGATGAGCGAGGTGCCGGAGCGGGGCATTCCGAGGACGAAGATCATGCGCGGGCCTTGGGCGTTCAGGCGGATATCGGGGGCCGCGCGGACCGCCGTGATGAGCCGGTGGGTCAGGGCCGTTATCGCCGGGGTGTCGAAGGTGGCGCCCTTTGTTTCATTGGCCTCAAGCACGACCTCAAAGGTCTCCGCATGGCGTCCGAGATCGTCTAACGCCTTGGCGCGCATGAACAAAAGCTGGGCGCGTAAGGGGGGCGCGAGGCCCGGTTGGCGGGCGTAGGACTCGATCCTTTCAAGGACGGCATCGTGCGCTGCGAAACGGGTGCCATAGGTATAGGTCCACAGGCCCGCGAGGCATCCGGGGTCGATGGCGAAGGCCGCGTCGAGGGCCGCGTGCATGTCGTCGAACCGGCCCGCGTTGAGCGCGGTTTCCGCGCGGGCGAGAAGCGGTCTGAGGGTGTCGGGCGTGTCGGTCATCGGCGTTCCATCGGGGCGCAGTCTGCCCGCAAACGGCGCGCCTTGGGAAGCCCCGGACAGGGGCAGGGACCGGCAAAATCCGGCGTATGACTCCTGTGCACATCGTGTGCACACAGTGTACATACGATTTGTCATACGCGCCCGGCGCGGGTGCGGACGGCCAAAGACCGCCCGCGGGGGCGGCTGCGCGCGCGGGTTCACCCTTGCCAAAAGCGCCCATGGCGCATATACGCGCGCCCAGACAGGCGTTAAGCCGCAGCCGAAGAGCGAGCAGGGTCGGGCAACCGGCCCTCTTTGTTTTGCGGGTCCTGTCGCGAAACCCATGAAAGACCCGCGGAGACAACCGTGCGGCCCGAATAGAACTGTAAAGGACTAGACACCGCTTATGAGCGCCAATGCATCTATGGAGGAATTCGAGGCCCTCCTTAACGAAAGCCTCGAAATGGACACCCCGGACGAAGGTTCGGTTGTCAAAGGCAAGGTCATCGCCGTCGAAGCCGGCCAAGCCATCATCGACGTCGGCTACAAGATGGAAGGCCGCGTCGACCTCAAGGAATTCGCAAACCCTGGTGAAGCGCCCGACATTTCCGTCGGCGACGAAGTCGAGGTTTACCTGCGTGCTGCCGAAAACGCCCGTGGCGAAGCCGTCATCTCGCGCGAGATGGCCCGCCGCGAAGAAGCCTGGGACCGCCTGGAAAAAGCCTATGCCGACGAGAACCGCGTCGAGGGCGCGATCTTCGGTCGTGTCAAAGGCGGCTTCACCGTCGATCTCGGCGGCGCCGTGGCGTTCCTGCCCGGCTCGCAGGTCGATGTGCGCCCCGTGCGCGACGCTGGCCCTCTGATGGGTCTCAAGCAGCCGTTCCAGATCCTCAAGATGGACCGTCGCCGTGGCAACATCGTTGTCTCGCGTCGTGCGATCCTTGAAGAGAGCCGCGCCGAGCAGCGTGCCGAAGTCATCGGCAAGCTGACCGAGGGCGACACCGTGGAAGGCGTGGTCAAGAACATCACCGAGTACGGCGCATTCGTCGACCTCGGCGGCGTCGATGGCCTGCTGCACGTCACCGACATGGCCTGGCGCCGTGTGAACCACCCGTCCGAGATCCTCTCGATCGGCGAGACGATCAACGTCCAGGTCATCAAGATCAACAAAGAGACGCACCGCATCTCGCTCGGCATGAAGCAGCTTCAGGAAGATCCGTGGGATCTGGTCGCTGCCAAGTACCCGCTCGAGTCGGTCCACAAGGGCCGCGTCACGAACATCACCGATTACGGTGCGTTTGTGGAGCTGGAGCCTGGTGTCGAAGGCCTCGTCCACGTCTCGGAAATGTCGTGGACCAAGAAGAACGTCCATCCGGGCAAGATCGTGTCCACCTCGCAAGAGGTCGAGGTCATGGTTCTCGAGATCGACCAGGCGAAGCGTCGCGTTTCGCTGGGTCTCAAGCAGACCATGCGCAACCCGTGGGAAGTGTTTGCAGAAACGCACCCCGAGGGCACGCAGGTCGAAGGCGAAGTCAAGAACATCACCGAATTCGGTCTGTTCATCGGCCTCGACAACGACATCGACGGCATGGTTCACCTGTCGGACATCTCGTGGGACCAGCGTGGCGAAGAAGCCATCCAACAGTTCCACAAGGGCGACGTGGTCAAAGCCGTCGTTACCGAAGTGGACACGGACAAAGAGCGTATCTCGCTCTCGATCAAGTCGCTCGACGGTGATCCGTTCGCCGAAGCGGTGGGCGGCGTGAAGCGCGGCCAGATCATCACCGTGACCGTGTCGGCCATCGAGGACGGCGGGATCGAAGTGGAATACGAAGGCATGAAGTCCTTCATCCGCCGCTCCGACCTGTCGCGTGACCGTGCCGAGCAGCGCCCCGAGCGCTTCCAGGTCGGTGACCACCTTGATGTGCGCGTGACCAACGTCGACAGCAAGTCGCGTCGTCTGGGCCTGTCGATCAAGGCCCGCGAGATCGCCGAAGAGAAAGAAGCCGTGGAACAGTTCGGTTCGTCCGACTCCGGTGCTTCGCTCGGCGACATCCTCGGCGCTGCGCTCAAGAAGGACGACGAATAAGTCGTCTCGCCTGAAGCTGCAGAGATTGGAAACGGCCCCGGAGCGATCCGGGGCCGTTTTCGTTTGGGTCAGGGCGCGGTGTGATGCTTCAGGGTGAACCCTTCATCCGGTGACGGCGGATCGAAATGGGCGAGAAGCCGGTCGAACTGAGCCTCGGTCAGGGTGAAGGGATGCGCCCCTTGCCGATTGCGTGCCATCGCTCGGTCGCGGGCCACCTCATCGGCAACGTCGAGCACGTGCATGATGTGACTTGCATCGGTGTCCCGGACAATGCGCCGCATCCATCGCCGCGTCTCACGCGTGTTCGCCGGGAAATCCAGCACCACCGACACTCCGGCTGAGAGAAGCGTCACGCAGTGGGGCGCGATGATGCCGCGCAGGCGTTCCGCACAGGCGACGTAATCGGCCAGCGTGGTCATCTGGTCGCCGTAAAGCGCCGACAGCCATGCGTCCTCGGACAGGACGATGGTCCGGGGCGCGTTGCCCAAACGGGCGGCAAGGGTGGATTTACCGGAAGCGGCTTTGCCGCAAAGGAAATGCAGCATGGGGAATGCGGATGTCATGGAAGACCTCGACTGGTTGGAAATGCGAACACGGCGACGCGTACCCGGCCCTGTGATCAGGCCGGGGCGGTAATTCGCAGGGCGGCAGGCACCCGTTCGTTTATGATACCAGTCATGTGGGAGCTATAGCGTGAAGCCGGGACCGGGCGCAACGATAAGGGCGGGGCGGGCCGAAAGCGATGGATGTCCCTTATCGGCCCGCGCGGCCCTGAGCCGCGACGCGGCGGAGCGGTTCTGCACCCCCTGACCGCCCCCGAATCATCGGGTGCTAACATTGGCCCTCGCGTGCTGCGTGCGCGTATTTTTGGCGCCAGAGCTGCCTAACAGACGGGTTTTACATGAAAAACCCGGCAGATTGCCGCCATATTTCCCGGCGACCACCAGCCAAGCCTGTTTCCGCAAGCCGAGTTTCCCCCTATAGTCAGGGCACTAGAGGCGTGCTGCCAACAAACGCCACACAGTCCTTCGGGGGGGATGACGGGATGATCCGGTCGGAGCTCATTCAGAAGATCGCGGACGAGAATCCGCATCTCTACCAGCGTGATGTCGAGCGCATCGTGAACACCATCTTCGAAGAGGTGATCGAGGCGATGGCGCGGGGCGACCGGGTCGAGTTGCGCGGTTTCGGCGCCTTTTCCGTCAAGCAGCGGGATGCCAGAGTGGGGCGGAACCCGCGCACGGGTGAATCGGTTGATGTGGAAGAGAAGCACGTGCCTTTCTTCAAGACCGGCAAGCTTCTGCGCGACCGTCTGAACGGGAACTGAAAGGCTCTCACCCATGCGATACATTCGCTACGCGTTTCTCGCTGCGCTGGCCGTGGTGCTTATCACCGTCGCCCTGGCCAACCGCAACATCGTCGAACTGCGCATCCTGCCGACCGAGATGGCCGGGTTCCTTGGCTGGAGCTGGACCGTGAACCTGCCGCTGTTCGTCGTGATCTTCATGGCGATTATCGCGGGCGTGATGATCGGCTTCGTCTGGGAATGGTTCCGCGAGCACAAGATCCGGGCCGAAGGGCGCCGCGCCAAGTCCGCCGCCGTCAAGCTCGCGAGCGAGGTTCAGGACCTCAAGCGTGAGAAGGCCGGTCCGCGCGACGAGGTGCTGGCGCTTCTGGAGGACGGGCGGTAAGCACACCGCCATGAGTGACATCCGAGTGAAAATCTGCGGGCTGCGCGAGCCCGGGCATGTGGCGGCCGCCGTCGAGGCGGGGGCGCGTTACGTGGGTTTCGTGTTCTTTCCGAAATCGCCGCGCAACGTGGACGTCGCGACCGCCGCCGCGCTGGCCGCCGAAGTGCCGCCGGGCGTGGCGAAGGTCGCGCTCGTCGTGAACGCGGACGACGCGCTGCTGGACGAGATCACGGCGCGGGTGCCGCTCGACATGCTGCAGCTTCACGGGGGCGAGACACCGGAACGGGTGGCGGAAATCCGTTCGCGCTACGGCCTTCCGGTGATGAAGGCGGTGGGGATCGCGGAGGCTGCGGACCTTGCGCGGATCGACGATTACGCGGGCGTGGCCGATCAGATCCTCGTGGATGCCAAGCCGCCGAAGGAGGCGGAGCTTCCCGGCGGCAACGGGCTCGCCTTCGACTGGCGGCTGTTGCAGGGGCGGCACTGGACGGTGCCGTGGATGCTGGCCGGAGGGCTGACGCCGGAGAACGTGGCGCTGGCCGCGAAGCTCACGGGCGCGCGGCAGGTGGACGTGTCGTCCGGTGTCGAAAGCGCGCCGGGGGAGAAGGACGCGGAGCGGATCGCCGCGTTCCTCAAGGCCGCCCTGTGAACATCGTCTTTCGTGCAGCGCGGCCTGACGATGTGGCGGCGGTTATGGAGCTCCTGATGGAAGACCGCGCGCCGGGATCGCCGGAGCCGGTGGAGGCCGATCCGGTCGCGCAGTACCTTGCCATGATCGCGGACGGGACCACGCAGCTGGTCGTCGGGCTGGACGGGGGTGCGGTCGTTGCCTGTTACCAACTCAGCATCCTGCATCTCGTTTCGCCGTCCACACCGATCCGGGCGCAGGTGGAATCGGTGCGGGTGCGGTCGGACTTGCGGGGGCAGGGGATCGGGGCCGCGCTGATGGCGGATGCCGAGGACCGGGCGCGGGCGGCGGGGGCGGTGCTGATGCAGTTCACCTCGAACGCCGCGCGGACGGATGCGCATCGGTTCTATGAGCGCCTCGGGTTCGATGCGACCCATGCGGGGTTCAAGAAACCTCTGGAGCCACGTTAACCGGGGATTCACCGCGACTCGGCCATGGTTAATCCATGACAGATCTCATCCCGCCGCAGAGCCCCGACACATGGCTGTCCGCAGCCTTTTCCTCCACCACAGCCACCTCCGGCGGCGTCATCAAGCGCCGTCTGAGCGATATCGACCGCATCGTCGGCCGGGACAGGTTCCTGGGAGAAGTGCGTGAGCGCGGGTTTCAGGCGATCGAGAACGGCGACACGATCATCGTGTTCTGCAACCACGCGCCGGTGAAGCTCGCCGCCCCACGCGCCGTCGCGCTGCACGGGTAGGTCGGGGGCGCGGTCGGACCGCGCCCCGCCTTGGTTCACTGGCAGGCGAACCCGTCGCCGTCCGCCCGCGCGACTTGCGGATAGAGGCAAAGGGGACGGGTTTCGCCGCGCACGGCCTCCGGCGCTTCCGCGTTGTCTTCGCGGACGGTCGCGGTGACCGGGCCGGGGGCTTTGCCATTCTCGACCCAATCGGTCAGGACCGTGAGCAGGTCGAAGGCGTCCGGCGCGGGGCCACCCTGACCGTGCTGCATCCCCGGCACGGGGTAGAGGACGACGTGTTCGCGCACGTTGTCCACGTTCTCCGACAGGCGGTCATACCATCCCGTCGTGTCGTTGAAGGAAAACACCGGGTCGGCGGTCCCGTGGAAGATTACCATCTTGCCGCCGGATGCGACGAAGTCGGCCAGCATGGGGTCGTCCATGTCCGGGGGCGTCATGACCTCGACCGCGCTTTCCGGGAAGTCCTCGGACGTCGCGGTGACGCGGGCGGCCTGTTCGTCGAAGTCGTAGCTGGTCAGGAAGTCCTGCAACGCGGGCGGGCTGCCCGCCACTTCGGTCGGCGGGGTCGAAAAGACCTGCGCGAGAGAGCCTGCGCCCATCACGGCGATCAGAGGCTGGTTTTCCCACGGCGGAATCGGGCTTTCGAGTTTCCAGAACCGCCAGCCGCCCGAGGCGATGCCGGGATCCCAGGGCCAATCGCTGTAGAGCGCATCGCCCGTGCTGGTTTTCGGGCCGCCGTGGATGGCGATGAGCGCCTCGACCTTTTCAGACGGCAGGCAGTCGCTGTTTTGCCCGTCGGTGCAAGCCATGCTCTTCGGGTCGAACGTGTCCTGGCACCCCATCGGGTCGAGCACGAGCCCATCCTCGGCCCCGTCGAGCGCGTCGCAGGCTTCGGTGATCGACGCGCCGACAAGGTTCATTTCCTCGCGCGAGAAGGATTGCGGCAGCGTCTCGCCGACGCGGAGGAAATTCTGCACGTCCCAGGCGTGCTGGATCGCCGCGCGCGGCAGGTTGAAGCCGGGGTAGCCCGCGAGCAGGCCGTCGAAGGTGTCGCCCATCCGGCTGGCCGCCACCATCGCATGACGCCCGCCGTTGGAGGAGCCGAGGCCGTAACGGTATTCGATCTCGCCATCGTAATAGGCAGTGGTCAGGGCTTCGGCGGCCCGTTGCACCTGCGGCACGGCGGCGTAGCCGTAGTTGCGGCGTGCTTCGAATTCCATGCCGAAGACGTTGCCGCCCGCGAGGCCTGCATCGGGGTTTGCCTCGCCGTCATGGCCCGCGTCGGACGAGACGACCGCCATGCCACGGGCAAGGGCCCCGTCGCCGGGGGCAAGCCCGGTGATCGCGCCGAGCGCGGGGACCACGGCCCCGTCGTTACCGCCGTTGAACTGATGCACGATGGCGCCGTCCCAGTCGTCGGGCAAGCGCAGCTCGAACCGGATGGCATAATCCTTGCCGTCCGTGCCGGTGCGCTCGGCCATCGTCGCCTGCACGATGCAGTGATCGAGGGGGCTTTCTTCGCCCATCGGGGCATAGGTTGCGGAAGTGAACGTGACGCCCTCGACCGAGAGGTCGGCGGCTGCGTCGCACATCTCCGGCGACGCGGTCGCGGCGAACGGCACAAGGGCCAGCACCGCCGCGCTGGTGAAGTAGTGTTTCATGGTGTCCTCCCTTAGACGCCCCGATCTAAGCGCAGAATCAATTTACTTTCCAAGGAAAATAATTCGACCCGGCGGGCGGCGCGCGACTTCTTGCGTCGGGTCCGGGCAGGCACTAGGAACAATCAACGCATCCGGAGGGCAAAATGGCCGACGATCTTTTCAATTCCTTCATGAACGGGCCTGACGAAAAAGGCCGGTTCGGCGATTTCGGTGGGCGTTTCGTGTCCGAGACGTTGATGCCGCTGATCCTCGAACTCGAGGAGCAGTACGAGAACGCGAAGACCGATCAGAGCTTCTGGGACGAGATGGATTTCCTGTGGAAGCACTATGTCGGCCGCCCCTCGCCGCTCTATTTCGCCGCACGGCTGACCGAGGAGCTTGGCGGGGCCAAGATCTATCTCAAGCGGGACGAGCTGAACCACACCGGCGCGCACAAGATCAACAATGTGCTGGGCCAGATCATCCTTGCGCGCCGCATGGGCAAGACGCGGATCATCGCCGAAACCGGCGCGGGCCAGCATGGCGTGGCGACCGCGACGGTCTGTGCCAAGTTCGGGCTGAAGTGCATCGTCTATATGGGGGCGCATGATGTCGAGCGGCAGGCGCCCAACGTGTTCCGCATGAAGCTGCTGGGTGCCGACGTGGTGCCGGTGACGAGCGGGCGCGGCACGCTCAAGGACGCAATGAACGACGCGCTGCGCGACTGGGTGACCAACGTGCGCGACACGTTCTACTGCATCGGCACGGTGGCGGGGCCGCACCCCTATCCGGCGATGGTCCGCGATTTCCAGGCGATCATCGGGCAGGAGGCCAAGCGCCAGATCCAGGAGGCCGAGGGCCGGCTTCCCGACACGATCATCGCCGCGATCGGCGGCGGGTCCAACGCGATGGGCCTCTTCTATCCGTTCCTCGACGACAAGGACGTGAACATCATCGGCGTCGAGGCCGGGGGCAAGGGTGTGGACGACAAGATGGAGCACTGTGCCTCGCTCACCGGCGGGCGTCCGGGCGTGCTGCATGGCAACCGCACCTATCTGCTTCAGGATGACGACGGCCAGATCCTTGAAGGTCATTCGATTTCGGCGGGGCTGGATTATCCGGGCATCGGGCCGGAGCATTCGTGGCTGCACGACATCGGGCGGGCGCAGTATGTGTCGGCCACCGATCAGGATGCGCTGGACGGGTTCCAGCTTCTGTGCCGAACCGAGGGGATCATCCCCGCGCTGGAGCCGAGCCATGCTCTGGGCCATGTGATGAAGATCGCGGGGGACCTGCCCAAGGATCATATCATGATCATGAACCTGTGCGGGCGGGGCGATAAGGACATCTTCACGGTGGCCAAGGCGCTGGGCACCGACATGTCCGGTCTGGCCACCGGCTGATTGGTCCGGCCATAAACCTGAGTTTATTGGCATCTGCACCGGGGTTGCGCGGCGGCGGGTAAACCCGGTGCGTATGGTGCGCGGTCCCTTTTCGATCCCAGTCTCCTCCCAGTCGCCACGATCAGGCGGCGGAGGAGATTGCGAAAAAGGAACGCATCATGAAATTCAACTTTGCAGGCATGGCCGCTGCCGCGATCGTCGCAGCGACCGGGGCGAGCGCCGCCCCGCAGGACACGATCAACGAGATCGTCCAGGGACTCGCGGGTGAGGGGTTCACCCGCGTCGAGATCATGAACCGCCCCAACAGCATCAAGATCGAAGCGCATGGTCCGAACGGGTCGGTGGAACGGGTCTATGACGGCAACGGCGCGGTCCTGCGCGAACGGGTGCGCGCGGGTGACTTTGGCATGAGCACCGGCGCCCGCGAGCGTGACCGGTCCGGGGACGACCGCCGCATGACGGCGGGCCGTTCGGATGACGATGGGCCCGGCCATGATCGTTATGACGATGGGCCTGACCATGACCGCTATGACGATCACGGCAACGATGATCACGAGCGCAGCGCGCGCAACGAGTCCGCTGAGCGCAACCAGGCCGAACGTCACGATCAGTCGCGGGACCGCGACCATGAGCGGGACCACGATAGCGATCGTGAGCATCGCGGGGGGCATGACGACGACTGACCCTGCGACAATGGCACGCTCTTTCCGTGATTGTCCCACATGGTGAGAGCGTGTCAGTCTGCATCAGGAGGATATCGATTGAGGCGATTTTTGATCCTGTCGGTCTGGCTCGTGCTGGCCGCGCGGCCGGCGCTGGCCGATGTCGATCTGGACACCGTCACGCGCACGCTTTCGGCGCAGGGGTTCACCCGGATGGAGGTCTCGACCACCTTGCTGGGCCGCCTGCGCGTTGTCGCGACGTCGGACGACTTCGTGCGCGAGATCGTGTTCAACGCGAGCACGGGCGAGATCCTGCGGGATTACTGGCAGAAGCGGAGCGGGCGGTCGGGCGGACAAACCACGGGACTGCTCAACCCCGGCTTCGGCTCTGATCGGGCTGCCGGACCACGCGACGGGTCCAACGCGGGAAGTTCGGTGCCGGGTGTCACGACGGGCAGCGCGGATAACAGCGGTCGCTCGGACGACGACGGGGGTGAGCGTGAAGATCACGACAGCCCGGACCGCGGGGACGACGACTGATGCAGGGGCGCAGGCGCTTGGCACAGGACCGCGTCCTGATCGGGCTGGCGCTGGCGTTACAGGCCGTCTGCGCAGGGTTCTTCATTTCGGACATCCTGTCGTCTCGGATCGGGATACGGACCCAGCCGATACCGTGGCAACTGCGCGAGTTCATCGAGATCGGGGCGGCGACCGGCCTGTTGATCGGGTTCTGCCTCGGGCTCGTGGCGATGACGCGGGTCCGGCGCAATCACCGGCTTGCCGAGGACAAGCTGCGGGAGGCGACAACGGCCTTCCTCGACCTCGTGTCGCAGCGCTTCGACGCTTGGGCCCTGACGCCGGCCGAGCGGGACGTCGCGCTATTTTCCATCAAGGGAATGACGACGGCGGAGATCGCGGCGCTGCGGGGCACCTCGGAAGGGACGGTGAAGGCGCAGTCGAACGCGATTTACCGGAAGGCGGGGGTGAGCGGTCGGGCGCAGTTGCTCTCGGACCTCATCGAGGCGTTGCTGGACGACCAGACGATGCAGGCGGTCGCGCCGGACGTTGTGCCGCCCGTGGTGCAGGACAAAGGCATCATCGCGCACCGGCCATGATGCCGTGGGTTATCTCTGCAAAATCACTTGAGCGCGTCTGCACCGGGTCCATGCGGGGCCTCGAGCGCCGTCTTCGGATCGACCGCATCGTCCTTGGCTTCGCTTGTGGCAAGGTCGCCTTCGGCCAGCGCGTCGCTGAGGCGCGGTTGCGCGGCGGCGTAAACATCTTCGCCGGTCTTCACCTCTGCGGGCCCGTCGGAGATGAGCATGCCGTTGGCATCTAGAATCAGCATCCGCCCCTCGCGCCCGTTGTGGGCCGAAAAGCTCATCGTGCCGCTCTCGTCCTGATCCACCTGGATCACGTCATAGCCGTCTGCGACAAGTTGGGTGAGGCCTTGCTGATAGACGGTTTCGTTCAGTTCGACATCTTCGGCCTGCCCGAAAGCGGCAAAGGCGGCGAGAGCTGCGATTGCGGAGAATGCGGTCAACTTGCGTTTCATGGTGCGTCTCCCGAAGAGCGCGCCGACCGGGCGTTGCGCGGGGTCGGGGCGGCTCGGGAAACCAACCCCCGAAGCCTCGATTTGTTCCGGAAATCAGGCATTTAATCGGTCGGACGCAAAAAGTGGCGCCGGAAAACCGGCGCCACCTTGTTTACGGAATGACCCGTGCCTTAGCTGTCGCCGGAGGCGGAGATGCCAAGGCCGATATTGGTGTTGAGGCCAAGCGACCCGCTGTCGTTGCCATCATCACCTTCAGCCGAGAGGCCGACGTCAGCGCCGACATTCGCGTCGAGCGAACCCGAGCTGTCGCCGTCGTCGCCTTCGCCGGAGAGGCCGACGTTCGCGCCGACACCGGCGTTCACGGAGCCGGAGCTGTCGCCGTCGTCACCTTCACCGGAGATCCCGACGTTGACGCCGGTCCCGACGTTGGCCGAAGCCGATCCGTCACCGTCATCACCTTCGGCGTCGATGCCGATATTGGTGTCAGAGCCGACGTTCGCGGAAAAGCTGCCCGAGTCGTCGCCATCGTCCGACATGGTTTCCACGCCGAGTTGCGTGCCGGTTCCGGCGGTCGCGGAGAGCGAACCGTCGCCGTCGTCACCTTCGGCGTCGAGCATGGCCGAGGCGTTCAGGTCGGTCATCGTGTCCGACACGATCTCGCCGTCGTCATCCATGATGAGGATGCGGCCGTTGGTGTTGTTGGACGCCATGAAGGTCAGCATGCCGTCGCTGTCCTGGCGCACGGTGTCGACATTGTAGCCGTCGTTGCGCAGCTCGGTCGTACCCATCGCATAGACTTCCTGGTTCAGTTCGGCCTGGGCCGAGTCCTGAGCGAATGCGGTGGCCGCCGGCGTCGCGGCGATCAGGGCGATTGCGGTCATGGTAGCAAAGCGGTTCATAACAGACTCCTAACTCTTAGTGGTACGGCACCCCCTGGATGCCTCCCCCAACCTGCCGGAGCCAAATCGCATAGACCGTCATCGGTCGTATGAGGGCGCCGCCCGTTGGAGGCTGTGACCGGACAACAGGCGCCGGGTTGTGGAAGTTCCCGTCTCATTTGCGAAAAAATGGCCTGCGGAGATCACGAGGTTTTTTGTGAAACTTTGCGCACAGTTCATCGTGCCAATCGCCGCGTCCTTGAAACACACAGGAGTCAGCTCTGCGCGTGAGCCATCACTTCCCGCGATTTCCGCGTGTGGGTCCGAAAAAAAATTTTCGAAAAAAATGTCGGATCAGACCGCGTAGAGCTCCATCACCCGCAGCGGCACCACCTCCAGCGCGCGTCCGTGGGTCGCCTCGAGCCGGATATTCGGCGCGCAGCCTTCGTCATGGGCCTGCAGGAACCGCGCCGCGCAGAGGCACCACTGGTCCCCCGGTTTCAGGCCCGGGAAGCTGAATTCCGGGCGCGGGGTCGACAGGTCGTTGCCCACGTATTTGGAATAGGCGAGGAATTCGGCGGTCATCACCGCGCAGACGGTATGGTTGCCCCGGTCGGCGTCGCAGGTATTGCAGTAGCCGTCGCGGAAATACCCCGTGCGCGGCTCGTCGGAGCACAAAAGGAGCGTGCCGCCCAGCACGTTGATCGGCTCAATCGGTTCGGGCTTCATGGGCTTTCTCCGTGATCGCGCGCAACATGGCGATATTGTCGGCCATGACCCCGTCCCGCGTAAAGTCCCGGTTGGCCGAGTTCATGGCGATGACGACGTTTTGCTCCCGGTCGATCCAGATGTACTGGCCGTAGACGCCGATGGCGAAGACCTCGCCCGCGCGGGCATTGGCGGGGAGCCACCACTGGAAGCCATAGCCGGTGTCGGCGGGCGACTCCCCTGCGGGCGCGGTGGCCTCGGTCGAGCGGTCGATCCAGTCGGAGGGCACAATCTGCTGCCCCTGCCACATGCCGCCTTGCGCGATCATCTGGCCGAAGCGGGCGTAGTCGCGGGTGGGCATGTTCAGTCCGCCGAGGACGAAGGCGTTGCCGTCGCCGTCCGAAAGGTAATAGGGATCGGCCTCGAGCCCGAGGGGCTGCACGATCTTGTCTTCGAGCAGCGGCGGGATGCGTTCGCCGGTGGCGGCGCGGATCACCATGCCGAGCACATGGGTATCCATCGAGACGTAATACCATTCCTCGCCCGGTGCCGTCCGGCTGTCCTCCAGGTCGAGGGTGAAGTCGTCGAGCGAGCCGCCAAGCGCGATCACGCGGCCCATGCGGTTAATGTCGGACCAGAAGTCCAGGTAATCCTCGTCAAACTCCACACCCGAGGCCATGTTCGCCACGTTGCGGATCGTCGCGCCGTCATAGGCGGTGCCGGCCAGTTCGGGGACGTATTTCGTGACCGGGTCGTCCATCGAGTCGATGGCGCCTTCGTCGATGACGATGCCCAGCAGCGCCGAGAGCCAGCTTTTCGCGACCGACCACGAAATGCGGCGGTCGTCGGCGTCGGTGCCGAGGAAATAGTCCTCATAGACGATCTCGCCCTCTGAGAGGACCACGAGCGCCGTCACGGCGCGGTCCTCGATCCACTCGCTCGCGCGGGGCGGGAGGTCGATCGGCTCGCCCTCGGGCAGGGGGGAGACCGGGCCGTCGCCGCGCGACATCGGGACGGTTTTGAACAGTTCGTCCATGTTCGAGAAGTTCGAGACGATCCGATCCTCGTCGAACAGGGTCTGGACGGCCATGAGGCGGCCCAGCTCCTCACGCCGGATGATGCCGAACAGGGCTGCGAGCGCGATGATCGCGATCAGGATATAGGCGATGTGTCTCATGGGGGTCCTCCTCGCGGTGACTATGGGGTCACTCCGGGGTCCAGTCCAGCCAGCGCCCGTGGAAATCCACGCGGCCCATGCGCCGGACCTCGCCGCCGGGCCATGTGGTGAGCGTGATCGCCGCGCCGGGGCCGTCGTCGTCGGCCTCCATCGACAGGCGCGCGATGGGGGCGTCCTCGGTGGCCGCGGCGCCGGCTGCCGCGAAGGCGGTTTCGCAGGCGGCTTTGGTCGCGGGCGGGAAGTATTGCCAGGCGATGGTGTGGAACACGAGGTGGATGTGGCCCGGACGCTTGATCGCCACGCGGATGGGGAGGAAGGACATCGCGTCGCTCTGGTCGACCTGCGCGTCATAGGCGGCGATGGCCGCGCGGGTGCGTTCGATCCGCTCGGGCTGGTCGGCCCAGAGGTAGGAGAGCAGGCGGCGTTCGTCGTCCGGGTCGGTGACGTCCATCGGGGCCACGTCGATGCCGCGCCGGTCGGAGACCGCGATGGTCGCGTCGGGCGGGCAGGGGCCGGTCCATTCGGGGGTCAGCGTCACCGCCGGGTCGGCAGGGCCGCGATAGCCGCAGGGCAGGTCGAGCGCGTAGCGGTCCCACATCAGGTTAAGGCCCGCGCTCGCGCCCAGTTCGGTCAGCACGAAGGGCAGGCCGTAACGGTCGGCAAGCCAGTGGCCCGCCGCGATCATCACGGCGGAGCGGCGCACTTCGTTCGTCTGGGGCGGCAGGGCGAGGTAGGTGAGCAGCGTCTCGGCCCCGACGGTGAGCGCATGGGCCAGCGCGGCATCGAGCGTGGCGTCGTCCGGGGCCGGGTTGGGCGGGTAGCAGGCGGCAAGTCCCGCGTCCTCGCCCGAGAGCACGAGTGCGTGCAGGCCGCCGAGGAGGCGCAGGGGGACCGACTGGCCGGACGGGCCGAAATCGCCGGTGAAGGCCAGCATCCGGTCCATGACCGGCGTGCCGGGCGCGATCTGGTCGGCCACCCGGCGCAGGACGCGGGCGGTGAAGGGGGAGTCCAGCGCCTCGTTGCTTTTGGCCTGCTCGCGGAAGGCGGTCGCGAGGGTCAACGGAACTTGTCCGCGAGTTTTTGCAGGGGCGAGCGGGTGTCCTCCGGCGCGGGCGGCTCCTCCGTCCTGGCGGGCTGCGCGTCCGATTCTGCGGGGGCCGTTGGCTTGGGCGCGGGCTTTTCGGCCTTCGGCTTCTGCCCGCCGGTGCGCAGGGCGACGGCATTGGTGAACTTGGCGTTGTCATCGTCGACAAGGTGTTCGGCCCCGTCGGAAATCCCGCGCATCAGGTCGTCGAGCCACTTGTGCTCCTGCTTGGCGAAGTCGGACAGAACATAGGGCGAGACCTTGTCCTTGTGGCCCGGATGCCCGACGCCGAGGCGCACGCGCCCGTAGTGCGGGCCGATGTGCTGGTGGATCGAGCGCAGGCCGTTGTGGCCCGCGTGGCCGCCGCCAAGCTTGAGCTTCACCTTGAACGGGGGCAGGTCGAGCTCGTCGTGGAACACGGTCACGTCGGTCGAGTCGAGCTTGTAAAAGCGCATCGCCTCGCCGACCGACTGGCCGGAGAGGTTCATGAAAGTCTCGGGCTTGAGCAGGATCACCTTCTCGCCCGCGAGGACCCCTTCGCTCACCTGACCCTGGAATTTCGAGCGCCACGGCGCGAACCCGTGATCCGCCTGGATCTGGTCCACGGCCATGAAGCCGATGTTGTGGCGGTTGCCCGCGTATTTGGTGCCCGGATTGCCGAGGCCGACAAAGAGTTTCATTCTGTTCGCTCGCTGGACTTTCCTCCAGCGCCTTCTAGGATTGGCCGCAAAACTAGGCGAGCGACGGACGCTTGCCAAGGGATGGGCAGGACGGACACGGGCATGGCGAGTTTCACGCTGAAAGACATCAAGTTGCGGGTGCCGGGCAAGGCGCTCACCGCGCCTCTGCGCAAGGCGCTGGAAGACGGGCGCTATGAGTGGAACGAGGCCGCGGCCGTGGAGCGCCACGTCAAGGCGGGGGACCGGGTGCTCGATATCGGGGCGGGGGCCGGATACATCTCGATCCTCGCGGGGCGCAAGGCCGGGCCGGGGAACGTGGTCGCGGTCGAGGGCAATTCGGTGATGATGGAGGCCCTGCGGGAGAACCTCGACGCCAACGGTGCCTCCGCGACAACGCTGTTGCACGGGGCCGTGGTGGCCGACAGTTATGACGAGGAGTCGGTGCTGTTCGCGGCGCGCGATGCGTTCTGGTCGTCCTCCATCGCCGACGAGAACACGCGGCCCGACCGGATCGTCGAGGTGCCCGCGCTGAAGCTCTCGGCCCTTCTGGAAGAACACCGGCCCACGGTCGTTTCGATGGACGTGGAGGGGGGCGAACTGGAGCTGTGCCAGCAGCCCTGGCCGGACTGCGTCAGGTTGGTCGTCATGGAGATCCACACGGCGCTCTACCCGCCGTCGGGCGTGAAGGCGATTTTTGACGGAATGTCGAAAAACAACATGACACTCATGCCGTGGGGCACGCGGGGCGAGGTTATCGTGCTGCAAAGGTGCGATAAATGAAAACGGGGCCCCGAAGGGCCCCGTGTCACCATCCGGTATCGGACAGGATTATTCTTCGCCTTCCACGGTCTCGGCTTTCTGCTCGATGACCTCGGTTTCCGGCGTCTCTTCGTCCTCGTCGTCGGCGGCGCGCAGGCCCGACGGGGCCGAGATGTTGGCGATGACGAAATCACGCTCGACGGTGACCTTGGAGCCTTCCGGCAGGGTCACGTCGGAGATGTGAATCACGTCGCCGATTTCGCGGCCGGCCAGATCCACTTCGATCTTCTCGGGGATGTCACCGGCGAGAACGTCGAGTTCCACTTCCGGACGCACGGCGACGAGCACGCCGCCCTTCTTGATGCCGGGCGCGGTTTCTTCGTTCACGAAGTCGACCGGGATGAAGAGCTTGATGCGCGAGGTGCGCTTCAGGCGCAGGAAGTCGACGTGGGTCGGCAGGTCCTTGACCACGTCACGCTGCACGTTACGGCAGATGACACGGACATCCTCCTGGCCTTCGACCTTGAGGTTGAACAGCGTCGACAGGAAACGGCCCGCCTTGAGCCGCGCCAGAAGCACGTTGAAGGGGATGTTGATCGGGAGCGGATCGAGCTCACCGCCACCATATACGATACCAGGTACGTTGCCTTCGCGGCGAGCTTGACGAGCGGCCCCCTTGCCTGTCCCCGTCCGTACCGTGGCGTGAAAGTCAGGAATTTCACCAGCCATGGGTTTTCTCCAAATTTTTAAGGTCCACGACGTTCCTCCAAGGGTGCAACGCCGCATGAAGCCGCGCGTATAGACGGGAATCGTGAACAGGGGAAGGGAAAAGTGCATCGCTTGCGCCCCCTGCGGATCGGGGCTATCGCGCTTGCGCGAACAGGAGCCGACATGACGCGATTGGAACAGCTTGCGGTGGTGCGCGGACCGACGCTCGTGCTTATGGCGACGGGGGTCTACTGGGGCGCGCTGGCGGGGATGATGCCGGACATCAAGGTGGCGGTCGGGGCCTCGGACGGGCTGATGGGCGCGCTGCTCATGGTGCCCGCGAGCGCCTCGGTGCTGGCGATGTGGGCCGCGCCGTGGCTGGGCGAGAAGGTGGGCGGGACGATCCTGCCGATCAGCGGGCTGATGATCGCGGCGGGGCTTTTGCTCTACCTCATGGTGGGGTCCGTGCCGACGCTGGCGGTCGCGATCTTCCTCGGCGGTTTCGCGGTGGCGTTTTCCGACATGACCGCGAATGTGCGCATCGCGGCCTACGAGGCACGGCGCGACGTGCATCTGATGAATTTCGCCCATGCCGCCTATTCCCTGTCCTTCGCGATCACGGCGATCATCGTCGCGGTGCTGCGCACCGGGGGTTGGGACTTCCGGTCGATCTCGGTCGTGCTGGCCGCCATCGCGCTGGTCTATGTCCTGATCGGCTGGGACGCGCGCGATCCGGGCGGGGCGCAGGACGAGAGCCGGGCCGGGCGCAGGCCGCCGCGGGTCGTGGTCCTGCTTGCCGGTCTCGTCCTGTTCGCCTCCTTCGTGGTCGAGAACGCGTCGGAGGCGTGGACCGCGCTTCATATCGAGCGCACCTTCGGCGCCTTGCAGGGGACCGGGAGCTTTGGCCCCGCGACCTTCGGCTTCGTGATGTTCGCGGGGCGGCTGTTCGGTCAGGCGCTGGCGCGCAGGCTCGGGGCGGAGCGGCTGATCCTGTCGTCGGCCTCGCTCGCCGTGATCGGGGCCTTCGTGATCGCGCTGGCGGTCAATGTGGGGCAGGTCCACGCGGGCGTGGTGCTGATGGCGATGGGGGTTGCGGTCATCGTGCCGTCGACCAATTCGATCATTGCGCGCAAGGTGTCGGACGCGGCGCGGCCCCGGGCGATTTCGCGTGCCTGGATGCTGGGGCTTCTGGGCTTTTTCGCGGGGCCTGCGCTGATGGGGCTTTTTGCCGAGTTCGGATCGCTGCGCGTATCCTTCGCCGCCATCGGCGTGATCTCGGCCCTCATCATCCCCGCCATCATCGCGCTTGGGCGACGCTGAGGCTGTGAAACGGTGCGGGCTGACGCCCGCGCTGGATGTGCGCCGCCCCGCGCTGCGCGCGGGCCGTCGCGGCGGGCGCGTTTGCCCGGTCGTGCGCAGGGATGGGTAGGGCGGGAATGTGCTGGGGAGGCGCTTGAGGGGGCGGTGCGCCCCTCAAGACGCCAGAACAAGGGTGTGGCGAGTCGCCGGCGCGTCAAGGACGGGCCGCGCCGGGGGCGCGGTCGGCTGCGCCGATCCTTGACCCGCCGCCGACTCGCGGCGGGGGCTCAGGACCAGTCGCCGGAGAAGTGTTTGGGAACGCGCAGGATGTCGCGGGTCACGTCGTTCAGGTTGCGATGGCCACAGAAGGCCATCGAGGTGTCGAGTTCCTTGTGGATCACTTCGAGCGCGCGGGTGACGCCCGCCTCGCCCATCGCGCCGAGGCCGTAGATGAAGGCGCGGCCGATATAGGTGCCCTTGGCGCCCATCGCGACGGCCTTGAGCACGTCCTGGCCCGAGCGGATGCCGCTGTCGAGGTGGACTTCGACCGTATCTCCGACCGCCTCGAGGATCGGTTCGAGCGCGCGGATGGAACTGACAGCGCCGTCGAGTTGCCGCCCGCCGTGGTTCGACACGACGATGGCATCCGCGCCGATTCTGGCGGCCATGAGCGCGTCTTCTGGCTCCATCACGCCCTTGAGGATGAGCTTGCCGCCCCAGAGGTCGCGGATCTTTTCGATCTTGGCCCAGTCGAGCGCCGGGTCGAATTGCTCGGCGGTCCAGGTCATAAGCGACGAGGGATCGGTGATGCCTGCGATATGGCCCACGACATTGCCGAAGTCGCGGTTCTTCGTGGCCAGCATCCCGAGGCCCCAGCGCCACTTGGTCGACAGGTTCACGAGGTTCCTGAGCGTCGGCTTGGGAGGGGCGGAGAGGCCGTTCTTGATGTCCTTGTGGCGCTGGCCCAGCACCTGGAGATCGAGCGTGACCACGAGGGCGGAGCAGCCTGCGTCCCTGGCGCGTCCGATCAGGCGGGTGAGGTAATCCCAGTCCTTCATCGCGTAGAGCTGGAACCAGAACGGCTTGGTCGTCTTTTCGGCCACCGCCTCGATCGAGCAGATCGACATGGTGGACAGGGTGAACGGCACGCCGAATTTCTCGGCCGCGCGGGCCGCCTTGATCTCACCATCCGCCGATTGCATGCCGGTCATGCCCACCGGGGCGAGGGCGACGGGCATGGCCACGTCCTGCCCGATCATCTGCGTGGCGGTGGAGCGGTTGGTCATGTCCACCGCGATACGCTGGCGCAGGCGGATCTGGTCGAAATCCGAGGTGTTTTCGCGGAAGGTCTGTTCGGTCCACGACCCGCTTTCACAGTAATCGTAGAACATCCGGGGCGCGCGCCGGCGGTAGAGGTGCTTGAGGTCCTCGATGGTGGTGATGACCGGCATGGCGTCCTCCCGTATGTTGCGACCGCACTGCTTTTAGCCGCCGCGTCTGATGCGCGCAACGCGCGGATTCAGGGTTGTGCCGTATTCGGGTGCGGCGCAATGATGCGCCATGTCTGTTGTTGTGATGGGATTGCTGGCGAGCCTTGCCGCGGGTCTGATGACCGGGGTCGGGGCGCTGCTCGTCCTTTTCGGCAAGACCATGCCGCGCCGGGCCTCGGACATCCTGTTGGGGTTCGCGGCCGGGGTGATGATCTCGGCGTCATTCTTTTCACTCCTGCTGCCCGGTCTCGAGGTGGCGGAGGAGAACAGCGGCTCGGTCTGGATCGCCGCGACCATCGCCGGGGCGGGGATCGCGCTGGGGGCCGCCGTCGTCTGGGCGATGAACGAGCTTCTGCCGCATGAGCATTTCATACAGGGACCAGAGGGCGCCGATCCCGGCGCGCTGTCGCGCATCTGGCTGTTCATTATCGCGATCACCATCCACAATTTTCCCGAAGGCATGGCCGTGGGCGTGGGCTTCGGCGGGGGCAACGTGGCCAACGGCGTGTCGCTCGCGACCGGGATCGGGCTTCAGAACGCGCCCGAGGGGCTGGCGGTCGCCGTGGCGCTGCGCGGCCTGGGCTATGGCCGGGGGCACAGTTTCGCAATCGCGCTCCTGACCGGGTTGATCGAGCCGGTGGGCGGGCTGATCGGGGTCGTCGCGGTGACGGTGTCGGAGACGTTGCTGCCCTGGGGGCTGACCTTCGCGGCGGGGGCGATGCTTTACGTCATCAGCCACGAGATCATTCCCGAGACGCACCGGGGCGGGCATCAGAAAAGCGCGACCGCCGGGCTCATCATCGGGTTGATCCTGATGATGTTCCTCGATGTCACACTGGGCTGAGACAGTCGCCGCCGGGCAACTTTCGCTTGCGCATGCGGCGGTTTTTGGCACTCTCGCCGCATGACAGCGAAAACCGCCCTTCGAATAGGCCTTACGCTCTGGACGCTGGCGTTCATCGTCTCGTTCGTGGATTTCGGGCTGACCGAACCGAGCGGCGACGGCTTTACCGCCGGGTTGAACAAGGTCGCGAAATTCGTGGTCTGGCAAGGGGTCGCGGCGGTCATTGCCGTGGCACTCTGGGTCGTGGGCGGCCAGTTCGAAAAACGCTCCGCGCAGCGGGTGGCGAGCCGGATTCCGGGGATCGTGCTGATCGCCATCCTCCTTGCCTTCGGGCTGCTGGTCATGAGTTCCCGCTTCTTCAGCGGGGTGGTGGGCGGCGATGCGCCCCCGCCGCAGACGCCGACAACCGTAGCGCCCGAGGCTGATACACAGTGACACAACGCTATTTCGAAGACCTGCCGGTGGGGTTCGCCTTCCGCACGGCCGAGGCGGAGCTGACCCGCGAGGCCATCGTGAAATTCGCGCAGGAATGGGACCCGCAGCCGTTTCACCTTGACGAGGCGGCGGCGGCGGAGAGCCATTTCGGGACGCTGATCGCCTCTGGCTGGCACACGCTGCTCATCGCGTTCAATCTCGGGATGCAGGCCGACGTGTGGAACGAGTCCTCGATGGGGGCATCGGGGATGGACGAGGTGCGGTGGTTTTTGCCTGCGCAGCCGGGGGACCGTATCCATGTGCGCTGCGAGGTGGTGAGCGCCGAGCGGTCGAAGTCACGCCCGGACCGGGGGCGCGTGGCTGTGCGCAACGATGTGCACCGGGCGGATGGCACGCGGATCGCGAGCTATATCGGCAACCACCTTGTGAAAGCGCGCGGCACGTCGCTCACCTGACCGGGTCAGGCCGACACTTGGTCCGACCGGGTCGGCTCGGGGGCGGTTTCGTCCTGAGCGACCTCCCACACGTCCCGCGCACCCTTTTGGGCAAGCGTCGCCGTGACGCCCGCCTGTTCCATGAATGCCAGCACCTCGCCCACGATCATGTCGGGGGCGTTCTCGGCGCGGCCAATGGGGATCGGGCGGCGCAACTCGCGTTTGCCGGCGGGGAACAGCGTCAGCGTCTCATAGGTGCCGGAGCCGCGCCGTTCGATGCGCACGATCCTGTCCCACGGTAGGCGGGCGTGGACGCCGACCTGCGCGCCTTCGGCGGAGAGATGGGCGAGGCGGCGGCGCATGTGGGTTTCGGTCAGCCCAACCCAGCCCAGCATCACGCCCAGCAGCACCGGAACGGCGAGGAGCGCGCCGGTCGGGGTGCGCCAGAGCGCCTCCGGGTCGGTCATGGCGACCTGTGCGATACCGATCAGGCCGAGGGCCAGAAACACGGCGCCGATCAGGCGCATGGTGCGGAACGACGGCGGCGCCGCGATGATTTCGAGATCCCGTGTCATGTCTTGTCACGCCAGCGGTTGACGATGGGATAGCGGCGGTCGAGCCAGAAGCTGCGCATGGTCAGACGCGCGCCCGGCGCGGACTGGAAGCGCTTGTATTCCGAGATGTAGATCAGGTGTTCCACCTTCTTCACCGTCTCACGGTCGAAGCCCTGCGCCACCAGATCGGCAACCGAGAGTTCCTTGTCCACCAACCCTTCTAGAATCTCGTCGAGCACCTCGTAAGGCGGCAAGCTGTCGCTGTCTTGCTGGTCGTCGCGCAGTTCCGCCGAGGGGGGCTTGTCGATGACGCGGGGCGGGATGACTTCGCCCGCCGGTCCCATCATCCAGTCGCGGTGGTTCGCGTTGCGCCAGCGGCAGGTTTCAAAGACCCGCATCTTGTAGAGATCCTTGATCGGATTGTAGCCGCCGGCCATGTCGCCATAGATCGTGGCGTAGCCCACCGCGACTTCGGACTTGTTGCCGGTGGTCAGCAGCATTTCCCCGAACTTGTTGGACATCGCCATGAGGAGGAGGCCGCGCAGGCGGGACTGGATGTTTTCCTCGGTGAGGTCGGGCGCGTAACCTTCGAAATGCGGGGCGAGCGTTTCAGTCACGGCCTCGCGCGGGCCCTTGATCGGGACGAAGTCGTAGGGGCAGCCGAGGTTGTTCGCGACCGCCTTGGCGTCGTCCAGCGAATGTTGCGACGTGTATTCCGAGGGCAGCATCACGCAGCGCACGTTTTCGGGGCCGAGCGCGTCGGCGGCGATGGTCGCGACGATGGCGCTGTCGATCCCGCCGGAGAGGCCGAGGAGCACCTTCTTGAACCCGGTCTTGCCCATGTAGTCGCGCAGGGACTGCACCATGACGCGGTAGTCGGCCTCATAAGGGGGCAGGGCCGGGATCACCTCGCCCGGCACGATGCGCCACCCGTCCGCGCCCTTTTCGAGGTCGAGGTGATGGATCACCTCGTCGAATTCGCGAAGCTGGAAGGCCAGCTCGCCCTGCGCGTCCATGCCGAAGGAGGCCCCGTCGAACACCTGATCGTCCTGACCGCCGACCATGTTGAGGTAGATGAGCGGAAGCCCCGTCTCCTCGACCCGCGCGCGGATCACGCCGTGGCGGGTTTCGACCTTGCCCCGGTAGTAGGGGGAACCGTTGGGGACGGCGAGGATCTCGGCCCCCTTTTCGGCAAGGTCCTCGCAGACCGCGTCGGGCCACCACGCATCCTCGCAGATCGGGATGCCGAGCGTGAGCGGGCCGATCTGGATCGGGTCCTGCGGCGGGGCGTGGGAATAGAGGCGTTTCTCGTCGAACACCGTTTCGTTCGGGAGCATCTGTTTCAGGATGCGCCGGCGCACATGGCCGCCTTCGAGAATCCAGTAGGCGTTATAGAGGTCCTTGCCGTCGTGATAGGGGCAGCCGATCCCCATGACCGGGCCGTCGGCGCAGTCGCGGGCGAGCGCCTCGCACACCTCCATCGCCTCGCTCCAGAATGGGGGGCGCATGACGAGGTCCTGGGGCTGGTAGCCGGTCAGGAACGCCTCGGTCAGCATGACCATATCCGCGCCGGCCGACTTCGCCTCGGCCCATGCCTTGCGGGCCCGGTCGGCGTTGCCGGGAATGTCCCCGACCACGGGGTTCAGCTGGGCTAGCGTCAGGCGAAACGTCTCGGTCATCTCGGTCCTTTCGGTTCCCGCCTTCTTTAGCAGGTTCATGGGCGGGGAAAAGCCGGGTGCCACGATTGTCATGGGAAAACAATTGTCTCATACGGCCCGTGCGCTTAGGTTTCGCTCACCCGAAAGATCGGTCAAGAGGTTCCCATGTCCCGCAATCTGCGTCTCGTCCTTTCCGTCGCCGCCAGCCTGATGGCCAGCGGCGCGCTCGCACAGGACGGCGAGGACACGATGCAGTATGACGACGGGCGGGTATACGAAGGGACGTTCAAGGACGGCCAGCCGCATGGTGAGGGCACGCTGCGCACGCCGTCGGGTTACGAATACAGCGGGACGTTCGTGAATGGCGAGATCCGGGGTGAGGGCGTTGCACGCTTCGCCAACGGATCGGTCTATGAAGGCAACTTCGCCGCCGGCAAGCCGCACGGCTTCGGCAAGATCACCTTCGCGGACGGGTCGAGCTTCGAGGGCGACTGGGTCGACGGCAAGATCACGGGCACCGGCATCGCGGAATACGCCAATGGCGTGACCTACGAGGGCGGCCTGCGCGAGGCGCTGCATCACGGGCGCGGCAAGATGGTCAGCCCCTCCGGCTTCACCTACGAAGGTGACTGGAACATGGGCAAGAAGGACGGTCAGGGCCGGGCGACCTATGCCGATGGCTCGGTCTACGAGGGCGCGTTCTCGGGCGATCAGCGGCAGGGGCAGGGCGTCTATGTCGGGGCCGACGGGATGCGCTATGAAGGCCAGTGGGTCGCGGGGCAGATGCACGGCACCGGGCGGCTCACGCAGGCCAACGGCGATGTCTACTCCGGCCAGTTCGTCGAAGGCCAGCGGTCCGGGCAGGGCAAGGTCACCTATGAGAACGGCGACACCTATACCGGCGCGTTCCTGAACGACCAGCGCAACGGCGACGGCGTGTTCACGGGTGACGACGGCTATGTCTATGAAGGCAATTGGGTCGAGGGTCAGATCGAGGGCGAGGGCAAGGTCACCTATCCCGATGGGTCGGTCTATACCGGCACCTTCCGCGCCGGGCTTCCCGACGGGCAGGGCACGATCGAATATCCCGATGGCGGCTCCTACACCGGCACATGGCGCGACGGTGTGATCGAAGGCACCGGACGCGCGGAATACCCCAACGGCTCGACCTATGAGGGCGGGTTCGTTTCGGCGCTGTTCGACGGCGAGGGCACGCTGACCTTCCCCGAGGGTCACGGCTATACCGGTGGTTGGCAGGACGGCAAACGCCACGGTCAGGGGCGCGAGGAATACGCGGACGGCTCGGTGTATGAGGGTGGCTGGCAGGACGGCGCACGTCACGGCGAGGGCGCGCTTACGATGGCCGACGGGTTCAGCTATACCGGCGGCTGGGAGAACGGCATGAAGAGCGGGATGGGCACGGCGACCTATCCGAACGGCGATGTCTACGAGGGCGAATTCTCGGCCGACCAGCGCAACGGGCAGGGCACTGTCGCCTATGCCTCGGGAGAGCGCGTGTCCGGCCAGTGGGTCAACGGGGTCATGTCCTCGATGCTCGAAGGTGGCACGCCCGCGCCGGTGACGCCCGCTGCGGCGGAGCCGGAACCTGCGGAACCGGCGCCCGCGCCTGAACCGGAGGCTGCGCCTGAACCAGCGCCGGAGCCGGAGCCCACGCCGGAACCCGCGCCCGAACCGGAGCCTGCGCCAGAGCCGGAACCCGCCCCGGCCCCGGAGCCTGCACCGGCCCCCGCGCCGGAACCCGAGCCTGCGCCCGAACCCGAACCGGCCCCCGCGCCGGAGCCTGCGCCGCAGCAGCAAGACCAGCAACAGCAGGAAGCGACGCCGCCGCGCGACCCCTCGCTGGTGGCGCCGGATATTTCGCTCGGCAATGGCGGGCTTTACTGACCGCCACGGACCAAACCAGTTGCGTGTATCGTGAAAGGCCGCCCGAAACTGGGCGGCCTTTTTCGGTCCCGGATGTGGGATGCGGACAAGCGCGTTAGGTTTCGCGCTGACCTGGAGGCGATGATGAGGCAGTTGCGAGTCACCTCGGACCCACCTACGAGCCGGGGTTGACGGGGGGACCTGGAAACAGAGGGGAGCGCTTACGCCACCCTGGTCTCAACGATGCCGCGCCGTCAGGCGCCGATCATCGCGAGGATGTCGTCCGCCAGACGATTGCCGGCGCTTTCCAGATCGAAAGCCTGATCCTTGAGCAGCCAGTCGTGGCTGAGACCCTGAAGCGAGGTCATCACGACACCGGCGATGCCCGTGGCCGAGAGCTCGGCGCGGATTTCGCTCCGCTCCTGCCCCCGCTCGATCAGCCGGGCGACGCGTGTCGTGCTGTCGCGGTTGAGCGCGGTGAAGCGGTTGCGCAGTTCGGTGTTCTCGACCTGCAATTCGATGGAATGCAGGATCGCAGGAACCGCCGGACGCTCGCTCACGAAGCTCAGGAATCTGTTGATGTAGTCGCGCAGCCCCGTTTGCGGGGACTCCACGCTTTCGGACATCTCGTTGATATCTGCCGCAATCCGCCGGCTGACCTCGTCCCAGATTTCGGACTTGGTCGAGAAATGGCGGAAAATGGCAGGCTGGGTCACCCCAACCGCATCCGCGAGATGTTGGGTCGTTACGCGATCCGGACCGAGCACGGCCGAAAGCTTGATGACAGTGTCTACAATTTCGGCCTTGCGGTCGGCAGCGCTTTTACGTTTGCGCACCTGGTCCACGGCACCTCCTAAAAACCGGATAATCCGGTGTTCACTTTCATCCCCTGAGGTAGTGTGACTCACAACGCCATTAAAGACGAGGATGAAATATAACTTTGTAACCGAAAGCCAATTATCGCCGAGTTCCGGGTCAGACCCGCTCGCCTGCATCCAGCCGTGCGAGGAATTTTTCTGCATCGGCAAGCACTTGGCTTTTCCGGTCGTCCTTCATTCGGTCCCACGTCGCGTAGATGGTTTTCATCCTCACGTTCTTGCGAAACCGCTGCTCGTGGCGGTCGAGAAACCACCAGTAGAGCAGGTTGAACGGGCAGGCGTCGTCGCCGGTCTTTTGCCGGACATCATAGGCGCAGCCCGCACAATAGTCGGACATCCTGTTAATGTAATTCCCCGAGGCGGCATAAGGTTTCGACGCGATCATGCCGCCATCGGCGAATAGGCTCATTCCCGCCGTGTTGGGCGCTTCGACCCATTCGAAGGCGTCGGCGTAGACGCACAGATACCACTCCTGCACCTGCGCCGGATCGGCCCCGATGAGCAGGGCGAAGTTGCCCGTGACCATGAGGCGCTGGATATGGTGGGCGTAGGCGTTTTCCTTCGTGAGCCGCACCACTTCGGACAGACAGGCCATGTCGGTCTCGCCACCCCAGTAGAGCCACGGGAGGTCGCGGTGGTGGCGCAGGGCGTTGCGGGACGTGTAAGCGGGGCCGTCCATCATGTAGATGCCGCGCACATATTCGCGCCAGCCGAGGATCTGGCGGATGAACCCCTCGGCGGAGTTGAGGGGCACCTTTCCGGCGCGATAGGCGGCTTCGGCCCGTTTGCACAGGTCGAGCGGGTCGAGGAGGCCGATGTTGAGCGCGGGCGACAGGATCGAGTGGTAGAGGTGCGGCTCGCCCGCCAGCATCGCGTCCTGATAGGTGCCGAAGCTCTCGAAGCGGTTTTCGATGAAGTCGTCGAGCGCCTCCTGCGCCTCTTCCGGCGTCGTGGGGTAGTCGAACCCGTCCAGATCACCAAAATGGTCGGAGAACTCCCGCGCGACGAGGTCGAGCACCTCTTGCGTCACCCCGTCGGGTTCGAACGCGGGCACCTTGGGTTGAAAGAGGTCCGCCTTGGCCGGTGCGCGGTTGTCGTGGTCGTAGTTCCACTTGCCGCCCTCCGGCTTGTCCCCGTCCATGAGGATGCCGGTCTTGCGCCGCATCTCGCGGTAGAAGAACTCCATCCGAAGCTCCTTGCGGCCCTCCGCCCAGCCTTCGAATTCCTCCTGTGTCGAGATGAACCGGGTGTCGGGCAGTCGCGTGACCTTGAGGGGGAGGTCGTCGAGGAGCTGGATCAGCCGCCAGTCGCCGGGGGTGGTGCAGAGCACTTCGGTCGCGCCGTGTTCTTCGGCGCGGCGCAGAAGTTCGCCGTCGATGGTCTGGGCGTTGTCCCGGTCTTCGAGGCGGGCGTAGGCGACGGTCCAGCCGTCGGCCTCAAGCCGGGCGGCGAACTTGCGCATCGCAGAGAAGATCAGCGCGATTTTCTGGGGGTGGTGCTTGGGGCTGCCCGCTTCGCCGCGCACTTCGGCCATGACCACGACGTCCGTCTCGCGGTTGGCCTGTTCCAGCGCCGAAAGGGTGGGGGTGAGCTGGTCGCCAAGGACGAGGATCAGACGGCTCACCATTCGACGCGCTTACCCTGCCAGTCGAAGAACAGGCCGCTGTCCTCGGCGGTGAGGTCCGCGAGCACGTTCAGCAGGTTCGCGGCGGCTTGGGCAGGCGTGACCTTGTCGTGCCCCGCGCCGTGGGTGGCGGTGAGGTCGGTCGAGACGGTACCGGGGTGGAGCGCCACGCAGACCGATTGTTTGTGGGTGCGGCCCAGTTCGATCGCGGCGCCGTGCATGATCTGGTTCAGCGCGGCCTTGGCGGCGCGGTAGCCATACCAGCCGCCCAGATGGTTGTCGCCGATGGAGCCCACGCGGGCCGACAGCGCGGCGATGGTCGCGGGGCGGTCGCGGGGAAGGAGGCGGGCTGCGTGGCGCATCACCAGCGCGGGACCGATGGTGTTGGTGCGGAACTGCGCGGCGAGGGCGTCGGCGGCGAGGTGGCGAAGTGCTTTCTCCGGGCCGTGCCCATCAATCTCCAGTGCGCCGGTCGCGATGAAGACGAGGTCAAAGGGGCCGTCGAGGCCGCTCAGGAGGGCGTCCACCCGCGCGGGGTCGGCATAGTCGAAGCCGTCCGCGCTGCGCGACAGGCCCGTGACGTGCCAGCCGCCCTGTCCGAGATGGGTCGAAATCGCGCCGCCGATGCCGCCCGAGGCGCCGAGAATGAGTGCTGATCCGGTCATGGTGCGGTTACGGAACGCCCCCCGCCCCGGACCAGTCGCCCCAAAAATCACTTTTCATTCACGCAGGGCGGGTTATAAACGCGGCCATGATGAACGCGGCCCATATCACGCTTGCCACCGGTGCGACCCCGCATCTGTCGCCGTGCGCCGCCCTTCTTCTTCTTAGCCGCCTCTGAGCGTGCCGGTTGGCGCGAGCGCTCAGAGGTATGTCACCGCGCCTGCGAACCCACGGCTAAGACAGACAAGAGAGACAATCCAATGACCGACAAGACCGAGCAGGACCGCGTCCTGATTTTCGATACGACGCTGCGCGATGGCGAGCAGAGCCCCGGCGCGACGATGAGCCACGAGGAAAAGCTCGAGATCGCCGAGATGCTCGACGAGATGGGCGTGGATATCATCGAGGCCGGGTTCCCCATCGCCTCCGAGGGTGACTTCGAGGCGGTGAAGGAAATCGCCGTCCGGTCGAAGAATTCCACCATCTGCGGGCTGGCGCGCGCGAACAAAACCGATATCGAGCGGGCATATGAGGCGGTGAAACACGCCGGAAAGCCCCGGATTCATACATTCATCGGCACCTCGCCGCTTCACCGTGCCATTCCGGGTCTGAGCCAGGATGACATGGCGGACCTGATCCACGACACGGTGAGCCATGCGCGCAACCTGACCGACAACGTCCAGTGGTCGCCGATGGACGCGACGCGCACCGAGCATGATTACCTCTGCCGCGTGGTCGAAATCGCGATCAAGGCGGGGGCGACCACGATAAACATTCCCGACACGGTGGGTTATACCGCGCCGCGTGAAAGCGCCGAGCTGATCCGGATGCTGATCGAAAAGGTGCCGGGCGGGGACGAGGTGGTGTTCTCGACCCACTGCCACAACGATCTGGGCATGGCGACCGCCAACAGCCTCGCCGCCGTCGAGGCGGGTGCGCGGCAGGTGGAATGCACCATCAACGGGCTGGGCGAGCGTGCGGGCAACACCGCGCTCGAAGAGATCGTCATGGCGCTGCGCGTGCGCAACGACATCATGCCCTATGCCACGAAGATCGACACCAAGCGGATCATGCAGATCAGCCGCCGTGTGAGCCAAGTGTCGGGCTTCCCGGTCCAGTTCAACAAGGCCGTGGTCGGCAAGAACGCCTTTGCCCACGAGTCGGGCATTCACCAGGACGGGATGCTCAAGAACGCCGAGACGTTCGAGATCATGAAGCCCGAGGATATCGGGCTGGCCGCCTCGTCGCTGCCGCTGGGCAAGCACTCGGGGCGGGCTGCGCTGCGCGACAAGCTCAACGCGCTGGGGCTGGAGGTCGGGGACAACCAGCTCAAGGACATCTTCGTGCGCTTCAAGTCGCTGGCCGACCGCAAGAAGGAGGTCTACGACGACGACATCATCGCGCTGGTGGCCGATACGGCGGGCGACAAGGCGGTCGAGAAGATCAAGCTGACGTCGCTCAGGGTCATGTGCGGGACCGAGGGGCCGCAGAGCGCGGATATCGTGCTGGAGATTGACGGGGAAGAGGTGTCGACCACCCAGACCGGCGACGGCCCCGTGGACGCGACCTTCAACGCCGTGAAGGCACTGTTCCCGACCGAGGCGCGGCTGGAAATCTATCAGGTGTCCGCCGTGACCGAAGGCACCGACGCGCAGGCGACCGTTTCGGTGCGTCTGTCGGAGAACGGGCGCATCTCGACCGGGCAGTCGGCCGATACCGATACCGTCGTCGCCTCGGCCAAGGCCTATATCACCGCGCTCAACCGGCTTCAGATCCGGCTGGCGAAGTCGTCGCCGGGTATCCACTACTCCGACGCGAACTGATCGACAGGGCGGGGGCGCAAGGGGCGGCCCCGCCCTCATTCACGGCACAGGTTCTGCTCGGCGGAAAAGGGTCGGTCTGGGCAGAAAGCTGCCGGAGGTTTTTGCGCACCCCCTTTCACCCAAAGCCTATGGCCCATATAAGGCCTCAAACCCCCGGCCAACGAGCCGGGGTATTGGGTAATGGGACGAACGGAAGACACCGAAAATGGTTGGATTCTCTGGACTTTTCTCGTCTGACATGGCGATCGACCTCGGGACGGCGAACACGCTCGTCTATGTGAAGGGTCGGGGTGTGATTCTGAACGAACCGTCGGTGGTTGCTTACCACGTCAAAGACGGGGTGAAGAAAGTGCTCGCCGTGGGTGAGGACGCCAAGCTGATGCTGGGGCGGACCCCCGGCTCGATCGAAGCGATCCGGCCGATGCGCGAGGGCGTGATCGCCGATTTCGACACCGCGGAAGAGATGATTAAGCACTTCATCCGCAAGGTTCATAAGCGCACCACATTCTCGAAGCCCAAGATCATCGTCTGCGTGCCCCACGGCGCCACGCCGGTCGAGAAGCGGGCCATTCGCCAGTCGGTCTTGTCCGCAGGCGCGCGGCGCGCCGGCCTGATCGCGGAGCCCATCGCGGCGGCCATCGGGGCCGGGATGCCGATCACCGATCCGACCGGGTCGATGGTCGTGGACATCGGCGGCGGGACGACCGAGGTGGCCGTGCTGTCGCTGGGTGACATCGTTTATGCCCGCTCGGTCCGTGTCGGTGGCGACCGGATGGACGAGGCCATCGTCAATTACCTGCGTCGCCAGCATAACCTGCTGATCGGGGAATCCACCGCCGAGCGGATCAAGACCTCCATCGGCACGGCGCGGATGCCCGACGACGGGCGCGGCGCCTCCATGCATATCCGGGGCCGCGACCTGCTCAACGGCGTGCCCAAGGAAATCGAGATCAGCCAGGCCCAGGTGGCCGAGGCGCTGGCCGAACCCGTCCAGCAGATCTGCGAGGCGGTGATGACGGCGCTGGAGACGACGCCGCCCGACCTCGGTGCCGATATCGTCGACCGCGGCGTGATGCTCACGGGTGGCGGTGCGCTGCTCGGTGAACTGGACCTCGCGCTGCGCGAGCAGACGGGTCTGTCCATCTCGGTGGCCGACGAGTCGCTGAATTGTGTAGCCTTGGGCACCGGCAAGGCACTGGAATACGAAAAGCAACTGCGTCACGTTATCGACTACGACAGTTGAAGGCCCGCGTGGCCGCCCCGTAGCACTGGGGGGAAAAATTGGCACGGTCCAAGGCACGGACAGAAGACTATGTTGGCCCGGTCAGGCGCATCCTGATCGGTCTGACGCTGTTCGTCCTGTTCGCCCTGTTCCTTTTGTGGCGGATCGACAGCCCGCGGGTTGAACGCTTCCGGGCGCAACTGGTCGACAGCGTGGTGCCCAGTTTCGAATGGGCGCTGGTGCCCGTGACGAAGACCGCCGACGCCATCGAGAACTTTCAAAGCTACCAGCGCATTTCCGAGCAAAATCAGGAGCTGCGGCGCGAACTGCGCCAGATGCAGGCGTGGAAAGAGGCCGCGCTTCAACTGGAGCAGGAAAACGCCAAGCTGCGCGACCTGAACAACGTGCGGCTGGATGCGCGGCTGTCTTATGTGACCGGGGTGGTGCTGGCCGACAGCGGCTCGCCCTTCCGTCAGTCGGTTCTCATCAACCTCGGCTCCCGCGACGGGCTGGTCGATGGCTGGGCGGCGATGGATGGTCTTGGCCTCGTCGGGCGGATCGCGGGGGTGGGGGAGCGCACCGCGCGGGTGATCCTGCTCACTGATTCCAACAGCCGTATCCCCGTGACCGTTCAGCCCTCGGGCCAGACCGCCATTCTGACCGGCGACAACTCGTCGGTGCCGCCGCTCGAATTCCTCGAGAACCGCGACCTGGTGCGGCCCGGCGACCGGGTTCTGTCGTCAGGTGACGGCGGAGTGTTTCCGGCGGGGCTGCTGGTCGGGGAAGTGGTGCAGGGCAAGGACCGGCGACTGCGCGTGCGGCTCGCCGCCGATTACGAGCGGCTCGAATTCCTGCGCGTCATGCGTTCGCATCCGGGCGAGGTGGTCACCGACAGCGGGGCGCTTATCGTGATGAACCCGGCCACCGCGCCGGTCGCCGAAGGCCTGCCGGAAGAGTGCACCGGGCTGGCCGAGGGCGACGAGGTGCCGGAGACCTGCGAAGGCACGGAGACGGTGGAGGTCACTCAATGATCGACCCGTATCTGCTGCGCCGCCTGCTTTATGGCCTTCTGTTCCTCGCGATCTCGGGGCTGATCATCTTTACCCGGATGCTGCCGCTCCACTCCGGCGCGCAGGCCTTTCCGCCGCCCGACCTGATCCTGTGTTTTGCCTTTGCCTGGACCGTGCGTCGGCCCGACTACATGCCGGTTCTGCTCGTGGCCGCGGTGCTCCTGCTGGGAGATATGCTGTCGCTCGCCCCGCCGGGGATCGCGCCGCTGCTCGCCATTCTGGGGATCGAGGCGATCCGGTCGCGGCGCGGGCTGCTGTCGGATCAGGGGTTCGCCGTCGAATGGGCCTCGGTCGCCGCGATCATGTTCCTGATGATGCTGGCCGAGCGCCTGATCCTGGGCGTCTTCATGGTGCCGCAGGTGGCCTTTGGCATCACGGTTCTGAGCCTGCTGGTCACCGTCGTCTTCTATCCGGTGACGGTCCTCATTTCCACTCTGGGCTTCCGCATCTCGTGGATGAAGCCCGGTTCGATCGACCCGGAGGCGCGGACGGCATGAAACGATCCCCCGCAGATACGGAAAAGAGCGCCAAGCGCATCACCCGGCGCGGACTCCTGCTCGGCGCGGGGCAGGTGGCAATGGCGGGCGTGCTGGTCGCGCGGATGCGTTACATGCAGGTCGATCAGGCCGACGAATACCGGATGTTGGCCGAGGAGAACCGCGTCAACATCCGCCTCGTGCCGCCGGTGCGCGGGTTGATCTATGACCGCAAGGGCGTGCTGCTCGCCGGAAACGAACAGAATTACTCCATCATCATGGTGCGTGAGGATGCGGGCGACCCGGAGGAGGTGCTGGACCGGCTGGGCAAGCTCGTCTGGATTTCGCCCGAGGACAAGGCCAAGGCGCTCGAAGAGATGAGCCGCCGCTCGCCCTTCGTGCCCGTGACCATCGCGGACCGCGTGTCGTGGGAGGATATCTCCAAGGTCGCGGTGAATGCCCCCGCGCTGCCGGGTGTGACGCCGGAAATGGGGTTGAGCCGGATTTACCCGATGGGGTCGGATTTCGCCCATGTGGTGGGCTATGTCGGGCCGGTGTCGGATTACGACCTGAGCCGGATCGAAGACCCCGATCCGGTGCTCCAGATTCCGCGCTTCCAGATCGGCAAGACGGGTGTGGAGAACAAGCACGAGGGACAGTTGCGTGGCGAGGCGGGCACCCGGCGTATCGAGGTCAACGCCGTGGGCCGGGTGATGCGCGAGCTTGGGCGGCAGGAAGGCGTCGCGGGTGCGAACCTTCAGCTCACCGTGAACCATGCGCTTCAGAATTTCGCCGAGGCGCGGTTGTCGGGCGAAAGCGCGGCGGCGGTCGTGATGGACCCGCGCAACGGCGATATCCTCGCCATCGCGTCGGCGCCCTCCTATGACCCCAACAAGTTCGTGCGCGGGATTTCGTCAAAGGACTACAACGGCCTGCTCGAAGACCCCTATCGTCCGCTCGCCAACAAGACGGCGCAGGGCACCTATCCGCCGGGGTCCACCTTCAAGATGGTCACGGCGCTGGCCGCGCTGGAAGCGGGTGAGATCGACCTGGAAGAGACGATCACCTGCCGGGGCTATACCGAGTTGCATGATCGCCGGTTCCACTGCTGGCGGCGCGGCGGGCACGGGCGCGTGAACCTCGTGAAATCGCTGCGCGAAAGCTGTGACGTCTATTACTACGAACTGGCCCAGCGGGTCGGGATCGAACGGATGTCGGCGATGGCGCGCAAGCTGGGGCTTGGCATCCGCCCGGACGTGCCGCTGTCGGGCGTGGCCGAAGGGCTGATCCCCACGAAGGAGTGGAAGCGCGAGGTGCGCGGGGCCGACTGGGTGGTGGGCGACAGCCTGAACGCCGCCATCGGGCAGGGCTTCGTGCTGGCCTCGCCGCTGCAACTGGCGATCATGACCTCGCGCATCGCGACGGGGCAGGTGATCGAACCGCGCCTCGTGCGGTCCGTCGACGGGGTGGAGGAGCCTGTGCTGGGCACCGAGCCGCTCGACGTCGATCCGGCCCACCTCGCCGCCGTTCAGCAGGGCATGTACGAGGTGGTCAACGGGACGCGCGGCACGGCAGGACGCTCGCGCGTCGTGGCCGAGGGTGTACGCATGGCGGGCAAGACCGGCACCAGTCAGGTCCGCAACATCACCGCCGCCGAGCGGGCCGCTGGCGTGACCCGCAACGAAGACCTGCCGTGGGAGCGGCGCGACCACGCTTTGTTCGTGAGCTTCGCGCCCCATGACGCGCCGGAAGTGGCCGTGTCGGTCGTGGTCGAGCATGGCGGAGGCGGGTCCACCGCCGCCGCGCCTATCGCGCGCGACATCCTGCTCGCCGCGCTCTATGACGACATCCCGCCGCTCGACGCCTATCCGTCGCCCCAGCGCGGCACGATCCGTTCGCAGTTCGACATGATGGAATTGCGCGAGCCGCAGGCGCCGTCGCAGGGCAGGTCGCGGGCATGAGTTTTCTCGAATACAACGTCAAGCACACGCCCACGGGCCTGTCCAAGGTGCTGTATTTCAACTGGGTTCTGGCGCTCCTGCTGGCCGCCGCCGCCGCAATCGGCTTTCTCATGCTCTACTCGGTCGCGGGCGGGTCCTATTCGCCCTGGGCCGAGCCGCAGATGAAGCGGTTCGCGCTGGGCTTCGTGATGATGTTCATCGTGGCGATGGTTCCGATCTGGTTCTGGCGCAACCTGTCCGCGCTGGCTTTCGCGGTATCGCTCGCGCTCCTCGTCGCGGTCGAGTTCGTGGGCGACGTGGGCATGGGCGCACAACGTTGGATCGACCTCGGGTTCATGCGGCTGCAACCCTCGGAGCTCACCAAGATCACGCTCATCATGGTGCTGGCCGCCTATTACGACTGGCTCGACGTCGACAAGGTGTCGCGCCCGCTCTGGGTGCTGATCCCGGTGGTGGTTGTGCTGGTGCCCACCTACCTCGTCCTGCGCCAGCCGGACCTCGGCACCTCGATCCTGCTGGTCGCGGGCGGCGCGGTCCTGATGTTCCTTGCGGGGGTGCATATCCTTTATTTCCTCGTGGTGGGCGGCGCAGGCGTCGGGCTTGTGGCGGCGGTGTTCAGTTCACGCGGGACCGACTGGCAACTTCTCAAGGACTACCAGTATCGTCGGATCGACACCTTCCTCGACCCGTCCTCGGACCCGCTGGGCGCGGGGTATCACATCACCCAGTCGAAGATCGCGCTGGGATCGGGCGGATGGACCGGGCGGGGGTTCATGCAGGGCACGCAGTCGCGGCTGAACTTCCTGCCGGAAAAGCAGACGGACTTCATTTTCACGACACTGGCCGAGGAATTCGGTTTCGTCGGGGCGGCCTCGCTCCTCGCCCTGTATGTCGCGATCATCATTTTCTGCATCGCTTCGGCGGTGCGTAACACGGACCGCTATGGCTCGCTGCTCACCCTCGGGATTGCGGCGACGTTCTTTTTCTTCTTCGCGGTGAACATGTCGATGGTCATGGGGCTTGCGCCCGTCGTCGGCGTGCCGCTCCCGCTGGTCAGCTACGGCGGCTCGGCCATGCTGATCCTGATGATCGGCTTCGGCCTCGTCCAGTCCGCCCACGTTCACAGGCCGCGCTGATGTTGAAGGTTCAGATGCTCATGCGCGACGACATGATCGCGCCGTGGCGCCCGCACCTTGAGGCGGCTTTGGCCGAGGCGGGGCTCGACGCGGAGCTGGCCACGGATCATGCGCCGGAGGTGGTGGATTACGTCATCTATGCGCCGGGCGGCGGGGCGGCGGACCTGTCGGGCTATACCAACACGAAAGCGGTTCTGGGGCTCTGGGCCGGGGTCGAGTCCATCATCGCGAACGAGACGCTGACGCAACCTTACGCACGGATGGTGGATGAGGGGCTGACCGAGGGCATGGTCGAATGGGTGACGGGGCATGTGCTGCGCCATCACCTTGGCCTCGACGCGCACATAACGCGCGACGCCCCGGAATGGCGGCAGACAGCCCCGCCACTGGCCCGGCAACGCAAGGTCGCGATCCTTGGGCTGGGCGAGCTGGGCGCGGCCTGCGCGATGGCGCTCACACGGCTCAACTTCGTCGTGGCGGGGTGGAGCCGGTCGCCAAAGTCGCTGCCGGGTGTGGCCTGTTTCCACGGGGACGCGGGGCTGGACCGGGTGTTGTCGGAGGCCGAGATCGTGGTGCTGCTTCTGCCATCGACGCCAGAGACTGAGAACACGCTGAACGCGCGCAGGCTGGCGCTGATGCCTGTGGGGGCGGTGGTCCTGAACCCCGGACGTGGCGCGCTGATCGACGATGAGGCGCTGCTGGCGGCGCTGGACAGCGGGCGGCTTGGCCATGCGACGCTCGACACGTTCCGGGTCGAACCGCTGCCGCGCGATCATCCATTCTGGTCGCACCCGAACGTGACGGTCACGCCGCATATCGCCTCGGAAACCCGGCCCGAGACAGCCTCGCGCGTCGTGGCTGCGAACATCCGGCGCGTCGAGGCGGGCGAGCCCCTTCTCCATCAGGTTGACAAGGCACGGGGCTACTAGCCCGGGGTCCATCTTCTTCGTTCCGAAAATACTTCGGGGGTGCGGGGGCAGAGCCCCCGCCCCGGTCGGACGGGCGAAGCCCGTTCGAAACCGGAGCTCAGAGCGGCCAGATGAGCGGGATCACCGCGCTGACCAGCAGACCCATCGACAGGTTGAGCGGAATGCCGACCTTCATGAAATCGGTGAACCGATAGCCGCCGGGACCATAGACGAGCGTGTTCGTCTGGTAGCCGATGGGGGTCGAGAAACTCGCCGAGGCGGCGACCATGACCGCAACCACGAGGGGGCGGGGGTCTATCCCGATGGCCACGCCGATCCCGATGGCGATGGGCGTCACGACGACCGCGACGGCGTTGTTTGACACGAGTTCGGTCAGCACCGAGGTCAGCAGGTAGATCGACCAGATCACGAGGAAGGGCGGGAAGCCTTCGATCATCGGGGCCAGCGCGCTCGCGATCACTTCCACCGCGCCTGACGCGTCGAGGGCTGCGCCGATGGCGAGCATGGCGAAGATGAGGGCGAGCAGGCGGCCCTCGATCTGGCTGAACGCCTCGTCCGCATCCACGGCACGGGTCAGGAGCACCACGGCCACCGCCACCACGGCAACGGCAAGGATCGGGGCAACGCCGAGACCGGCCAGCGCCACGATCCCGAAGAGCGACAGGAGCGCGATGGGCGCGTGGCCGCGCCGAAACGCCCGGCCCGAGGGCTTGGCCACGTCGACGAGGTCCATGTCGGCCGCGAGCCGCTGAATGTCCTCGGGTGCGCCTTCGAGCAGGAGCGTGTCGCCCACGCGCACGGTCACGTTGTCGAGTTGCTGGCCGATGTTCTGGTTCCGGCGGTGGACCGCGAGCGGGTAGACGCCGTAGCGGCGACGCAGGCGCAGCTGGCCCAGCTTGCGCCCGATCATCTTGCAGCCCGGTGAGATCAGGACCTCGACCGTCGTCGTCTCGACCGCCGACACCTGATCGACGCGCTTGAGGCTCTTGTTGCGCTGGAGCGAGAGCAGTTCGGTCATCTGGGTGCGCAGAACGATCCGGTCGCCGACCTGAAGCTTCACGCCCTTGAGGTTGCGGCGCAGCGAGATGTCGCCGCGCACTACGTCGATCAGCCGCACACCTTCGCGCTTGAACAGTTGCACGCTGAGCGCGTCGCGCCCGATCAGGTTGGATTCCGGGGGGATCACGGCCTCGGTAAAGAACTTCTTGCGCGACCGGTCGGTGAGGAGCGTCGCCATGCTGTCACGCTCGGGCAGGAGCTTGGGCGCGACGACATAGAGATACGCCATGCCCCAGGCCACGACGAGAATTCCCAGGGGCGTGATTTCGAAGATCGAGAAGGGCTCCAGCCCGTTGGAGCGCGCCACGCCGTCGACGAGCAGGTTGGTGGACGTCCCGATGAGCGTGAGCGTGCCGCCCATGATCGCGCCGTAGGACAGCGGGATCAGAAGCTTGGAGGCCGAAATCTCGAGCTTGCGTGCGAGTTGGGTGAAGACCGGGATCATCACCACCACCACGGGCGTATTGGACACGAAGGCCGAGGCGAAGACGACGAAGACCATGAGCACGCCGATGGCGAGGCGCGGGCTTGCCCCCGCCTGCCGCTCGGCAATCTGGGTGAACCAGTCGAGCGCCCCGGTGCGCACGAGCGCCCCCATGACGATGAACATGCAGGCGATGGTCCAGGGCGCGGGGTTGGCCAAGACAGCGAGCGCGGCGTCGTAGGGCAGGATTCCGGTGACGAGCATCACGGCGACCCCGCCGATGGCCACGACTTCGGTCGGGAAGATCTCACGCAGGAACATGAGGAACATGACGCCGACGACGATGAGCGCCACGATGGGTTCTGCGGATTGCGGAAGTTCGATGAAGCTCATGGTGTCCTGACCCCGACCGCGCCATTTAGACCTGCGTGCCGCTTACCGGCAAGCGGTCGTTGTGTCGCTATGGTGCAGCCTGTTGCAGTTTTCCGCCCTGTCGCACCATCTCGATCCGCGTGGCCTTGCCGGTCTTGTCGTCGGTCTCGACATAGAGGCCCGAGAGCGTCGCGGACTCGTTGGCCGGGGAGAAGCGCCCCTTGACCATGCCGGTGACGAAACGGCGCAGCGGCTCGGCCTTTTCCATGCCGATCACCGAGTGGTAGTCGCCGCACATCCCGGCGTCGGTGAGATAAGCGGTGCCGCCCGGCAGGATCATCGCGTCCCCCGTGGGGACGTGGGTATGGGTGCCGACCACCACGCTCGCGCGGCCATCGAGGAAGTGGCCCATCGCCATCTTCTCGGACGTCGCCTCGCAATGCACATCGACCAGCGTGGCCTGCACGGCGCCGCCGAGGTTGAAGGGCTGAAGCGCCTTTTCGATCTGGCCGAACGGGTCTTCGAAGGCGCGTTTCATGAAGACGTTGCCGAGGATCTGGGCCACGAGGATGCGCCGCCCGCGCCGGTCCTCGAACACGCGCGCGCCGCGCCCGGGCGCGTCTTTGGCGAAGTTCAGCGGCCGGATGATCCGGGTTTCGCGTTCGCAGTAGGAGAGCATTTCCTTCTGGTCGAAGGCATGGTCGCCCAAGGTGACCACGTCCGCCCCCGCCTCGAAGATGAGCTTCGCGTGGGCCTCGGTCAGCCCGGCCCCGGAGGTCGCATTCTCGCCATTGACCACCACGAAATCGAGCTTCCAGTCCTCGCGGAGGGTCGGGAGCCTGTCGGAGATGGCCTGCCGTCCGGCCCGGCCCATCACGTCGCCAAGAAAGAGTATCTTCATATGAACTGGTTACGGGTTGGTGCGGGCGGGCGCAAGCGGGCGGGCAGGTGACGCCGGGGCCGGTCAGTCGAAGCGCAGGGTTTCGCGTTCGGTCACGATGGCGTCGAGCGGCTGGTCGGTGGGTTCGAGCGGCAGGTCGTCCATCTCCTGCGCGCCGTAGGCATAGCCGATGGCCACGGTCGGGCGCTGGGCCCGGAGCGCCTCCAGCGTGCGGTCGTAGAAGCCACCGCCATAGCCCAGCCGGTTGCCGGCCCGGTCGAAGGCCACGAGCGGGACGATCAGCACCTCGGGCACCACCTCGGGCCCCTCGGCGGGCCAGCTCGTGCCATAACCGCCTTCGATCAGCGGGGTCTCGGGGGTCCAGAGCCGGAATGAGAGCGGGTTGCCGCGTTTGGGCGTGACGGGCACGCCGACGGGGCCATGTTCGCACATCTCGGCCATGACGGCGCGGGAGTCGATTTCCGTCCCGATGGGGAGAAACCCGGCCAGCGGGCGGCCCCTGTAGGGCAGGAGCGCGGCCCTGAGCCGGGCCTGCGCGGCCTGATCGCGGGCGCGTTCATGCGCCCCGTCACGGGCGGCGAGGGCGCGCACGCGGGCGTCGGTCTTGTCCATCGTCACGGTCATAGAAGCACGATCCCGGCGAGGCCGAGGAAGGCGAAGAAGCCGACCACATCGGTCACGGTCGTCACGAAGGTGCCGGAGGCGAGCGCCGGGTCGATCTTGAACTTGTCGAGCAGGACGGGGACGAGCACGCCCGCGAGCCCCGCGACCATGAGGTTGATGACCATTGCTGCGGCGATCACCGCGCCCAAAAGGGGCGTTCCGAACCAGATGACGCCGACAATGCCCATGACCACCGCGAAAACCGCGCCGTTGATGAAGCCCACGGCAGCCTCGCGCCGGATCACGCGCCAGACGTTCGAGGAGGTGAGGTCGCGGGTGGCGATGGCGCGCACGGCGACGGTCAGGCTTTGGGTGCCGGCGTTGCCGCCCATCGAGGCGACGATGGGCATGAGCACGGCCAGCGCGACGAAGCCCGCGATGACGTCCTCGAACAGCGCGATGACGAGCGAGGCGAGGATGGCGGTGCCGAGGTTCACGGCGAGCCACGGCAGGCGCGCGCGCACCGTTTCGCTCACCCGGTCGTTGAGCGAGCCGTCGCCCACACCGGCGAGGCGCAGGATGTCCTCTTCGTGTTCCTCGTCCAGGATGATCATGGCGTCGTCGATGGTGATGACGCCGACGAGCCGGTCGTCTTCGTCCACGACGGGGGCCGAAATCAGGTGATACTGGTTGAAGGCATAGGCCACGTCGCCCTCGTCCTGATAGACGGGGATGGTGCGGAAGCTGTCCTCGGTGATCTCGGACAAGGCCGTGGTGCGGGGCGAGGCCATGATCTTGCCCAGCGTGACATAGCCGGTGGGCCGCATCCGGGGGTCCACGAGGATGACGTGGTAGAACTGGTCCGGCAGGTCGTCATGGGCGCGCATGTGGTCGATCAGGTGGCCCACGTCCCAGTGTTCGGGCGCTGCCACAAGCTCGCGCTGCATCAGGCGGCCCGCCGATTCCTCGGGGTAGGAGAGCGACTGTTCGACGGCGGCCCGGTCGGTGACGGCGAGGGCGTCGAGGATGATCTCCTGCTGCGGCTCGTCGAGATCCTCGATCAGGTCGACGACGTCGTCGGTTTCCAGCTCCCGCACCGCGTCGGCCAGCACTTCGGGGTGCAGCGCGCCGATGACGCTTTCACGCACGCTCTCGTTCAGTTCCGAGAGGATGTCGCCGTCGAATTCCTTGCCGTAAAGCTGGACGAGACGCAGGCGCGTGTCCTCGTCGACCTGTTCCAGAAGGTCGGCGATGTCGGCCGGGTGGACCGGTTCGAGCGCCTCGATCAGCGCGTCGCTGTCACCTTCGCGCAGCGCGGTCAGCACCGGTTCGACCGTCTCCCGGTCGAGCGCGTAGTCGTCCTCTTCGTGGAGGTCTTCGGTGATCTGGTCTTCTGCCATTTGACACCCCGCCTGTGGTCGCGGCGACATTAGGGGAAGGTGTCGCGGAGATACAGGGTTAAACCCGTGGACCTCGCCCGATGTGCGGCATAGTTTCGCCGGGGTAACGACGTGCGGACAGACATGAAACTCATCCTCGGCCAGACCCTTTCGTTCATCGCGGACCCGTTCGCGGAAACCCCGGAGATGTCGGCCCTGTGGGACCGGCGGTCGGGCGTCGTCGTGGACGACACCACCGGCACGATCATCGAGGTCGGGCCGGCGGACACGCTCAAGCGCCTCTGGGCCAATGCCGACATCGAGGACCACGGTGACGGGCTGATCCTGCCCGGCTTCATCGACGCGCATGCGCATTATCCGCAGACGGGGATCGTGGCGAGCTGGGGCAAGCGGCTGATCGACTGGCTCAACACCTACACCTTTCCCGAAGAGGCGCGCTTCGGCGATCCCGGTTACACCGCCGAGGTGGCAGCGCGCTATTTCGACATCGTGCTGGCGAACGGGACGACCACGACCGCGAGTTTCTGCACGATCCATCCCGAAAGCGTGGGCGCCTATTTCGCCGAGGCGCAGAAGCGGGGGATGCGCGTGGTCGGCGGCAAGACCTGCATGGACCGCAACGCGCCGGACGATCTGCGCGACACGGCGCAGTCGGCCTATGACGACTCGCAGCGGCTGATCGCGCGCTGGCACGGGCAGGGGCGGCTGACCTACGCGATCACGCCACGTTTCGCGCCGACCTCGACGCCTGAACAGCTCGAGGCGCTGGGCGCGCTTTGGGGTGAGCACCCGACCTGCCTTATGCAGACGCATCTGTCTGAGCAGACCGAGGAAATCGAGTGGGTCATGGGGATGTATCCCGAGGCCACGGATTACACCGACATCTACGACCGGTTCGGCCTGTTGGGTGAGGGTGCGCTGATGGGGCACGCGATCCACCTGTCACAGCGGGAGCGGGCGCGGCTTCTGGAGGCGGGCGCGAGCCTGATCCATTGTCCGACATCCAACACCTTCATCGGGTCCGGGCTGTTCGACATGGCCGGGCTGCGCGCGGCTGGGCACCGCGTGGGGCTGGCGACGGACACCGGGGGCGGCTCGTCATTCTCGATGCTGCGCACGATGGCCGCGGCCTATGAGGTCGGGCAGCTTCGCGGCACGGCGCTCCACCCCGCGCAGCTTCTCTGGCTCGCCACGGCGGGCAGCGCCGAGGCGTTGGGGATGACAGGCGTGATCGGCACGCTTGCGCCGGATGCCGAGGCGGACCTCGTGGTTCTGGACCTCGCCTCGACGCCCGCCATCGCGCAGCGCGCTGACCGGGCCGAGTCGATCTGGGAGCAGCTCTTTCCGACGCTCATGATGGGCGACGACCGGGCGGTTGCCGCGACCTATGTTGCCGGGCAACGGATGTAGGGAATATCGGATTCCGGATGCTTTTCGCTTGAGTTTCAGCCCTCGTTAACAATTCTTGTCGCAAAACGACAAGAAGTTGAGCGGGCAGATGCACAAGGAAACCATTTCACTGATGAAAAAGGCCTTCGCCAAGCATGTGGCGGCGCGCGAACCCGGACGGGTTCTGGACGTCGGCTCGGTCGGGAAGCGCCGCTGGTTCCGTGGCATCTGGGAAGAGGGCGGCTGGACCTATGACGGCATGGACTTGAAGGCCGGTCCGAATGTGGATGTCGTGCTTGAAGACCCTTGGCGTTTCGACATCGCGGACGGGACGTATGACGCCGTGATCTCGGGCAACATGCTCGAGCATAACGAGTTCTTCTGGCTGACATTCCTTGAAATGTCGCGGGTGCTGAAGATGGGTGGTGTCATGGTCCATGTCGCCCCCTCGCGCGGGCCGGAACACCGCGACCCGCAGGATTGCTGGCGCTGGTATCGCGACGGGATGTTCGCGATGGCGAAATGGGGCGGGTTCGAATGTCGCGAGACGACGACGGACTGGTCCGATGAACACATCGAATACTATCAGCAGAAGAACAAGGCGCGGGCCAAGCGGCTGACACGCACGCGGCGCCACACGGATAATTTCTGGGGCGATACCATTGGGGTTTTCGTGAAGGTCACCGAGACCGCGGATACGATGGGCATGAATTACATCCGGCAGTTCGCGGCGCGTCACCCGGAAAAGACCGAAATCCTCGCCGCAGAATAGCGGCGCGGCGGCTGTCCGGTTTCGGGTGGGAATTTGGTGGAGCCGATCGGGATCGAACCGACGACCTCGTCATTGCGAACGACGCGCTCTCCCAACTGAGCTACGGCCCCAACGCGGTGCTATCTGGAGGTTTCCGCCCGAACTGTCAAGCGTGTTTCGGGGCCGAAATCAGGCCCCGACCTTCGCCTTCGAGCGCACGAAGTCCTCGATCTGCGCGGCGCGGATCGCCCCGGCCTGCCGGGCCACTTCGCGCCCTTTCTGGTAAAGGATCAGCGCCGGGATACCGCGGATGTTGTTCTTCATCGACACCTTGGGAAAGTCCTCGGTGTTGATCTTGGCGAGCCGCGCATGAGGGGCGAGCGCCTGGGCGGCCTTTTGGAACTCCGGCGCCATCATCCGGCAGGGGCCGCACCACGGCGCCCAGAAATCGACGAGCAATGGCAGGTCGTCGGCCTTGGCCGCTTTGGCGAGCGTCGCGGGATCAAGCTCGCGCACCTTGCCGTCGATAAGCTTCGCGCCGCAGGTGCCGCATTTCGGCCCCGCGCCGAGCTTGTCCTCAGGCGCGCGGTTGAGCGCCCCGCAGTCGAGACAGGTGAGTTTGACGTGTTTGGCCATGACGTGCCCTCGAATTATATTCTATCCGATGAATATGTAGGGTGCGAACCCCGCACATCAAGGAGGCCGATATGCGAAACTGGGCCGATCTGCCAGCCGAAGAACAGCGCGTCCTGCGCGAGGCCTATCAGGCAGAGTTGGACCGTGCGCCGAGAACCTGCACGCTGGACGAAAAAATCCTGCGGTTCGCGGCGTGGCTTGCCGAGCGGGATGTGGCCTTCTCAGCCGCGGACCTTTCCCCTAGACAGTCCGGGTAGCTTGCGGGAGTCCTCCATGACCGACCAGAGTTTCGATGTCGTCGTGATCGGCGCAGGGCCTGCCGGCTCCGCCGCCGCGCGTCGGGCCTGCGACCTTGGCTTGTCGGTTGCACTGATCGACAAGGCCGTGTTCCCGCGCCCCAAACTGTGCGGTGCGCTGGTCAGTCCGCGTGGCAACAAGGCGGTCAGGCGGGTCTTCGACATGGAGATGACGCCGGAGATGTACCTCGTCTCGCGGCAGGTGGCGTTCAAATGGGACGGGGAGGAGCTCAACCGGTTCGATGCGCCCTATGACCTGACCTATACCTATCGGCTGGATTTCGACCATTGGCTGCAACGGGCCGCTGTCGCGGCTGGGGCCGTGGACATGCAAGGCACGCGGGTCGAGCGGATCCTGGACGGCGAAAGCGCGATCGTGCTCGCAGACGGCACGCGCATTGGCTACGGCGTGTTGGTGGGCGCGGACGGGGCCGCTTCGCCCGTGGCCAAGCATATCCTCGGCGCGGCCTTCGACCCCGAGAAGATCGGCTTCGCCTTCGAGACGGAAGTGCCGGGGGGGTGCGAGGCCGAGGCGCTGATGTCCATCGATTTCGACATCGTGCGCTGGGGCTATGGCTGGAACTTCCCCAAGGCCGGGAGCCGGACCATCGGGCTGGGCGCGATCCGGTCAGTGGATCAGGACCTCAAGGCGCTGATGGCGCGCTATCTGGCGCACGAAGGCGTGGATGCGGCGAGCGTGACGATCAAGGGCGCGCATATCCCGCTGGGTGATTTCAAGGAGCATCCGGGCAAGGGCAACATCCTTCTCGTGGGCGACGCGGCCGGGTTCGTGGACGGGATCACCGGGGAGGGTATCGCGCTCGCCATCGAGAGCGGGGCCGAGGCCGCCGAGGCCGCCGCGCAGGTGATCGCCGAGGGTCGTGTGCAGCGGGCCGACCGGGCCTATGTCCGCCGGATCAGGTATATCCAGTCGGACCTCGAACGCGTTCGGCGGCTGCGCGTGATCGCCTACAAGTCGGCCATGCGCGACCTGTTCAGGGAGAAGCTGCGCACCTCGGACCTGATGCGTTCGTCGCTGTTCGAGGTTCTGGCGGGGGAAGCGACCTATGCGGATATCGAGAAGAAGGTGGCCAAGCGCGCCTTCATGTCGGTCGCGCGGGGGCTGTCGTCCTGGCCATCCAAACTGTCGCGCCGCGCGGGCTGAGGGTTTCCCAATAGCGCGCGGCTGACGCCGCGCACAGGTTTTGCGCGGCCCCGCCGATGGCAGGGCCACGCGGCGGGCGCTCTTGTTCGACATTTGGGAGGGCTGGCCGGTTCGGTCCATTTGCTGGGGAGGCGCTTGAGGGGGCGGTGTGCCCCTCAAGTCGCCATTTCAATGGTGGGGCGAGTCGCCGGCGCGTCAAGGACGGGCCGCGCCGGGGGCGCGGTCGGCTGCGCCGATCCTTGACCCGCCGCCGACTCGCGGTGCGGGTTATTCCGCCGCTTCCGCGTAGGCCTCGAGCGGCGGACAGATGCAGACGAGGTTGCGGTCGCCGTAGGCATTGTCGACACGGTTGACCGGGGGCCAGTACTTGTCGACCCGGAAGGCGCCCGGCGGGAAGCAGCCCTGTTCCCGCGAGTAGGGCCGGTTCCAGTCGCCCACGAGGTCTTCGACCGTGTGTGGGGCGTGCTTGAGCGGGTTGCCGTCGCGGTCGGCGCGGCCCTCTTCGATCTCGCGGATTTCGGCGCGGATGGCGAGCATGGCGTCGCAGAAGCGGTCGAGTTCCGCCTTGGTCTCCGACTCCGTGGGTTCGACCATGAGGGTGCCCGCGACCGGCCAGCTCATCGTCGGGGCGTGGAAGCCGCAGTCCATCAGCCGCTTGGCGATGTCGTCCACCGTGACACTTGCGCTGTCGGCGAAAGGCCGGGTGTCGATGATGCATTCATGCGCCACATGGCCCGTCGGCCCCTTGTAGAGCACGTCATAGGCACCCTTGAGCCGGGCCGCGATGTAGTTGGCGTTGAGGATCGCCACACGGCTCCCCTGTGTGAGGCCGTCGCCGCCCATCATCAGGATATAGGCCCAGGAGATCGGCAGGATGGAGGCGGAGCCGAAGGGGGCCGAGGACACCGCGCCGAGGTCGCCCGAGAAGGGGTCGGAGGGCAGGTGGGGCGCGAGGTGGGCCTTGACCCCGATGGGCCCCATGCCGGGGCCGCCACCGCCGTGCGGGATCGCGAAGGTCTTGTGCAGGTTCAGGTGGCTGACGTCGCCACCCAGATCGCCCAGCTTCACGAGGCCCACGAGCGCGTTGAGGTTGGCGCCGTCGATATAGACCTGTCCGCCGTGCTCATGGGTGATCGCGCAGACGTCGCGCACGGTTTCTTCGAACACGCCGTGGGTGGAGGGGTAGGTAATCATCGTGGCGGCGAGCCGGTCGCCCGCCTTCGCGGCCTTGGCGCGGAAATCGTCGAGGTCAATGTCACCGTTTTCGGCGGAGTTTACCACGACCACCTCCATCCCGACCATGTGGGCCGAGGCCGGGTTGGTGCCATGCGCGCTCATCGGGATGAGGCAGACGTTACGCTCGGACTGGCCGTTGGCGGCGTGATAGGCCGCGATGGTCAACAGACCCGCATATTCGCCCTGCGCGCCGGAATTGGGCTGCATCGACATGGCGTCGTAGCCGGTGATGGTGCAGAGCTTGGACTTCAGGTCCTCGATCAGCGCGTGGTAGCCGCGCGCCTGCCCTTTGGGGGCGAGCGGGTGGAGCATTGCGAATTCGCGCCAGGAGATCGGCATCATCTCGGCCGCCGCGTTGAGCTTCATCGTGCAGGAGCCGAGCGGGATCATCGCGCGGTCCAGCGCGAGGTCGCGGTCGGCGAGGCGGCGCATGTAGCGCATCATCTCGGTCTCGGCGCGGTTCATGTGGAAGACCGGGTGGGTCAGGTAGTCGCTGTCACGCAGGAGCGGGTCGGGCAGGCGGTAATCGGTGTCGCTGTCGTCGTCCTGCGCTTCGATCCCGAAGGCGCGCCAGACGGCCTCGATCGTCTCCGAGCGGATCGCTTCGTCCATCGTGATCGCCACATGCGTCTTGCCAACGGGTCGCAGATTCACGCCCTCGCGCCGGGCCGCGTGGATGACGCCCTTTTGCAGCAGACCCACCTCGACGATGAAGGTGTCGAAGAAGGCCGCGGGACCGATGGTGAACCCGGCTTTCTCCAGCTTCTTGGCACAGCGCAGGGCCTTGCGGTGCACGCTTTGCGCGATGGCCTTGAGCCCCTCGGGGCCGTGGAAAACGGCATAGAAGCTCGCCATGACGGCCAGCAGGGCCTGGGCGGTGCAGACGTTGGACGTGGCTTTCTCGCGCCGGATGTGCTGCTCGCGCGTCTGGAGGGCGAGGCGGTAGGCCTTGTTGCCGCGCGCATCCACGCTGACGCCGACGATCCGGCCCGGCATGTTGCGCTTGTAGGCGTCCTTGGTGGCCATGTAGGCGGCATGAGGACCGCCGTAGGCCATCGGCACGCCGAAGCGCTGGGTCGTGCCCACGGCGATGTCCGCGCCCATCGCGCCGGGCTCCTTGAGCACCGTGAGGGCGAGCGGGTCGGCGGCGACGATGCCGATGGCGCGGGCGGCGTGGAGGGCTTCGATCTCGGGGGTGAAGTCGCGCACCTCGCCCAGCGTGCCGGGATACTGGAAGATCGCGCCGAAGACCGCCTCGGGGTCGACATCGTCGGGCGCGCCCACCGTGATCTCGATGCCCAGCGGCGCGGCGCGGGTCTTCATCACGGCGATGTTCTGTGGGTGGCAGTTCTCGTCGATAAAGAACCCCTTGGCTTTTGACTTGGCCACGCGCTGCGCCATGGTCATCGCCTCGGCGCAGGCGGTGGATTCATCGAGGAGCGAGGCATTGGCGACCTCGAGCCCCGTGAGGTCGGTGATCATCGTCTGGAAGTTCAGGAGCGCCTCAAGCCGCCCTTGCGAAATCTCTGGCTGGTAGGGGGTGTAGGCCGTGTACCACGCCGGGTTTTCGAGGATATTGCGCTGGATCGCGGGGGGCGTGACCGTGCCGTGGTAGCCCTGACCCAGAAGCGAGGTGAGCACGGTGTTCTCTTCGGCCGTCACGCGCATCCGGTGGAGCATCTCGCGCTCTGACAGCGGTGCGCCGAAGTCCAGCGGCTCCGACTGGCGCAGGCTTTTCGGGATCGTCGCGTCGATCAGGGCGTCGAGGCTGTCCGCGCCGATGGCCGCCAGCATCTCGTCCATCTCTGCGGGCGACGGGCCGATGTGGCGCCGGTTCGCGAAGTCGTAGGGGTCATAGCCGGTCGGGGTGAACGTCATGTGCGTTTCCTTCAAGCGATACGGCGCGCGCGGTCAGTCGCGGCGACAGGGAAGCAGAAAAAGTGAAAACGGTCGCAGGTCCGGATGTGCGGGCGCGACCGTTTCCGGGGTCACCCGATGAACGTCTTGTACTCCGCCTCGTCCATGTAGTCGTCCATCTGCGACGGCTCGGCCGGGCGCAGTTTGAAGAACCAGGCCTCGCCCTCGGGGTCGTCGTTGACCTTGGCGGGCTCTGCCACGATGGCCTCGTTCACCTCGACGATCTCGCCGTCGATGGGGGCGAGGATGTCGGAGGCGGCCTTGACGCTCTCGATCACCACGACCTCATCGTCCTTGGTCACCTCATCACCCACGTCGGGCAGCTCGACGAAGACGATGTCGCCCAGTTGCTCGGCGGCATGTGCGGTGATGCCGACAGTGACGATGCCGTCGTCCTCGTCCAGCCATTCGTGTTCTTCGGTGAATTTCATTCGGGTCTCCTGTGGTCAGCGTTTGTAGGTGGCAGGGCGGAAAGGGAGCGGCGTCACGGTCGCGGGGAGCCGTTTGCCGCGCACCTCGCCGAAAACGGTGGTGCCGGGGGCGGCGAGGTCGGCGGGCAGGTAGCCCATCGACATCGGACGCTCGATCGAGGGGCCAAAGGCGCCGGAGGTAATGGTGCCGATCGGGTCGGCGGCGTCCGCTGAGGCGAAAAGGTTGGTGCCCGCCCGCATCGGGGCGCGGCCCTCGGGCAAGAGGCCCACGCGTTTGCGGGGCGCGCCGTTGGTGATCTGGTCGAGTATGACGGCGGCGCCCGGGAAGTCGGTGCGTTCGGTTCGGCGGGACTTCTGGATCGCCCAGTTGAGGTCGGCTTCGACTGGAGTCGTGGTGCTGTCGATGTCGGAGCCATACAGGCACAGACCTGCCTCCAGCCGGAGCGAGTCCCGCGCGCCGAGGCCGATAGGCGCGACGTCTTCCATCGCCAGAAGGGCGCGGGCGAAGCCGTCGGCGTTGGCCGTCGGCACGCTGATCTCGAACCCGTCCTCGCCGGTGTAGCCCGAGCGCGAGATCCAAAGGACGCCGTGAACGGTCGGGATCACGGCCACGTCCATGAAGCGCATCTGGGCGACCGGAGGCGCGATTTGTGCAAGGTAACTCGCGGCTTTCGGCCCCTGAAGGGCCAGCAAGGCGCGATCCGTGACAGGCTCAACCGCATTGCCGAGATGGGCGCGCAGATGCGCGATGTCCTGATCCGCCATCGCGGCGTTCACGACGAGGAACAGGTGGTCGCCCCGGTTCGCGATCATCAGGTCATCGAGGATGCCGCCCGTGTCGTCGGTGAACAGGCCGTATCGCTGGCGGCCTTCGGCGAGGCCCGCCACGTCGACCGGCACCAGCGCTTCGAGCGCCTTGGGCGGACACCGCAGGATCACCTGTCCCATGTGGCTCACGTCAAAAAGGCCGGCGGCGGCGCGGGTGTGAAGATGCTCCTTCATCACGCCCATCGGGTATTGTACCGGCAGTTCCCACCCGGCGAAGGGCACTATCTTGCCGCCCAGTTCAAGGTGCAGATCGTAAAGCCCCGTGCGTTTCAGTTCGCTCATCCGGCATTTCCCTCACCGGGGTGACGCGCCCGGCATCGCGGGGCCATGCTGGCCCGCCCGATGCCCCCTCTGTCCTTTCGCCTGAGATCGTTATCCCTTCGGCGGGCGCGATGCGCCACTCTCCAGAGTGCTGACCCGCGCGGTCCTTTTGCCTGAGAGGTTCCGGGGCGGTTGCTCCTTCGGCACTGGCTTTCGCCAGATTCTCCCTACGCGTTTGGGGGGAGGTTATCGGGGCGCCCCGGCGCGCACAAGGCTTGCCTTTCGGGGGCCGGGCGCAAAGATATGGGCCCATGTCTGACCCGTTCTTCTTCGGCTATGGTTCGCTCGTCAACCGGCGCACTCATGCCTACCCAGAGGCCCATCCCGCCCGCGTGACGGGCTGGCGGCGGGCGTGGCGGCGCTCGCCCCGCACGAACCGCTGCCTGCTCTCCGCCGTGCCCGCGCCCGACGACTATATCGACGGGTTGATCGCGTCGGTGCCCGGTGCGGACTGGGCGGCGCTGGACGCGCGGGAAGGGGCTTATGCACGCCACGACGCGAGCCGGACGGTGACCCACCCGGTCGGGCGCAACCTGGACATCGCGATCTATGCCGTGGACCTCGACGCCTTTCCTGTGCCCGGCGACGACCACCCGGTGCTGCTGTCCTATCTCGACGTGGTGGTGCAGGGGTTTCATGCGGAGTTCGGGCAGGCGGGCGTGGATCATTTCTTCGACACGACCGAGGGCTGGCACGCCCCGGTCCTCGACGACCGGTCGGCCCCCGTCTATCCGCGTCACCAGCAGCTGGTGGAGGAGGAGACGGCGCTGGTGGACGCAGGTCTTGCCCGGATCGGGGCGCGGATCATCGGGCTTTAGGCACCGCATTTCACAAAACGGAATCATCGCGCAGCTAACGTGAACCTGTCCGCGATTCCCGGCCCGTCCCTGGGCTCAGCAGCGGGCAGCGCGCCTGTCCCTGACCCTTTCCGCGCGCGTCCTACTGCGCCCCCGGTCCCCGCCGGGGGCGCTTCTTTGGGGGCTGTGCTGGACCTTCGGCAAGCGCCGGCCTAGGGTCGCGCGCGATCACGGAGGACAGCATGGCAACGGGCACCAATCTGCACACTTATTTCGAGGGCACATGGCACGCGGGCGACGTGCCGGTGATGAAGGCGGGCGACCACGGCGCGTGGCTTGGCACGACGGTGTTCGATGGTGCGCGCTATGTCGACGGGATGGCCCCCGACCTCGACAAACATCTTGCGCGGGTCAACGCCTCTGCCGAGGCGCTGATGATCAAGCCGACGGTCGGCGTGGACGAGATGATGGAGATCGTGCGTGAGGGGCTTGCGTTGTATCCCAAGGACGCCGCCGTCTATATCCGCCCGATGTACTGGGGGATCGAGGGTGGCTACCTTGGCATCCTGCCTGAGCAAACGGCGACGGGGTTCGCGGTGGCGCTTGAGGAAATCCCGATGGCGGCCCCGGATGCGGCGATGACGCTGACGACGACGCGGTTTCGCCGCCCGGTGATTGAAGACGCTGTCGTCAACGCCAAGGCCGGGTGCCTGTATCCGAACAACGCGCGGATGCTCGCCGAGGCGCGGGCCAAGGGCTACACCAATGCGCTGGTGGCCGACGCGCTGGGCAACGTGGCCGAAACAGCCTCCGCCAACGTGTTCATGGTGCGCGATGGCGAGGTCTTCACGCCGGTGGCGAACGGCACCTTCCTGTCGGGCATCACCCGGGCGCGTCACATCGAGAACCTGCGCGCCGACGGCGTGGCGGTGCACGAGACGGTTCTGACCTTCGATGACTTCCGCGCGGCGGACGAGGTGTTCTTGTCGGGCAACCTCAACAAGGTGACGCCGGTGACGGAATTCGACGGCACGATGTATCAGGTCGGCCCCGTAACGCGGCGCGCGCGCGCGTTGTACTGGGACTGGGCCGCGAGCCTTTAACCGGTTTCTGAGGGAGCGGGCTGGCGCCCGCGCAGGTCTTGCGCCGCCCCGGCTGCGCCGGGTCGCCGCGGTGGCAACGCGCCCTTGGCGCGTCCGGAGGGCCAGCCCTCCGGACCTCCCGAAGTATTTGCGGAACGAAGAAGGACGTTGATCGGCTGCGGGCGGTGCGCCATGATCCGGGCGTTCGAGGGGAGTGAACCATGCGCAAGTTTCTGGTCGTCCTGGACGACAGCCGAGAATGCCTGAACGCCATGCGGTTCGCCGCCATGCGGGCGGCCAATACCGGTGGCGGGGTCGAGATCCTGTCGATCATCCCGCCCGAGGAGTTCAATCACTGGCTCGGCGTCGGGGCGGTCATGCGCGAAGAGGCGCGGGAGCGGATCGAGGCCCATTACGAGGTCTTCGCCAAGTGGATGCGCGACAAGCAGGGGGTGGACCCGGAGCTTGTCATCCGGGAGGGCGAGGCGGTCGAGGAGCTGTTGGCGCAGGTGCGGGAAGATCCTGAAGTGGGGGTCGTCGTCCTTGGTGCGGGATCGGGCAAGAAAGGTCCCGGGCCGCTTGTCACCGCGCTCACGCGCACGGCGGCGGGGCTGCCCGTGCCCCTGACCATCGTGCCGGGCGAGATGTCCAAGGAGCGGCTCGAGAGCATCACCTGAGACGGAGGCTTCAGCCGCGCAGTGGCGGGCGGACCACGACTTGCCGCCCGCGTCGGAGCGCGATGGCATTGGAGACGGCCAGCGTGCCGATCACGATTGCGCCGCCGACCAGCGCCCATTTACCCGGGTCTTCGCCCACGACCACCCAGGCCAGCAGCGGCGCAAATACGCTTTCCACGAGCAGGAGCAGCGCCACCTCGGCCGACGGCAGGTAGCGCGGGCCGATGGCGAGGAGGGCGGTGGAGAGGACGATGAAGAACCCGCCGTGCAGCGCGACCCAGATCCAGTCACCCGCGGGGACGGACAGCGGGGCGGCGAAGGGAAACAGGACAAGCGCGGCACCCAGCATCCCCGGTGCGATGGCTGGTACCATCGAGACCGGGCGCAGGCTGCGTGCAATCGTCAGACCGATAGAAAAGACGCAGACGAGACCCATCGCGATCAGGTCGCCCTTGAGCGAGGCGCCCTCGGTCTCGCCCGATCCGTAGGCGATGATCGCGATGCCCACCGGCACCACCGCCATCGTGATGGCCATGCGCCGCGTGATCCGCTCGCCCAGGAAGACGCGCGACAGGAGTGCCGAGACCAGCGGGGTGGCGGCGAGGATGAACACCACGTTCGCGATGGAGGTATTCGCCACCGCGATCACGAAGAGCGAGCCGGAAATGCCGCTTGTCGCCGCATAGATCCAGACGCGCCAGCCGGGGGCGAAGGTGTCGCGGAAAACCTTGGGCCCGCGCCACAGGAGCAGGCCCAGCCCGGTCACGCTACCCGTCAGCAGGGCCTTCCAGAAGGCGACGGTCATGCCGTCGGTTTCGATTAATCTGACCATCAGACTGTCGGGGAGGATGAAAAGCACACCCAGAAATGTTATGGTCAAACCCTTGAGATGATCCGTCATGCCCCCACAAAACGCGAAATCACGCGAAAGGGAAGTCGAAACCGGCCGGGTTGACTTGGAACCATTCCAAGCACATATCCAATCCCGACAGAAAAGGTGCACAAAATGTTCATTCAGACCGAATCCACGCCGAATCCGGCGACGCTCAAATTCCTGCCCGGGCAGACGGTTCTGGAGGCCGGGACGGCCGATTTTCCGAATGCCGAGACGGCGTCGAAATCTCCGCTCGCGCAGCGGGTCTTCGCCGTGGACGGCGTGACCGGCGTGTTCTTCGGAACGGACTTCGTCACCGTCACGAAGGCGGACGGGGTCGACTGGGACCACATGAAGCCCGCGCTTCTGGGCGCGATCATGGAGCATTACCAGTCCGGCGCGCCGGTCATGGGCGATGCGCCCGCGCAGGCGGCGCATGCCGAGCATGACGGGCCGGATGGCGAGATCGTGGGCCAGATCAAGGATCTTCTCGATACCCGCGTTCGCCCTGCCGTGGCGCAGGACGGGGGCGATATCACGTTCCACGGGTTCGAGCGTGGGGTGGTCTACCTCCACATGCAGGGCGCTTGTGCCGGTTGCCCCTCTTCGACGCTGACGCTGAAGATGGGGATCGAGAACCTGCTCAAGCACTACATCCCGGAAGTGACCGAGGTGCGGCCCGTTGGGGTCTGACCCCACACTTCTGGCTTTCGACACATCGGCCGCGCATTGCGCGGCCGCTTTGCTGTCCGGTGGCCGGATCGTCGACACACGGGTCGAGGAGATGGGGCGCGGGCAGGCGGAGCGGTTGATGCCGCTTCTGGAAGAGGTGCTGGCGGATGCCGGGCTTGGCTGGCGCGACCTCGACGCGGTCGCGGTCGGCGTGGGGCCGGGGAACTTCACGGGTATCCGCATTTCGGTCGCGGCGGCGCGGGGCCTTGCGCTGGGGCTCGCACGGCCTGCCGTGGGCGTCTCCACGCTTGAAGCGCAGGCCTTCGGTCAGGCGCTGCCGGTTCGGGCGGTCGCGGATGCGCGGCGCGGGATGGTTTATGTGCAGACGTTCGGTGATGGCGGGGATGCGCCGCGGATCGTGGACGCGGGCGAGGTCGGGACCGATCTTCCGGTCGCCGGCGCGTTGCCGCCTGCCGAGCTTGTGCAGACCATTGGGCGTATCGCACAGGGCCGACTGGCGCAGGGCGGGACGATCAACCGACCCGCCCCGCTTTACATACGCAGCGCGGATGCAGCACCCGCAAGCGATCAGCCGCCGGTCATCCTGCCGTGACACCTGAGCGCATGGGCGAGGTTTATGCGGCCGCGTTCCCCAAGGGCCGCGCCTGGTCGCCGCTGGAACTCGCCGAGCTGATTGGCGGGCCGGGAGGCTTCGAGGTCAGCGTCGATGCGGGCTTCGCCATCGGGCGCGCGATTGCCGGTGAGGCGGAGCTCATCACCATCGCTGTCGACCCGGCCCGGCAGGGGCGCGGTGCCGGGCGTGTGCTGCTCGCCGCGTTCGAGGACACGGCGCGCAGGCGCGGGGCGGTCTCCGCATTTCTCGAAGTTGCCGCAGACAATGCCGCGGGCCTCGCGCTTTACCGGTCCGCGGGCTGGCAGGAGAGTGGGTGCCGCCGGGGCTACTATCCGCGCACGGGGGCTGATCCCGTAGATGCGATCTTGATGACCAAGCCGCTGGGGTGAGCGTTTCCCGAACGGCAGGCAGCGATTTCGCGGGGCCGTGGCTCTGGACGCTCCCGCGCTCCGGGGCCTAGGGTGGCGAAAACGACGAGGTTTCCCATGTCCGACGCTGCCACGCTTGCCCAGTTCATCCGCGACCAGGCCGGGGAGGCGCCCGTGGAAATGGGGCTGATCCTTGGTTCCGGCCTCGGTCACCTTGCCGACGCTGTCGAGGGCACCGCGATTCCCTATGCCGATCTTGACGGGTTCCCGACGCCGGGGGTGTCCGGTCACAACCCCAAGCTCGTCGTCGGTGACCTGCTTGGCACGCGGGTCGCGATTTTCGGGGCGCGGGCGCATTACTATGAACATGGCGACGCGGGCGCGATGCGCCTGCCGCTCGAGGTGCTGAAGGCGCTGGGCGCGAACCGGCTGCTCTTGACCAATGCCGCCGGATCGGTGCGGGCGGATACGCCGCCGGGCGAGTTGATGATCCTGTCGGACCACATCAACTTTGCCGGGGCGAACCCGCTTGTCGGCGAGGCGACGGATGCGCGGTTCGTGCCGCTGGGCGATGCCTACAATGCCGAGATGCGCGCAGCCCTCCACGATGCAGCCGTTGCCGAGAACATTCGCCTGAACGAGGGCACCTATGCCTGGTTCTCCGGCCCGTCCTTCGAGACGCCCGCCGAGATCCGGGCCATCCGCACACTGGGCGGCGATGCGGTGGGGATGTCCACGGTGCCGGAAGTGATCCTCGCCCGGTTCTTCGGTCTGGAGGTCGCGGCCATTTCGGCGATCACCAACATGGCCGAGGGGATGTCGGACGAAAAGCTCTCTCACGCCCATACCAAGAAAATGGCCGTGGCCGGTGCCGAGAAGCTGGAGCGGCTGATCCGTCGTTATCTGAGCGACAACGGCTGAAAGTTTACCGCAGGCTGGATGCCACTGACTGGACAAAACTGCGCCCGTGTCGCAGGAGTGATCCATGCAGATCTACCTTCCGATCGCCGAGGTTTCGGTCAACGCTTTCCTGCTTTTCGGGCTGGGTGGCATTGTCGGGATCCTGTCGGGCATGTTCGGGGTCGGTGGCGGGTTCCTGATGACCCCGCTTTTGTTCATGATCGGCATCCCCCCGGCGGTCGCAGTGGCGACGGGCACGAACCAGATCGTCGCATCCTCGATCTCCGGCGTTCTCGCGCATCTGAAGCGAAAGACCGTGGACCTCAAGATGGGTCTGGTGCTGCTTAGTGGCGGTCTGGTCGGCGCCGGTCTGGGCGTTCAGCTTTTTGCCTATCTCCGCTCCATCGGGCAGGTCGATTTGCTGGTCACGCTGTCTTACGTCGTGTTCCTCGGGATTATCGGGTTCCTGATGCTCGTGGAAAGCGTGCGCGCGCTGCTCAGGTCGCGGCGGATGGCGGCACCGAAGCGGCGCAAGCATAACTGGGTCCACGCGCTGCCGTTCAAGACGAAGTTCCGCACCTCGGGCCTTTATATCTCGGCGATCCCGCCGATCCTCGTGGGCTTTTCCGTGGGTGTTCTGGCCGCGATCATGGGCGTCGGGGGCGGCTTCATCATGGTGCCCGCGATGATCTATATCCTCGGGATGCCGACGAAGGTGGTTGTGGGCACGTCGCTTTTCCAGATCATCTTCGTCGCCGCCTTCACGACGCTCATGCATGCCTGGGAGAACCACACGGTCGATCTTGGCCTTGCCGTGCTGCTTATCGTCGGGGGCGTGATCGGGGCGCAGGTCGGCGCACGGATCGGGCTGCGGATCAAGGCGGAGCAGACGCGCATCCTGCTGGCGCTGCTGGTCGTCGGGGTCTGTCTGAACCTCGCGATGGACCTGCTGCTCGAGCCGGACGAGCTTTATTCCATCGGGCGGGAGGGCTGAGTGATGCGGCGTCTCCTGTCCTGTCTGTTTCTGCTTCTTGCCGTGCCCGTGGCTGCGCAGGATGAGGGGATCGTCGCCGGTCTCAGTCAGAACCGGGTGGCCATCGACGCGACCTTCGTGGGGTCGGAAATCCTCGTCTTCGGTGCGGTCAAACGCGAAACGCCGATACCGGAGGGTGAACTGGGCGTGATCGTCGTGATCGAGGGGCCGAGCGGACCTGTCACCGTGCGCCGCAAGGAGCGGATCGCGGGCATCTGGGTCAACTCCGACTCCGTTGTCGTGAACGATGCGCCCGCGTTCTATGCCATCGCAACCTCCGGCCCCTTCGACGACGTGCTCAATGAGGAGGCGAACAAGGCGCGGTTGGTCTCCATCGACGAGAGCGTCTGGATCATGGATCGCGCGGACCGGGACGACGAAAAGGCCTTCGCCGATGCGGTCATCCGCATCCGGGAGGAGGAGGGGCTCTATTCGTTGGCCGAGGAGACTGTCCTCCTGGCGGAAGAGACGCTGTTTTCGACTGCCGTGACGTTGCCTTCGAACCTTGTCGAGGGGCTCTATTCCGCGCGCATCTATCTTACGCGCGAGGGCAACGTGGTGTCCGATCACATCTCATACGTCAGCGTTCACAAGGTCGGGCTGGAGCGGTGGATCTACAACCTCGCCCACGACCTGCCGCTGGTCTACGGGCTTCTGTCGCTGGCCATCGCGATTGCGGCGGGCTACCTCGCCTCCACCGCGTTCCGACTGTTCTCGCGGGGCTGACGTTCAGCTCTCGGGCGCATCCGCCGAGATCATCCAGCGCGTGCCGAACTTGTCCGAGAAGGCACCGAACGCGGGCGACCAGAACGTCTTTTCCAGCGGCATCCGGACGTCGCCGCCCTCCGACAGCGCATCGAACACGCGCCGGGCTTCGTCGACGGTCGGAAAGCTCACATGGACATTGCAGCCGGCCATGGCCGCGACGTCCGACCCGGACGGGTCGTCGGAGCCGTAGATCCAGCCGTCGCCAACCTTCACCGCCGCGTGCATGACCGTCTTCGGGTCTACACCAGGCATGGCGTCGCCCATCTCCATGATCTCGGGTTCGGCGCCGAAGACCTCGCCATACAAGGTGAATGCCGCGCGGGCATCGTTGCGGAAGAAGATATAGGGAATCGGTTGCATCGAAGCCTCCTCGTCAGGTCCGCCCCCAGCTTAGCACGCGCCCCGTTGCGGGCGGACGGTTTTGACCCTAGAAGGCGCGGGAACTTTCAAAGGAGATGAGCATGGGCTTTCGCATGGGGATCGTCGGGCTGCCGAACGTCGGCAAGTCCACGCTGTTCAACGCGCTGACACGCACGGCGGCAGCGCAGGCGGCGAACTTCCCGTTCTGCACGATCGAGCCCAACGTGGGCGAGGTGGCGGTGCCCGACCCCCGGCTCGAAAAGCTGGCGGCCATCGCGCAGTCCAAGGAGATCATCCCGACGCGCATGACCTTCGTGGATATCGCAGGCCTCGTGAAGGGCGCCTCGAAAGGGGAGGGGCTGGGCAACCAGTTTCTCGCCAACATCCGCGAGGTGGACGCCATCGCCCATGTGTTGCGGTGCTTCGAGGACGGCGACGTCACCCATGTCGAGGGTCGGGTAGACCCGGTCGAGGATGCCGAGACCATCGAGACCGAGCTCATGCTCGCCGACATGGAATCCATCGAGAAGCGGCTTCAGACGATCCAGCGCAAGGTGAAGGGCGGCGACAAGGAAGCCCTGCAACAGGAGCGCCTGCTCAAGGCCGCGATGGAGGCGCTGGAGGCCGGCAAACCGGCACGCACCGTCGATGTGGACGCCGAGGACGCGCGTACGTGGAAGCTCCTGCAACTCCTGACCACCAAGCCGATCCTTTACGTCTGCAACGTGGGCGAGGACGAGGCTGCCGAGGGCAACGCCCATTCCGCGGCGGTCGCGAAAATGGCCGAGGACCAGGGCGCGGCCAGCGTCGTCATCTCGGCCCGGATCGAGGAAGAGATCAGCCAGCTTGATGCCGAGGAGCAGGAGATGTTCTTGGACGAGCTCGGGCTGGAAGAGGCCGGCCTCGACCGGTTGATCAAGGCGGGCTACGACCTTCTGCACCTGCAAACCTACTTCACCGTCGGTCCGAAAGAGGCGCGCGCCTGGACGATCAAGCACGGAACCCTCGCGCCGCAGGCCGCCGGGGTCATCCACGGCGATTTCGAGCGCGGCTTCATCCGGGCCGAAACCATCGCTTATGACGACTATGTCGCTTTGGGCGGTGAGACCGGGGCAAAGGACGCCGGCAAGATGCGGGCGGAAGGCAAGAGTTACGAGGTGAAGGACGGCGACGTCCTCCACTTCCTGTTCAACGCCTGATCATATCCCGAGGATACTGACGCTTGCCGCGACTTCGCCGATCACCCGGCTGAGCGCGGTGAGCGGTTTCTCCGACACGAAGATCACGTCATTGGGACGCAGTTCGAACCGCGTGGCGAGCACGAGGTTGGCCGCATTGTAGGCGTCGAGGTGCCAGGCCCGGATGCCGCGCCCGTCGCCGGAGCCGCGCAGGACGTAGTCCTCGCCGATATTGCCCGACGCATTGGGCACGCCGCCCCCCTCGCTGAAGAGCGCGTCGGCAAGGCTCGCCTTGCGTTCGAAGGGCAGGGTGAAGCGGCTTTGCTGTCCCACTTCGCCGGCGATGTAGACGTAATCACGCTCGACCGCGTCGAACTGCACGCGGGCCGAAAAATTCGACCGCGCCTCGGACAATTCGTTCCGGCGAATACCGATCTCGGAGTTGAGCTGCGAGAGCGCATCGGCGCGGGCGGATTGTTGCAGGCCCCGCAGCGTGATCTGCTGCTGGAAATAGGCCTGAGCCTGATCGAGATCGAAGTTCGTGTCGACATAGAGCGCATCCCCGTCCTTGAGCCGGATCTTCTGCACGCTCGGCGTCTCAAGATAGGTGGCCAGCGGAATCTGGTACATTGATCCGTCGCGATAGAGCCGGATCGAGGCGTATTCCACGTTGGACGCCGTCAGGCCGCCAGCGGCCGTCAGGGCTTCGGACAAGTTGAGCGGCGCGAGGGTGATCGGAATGTTGCGCGGATTGCGCACGGCGCCGCCCAGCGAGACGCGCTTGGAGTTGAAGTCGCTGATCTCGATCGAGAAATTCGGGACCATGTCCTGGTCCACGAGCGCCCGGAACACCTCCTGCTCGGCCTCCTGGAGCGTTAGCCCGCCGATATCGACCCGGCCCACGTCGGGAATCGAAATCGAGCCGTCGTCCTGAACGGTGTACCCTTGCCGCCGGTTCTGCGCCGCGAGAAGGCCCGAAAGCGCCTCGACCGTCGAGGCCGATTCGGCTGTGGCCAGGACAACGACGTCTCCGACCCCGATGCGATAGGGCTGCGGCGCGATGTCGGGCGGTAGGCGGGTCGGCATCGACCCCGGCCTGTTCTCGGGTTCATAGGGCGCTTCGGGGATCGCACCCAGCCCGCGGACCGAACCCGCCGTTCCGGCCGTGCGCGAGAAAATGGCAGGCAGCGTGCGGGGTTGGTATGTGCTGGCATTCGCGGCCCGGACGTTGTTCGCCGACATCGCGACAATCTCGACCTCGCCGACAGCGGTCCTTTCCGCGACGACGACAGGCGTACCGATCGCACCACAGGCCGCGAGGGTCAGGAACAGACCCGTCATGATGATTGACCGCACGACTGCCCCCCAAGACAGGATTCTTTATCCTTCGTGGATACCAGCCATAGCGTCCGGATAGAAGCGGCATACTAGGGATATCCACAGGAAACTCTATTTGCCGGTCTGGATCAGCTCCGTCGTGCCGTCGGGCCGGATCACCATACCGCTCAGGCAGCCGGTCGCATACGCCCCGGTGTCGAGCGAAATGACGCCATCTGCCTGCACCACCTCGTCCACGATGGTATGCCCGTGCGCGATCCAGAGACCGTCTTTGCGCGGCGTGTTCCCGAAGGCGCTGTGCCCCCATTTGAAAGTGCTGCCGGATTGTTCTTCCATCGGCAGCGCCGGGTCGGCGCCCGCATGGACGACGGCGAGCGTCCCTGTCTGAAAGAGAAGCGGCATGTCGCGCAACCAGGCGATCTTTTCGGGGCCAAGTGCCTCGGCCAGGGCGGCCGCCGCAGTCTCGGCCGCGTCGCCGCCCGATTGCTCGGTCACGCCGCCGATGCCGTAACTCGCGAGGGTCTGGAGACCGCCGAAGCGCAGCCAGCGGCGGCCATGGCCCGAGGCGTCCGTCAGGAAATCCAGCATGATTTCCTCATGATTGCCCTGAAGGCAGGTGAAGCCGTCTTTCCCGTCGCGCTCGTGCAGGAGGTCGAGCACCTCGCAGCTCCGCTCGCCGCGGTCGACATAATCGCCGACACAGATGATACGCGGCCTGTCGGCGTGGGCTTCGGCGCGGTCGAGCAGATCGGTGAAGAGGCCGAGGCAGCCGTGAATGTCGCCGATGACGCAGACTGGTTCCGCCGGCGCGAGCGGATGGTCGAACGATGTCTGCTGCGGGTCCCTGTCCTGCCGTCCGAAAAGTTTGCCGAATAGACCCACGCGATCCGCCTTCTGCCCTGCGATGAACGGGAGCCCCTTCATCGGCGACCTGCGGCTGATCTAACACCCCAGGGCGCGGCGCGAAACCCGGAGACCGCCGCGTGGGCCGCTGCTCGCACACCGGGCATTTCTGCTTGTCATGCGCGCGTCATCTGCATAGACACACCAGCGGAGACGTGGCCGAGTGGTCGAAGGCGCTCCCCTGCTAAGGGAGTAGGCCCGGAAGGGTCTCGAGGGTTCGAATCCCTTCGTCTCCGCCATAATTCAGCGCCAATTCTAAGCTACATACTACTGTTTTTTCAGTGAAAACAAGGAAATTTCCCTGTCCAGACCCACTCGTTCGGGTCGATTTTGCTATACAATTCGCTATACATTCTGCTTTACATCCCCTGCGCGGTATTGAGGTGACAATGGCGATCAAGCCCCGTGGTAAGAAGCTCTCCCTCTACAAGAGGGTTCCCAAGAGGTATGAATCGGTCGAGCCGCGCAAGTTCATCTGGCTGTCCTTGCACACAGACAGCAGGTCAGAGGCCGAGGCGAAAGCAGGTCCGGCGTGGGAGCAGTTGGTGGCCGGGTGGGAAGCAAAGCTGGCCGGTGACACGTCGGATGCAGAACAGCGTTTTGAGGCGGCTCGTGAGCTCGCGGAGGCGCGCGGCTTCCGCTATATGCGCGTGGAAAAGGTCGCCCAGCTGCCCACGGACGAGCTACTCGATCGGATCGACGCGGTCCCGGTGCGCAAAGGCGAGCCAGACCTCAGAGAGGCGGCGGCGCTTCTCGGTGGCGCGAAGGAATCCGAGATCACTATCACACGTGCGCTGGAGCTCTACTGGAACCTCGCGCGGGAGAAGACCCTCGGTAAGAGCGCTGACCAGGTCCGTAAGTGGGAGAACCCTCGGAAGAAGGCCATCAAGACCTTTGTCACTGTCGTGGGCGACAAGCCCATATCCGAGATCACAGGCGATGACATGCTCGATTTCCGCTCCTGGTGGCTGGACAGGATCGAGAGCGAGGGTCTGTCCCCCGGCAGTGCGAACAAGGACCTCATTCATCTCGGCGATGTTCTGAAGACCGTGAACAAGATGAAGCGGTTGAACCTGGTTCTCCCCCTGTCTGATCTCAGCTTCAAAGAGGGCGAAGCCGCGCCGCGACCGCCATTCTCGGACGCATGGATCAGAGACAAAATCCTGGAGCCCGGTGCCCTAGACGGGTTGAACGAGGACGCACGTTACATTTTGCTGGCCATGATCAACACAGGCGCTCGGCCGAGCGAGCTGGCAGCTCTATCAGCCTCTCAGATACGCCTCGACAGCAACGTGCCGCACATTTCCATCGAGCCGGTGGTGCGCCAGCTCAAGAGCGCCAATGCACGCCGCGTCATCCCGCTCTGCGGCATCAGCCTGGAGGCCATGCGCGTTCGACCGGATGGCTTTCCGCGCTATAGCGACAGCTCTGCCAGCCTTTCGGCGACCGTAAACAAATACCTTCGCGCGAACGGTCTCATGGAGACGCCTAAGCACTCCCTTTATGGCCTGCGGCACAGCTTCGAAGATCGATTGCTCGCCGCCGGCGTCGATGAGCGGATTCGGCGCGACCTGATGGGCCATGCGCTCGATCGTGAGCGCTACGGCAAAGGCGCGAGCTTGAGGCACTTGCAATCGATCATTCAGCCGACGGCCTTGTAGTCTCGGGCTGCGATCTGAGCGCGACGAAAGACTTCTTCCTGGTCTTTCAACGCAACGATCTCGCGCTCGATCCTTTGAAAGATCGGCACGTAGGCGCGGTCGTGTGTGACCAATACAGCTACCTTGGCATAGGCAGTCTTGAGCCTGTCGAGATCGGTGTTCATACTATGGCTATAGCAATCGCGATGACGCGTTCGCTTGAAGCGGTCAAGTAATTTCAAGTGTTGCTATTCCGCAACGCCGCCGCGTCATCCGCCTCGCTGAATCGGGAAGCTAATTTCGTCAGTAGCGGTCGAAATTTATCACAAGCAATCTACGGCGTCGTCGGTCGGTCGGAGATCTTCGATGCAATCCCGCATGTCCTCTACGGCAGATAGTGCATCGTCGCGCTGCTGCGTTACGAAAAGAAGATCCGACCGCGCATTCGAGAGGGCGTCTCGCGCATCATCAAGGTCGTCCAGCGTCGAGCGAAAGGCATCCCGCATCTCCTGGCTGTCCTCGAGCAGATCATTGTAGTCGTCCACCAGCGCGTTGAAGCGCGATTGAAGCCCGTCGTATTCGTCCGCGCACTCGGTCAGGTTCGACTTGCAGGTGAACCCTTCGTAGTTGCATTGGTAGCTGCTGAAGCAGGCGGCATCCTGGCTCACGCATTTGCCCTGGCTCGAACACACGGTGTCGCCGTATCCCAGGCACGCGCCCCGATCACCATATGAGCAGGAAAAGGCCTGCTGCGCGTGGGCGAGATCGGGAACAGCGAAGAGGGCGAGTGCGATAAGAATGAGCTTCATGTGGGCAGGTCCAGCTTCGGCAGCGCGTTCACGATCTTCATCGTCTCCAGGCTCACAGTGATGACGCGCTGGAACAGCTCCAGCGGGTAGGCGGGATTGTTCATGGTCTCGTTCGCATAATCGTTGGCGTCGTTGACGATGCCGCTGGCCTTGTCGGTCTTGACCACCTGGCGCTCCATCACCCATTCCAGCGCGGGCTTGCCGTTGACGACGTAGTCGTAGGCCTCCAGCGGAATGTCGGTCATGGTGATGTTGGCGTTGTAGATCACTGTGGTCTTGTCCTTGTCGCGAGCCTTGCCGCCGAACTTCATCTTGGTGACGCGGTAGAAGGCCGCTGCGTCGCCCACGTTCCACAGCGCGGGGGTGCCCTGCTTGTAGGTGACGGGGTATGGCTCCACCGTCTCGTAGTTCACGTGCAGGTCGCCAAGGCGTCGCCCGGCGTCGGAGAAGGCCCGGAAGGCGGCGTAGGTCTTCATGCAGGGGATGCGGGGCAGCTCCTTGGTCAGGTTGTCGGCATAGCGGTCGCGGTAGTCGTTCGAATGCAGCAGGCCGTAGACGTAGTAGAAGATGTCCTCCTTGGTAATCTCCTCACCCGGATAGGCCGCCTGGAAATGCGCCAGCCCGGCATCGGTGACAGCGTCCCGGCGCTGGAGGCCGGAGGACTGGCCTTCGAAGAGGCCGCCGGGTTCCTCGTCCTGCTGGTCGTATAGGTAGAGGGGGAAGCATTGTGTGCCGCCGTCGGTTTGAAGTTCCGGCAGCACATTCATCATCAGCGCGAGATTGCCGTCGCCCGACCACCTTTGTTTCAACATGATGACGCGATTGTCGTCAGCTTGGGCCGGAAACATGCGGGGCAGTTCGCCGGTAACGTTGTTGAGGCCTCTATCAAAATATGCCCATGTTTTCGAGAAGGGGCGATATAGCCCAGCCACAATCGCGTCTTTGGAGAAAACGAGTGGCTTATTCCGCAATAGGTCGTTTCGAAGTGCGCGAGTCCAGCTGATATTTCCGGCGTCGTAGTCAATGAGATCTTCGGCATCGATGTCGTGGCCGGCAAGGCGTTTCCGTTCGTTTTCATAGAACGCAATGGTGTCTTGAATGTTGTTCGCCAGCTTGGATTTCGAGAGGTTGAAGCACCATGCATCACGTCCTGTTTCCAATCCGCGTGAATAGCTGGCAAACAGGATTGGTTCGGACCTGTCCTTTTTGTCCCCGATTTTCAGGAAAGCTTCAAAGCTGGCATCGCGTTGGTTCAGCCAGTCGTTCTGGTCGTCCGGCGTGATCCGTTCCCATCCTTCCGCGTTGCTGATCCCCTTCACCGCGCCGAAGTCACGGATGATGGCCAGCTTCTGTTTCTGGTCGAGGTAGTCGCCGATTTCGTGGAAGAAGATTTGGCCATGCTCTGCCGCCGCCGGGTTCTTGACGAAGACGCTGATGGCGATCGGCGCACGACTGCCAGAGCCAAAGATCTTGCCGCCCTCTTTGCGTGACCGCTCCCCGCTGGTGCGCTGATTACCGCGAAGGTGGAAGATGTAGAGGTCCGTGAACTCCTCAGCCAGACAGGCCCTCATCCCGTCCGCCGCATTGCCATTGACCCAGCCGGCGTTGGTGACGAAGGCCACAATCCCAGCATCGCCGATCCGATCGGAGGCCCAGCGGATCGCCCTGATGTAGCTGTCGTAGAGCGCGTTTTTGTTGGTGGCTGTGGAGCGCGCCGCATAGGTATCGCGCAAGCGCGCATCCAAGCCCGGATAACCCACATTGGCGTTGTTATCGTTGGCGCTGTTCTGCCCCGAGGAATACGGCGGGTTGCCCACGATCACCCGGATATCCAGCTCCTTCTGCCGGGTCCGGCGTTCGGAGTTGTCGGGCATGTAGAGCGCCAGCTCGTCGTCGCCCTCATACATCTGGAAGGTGTCGGTCAGGCAAATCCCCTCGAAGGGCACGTAGTCGTTCTTCTTGGCCTCGCCCTGGTAGACCGCCTCGATGTTGATCGCAGCGATGTAGTAGGCCAGCAGGACGATCTCGTTGGCGTGGATCTCGTGGCGATACTTGTGCTCCAGCTCCTCCGGCGCGATCAGGCCCGATTGCAGCAGCCGCGTGATGAAGGTGCCCGTGCCGGTGAAGGGGTCCATGATGTGGACGCCACGCGATCCGAGGGTTTGGCCGAAATGCTCCTGCAACATCTCGTTGACCGAGTGCAGGATGAAATCGACGATCTCGACCGGCGTGTAGACGATGCCCAGCTTCTCGGTCGTGCGGGGGAAGGCGTTGCGGAAGAACTTGTCGTAGAGCTCGACGATCAGGCGCTGCTTGGCCTGGGGATCGCTGATCCCGTGGGCGCGGTTGCGGACGCTGTCGTAGAACTTCTCGAGGTCGCGGGTTTCCTTGTCGATGCGGTTCTCGTCCAGCACGTCCAGCACCTGCTGCATGGCGCGGGAGACCGGGTTCTGGTCGGTGAACTGGTGCCCGGCAAAGAGCGCCTTGAAGACGGGACGTGTGATGAGGTGCTGGGCCAGCATCTCGACCGCGTCCTGTTCGGTGATGGAGTCGTTCAGGTCGTCCCGCAGTTCGGCAAGGAAGCCGTCGAAGGCCTTGCGGGCGTTGGTGTCGGGTTCCGCCAGGATGCCGGTGATGCGCGAGATGTGGCGCTGCGCGATCTCGGCGATGTTGGTAGCCCAGTCTTCCCAGTAGTCGCGGGTGCCGCACTTCTTGACGATCTTGGCCATGATGGCCCGGGAGAACTCGTCGATGAACAACTCGCCCTGCGTCGCGATCGGACCGGAGGTGGTCGGGTCCTGTTCCACGCCACCTTGACCTAGGTTGCTCGTCGGCTGCGCCTTGCGCGTGGGAAGCTCGGTCACCTCATGGGTGATCGACTTCAGCTCCTCGGACTCGGGGGTGATGCCGACGATCTCGATCCGGTCAGAGACGTCCTGGCCTAGGGACGCCTGGTTGATCGTGCCGTCGAAGCGCTCGTCGTGGGCGCGCAGGGCGTTGAGGATCTGCCAGACGACGCGGTAGCGCTCGTTGTCCTTGAGGGCCACCTCGGGCTCCACCCCGGCGGGCACGCCGACCGGGAGGATGACGTAGCCCATTTTCTTGCCTTCGGCACGCCGCATGACGCGTCCAACGGACTGCACCACGTCGATGAGTGACTTCCGGGGGTGCAAGAACATGATCGCGTCGAGCGAAGGCACATCGACGCCTTCAGACAGGCAGCGCGCGTTCGTCAGGATGCGTGCGGTATCACGTCCCGCATCGTCTTTGAGCCAGTCGAGGAGCTGGTTGCGCGATTTGGCGTTGAAGGTGCCGTCGACATGCTCGATCTCGATCCCCAACCGACCGGGAACGGCAGCTTCCTCGTCTTCGAACAGCAGGTCTTCGCCAAGGTATTCCGACACGACCGCCGAGAACTCGTCGCGGACCAGCTTAGACGCGGCGATGCTCTTGCAGAAGGCGAGGCCACGTTTCATCGGGTTCGGATCGAATGAGATGTCCTCCTTGAGATCCTGCTTCGTGAGCGCCTTGTAGCACCCGATGATCTTGGTCGCGTCGTCCAGGTCGAGCTCGGAGTTCGCGTCCGCCAGGCGTTTCTGGACATTCGCGCTGACGAGACCCTCGTCCATGGCGAGGACGATCACCTTGTAGTCGGTCAGCAGGCCTTGCTGGACGGCCCAGCCGAAACCCTTGTGGAGCAGCGTTTTGCCATACAGCGTCTCGTCATCCATCGAGGCGAGCACGGCTGCCTCCTCGTCGGCCTTGGTCTTGACTGCGTCGCCGAAGATCCGCGGTGTAGCGGTCATGTAAAGGCGCTTGCGCCCTTTGACGTAGTTGTCGTCGTGAATCCGAACGAAGTTCGAGTCCTGCTCGCCGGCGAGCGTCGCACCGGTGGTGCGGTGCGCCTCGTCGCAGATGATCAGGTCGAAATCGGGTAGCCCAGCCTTCTGGGCGTCATCAAGGACGCCAATCGACTGGTAGGTGGAGAAGACCACGGTCATGCGCTCTGCATCGCCAGGCGCAGCTTCTTGGATCAGCTTTTCTGGTTTCGTCGTCGCAGGGAAGGCCAGGTCGTGCGCGTCGATTTCCGCAGTGTCGTCCTGGCTCACGCGGCGCTTGCCGACCTGAGAGTCCGAGCAAACTGCATATGACCGCAGGGGTGTATCGGTGTCGTTGGTCCACTCACGGACCGTCTGGGACATCAACGCCAGCGACGGCACCATGAAAAGCACCCGACCTCCTCTTCCGACGAGGTCTTCAGCTATCTTCAAAGAGGTGAAGGTCTTGCCCGTGCCGCAGGCCATGATGAGCTTGCCGCGGTCGGCGTCTGCGAGACTAGCGCGGACCGCTTCAACCGCCTCGACTTGGTGAGGACGCAGCACTTTCTTCTCTGCGAGAACGGCCTCGCCTTTGACGCCAAAAAGCGACCAGTCGATCCGGCTCTCTCGCAAATGAGAAAGTGAGATCCTGACAACCGGGATGGATTGACCAGAGATCATCTCCTCAGCGTTTTTACCCCATTCGCCTTCCGTGGTGTCTACAACCACACGGCGCTTGAATGGATCTTTTCCAGACGCGGAGATGAAGCTGTCGATGTCGCGCTTTTGTATGCGGTGATCTGCAGAGTAGAACTTGCACTGAATGGCAGCGAAGCCGTCTTCATTGCGAAGCTCTGCAACAAGGTCGATGCCCACATCGGTCCCCGACCATCCGTTCTCGGCGGCCCACTCAGTCCAGCTCCAAATCCGCGAGTATTCTTCCGCCTGCACTGGGTCAACGGCGAGGTATGACGCAATCAAGCGTTCGAAGTATGTTCCTTTTTCTCGCTCCGTAGCTGCCGACTGACGATATGTGGTTAGAAGGTCATCGAGAGCGCACATAACAACTTCCGAGAAATTACGTTTCAAAAACAACCGTATGCACAAGTGAGATGCTCGACAACCCGCGCCGCACATTTAACATCGAGAACTGATCGTAGATCATTTTTTCGATCCGTTCGCATGCAGCGAGGGCCTCGCAACGAGGCGAAGAGCCCTGCCTTCGGTTACCGCATTTTCGAAGCGCTCCCAGATGATCGTCGCGTCGGCCACCAGTGAAAATCTTAAACGAGAAACAGACGCCACGAACACGATCTCTCCCGCCGCAAATCCCCAATGACCCCTCGCTATAACAAACACATGCAGCACGCGCTGCGCGATATCAGCGAGGAAGAACATGACCACGAAACCGCACGAGCACACCGAACTGGCGAAATATGTCGAGCGCCGGGTTCTCGAATTGAAATCGAAAAAGACCCAGGCCGACATCGCCTCCCAGGCAGGCTATGTGAACCAGAACATGATCACTATGATCAAGCAGGGACGCTCAAAGGTCGCTCTTGATCGTATACCGGCGCTCGCAGGGGCTCTCGAATGCGACGCGGCCTACCTCATGCGTCTCGCGCTCGAGCAGGCCATAGGGGGCACTGCAGCGGCGACGCTCATCGAGGTGTTCGGAGAGCCAATCACGGCCAACGAACAGGCTTGGTTGCGGGAAATTCGGTCCGCCTCTGGACATGCCGACCCTAGGCTGACGGTGCGCTCGCAGGCGGCGCTCCGCACCATCTTCGGGAAGTGACCTCATGAGGAATGACGAGACAAAGGTGCTCACCCAGAATGAGCGGGACTGGTTGCGGTTCCTACGCGATATTGGGAATGGCCGGGATGTCGCGATTACGTTGCGCAGGGTGCAACTGCTCAGGCGGGTGTGTCGTCCGAAGCTGGACTGATGTCCGTGTGGTGGCGAAGCTGAAGCGTTAAGGTGTGGCGTTCACTTCCAAAGCCCAATCGCGGGCGTATTCTCGGAGAACATCCAGCTTCGAGACCTGAGGCGCACGGATCGAATGAACAGGCATAGCGTGCCGATCGACGAGGAGGGATGCCCCGATGCTCGTGCCGGTAGCGGAATGCGATAATCGCACCGGGCGGCCGGTGGCGGCGTTGAGCATCGCAACGTAGTTTCCGTTGCGCGCAAATGGCCCCTCAACGATGATCGGCCCCGCCGCTCCGACCATCGACAGGCATTCGCGCGTCATCAGGGCCAGATACCACGAAAGGGCGACGCCCTTTTCGCCGGGGGTCATTTCGGACCTGTTCCATCCTCCCGGTCGGTGGGGGAATGGGCCGGAACCAGCTTGGACAGAAGGGAGCAAAAAGAGGCGCTGCTTCAGAACGCGCACTACGTCTGCAGAGCTCGGTTCGCCGATTTCCATTCTGATATGCTCGAACTCGCGACCCCCCATGAAGCGGGCGCTTGGAGTCGGATCGCCTAAGCCGTTCACGTTTATCAGGGTGTCTCGGGTGGGATCGAGCATGACTGGCGCGCCTCCGATCGCCATCGAAATCACCCACGTCCCGGTGGACACGACCGAGAAGGGGCCGTCCATCTGGCGTAGGTGCGGAAGCAGCGACGCGTTTGAGTCATGGATGCCGGACATGACCGGTGTCGTCGCAGCAACCCCGGTTGCTTCGGCGATCCCGGGCAGGATCGTGCCGGCGACATCGCTCGCCAAGGCTATGGGAGCCATCTTTTCAGTGATGCCGAGCGCTTCGACCAAATGAGAAAACCGCGCCGCATGCGGGTTCCATAGGTCGGTATGACATCCAAGCGACGTGAGTTCGTTTGCGAAGTGCCCAGTCAGCCGGCCCGACCAGTATTGCGGATAGCTCACCACCTGGGCGACACGGCCGCGCAGCCCCGCTTGCGTCTCGAGCAGCCAGTGAAGCTGAGCACCGGCGTTCAGGCCCATGGGAAGACGTGGGGACCCAGTCTCGGAGAAATCCGGCCTAAGCGCGTCGTAGGCTTCGGCCAATTCCTCCGGTCCAGTGAACTCGTAATCCATCACTGGTGTGGCGAGGTCGCCGTTGGCGTCGAGCAACACGAAAGTCGCGCCGTGGGTCGTGATGCTGATCCGATCGATGCCGTGGTCGGCCTCCAGGACCGACAGACTGTCGAGGAGGAAGGTCCAGATCCCCTGCACATCGAAATGGGGATAGGGCGGCCCGGGTCGCACGGTGTTGGACCGCGTCACCACCGCAAGTTCGCTCATGGTGTCAGTGTCGACCAGCGCCACCTTGGCGTTGGTCTTGCCTATGTCGAGAACCGCGACATGCATCAGCGCATATGGAACATGGGCACGAGGTCATGGGCCAACGGTTCGTTGTCGGGGTTTGTTTCCATCACATCCGCCATGTGGGCCCACCAGCGTTGCATGATCTCGGTCTGCGGCAGGTTATCCATCCCGTGCTCGTCCGTGCGCCAAAGCACAGCGAAGAGGATATCTGTCTCATCGTCCAGGAAGATCGAGTAATCCGACACGCCCGCTTCGTGCAAAAGGACGACGAGCTCCGGCCAGATCTTGTCATGGCGTCGCTTGTATTCGGCGGCCATGCCGGGATTGAGCTTCATCTTGAACGCATGCTTGTTCATCACGCCCTCCACTTCGCCCAGAGGCGGGGCAACGCGATGACCCCGATCAGCATGAGGCCGATGAAGATCGACATGACAATGCCCGGCACGTTCAGAAGGCCGAGTCCGAACGTCACGAGTCCCATGACGAAGGCTGCGATCACCACGCCGGGAATGGACCCTGAACCACCGAGGATCGATACGCCGCCGAGCACGACCATCGTCACCACTTCGAGCTCCCAGCCGAAAGCGATGGAGGGACGCGTCGAGCCGAGCCGAGAGGTCAAGCAAATCGCCGCGACGCCTGACATGAGTCCGGTGAGCAGGAACAGGATGAACTTGACCCGCGCCACCCGGATGCCCGAAAACGACGCGGCGGTCGCGTTATTGCCTATGGTATAGACCGTGCGGCCGAAATTCGTGCAGTGCAGGACGACATAGTAAATCACTGCGAGAACCGCGAAGAGCACGAATTCGAACGACAATACCCACCAAACATAACCTTGCCCAAAGAAGGCGAAGTCGGCCGGATACCCCCGGAAGGCGCCATCGCCCAGGATGATGTAACTGATCCCGCGAAATAGGCTCATGGTGCCGATGGTCACCACGATCGACGGAAGGCCCATAATGGTCACAAGAACCCCGTTGAACGCCCCGGCAGCCAGGCCGGTGGCGAGTCCGACAAGGACAAGGTCGAAAGTGCCTGCCCCGACCTGCGCCGCAGCCCCCATCGCCGTGGAGGCGAGCGCTATGATCGCGGCCACAGACAGATCAATCTCGCCCGAGATGATCAGCAGCGCCATTGCGAATGCGATCATCGCTTTCTCGGTGAAGTTGAATGTGGCGTCTGACAGGTTCCACGCATTCAGAAAGTAGGGCGAGGCGAAGCTGTTGGCGATGAAGATCAGGATCGCTACGCCAAGGAGCAGAACTTCCCAGCTCCTGAGAGCTCTGGCTGCGCTGGATTGCAGCCGATCGGGAATTTGGCGGGCGGTTGTTACGTCACTCATGCCTGTGCTCCATGTGCTTGCGCCCGACGCAGGATGATGCGGCCCTTGGCCTTCGCGCTTCTCGCGTTGAACGCCACCGCAGTGATTATCGCAGCGCCGGAAATGGCCATCTGCCAGAATGGCGAAATATCCACGACCGGCAGCGCGTTCTTCACGATTCCGAGAAAGAGCGCGCCGAGGATCGTCCCCAGGATCGTGCCTGCGCCTCCGGCGATCGAGATGCCCCCGATGACGCAGGCCGCGACGACCTCGAGCTCGAAACCGCCTGCGATGTCCACGTAGGCCACCGCGTAGCGCGCGACCCAGAGATACCCGGTTAGACCTGCGAGCGCTCCTGAAATAACGAATGCCCAGAATTGCGTCTTGCCCACGTCGATGCCGGTATAGACCGCCGCATGCGGGTTGCCGCCCACGGCGTAGAAGGACCGGCCCAGCGGCGTGCGTGCGATCATGAGAATGAACAGTCCTGCGACAACGACGGCGAACCATGCCAGCACGGGCAGCCCCATGATCGATGTGCGCGGAAAGCCGGTGAAGGCCGGGCTCATCTCGTGGGCGTTGACCCATTCGCCATTGGAGATAAGGAAGATGATGCCGCGGTAGATCGTCATGGTGCCCAGTGTCACGACGATGGGCGGGATGGCGAGCTTCCACACCAGAATGCCGTTGAACGCGCCCATGATCGCTCCAAGACCTACGGCGACGGCGAGGATCATGATCACAGGCACGCCCGGCATTGCTGCGTTCAGCATCGCGCAGACCATGCCGGTCAACGCAAGGTTCGCCGCCACCGACAGGTCGATGCAGCGCGTGAGGATCACCACGGTCTGGCCCAGTGCCAGAAGCAGCAGCGGCGAGGTGTCGGTGAAAACGCGCGCGAGGTTGGCGGGCGCAATGAAGCCGGGAAAGCGGCTGGCGATCAGCGCAAGGAGCACGAGGATTGCGCCTGCGAGAATTGCCTCGCGTGATTTCAGGAATACCATCATTGGTCCTCCTCCCCGATTCCCGCCGCGTGGCGCACAAGCGTTTCCGGCGTCAGATCGGCGCCTTCCAGTTCCGCCGCGATCAGGCCTTCTCGCATCACGATGACGCGGTCGGACATGCCCATGACCTCGGGAATCTCCGAGCTGACCATGATGACTGCCAGTCCCTGCGCGGCCAGTTCAGCCATAAAGGCGTGGACCGCCGCCTTTGACCCGATGTCGATGCCCTTGGTGGGCTCGTCGAGGATGATGACTTTGGGCTTGGTGGCCAGCCACTTGGCGATCACGACCTTCTGCTGGTTGCCGCCCGACAGATTGCCCACGTCCTGGTCGAGCGATGCGGCGCGCAGGTCGAGCCGCTCGGTGTATTTCCGCGCCAGCGCGAATTCCTCGGACATCCGCAGGAATCCCGCGCGCGAGGTCTGGCTGAGTGATGGTAGCGTGATGTTCTGGAAAATCGGCAACCCGATTACCGCGCCCTGTTTGCCGCGATCTTCTGGGACGTAGACAATCCCGTTTTCCACTGCGTCGGCAGGGGAGCGGATGACTTTTACATCGCCGTCGATCGTGACGACGCCCTTCGAAGGTTTGGTGATCCCGAACAGCGATTGCATTACTTCCGACCGCCCGGCACCGACCAGACCGTAGAAACCGAGGATCTCGCCCTTGCGCAGCGTGAAGCCGATGCTGTCGAACTCGGTCGGGTGGGAATAGCCGACGACCTTCAGAACCTCGCCGTCGAGCCTGTGTTCGCGCTTTGGGAAGATCTGGTCTACGTCCCGGCCGACCATGAGGCGCACGAGATCAGCTTCCGTTATCTCGGAAATCAGCCCCGCGCCGACATGCTGTCCGTCCCGGAAGACCGTGAACCGGTCGGCAATGCGGAAGATCTCGTCGAACTTGTGACTGATGAAAAGGATCGCGCGCCCCTCGGCCTTTAGGCGCTCGACCAGCTCGTAGAGTTCTTCGATTTCCTTGTGGCTGAGGGCGGCGGTCGGTTCGTCCATGATGACAACGCGCGCGTCGACCGACAGCGCGCGGGCTATGGCGACCAGGTGTTTGGAGGCGATCCCGAGGTCGCGCAATTGCATGTCGGGGTCGAGATCAGCGTCGATCCTGTCGAGGATCTCGCGCGCCCGGCGGCGCATCTCGGCCCAGTCGATCATCCCGAGGCGGACCTTCGGGGCATGACCGATAAAGATGTTTTCTGCGACGGAGAGCTCGTCGAACAACACCGTTTCCTGATGAATGGCTGTGATTCCGGCGGCGGATGCGTCCTGCGCGCTGGCAAAGTGCATATCTTCACCAGCCACGCGGATCGTGCCTTCGTCCGGCTGGTATATGCCGGTGAGCGTTTTGACGATGGTCGACTTGCCCGCTCCGTTCTCACCCACCAGCGCGGTCACCTGGCCCGGATAAAGCTCAAGCGACACCTGGTCGAGCGCGCGGACTCCTGGAAAGGTCTTGGTGATCCCCTCGAGGGTGAGCACGGGGTCGGTCGATACCGGCGTCGCTTCGCGTGGCTGGGTCTCGATGCTCAACTGCATCGCGGCCTCCGATTGTTGGATGAAGGTGCCCCGGCATGCTGGCGGACCTGCGCGCCGGGGCGGGAGGAAATCAGAAGATGTCTTTGAAGTCGTCGATATTGCTCTCGTCGTAGACGAAAGGATCGGCCATCGCGCCTTCGCTGTTTTCGTCCAGCGTCAACGTGCCCATACGGCCCATGTCTATTTCGGCACCCGGCCCGGCTTCCGCCTGCTCGGTGGCAAGCTGGTAGGCGAGGTAGGTCGCCGAATACCCAAGGTCGATCGGGTTCCAGATCGCGAAGGACTTGGACGCGCCGCTCTCGATGGCGCCGGCCATCTCGGAGGGCAGACCAAGGCCGGTCACGTTGACTTCACCGACCTTGCCGGCGTCTTCCACAGCACGGGCCGCGGCCACGATCCCCACCGAGGTCGGCGCGATGATCGCGTCGAGGTCGGGGAAGGTCTGCATCAGGCCGGTGGCTTCGCGGTAGGACTTGTCGGCGAGGTCATCGCCATACACGGTGCCGACGACTTCAATGCCCGGGTAGTCGCCCATGACCTTGTTCATCTCTTCCATCCAGATGTTCTGGTTGGTCGACGTCGTGGTGGCCGAGAGAAGCGCGACCTGACCACCGTCCGGAAGCTCGTCGGCCGCTAGTTTGATGATCATGTTGCCGATCAGCGAGTTGGAAGACGGATTCAGGTGCAGCATGCGACCTTCGGGCGCGACGCCGGAGTCCCACGAGATGACCTTGATCCCGCGCTGCATCGCTTTTTTGAGGGCCGGAACCAGCGCGTCGGTGTCATTGGCCGACACGGCAATGGCGTCCACTTGCTGCGCGATCAACGAGTTGATGACCTCGATCTGGCCTTCGGCGGTGGTATCGGTCGGGCCGGTGTAGATCACCTCGACATTTCCCAGCTCCTCGGCGGCTTCCTCGGCCCCTTCGGCTGCGGCTTCGAAGAACCCGATACCCAGCGCCTTCACGACGAGCGCGATGCGCACGTTGTCGTCCTGTGCCTGCGCTGCGCCGCCTGCCAACATCAGTGCCGCCGCCGCCGCACCACCGAACATTCTTCTTGTCATACTCATGGTAAAACCTCCCTGGCTGAGTATTGCTGAACGTGGGTTTATCCCGCGTCCGACTTTCTTGTGCCCCCGGAAAGGGCCACAATGACCCGGACCTCGGCCGCCTCGAGCATCGAGGCGACCCTGTCCGAAATTCCTTCATCCGTGATGATGGTGCCGATCCGATCGAGCCCGCACAGCACCAGCGACGAGCGGTTCTCGAACTTGGAGCTGTCGGCCAGCACCACCAGCTCGTCGGCCTGACCAATGAGCTTCTCTTCCGCCTGGATGAGCAGCGGATCGTTTTCCATCAGCCCCATCGGGCCGATGCCGTAGGCGCCCATGAACATGCGCCGTGCATAGTAGTGCCGTGTCATGTCGTTCTCGAACGGGCTGAGAATGATGTTCTGTTCGCGATAAAGCGCACCGCCCGGCACCATCACGGTGTTCTTGGTGTGCTTGAGCAGGTGCTCGGCGATCGGAAAGGAGTTGGTCAACACCTGAACCCGCCGGTTGGCGAGGTGATGGACCATCTGGAACGTCGTAGTGCCGCCGTTGATGATGATCGGTTCGCCGTCGTCGCACAGCGCCACGGCTTCTCGAGCGATGAGCTGCTTTTGCTCAGCGTTGATTGTCTGGTTCACCGCGAACGGCCGGCCTGCGAGCCCGGGCAGTGGGGGCGGCGTGATCGCCTCGGCCCCGCCACGCACCCGACGCAGACGTTTTTCTTTGTCGAGGGTCGCAATGTCGCGCCGGATCGTGGCCTCGGAAGTCTCTGTCAGCGCGACCAGTTCGCCCACCGTGACGATGGGGCGTTCCTGAACCGCGGACAGGATAAGCCGATGGCGTTCCGTTTCGTGCATTGAGGTCCTCCCGTTCCATTCAGCATGCCCGATTCTGGTCATGCGTCAATCAAAAGTTTTCAGTTTCGATCATGCTGCGGCGCAGAATGATTGTTTGTGATCGGTTTTGGTTGACTTGCCCCCGTGATTCTCGCAGGGTCCGGCCAACGGCTCTGGCCGCATTTCGCGGTATCTATGGGAGGAATGCCATGTTGACGCGCGCCGAAAACCGGCTTGAAAACCTTTGGAATGACGCGAAATCCGAAGGGATGAGCGAGCCTGAGAAGCTGCTCTACCGCTCGAACCTTCTGGGCTCGGACAAGCGAATCACGAACTACGGCGGCGGCAACACCTCGGCCAAGGTGACCGAGACCGATCCGCTCACCGGCGATCAGGTCGAGGTGCTCTGGGTCAAAGGGTCAGGCGGCGATGTCGGCTCGACCAAGATGGACGGTTTCGCGACCCTCTACATGGACAAGCTGAACGCGCTCAAGGGGCTCTACCGAGGTGTCGAGTTCGAAGATGAGATGGTCGGCTACCTGCCCCATTGCACCTTCAACCTGAACGCGCGCGCAGCCTCGATCGACACGCCGCTCCATGCCTATGTGCCGCACAAACACGTCGACCACATGCACCCCGACGCGATCATCGCCATCGCGGCCTCGAAGAACTCCAAGGAGCTGACGCAGGAGATTTTCGGGGACGATATCGGCTGGTTGCCGTGGAAAAAGCCGGGCTACGAACTGGGCCTGTGGCTTGAGGATTTCTGCAAGAAGAACCCCGATGCCAAAGGGGTCGTGCTGGAAAGCCACGGGCTGTTCACCTGGGCCGACGATGCCAAGGACTGCTATGAGCTGACCATCGAGATCATCCAGAAGGCGATGGATTGGTTCGCCGGCAAGACGGCCGGTCAGGAGGCTTTCGGCGGCGCGGTTCACGACAGCCTGTCGCCGGACGCCCGCCGCGCGGTCGCGGCACGCCTGATGCCCGGGATCCGGGGTTTCGTGTCCGGCAATCAGCACATGGTCGGCCATTTCGACGACAGCGACGCGGTTCTGGAATTCGTCAACGCCAGGGACATGGAGCCGCTCGCCGCGCTTGGCACCTCCTGCCCCGACCACTTCCTGCGCACGAAGATTCGCCCGCTTGTGGTGGCGTTCGACCCGGCCAAGAACAACCTCGACGCGGTGATGGACGGACTGCCCGACCAGATCGCCGCCTATCGCGAGGATTACGCGGCCTATTACGAGCGTTGCAAACGCGACGACAGCCCAGCGATCCGCGACCCGAATGCGGTGGTCTATCTAATCCCCGGCGTGGGCATGATTACCTTCGCCAAGGACAAGGCGACGGCGCGGATTTCCGGCGAGTTCTATACCAACGCGATCAACGTGATGCGCGGTGCCTCGGCGGTCTCGGAATACGTCGGCCTGCCCGAGCAGGAAGCCTTCGACATCGAATACTGGCTGCTCGAAGAGGCCAAGCTGCAACGCATGCCCAAGCCCAAGTCGCTGGCCGGTCGCGTGGCGCTCGTCACCGGCGGCGCGGGTGGGATCGGGTCCGCCACGGCCGAGCGTTACCTGTCCGAGGGGGCCTGCGTCATGCTGGCCGACATAAACGAGGACAGCCTGAGCGCGACGCAGGAAAATCTCGTCCAGCGCTTCGGGCGCGACGTGGTGCGCACGGTCAAGATGAATGTGACCGACGAAGCCGAGGTCGCGGCCTCCTACGCCGATATCGCGGTGGAGTTCGGCGGCATCGATATCCTCGTCTCCAACGCTGGCATCGCCTCGTCCGCCCCGGTCGAGGAAACCACGCTGGAGCTTTGGCAAAAGAACATGGACATCCTGTCCACCGGTTATTTCCTCGTCTCGCGTGAGGCCTTCAAGGTCATGCGCGGGCAGGGCATCGGGGGTTCGGTGGTCTTTATCGCCTCCAAGAATGGTCTTGCGGCCAGCCCGAACGCGTCGGCCTATTGCACCGCCAAGGCCAGTGAGATTCATCTTGCCCGCTGTCTCGCGCTAGAAGGGGCCGAGGCCGGTATCCGTGTGAACGTTGTGAACCCGGACGCCGTTCTCCGTGGCTCCAAGATCTGGGAGGGCGAATGGCTCGACCAGCGGGCCTCGACCTACGGCACCGACAAGGAGGGGCTGGAGGAGATGTATCGCAACCGCTCCATGCTCAAGCGGTCGGTGCTTCCCGAGGATATCGCGGAAGCGGCCTATTTCTTTGCCGCCGATACGTCGGCTAAGTCGACGGGCAATATCGTGAACGTCGATGCGGGTAACAAGGAAGCTTTCACGCGCTGACCCGGCGTGGGGGCGTCCTGCGCCCCCATCCATCAGGGAGAACCGAATGCGCCTGACCCAGTGCCATAATTTCCATGATTTCCGGCGGCTCGCCAAACGGCGACTGCCCTCGCCCATCTTCAACTACATCGACGGCGGCGCCGACGATGAGGTGACGATGCGGCGCAACCCGGCCGCATTCGACGCCGTGGACCTTGTGCCGCATGTTCTGCGCGGGACCGAAGCGGTGGACCTGTCGGTCGAGGTCATGGGGCAGAAACTGGCCCTGCCGTTCTACCTGTCGCCCACCGCGCTTCAGCGGCTTTTCCACCATGACGGCGAACGCGCGGTGGCGGCGGCGGCGGCGAAATACGGAACCATGTTCGGAGTCTCGTCCCTTGGCACCACGTCGCTCGAAGAGCTGAGGCGCACGCATGACACCCCGCAGGTCTACCAGTTCTATTTCCACAAGGACCGGGGCCTGAACCGCGCGATGATGCAACGCGCGAAAGAGGCAGGCGTCGATGTGATGATGCTGACCGTCGACAGCATGACCGGCGGCAACCGCGAACGTGACAAGCGCACCGGATTCTCGATCCCCTTTCGGCTGACGCTGGGCGGCATGGCGCAGTTCGCCATGAAACCGGCCTGGGGCATCAACTACGTCACCAACGAAAAATTCGCGCTGCCCCAGCTTGACGATCACGTCGACATGGGCGGCGGCACCATGTCGATCGGACGCTACTTTACCGAGATGCTGGACCCCACGATGAACTGGGACGACCTCGCCGAGATGATCGAGTTCTGGGACGAGAAGTTCTGCCTCAAGGGTGTCATACACCCCGACGATGCGGCCCGCGCCGCCGAGATCGGCTGCGACGCGATCGTGCTGTCGAACCATGCAGGGCGGCAATTGGACGGTTCCATCGCCCCCTTCGATGCGCTCGGTGGCATCGTCGATCAGGTCGGCGACAAACTCGACGTGATGATGGACAGCGGCATCCAGCGCGGCACGCATATCATCAAGGCGCTCGCCATGGGGGCCAAGGCCGTCGGCATCGGGCGCGGCTATCTGTTTCCGCTGGCCGCCGCCGGACAGGCCGGGGTCGAACGCATGGTCGGGCTGCTGCGCGACGAAGTCGAACGGGACATGCGCCTCATGGGCGCGGCGCAGGTGTCTGACCTGACCCGCGACATGCTGCGCGCAAGATAATCGCCGGGCCACCGGCAGGGAGGAACAATGAGCTATCAATCCGCCAAGGACGCCTTTGCCGAATGGGGCGTGGACACCGAAACCGCGATCGAGGCGCTCGCCCATATCCCGATCTCGGTCCATTGCTGGCAGGGTGACGACGTGGTCGGGTTCGAGGGGCAGTCTGGGTCCTCCGGCGGCGGCATTCAGGCCACCGGCAACCATCCGGGCCGCGCCCGCACGCCGGACGAACTGCGCGCCGACCTCGAATTCGCCTATTCGATGATCCCCGGCAAACATCGCCTGAACCTGCACGCCTTTTATCTCGACACCGACGAGACGCCGGACCGCGACGAAATCGAATTCAAGCATTTCGCGCCCTGGGTCGACTGGGCCAAGGATCAGGGTATCGGCCTGGATTTCAACCCGACCTTCTTTGCCCATGCCAAGGCCGACGACAACCTGACCCTCAGCCACCCCGATCAGGGCATCCGCGACTTCTGGATCGAACACGGCAAGCGCTGCCGCGACATCGCAGCCCAGATGGGCGCGGCGCTAGGGTCGCCTGCGGTGAACAACATCTGGGTGCCGGACGGGTCCAAGGATACGCCGGTCGACCGGATGGCCGCACGCAAAAGGCTCGAGGCCTCGCTCGACACGATGCTCGCGCCTCAGCACGACAAGGCGCATCTGCTCGATGCGGTGGAGTCCAAGCTGTTCGGCATCGGGGTCGAAGCCATGACCGTGGGCAGCCACGAATTCTACTTGGGCTACGCGATCCGCAAGGGCACGCTGCTCTGCCTCGACATGGGGCATTTCCACCCGACGGAGAACATCGCAGACAAGCTGTCATCGGTTGCCCTCTCCGTGGATGAGCTCCTCCTCCACGTCTCGCGCCCGATGCGCTGGGATTCCGACCACGTCATCCTTCTGGACGACTCGTTGCGCCAGATGGCGCAGGAACTGGTTTTCGCCGACCTGCTGGGTCGCACGCATATCGGGCTCGATTTCTTCGACGCAACGATCAGCCGCACGGCAGCTTGGGTCATCGGCGTGCGTAACATGCAAAAGGCACTCCTCGAGGCATCGCTGATGCCGCAGGCGCGGTTGAAAGACGCCGAGGAGGCGCTCGACTTCACCACGCGGTTTGTTCTCACCGAAGAGCTCAAGGACCTGCCGTTCGGTGCGGTTTGGGCCGAGTTCTGCGCGCGCAACGAACGCCCTTACGGCATGGGACTGATTCATGAATTGGCGGGATATCAGACGCGAGTTGCCGACCGGGGCAGGTAGAACATCCGACAGAAAGGGCGCTTCCTCAACGCGCTTGTCCTCATCGGTGGGACGTCGGGTTTCGGGCGGGGAATGGCAACTTGTCTGTCGTGTCCGCGCTGTTGCACCCGGCCCAGGAATGGCTGGATCGACATGCCGCGCCGGATCCCTTTTGTTGTGTAGAAAAAGTTCGCTAGGGTCAGCTTTGTGCGCGACATAGCAAACGCGCTCCTCGAGCTGGAAGGTCTTCTCGAATGTCACCTCAAGCACATTCCGCCCTGCCATCCGGTCCACCGTCGCAGACATGTAAGAGGCCAAAGAGTCGCGAGGGCGGACTGACTTCGCGCCAGCACCCCGGCGCGATGCCACCTCAGAGACGCTCTGCGCGCGCTCAGGGCGCATCTTCGTGCGCCTGTAGTCTTGGCGCCTGAAACGGCTTGGATGCACTCAGCGGGCAGCGCAGCGCCTCTGACGGCACTCAACCAATTATGCGTGAAACCGGCCATCCCAACTATGTGGTCTGGATTCAGCGCTAGTGCATGTCCGGCTGGTCCGACCCAGATCGAGTGAACGGCCCTTGAAGTGGGACATAGCTCTCCACCAAAACCGGACCAGTCCATGATGCACGCGGCTGAGCGAGGTCGAAGACCTAGAAATATTCGATATGCGCGAGGGGGATCGTTTCTGGTGCCGACATCTAGCAAGGCACCGAACCTCCCATCCATCGGACTCCGCAGCAACCGGCTGTAGTGGTTTCTTCCCCGCGTCAGTAATGAACCACAAATATGTGTAGGTTGTGGAAGCGGCTACGCTCGAAAAGGTGGGAATGGACTGGTCTCGGTTGCCCCGATCAGCTCGTCGACGAGGTTGCGGATCAGCGTGGTGCGCAGGACCGTGTGGTCGGGGTCGTCCCAAAGGTTCCGGGTCTCGTCAGGGTCTGTGGTCCGTTCGTATAGCTCCCCCCAATCCTCGCCCTCGTAGACCGTCATCCGGTGGCTGCGGGTTAAAAGAGTGCGTGAGTTCGCCGGGCGGTCGGTGAAGTAGGGCTTGGGGTGGGCGTTGTCCTCAAACTCCATGAGCAGCTCTTCGCGTCTCTCGCCGCTCCAGATGCTGCGTCCCTGAATGCCATGGTAAGGCGCAACGCCAGCACGTTCGAGGAGCGTCGGCGCGATGTCGACTGAGGACGTGAGCCGGTCGTCCGTGCCGCCCCCTTCGCGGTCCGGGTCTCGCCAGATGAAGGGCACCCGGTAGGTCGAGTTGTGGATGTAGGGACCCTTCAGCAGCATCGAGAACGTGCCGAGGAAATCGCCGTGATCCGCGTTGAACACGATGACCGTATTGTCCCACTGGCCATTCGCTTTCAGCCGGTCGATCAGGTTGCCGATTTGTTCGTCGATAAGCGTGACCATCCCGGCGGTCAGAGCCATCGCTTCCTTCAGGTGCCGCTCGCTCGCCATGAAGTTTTCCTGCCCGGCGGTGAACTGGCTTCCGTCGAGGAATTTTTCGCGCAGAGCCTTTAGAACTGGGTTCGGGGTCTCGTGCGCCTCGAACGGCAGGTCGATATCGAAATCGTCGGGGTCATACATATCCCAATAACGACCCGGCGGATTGAACGGATGGTGAGGGTCCGGAAAGCTGACGAGCGCGAAGAAGGGCGTGCTGGCATCTTGCGCGTCGAGGAACTCGCAGCCGCGCATCCCGATGTAGCTCGAGGGGTAAATCTCCTCCGGCAGCGGGGTGCGGTAGGCCTGCGGGCAGGAATAATTGTGCGGCAACTGGTTCTCACGGTCGCGCAGGGCCTGCCAGTCGTCCGGGCGGCGGGTCTTGAGCCATTGCAGATAGTGACCGTTCGGGCGGTCGCCATGGTCGGACGTGAAGTCGACGTGATCGAACCCGTAATACGGGCGCGGCACCACGATCTCTTCAGCAGTCAGGTTTTCGGGCGACTCCACGTCATAGCGGTTCACATCCTTCACCGCCTCGGCAATCGGCCCGGACACGGGCTGCGGCCCCTTCTTCTGCGGATGGCCCGTCATGCGTTGAAGGTGGCTCTTGCCGA
>NZNT01000012.1 GCA_002695005.1 Maritimibacter sp.
CGACAACGAGTTGCGCGAGGGGCTTGGGGTTGGCACGCGTGACGAACGTCTAGCCACCCGCGATGGAACGCCGATGCGGTCTGACCGTGCCGACCGCCTTGCAGACGAGATTGCGCGTGTCGTGGACCATGAGCGGGCCGGGGAATTGTCTGCGCCCTTCGAGACCGAGGCGGAGCGGGACGCCTTCCGCGACGAGATCGCGCGGGTGCTTGATAACCGTCAACTTGAGCGGCTCACATCCGGCGATGCCGATGCGCTGGAAAAGGTTCTCGAGGACCGTCTCGACCGGCTCTATGTCGCCAAGGTTTACCTGCAATCGGATGCAGCGACGGCCAACACGGAGGCCTTGCGCCAGGTGGTCGATGATCTTGCCGACACCGAATATGAAAAACACCGCGCGACAGACGTGGATGGCGAGACCGAGCGGGGTCAGGTCCATTGAGCGCCTCCATGGGAAAAGCGCGGATCGCGACCGGTGTGCTTCTCGTCACGCTGGTGACCGGGGCCATGGGCTATACCATCGCCTCGGCGGTGCTGACCTACCAGGATCTCGGCTTCGGGGCCGAGATCGACTTTGCCTATATCGCGCAGAACTACATGGCGATCCTGGACCGCCGCCCGGAGGATGCCCAGCTCATCCATCTGATCATCGGCAGTTTCGCCGCCGCCGGGCTGATGCTTAGCCTCGCGCTCTCAGGGTCCGCGCTTACACGCTTTGGCCAGACCCATTGGCAGACCGCGCGCGAGATGAAGGCCAACGGGTTCTTCGGTGCACCCGGGACAGGGTTTATCCTCGGCAAACTTGGTTCTCCAAAGTCCCGCGCGAAATACATCTGCTCGAAAGTCTTCCCCCATGCGCTGATCGTGGCGCCCACGGGCCGCGGCAAGACCACGGGCTTTGTCATTCCGAACTTGCTCACCTGGCAAGGCTCTGCCGTGACGCTCGATGTGAAGGGCGAATGCTTCGAGGCCACGGCCCGGCACCGCGCGGCCCAAGGCGACAAGGTCTATCGCTTTGCGCCCACCGATTGGGAGGGCAAGCGCACGCATCGCTACAACCCGCTCCTGCGCATCTATGAGCTGAAAGATCCCGCGCGCCAGCAGATGGAATTGCAGCTCCTGGCGACGCTGTTCCTGCAGAGCGACAATGACCGGGTGCAGGGCCTCCTCAAGGGCGGGATCGATCTCTTCGTGGCGGCAGGCCTGCTGGCGTTCCAACGCAAGCGCCCGACCTTGGGCGAGATCTACCGCATCGCCGCCTCGGGCGGGAACAAGCAGAAGGAGTATTTCGCGCGCGGCCACGAGGTGGAGAACCGGGCCGCCAAGCTGATATTCACGCGGTTGGCGTCTACCAACAATGACACGCTGACGTCTTACGTCTCGCTCCTGATGACCTCGGGGCTCGATCAATGGCAGAACCCGGCCATCGACGAGGCGACGGAAGTCTCGGACTTTGATTTCCGGACGATCCGCAAGAAGCCCTTTTCGGTCTATCTCGTGGTCCAGCCTCTGATGGTGAAGCCCCTCGCGCCGCTGATCCGCCTCTTCTTCTCCGATCTCCTCTCCGCCATGCAGGAAAAGGACCCTGGGCCAGACGAGCCCTGGCCGGTGATGATCATGCTCGACGAGTTCAACCGATTGGGCAAAATGCCGATCGTGGTCGAGAGCATCGAAACCCTGCGGACCTATCGCGGCCACTTGGCCGTCGTGACACAAACCATCCCCGCTCTCGATGAAATCTATGGCGAGAACACCCGCCGCGCGCTGCAGGGCAACGCCGGCGTGAAACTCTACCTGACGCCCTCGGATGAGAAGACCGTCGAGGAGCTCAGCAAGGCGGTCGGTAAGACCACCAAGACCGTCATCACGCGCTCCCAGTCCATCGGCAAGAACCCCTTTGAAGGGCGCAGCCAGTCGACCCGGACCGAAGAAAGCTCCTTGCTCCCCGAAGATGAAGCGCGCCGTCTGCCCCTCGACGAGATTGTCATGGTGATCGATGCGCAAATGCCTGTCCGAGCGAAGCGGATCCAATATTTTGACGATCGGCTGTTCAAGGCGGTTCACGCGGCGCAGACGGGCGAGTTGCCGTTTCCGAAGCCGGGGGGAGGGGAGGCGCAGGGCACGCTGCCGCTGAGTGTGCGCGCCATGCCGATGTCACCGCCTTCTAACGGACCAAGTGGGTCTGACGCCGTTGTGGAGACCGCACGCCAAGATGCTGGGAGTCAATCGTCAGGGCAAATCGACGTCGCTCCGAAAAAGACCGCGCCTGTCGTTCAAGCTGTGATCGCCGAGGAACAGCGCCAGATGGAGATGGATTTTGGGAGCCAGGTCGCGGATGCCGAGGCTGCGAGCGCCGTTGATGAGGCGCAGATGCGCTCTGCTGTCGATGGTTTGGATGACATGGAGTCTATGCTGCGGGACGACCGTGACGAAAAGCTACTCGTTCGATAATGTGGCGGGTTTGTTTTTTGCCATAGGCGGAAAGCCGACCTTCGCTGTGAGAGCCAGATAAGCTCATTTGTAATGTCAAAACGGACATTGGCCGACAAGATGTGAACCGGAAATACACACTTTAGCGTTCGGAGTGCCCAAGGGACGCGACGCGTCGTATGTGATCGGGTCTGTAACTCCCGGATCCAATAAATGCACTAAGGACGCCCCTTCAAGTCTTTCGTCAGGCGACGTGGACATAGGTCAGCCTCTGAACATGGACGCTCTGGAGGCCCGTGAAGGACGCACCGGTAATGATCAGTTGCGCGCCCTCGAACGCCTCTTGGGCAAGCAGGTCGATGAACGGCTGAACGATGAAGTTCTCGCTGTCCTTGACCTCTTCGCCTGAGAATTCGCCCGGCACGTCGATAATTGCCAGTCCGGGATAGTGCATGCCCGAGATCGGGCTCAGAGACAGCAGGCCGTACTGATAGGCCATCAGGAAATAGAGGGTATCCGTCCCTCCTAGCGCCCCCCGCCAGCGCTTTCTTCCGACCCGAAAGCTGGTGCTGGACTTGGAAATGTCGATCTCGACCATATTGTGCTTCCAGGTGTCCGGGCGCTGCACATTGAGAGCGTCGAGATAGGCGTTCATTCCTTCTTCAAGCTTCTGGGCGGCGGCACTGAAGTCGATTGAACGGTTGGCCTCGTCGACCTTCTCCTGAAGTGGTTTAATCTCGTCCTCAAGGGCCTGGATTTGATTGGTGAGGTTATTGCCAAGTTCGAGGGCGGCCGCCACCCGGCTCATCTGGCGTTGGCGCTCGGCAGCTTTACCCAGCGCCACATCGACCGCGCTCACTTCGGTTTGAGCAACGGCGGCCACGGCGCGACGGGCGGGCGCGAGTTCGACCTCAATGGTTCGCAGCGTCTCATCGGCATTGCGGTACGCCATGGTCTGCTTGTCGACGTCGCGTTCGAGAATGACAATTAGTTCTTCGGCTTCAAGGAGTTCAGCTTTCAGCCGGTCCTGCTCAAATTGCAGCCGGACCTCGCCAAGTCCGGCGATCTCAGGCTCCTCAGGCAGATGCTGGTGGCAGACGAAGCAGTGATCAGGCTTCTGATAGGGGATGATCCCCTGATCACAGGCTGGACAGTGAGTGACCTTGAGGTCAGCAAGGAGTTCGCTGGCGTCTGCGACGCGAGCCATCCGCTCGATTTCAGCCGCGAGGTCCGCGCGATATCGCCGAACTTCGGCCAGCCGGTCCTCGGTCGCCAACAACTTCTGCCGCGCCTCCGTCGCTTCTTCGAGTGCCGCCGCCCGCCCATGCCCGAGTTCGGCGATGCGCGACCGCTCCGAAGCGGGCAGGCTGGCGTCGCTTGCAGCAGTCAGAACCTCGAGTTTGCGCGTCTGAAGGCGTTCGATTTCGTTTTGGAGGCGTTTCAAGGCGGCGGTTACGGTGGTCTCATTTACGCCGAAGGTGGCGTCCTCGGAGTCGAGAAGATCCACAGCAAGATCATTAAGGGTCTCGTTGTACTGCTCGCGCCGCGCTCGGAGCCGCATCGACTTGAGCTTCAGTTCGACGAGCTTGCCGTAGTCGTTGCTATAAATGCGCTCTGCCAGACCCAGGAATAGCAGAAGGCTGGCGTGTTTTTCATTATCAGTCTGTTTGTCGACGAGATCGCTCCAGAACCGCTGCTGGCGGAAGATATGCCTCAACAGCGTGCGGAAGCTCAGCTCCGGCCAGGTCTGGCCGGACATCGGATTGCCCTTCGGGAAGTTCACCAGCGGGATACCCAGCTTCTCCATCAGCCAGTGCTGGAATTCCTTGGCAAGCATACCCTCGTCGTCGACAAAGACCTTTCCTTTGGAGCCTGCCTCGCGCCAACGCCGCTCGATCCGGAAGGTCTGGCCGCCGATGCAGATCGTGGCGGACGCCGCCTCGTATTTCTCGGCCAGCCCTTCTGCGTCGCTCTGCTCGTAAGGGTTCGCTCCCGTGTCGCCGAGCAGGAAGTCAAGCGTCTGCAGCCACATGGTCTTACCGGTGTTCGGTCGCCCAACAAAAACGTTCACGCCAAACTCAAATGTCAGGTGTTCGACGTTGCCGGTCACTTGGCGGCGTTCAAGGCTGTGGATGGACAGAGAAGGCGCGCTCATTTCATGATTACCTGTCCGAGGGTGCGTTTGCCGACCTCTTCATCGAAAAGCTTGTAAATTAGGTTTTTCAGCGCCGTGCCTGACTTGCCGCCGAAGGACTTCTTCACCGCTTTCTGCCGCTCGACCAGAGTAGCGAAAGAGGGTCGTTTGGCGAGAGCCTTGGCCATTTCGGCGCCTTCGGTCGTCAGCGCGATCTGGTAGGAGTTCTTGAACTTGGAGACGGTGATAAGCCGCCGGGCCTCGAGGTGAGCCAGAACCTGATAATAGCGCTTGTCCCACGGTCCGTAGTGATGCCGTACCATCGATGCCTCGACAGCTTCTGAAGAATCAACCGACCCGCTCTGGGATTCGGGCTCGACCGCTGCCCGCGCGGCCTCGAAGAAGTCTGGGTAGCGGGTGAAGAAGTCGAGCTTGGCCATTTTTGTCAGCCCGTCCATCCGCCCTGCCGTGCCGCAGATGCGCATCAACAGAAGCAGCCGCGCCGCGTGGAATTCGAGGACATCGTCGGCCGCAAGCGGAAGACTGGCGGGACGGGTTCCGAGGCGAGATAGAGACTTCATAAACCTATCCGGTCGAAGCGCAGAAGACAGCGATCGGCAATGTCATACATACAGCCCTTGAGGAAGGCAGAACGGTCGCCTTGGTCCGGCGGCAGGGAGTTGTTGATAGCATCCATCCGGTCGACGCAAAGTGCGTGGAATGCTGGGCCGTCGAGGTCGAGCGACCCGGCTGCCCTTTTGGCGCTCAGTGTCTGGACCTCGGATTTGACGCGGCCCTGAAGCTGTTCCGCCTCGTCCAGCTGCATGTAGCGAGAGGTCCGGGCGAAGCGGGCGTAATCCAGACGCATGTCGATCGCCATCGCAACCACCGTTCCGGTGAGGGCGGCGTCGTTCATCTTCTCGGCCAGCTTGCCGCCCGAGGGCTGAGACGCTACTTTCGTAAGCCTGACCATGCACGCATCCCACATCACCGATAGCGCTTGGCGTGTGAGGATTTTCTTCTCCTTGTCCGGTTTCCACTTCGCATCACCTGCCGACTTCACGAGCTTGCGCAACTCATCTAGAAGAAGGTCGAGGTGCTCCCATAGCAACGGGTGGCCGGCGTCATTCATGATCTTGAACAATCGGAGCTTGTTCTTCTCCTTCACGGTAGGTTCATCGTGGCACTCATCCCAAAGGCAGTTGTCGAGCCAATAGCCAGTCCCGTGCCCCCGCTTGGACTGGACGCCTGGCATTCGCATATCGAGGTCTGACTTCAGAGCAACCATTTCCTCGCAGCTCAGTGCCCGGGCTTCGTGGCCGCGTTCATAGGTCAGCGGCTTCAAAGGCGAGACCACCGGGCGCAAGGTGACGATCCGGAAGCGCGCGGTCTCATCATGCTGGTCGCGATCTAGCGACTTTTCGAAGATCGATGACCCAACAGCCTGCTTCTTGCGGGAGCACAGATCTGCGATGGACCAGAGCTTATCCGCTTCGGAGCCTTTGACCTGAACAAACTCGGCAATCCGCGACGGCGCGCCGATGTCCCAGACCAAGACCAGATCGTCATGTGTTTCAAAATGGATCTTCACCAACTGGGGGTTGGCCAACATCTCCAAAACGAAGCCGACGGCGATCTCATCCTGATAGTTGAAACCTTTTCGCGCAATCGGGCCGCCTTCCTCAGAAGGGGCGGCGTTGTCGATGGAGGGCCAGACCTCTTCGTCGGCCGCAATGAATTCATCCTCTGGCAAGAGCCCTCGGCGCATTCTGCTTGTTCGTCACAGCCCAATGCTGTGACATCCCGCGAAACTCTAAACGCGGAGGGATGCATCTCACAACCCTACAACGAATTATCTATGCAACCCCACACCTTAAGCGAGGTCCACTGTTCGGGTATTTGGCTCGCTCAGCCAGAAGAAATTATGAGAGTCATCGTTCAGTTTTCGTACAACGATACAAGCCATTCCTCCAAAAATAACGGGTCATGAGCCTAAATTGCTTTGTGGTCGATACCGTCACGCATTTGGGTTATTTGAGTGGTGCGCAATGTCCGGTTCGATGAAGTTGCATTGCAGCGCGGCGAGAACCGATGAATGGCTGGTTAGGGCCACCAGCCAATGATTTAGTGAGGTTGCTAGCATTGCAGCTCGAAATTCGTGGGAAACCTACGCGGGTGCCGAGGGGAACCGTTTTGATTGGTGGCAACACGGCACATGGCCGCTCCATGGCAAGCCTCGACAGCGTCGTTTGCATATCCGATCCACCTTGGATTTTGCCGTAGCCCACCGTAGGCGAGAGCCACACAAGTAGCGTGGCGAGCGCAACGTCTGATTTCGTCGACGTTCCACGCAGAGCGCTCCTCGCCTGCTGGAAGCTGACCTGGGTCAGTTGCTCGGTAGTCCATAACGTTCAGAAGAAAGAGCTTGCCAAAGCCGAGACGGCGGGAATGACGCGTGAGTTTTCGTGAAGTTGCATCATCTAAAACGTGGGTAGCTGACGATGGGTTCATGCAAAGCCACAGTACTGTAGGGCCTGGATGCCAACTTCGACTGAGGTACGAGCGATAATTCCCACAATCAGAAAACTTGGCGGAACCTCGAACTCCATTGTCCAAATGGAATGTTTGGCCCAATTGGCGCGGGATTTCCGGATTTCCTCTTAGCATATCTGGTCTTCTACAAGCTGTAGTCAGATCGAGACTACAGACATCGTCCGCTTTCAGGAAGCTGCATTGCAGCAAGGTTCTAAGCGATGAATGGTAGCTAAGGGCAGTTCACCGCCTGCCGAGGCGACCCAACCTTGAAAGCTGTGCCAGCATTCGGGCTCCCGTGCCGGTCCCGTCGCCGGGGGGAGCAGCGGTTGGCCCTCCTGCAGTATTGGGTCGGCTTGGCAACGCTTGCACACCAAAGAATTGTCGCGCGCGCAGAGCTGCGTATTCAGCCCCGGTTGCACCACCGATGGCGTAACGGTTGTAAACCTGTTGGCTACCTGCCAGCCCTCTGGCGAAGGCGTAGCTCCCTCCGAACCCGGCCGATAGTGCTGGCATCATAATGTTTCCGGAAATCGCACGAACCAAGAAAGGCGTTGCTATGATGAATCCCTTTGCCATCAGCACCATCATGAAGAATGGGATCAGAGCCCCTATGTTCGATGCGCCCTCTGGGTCGCCCAGTTCGGCAAGAAGCGCCCGAGAGACCCCCGTGATCGTCGCGAATACACCAGCAACGACGATCGGATACATCGCAAAGGATATGAGTGCCGAAAGCCAGCGAGCGAAGTAGTCCTTGGTCACCTCAAAAAGGGTCAGGAAGATCATGACCGGCGCGATGCCGATTAGAAGAGCAATCATGAGCCGTGAGGCTACAACAATGAACGCCGCCAAGCCACCGAGGATCGAGAGCAGCAGTACCCCAAGCGTGTCGAGCAAGGCGCCGGCCATCCAGTTCAACTCAGATCCCGCAGCATTCAGATAGTCCCCGAGGGCTGCGATCAGATCGTCGAATTCCTCTGCAAAGGTACCGGACGGACCTGGTGATCCGCCGCCAACAGAAGCAACAAGGGCCCCGGCAATGCTGTCGATCCCATTCAGTATCGCTGAGGCAAGCGCATTGAACTGGACCCAATTGGCCGCGAAGACTCCTATCAGCCCGACCTTCACGGCCAGCCAAAAGGCAGTTCGGCCGTCCATGGCGCGATACTGGTAGATCATGTTGATGAAGACCAGAATGACAACCAGTGTTGTGCCCAGAACCAGCAACGTGCCCACCGTTGCTGCGACCGCGCCAAACTGTGTCTCGGCAGCGGTATCGAGATAACCTTCAGCTGTTTCCACGAAGTAGGTGACGACGCTCATGGATTACTACCAGTTGCCAGCGGCTTCGCAGATTGGCATGGCGGCACGGCGCAGTTCATTTGCTTGTCGCCTGTACGCGGACGTCGCTTCGACGACGTCCCAGTATTCAGATGAAGCGAAGCGCTCGACGTAGACGCGTTCGGCTGCCTCCCAAGACGGAAACCGCGTGGGACAGTCACAGTTTTGCGCGTCAACGATGCTTTGCATGCTTTCATCTCGGTAGATCTGTTGGATCAAGAGGCGCTTGTAGGATTCGCGCACATCGATGTTCTGCATCCACTCCGGCTCGGGAGGCTGGTCCGGGCAAACATCTGGGTGGTTGTCGAGCGTCGGGACCAGGTTCCGCTCGGCCACACCAGCGGTTGCGCAAAAGATCACGAGCAGACCAGCGACTGCAACAGCCTGTATCATTCCGATGCCCCCTTCGTAGCACCAGTCTCACGCTTCAAGAACGTGGTGTAGCCGTAGTCGCCGGCCTCAGCGGTGATGACCTCCCACCCTTCCGCGCCGCGCTCATTCAGGACCCTTCGCATCTCGCCGTAGTCCTTTTGCTTCTTCACCTGGAAAAACAGAATGTCGTATTCAAAGGTCTTCATTGGGAAGCTCCGATCTCAGTTGCGCCGGGGAGGTAGAATTCGGTGATGCCGCGTTTGCCGTCATGCCGACCGGCCTGGATGATCACGTCGATGGAGTTCTCGATGTACTGGATCATGTCGGTATAGGTCATCGGTATCTCGGTCTTTAGTGCTGCGATCGCGAGGCGCTGCACGGCCAGTTGCGGGGTTTCGGCATGCAGCGTGGTCATCGAGCCGCCATGGCCGGTGTTGATGGCTTCCAGAAAGGTCATGGCCTCCTTGCCGCGCACCTCGCCCAGGATGATCCGGTCGGGGCGCATGCGCAGCGTGGCGGTGAGAAGCACATCGGCGGTCTGGAATTCCGCGTCACGATTGGCGATGAGGGTCACGGCATTTGGCTGGGTCGGCAGAAGCTCGGCCGCTTCTTCGATGGTCACGATGCGTTCCTCGGATGGCACATGAGAGAGGATTTTGCGCGCGGCGACGGTCTTGCCGGTGGAGGTGCCCCCCGAGACGATCATGTTGAGTTTGTTCTCGACGCAGAAGGCCAGTGCATCATCGATCAAACCCGCGGCCACCACGTCGCGCAAGGCGCGCTTCTTTTCCACGCGCAGGTCTTCGAGCTTTCGCTCCTTTCCGTAGAGGAAATCGAGCGCAATGCCCTCGAGTGGCAGGCTCGAGAAGAACCGCAGGCTGATCGACATGGCCGAGAGCACGGCGGGCGGGGTGATGACCTGTGCGCGGATCGGGCGACCCTTGTAGGTTATCGAAACCGAGACGATGGGGCGGTCCTTGCTCATCGTAGTATTGGCGGAGGAGGCGATCTGGTTGCCGAGGTCTGTGACTTCTGTTGCGGTCAGCGCCTGTTCCAGCTGCCGCATGAAATGATCGCCCTGGAATTCTCCCCAGCAGGAGCCGTCGGGGTTGATGCAGATCTCGATGACATCGTCGCGGGCGGCGGCTTCGATCCGGTCGAGGGAGGTTTCGAGATAGCTCAGCGACATGGGCTCAGAATATCTCCAGATCGCGGTCGACCATGACAGTGACGCGCGCGCCTTGGTCGACATAGATGACGGGGCCGATGGAGAGGTAATCGCCTATGACGCTGTCCGTGGCATCTGCCAGATCATCGCCAACGTCTTCGAGAACGTCGGCGGCAGTCTCATCCTGGACCTCGGAGGCGGCGGCACCAGGTGCTGCCGAAATCAGCGAGATCAGGGCGGCCGACCCGAAACGCTCGGCAAAGCGCGTGTCCACGAAACCTGTGACACCGGAGCGGCCGAGTTCGTCGCCCCCGAAGGAGCTGATCTGGACGGTCTGGTTGTCGGGAAGGATAATCCGGTCCCAGGCGATCGTGACCCGGCGCTGCGCGATATCAACGCCGGCGCGGTAGCGCCCGATGAGACGGGATCCGCGCGGGATCAAAAGGCGCGTGCCATCGACGCTGTAGACATCCTCGGATACCACGGCACGGGTCTGACCGGGCAGGGAGCTGTCGAGGGCGGTTTCCATGACGGCCTGGATCATGGTGCCCTGGATGATGGTGTTGGAGGGATTGGCG
>NZNT01000013.1 GCA_002695005.1 Maritimibacter sp.
CGGAGTGACTTGGTGGAAGCTGACTAACTCCATCATGGTGCGACGCGCCGGACGAAAGCCGACATTCGCGCGCCCCGCAGCATCGGTGAGTCTGGGCTCTGAGCGGACCTTTGCACGACAGCTTGTTTACGATGCGCGGATGATCTCCGCTGCGCGCATGCCCGCCAGCCGCACCTCCAGCCAGCGGATGTAGCCGCTTAGGTTCTTCGTGGCCGGTCCGCAGAAGGGCTTGATGAAGCTCTTATAGCGGGCGTGAAGCGAGTTCACATTTTGGATATGATAGCATCCTGCGGCCACGCGCGTGCTTGGTTTGCTGCCGACGACGAAGTGCTCCAAGCCGACTGCTGCCGCCAGATTCATGTAGCCATTGGCACCATCCGAGCAGAGCACGGCATCGCCGGGCACCAGCGGCTTCATCGCGCGCTCGAGCGTCACGCCCTTGCGGTTCGGAAGGCGCCGGAAGAGGTGCGCGCCTCCGCGGTCAGCGACCGTAAGTATGGGAAGCTGCCATCTGGAGAGTCCCCGCATCATCTTTAGCCCTTTCGTCGTGTAATCCTCCCACCTGGGCCGGGGCGGCGCGGGGACATTCTTCGGATCTGCGAAGTGACGAACCCATTCGCGAGAACCTTTGCGCGACTCACGCTGGTAGGTTTCGTCCGCCTCGATGATTCCTGAGAAACTTGCCGCTACGCTGCTGTTCCCGATGATCGAGAATACGATCATCCGCCAGCGCCAGACCGTGTATTTGTTGAGGTCGAGCTGCTTGGCGAGCTTGCGCACCGACTGTGGCGCGGAGCTGCCCAGCATATCCCTCAGCACCTCTATGAACAGGTCCGGGCGATGAATGCGGCCGATGGCGCTGCCGGTGCGGCCGGAATAGGTCTTCTTGCAGCCGGAGCATCGGTAGCGCTGGATCTTGGTCCGCGTGCGGCCCCACTTCTGGCGCCGTTCGTCGGCGCAGAAGGGGCACTTTTGTTCTTGGTTTGTCCGTGCTTCGATCTCCGAGATCGCTTCCGTCTTTCGCCGGAGCTCGCGGATCTTCGTTTGGGCATCCTCGATCTGGGCCGGGTTCAGGCGCTCGATGGCATTAAGGAAACGGCGAAAGTCGTGGTGTAGCAAGGGCATCCTCCGCGGGTAAAGCGGAGGAATATAGGCCATTTCATGAGATCACGAAGCGCACCAACACGGTTTGCGGACACCCCCTAACTTTTCGGTCATATTCACGTGTAAACCTCGCCGCCGGGTAATCCAAGGATCCATCAAACCTGAACCGCGCCGGCTTCGGCAGGGACGTGCTTCATCGAATCCGTGACACGCTGCCTTCTTCGCTTCTAAAAAGGGAAGCAACAATATGTCGGGGAATGGCTATGGAAGAATTGAAGATCGACCTTGAGCATTGCTACGGTATTCGCCGACTCAAGCACACGTTCGACTTCAGAGATTGCCAAGCGGCGGCTTTCTACGCCCCGAACGGTGCCATGAAGTCATCACTGGCAAAGACCTTTCAAGACATCGCGGACGGGAAGAAGTCCTCAGATCGGATGTTCCCCGATCGCAAAACGAAACGTTTGGTAGTCGACGAGACAGGTGCAGAGCTTGATCCTCTTTCCATCCTGGTCGTGCGCCCATATGACGAGGAGTTCGGCCCCGGAGCGAATACATCGACGCTCCTTGTGAACGCCGCGCTACGCAAAGACTACGAGAAGCTGAATGCTGGTGTCGAGGGAGCAAAGAGGGCTTTCCTTGACGCCATGAAGGAGCAGTCTGGTTCCAAACGAGATCTCGCTGCCGAGATATCGGCGACGTTCACCCGGACCGAGAACCAGTTCCTGACAGCGGTCATTCGAATAAATGACGAAATCAAGATTCAGTCCGACGCGCCGTTCGCTGATATCCCCTACGACCTGGTATTCGACCCGAAGGTCGTCGAGATGTTGGAGAAGCAGCAAGTGCAGGAAGCGCTTGAAGACTACGTAATCCGCTTCAACGAGCTCATCGACCAGTCCACCTATTTCAAGCGCGGCACCTTCACGTATTACAATGCCAGTGAGATTGCCAAAGCTCTCGAGAGCAACGGATTCTTCGATGCCGCGCATAGCGTCAGACTGAACGCGGACCAGCACGTCGAGATTACCACGAAACAGCAGCTCGAGGACCTGGTCAAAGCTGAGAAGGAAGGCATCGCGGCTGACACGAAGCTACGCAAGACGTTCGAGGCCGTCGAGAAGTTGCTCCACCGAAATGTTAGCGTGCGGGACTTCAACGCATTCATCTCCGACCGAGAAGATATTGTTCCCGCTCTCTCGAACATCGGGAACTTCAAGGAGCAAGTTTGGAAGAGCTACATAGTCAAGCACCGGGACGCCTATGATCGGCTTATCCAGGAGATCCGAGACGCAGCTGAGAAGAGGAAGCAGATCGAAGAAGCCGCACGGAACGAGCGCACTGCGTGGCAGGAAGTTATTGATATCTTCAACAGCCGCTTCTTCGTTCCATTCGAACTCAGCGTGCAGAATCTCACCTCGGCCGTCCTCGAAGGCGAAATCCCGAAACTTGGGTTCACCTTCAGAGAGGGAGATGATCGGAAGGACGTTGACAAGAACGCCCTGCTGGAAGTCCTGAGCACAGGCGAAAGGAAAGCGTTATACATCCTTAATATCATTTTCGAGGTTCAAATTCGGATTAAAGCAGGCCAGAGAACGCTAATGATTGTCGATGATGTTGCGGACTCGTTTGACTACAAAAACAAGTATGCCATCATCCAGTATCTCAAAGACATCTCCGAAGACGAGAATTTCAGGCAGATCATTCTGACCCACAACTTCGACTTCTTCAGGACGCTTGAGAGCCGTTTTCTGAAAAGAGACAGCTGCTTCATGGTAGCCAAGAAAGAGGGCGGTATCGAGGTCAGTCAGGCCGTCGGTGTCAGGAACATCTTCGTCAATGACTGGAAGGTTCACTTCGGCACGGCACCTCGGAAGCGTATCGCCTCGATCCCTTTCATGCGCAACCTTGTGGAGTTCACGAAGGGCAAGCAAGACCCTGACTACGGAGCCCTGACTGCGCTCCTTCACGTAAAACCGAACACTGCAACTATCACGGATGCTGAACTGTTCGAGTTCTACAACCGTATCTTCGGCGCTGACGCACGAAATGCCACTCCAACTGCCAGCACCGCGCTCGACCTGATTTACCAAGAAGCCGATGCATGTTTGGCCGAGGCCGACGGTGCGAACTTCGAGAACAAGATCGTTCTGTCCATCGCCACCCGCCTGCGTGCCGAGCAATACATGATTGGGCAGATCAACGACCCGGAAACTGTTGCGGGCATCCGCGGGATGCAGACGACGGCGCTACTCAGATGCTTCAAGAGGCTTTTCCCGACGAATGATGCGACGGCCGTGATGGACCGCGTCGTCCTCATGACGCCCGAGAACATTCACCTGAACTCATTCATGTATGAGCCGATCCTCGACATGTCGGACGAGCACCTCAGGAAGATCTATGAGCAAGTGAAGGCGCTTTGATTGTGGGCGACCGTCCCGCATACGTAGTGCTTTTAGGAAACCATGCGAGAATGGCACCACTCCCGGGCATCCTCCGTATCATCCCATTGGGTCAGTCCGGATTGCTGAGGAGGGCCAATGGCGCTTGAAGACCACAACAATTTTAACTTTGCTTCACCTGACCAGTCCGGGCCAAAGCATCCTGAAGCATATTGAAGACCTTCGCCTGAAGGTCGGATTCTTGATTCATCTGGGCGACCTTGCCTTTCAAAGAAGAAGCTTCTTTCTCCGTAGCGTCGAGTTGGATTTGCAGGCGCTCGATCTCGATTTCCAGATCAGCGATGCAAGCGTCCTTTTCATCAATACACGACTGAAGCGCACGCATTTGTTCACGCTGCGTGTTTATGTCAGTTCTGGCGTCTGCAAGTTTCTTACCGTTCATCGCTCGAAGCTGTTCATGCTGCGCCCCGAGATGTTCAAGGACCGCATTGTTGACTACCTCGGAAATCCGATTTGCTGCGGAGATTGAGGCCGGAGGCAAAGCAGAAATCCGCCGTTCGCGGATCTCCCTTTCGCGGTCCGCCAAGAGTCGTTCGACCTCGGATGATAAACTTTGCAGATTTACGCCCTGGGATACACCCAATTCCTTGCACATCGCTTCTTTTACGTTGTCGCCGGTCGGTTCCTTGCCGGCCCCTTCCACGATCCCAATGGCCTCGACCACTTGTGCTTCCGTGTATTTCTTAGGGCGTCCCATCTTTTTATCGGTCATTCGAGTTCTCTTGCTTAGTTTCGCAAAGTCTTTGCGAAAGTGAGTTTGGTAAAGTCGCGGTGTCGACCGCTGAAAAAGAGGTAGGTATTTTTGCGACAAGACAAAACTTGCCGCGACAAATTATGCGAGATCACAGGAAAAACTCGGCCAGAACTGGCGTGCGAGAGTGAGAGCATCTCTTCTTGGACTGAGTATGATTGCTGGAGTGGCTTTTCCTCCGCCGGGCGCGCGCAATGACAATTTGGTCACGGGCCAGCCATTCCGCGAGCATATCCGACCGCAAAGTTCGGATAACGCAATTGAGGCTCGACCGCGCCGAAAGTGCTTCGCGGCATCCACAGAAATGAAGTCCCGAGGAAGATCCTCGGCAAGTCCGCTCGCTGAAAGTCGAGTGCCGCACACCGGTCGATCGGCGATGGCTTTAAGAGCCTTTTCCATTTTCAGGTAGCCTGGCACGTCTGGCTCTTCCTCCAAGCCTTTTTCCAAAGCTTCAAATGTTGCGAGCCGACTGATCGGGAAGCCGGGCAAGGGCAGGTTGCTCAGTATGATCACACGCTTGGGTTGGTTTGGCGATACGAGCCGCAGCCGAGCGATGGCTTGCAGTGTTGCGTGCTCGCGGAACTGAGATAAGATAGTGGCGGCGCGCCTGTCCGGGTGTTGGCGATAGGTCGCATCATGCATGCTGCCGTCGGTGAGCAAACGCGTAGTTCTGTGCTCCGGCAACGGACCTTCGGTGAAACTCATCACCGGATTATCGTCTTCACGGAAAATCGCACGCGCAATCGACTCAATAGCAGCGGGCCTCGGTTGAAGCCTACCAATGACGATCACCGTCGAAAACTCTTCGAAGTCGTTCGAACCCTGTGTATTCGGCCCAAACCACCTCGAAACGCATCCCAAAAAGGCATGATCTGACTGCTCCGCTCCATCGAACTCGCTGTGTTGGGCATCGTCCGTGAAGAGTTTGAGAACGGACTTTGTTGACACGACAAGAACTTTGCTGGGATCAACGAGCTCCGTTTCGCGCCTAATAATCTTTCGGATGCTTGTGCGCCGATCAGGCCCTTTTTCCTCGTCTCCGATCCAACTGTCTGACAGTGTCAGGTCCGACAGTTGGATTACGTCGGCGATAGGCTGAGATTGAACAGATACAAATTTTGATCCAGGCGCAATTCGTTCGATGATCTCCGGGCTCGCATCAGCGTCGAGGAAAAGGATTGGAGCGTCGTTTGAGATGCGCCGTAGACGATTGAGCTGGACGAATTGCTGCTCTTCACCGTTCACAGTCTTCGTGATCAAGCTGAGATCATTGCAGTGACCAGTCTCCTTTTCTGCAATCCGTCGAAGTATTCTCTCTCGCGTCCGCGATGCGGCGAAGCGTTTCCTGTCAAACTTCGCGCTGCGACTAAAAGCAAGCATGGGCGCAAGAGTCGGATCGATCTCTATGAAATTTCGGGAAATTCGTTCTTGTTCTGCGAGTTCTTCAAGCAGATCAGTCGACACACCTGATGCGCGAGTATGACTTGCGATCGGCTGCGAGCGTCTAAGACCGTCAACAATCGAAGCCTTGGCTTTGGACATACTTTCAGCCAACTCTGGTGACGCGTTTTCGTTCGGTGAGCGAGTGAAAGCGTCGATCGTCAATTCGGTCCTGGATGTGAGCGCGGGCCAAGCTTTCTCGTCAACAACCCTAAGCGCGATCGGAATTTCTCGATCGATCGGGGGTTCTACAGTGAGATATGCATGTGACAAGAAAACGACGTGAGCGCCGCGTCGATCTTTCTGTTCGAGGTATGGGCATTTGGTCGCGCATTTGGCCCGAACAAAAGTCCCGTCTTCCTTGACCGATCGGCAAAGTGATTGGGTCACCGACGGCACAAATCCGGAAATCTGACTTGCGAGTTCATGCTTTTCGCACATCGGATTGAGGGTTTCTGGGTTTATCGCCTGGCGACCCCTGATGACCCGCGCGGGGGCATTGTGGTTCAAGCGCCGAAAGTCGTGGAAAGCGCGTTCCGCAAGTTCGAGCGTCGGTGCGTAAATCAGCACATGTCCACGCCCGAGAAGCGCGTCTGCGCGATTTGCGATCGCGGCAAGCATCCCGGACGTTTTGCCAAGGCCGGCCGTGACTTGCATCGCTAAAGCGGGCGCGGGAAGTTCATCGCTCGGAAGGAAATTCACAGCCTCCACCAAAAAGTCGTCGATGGTCTTAGAGATTTTCGCGCGTGCCACTTCCGGCTCAAGCCAGTTCGGGGCAGGCGTGGGATTGTCGAGTTGATTGGCAGTATTCATACGGGTCCTCGCGGGTTCCCGTTTGAATTAGTCCCGCGGATATGGGCGCCAAAACATGTGTTGTGATTATTTCAACGCGGGTGACAGCACTTCATAGGTGTGTGCGCTCAATAGATATTTCTTATTGGCAGGACACACCTCTGCTCAGGGCAACGGGTAGGAAATTTGGATCCCGCATTTTCTTTCCCTATTTCTCTTGAGAAGCTGGTGAGGAGAAAAAATGCTTTCAGTTGAGGATGTTGCGAAGCACTACGCTTTGCGCCCGGATACAATCCGTCGGAAGATCAAGTGTGGCGACATTGATGCGATATGTCTTGGGCGTGTCTACCGGTTCGACTGGCCAGACGTCTGGGCGTGTGAGAATGGACCTATGCCCAAGCGCGCCGTCATGGATCGCTACAAAGCAGATTTGTTGCCGAAGAAGGTGATCGCGGGCGCACTGCGGGTCAGCGTGAAAACGGTTGAGCGCTGGATTGAAGGCGGGCTGCCGTGCCGCAATGTTTTTGGCGTTGTGCGGTGCAATCCTCATGACGTCACCGACTGGCTGAAATTGCGAAACGTCGATCTCCCGGCGGGATGGTGGAAATAGGTTCGGCGTCGATTGTTCGCACAACGGCGACCTGACTTTGTTGGACACGAGCGGGAAGACTTGCTCCGTCGCACACAGGTCCCCGAACATAAATCGGAGTTATGCTTGGGGACGATACTGCGAAACGAGGGAAAATTACGACAGACTGTGCGAAGCGCCCCGCCGGGCGCGATCTCCTGAAAGGACCGGATGAGGTCCATGGCTCGGACCCCGCAGGCCGCCTTTTTGCTTGAAGGCGGTCCGCGTGGCCGAAACCCTGGAGAGCAAAAAATGAAGCACGACCGCACACTGGATAGCGCCGCAGGCCCGAACTTCCATGAGTTTCTGGAATGGGCGAGGGAGGCCGACGAGAACCGCGATACCGTATATGAGATCGAGAAAATCTCCACGCGTCTCGATCTGACCGGGGAAGAGTTGGATTTGGTTCCGGCTGACCTCGCTTATTTCGAAAAAGTGATTGCGGTCTCGCCCTATGGGGCCGTCTCCCGCTCGAAAGATCTCGACGCGGCGCGCAAGCGCGGGAATTCCCGTGTCCGCTCCGCTCTGCAAAGGTTTCTTGCGGCGCGCGGTCATGAAACCCCGGACGCGGGCGCCCGCGCGAGCTATGACAAGGCCATCGGGTTCATCGTAGAGAACGAGGGGTTCGTCGACAGCGGCGCTCTCTTCACCACCAGCACCCACAAGCCGTTTCTCCTGGTCCGGGCGCGGGCTCGTCTTACCTTGCCGGACCTCGACCAAGCGGAGTTCGACCGGCTGTGGTGCGACGCGACGCCTGACGGGCGGAAATCTCTGAGAAAGTTTGCGCGGCGGGTTGAGGAACTTCGTCGCGGGCACAACACATGGCCAGAGCTTGCCGTCCTGCTGCCGCGCGAAGATTTTGTGGTGCCGGCCGCCACCGACCGGGCGCGCCGCATTCCCTGGGAGACGTTGCCTGCGGATTTTCGTGCAGATGCCGAGGAGGTGTTCCGTCAGACCCTGCGCCAGCCAGCCGACATGAAAACGTGGGCGAAGGAACAGATGCGCCTCGGCCGACCAGCCACCGAAATCAACGCCGAGATCTCGGCGCGACGTGGACACAAGAAGAAGTCTCCTCGGAACATCGCGACCGCAACAGCCGGATATCGTCAAGCGACGACCTGGCTGCTGCGAGAGAGTTTCTCCCCGGAAAGCGGCTTCGCAGGGCTAACCAATCTGCGAGAGCTCTTCTCGACTGACGCACTCGAAGCGGCGTGCGAGGCACAGATCGCGCGGAGCGAGGCTTCGGACACGCTCAAAAAGCCGGACGAAAGTTCGACGCTGTGGTCACGCTTCACCAATCTCACGACGATCGCGCGTCACGGTCTTCGCGACCAGGAAATCCTCGCCCGCATTGATCTCGTGAAGATGTTTCATTCGGACTTCGTGTTGTCGCCGATCGAGATGACGGCCGACGCAGAAGCGATCTGCGATCGTCTTCGCAAATCCCCGCATCTTGCTGCAACTTTCGTGAACGCTCCGTCGCGGCTTAGCGAGATTGCTGCCCATGAACTCGCACAGGCGACGACCGATTTCGCGCGGGACCGTGGACTGCGCCTTTCAGCCTGTTCGGCGGCCTACGCGATCCAAGTCAGCCGGGCGCTGCGGCCTGCAAATCTGTTTATGACCCGCAATAAAGCAACCCCTGGCTGCCCTCGCAATCTCACCTGGATTGTTGAAGAGGAGCACGCCGAAATCAGATTTTCCGGTGGAGAGGTCAAGAACGGTGAGGCGATTATCGTTCACGTGCGTGGCAACGACGCCCGCATTTTGTGGCAGTGGGAGCGGATTCACCGTCCGTCGCTGATGAAACTGCGGGGCATTGATGCATCGCCGTATTTGTTCCCGGGGACCGCAGCGCCAAGGCTGCGCAAGTCTACGTTGAATATGCCTTCCGGCTGCATGTCGGTCGCAGCGATCATGGAGCTGTGGGACCTTGGGGACCGGCAGCTTGGCCTCGGCTTGACACCGCATCAATGCCGCCATGCCCTGGCCACTCTGATGCTGGCGGTTCGGCCAGGTGATTTCGCCACGGTCGCATCGGTGCTTGCAAATACAGAGCAAGTGGCGAGACGACATTATGGGAAGGATAGCGGCGAGGCTGCCGCCATGGCCGTTCGCGAGTCCTTACTCGCGCATCATCCGGACATTTTTGCACGCATGAAGGGGAGGATCTGACATGAGGGGCGATCTCAGAGAGTGCCTAAAAGACGCGCCGGAGGCCGTCCGACGCGCGATGAGGGAGGACGCAGACCGCCTTGCGCCCGGCGCAGGGCACGTCATGGGGCGCTTTTGGTCGGCAGTCCGCGAGGTCAAAGGTAACGTGAGTATGCCGCCCGCGGAGGCTTACAGGCGGGCCGCTCGTTCGGAATCCACCTTTCGTGGCTTGCTGCGAGCGCTTGCAAAATATGCCCCGCACGTGTCGACGGCGCAGGCGCGGGTGGTCAGCGACGAGTGGTATTCCGTTCGGAAGACATCAATCTCGCAGAAGGTCCCAGCGGCTACAGCGTCGACACACGTCGACTGGCCAGAAACGTGGCAAAGCATGCTGCGCGAGCTGGAAGTCGCGCCGATCAAACCGAGCAGCCGAAAACGCTACCTCGCCAGCATTGACCGCTGTGCCGCTATCGTCGCCGAAGGCTTGGCGTCCGAGGAACTCGGCTTTATCGCGGCGTGCGAACTGTCGGAGGCTTTCCTGTCTCATCCGAACGAGTCACAGCGCGTGAAGCCGGTCACGGCCGCGAACTACATTGAGGGCTTGCTCGCTCTGGGCACTTATGGCGGTGCTGAGAAGGACAGCCTTATTGCCATGCGCGTCATCCTTGACGATCTGCGCGACCAGGCGGCTCTCTCGGAGAAGAACAAGCAAGAACGCCTCTCCTCTCTGATGGAACGGGGTGGTTTCGGGCACGTGGCTGACAGGATCCGCACGCTTCGGGAGCGGGCTCACGATCTGCCAGCACACAGTGCCGCGCGCCGCCGGTGTATGCAACAGGCTGTTGTCTGTGCCGTCATTCTCAACAAGCCAACGCGCAAGGGAGATTTGGTTACATGGTGCATCGGCAACCAGATCGTCCGGGACGTCGACGGAACGTGGCGTGCAACTTGGGAACAGGAGAAGACCGGAGGCAAGACGGAAACAGGTGTGATTTGGCCGGAAGTTTGCGACATCCTCGACGAGTGGATTCTCGATGGCCGCCCGGACCGCTTGGTTCATCTCCGCTACCAAGACCTCGTCGGATGCAACTGGCTGACTTTGAGCGAGAAGCAAGCATATCGTAATCTCCCCACGGAGCTGACCAAGGCCGCGATCGGCGTTCCTTCGCACGACTTGAGGACATTCGCTGCTGACTACATGCGGCGGCACGATCCGGCTCGTGCTGCGGACATAATTGCTACGCACCTTGGTCACGGCACCAAGACGGCAGGCCAAGCCTACCGGGCCGACTGCACCGGAGCCGCCGCGCAAGGCATTTGGCAGGACGCGAGAAACCAGATTGCAGCACGTAGTGGGCTGCCGACGAGAGATCATGGGTAGCTGTCGTCGTTTCTACGCAGCGTAGGTTAGTCTCAGAATTCAGCAGGGTTGATCGGCAGACGACTTGCGTGAAGTAACCGATTGTAGCGTTGCACGGTCGGAATACCCAATTTCTCGGATGATTTCTGCGATTTCGGTCTCGCGGGCTTTTCGGGTGAAGCCGCTCGAGGACCGTTCGCAGAACGAGTTCAGTAGAAAAAAGGTCCTCCAGGTTTTCTTGACACACACACCGATGTGGAAACCCACTTGGAGACGAGAGATGACTTTTAACAAGATACTCGAAAATAAAAATGAGAAGAAAGCCGCAGCTGAGATATTCGCGGCCAAGCCGGTGATAGATCTATTTCGGATACAGCAGGCCGAGATATGGCACGCTGCCCGACTACTCGGTGGCTGCGACGCGAGCCGGATCGTCGACACGTGCGCCGCTCGCTTGGAAGCAAACCAAATGATCGACAATCAGACTGGATTTTTGCTGAGACAGGTGCTCGGCCTGCTCGCGCTTGAAGAGGCAGATGATCCCGACAAGCCGTTCATGGGGTTCTTCGCTCTCATCGACCCGAATGATCCCGTTGTTCCCAATATCTGTTTGCTCACGGATCAGCTTCGGGCCGCGCTGTCACTCGTCGAACGTCGTCGACGTTGGGTCGCTCGGAAAAAACTTCCGCCGATCGAGGCGTGAATGGCCTAATGGCCGCCTGTGAAGGCGGCCACTTGACGGCGACGGATAGTGACTGGTCCCTCGATCAGCGCCGCTCGCCAGGAGAAGCCGATGACGGCACAACAAAACTTCCCGGGGCAGCCTGTTCAGGCGGACGCCCTCGCAGCCGCGGTATTGCGGTTCCTGGAACAAAACCAGAGCACTCTCGTGACGCTCTTGAAGCTCATAAACGAGCAAGATTCCGCTGAACGGATTGCGGCCTTGTGGACCAGCGCTCGGTTTACCCCGAGCCGGATTCAAGACGCCCTGGCTCATCTTGCGGAAGCCGAGCGCTGCCTTGCGGAGGCTCCAGTTCAGCTCGATCAGTTCGCAGCACCAGGCTGGCCTGATCTGGATGCCGCGCTCTGTTGGATGGGCGCGCGTTTAGCTGAGCTTCTCAATCTGCAACTGGCAAGAGAAATCTGATTGGTCTGGCGGAAGTTGAAAAGATGACAACGAAGGCCCTAACTCTACTGGGGCCTTGGTTGTCAATCGGTTCAGGTTTGCCTAAATGGCCACCGCGTAATCTTTTTTCACTGCTTCGCGAAAAAAACGCTATCCGCATGGAGTCGTAAATTTCATTCAACCCATATCCGGGGCATGGACGAGATTATGACACATGCGGAGGCTGCGGCCTTTATTCGCTGCGAAGAGGAGGTGCTGGAGCGCCTCCGAGTCGCTGGCGATATCGTCTATGTGGATATTCACTCGGAAATACTCTACCTGCGCGAAGACTTGCTGGATTACATTCGGGCGAGGAGACGAAGGGCAGGTGTCGCAGTAGAAGTAGCGGGCCGGGAGCCCCTCGGGCATGGCGCGCCTTTCACCTCGCCGGAAATCCTGACAGAGGCAGAAGCTGCTGATTTTTTAAGGATCGGGCACTCGACTGTTCGCGGCTTGCGTCGAGCGGAGCGAATTCCCCATCTAAAAGGAAAACCTGCGCGTTATCTCAAGGCTTCGCTCCTTGAGTGGGAAACGTCGCAGGAGATCCAACCCAATCATCAAGTTCACACGGCACAGTCGTCTCGACTGAGAACCAACCAGGGAAGCTCTGACAAGGCAGCCTTGCGCGCCGGGATTCTTGGGTGACGGCCCAGATCGAAAAAAAACCACACCATAGATAGCCAAGGAGATTTTTGCAGCTATGAAAAAAATTGTCAGGATCGGCCACTTCACGGTCGCAATGAACCGGAATACCTACCACCTCCGGTGGACGAACAAGAACACTGGCGTTCAGGAATCCGAGAGTTTCGGGCGCGACCTGGAACGGGCGAAGGCGGAAGCTTGGCGTCGAATGGCGGCGTTGGTATCACCGGACGATATAATCGAACGCCCCAACAACCCCACATTCGAAGAACTCTGGCATTTCTACTGCCGTGAGAAGAAGCCAATCCTTTCGCTGGGGCGTGCCACACGCCTTGACGAGGTATACAAGCTGTATTTCAAATCGTCTCTGGCCAAGGTGCCTGCCAACCAGTTGCCAGACGCAATTAGGGCGATGAAAGATCGTATGCTCGCGGGGTGGACCGGCGACGACCGAGACGAGAAGCGCGGCAAGCGGAATGAGCCGCTCCACCCCAACACCATTGAAGACATCGTGAATATTGCGCGAGCCACGTTGAACTTCCTGCTGGAGGAGCGGATCATTGTCGGTCCGAACCCGGTTCCAGTTATTCGCGTAGCCGGTCGGACTGCGCCGACGGAACGCGAACCGAAGGGGCGTCACCTATCCTTTGCAGAAATCGGCAAGTTGATCGACGCATGTGTATGTCCTCACCATCTTCACATGATGCTGCTCGAGCTTGGATGCGCTACCAGGAGCGGGGTTTTTCCCGAAATGCTCGTTGGACAAGTCCTGTGGGATCTTGATGCAATAGACACTCTTCCGGCGGGCAAAAGTCAGACGACAAAATATCGACCGGTTATTCCGGTGACCGGGCCGATGAAGTGGGCTGCTGCTCAAGCAGCGCTTTCGGCGGGACCTGACCTACATCTTATCCATTTTCGTTCCGAAGGTCTCACCGGTCGCAACGGAACGCAGATCATCAATCGAATTGCAAAGCGAGCGCTGGGTGAGGATGTGCAGAAGGTGAATTGGTATTCGATCCGGCACACTTTGATCGACTGGCTTGAGATGCGCGTGCCCGCAAAGAGCCTCTCTATGTTGGCGGGCCATATCGCTGCGCTGGATACGAAAGAAAGACGGCAGATGCGACAGAACGACGGCAGCCCGACCACTCTCATTTATTTGCGGTCTAAGCTCGCTCACCTTGATCCGATCCGAAAAGTGCTTGAGGATGAGTGGTGGCCGGAGATACAGAAGCATTGCGAACTCGACCTGCGCCTCGGCGATCCAAAAGTGGATATCGAATGGTCCGATGCAGCGGAAAGGGTGAAACATAGATGCAATACAGATGCAAAGCCTCGCTAACCTATTGTAATTCCATGTGTGATCTGTGCGTCCACGACGTGCAGATCACGCGGGAAAGCCCGAACTACAGAATAGGCTGACAGATGAGGGGCTTGGGGCGCGTTCTTCGGGTTTTGGGTGAGCCATGACTCCCGCCGCCCGTCACGCTGCCGCCATCGAGATTCTCGACGACTGGCTTGCCGGTGGTGCGCTGGAGCAGGTCTTGACCCGCTGGGCCCGGGGCAATCGGTTCGCCGGGTCCAAGGACCGCGCTGCTATTCGCGACATCGTCTATGACGCGGTCCGCTGCCGCCGGTCATTCGCAGCGCTCGGCGGTTCTGAAACAGGACGCGGTCTGGTGATCGGCGGCCTTCGGGCCGGTGGTCTCGACCCGGCGACCCTATTCACGGGCGAAGGCTATGCACCCTTGCCGCTCACCGAAGAAGAAATGCAACCCCCGGACGTCGCGACCCTGCCGGAAGCCGTCCGCATGGACCTCCCCGACTGGTTGATGGAGCCACTGCGGGCAAGCCTCGGTGATGATCTCGCTCCGGTCGCCGAGACGCTGCGTCACCGCGCGCCCGTGCATCTGCGGGTGAATATTGCCCGGATCGGACGCGCGGCTGCCATCGAGATGTTGGCGGGGGATGGGGTGAGAGCAGAACCCAATGCGCTGTCCGAAACTGCGCTCACCGTAACAGAGGGCGCGCGGCGTGTGCATTTGGGGCGGGCCTACCGGGATGGGTTGGTCGAGTTGCAAGACGCGGCAAGCCAAGCGGTCGTGGACATGCTTGGCGTGTATCCTGGCTGCACTGTTCTGGATTACTGCGCCGGGGGCGGCGGCAAGGCGCTCGCGCTTGCTGCGCGGGGTGCCCACGTGACGGCTCATGACATCGACCCGCGGCGCATGTCCGATCTGCCAGGACGCGCCGACCGCGCCGGTGTGAACATCGAAATCGCGCCGCCCGATGCAGTGAATGGTCTCTTCGACCTCGTTCTGGCCGATGCGCCCTGTTCCGGGTCCGGGAGTTGGCGGCGAGCGCCTCAGGGCAAATGGAGCCTCTCCGAGGCTTCGCTCGGTTCCTTGCAGTCCACGCAGGCCGACATACTCGACCGGATCGCCGGATTTGTCAGCTCCGCTGGTCGGATTGCCTATGCGACCTGTTCGCTGCTGGACGCCGAGAATGACGAACAAATTGCAGCGTTCCTTGCCCGCAACGGTGACTGGCATGTCGAAGCCCGGCGCCGGTTCACGCCGCTCGACGGCGGCGACGGTTTTTTTATTGCAACGCTCGCCCGCGCGCACAACTTGCGGTAGTATCCAAGTGGGTCATGCCACTGGAAAGCGGGCATAGCCCGCCTTAAACTGGTGTTAACGTTGACCGCGTTTGACTGTGATCTGACGAATCATCGTAGGTGGAGAGCCCCTTGGCCAAGGACGTTCTATCTCCCGGCCCCATCACCCGGGCGGCGCTCGACCTCGTGCCGCGCCTTTGGATATTGCTCATTCTTGGACTCACCGCATTTGCGGTGGCGTGGGTCGTGACCGTGCCGCTGGCGTCGCTCGGGCTGATGCTGCTGGGCACGACGTTCATTGCCCTGGCCCTGATCGCGCTAGGCCTGACATGGCGTCACGACGCGCGGCAAGACAATCTCAGAGTGATGGCGCAGGCACTGGTCGCGGATGATACCGCGCCAACCGTCATGACCGATCCGGACGGGGAAATCCGGTTCTCGAACGCCGCCGCGCAGGAAGCGTTTCAGATGGATGGGGCGCGCACACTGGCGCCGTTACTCGGGGAGTTGTGCCTTGAGCCCGCTTCGCTGCTCTATCGCCTTCAAAACCGGGCCCTTGCCCTCGGTGCGGCGCGGGAGACGGTGGCGATCCGTGGAGGGCAGCTTCAGGTGTCGGTTCACCGTGTGGGCTCCGAGGCTTACCTGTGGCGTCTGGAAGAGATCGGGGCGTCCCGCGCGCCGGGTCATTCCGGTGACGGGATCGGCCTGCCGATGCTGACCGCTTCCCGGTCCGGCACGATTCTTTACATGAATGAAGCGCTGAGGCGGCTCCTCGGCGGGCGGGAGTCCACGTTGGACCGAGTGTTCACAGATCTGCCCCTGCGACCGGGCGAGGTTCACGTTATCCACGGCGCACAGGGGACGCGTCCAGTGCTCGTGGCGGAGGTGGAAATGTCGGCGGGACGGCGCGAAATCTACCTGCTGCCCGAACCGAAGGCCCCTGTGATCGATCAGGGCAACTGGGCGATCGTGGAAAGCCTGCCGGTGCCGCTTCTGAAACTGGCGCGCAGCGGAAAGGTGACACTCGCGAACGCGCGGGCGCGCAAACTCCTCGGGGCCGAGGACTTACCGGGGCGCGCAATGTCTGACCTGGTCGAAGGGTTGGGGAGGCCGGTCGATGATTGGCTGACGGAGGCCTGGATGGGACGCAACCTGGGCCGGACGGAGACTCTGCGCGCGGCCTTGCGCGATGATGAGACATTCCTGCAAATCTCGCTGGAACGCACCCGCGACGATGACGGCGACGCACTTATCGTCGTCATGAGCGACGCGACCGAACTCAAGTCACTCGAGGGTCAGTTTGTCCAGAGCCAAAAAATGCAGGCGATCGGCCAACTCGCCGGCGGTGTCGCGCATGACTTCAACAACTTGCTGACCGCGATTTCGGGGCACTGTGACCTGCTTCTTTTGCGCCATGACGAGGCTGACGACGACTTCGCGGATCTCACCCAGATCTCGCAAAACTCGAACCGGGCGGCGGCACTGGTTGGCCAGTTGCTCGCTTTTTCCCGCAAGCAGACCTTGCGACCGAATGTGATCGATCTGGCCGACAGCATGTCGGATCTCACGCATCTTTTGGGCCGGCTTGTCGGCGAGAAGGTCAAGCTCGACTATGTCCATGACCATGAGATCCGCCCGGTGCGCGCTGACAAACGCCAGTTGGAACAGGTCGTGATGAACCTCGTCGTGAACGCCCGTGATGCGATGCCCAAGGGCGGCACCGTCCGGCTCGAAGTGCGAAACGTGTTTCTCGACCGGCCTTTGGAGCGCGACCGGGTAAGGGTACCACGCGGCGACTATGTGACCATTCGGGTCGTCGATTCCGGCCACGGCATCCCGCCTGAGAAGGTCTCGAAGATTTTCGAGCCGTTCTACACCACGAAAGGCGCAGGCAAGGGGACGGGCCTCGGGCTGTCCATGGCCTATGGCATCGTCAAACAGTCGGGCGGGTTCATCTTTGTGGATTCGGTCGAGAACGCCGGGACGACCTTCACGCTGTACTTCCCGGTCTATGAAATTCCGCCTGATCACCTTCTCGCGCCGATGATGGCTGCCGAAGAAGCGCTGAAACAAGCCGAGGCGCGGGCCACGGCCGCAATCGCAGACAAGCGCGAGGAAATCGAAGCGTCGCTCGAGAAGGCCCGTGGAAGCGAGATGCCGAAGCCGACTCACGATCCCAATTTGCAGTCAGGGGGCGGCACCGTGCTCCTAGTCGAGGACGAAGCGCCCGTGCGCGCGTTCGCAGCCCGCGCCCTCAGCCTGCGTGGCTACACTGTCGTAGAGGCCGACAGCGCCGAGGCGGCCCTCGCGCTGTTGGAAGATCCCAAGCTGAAGGTCGACGTCGTGGTGACGGATGTCGTGATGCCCGGCATGGATGGCCCGACGTGGGTCGCAAAGGCGCTCGAAGATCGGCCTGGCGTCAAGGTTGTCTTCGTGTCCGGCTATGCCGAGGAATCGGTTTCCGAGCATCAGAAGCGGATTCCCAATTCCGTGTTCCTGCCCAAGCCTTTCTCGCTCTCGGAGCTTACGGCGACCGTCGCCGCGCAGATACACTGAACCCAACCCCCTGATTTCACGCCGCTTCCCGGAAAATTTCGTTCATCAAAGGTTTGTTAACCATCACACATGCAGGATCGGTGCGTAGAATTTTCTTGAAGTGTTCACTTTTGTTCTTCATGTAGAGAGCGAGAACAAGAGGCGAACAAGAGCAACAATTGCTGCCCGGCTCCGGGTGTGGAATAAGGATGGAAAACATGGCAACCGCAAACCTCCTGGACCTTGATATGAAACGCGACAGCGAGAAGCAGAAGGCGCTCGATTCCGCCTTGGCACAGATCGAACGTCAATTCGGCAAAGGCTCCATCATGAAGCTCGGCGCCGACAACCCGGTGGCCGAGATCGCATCGACGTCGACCGGGTCACTCGGCCTCGATATCGCTTTGGGAATCGGCGGGCTGCCGAAAGGCCGCATCGTGGAAATCTATGGCCCGGAAAGCTCGGGCAAGACGACCCTGACCCTGCATTGTGTGGCCGAAGAGCAAAAAAAGGGGGGCGTCTGCGCCTTCGTCGACGCCGAACATGCGCTCGATCCGCAATATGCCAAGCGCCTTGGCGTGGACCTTGACGAGCTGCTGATCTCTCAGCCCGACACGGGTGAACAGGCGCTCGAAATCGTCGACACGCTGGTGCGGTCCGGGGCCGTGAACATGGTCGTGGTCGACTCGGTCGCCGCGCTGACCCCCAAATCCGAACTTGAAGGTGAAATGGGTGACTCGAGCGTTGGCGTTCAGGCCCGCCTGATGAGCCAGGCTATGCGCAAGCTCACCGGCTCCATAAGCCGGTCGAACTGCATGGTCATCTTCATCAACCAGATCCGGATGAAGATCGGCGTCATGTTCGGGTCGCCCGAAACGACTACGGGCGGTAACGCACTTAAGTTCTATTCCTCCGTCCGCCTCGATATTCGGCGCATCGGCGCGATCAAGGATCGTGACGAGGTGGTCGGCAACGCCACCCGCGTGAAGGTCGTCAAGAACAAGGTCGCCCCACCGTTCAAGCAGGTGGAATTCGACATCATGTACGGTGAAGGCATCTCCAAGACCGGCGAGTTGCTGGACCTCGGGGTCAAGGCCGGCGTGGTCGAGAAATCAGGTGCGTGGTTCAGCTATGGTGATGAGCGGATCGGGCAAGGGCGCGAGAACGCCAAGAATTACCTCAAGGAGAACAGCAAGACCGCCTTCGAAATCGAGGACAAGATCCGAGCGGCCCACGGGCTCGATTTCGACATGGGGCCGGGTGATCACGACGACGCCGACGTCGTCGAAGAATAGCTCGGTCAGAAAAGGCCAGCTCCGGCAAAGGCCCGCGTCGCACATTCGTAGCGGAAAGTATCCTAAAGAGGGCGGGCTTGGGCCCGTCCTTTTTCGTCGTGGTGGACAGTGCCGCGACACGCGGATAAACGGGACCGGATGGGCCCGCGCCCCTGAAAATACAGCCGATCACGGAATATCATGGCCAGCCTGAACGACATCCGCTCAACCTTCCTAAGTTATTTCGAGAAGAACGGTCACGAAGTGGTGGACAGCTCCCCGCTCGTGCCGCGAAACGACCCGACGCTCATGTTCACGAACTCGGGCATGGTCCAGTTCAAGAACCTGTTCACCGGGGTCGAACACCGTGACTATCAGCGCGCCACGACGTCGCAGAAATGCGTACGCGCAGGTGGAAAGCACAACGACCTCGACAACGTGGGCTACACCGCGCGCCACCACACGTTTTTTGAGATGCTCGGCAACTTTTCCTTCGGGGACTATTTCAAACCGGAGGCGATCCCCTTCGCCTGGGAGCTGATCACCAAGGAATTCGGCATCCCGAAGGACAAGCTCTATACGACCGTCTATCACACCGATGACGAGGCGTTCGAGATCTGGAGGAAGGTGGGCGTTCCGGAGGAGCGGATTATCCGCATCGCCACATCGGACAACTTTTGGCAGATGGGGCCGACCGGACCCTGTGGTCCTTGCACCGAGATTTTCTATGACCACGGCGACCACATCTGGGGTGGACCGCCGGGCAGCCCTGAGGAGGATGGCGACCGGTTTATCGAGATCTGGAACATCGTTTTCATGCAGAACGAGCAGTTCGAGGACGGCTCGATGCGTGAGCTCGACATGCAGTCGATCGACACGGGGATGGGGCTTGAGAGGATCGGCGCGCTGCTTCAGGGCAGTCACGACAACTACGATACGGATCTGTTCAAGGCACTGATCGAGGCATCCGCTCACGCGACGGGTGTCGACCCCTACGGTGACCAGAATGTGCATCACCGGGTGATTGCGGATCACCTGCGCTCAACATCTTTCCTTATGGCCGACGGCGTCATGCCGTCGAACGAGGGGCGCGGCTATGTCCTGCGGCGGATCATGCGCAGGGCAATGCGTCACGCGCATCTGTTGGGGGCGAAGGACCCGGTCATGCATCGGCTGGTCCCGGAACTCGTGCGCCAGATGGGGCAGGCCTATCCGGAACTCGGTCAGGCACAGGCGATGATCGAGGAAACGCTGCTGACCGAAGAGACCCGGTTCCAGGCGACGCTCGACCGGGGTCTCAAACTGCTCGACGATGAACTCGCGAAGCTGCCCGAAGGCGCGGCGCTCCCGGGTGAGGCGGCGTTCAAACTATATGACACCTACGGATTCCCCCTGGACCTTACGCAGGACGCGCTGCGAGAGAAGTCCCGGTTGGTCGATACCGAAGGCTTCGACGCGGCGATGGCCGAACAGAAAGCCAAGGCGCGCGCGGCCTGGTCCGGGTCGGGCGAAGCGGCGGATGCGACCGTGTGGTTCGATATCGCCGAGGACAAGGGCACGACCGAATTCCTGGGGTATGACACAGAGCAGGCCGAGGGTCAGATAATGGCGCTGGTCGCCGAAGGGTCCCAGGTTGATGCCGCTGATCGCGGGGCAGTCCAGATCGTCGTGAACCAGACGCCGTTTTATGCCGAGGCCGGGGGGCAGGTTGGCGACACCGGCATCATCCAGACTGAAACCGGCCGCGCCCGCGTGACCGATACGAAGAAAGTGGCCGGCGTCTTTATCCATTTCGCTGAGATGGAGGAAGGCACGCTTGAACGCGGGCAGGGGGCCGAGTTGATCGTCGATCATGTGCGCCGCTCTGCGATCCGCGCGAACCATTCGGCGACCCACCTGTTGCACGAAGCGCTGCGCGAGGCCCTGGGGGACCATGTGGCACAGCGTGGCTCGCTCAACGCGCCTGACCGGCTACGCTTCGATTTCAGCCACAACAAGGGCCTGAGCCGCGAGGAAATCGCGACCGTCGAGCGCGACGTCAATAACTATGTCCGCCAGAACACGGCGGTCGAGACCCGGATCATGGCCCCGGACGATGCGCGTACACTCGGCGCTCAGGCGCTCTTTGGCGAGAAATATGGTGACGAGGTGCGCGTCGTTTCGATGGGCCGCGCACCGACCGGCAAGGGTATCGACAAGGAAACCTACTCGATCGAGCTTTGCGGCGGCACCCATGTGAAGCGGACCGGCGACATCGGGGCGTTCGTCCTCACGTCCGAGTCCGCCTCGGCTGCCGGTGTGCGCCGGATCGAAGCGCTGACAGGCGATGCGGCGATGGCCGAACTACGCCGGCGCGAGGCGCTGATGACCGAAGTCGAAGGGCTTCTCAAGGTGACGGAGCAGGACGTGCTCGCGCGCCTGAAGTCACTGCTGGACGAACGTCGCACGCTGGCGGGGCAGGTCGATCAGCTTCGCCGCGAGCTTGCCATGTCGGGTGGTGGTGCAGCGTCACCTGAAGCCGAGGATGTGGGCGGCGTGGCCTTCTTCGCGCAGGCGCTTTCGGGCGTGTCCGGGCGGGACCTGCCGCCACTCATCGACGAACATAAGGCGCGGCTCGGCTCCGGCGCCGTTCTGTTGATCGCGGACGTTGACGGAAAGGCGGCCGTGGCTGCGGGCGTGACCGACGACCTTACGGAAACCGTTTCGGCGGTTGACCTCGTGCGTGCCGCTGTGGCCGAACTGGGCGGCAAGGGCGGCGGTGGCCGCCCGGACATGGCCCAGGGCGGAGGCAAGGATGCGGCCAACGCAGATGCCGCCATCGCCGCGGCCAAAGCCGTCATAGGAGGATAGGATGCCCGCACTCTGGATCGCCCATGTCACCGTTACCGACGACGAGGCATACGGTAAATATGCCGAGCTTGCCGGTCCGGCGATCGCCAAGCACGGCGGCGCTTTCATCGCGCGCGGAGGCCGCTATGTGCAGCTTGAGGGTAAGGAACGCCCTCGGAACGTGGTTGCCAGGTTCCCCAGCGTGGAGGCCGCGGAGGCCTGTTATCACTCTGACGACTATCAGGCGGCGTTGAACCACGCGCGTGGCGCGTCGGAACGGGAATTGCTGATCGTCGAGACGACCGAATAGGGCGGCGGGAAACCGCCTCACGCTGCTATGGGGGGCTTTTTGAGCCGGATTTGGCCGATGCAGTGATTCGGCAAAAATGTGGCATTGTTTCCGTTGTGGAAACCCCCCCAAAAAATCGCATCTGGTTGTTTCTAAACACGAAACATAGCACCATTCGAACCCGCAGGCCGATTGTGCCGGATTCGGCGCCGATCCTTCAAAAACAAGTGGATTTTCCATAAACCTGCGGATTTTCGGGGGTTTATGCCTGCTAGGTGGCGAATTCCTGTCGCCTCAATAAGTCAAACTTAGTTAAGGTCTGTTTACCAACTATCCATTTGGGAGATCGATCTATGAAAAAACTGATTGCTGGCGCCATCCTCGCTGCTTCGGCCTTCGCTGCCCCGGCTTTTGCCTGGGAAGGTCAAGTGGTGGCCTGCTACGACAAAGTGTGGGTTCCGGCCTCGTACAGCTACAACAAGAAGCTGATCATGGCCGCGCATACGGAGTGGGAGCACAAGAAAGGCCAGATGGTCAAAGTGCACTATCCGGCCGTCTACAAAGAGATCAAGACCATGACGGCGCCTGGTCACTATGTGGCCAAGAAAACCGCCTGCAAGAAGTGGTAATTACCACTGCTACTGCCATGGCAAGTCATGGGGCGTGGGGGGAGATCCCCGCGCCCATTTTCGTTTTCGGGACGCGCTTCGGGTTCCATTGGTGAAAATCCATTGCTCAGGCATAATTGTGCCGCATTTATCGACAATCCTCCCGGTCAGAACCAATTGAGGATCAAGCAATGCGCAGGGCGTTTCTGACCATCTGCCTCATCGTGCTGGCCGGAACGGCCGCAGCTGAGGAGCGCTATATCAACATCGGTAATGACAGGGTCCGGCTTCTTGCCTGTTTCAACGAGGTAATCGTGCCGGCGAAGTATTCGACCCGTAAGATCCTGATGGAGCCGGCGCGGCAGGCCTATGTCAAACGCACGACGGGCCGCGTGGAACTGGTCGAATACCCGGCCGTCTACCGCGAGGAAAAGAGACTCGTCGAAGCCTCCTACAAACTGATGAAACCTGTTCCCTGCAATTGAGAACCGGTCAGTCGTGACTAGGCCGGGCGGGGAACCGCACCGGCCATTTGTCGTGTTCGACGTCTAGTTCACGCAGGCGAGCCGCCGGGGTCAGATCAAGCGCTCTTGGCGGCCCGTTTGCGCTCATGCGGGTCGAGGTGGCGTTTGCGCAGCCGGATGGCGTTGGGCGTGACTTCGACAAGTTCGTCGTCATTGATGTAGGCGATCGCCTGCTCCAAGGACAGCCGGCTGACCGGAGTGAGGCGTACGGCGTCGTCGGTACCCGAAGCGCGCACGTTGGTGAGCTTTTTGCCCTTGAGCGGGTTCACCTCCAGATCGTTCTCGCGCGCATGCTCGCCGATGACCATGCCTTCGTAGACCTTCTCCTGCGGTTCGACGAACATCTTGCCGCGCTCTTCGAGGTTCCACAGGGCATAGGCCACGGCCTCACCGTTTTCCATCGAGATGAGGACGCCCGCGCGACGGCCCGGGATCGCGCCCTTGTGCGGTGTCCAGCCATGGAACACGCGGTTCAGCACACCAGTGCCGCGCGTGTCGGTCAGGAATTCTCCGTGGTAGCCGATAAGACCGCGTGACGGCACATGGGCTACGATGCGGGTCTTGCCGGCACCTGCCGGTTTCATCTCGGCAAGGTCGCCCTTGCGCGTGCCGGTGATCTTTTCGATCACGGCGCCGGAGTATTCGTCGTCCACGTCGATGGTCACTTCCTCGACGGGTTCCATGCGCACGCCGTCCTCTTCGCGCATGATGACCTGCGGGCGCGAAATGGACAGTTCGAACCCCTCGCGGCGCATGTTCTCGATCAAGACGCCCATCTGAAGTTCGCCGCGGCCCGACACTTCGAAGGCCTCACCGCCGGGCGTGTCAGCGATCTTGATCGCCACGTTGGACTCGGCCTCTTTCATGAGGCGGTCACGGATGACGCGCGACTGCACCTTCTTGCCGTCCCGGCCTGCGAGGGGGCTGTCGTTGATACCAAATGTGACGGTGATGGTCGGCGGGTCGATGGGCTGGGATTCCAGCGGTTCATCCACGGCAAGCGCACAGATCGTATCCGACACCGTGGCCTTGCCCATACCGGCGAGCGAGACGATGTCGCCCGCGACGGCTTCTTCAATCTCGGTCTGGCCGAGCCCGCGGAAGGCGAGGATCTTGGACACCCGGAATTGCTCGATCTTCTGGCCGATGCGGCTGATCGCCTGAACGGTCGCGCCGGCTTTGAGTTTGCCGGCCTCAACGCGGCCCGTCAGGATCCGGCCGAGAAACGGGTCGGCGCCCAGCGTTGTCGCCAGCATTTTGAAGTCTTCGTCTTGGTGGGCAAGCTGCTTGGGCTTGGGCACATGGTTCACGATCAGGGCGAACAGCGCCTGAAGATCCTTGCGCGGCCCGTCGAGCTCGGCATCGGCCCAACCTGCGCGGCCCGAGGCATACATGTGCGGAAAGTCGAGCTGGTCGTCATCGGCACCGAGGTTCGCGAACAGGTCGAACACCTCGTCAAGCGCGCGGTCGGGTTCCGCGTCCGGCTTGTCGACCTTGTTCAGCACGACGATCGGGCGCAGGCCCAGTGCGAGCGCCTTGGAGGTCACGAACTTGGTCTGCGGCATCGGGCCTTCGGCGGCATCGACCAGCAGAACCACGCCATCGACCATCGACAGGATGCGCTCGACCTCGCCACCGAAATCGGCGTGGCCCGGCGTGTCGACGATATTGATCCGCGTGCCCTTCCACTCGACCGAGGTGGCTTTCGCGAGGATGGTGATCCCGCGCTCACGCTCCAGGTCGTTGGAGTCCATCATCCGTTCGGACGTGGCCTGGTTCTCGCGAAACGCGCCCGACTGCTTCAGTAGCTCGTCGACCAGCGTCGTCTTGCCGTGGTCGACGTGGGCGATGATTGCGATATTGCGAATTTCCATTCCGGGCGTCCTTCGTCCTGCTCGCGGCTCGCTTACAGGTGGGACGGCGGAATGGCTAGGGGGAAACGGTCAAAGGGTGGAGAGCCAGTCGATCAAGTGGCGATTGACCGCCTCGGGGGCCTCCTGCTGGGTCCAATGACCGACACCGGGCAATTTATGAACGCCGCGCAGATCGCCCAGCGTCCGGTTGAGAAGCTCGGCGGGATCGCCTCGGAACATGGTCAGGACCGGGTCGCGGTCGCCATAGATGAACAGGCTCGGCTGGCGGATGACCGGATCGGACGGGTGCGCCTTGAGGAACGCGTGGTCCTGACGGGATGTGCGGTAGCGGTTGAGAGGGCCGCGAAACCCGGAGGTGCGAAAGCCCTCGGCATAGGCGTCGAGATCGCTCTGCGTGAGCCACGCAAGCGGCAGGTCGGGGCGCGGCAGGCCCGTGAGCACCGGCTCGCCGTGCGCCTTGTCCGTGGGCCAGCCGTTCGGCGGGCAATCCCCGGACCACGCGTAGTAGAACTTGGCGAGGCTGTCTTCGACATCGGCCTCGAGTTCCGCTTCGGCGACCCCCACGTCTTGAAAATAGACCTGGTAGAAAAACCGACCTTTGTCGGTGAAGAGCTTGTGGTAAAGGTCGATCGTCGGCACATCGCCGGGCGGCGCGTAAGGCACCGATAGTCCCGCGACCGCGCGAAAACGGTCTGGAAACAACCGTGCCGTGTTCCACGCAAGCGGCGCGCCCCAGTCATGACCGATGATAATCGCGGGCTCGTCCGAGAGCGTTTCGGCCAGTCCCGCGAAATCGCGCGTCATGACCTCCATCGTGTAGGCCTCGACCTCGCGCGGCGCGTCGGAGTTGCCATAGCCGCGCACATCGGGGATGCAGACGCGGTAGCCCGCCTCGACCAGGGGTTTCATCTGGTGACGCCAGCTGTGCGCAGTTTCAGGAAAGCCATGAACAAGGATGACGAGCGGTCCTTCGCCCTCTGTCCAGGTGCGGAGTTTGATCCCGTTCGTCTCGATATAGGTTGTGTCGGTCATGGCGTCCTCCCGCCGCCATTGGGCGCGGGTACGGGGAGGCTGTCAAAACCTCCGCTACGTCAGGAGCGCGCGATGTAGCGGTCGCGACGGTGGTTGAGGGCGATGATCACGTTCAGGAAGGCTGCACCGAGGAGTGACCAGAGGACGACCGTCGGCTCGAAAAGGAAGAAGGCAACGACAAAGATACCGGCATCGAAGATAAGCTGCGTAAGGCCGGCGCGGAAATCGAACCGGTCCTGAAGGTAGAGCGCCAGCATTCCAACCCCGCCCAGAGATGCGCCGTGGCGGAAGAAGGACAGAAGCCCGAGGCCCGCACAGACCGATCCGATGATCGCGCCGTAGACCGGGTGGGGCAGGTCGAGCGTGATCCTGTCCGCGAAGAGTTCGGTGCAGCTCGACATCATCATCACGGCAATGAAGCTCTTGATCGTGAACATCCAGCCCATGCGCAGCGCCGCGAATACATAGAATGGCAGGTTCAACAGGAAGAAGACCACGCCAAAGGACCAGCCGCCGATATAAGAGAGGATCAGCGCCGCCCCGGCGATCTGGCCCGTGAAGAGCCCGGCTGTCTGAAGAAACTGGATGCCGAGGGCGACGAGTACGGCGGCGATCACGAAGGCCACCGCGTCTTCGGCGAGGCTGTGGCGGTCGGGCGGTGCGGACAGAAGGAGCATCTAGTGCGGCGCCGTGTTGGAAAACAGGTGAATGACGAGGATGCCACCGAGGATCATCCCCATGCCGGCGATGGCGGCGAAGTCGAGCTTTTGCGAAAACACGACGAAGCCGATGATCGCTATGAAGATAATCCCCAGCCCGGACCAGATTGCATAGGCGATCCCAACTGGCAGGAATTTCAGCGCCCAACCGAGGAGCGCAAAGGAGATGCCATACGCGATCACGACGATGATCGTGGGACCGAGCCGGGTGAATTGCTGGCTGGCTTGTAGCGCAGTGGTACCGATAGTTTCGGCCATCACTGCGAAGAATAAGATGAGGTAGGGCATCAGGTGTCCACCATTTCGCCGATCCAGGAAAGGTAGTCAGGTGCGCCCCAGGCGATGGGGAGCGCAGTGATCTGTGGAACGTCGTAAGGATGGCTTTCGCGTATCTTTCCGGCGAGCTTCGGCAACGCCGCGAACAGCGTCTTGGCGGTGAGGAGCCATTCGGTTTCGTCCTCGACCTTGCCCTCCCAGGTGTAGACCGAGGTGATCCGGCTGACCTGCCCACAGGCCGCCAGTCGGGCCTCGACCAGCATCGCGGCCGCGGCGTGCGCGCTTGCTTCGTCGGGGTAGGTTATTTGGGCTTCAACGGCGTCAGTGTTCATCGGATTCCCTTCCGCTCTCAGGCTAGGCGCGCGGTCGGGGGATGGAAAGGGCGCTCAGGCAGGACTTAGAGCTCTGCTGCGCTTCAGGTGTCACAGGTGTTAAGCGCGCGGGGGCGCGTCGCTGTATCCCTGCTTCAGGACAAGGTAGGTGAAGGACGAGGACTCCGTCTCGGCGAAACGACTTAGCCGAGCGCCTTTTGCAGGTTCTCATCCACTGCGTCGAGAAACCCCGTCGTCGTCAGCCACCCCTGATCGGGTCCGACGAGGAGAGCGAGGTCCTTGGTCATCTGACCGCCTTCAACGGTGTCGATCACGACCTTCTCCAAGGTCTCCGCGAAGCCTTGTAGCTTGTCATTCCCATCCAGCTTTGCGCGATGCCGGAGCGCCCCGGTCCAGGCATAGATCGAAGCGATAGAGTTGGTCGACGTCGCCTCGCCCTTCTGGTGCTGTCGGTAATGACGCGTGACGGTGCCGTGTGCGGCCTCGGCCTCGACGATCTTGCCGTCCGGGGTCATGAGTTGGCTCGTCATCAGGCCCAGCGAGCCGTAGCCCTGCGCAACGGTATCGGACTGAACGTCGCCATCGTAGTTCTTGCAGGCCCAGACGTAACCGCCAGACCACTTGAGCGACGAGGCGACCATGTCGTCAATCAGTCGGTGTTCGTACCACAGGCCCAGCTCGTCGAACCGGTCCTTGAATTCTTCTTCGAAGACCTGCTGAAACAGGTCCTTGAAGCGGCCGTCATAGGCCTTGATGATCGTGTTCTTGGTCGACAGGTACACGGGCCATTTCAGGTTCAGACCGTAGTTGAAGCTCGCCCGCGCGAAGTCGATGATACTCTCATCGAGGTTGTACATCGCCATCGTGACCCCGGCGCCGGGCGCGTCGAAGACTTCTCGCTCGATGACCGTGCCATCCTCGCCTTCGAACTTCAGCGTGATCTTGCCCTTTCCGGGGAAGGTGAAGTCTGTCGCCTTATATTGATCGCCAAAGGCGTGGCGCCCGACGACGACGGGCTTGGTCCAGCCGGGCACGAGGCGCGGGACATTCTTGCAGATGATCGGCTGGCGGAAGACGACGCCGCCAAGGATGTTGCGGATCGTGCCATTGGGCGACTTCCACATTTTCTTGAGCCCGAATTCCTCGACCCGTGCTTCGTCCGGCGTGATCGTGGCGCATTTCACGCCGACGCCCACCTCTTTGATCTTCATCGCCGCATCCACGGTGATCTGGTCGTCTGTCTCGTCACGCTTCTGGATCGACAGGTCGTAGTAGAGCAGGTCCACGTCAAGATAGGGCTCGATCAGCTGCGTCTTGATGAGGTCCCAGATGATGCGGGTCATCTCGTCGCCGTCGATATCGACGATGGGGTTGTCGACCTTGATCTTGTCCATGCCACGCTCCTTGGGCTGAGTGTCGAGGGGACCCTAGCGGGTTTGCAGGTGCAGCAAAAGGCGCGGGGAAACCCGCGTGCGCTACGCCGAAGAGAAGCCGTAGGGATGCCGGGTTAGCGAGGCCAATCAGGTTTGCGTTTCTCGATGAAGGCCTGAATGCCCTCGGCAGTGTCCCGGTTCATCATATTGTGGACCATGACGTCGCCGGTGAAGGCATATGCCGCGTCGAGGGGCATCTGGATCTGTTCGTAGAAGGCCTGTTTGCCGATCCGGACTGCCGACGCGAGCTTGGCGGCCACGGTTTCTGCAAGTTGCGTCGTCTCGGCATCAAGGTCTTCCGGCGCGACCACGCGGTTGACGAGGCCCACCTCGCGGGCGCGGGTCGCGTCGATGAATTCGCCGGTGGTGAGCATTTCGAACGCCTGCTTGCGCGGGACATTGCGCGAAAGCGCCACCATCGGTGTCGAGCAGAACAGGCCGATATTGACGCCGTTCACGCCAAATCGCGTGCCCTCGGCAGCCACGGCCATGTCGCAGGAGGCGACGAGTTGGCAGCCAGCCGCCGTCGCGATGCCGTGCGCCTGCGCGATGACAGGTTGCGGCAGGGTCGGAATCAGCTGCATGACCTCGCCGCAACGCGTGAAGAGGTCCGCGAAATAGGCGGCCCCGCCGTCTTCTGCTTGCCGCCCGGCTTGCATTTCCTTGAGATCGTGGCCCGCGCAGAACGCCTTGCCTGCTCCCTTGAGCACCACCGCCTTGATCGAGGTGTCTTCCCGCAGCGTGGTCAGTTCCGCTTTGAGCGCCGCAAGCATGGCGTCCGACAGGGCATTCAGCTTGCCCGGATCATTCATCGTGAGTGTCGCGACTGACGCGACGTCCTCCCGGATCAGGATGTCGTCCATCTTGTCCTCCCTTTGTCCTTGCCCAACGATAGGCCGCAGTTGAGGGAGGATAAAGATGCAGACGAAAATGTCGCTCGACGAATTGAACCAGTTCCTCGTCGAGCATTTCCCGCAGGTGGCGGGGGACTTCGAGGTCCTGGATGTGGCACCGATGCAGATCACCACGCGCGCGCTGGTGGATGACAAGCACTTGCGGCCTGGAAACACCGTCTCGGGGCCTACGATGTTCGCTCTGGCAGATGTCTCCGTCTACCTGGGTATCCTCGCGATGGTCGGGCCCAGGGCGTTGGCGGTTACCACCAACTGCGCGATCGACTTCATGCGAAAGCCGGTGGCGAATGCGAATCTGCGTGCCGAGACGCGAATCCTGAAGCTGGGAAAGGTTCTCGCCGTGGGCGACACTCTGATCTATTCCGAAGGGATGGATTCGCCGGTGGCGCGGGCAGGCCTGACCTACTCGCTTCCACCCGGAGAGTGACGCGGCCGTTGACCTGTATCAAAGTCGCGGCCGGGCACACATGCAATAGCCGCGATATGATCGGATCGGAGGAGTGAGCATGACCGACGCGACCGAAACCCTGGGCACCCACAGCCGACTGGAGCATTTCCCGGTAACGTTCTTCGCCATCGTCATGGGGCTGCTTGGCGTCACGCTGGCCTTCCATGCCGCGACACCCGTGCTGGGATGGACGGCGGGCGTTTCGCTTGTTGCGCTCTGGGGCGCGATCGGGGCGTTCGTCATGATCTCCGCCATCTACCTTGCAAAAGTGTTGCGCTACCCGGGTGCCGTGGCGGGGGAATGGAACCACCCGGTGAAGCTCGCCTTTTTCCCGACGATGACGATCTCGCTCCTGCTTCTCGCCACCGCACTGCGCGAAGGTGCGCCGAGCATTGCCGAGCCGCTTTGGATGATCGGTGCGGTCGGGCAGGGGATTCTGACCATCGCTGTCGTCACGGGCTGGATCAGCCATCGGTCTTTCGAAGTCGGACACCTCACGCCTGCCTGGTTCATCCCGGCCGTGGGGAATGTGATCGTGCCGGTGGCGGGCGCGCGCATGGGCTATATCGAGATCAGCTGGCTGTTCTTCTCTGTTGGGATGATGTTCTGGGGCGTGCTCCTCACGCTCGTCATGAACCGGCTGGTGTTTCACGATCCGATCCCGGCGCGGCTGTTTCCCACGATGGTGATCCTGATCGCGCCGCCATCGGTCGCCTTCGTGGCGTATGTCACCATGTCGGGCGTAGTGGACGGGTTCGCGCGGAGCCTGATCTACGTCGCCTACCTCTTCGCAGCGCTGGTGGTGGCACAGGTGCCGCGCCTCGCACGGCTGCCGTTCGCGCTGAGCTGGTGGGCGCTTTCCTTTCCACTGGCGGCGTTGACGATCGCCTCGCTCCTGTTCGCACGGCTGGAGGAGACCGCCGCGCACCAGGCGATCGGGCTGGGAGTGCTGGTGATCCTGTCGCTCGTGGTTGTCGGGCTGATCTACCGGACCACGCTTGCCATCCTGCGCGGTGAGATATGCAATCCGGAATAGGGGAGCGGGCCGCAGGCGCGGACGCGCTCAGGGAATGAGTTTCGCGACGTAGCCGGGCAGAGCGAAGGCCGCCGCATGGACTTCGGGCGTGTAGTAGTCGGTGTCGACCCCCGACGCTTCGTACCGGCCGCGCAGAACGTCGACGGGAGTGTCGCGCCCCGGCCCATCCGTCCCCCAGCCGAAGGCCATCGGACCGCCGGCATAGGTCGGGATCGTCGCGAGGTAGCAGGTCGCATCCACGAAGAGCGCCCGAAACGCGCGCATCGTGTTGGTCAGCTCATCGCCCTGCATGAAGGGCACGCCGTTTTGCGTGACGAGTATACCGTCGGGTGACAGCGCGCGCTTGGCCTGACCGTAGAACGTGTTGGTGAACAGCCCCTCGCCCGGGCCAATCGGGTCGGTGCTGTCGACGATGACGACGTCGTAGCCACCTGCCGTGGTCCGGATGAACTCGGCCCCGTCCGCGATGACGAGGTCAAGCCGCGGATCGTCGAACGCACCGGCGGAAATGGCGGGCAGGTATGCATTCGAGAATTCGACCACGCCCGCGTCGATCTCGACCATCGTGACATGATCGACCGTGTCATGCTTGAGCACTTCGCGTGCCATGCCACCGTCGCCACCCCCGATGATGAGAACCCGTTTCGCCGCACCGTGGGCGATGATCGGCACATGTGACATCATCTCATGATAGATGAAGTTGTCGCCCTCGGTGACCTGCACGACATCGTCAAGCGTGAGGACACGCCCGAAGGTCGTATTCTCGAACACGCGCAAACGCTGATGATCGGTTTCGCTGTCATAAAGCAGCTTGTCGACCCGAAGCGCCTGCGCGTAATCCGCATGCAGTTTCTCGGTGGACCAGCCGGTCATTCCGCCGCCACCGCCGAGGCTTCGGTCACGAGGCCTTCACCGCGCAGCAGCTCCTTCATTCTCACGTCATCCGTGTCGAAGGCGCGCTTGAGCACGTCGACCGCCAGCCACGGCTGCGCGTTGCCGCACATGAACACGTCGAAGGCGCCGTAGCCGATCTCCGGCCAAGTGTGGACCGAGATATGGCTTTCGGCGAGTACGGCCACGCCCGACACACCCTGCGGCGAGAATTTGTGCGTGTGGATGTGCAGCAGCGTCGCCCCGCAGGTATCCACGATCTCGCGAAATGCGGTTTGAATCCGGGTCTCGTCGTCGAGCCCGAAACCGTCCACGACCTCAAGTATGAGGTGCGTACCGGCATAGACCTTTCCGTCGCGGCGGATGAAGTGATCCTCGCGGTCCTCGTCGAACACGTCACGGGGCAGGGTGTTTTCGTTCGCGGCAGGGCAATAGCCCACCGATTTGGTGTCTTCCTCTTGGGCGCCTGTCTCCAGACCGATCCCCAGTTGGAAGAGGTTGGCGTCTTTCATGGCGCTCCCCTTCGTTCCAGCAGATTTAGAGCAGCTTGCGCCACCCGCGGTTCCAGTCGGTCCCTTAGCGCCCCCCCGAAGACATCGAAGTTGGGATCGGTTCCGATCGTGCGGCGCATTTATGGGGGACGGGGGATTCGGTCAAGCCCCGTCTGAGGGTTCAAGAAAACGTGTGCGGCAACGACCCGCATGTTGGCGAATTCGCACCAAATCCCGCCGGGGGCCGCTATTGTCCATCGGGCAGGGACGAGACAGCGTGTTTCTCGTGCCACCGACAAGGTTTTTCTCGGTCAGGTGGAACCATACTGTATGCTTAGCCAGCAAGGAACGATCCGCAAGCCCATGAAAGAACATACGAAAGCGGTGCTGGAAGCCTGCACGGGCCAACTCGTCGCGCTGGGTCTCACGCGGCGCCGGCGTGGGCTTGCCGTATGGCAGATGAACGACGAAATGTGGGGTGGCGTCGGCATGCAGGTGCAGATCATGCGCGACAACTCCGTGCGCGTCGTTCCTGTGCCTCAGGTCGTCTGGGATCCGGTCGAGCGGCTCGTGGCGCATGGCAAGGGGCTGGGCTACCGACCATGGAGTCCGACGGCCATTACGCGCTCTCGCGTCGTCCTGCCGAGCAAGCAAGTCGGGCCTTTCGCATTTCCCGAACCCGAGCTGCACGGATCGGTTCTCGACCGGTTCGGCAGTTTCGTGCGGGCGAAACTGATCCCTGTCGTCCTCGAGATGGCCGACGAGCGCGAAATCCTGCGACACTACAGGCGGGAGGCCCCCAAGGGTGTAGGGCGCGCTGAACATGCGCTCGCCATTCTGGCTTGGACATCCAAGACGCTGGACCTGACCGAGGACTTCGGTTCGCTCCTGTCCGTTCAGCCGGAAGAAGAGAAACGAGCCCGTCTCGAAGCCTTCCACCACCGGCTTTGCGGATCGGAAGAGGTCCGCGAACTCATCGGACCGGCGCGCTTTGGCTGATTTTGGTGGGGTAAAATAATACCGAAAACCTAAGCCATTGTTTTCGCACCACTTTCATCGGAACTATTCCCTTGACCGGAGGCGCAATAAGACTAGAAACACGCCATCCGAAACCCACCAAGGGCCGACAGACATGAAAACCTTTTCTGCGACTCCTGCAGATATCGAGAAGAAATGGATCGTGATCGATGCCGAAGGCCTCGTTCTTGGTCGTCTTGCCTCGATCATCGCCATGCGCCTGCGTGGCAAGCACAAGCCAAGCTTCACCCCCCACATGGATTGCGGTGACAACGTCATCGTGATCAATGCCGACAAGGTGCAACTCACCGGCAAGAAGCGCACCGACAAGGTGCACTACTGGCACACCGGTTACCCCGGCGGCATCAAGTCGCGGACCACGGGCCAGATCCTCGAGGGCGAACACCCCGAGCGCGTCGTGACGATGGCCGTCAAGCGTATGCTTCCCGGCAATCGCCTGAGCCGCCAGCAGATGACGAACCTGCGCGTCTACGCCGGGGCCGAACATGGCCACGAGGCACAGAAGCCGGAAGTTCTGGATGTTAGGTCCATGAACAAGAAAAACACGCGTGAGGGCTGATCATGGCTGAAGAAGTTAAATCGCTCGATGAGCTGAACTCGGTTGTCGAAGGCGGCGATGAAGCTGTCGCGACCGAAACCTACATCCCGCGTGAGCCGGTCCGTGACGATCTCGGCCGTTCCTACGCCACCGGCAAACGGAAGGACGCGGTCGCCCGTGTCTGGATCAAGCCGGGCTCCGGCAAGGTCACTGTGAACGGCAAGGAGATGGACAAGTATTTCGCCCGTCCCGTGCTCCAGATGATCCTGCGTCAGCCCTTCACCGTTGCTGGCGTCGATGGCGAGTTCGACGTGATGGCGACCGTGACCGGCGGCGGCCTCTCCGGTCAGGCTGGTGCGGTCAAGCACGGCATCTCCAAAGCGCTTCAGCTGTATGAACCGTCGCTGCGTCCGGCACTCAAGGCCGCAGGGTTCCTGACCCGCGACAGCCGCGTCGTGGAACGCAAGAAGTACGGCCGCCGCAAGGCACGTCGGAGCTTCCAGTTCTCCAAGCGCTGATCCGCAAACGCGATCGCACTTTGCAACTTTCAAGGGGCCGCTTTCACAGCGGCCCCTTTTTTCGTTTTGGTTCAGTGTGTTGTCGTCATCGGTCGAGTTTTAGGCATTGCACACAGGTTGGCCTTAACTGTCCGGAAAGGGGGTCGCTCTAGGGTCTCATGGAATCCCCAAGAGAGGGGGAAACACCACGGACGGAGTGACCCGATGAAAATTATCTATGCTTCTGCGCTGGCTTTTGGCCTTGCCACGCCAACAATGGCGGATGACGCCGCATCTGCCATGGGCGCCTTCCTGGACGAGAACGTGATGTCCTGGGCGACCGCCCCGGTTCTTATCGGTGCGGTCCGGGCGCAAAATGCCGAGACTGCGGCACTGTCTCAATCCGAGATCGATGCAATGGACGCAGCATGGCGAAATGAGATCGGCCAGTCGTCGCGCCCGACGATCGACCGGGTCATGTCGAGCGCAGCCTCGGATTTCCTTCGCTCGCAAGTCCGGGATTCGAACGGGGCGGTCACCGAGATTTTCATCATGGATTCCCGCGGTCTGAATGTGGCCGCCTCGGGCGTCACCTCTGACTACTGGCAGGGCGACGAAGCCAAACATTCCGAGACCTTTGGCGCCGGCTCAGGCGCCAGGCACTTCTCAGAGATAGAGAAGGATGAATCGACCCGCACCTATCAGGGGCAAGCCTCTCTCACGATTGTCGATCCTGAGAGCGGTGAACCGATCGGCGCAATGACCGTGGGCATTAACGCTGAAGCCCTGTTCTGATCCCAGCAACGCGCGCGTGGCAACTGCCAAGAAAGTCGAGCAAGACCATGGAAACCAATTCAAAAACTGTGCGGGGCGCCGGCTTTCGCTTGAACTCAATCTTCATCAAACTCGCCGGGGTGGTTTTTGCCATGGCCGTCGCACTGACCGGACTTGTGTCCTGGTTCAATACAGGCGCGACAGTCTACGAACTCGAAAACGCCATCAAGCACAGCGGGCATGAGATCACGAGGATCGTCACCGCGAACTTGGCCGGGGACATCGCATTCGGCGACAAAGAGTCGATCAAGGAGCAGATTGCGAACCTGACAGATCAGGAGAATTCCGAAACACAACATGGCGTTGCGGTAAAATCCGACGGAACTGTCGTGGTGTCCCATGGCACGACCCCAGTGCAAGCCGAACCCTTGTCGAGGCTGGCCGAGAAGGCGGTGAACACCGGCGAAACAGTTGTCTCTGACGATGGCATGCAGATCGCCGTACCGGCGCGCTACGGCGACGGGGTCGTCGGCGCCTTGGCACTGTCGTGGTCGGCGGAGCATGCGATCGCCGGCGCGCAGGCTACGCAGTTCTGGGTGCTCGGAATCTCGATGGGTACCGTTGTCGTCCTCATTGTTCTGATGATGCTTGGACTTCGGGCCTGGCTTACGAAGCCGCTTGTGCGGACGGCTCATCAAGTGAATGAGGTGTCGCAAGAACGGTTCGACATCGACGTCCACGCCGCGAAACGAGGCGATGAACTTGGCGACCTCGGAAAATCAGTAGAAGAACTCCGGCAAACGCTCATGAAGGGGAAGGAAACCGCGCGCATGAACCGCTTTCGCGGAAAGGCGTTCGAATCCAGCTCTGCGGCCATCATGATGACAGATGCGGACATGGTCATCACGCAGACGAACCAGTCAGTGACAGAGATCTTCGAGAAATACGCTGAGCATTTTAAGACCGTAGCTCAGGATTTTGACCCTCAGAAGGTGGTCGGCAGTAATATGGACGTGTTTCATGCCGGTGCATTGAAGGCACGCGTCCGCAAACTGCTTTCTGACCCGTCCAACCTTCCGTTTCAGGCGAATATCAGCGTCGGGCCCACGCGATTCCAACTTGTGATCAGCAGCGTGCGATCTGATGCCGGCAATATCGAAGGCTATGTCGTTGAATGGACGGATAAGACCAGAGAATACATGAACGACGCTATTCTTGCCGCCATCGAGGAAAACCAGATCAAGGCCGAATTCACAGTTGATGGCCACATCGTCGATGCGAATACTCACTTCGCGAACGCCTGCCGTGCATCTATCGATTCCCTCAAGGCAGCCGGGGCTGACGACATTTTCGACTTCGATACCGAAATGGCAGAATCCAAAGGCACGGTGTTTGATCGCCTACGGCGGGGCGAGTCTGTTTATGGATCCTTCCGCCTTCAACGCCAAGGGGGTGGTCATGCCGTCGTTGATGGCGGCTTTACGCCCGTGCGCGATGTGAAAGGCAACCTTCTTCATATTATTCTCGTCGGTAACGACGTAACGGAAGTGCGCGAGAGCATTGCCGCGGCAGAAAGCGAAAGACGTCGGGTGAAGGCCGCGCAGGATGGCGTCGTGGACGCCCTTCGTGGCGGTCTCGAGAGCCTGGCCGAGGGCGACTTGATGACCCGGATCGACGATGCGTTCCCCGAGGATTACGAACAGTTGCGCAACGACTTCAACCGTGCGGCGGACAAGCTGCTGGAGGCGATGCGCGGCGTGATCGAGAACGCCGACCTCATCACCGGCGAGGCCTCGGAAATCTCCTCCGCCGCAGACGACCTCTCTGCCCGGACCGAGAAACAGGCCGCGACGCTGGAAGAAACCGCCTCGGCGCTCGACCAGTTGACCTCCTCGGTGCGCTCGGCGGCGGATGGCGCGGCCCATGCCAACGAGATCGTCGAGAAGGCGCGAGAGAATGCCGCGGCTTCGGGTGAGGTCGTGCGCGAAGCTGTCGGTGCGATGGGCGAGATCGAAACCAGTTCGACCCAGATTTCCAAGATCACCGGCGTGATCGACGACATCGCCTTCCAGACCAACCTGCTCGCGCTCAACGCAGGGGTGGAGGCGGCCCGCGCGGGCGAGGCCGGGCGTGGCTTCGCGGTCGTGGCCTCGGAGGTGCGCGCACTGGCGCAGCGCTCGTCCGATGCCGCACGCGAGATCAACGAGCTCATCTCCGCCTCGGGCGGGCAGGTGAAGCGCGGCGTGAGCCTCGTCGGGCAGGCCGGTGAGGCGCTGAAGGGGATCGTCGAGAGCGTGACCGAGATCAGCCGGAACGTCTCGGAGATCGCCGTCAGCGCGCGCGAGCAAAGCTCGGGCCTTGCCGAGATCAACACGGCGGTGAACCAACTCGACCAGGTGACGCAACAGAACGCCGCGATGTTCGAGGAGACGACGGCGGCGAGCCACGCGCTCACCCGTGAGGCCGAGACGCTGGCGCGCACGATGGGACGATTCCGCACCGGAGACGCGGGGGCTGGCGCCGCCGAACCCCCCGCGGACTTTGCCTCCCGCCGCGTTGCGCCCAAGCCACCCGCCGCTGCGGTGCCGCTCGCGACACAAGCAGTTGCCACGCAGGTCGTCGATGACGACGACGGGTGGGACGAATTCTGAGGCGCGGTCCAGACATGAAGAATCCCCGTCGGGTCCTGATTGTAGATGACTCTCCTACAATGCGGCGCTTGATCCGCAGCGGAATAGAACGCGAGCCACGTCTGCAGGTGGTGGGCGAGGCAGGTTCGGCCCGTGACGCCAGGGAATTGGTGAAGCAACTCCAACCGGACATCTTGACGCTCGATGTCGAAATGCCTGGGATGGACGGCCTTGAGTTTCTCAGGCGTCTAATGAAGGCCCGACCAATGCCGGTCGTCATGGTATCCTCTTTGACAAGAGAAGGCAGTGACTTGGCCCTGCAAGCGCTTTCGCATGGAGCACTCGACTGTGTCGAAAAACCCCGATTTGGGGAAGCCAGCAGAACGTTTTCGCGTCTTACAAGTATGCTTGTGGAGTTGGCGGATGCCGTGCCTGGTCGCCGACCAAGACTGGACCCAGTCCATCACGAAAAAAATTCCGATGCGCGGCATGCGTGGAACGGCAAGACGGTGTTGATGGGCGCTTCGACGGGAGGCGTTGAAGCTCTTGAAACAGTATTCCGAGCTTTTCCCTCAGATTGTCCGCCCACGCTTGTTACTCAGCACATGCCGGCCGAGTTTCTGTCCCGTTTCGCAGCTAGGTTGAATTCAATGATCGCTCCAACTGTTCGGCTGGCAAGACACGGCGACAAGCTTCAGCAAGGTGAAATTCTTATCGCCCCGGGCGGCGCTCATCATATGGGCCTCGACGCGCAGTTCGGAATGAACACTACCCTGAAGGCGGGTGAAAAACGATCAGGACACCGCCCTTCAGTCGATGAACTCTTCCTGTCGGCTGCGCCGCATGCCGAGCGCATTGTAGCCGCTTTACTGACTGGTATGGGTCAGGACGGTGCTCGCGGACTGCTCGAGTTGCGATTGAACGGAGCCAAAACCTTTGCTCAGGACGAAGCCACGTGTGTCGTGTATGGAATGCCGAGGGTGGCCGCCGAACTCGGTGGGGTGGAGCGTTCCGTACCTATTCATGGATTAGCTCCTGCTCTCCTAGCTGCGACCGCCGAAAAAAATGAATCTATGGATCTTCCGAATGCCTGATTTAAAGAACCGCAAGTTGGGACGGGTTTACATATCGCAGGGAGAATTTGCTATCGACGGCGGGGACGAAGCGCTGATCGCGACATTGCTCGGATCTTGTATTTCAGCTTGCCTTTGGGACCAGAAACGCCAAATAGGGGGCATGAACCACGTCGTGTTTGTGGACGAAACGCGAAATAGGGGCCGATCATACGGGCATGGTGTTAATGCCATGGAGCTATTGCTGAATGGTCTCTTCAGATTGGGTGCTAACCGCGAAGACCTTCGGGCAAAGGTTTTTGGTGGCGCTAGCATGATAGATGGATTGTCTGATTCCGGTATCCAAAACGCCAATTTTGTACGTACTTTCCTTCAACGCGAAACCATTCAGATCGTTGGAGAGGACACAGGAGGCCGGCGGGCAAGACGATTGGAATTCTGGCCAGGAAGTGGACGTGCAAGGGTCAAATATGTTTCACAGAGTGTACCAATAATGAGGGAGATAGAACCCAAAGTCGCAAACGGTGTCGAACTGTTTTAGGTAAGTCCAAGACGCAATCGCTGGACTAGGCCTTGCGCCAGCCTCGCTATCCCCGTCGTTCTCAGGCAATTCGCTTTGTCACGGTTCGAGAAACGAGCTGTGTTGATGTCGCGCTAGGCTGCAGAGTGTGGGGTAGGCTGTGCCGCGGTTATCAGTTCGGCATGTCGCAAGGTTCACTGCAAGGCGCAAGTCTGATTGGCCGTACCTAGTGTGTTAGCAACGCCGAAGAGCACGACTTCTGAAAGTTGAGGTCACCGCTGGTTCTTTTTGCACCGGCGTACGAGTTGGTAGCTTGGGGACGGCGGCCAATATGCAGACTGGTTTAACAAAGGGCTGGGAAGAAAACCTGCTTAGAACCCGAATCCAAAAGAAAGCAGACATACTGCTAGATGAAATACACACCGATGATAGTGGCGGAACTGGATCGAAATCATGTTCAGAAAATTGAAAAACGGGCGAAGCGTAGGGAGCAGTGATAACCCACGTGCCAAAGCCTTCCTGCCGATTATCACTCTCGCAGCCGTCCTCTTCTACTTTCTTTGGATTGTCTAAACTCTACAGACCGCCCGAATTTTGGATCGGGTCTGCGAACAACGCCTGAAATGGCGTGCCCCAACCAACGCAGGTTGAGTCCATGATAATTAGTTCGATCCTTCGACACGAAAATAGCCTGTATCGTCAGAACCAATCGGTTGGGTTGTCATCACGATGTGAGCTTCTTGCGTGAACCGACGAGCCAGAAATGAGGCGGTCCCGAAGGCTTCTCAGGATGATCTTGCTTGCGAGGTCGTTGCTATTTAGAGGATTGTCAGGCTGTGTGTTTGAAAGGAAACTCGCAACGTTGGCGAGGTCAGAAACGGTCTGCTGGAGCCGATCCAGCTCTTGAAGCATATGAAACTCCGCGATCAAATCCGGATGGCTGCTCTTTTCGAGAAGAGCGGCAATCAGGTGCTGCAGCATTTGGCAGACGTCAGATGCGCGCTCTAATTCACTTGCAACGATCGCTAGGACGCCGCAACTTCCGAGTTCGCAGACGGAGTCCTCTCCCTGCATGTCCTTTTCTGGTCGCATGACTTACAAACGGCCCACAATTGCTTCTACGGCCTTGCGTAGGTCATCTGGATTGAAAGGTTTCGCGAGGAAATTGTTCATTCCGAGTTTCTTCCCGGTTTCTATTATAGATTTTTCCGCCTTGCCAGTTATCAAGAGGAACCCGACATTGCTGGTCTTCGGAGCGTTTCGGAGCACATGAAGCAATTGTAACCCGTTCATCCCGGGCATGTTCATGTCCGAAATGACCATGTGCACAGGCCAAGATTTCAACTTTTGCAAAGCGCTGTGTCCATCGGCGACACTTTCCACGTGTCGGATCCCAAAACCGTCAAGGGCCTGCGTTATCAAGCCACGACTGGTCGACATGTCGTCCACTACCAATACGCGGAGTTGATCTCGCACAGACATTAGCGCACCTTTCCATTCAGGGGGGCAAGTTCACCCGTGCGGCGGTAGGCTGTCACGTGAGCTTTTCCAAAATATTTCTCTGCCGAAGTATGGATACGCTCGCTGTGCCCAAGCATTAACCATCCGCCGGGCGCAAGAATACTAGCAAAGCGACGCCATAGTGTGGCTTGTGTTTCCATGTCAAAGTAAATCACCACATTCCGACAGAAAATCACATCGAACTGCCCGGTCATTGGCCACGGATTCAGTAGATTCAAGACCCTGAAGGAAATCATGGATCGAAGATCTACCCCAAATGCTTGCCCATTCTTTTCTTGTTGATGCAGAAAACGAGACCTTTGTTGCTCGCTCAATCCGCCAAGCATATGCTCGGGGTATGCACCAGCCTTTCCAAACTCTACGACGGTCGGATCGATGTCGGTAGCAAGAATGCGGGCGCCACGGACCGCGTGCAAGTCTGCTTCCGCCAGCGTCATGGCTATCGAGTACGGTTCTTGTCCATTTGCACAACCTGCTGACCAGATCCTGATTGGTTCGGCACCAGGCCGTCTAGCAAGCTCGGGAAGGATTTGCGTTTTCAGGAGTTCAAAATGATGCTTTTCGCGGAAGAAATGCGACACATTCGTCGTGAGAGCCGAAATCATCAGGCCTAGTTCTATCTGGCCCTCGGCGCTTTCTACGTGCGAGCAATAGTCATCGAAATCTACCAATTGCAAAGCGCGCAGGCGCCGAGCCAATCGCGTTCTGACCATATCGGCTTTGCTCTCGGCAATAGATAGGCCTGCTTCGCGCATAGCCAGGGCCGCTATGCGACGGAATGCTGCCTTGGACAGGCGTGGTCCATGTAGACCTTTGTCTGCACGGGGCGATTTCGGAGCCTTCATGTTAGGAAATGTATTCAAGCGGCTTCCTCATCCGACGAGGGCACCACCGCGGTCAGGTCGAGCACGCGGATCATCCGGTTTTCCATTATAGTGAGCGCCGACACGAAACTGCGCTGTTGATCGGCCGGCAGATCAGGTGGGGGTTGGAGATCTTCATGCGAAATTGCAAGAATATCGGAAACCGCATCGACCATGAGTCCGACCACGCGTTCTCCAGTCGCCACGACGATAATGACGTTTCTTTGCGTGTCAGTTTCCGTGTGCATGTCGAGACGGCAGGCAAGATCCATAATTGGGAGTACAGTTCCGCGCAAGTTGATCACGCCCCGCATGAAACTGGGAGAGTGAGGCAGAGTCGTGGCCTTAGCGCCGCCGCGGATTTCTCGCACTTGCATGATGTCGACGCAGTAGTCCTGTCCGCCGACGAGAAACGATAAGTATTCTCGGACCGAACCATCACCCGAATAGTCCTTAATCGCTTCAGAGTCGGTCATTCTTCTGCTCCTGAGCTGTTTAAATTTTCATGGTTTGAGATCTGATGGCGTGGCGCTTTGGGCCGGGTGCGACCGCTGGCTTGGGTGATCAGGTCTATTGGGTCCAGGATTAGCGCGATCTGGCCATCGCCAAGGATTGTTGCAGCTGCAATGCCGGGCACGCGGCCATAGCTTTCCTGAAGGCCCTTTATGACGACTTGGCGCTGATCCTCGATGGCGTCGACGACGACCGCGGCTGCGAGTCCATCTTCCTGGCCGATCAAAAGGACCACACCGCCGGTGTAGTCATCCAGAGGAGCACGATAGCCAAGCTCAGCGCCCAGATCGATTAGCGGGACAAAGCTGTCACGGATATTGACGACATGAGTCGAAGGTCCGAACGCGCGGAGGTCTTCCTGCGTCACGGCCAGCGTTTCGAATATTGAATTCAGCGGGACGACAAGGGTCTCGCCGGCAACGTTCACGACCATTCCGTCAAGCACGGCCAGAGTGAGTGGCAACGAAATTGAAAAAGTCGTGCCATGCCCTGGTTCAGACTGAATCGATATCCTGCCGCCCAAGGACTGGATCGCGCTTCGCACCACGTCCATACCTACACCGCGGCCGGACAGGTTGGACACTTCATCCGCGGTCGAGAAGCCAGGCAGGAACAAAAGGTTGTCGATCTCCCCGTCGCTGAGCTGGCTATCGGCCGGAATGAGGTCTTTCTCGACCGCTTTGCGAAAGACTTTATCGCGATCAATGCCGGCACCGTCGTCAGCCACCTCGATCACGACACGACCGGAACGATGCACCGCAGTCAGAAAGACAGAACCTTCACGCGCCTTGCCCATTCTTTCGCGGACATCATTGGCCTCCAGCCCATGATCTACTGCATTTCGGATCATATGGGTCAAAGGGTCAGCGAGACGTTCGATAACGGTCTTGTCGACTTCGGTGTTTTCACCATCGGTGCGCAGCCGGACATCTTTGCCAATGGCTGCCGACGCTTCACGGACGATACGGGACATGCGCTGAAATAGCGACTTCACCGGCTGGGCGCGGATCATCATCACGCTTTCCTGGATGTCTCGCGTAAGCTGTTGAAATTCTTCGAGTCCGGTGCTGACCGGTGAGTTTGGCGGAATACCGGCCGCCTGGACGCTTTGGCTCAGCATCGCCTGATTGAGGACGATCTCGCCAACAAGGTTAACGAGACGATCGATCCGGTCCAGATCAACGCGCACTGTGGCACGCGGTGCGGCGGCTCCCGCACCAGTCTTGCGTTCGGCAGGAGGCGCAGCTTCCAATCTGGCGGCCGGTGTTTCGGCGACCTCGGGGAAATTCCCCTGTTCGATAGTGGGGGCAGAGTTCACCTGATCGTTGCGCGGCAGGTCTGGCGCTCCATTATCAGCAGGCCATTCTGCGTCGCCGCCGAGTGGCGGCAGTGGCACCAAAGCCTCCAGGTTAGAGGAACCCGTCTCTTTCTGCTTGATATCAAGCGTGCAAAGGCCTTCGACGAAATCGAAAGCTTCGGCGATTGCCGCGCGGCCCTCGGTCGTCTCTAGCGTTAAAGTCCAACCGATATGTGCATGCTCGCAATCCAGTTCGGCGAGGGGGGGAAGGTCGTTGTGATCGCAGGTTACTGAAAGGTCGCCGATGTCGCGGAGGGCTCGGAACAAAAACAACGGTTCATTGCCGTTGGCGTAAAGCATCGGCCCTGGTTGGAACCTGATCTTCCAAATCGGGTCGGAGACCGTTTCGTCGTCTTGTCCGTCGAGCGACAGGTCAAGCGACAGTGGCGTAACCTCGAAGTCCACCGTTTCGGCGGTTTGGTCTTCACTCTGGACGCCGCCAATCAGGGTGTCGAGTTCCGCCAGAACAGGGTCCAGTTTGGCCGAGTCATGGGGGACTTCATCGCGGCATTCGCGGACGAGGTCGCCCAGAACATCGTTGCAAGTAAAGAACAATTTTAGGAGGTGAGGATCGGTATCGAGTTTGCCGCTGCGGAGGTCGTCAAGCGCAGTCTCGAACCGGTGCGCGAACCCGACGAGGCCGTCGAGACCGAAAGCACCGGCGCCGCCTTTGATTGAATGGACCGCGCGGAAGACCACATTGACGGTTTCGGCGTCGCCTTCTCCATCATACATGGATTGCAAGCCATCCTGAAGCGCTTCGAGCAGTTCTTCGCATTCGATGAAGAAGGATGCCTTGATTTCGGCCATTGGATCGGACATGCGATTACCCCGCCACCATTCTGAGGGCCTTGACGAGCTTGGCAGGGTCGAAGGGCTTCACGATCCAGCCGGTAGCGCCGGCCTCCCGCGCGCGATCTTTCATGTCAGCCGCGCTTTCCGTCGTGAGCACGAGGATCGGGACCGACCGAAACTCTTCCTTCGCGCGCACTGCATCAATGAAACCGAATCCATCCATGCGAGGCATGTTGATGTCAGTTATGATTGCGTCAGGCGGCGCGATCTCTTCCAGGACTTCCAGGCCGTGTATCCCGTCCTCGGCCACATGCGCTTCGATCCCTTCTGCGGTGAGGGCCAGCCGCACCATGTCACGCATCGTGCGGCTGTCGTCGACCGCGAGAACCTGCATCGTCATGCCCGTGACTCCCACTGCGTGACCGTGTCCGTCGAGAACCCAAGAAGAGAAAGCTGATCTGCGAGGTCGTTGGAGGCGTTGATTAACGTCAGGCTCCGTCCCGCCTCGGACCAACTACGCGCCGCCGCACGAATGACCTGCAACGACAAGGCACCGATGTGAGTGACACCGCCGGCGTCGAGTTGAACGTCTTCCGCGTCATGGGCGAGCAAGGCATCGCGCAACGGCCCAGCGGCACGCAGGTCCAGTTTTGGCTGTAACGTGATCGTGGCGCTCATCCCCAGGACCTCGCGCCAAGCCATTTGTCCGTCATCTCGTTCGGCCCTCTATTCCGTACGGTGCTGACACCGGGATACGGCAGGGGACGTTAAGATTGACTTACCCCGAGACGGTTTTTCCAGGCCGGCGTTTCTGGGCCAGATGGCGGGCGCAGCCGGTGAGCGCGGCGTAATCGTCCTCGACCAGACAAACTGGGAAGTTCTTCATGAAACCCGCGAAACGGCCTTTGTCGCGCATTGCGTCGTCAAAGCCCATATCGGCCAACCACGGGCCAACGGCCCTCGCCACGCCGCCGACCAGGAAAATTCCACCGAAGGGCAAGTGGATAAGGGACAGGTTCCCTGTGACGGTGCCGAGGATTCGCACAAAAAACGCGAGTGCAGCGGTCGCCGTCTCATCCCCCTTGGCCGCCAGTTCCATGACCTGAGCTGCGGAATACTCTCGTGCCGCGCCCTGCCGCCCACTCATCCAGCCCGCGACATGTGCGAGACCACGGCCGGACAGGACATCCTCGACCGCCGGAAAGCCGTGGGCCGTTTCGAAGTCCCGGCACAGGTCGAGTTCCTCGGTGGAGCGGATCGGCAAGTTGGCGTGCCCCGATTCTGAGGGCACGACGAGCCGCCCGGCCGGGGTTTCATGGACGGGTGCGCAGTTGAAACCCGTTCCGACCCCGATCACGAGTTTCGAGGCATGGTCCGGTGCCGCAGTTCCGGCCACCACGCGGGTAACGCGATCCGGCGCGATATGGCCCAGAGCATGCCCCTGCGCCTGAAGGTCATTGATGACATCCACGACTTCGGCACGGGCCGCGCGTGCGACCGTTTCCGCGTCGATGGTCCAGTCGAGGTTGGTCATGTCGCCGACCCCGTCGCGAACCGGCCCCGCAAGAGCGACACAGGCGCCGCCACAGTCCGGGTTGTTCTGACCGGCCAGATAGGCGGTGAGCACAGTTTCCAGCCCTGCGAAGTCAGCGTTTCTGAACCGTTCGATCGTATCAGGGAGAAGCCGGGTTCCCTCCGCCAGTGCCACGCGTGTGTTCGTGCCGCCGATATCAGCGACGAGGGAGAGGGCGGTCTCGGTCATGGTCTGGTCCGGTAAGGCTTGGTCACGGCCGGGCGAGCGCCCGCGCCATTGCGTGGTAGGATGCTTTCGGCAGGCGTTCAAGGCTGTGGAAATCCACATGGACGAGACCGAAACGCTTGGCATAGCCCAAAGCCCATTCGTAATTGTCCATGAGGGACCAGGCGAAATACCCTTTTACCGGAGCCCCACGCGCGATGGCATCCTGCACGGCGGCGAGATGGGCGTCGAGGTAGGCGATACGGTCAGTATCCTCAACGGCCCCGTCGCGGAGAACGTCCGGTCCGGCCATCCCGTTCTCGGTGACATAAAGCGGCAGGTCCCCGGAATAGGTTCGCGCCACATGGGTGAGAAAATGGGACAGGCCTTCCGGGTAGATTTCCCATCCCATGTCTGTCTTCGGCAGAGGACCCGGGACTTCTTCGAGTGCGGGGTAGGGGCCGTCGACCGGCGCGATGATCTTGCGCGTGTAATAGTTGATCCCGACCCAATCGAGCGGCTGGCGAATCGTGGCCATGTCGCCCTCCCAGCCCGCTGGTAAGTGCGGGGCGAGACCCGCGAGCATCTCTTCAGGGTAGGTGCCGTCGAAGGCCGCGCCGAGAAAGGTGCGGTTGAAGATGGCGTCATAGGTTGCGGCAGCATGCGCGGCCTCTACCGTATCGTCCACCGGCACGGCGTACTCAAGGTTGAAGACAGCGCCGAGGTTTTCGTGACCCGCGCCACGCATCGCCTGCGTGGCCCTGCCGTGGGCCAGAAGGACATTGTGGATCGCGCGAGACGCCGCGCGTATGTCTCGAACGCCCGGCGCATGGATGCCAAGGAAATGACTGAGCCAGCTCACGCACCAGAATTCGTTGATCGTGGCCGTGGACCAGACCCGGTCGCCGATCCGATCCATCAACACCAGCGCGTAGTCGGCGAACCACTTGGACACGTCCGGATGTGTCCATCCGCCCTTGTCTGAGAGCGCTGAGGGCATCTCCCAATGATAAAGGGTCAACGCCGGTTTCAGGCCAAGCTCAAGCATCCCATCCACGAGCTTGTCGTAAAAATCCAGCCCTTCAGCATTGGGTGCCCCGCGCCCTTCGGGCAGGACACGCGCCCAGCTTGCGGAGAAGCGATACGCGTCGAAATTCCCGTCGCGGATCAGGTCGAGATCTTCCGGCCAGCGATGGTAATGGTCGCAGGCCACGGCTCCGTCTTCCGCCCGATCGACATTGCCGGGGGTAGCGGAAAAGGTATCCCAGTGGGTCGAACCGGCGCCGCCGAAACGGTGCCCCTCGATCTGGTAGGACGATGTGGAGACACCGAAGAGGAAGTCTTCGGGGAAGTCCTTGCGGGATCTGTTCAAGGTCATGTGGGTTCCGTGATTGAGACTTGGGCGGGGGCAGGGCCCGTGGACTGGCCGAGGATCAGCTCGGCTTCGAGAAGTTCCGAGCGCGGGGCGTCGGAGCCGCTGGCTATGATGTCGAGAAGCATGGTGGCCGCGCGCCGACCGGCCTCACGCACCGAAGACCGGGTCGCGGTGAAGATCGGATCGTCCCCGCCGTTCGGCAGGTAGGAGAGGTCATCGTCGTGGATGATGAGCGACACGTCGCGCCCCATCTCCAGCCCGGCCTCGCGGATCGCACGGCGGATCCCGATGGCCAGGATCATGGATGAGGCGATGATGGCGGTCGGCGGGTCGTCGCGGCCCAACATGTCGCGGGTCCGGTCGTGGCCGAACTGCTCGGTCATTTCCCCCGACACCTTCAAGTCGTCGAAATGGCGGAGGCCTTGTGCGTCGTGTGCGGCTTCGAACCCGGCGCGCCGTCGGATCGCGAAATCCATGTTTTCGAGCCCGTTGATGAGCGCGATACGTCGGTGACCCAAATCCAGCAGAAACGCAGTGGCACGCTGAAAGGCCCGCAGGTTGTTCATGTCGACCCAGGAATAGCTCTCGTCCGATTCCGATGCCCGGCCATGTACGACGAAGGGGATACCCACAGATTTGAGCAGGCTGATGCGTCGATCGCCTTCGCGCGGCGCATGGACGATGATTCCATCGACCGATCCTTTGGATTTGAACTCCTCGTAAGCGCGGGCCTGTTCGGCTTCCGGCACGATAGAGATCAGCATGTCGTAACCCGACTTGGAGTAGACCTCGCCAGCGCCCGCGATGAAATCGGCGAAGACCGGATTGACCATTTCGTGCCCCGAAGCGAGGGGAATGACGTGGCCGATTGCCATGGCTCGCCCCGTGGCGAGGGAACGCGCGCGCATGTTGGGACGATAACCATAGGCCTCTGCCGCCGCCTGGACCTTGCGTCGCGTTGCGTCCGACACTTCCGGAAAACCGTTCAGCGCCCGGCTGACGGTGGTCGGCGAAAGGCCGAGGGCCTTGGCGAGTTCTTTGAGGGTCATTCTTCCAAACCGCTTTGAATCAGAAGGACGGTAGCGACTCCGACCGAGCGCGTCAAAAGATCGTGCGCATACCGGGCGATCTTCAGGTTTTCCTGCCCAATTGAAGGGCGGTCCGGGAATCGAGATTGACTCGTTGAAGGTCATGAGCAAGTTTCAGGCATCCAAAGCGGTTTGGGCCACGGCGACTCGCGGCCCCCGTACTGAGATCAACAGGCACCGAATGGTGCAAATCCGGGAGGAATTCATGAAAAGATCATTGATTGTGAGCGTCGCGACGCTGGCTCTGACCGCGGGCCTCGCCCATGCGGCCAGCCATGAAGGCGGCATGTTCACCGAAGGCGAAGGCCCCTACAGCTGGGATCAGCTTGAGAGCTTCGCTGGCGAGCACGATTATTCCGGTCAAGAGGTCACGATCCTCGGCCCATGGCTCGCGGGCGAGCAGGAGAATTTCGAAAACCTCCTGGCCTTCTTCGAGGAAGCCACCGGGGCGAGCGTGTCCTACGTTGGCTCTGACTCGATGGAGCAACAGATCGTCATCGACGCAGAGGCGGGCTCCGCGCCCAACCTCGCCGTGTTCCCGCAGCCAGGTCTCGCCGCCAACATGGCGTCGCGCGGATTCCTGTCGCCGCTGTCGGACGACACGGCAAACTGGATCGAGAGCAACTACGCCGCAGGTGAATCCTGGGTCGATCTGGGCACCTATGAGAATGACGAGGGGAACGAAGAGCTCTATGGCTTCTTCTTCAACGTGAACGTCAAGTCGCTCGTCTGGTACATCCCCGAGAACTTCGAGGACTTCGGCTACGAAGTGCCGGAGACGATGGAAGAGCTCAAGACGCTCACAGAACAGATGGTCGAGGATGGCGAGACGCCGTGGTGCATTGGGCTTGGCTCGGGCGGTGCGACCGGCTGGCCCGCGACCGACTGGGTCGAGGATCTCATGCTGCGTACGCAGGAACCGGCGGTCTATGACCAGTGGGTGTCGAACGAGATCCCGTTCAACGATCCTGCCGTGATCGGCGCGATCGAGGAATTCGGTTGGTTCCTGGAGGGCGACCGCGTGTCGGGTGGTGCCGAAGCTGTCGCCTCGGTCGACTTCCGTGACTCGCCCAAGGGTCTGTTCGACGCGCCGCCGCAGTGCATGATGCACCGCCAGGCCTCGTTCATCCCGGCATATTTCCCTGAAGGGACCGAAGTAGGCGCCGACGTCGACTTCTTCTACTTCCCGGCTTACGCGGAAAAAGACCTTGGCACACCGGTTCTGGGTGCGGGGACGCTCATGTCCATCACCGAGGACAGCGAGGCGACCCGAGGCCTCATGGAGTTCTTCCAGACCGACTTCGCACATGAGATCATGATGGCACAGGATGCTTTCCTCACGCCGCTCAAGAGTGCCAACCCCGAGGCCTATGCGGACGACACCCTGCGTGCACAGGGCGAAATCCTGACCAATGCCACGACATTCCGCTTCGACGGCTCGGACCTCATGCCGGGTGCTGTCGGGACCGGGACCTTCTGGACCGCCATGGTGGACTATTCCGGCGGCGCCTCCGCCGAAGAGGTCACGCAGGCCGTTCAGGACAGCTGGCCTGCCGAGTGATAGGCTGACATCGACGACGCGACGGGCCGCTTCTCGCGGCCCGTCGTGCCACTGATCAGGGCAGGGGGAAGAAGATGCATCCAGCGATCCAGGCCGTCATAACCGTCGGTGTCGCGGTCATCGCCGCGATCGGTTACTTCTATCTCTCCAACCTCCTTCTCGACCGTGTCCTGTTCCCGGCGCGCGGCAAGAATGCGGGTCGGAACATCAACCGGGCGAATATGATCCGGCCATGGCTGTTTCTCTTTCCTGCGCTCTTCGCGCTCGGGCTATACCTCGCGTATCCGGTCGTGGAGACCATCCGCCTTTCGGTGACTGACCGCGTGCCCGGCGGCTATGTCTGGGCAGGCGCGGACAACTACATTGCGCTCACCGGAGACCCGAAATTCTGGGAAGCGTTGCGCAACAACTTCTTCTGGTTGCTCGTCGTCCCGGGCCTGTCGACGCTCTTCGGCCTCATCATCGCGCAGCTCACCGACAGGCTGAGCTGGGGCAACGTGGCGAAGTCGATCATCTTCATGCCGATGGCGATCAGCTTTGTCGGTGCGTCGGTGATTTTCAAACTGGTCTATGACTACCGCCCGGCGGGCGAAGACCAGATCGGCATCCTCAATGCGGTCTACCTTGCGCTCGGCGGCGCGGAGCCACAGACTTGGCTGACGATACCCGGCCTGAACAATTTCCTCCTGATGATCGTGCTGATCTGGATTCAGACTGGCTTTGCGATGGTTATCCTGTCCGCTGCGCTGCGTGGCATTCCGGAGGAAACGATCGAAGCGGCCATCGTGGACGGCGCGAACCCGTTCCAGATCTTCTTCAAGATCAAGGTGCCTCAGATCATGCCCACGATCATGGTGGTCTGGACCACGATCACCATTCTCGTGCTCAAGATCTTCGACATCGTTTTTGCCATGACCAATGGCCAATGGGGCACGCAAGTCCTTGCGAATTACATGTACGACAAGCTCTTTCGCGCGAATGACTGGGGTATGGGATCGGCCAGCGCGATGGTGATCATGCTCCTCGTGCTTCCCATTCTCGTCTGGAACGTGCGCCAGGCCCGCAAGGAGATGCGCTGATGGACAATATCGCGGGCCGCAAACCGGCGCTCGGCTGGGCCGTCAATCTCTCGGTCATCTTCATCGTCCTCTTGTGGATTTTCCCAACGGTCGGGCTCCTCGTCTCCTCCTTCCGTACTGCGGACCAGATCGCCTCATCGGGCTGGTGGAGGGCGTTTTTCCCCACGGAGCAGACGCAACAGTACCGGGCCACCGATCCGGGCGATGCGCGCGTCCAAGACGGGGATGTCTTTTTCGTCGAGGGGCGCATCTTCCCGGAAGGGACCGACACCACGATCTCAAGCTGGGGGACGTCGAGTCGGGATGTATCGGCCAATGCGCCGGGCGATACAGCGGATCTGGGTGACGGTGAGACCTTCACCCTCAACGCGGACGGGACATATCGCTGGGCAGGCGATGATGAACAGATATCAGGGCGCGGTCAGCGCATATTCGTAACAGCTCTCTCGCCGCCGGAGTTCACCCTCCGAAACTATGAAAACATGCTGTTCGGTGGCTCTTCCGACAATATCACCAAGGCATTTTTCAACACTTTGACAGTCACGATCCCCGCGACGATCATCCCGATCCTCTTCGCGGCCTTCGCGGCCTATGCCTTGGCGTGGATGGATTTTCCGGGACGTGCTCTCCTTATCGCGTTTATCGTTGCGCTGCTCGTCGTGCCCTTGCAACTCGCGCTCATCCCACTTCTGAAGCTTCATCTCTCTATCGGCATCGGCAAAGGCTACCTGGGGGTGTGGCTTGCTCATACCGGCTTTGGGTTACCCTTGGCGGTCTACCTGTTACGCAATTACATGGCGGGCCTTCCGCGCGACATCATCGAGAACGCGCGGGTCGACGGGGCGACGGATTTCCAGATCTTCGTGCGGATCATCCTGCCCCTCAGCTTTCCCGCCCTTGCAAGTTTCGCGATCTTCCAGTTCCTTTGGACATGGAACGATCTGCTGGTCGCCATCGTTTTCCTCGTCGACTCCTCTGGGGAAACAACCGTCATGACCCGCCACATCGTCGAGCTTCTCGGCACCCGCGGCGGCAACTGGGAAATTCTTGCGACGGCGGCCTTCGTCTCGATGGCGGTGCCGCTGCTCGTGTTCTTCTTCATGCAACGCTACCTTGTGCGCGGGTTGCTCGCGGGCTCGGTCAAATGAGGTCACAGTGAACGTAAATGTGCAGCCCGAAACCAAGATGACGTATCTGGAGAAAGACCCCGACTGGTGGCGGGGGGCAGTCATCTATCAGATCTACCCGCGCAGTTTCCAGGATTCGAATGGGGACGGGATCGGTGACCTGTTGGGCATCGTAGGGCGTCTGCCTTACATCGCTTCGCTGGGCGTGGACGCGATCTGGATTTCACCGTTCTTCACCTCGCCAATGAAAGATTTCGGCTACGACGTGTCCGACTACTTCGACGTCGATCCAATGTTCGGCACGCTCGCCGATTTCGACGCGGTAATCGAGACAGCGCACACGCTGGGCATCAAGGTGATGATCGACCTCGTGCTGTCGCACACCTCGGATGAGCATCCGTGGTTTCAAGTCAGCCGGTCGTCACACGACAATGCCCGCTCGGACTGGTACGTCTGGGCCGACGCGAAACCCGACGGAACGCCGCCCAACAACTGGATGTCGATCTTCGGTGGGAGCGCGTGGCAGTGGGATTCGGGCCGCCTTCAGTACTACATGCACAATTTCCTGACCTCACAGCCCGACCTGAATTTCCACAGCGACGAAGTGCAGGATGCGCTGTTGGGAGTCGCCCGGTTCTGGCTGGACCGGGGCGTGGATGGCTTCCGGCTGGATACGATCAACTTTTACACCCACGACGCTGCGCTTCGCGACAACCCCCCGCTGCCGCCGGAAGAGCGGCAATCCAAGATCGCGCCGGCCGTGAACCCCTATACCTGGCAGAACCACGTCTACGACAAGTCGCGCCCCGAGAACGAAGTGTTCCTGCGCAAGCTGCGTGAGTTGATGAAGCACTACAACGCGGCCGCGGTGGGCGAGGTGGGAGACGACCAGCGAGGGCTAGAGATCCTTGGGGAGTACACGAAAGGCGATGACATGGTGCAGATGTGCTATGCCTTCGAGTTGCTTTCAGGCTCGACCCCAACGGCGGGTTATGTCGCCGAAACACTTCAGGCGATCGAAGACTACGCACCCGACGGATGGGCCTGCTGGGCCTATTCCAACCATGACGTTGTTCGTCACATCTCGCGCTGGGAACTGTCGCCCGCAGCTGTTCGGGGGTTCGCTACGCTGATGATGTGTCTCAAGGGCTCGGCCTGCATCTATCAGGGTGAAGAGCTTGGGCTTCCGGAGGCCGATATCGCCTTTGAGGATCTTCAGGACCCATACGGCATCGAGTTCTGGCCTGAATTCAAGGGCCGGGACGGCTGTCGCACACCGATGGTCTGGGACCATGACCGTGCGCTCGGCGGCTTCACCAACGGCGGGAACAGCTGGCTCCCGGTGCCCGCGGAGCACCGCAACCTTGCCGTAGACAAGGCGGATAACGATCCAGGGGCGCTCTTGCACCATTACCGGCGTGCCATCGCGTTCCGGCACACCCACAAGGCGCTCAAGATCGGACGTTTGGAGGATCTGCGTGCCTATGGTCAGGTGCTCTCGTTCCGTCGCGTTTCGGACACCGAAGAAATCTTTTTCGCGATCAACCTCGGGGAAGTGCCCGTAAGTCTGAACCCGCCAAAAGGCGAGGGCTGGCTGGAAATCGGCGCCGAGCTCAACGCGGCGCATCCGCGCCTCGATGGCGAGATTCACCTCGCGCATTGGCAACCGTCCATTTTGCTGAGGCCGATCGAACAAGAAGAGGCCTGACAAGGGCCGGGGGAGGAGAACATGGCTGAAATCAAACTGACCGATGTGGGCAAGACCTATGGCGGCAAGGTCGAGGTGCTCAAGGGCATCGACCTCGACGTCAAGACGGGGGAGCTGATCGTGTTCGTCGGCCCTTCGGGCTGCGGGAAGTCCACGCTTCTGCGCATGATTGCCGGGCTTGAAAAGATTACCGCCGGCACGCTGGAGATCGACGGACAGGTGGTCAACGACGTGCCGCCCAGCGAACGCGGCATCGCAATGGTGTTTCAAAGCTACGCGCTTTACCCGCACATGACCGTCTACGACAACATGGCCTTTGCTCTGAAGATCGCGAAGAAATCGAAAGAGGAGATCGACGCGGGCGTGCGCCGGGCCGCAAAGATCCTGCAACTCGACCCGCTTCTGGACCGGTTGCCCAAGGAGCTGTCAGGCGGGCAACGGCAACGTGTCGCCATTGGTCGCGCCATCGTGCGTGACCCCAAGGTGTATCTCTTCGATGAGCCGCTCTCGAACCTCGACGCGGCACTGCGCGTGGCGACCAGGATCGAGATTGCGCAGCTGAAAGAGGCGATGCCGAATTCGACGATGGTCTATGTCACGCACGATCAGGTCGAGGCCATGACTCTCGCCGACAAGATCGTGGTGCTGGCCAACAAGGGGATTGCACAGGTCGGAAGTCCGCTGGACCTCTACGAGACGCCCGACAATGAATTCGTCGCTCAGTTCATCGGCTCGCCAGCCATGAACCTCCTGCCCGGCAAGATCGAGACAACCGGGGCGGAAACAGTCGTAGATGTCACGGGCCACGGCACGGCGCGTTGCAACATCTCCACGCAAGACGCCGACAAGGGCAGGGACGTCAACATCGGCATCCGGCCCGAAGACTTCCATATCGCAGGCGAGGACGAGAACTACATCCTCGAAGCTACCGTGGATTATGTGGAACGGCTGGGCGAGGTGACGCTGCTCTATTTCGTGGCCGAAGACGACCAGGACCCGCTGATCGCCAAGCTGCCCGGCATCCATCAGGGGCTGCGGGGCGAGACGGTGCGGCTTACAGCCGAAGCGGCGAAGGTCCACTTGTTCTCGAACGGACAATCCATGCGCACCTGATCCTTGCAGGGGCCGGGAGGCGGCGTTACAAGCCGCGTTTTCCCAAGGAGGCACCTGTGAGCGACCGGGCGAATTCCACCCTTGCGATCGACTTTGGCACATCGAATTCCGCCGCTGCCGTGCTGGACGGTGGCGTGGTGCGCCGCGTCCCGCTCGAAGCCGGGGCGGACACGCTGCCGACCGCCGTGTTCTTTCCGACCGGCGGCCCGATGCAGATCGGGACAGCGGCGGGCGAGGCGCTGATCGCGGGGACCGAAGGGCGCTACATGCGCGCGTTGAAGAGCGTCCTGGGCACCTCGCTCTTTCACGAAAGTCGCCTGATCGGCGGCAAGCGCCGCACACTCGCGGGGATTGTCACCGACTTCCTGCGCGAGGTGAAGGAGCGCGCCGAACACATGACCGGAAGGAATTTCACCAGCGTCGTTTCGGGTCGGCCGGTGCATTTCCATTCCGACGATGCTGCACGCGACGCGCGCGCCGCCGAAGACCTCGCCGCCTGCTACCGCGCTGCCGGGTTCGAGCGCTTGCGGTTCGTCTATGAGCCCGAGGCCGCAGCACTGGCCGCCGGTCGAGGCGAAGGCCCGGGTCTCGTAGTGGACATCGGGGGCGGCACGTCGGATTTCTCGGTGTTTCGCGACGGGCCGAAAGGGGCCGAGATCCTGTCGTCTCACGGCATACGACTGGGCGGCACCGACTTTGACCAGTCAATCTCATTGACCCACGTCATGCCTCTGTTGGGCCACGGCAGCCAGTTGACCCGAGAGATGGGCGGAGGCCTCCTGCCCATGCCCAAGGCGCTCTACGTCGATCTGGCGACCTGGGCCCGCATACCTTTCCTCTACGGCCCCGACACGCGGCGAACGATCCGGGACTACGCAAAACACGCGGTGGAGCCGAACCTCATCACCCGGCTGCAGACAGTGATCGAGGAGGAACTTGGCCACGATATCGCCTTCGCTGTCGAACGTGGAAAGATCGCAGCGAATGGGCGCGCGGGTGAGGGGCGCGTTGCGCTCGGGCTGGTCGAGCCGGGCCTGCACGCCGGCATCTCGAGACTCTCGATGGATGCGGCTCTTGCCGCACAGACAGAGACGCTGACTCGCGCGATCCGGGATACGCTGACGCAGGCGACCGTCGCGCCGGGCGATGTAAGCCGTGTGGTCCTCGTCGGGGGCTCCTCGCTCATGTCGCTTGTCGAGGCGGCGGCACGGGAGACATGTCCGACAGCTACGCTTGAACGGTCAGAGGCCTTCACAGCCGTTGTCGACGGCCTCGCCCTTGCCATCGACCGACGGATCGGCGTACCGGTTTGAGCGGCCCAGACCTTGCCGCGTCCACGCACCGTTGATAGGTAGACGCGGATAACGCGCAGAGGAAGAACCATGCGGGCAGAGGCTCAGAACAACGTCGACGCTATCGAAAAGTCGCTGGCGCTGTTGCGGCAACGGATCGGCTGGGACACGGCCGAACACCGGCTGGAAGAGCTCAATGCGATGACCGAGGACCCGGACCTCTGGAACGACCCGGACCGGGCGCAGAAACTGATGCGTGAGCGTCAGGCGCTGGTTGCCTCGATGGATGGCTACACCGCGATGGCACAGGAGTTATCCGACAGCGTGGAGCTTATCGAACTGGGTGAGATGGAAGACGACGCCGAAGTGGTGGAGGACGCCGAGGCCACGCTCGCCAAGCTGCGAGAGCGCGCCGCTGCCGCCGAGATCGAAGCCCTTCTGAACGGCGAGGCAGATCCCAACGACACGTTCCTCGAAGTCCATTCCGGCGCCGGCGGTACCGAAAGTTGCGACTGGGCCTCGATGCTCGCACGCATGTATGTCCGCTGGGCAGAGGCGCATGGCTACAAGGTAGAGCTTCAGGCGACGACACCGGGCGAAGAAGCCGGGATCAAGTCGGCGACCTACAAGATTTCCGGGCATAATGCCTATGGCTGGCTGAAGTCGGAGTCCGGCGTCCACCGGCTTGTGCGAATTTCGCCCTATGACAGCGCCGCGCGGCGACATACCTCGTTCTCGTCCGTCTGGGTTTATCCGGTCGTCGACGACAATATCGAGATCGACGTGCAGCCGAACGACATCCGGATCGACACCTACCGGTCCTCGGGCGCGGGCGGCCAGCATGTGAACACGACGGACTCCGCCGTGCGGATCACGCACATTCCCACGGGGATCGTCGTGACGAGTTCCGAGAAGTCGCAGCATCAGAACCGCGACATCGCCATGAAGGCGCTGAAATCGCGGCTCTACCAGATGGAGCTCGACCGGCGGAACGCGGCCATCAACGAGGCGCACGAAAACAAGGGTGACGCGGGTTGGGGCAACCAGATCCGCTCCTATGTGCTCCAACCTTATCAGATGGTGAAAGACCTGCGCACCGGGTTCGAGACATCAGACAGCCAAGGCGTGCTGGATGGGGACCTGGACGGGCTGATGGGCGCGACGCTCGCGATGGACGTTGCGGGCAAGAGCCGGGCCGAGGCCAACGCCGAGGACTAGGCCCCGCCGGTCGGCAGTCGCCGCATCCAATGCCGCCGAACCAATCCATCCGCTTGACCGACAGTCGCTGATCCGCTCAAATCGCCTACGCGCGACAGGGTAACTTTCGTGCGGGAGGATGAAGTGACCGACATTACCGCGACCGAGCCGTCGCCGACCCCAGAGGTCGGCCATGTCGATATGTCCGTCATTGGCGAGGTGTTGCGCCTCGGCTGGCGCGATTTCACCCGGGTCCCCCTTATGGGGCTGTTCTTTTCGGCGTTCTTCGTGGTGGGCGGCATCATTCTCGCATTCCAACTGCGCGTGGCCGATCAGAGCTACTCAATCATCCCGGTAGCCCTCGGTTTTCCGTTGCTGGCGCCGTTCCTTGCGGTTGGGCTCTACGAGGTGTCGCGCCGCCTCGAACTTCGCGACAGCGCGGCGCATCATGCAGGGGGCGATTGCCGCTGGTCCGAGATCCTGGGCGTCGTCTTTCGCCAGAAGGATCGTCAGATTCCGTCGATGGCCGTGGTCATCATCATGATTTTCCTGTTCTGGGTCTTCATCGCGCACATGATCTTCGCCCTGTTTCTGGGACTCATGCCGATGCAAAATATCCTGAGCGACTGGCAACTCACGATCTTTTCCTTCAACGGGATCAAAATGCTTGCGGTCGGCACGCTGGTGGGGGCGGTCACGGCCTATGTGCTGTTCTCCCTGACGGTCGTCAGCCTGCCTTTGCTGCTCGACAAGGAGTTGGATTTCATCACCGCGATGATCGTGTCCTGGCAATTCGTGTCGCAGAACCGGGCCGTGATGCTCGCCTGGGGCATCGTGATCGCGGTCATGCTGTTCGTAGCGATGATCCCGATGTTCCTCGGGCTCTTCGTGGTCATGCCGGTACTCGGCCACGCGACCTGGCACCTTTATCGTCGCGCGCTTGTTCACCCCGAATGAAAAAGGCCGCCCGGATGGGGCGGCCTGGACGTTTCAATCTCGCAAAGATCAGCTCTGTGCGGGTTTCGGCGCGGGCTGTGCCGGCGTGGACTGCTGTGCTTGCTGCGGAGCCGCACCCGGCTGCTTGCGCGGGCCGTTGTTGTTGTTGAGCGGATCGTCCTGACGCTGCACGGAGCCCTCGAAATGGGCGCCGGACTCGATCGCTATCGTCTTGTGGATGATGTCGCCTTCGACGCGCGCGGTGGAGGTGAGGCGGACCTTGAGGCCACGCAGGCGCCCCACGATGCGGCCGTTCACGACCACGTCGTCGGCAACGACCTCGCCCTTCACCGTGGCGCTTTCGCCGACGGTCAGCATGTGCGCACGGATGTCACCTTCGATCGTCCCTTCGACGAGGATGTCGCCGGTGGAGCGCATGTTGCCGACGACCGTCAGGTCCGAAGACAGAGTCGATGCGGGCGGCTTCGCCTTGTTGGAGGTCGGGGCAGGGGCGTTGCCCGAAGCCGGCGAAGATGTCGGGGGCTTTGGCATGGCGCTCTCACTTCCCGTAGGTTTGGTGTCAGACTCGCCCGCCTTGGGGCCCGGTTCGTTGATGCGGCTCTTAGAAAACATCGCGTCCTGCCTTGATATATGTCATTGGATTCACGGCCTTGCCGCCGACACGCACTTCATAGTGCAGATGGGGGCCGGTGGACCGTCCGGAATTGCCCATATCACCAATCCGTTCGCCGCGCGAGACTCTTTGGCCTTTCTTCACGCCAATGCGCGACAAATGGGCATATCGTGTTTCCAGGCCGAACTCGTGCTGGATCTTGATCAGACGCCCGTAACCGGACTGCCAGTCGGCGTGGGTGACGACGCCGTCGGCAGTTGCATAGATCGGCGTGCCCACAGGGCCTGCCATGTCGGCGCCGGCGTGAAGGCGACCCCAGCGGTACCCGAAGCCCGAGGTGAAGCGGTAGCTCGCTTTCACCGGCATATCGAACGGCAGTTTCTCAGCCGCGATCCGGTAAAGGTTCATCCGGTCCATCTGGTTGAGGATCTGGTTGGCCCGTTGCATGTCCTCGTCCGGCTCTTCACCCTTCGTGGACAGGATCATCGGCATGAGCGGTCCGCCCTGACCGGAATAGCCACGGCGTACCTGGGCGAGGATATTGTCGGTGGACATGCCGGCAGCCGAGAACATCTTGTCCAGCGGTTCGAGCGAGACGGTCACTGCCTCCTCGAGCTGGGTGAAGATCTGATTGTTACGCTCGTCCCGCAGCCGCGCCTCGTAGATCAGATCCTCGGCCTCGGTGCGGGCTTCGGTGGCCTGATCGAGTGCCGCGTCACGTTCGGCGGCCGTAGCCTCCAGCGCGGCCGTCAGGACCGAAACGGTCTGCCCCATGTCTTCGCCCGATACCATCATCGGGACGTCACCGTCAGTGTCTTCGCCCCGCGCGGCGGCCAGCATCGCTTCGAGCGAGCCGCGCGCTTCGTCGCGTTCGTTCATCGTGCGCCGCAGCGTCGACTGAATCACGTTGATCCCCGTCTCAAGCTCGCGCCGGCGTTCTTCCGACGCCAGAAGCTCGGACTGCATTTCGGAAATCTGGGCGAGGGCGAGGTTGAAACGCTCCTGCGCGGCCAGCGCCTCCACCGCGCGGGCGTCGCGCTGTTCGGCGAGCGTGCGCAGGCGGGTTTCGTACAGCCGCTGCTCGCGCATCGTCTGTTCGCGCACGTTGCCCGAAGAAATGGAATCCATCATGAGGACCGCAGTCGCGATGATCGCCCAGGCGACGAAGGCCGCACTCACGAACCACGCCATCAGCTGTGTCGTCGGAGACAGGATGACGAAACGCGTTCCTGTTTCCGAGCGCAGGAACAGTCGCTGTTCCGGAAAGCTACGCTCGAGCCTTCGGTTGAACCTGTAGGCCATTTGATTCAGCAAGTCGTCACCGTCGGATTGCCCCATCCCATCTCAGCACGCTTCATTCGCGTTCGGCGCGCTTGTGGGTGCTTACCGCGCGATCACGCGTAAGTGCAAGAAAATATCATCCTTTCGGCGGGTTTAGGGTGTCGCAGCGGGCGAGAACCTGCCGATGAGCGGGGGCTATCCGGCGCCCTGGTCGGCCAGTGGCCAGTAGAAATCCGGAGGCAAACCCGCCTCGGCGCGCTTCTCTTCGTTGAAGGGCGGTTTGAGGGGGCCATGGAAATAGCGCTGCACGAGATCGTGGAACGCCTCCTTCGGATCAGTTTCGTGACGGCCGCAGAGAAAATGGAACCACTTGGAACCATACGCGACGTGGGCCACCTCCTCGGCATAGATGACCTCCAGGGCACTGACCGACTGCGTGTCGCCTGCACGCTTGAATATCTCGATCATGCCCGGCGTCACGTCGAGCCCGCGGGCTTCGAGGACCATTGGAACGACCGCGAGCCTGCCCATGAAGTCCTCGGCCGTGTCGGATGCCGCGCGCCACATGCCGGCATGGGCGGGCAGGGCGCCGTAGTGGCTACCCTGCGTTTCCAGCGCGTCACAGACGAGATTGAAATGTTTGGATTCCTCGTCCGCCGCCTTCACCCAGTCGTCATAAAACCCTATGGGCATCGGAATGTGCGCGAAGCGGGGGATAATGTCCCAGTGAAGGTCCACGGCGTTCAACTCGATATGCGCGATGGCGTGCAAAAGCGCCTTTCGGCCCTCCGGGCTGCCGGGTCGGCGGCGGGGCACGTCGCGCGGGTCGCGCAGTTCGGGCTGGGCGGGCCGCGCTGGAAAATCAGGCGGGGCCGCTGCGCCAATGTCAGGCAGTTCGCCGGTCTTGCGCGCCGCAAACCATGTCGCCGCATGTTTGCGGGACAGCGCGGTTTTCTCGCGCCCGTCAGCGGTGGACAGAACTTCCACCGCCATTTGCGCAAGGGTCTGGTTCAAAGTGCCTGCACCGCCGCGAGGACCTCTTCTGCGTGACCCGGCACCTTCACCTTATGCCAGGCTTGCAGGATCGTGCCGTCCGCCCCGATCAGGAATGTGGTGCGGACGATACCCATGAACGTCTTGCCGTACATCTTCTTCTCAGCCCAAACACCGTAATCTTCGCAAAGCGTACCTTCGGCATCTGACAAGAGTGGCACCCCAAGCTCTTGTTTTGCTGCAAAATTCTCCTGCTTCTTCACGCTATCCTTTGAGGCGCCGAGCACGACCGCGCCCGCTTTCTCGAATTCGGGCAGGAGCCGGGTGAAATCCCGGGCCTCGTTCGTGCATCCAGGCGTCGAAGCCTTCGGATAGAAAAAAAGCACCACCGGCTTGCCCGCGAACTCGGCGAGCGACACGGTTTCCCCCCCGTCGCGGGGCAGGGTGAACGCGGGCGCTTTCGCGCCGACCTCCAAAGTCGTTTCGGCCATATTCTTCCCTTCCTTCAGGCTTTGCCCTAATCACGGTCTAAGCACTCAGAGACCGGATGGAAAGCACCGGACCCACATGACCGACCCCGCCGAACAGGAGCCACAGACGCCGCGCCAAAGCGACGCGCCGTCGTCGCGCGGCTGGCGGCCGCGCAGGCTCCATTTTCACCTCGGGATCTGGTCTATCCTCGCCATCGCCGCGCTCGGGCTGTTTTTGCTTCTGGCCTCGATGTCACTGACCGGCCGGGCCATCGCTTTGCCCGACTGGGTGGCAGATCGTGTCGAAACCGAACTGAATACGGCGATGCCTGAAGGGTCGATCACCCTGCGGCGCATCGAATTCGGCGTGACCCCTAATGGACGTCCGAGACTAAGACTTGTGGACGTGGGTCTGCGCGATGCTTCGGGCCTCGATATCGCGCAGCTCAATTCAATCGAGGGCGGGGTCCGTATCGCGCCTCTTTTCCAAGGCGATTTCGTACCGCGTACGGCGATCCTGTCGGGTGCTCAGATCACCTTTCGACGCCTCGCTGACGGCAGCTTCGCGCTCCAGTTCGGGCAGGGTGACACGACGACCGGGAGCCTTGCTGATATGCTCGATACGGTAGACGCGATGTTCACCGGCGGGTTGCTGGAGGAAGCCGTGCGGGTCGAGGCCATCGGCCTGACGATCACGCTGGAAGATGCGCGCAGCGGGCGGATCTGGCAGGTGACCGATGGACAGCTTTCGATCCGTCAGACTGAACGGATCGTGGAGACCGCGATCAATTTCGACGTGTTCAACCAGACCGATGAGCTGGCCGAAGTGGAGGTAAACCTGCGCACCGCCAAAACGGACAGCGCCGCAACGCTATCGGTCAGCTTCGCGAATGCCGCCGCTGCCGACATTGGCGCCCAGTCGCCGGCACTGTCCTTCCTGCGGTTGATCGAAGCGCCCATTGACGGCGCATTGCGCACGACATTGTCCCCGGATGGCTCCATTTCCGATCTGGCAGGCGCCATGGAAATCAAGGAGGGCGCGATCAAGCCCACGCCCGGTGCGACGCCGGTGAGCTTCGGCGGCGCGAAAGGTTATCTGGACTACGACCCGGTCGCGCGTGCGATCCAGCTTTCAGGCCTGACCTTTACATCGGAGCTGGGAGAGATCGAGCTGGAGGGAAAGCTCTTTCTCACCGAGTTTCGCGACGACTGGCCACAGGCCGTGCTGGGGCAAATCCGGCTGAATCGCGCGCATTTCCAGACGCCGGATCTATTCGAAAGCCCCGTCACGATTGACCGCGGATTTGCCGATTTCCGCGTCCGTCTGGCACCGTTCAAGCTCGACATCGGACAAGCGGTTTTCTTCCACGGCGACACCCGCGTTTCGGCGACTGGCGAGATTGGAGCGACCCGCGACGCGTGGGACCTGGCGCTGGATTTCTCGGTGCCCGAAATCGACGCTGCGGAATTGCGAAAAGTCTGGCCGATCCCGCTGTCGCCGAACCCGCGCGACTGGGCTTTCGAGAACGTCGAAGAGGCGGAGATCCGTGACGCCCATATCGCGCTGCGCGGCCCGAACCTCGACACCGCGAAGGTGTTGCTTGGCGGACAGATCCTGGACGCCCGGGTGCGGGTCATGCCGGCCCTGCCGCCGGTCCACGGCGCGTCGGGCCATATCTCGCTCGCCCATGACCATTTCGCGGTGACAGTGGACGAGGGCACGCTAACCGCGCCGAACGGCGTCGACATGGACGTATCAGGCAGCACTTTTGCCATCCCGGACGTCAATATCCGCCGCGGCCCCGCTCAAGCCGACGTTGCGATATCCGGACCCCTTGGAGGGGCTTTCGCATTGTTGGAAGGAAAACCCTTCACGGTGTTCGAAGGCACGGATTTCGGTCCCGACGTGGCCGAGGGCCGGATGGAGGCGCGCGCCACCGTCAACTTCGATCAGAAACCGGACCTTCTGATCGAAGAGATCGACTTCGACGTGTCGGGACGGGCATTTGATGTTGTTTCAGACCAAATCGTCAACGGAAGCCTTCTGACCGCCGACCGGCTCGACTTCAAAGTCTGGCCAGAAGCGGTCGAGGTGACGGGGAAAGGACAGCTTGGGGCCGTCGATCTGCGCGCTACATGGCACCAGCCGCTACGCAAGGAGGATGCGGCGAACGGCTCCACTGTGGATGGCACAGTGATGCTGGGCCGTGCGCTCGTCGAGGAATTCAATCTCGGTCTCGACGACGACATGATCGGCGGCGAGGCGGCCGCAACGTTCAACCTTGCCCTCGTACCGGGTCAGACCCCGGTGATCGAGGCTTCGTCCGACCTCGCGGGCCTGCGTCTCGCCATTCCCGGCACCGGCTGGTCCAAAGCGCCGGGCGCGACAGGCAACCTGACGCTCACCGCCACCCTCGGACAAACGCCCCGCATTGACGACATGTCTATCAGTGCGCCGGGGCTGAGCGCTACGGGTTCGCTGACGACCCGCGCGGGCGGGCTTGAGCGGGCCCAGTTCTCGCGTGTGAAACTGGGCGGGTGGCTGGATGCGCCCGTCACGTTGACGGGCCGGGGCAATGCCCCCGTCGCCATCGCCGTGCGCGGAGGGCGGGCCGATTTGCGGCGTGCCGGGTTCTCCGCCTCCGGTGCGGCAGGGGCAAGCGGGCCTTCAGCTCCCCTCGACCTGACGCTGGACGAGCTCATCATCGCAGAGGGCATAGCCCTTCAGGGTTTTTCGGGCGACTTCGATCTGTCGGGCGGATTGCGCGGAACCTTCAACTCCGGTGTGAGCGGTGGCGCGCAAATCACTGGCGTTGTTGCTCAAACCGGCAATGGCGCGGCATATCGCATCAATGCGACCAACGGTGGGGCTGTCCTGCGCGGGCTCGGCCTGTTCAGCAAGGCGCAAGGCGGCGACCTTGAGGTCGTACTCGCCCCAACCGGGGCATCGGGCACATTCGAAGGCACAGTCAGCCTGACCAACACGCGGCTCGTGGAAGCGCCGGCCATGGCGGAGCTTTTGTCGGCGATTTCGGTCGTCGGCCTGCTCGATCAGCTGGACGGGCCGGGTATCGGCTTCAGCGAAGTGAAAGGACGCTTCAACCTTTCTCCTCAGACACTTACGCTGTACAGTTCGTCCGCCGTATCCGCCTCGCTTGGCTTGTCACTTGATGGCTATTACAACCTCGAGACCGGAACGATGGACATGCAGGGCGTCTTGTCTCCGTTCTACCTCATCAACTCTCTTGGCCGCGTCGTGAGTGCGCGCGACGGCGAGGGGCTCGTCGGCTTTTCCTTTACCCTCACCGGGCCCGACGACGACCCCGAGGTCGGGATCAACCCGCTTTCGATCCTCACCCCCGGTGTGCTACGGGAGATTTTCCGGCGGCAGGCCCCGCAACAGCCGCCCGGCGAATGAGGCACCCATGAGCGCGACGCATGAGCCCGGCACCCGGCTCTCGGACTACGATTTCGACCTGCCCGACGACTTGATCGCGACCCGGCCCGCAAAGCCGCGGTCATCGGCGCGCCTGCTGGTTGCACAGCGTGATCGGATCACTGATGGGGTCGTGACGGGCCTGATGGATTGGTTGCAGCCCGGTGATCGCCTTGTTCTGAACGACACCCGGGTGATCCCGGCGCGGCTCGAAGGGCTGCGGTATCGCGGCGAGGCGGCCTCGCGCATAGAGGTCACGCTCTTGTCCCCCGCGGCGACGCCGGGACAGTGGCAGGCGCTCGTGAAACCCTTGCGCAAAGTCCGGGACGGGGAGACGATCGTTTTCCCGGCGGGTCTAGAGGCGACGCTCACGAGCCGCACGGACGGCCAGGCCACGCTCGCCTTCAACCTGACGGGCGACGCATTCGACGGGGCCCTCTCGGCGGCCGGCCGCATGCCGCTCCCGCCCTATATCGAAGCAAAGCGGCGGGCCGATGCGCAGGACCGCGAAGACTATCAGACCGTCTGGGCCCGCAATACCGGCGCAGTCGCGGCGCCCACGGCGTCGCTGCATTTCGACGATGCTCTTCTCGCGGCACTCGACAAGCGCGGTGTGACGCGAACCCACGTGACGCTCCATGTGGGCGCGGGCACGTTCCTGCCGGTCAAGGTTGATGACGTGAGCGAGCACAGGATGCACGCGGAATGGGGCGAGGTGACCGAGGCCGCGGCCGTAGAAATCGCGGCGACGCGCGCAGCCGGTGGGCGGATCATTCCGGTGGGCACGACGGCCTTACGCCTCATCGAAAGCGCGGCCCCTGCGAAAGGCGAGATCGCCCCTTGGCGCGGTCCCACGGACATCTTCATCCGACCCGGTTACCAATTCCGCCTCACGGACGGTCTGATGACAAACTTCCACCTGCCGAAATCGACACTGATGATGCTCGTCTCGGCGCTCATGGGCATGGAGCGCATGCGCGAGGTCTACGCGCACGCCATCGCCGAACGGTACCGCTTCTTCAGCTACGGCGACGCTTCGCTCCTGCTGCCCTGATCTTCTTCGTTTCAAAAAACCTCGGGAGAGCGCGAGAGGGCTGGCCCTCTCGCCCACCGCGCCGTCCTGGCAAAGCCGGGGCGGCGCAAACCCTGCGCGCGCGTGAGCGCGCTCCTTAGGAATACGTTACTCCTCGTACCACCAGAGCTCGGGCTGGAAGCCAAGCCAGTCGCCGTACATCGGGATCTTCTCCGGGTAATGCAGTTCCTTGACGTGCGCCACGCGCGAGACGTCGGAATACCAGATCGGGATGACATAGCGCCCGGCGGTCAGCACCCGGTCGAGCGCCTTGGTCGCAGCCTGAAAGTCGTCCTGGCTTTCCGCCGTCAGCATCTCTTCGATCAGTCCGTCCACGGCCTCCGACTCCACGCCCATCCAGTTGCGCGACCCATTCTCTTCAACCATCGCCGATCCCCAGTAGAGCCGCTGCTCATTGCCGGGTGACAGCGAAAGCGAGCGCCAGTAGGGGGCCATGTCGAAGTCATAAGTATTTGTGCGTTCGGTGTATTGAGCCGAATCCATCGGCGAGATCGTCGGCGTGATCCCGACGCGTTCCAATGCAGCGGCGTAGATATCGATGATCTGACGATCCTGCGTCGCGCCCTGGTTCAGCACGATCTCGAAGGTGAACTCTTCGCCGTCCGCGTTCTTCATCACGCCGTCCTGGACGGTCCACCCGGCCTCGGCCATCAGATCCAGCGCCTTGGCGATCCCGGCGCGGTTGCGCTCGGAGCCATCCGAGGCGGGCAGGGCATAGCCTTCGACGGCGCCAGGCGGCAGATCGTCATATTCTGACAGATATTCGGCCACGCGCCCCTCGGCCGGTTCCCCGACCTCCATCCCCAACACGGAGTTGTGGAAATAGGACTGAATGCGCGGCTCACGCCCGCCGTTGAGCGTCTGGTTGATGAACTCGAAGTTGAAGACCTGAATCATCGCCTCGCGCACGCGCCAGTCCTCGAACACCGGGCTGCGCGTGTTCATCACATATCCTTTAATGCCGGTCGGGCGCTCATGCGGGATTTCCGACAGCACCACGTCGCCGGATTGCACGGCAGGAAAGTCGTACTGGGTGGCCCATTTCTCGGCATTGGTTTCGCGATATGTGCTGGCTTCACCGGCCTTGAATGCTTCAAACACGACGTCACCGTCACCGAAGAACTCGTAGCGGATGGTGTCGAAATTGGCCTGTCCCTGCATGAAGGGCACGTCCTTGCCCCAGTAGTCGGGATTGCGCGTAAGCTCGAGGTAGCGGCCCGCCTCGAAGTCCCCAATGACATAGGGCGCAGAGCCGATCGGGATGACGTCGATCCCGGACTCTTCGAAATCCTCGCCTTCCCACTGGGCCTTCTTGAGGATCGGTCGCAGTCCCATGATAAGCGGCAGTTCGAAATCCACCGTGTTAAAGTTGAACCGGACCGAACGGGGACCGGTCTGTTCCATGCTCTCGATCTTGGACCAGGAACCGCGGTAACGAGGATGGCCTTGCGTGCCGAGCGTCTCGTACGTCCACATCACGTCCTCGACCGTGACCGGAGAGCCGTCCGAGAACGCGGCTTCCTCGCGCAGGGTGAATTCCACCCACTCACGCTCCGGCCCGGTTTCAACCGTCTCCGCCAGCAGACCGTAGAGCGTGAACGGTTCGTCGTAGGAGCGCCCGAGGAGTGACTCGAAGATCATGTACCTCAGTTGCCAGGGCGGGCTGCCTTTGGTGATGACCGGGTGGAGCGAGTCGAACGTCCCCGATTCGGCAAACACGATCTCGCCGCCTTTGGGCGCATCCGGGTTTGCCTGAGGCAAGTGCGTGAAATCCGGCGGCAGGGCCGGGTCGCCGTACATGGCAATCCCATGCATCGGTTCGGCGCCCGCTGCGCCCGTGAAACTTCCCATGGTAGCGGCCAGCGCGATTCCCCACATATGTTGAGCGAATCCGCGGTAAACTGCGTGCGTCATATCAAGATGCCCCTGTGCTGCGCCTCGTTTGAGCCTGAGCCTAGAGGGCGTTCCTTGCCTTTTCAAACTTTTAGCTTGGACTCTGAACCTGCTGCCTCTATATTGAGGGCACTGCTCGATAGGTTTCTTGCCTGTATGAAACCTGCCTCAATGACTGAACGCCGGCCCTAGTGCCGGCGTTTTTTTTGACCGCCGAGCAGGTTTGGCGCAATGCATCGTTCCCTCTGATCGGCTCAGATCACACCCTTTGGCCCGTGTACATCCCTGTCGCCTTAGGCCCGGTTTGTCTCGGACGAGTTTGCATCGGGTGATGCGTTTGGAGGCGACACCTCTTCTCTGGCGTAGCGTCAGGCGCTGCGCCTAAATCACGCCGATAATCAGCTTCGCCGCAATCGCCAGCATCGTCAGCCCGATCAGTAGATCGAGCACCTGCCACGCCCGCGCCGAGCGCATGACCGGTGCGATCAGCCGCGCGCCGTAGCCCAGCCCGAAGAAGAAAACGAAACTCGCGAATACGGCCCCGGTGCCGAACACGATCCGTGTGGACCAGTCGGGGTACTGCGTGGACACCGCGCCGATCAGCCCGAGCGTGTCGAGATAGACATGCGGGTTCGCCCAGGTGAAGGCCGCCGCGATGGCCAGCGTGCGCCAGAGCGACTGGTCCACGCCGCCGATCTCCATCGCCTGACCGCCGCGCCATGCCGCCACCAGCCGGGTGATGCCATAGGCGATCAGGAACGCGGCACCGCCGAGGCTCATGACCAGGGGCAGGGCGGGAAGCGCCTCCACCAGCGCGCCGAAGCCTGCAACACCTGCGGCGATGAGCAGGGCGTCTGACGTTGCGCAGAACAGGCAGAGCCAGAAGACATGGCTACGCAGCAATCCCTGCCGCAGGACAAAGGCGTTCTGTGCGCCAATGGCGAGGATCAGGGAGAACCCGGTCGCGAACCCGGTGAGCGCCGCCGTCATGTGCCGGGTTTGGGTAGCGGCGTACCGCCCTCGTCGCTCACCGTGTCTTTCTTGTTCGGATAGACGAGGCCCGCGGAAATCACGAGCTTGGCCGCATCTTCCACTGACATGTCGAGTTCGATGACCGAATGCCGCGGCACGAACAGAAGGAAGCCGGAGGTCGGGTTCGGTGTGGTCGGCAGGAAGACAGAAACGAGTTCCTCATCCACCGGAATGCGTTGGTCGATCTCCCCTTTCGCATTGGTCGATATGAACGCGATCGCCCATATCCCCTTGCGCGGATATTCGACGAGGCACGCCTTGTCGAACTTGGTTTCCGTCTGCTGAAACACCGTCTCGGCGATCTGCTTGATGCCATTGTACAGGGATCGGACGACAGGCATCCGATCCACCAGACGCTCGCCCCAGGCGATGAACTGACGCCCGAGAATACCCTTGGCGATCCACCCGACGAGGATGGTGAACACCAGGAAGATCACCACGCCCAACCCGCGAATGTTGACCGTCACGTTCTCGCCAAAGACGGCGATGAACCATTCCTTGTCGCCAAGGTAGCGCTGGATCAGCATGTCCGGGTGGTAGCTCTTCGGCACGAAGGGCAAAACCCAGCTGTCGATCCAGCCCACAAAGGTCCAGATCAGCCAGATCGTGACCGCGATCGGCGCGACGACCACCAGTCCCGTGAGGAAGTTGTTGCGGAATCCCGCGAAAAACCGGAGACGCCGGCGCCTGCGCGGCGTGTCTTGCGGGGAGTGTTTGGCGTTCATTTTTTTCCAGCGCTGGAGTGCAGGCATAAACCTAAGTGCTGCGGCGCGGCGCGGCAATGGCCATCACAAGCTGGAGTATCACTTTTCGCCAATTTGGCGGTTCACAGCGGCGTCCTGACCATTGCCTGTGCAATCCGGGCACCAAGTCGCGCGTTGTTGAGCACGAGGGCGATATTTGCGACGAGAGACCGTCCCTGCGTCGCGTGAAAGATGTGATCGAGCAGGAACGGCGTCACGTCCTTGCCCTGCACATGGCGCGCTGCCGCCTCGGCAAGTGCCGCGTCAACGATGGGCCCGATGACGTCACCCGTGATCTCGGCGTCTTCCGGGATCGGGTTGGCGATGAGTTGACCGCCGGACAGCCCGAGCGCGGCCCGCATATCCGCCGCCCGCGCGATCTGGTCAGGCACGTCCATACGCAGCGGTGCTCGAAGACCTGAGTCGCGCGACCAGAAAGCCGGGAACGCGTTCTGGCCGAACGCGATCACCGGAACACCATGGGTTTCGAGCACTTCAAGCGTCTTGGGCAGATCGAGGATCGCCTTGGCACCCGCCGCAACGACGGTGACCGGGGTCGTCGCAAGTTCGAGAAGGTCCGCCGAAATGTCGAAGCTCTCCTCCGCGCCCCGGTGAACCCCACCGATCCCGCCGGTGGCAAAGACACGGATGCCGGCGGCATGAGCCGCAATCATCGTGGCCGCGACGGTCGTGGCCCCCGTGCCGCCGGTCGCGAGACAGGCGGCGAGGTCTGCGCGAGAGAGTTTCGCGACACCTTCGGCCCGGCCCAGCTTGTCGAGTTCCGCGTCGGTCAGCCCGACGTGCAGGGCACCGTCCAGAACGGCGATGGTCGCCGGAATCGCGCCTTCTTCCCGGATTGCGGCTTCGACGGCGCGCGCGGTTTCCACATTGTCCGGCCAGGGCATTCCGTGCGTGATGATCGTGCTCTCAAGGGCTACGATGGCGGCCCCGGCGGCGCGGGCTTCGGCCACTTCCGGGGAATAGCGGATGTCGATCATGCGGGGTCCTCTCCGGAAACATAGGTGGCCGCGGCTTCGAGCGCACGGGTAAGGGCGGCAACGCCCACCGCACCTTTCAGCTCTGCGGCAATATGGGCGGCCATAAAGGTGTCCCCGGCGCCGGTGACTCGCTTTTGCGGCACCTGAGGCGGCGTGTCGCTCACCGTGCCGGCAAATTCGCCAAGGGCGGCCGGGCATGCCCCGTCCGTGACAAGTGCCCGCGTTGCGCCTGCTGCGATCAGCGCATCTGCGGCCGCATGGGCGCTGTCGAAGGTCCGGTTCAGGATCAGCCCGGCCTCTTCGAGGTTGACGTAGAGCGTCGCGCCGGGATGGGCGAGGAGGGGAGTCAGACGGGTGGCTTTGCCGGGACTCGCGGGTGCGATGCGCAGGTCGGCTTTGCGAAACGCCGGATGTTCGGCGACGTCGACCAGCAAAGCCTCGGTCAGGTTCCCGTCGAGTGCTACGGGCCCGGAGAAGGGCTCAGCCTCGCTCCCCAGCCGCCCATCGAACAGCGGTGCGAGGATGCGATCGCCCGCGGCCTCCAGCGAATGCGCATCGCACATCGCGGCGACCAGCCCCTTGCCGTCCTCAATGGCGATGTAGCTGTCCGTGGGCAGGCGGGGGTCGCGCAGGAGTACCTCGGTGGACAGCCCCATGTGCTCACAGGCCGCGATCAACTCATCTCCCTCGGGGTCGGTGCCAACCACGGACAGTAGAGAAGGAGACAGCCCAAACCGGCGGAGCGTCATGGCGATGTTCAGCGCGACGCCGCCGGGCAGACGTGTGATCCGACCCGGTACGTCGTTGCCCTGCCGCATCGCGGCCTCGGTGCGTCCGATGACGTCCCACAGGACCGATCCGATGCAGAGGATATCAGGGCGGCGTTTCATGCGCTGCTTTTGGCAACACGCCACGGAAACCGCAAGCGGCCAGAGACGGTTTCAGGGTTTGATCGGGTAACGGTCCGCTTCCTCGAACACGTCAACCGCGACCGTCCCTGCCTTGATCCGGGCGCTGTGGGGAACGCCCGAGGGCAAGTCCCAGCTGTCACCCGGGCCGAAGGTCCGGGTTTCGCCGTCGATGGTCATCTCGATCTCGCCCGCGACCAAGGTGCCCCATTGCGCCTTGTGGCTATGCTCGGGAATCTCGAAATCCTTGTGAAACGAAAAGAATACGAAGAGCCCGGCGTCGGAACGGATCGCCCGCGCCTCGACCACATCCTCGGGAAACGGTATGTCGAGCGTTGGAAAGGCGTCGATGAAATGCGGGTATGCCAATAGTGTTCTCCGACTAAGGTCCGGGATCGTTCAATCCGGCCAACTCGTCGAACCATACGCGAAATTCAGCAAAAACAAGCGCAATTCGGTCGATGCCTCTTGCGTTCGCGCCCGAAGCGCCGTAATGGCCCGACTACTTCACAGGCGGGGTCGGGCCTGACGGGGAGACATCCCGTGCAGGTCCACCGGTTGGGCAACAGCCCTTGAAGCCCCGCCGAGGCGCAAACCGGAAAGGAAACTTGGACATGGCGCTCCCTGAATTTTCTCTGCGTCAGCTGCTCGAAGCTGGCGTTCACTTTGGTCACCAGACTCAGCGTTGGAACCCCCGGATGGGTGAGTTCATTTACGGTGAGCGTAACGGCATCCACATCTTCGACCTGACCCAGACGGTCCCGATGCTCGACGCCGCGCTCAACGTCATCCGCGAGACGGTTGCCAAGAACGGTCGCATCCTGTTCGTCGGCACCAAGCGTCAGGCCTCCAAGCCGATCGCTGAAGCCGCCGAAAAGTCGGCCCAGTATTACATGAACCACCGCTGGCTCGGCGGCACGCTGACCAACTGGCAGACCGTGTCCCAGTCGATCAACCGGCTCAAGACCTATGACGAGCAGCTGGAAGCCGGCGCAGAAGGCCTAACCAAGCGTGAGCGTCTGGGCATCGAACGCGACCAGGCCAAACTTCAGGCCTCGCTCGGCGGCATCCGCGAAATGGGCGGGCGTCCCGACCTCCTTTTCGTCATCGACGTGAACAAGGAAGACCTCGCCATCAAGGAAGCCAACAAGCTGGGCATTCCGGTCGTGGCCGTGGTCGACACCAACTGCTCGCCTGACGGCATCGACTACATCATTCCGGGCAATGACGACGCCGCCCGCGCCATCGCGCTCTATTGCGATCTGGCCGCGCGCGCCGCACTCGATGGTATGTCGGGTCAGTTCGAGGCCGCCGGTATCGACGTCGGCGCGCTCGAAGAGGCCCCTCAGGAAGAGGCCGTGGCCGAGTCGACGGAGTCGGCGGAAGCCTGAGCCTGTCACAGCCCTGTAACCGGGGGCGGGCAGACCGCCCCCGGACCCGTTCAATCGAACGGACCCCGATCCAGACGTAAGGAGAGCCGAGATGGCGATCACAGCCGCACAAGTAAAAGAACTCCGTGAAATTTCCGGCGCTGGCATGATGGATGCCAAGAAGGCGCTGACCGAGACCGACGGCGACATGGATGCCGCGATGGACTGGCTTCGCACCAAGGGCCTCGCCACCGCCGCCAAGAAGTCCGGCCGCACAGCAGCCGAAGGCCTCGTCGCCGTGGCCGTCGAAGGCAACACCGGGATCGCCGTCGAAGTGAATTCGGAAACCGATTTCGTCGGAAAGAACGCCGAATTCCAGGGCATGGTCGCCAAGATCGCCAATGCGGCGCTCAAGATCGACGACGTCGAGGCACTCAAGAACGCCGATATCGACGGCTCCACGGTCGCGACCATGATCACCGATGCAATCGCCAAGATCGGCGAGAACATGGGCGTGCGCCGGATGGAAAAAATCGAAGGCGAGACGATCGCGCCCTATGTCCACAATGGCGTGGCCGACGGGATGGGCAAGATCGGCGTTCTCGTCGCCACCACCGGCGGTGACGAAGCCTTTGCCAAGCAGGTCGCCATGCATGTGGCCGCTGCAAACCCCGCCGCGCTGAACGTCGACGAACTCGACCCGGCGGTGGTGGAGAAAGAGCGTCAGATCCAGATGGAGATCGCCCGCGAATCCGGCAAGCCGGAACAGGTGATCGAAAAGATGATCGAAGGCCGGATGAAGAAGTTCCTCTCCGAGGTCACGCTCCTCGGTCAGAACTTCGTCGTCAATCCGGACCTGACCGTCGAAGCCGCCGCAAAAGAAGCGGGGGCCACGATCACCGGGTTCATCCGGATGGAAGTGGGCGAAGGCATCGAAAAGGAAGAAGAAGACTTCGCAGCCGAGGTGGCAAAAGCCGCCGGCGCCTGATCGCCAGAATATCAACGGACCGGGGCAGGGCGCCGGTCCGGACAAAATTGACCCGGTTCGTTCTCCGAGCCGGGTTTTTTTGTACTTTATCAAGTCTTTGCGGGAAGATTTTGGGGTGGAATGGGGTCGTCCTGAAATTGCAGGATCCCCATCCCGCGCTCCAAAAGGCAATAATGCCACCACTCACGGAACAGAGACACACTCTCGCATTTCCGCAAGAGACTCCAGTAAGGTTTTCCTTACCTCCGAAAGAATGTTGCGCCGGTGCCTCGGGTCAGAGAATACCCAGATCGCCAGGGTCCGTGCTGCGCAATCGTCGCCCGATCCCGGCCGCGTCCTCCGCATCGTCATTGAGTTTGATGGAATCCGCCTGCTCGGAACTGCGGACGTGGATTTGGTTCAAAAAGGTAATCTTCGCAACGGCTTGCGGCGTGGTGTCAACGCCGAGCTTTTCGCGCGCGAGCCGCAGGTGCTTCTCAATCGTCGGAACGGACACGCCCATGATCGTCGCGACATCCTGGTTCGACTTCCCCTCAGAGACCCACTCCAGAACCTCGAGCTGGCGTTTCGATAGCTTGGGTCGGTTGGTCTCGATTGGGAGCGAAGCGATCTTGAGATGCACGAGATTGCACAGGATCTCGATTTCCTTGCCGTGGTCCGCCCAAATACGATCAAGCTCGCCCTGGCTCAGTTCCTTTTGGCCTGCAAGCGCAAAGAGCGCATGTGAACGTGCCGAAGCCGTCGGGACGGCCACGGTGTAGCCGGCGAAGACATTCATGGCACGGTTGAACGAGATGACTTCCAGTTCCTTGTCCGTCAGGTCTTCGGGCCGCGTCCACAGTGCACCCCAGGAGCAGTAACCGCTCTCGTGCTCGCGTGCCCAGCGGGTGAGGGGGGCATGCAGGAACATCCGTTCCTCGATGAATTGCTCGAAGTAGTCGGGATTATGGTTTGTCAGGAAGAGCGCGTCCATCAACTCGCCAACCGAGTTCGGCGTAGCGAAGCGTGTGTAGCCGTAGATCAACCGGTCGAATCCAAAAGCGGCCATTCGTGCGCAGTGTAACTGCCACACCTGTTGCAGTGTGCGAGCCCGCACCAGTTGCTCCAGGATCTCAAGCATTCTGTGTTATTCCCGTTCCCATATGCTGGACGCCCATACTTTGGGGGCATCTCGTTAACCATGAAACTCGCATGGCAAGAACAGGATTGCCACCTTTCGTATGGGTGTCACGAGTTTTCCTTCGATGATTTGCGAAAGTTTCTCGTAAGATATTGTACTCAGATCTGAAAGATTGCGCATAAGGCTCTGACGGGGATGTGTTTTTGGCAACCGATCGATATTACATAATACTGATTATACGCAGAAGGTGTGTTGCATTTAGAGACATCGTATTCTCGTATTGCGAGTCTCGCCAAATCTAGCCGAGAGCGTACCCCGTCCCCCTGACGGTTCTCAGAGGGTCTTCCCCACCGGTCTTACACAAAGCCTTGCGCAACCGCCCCACATGAACGTCCACGGTGCGCGTGTCGACATACACGTCGCGGCCCCAGACCCGATCCAGCAATTGTTCGCGGCTCCATACGCGGCCCGGTTTCTCCATGAACGTCGTCAGGAGCCGAAATTCCGTCGGGCCCAGTTTTACCGGGTCGCCATTGCGTGTGACGCGATGCGTTTCACCGTCGAGAATGATGTCGTCGTAGACGAGCTGTAACCCGACCGACGCTGGCCGCGTGCGGCGAAGCTGGGCACGGATGCGGGCCATGAGCTCCTGAACCGAGAACGGTTTGACCATGTAGTCGTCCGCGCCGGTCTCCAACCCCCTCACCCGATCCATCTCTTCGGACCGGGCCGAAAGCATGATGACTGGAATCTCGCTCGATTCCCGTCGGGTTTTCACGCGCCGGCAGATCTCGATCCCCGACACGCCGGGCAGCATCCAGTCGAGCAGGATCAGGTCGGGCCCGATTTCATCCACCAGCACAAGCGCGTCGTCGCCGTTCTCGGCAATAGATACGTCGTAACCTTCGGAGGCGAGGTTGTAACGCAGGATTTCCCGTTGCGCAGGCTCATCTTCGACAAGCAGCACGAGCGGCTTGTCGCTGGTCATTCTTCCGCCTCGCCCACACTATCGACGCGGTAGATGGACTGATTGTCCTTCGGGCGCGACTCATCCGGGAACTGACCGGTCGCGAGGTAGATGACCTGATCAGCGACGGACGTCACATGGTCCCCCATTCGTTCTATGTTCTTCGCAATGAAATGAAGGTGCATGCAGGCCGTGATGTTGCGCGGGTCTTCCATCATGAAGGTCAGGAACTCGCGGAAAAGCGCGTTATACATCTGGTCGACTTCAAGGTCGCGGTGACGCACGTCTTCCGCGAGTGCCGCATCCCTGCGGACATAGGCGTCGAGCGCGTCCGAGAGCATTTTCTCGACCTCTTTCGACATGCGTTTGATCGCGCTGGAGGCCCCCTCGATCGGTTGCATGTGCGAGAGAACCTCTGTCCGTTTTGCGAGGTTCTTGGCGTAGTCCCCGATGCGCTCAAGGTTGCCCGCGATTTTCATCACCGTCAGGACCGTGCGCAGGTCGCCGGCGGCGGGCTGGCGCAAGGCCAGAACCTGGGCGCATTGGGTGTTGATCAGATCCTCAAGCTCGTCGATGCGACGGTCTCCTTGCCGAACCTGCTCGGCCAGTTCGACATCGCGCGATTTGAGCGCCTTGGCGGAGTCCCGGATGGCCTCCTCCACGAGGCCTCCCATTTTCATGACCTGCGCCTGAACGCCTTCGAGGTCGCGGTCGAAAGCCTTTGCGATATGTGCGTCGTTCATGGTCCTGCTCTCCTCAGCCGATCCGGCCGGTGATGTAACTTTCCGTCCGCGTGTCACGCGGATTGGTGAAGATATCAGTGGTGTCGCCGTATTCGACGAGGTTGCCCAAATGGAAGAACGCCGTCTTCTGGCTGACCCGTGCCGCCTGCTGCATCGAGTGCGTGACGATGATCACCGAGTAGCTCTGGCGCAGTTCGTCGATCAGTTCCTCGACCTGTGCCGTAGCGATGGGATCGAGCGCCGAACAAGGCTCGTCCATCAAAAGGACTTCCGGCTCGGTCGCCACGGCCCGCGCGATGCACAGGCGCTGTTGCTGACCGCCCGAAAGCCCTGTCCCGGCCGCATCCAGGCGGTCCTTCACTTCGTCCCAGATGGCAGCACGGCGCAGGGATTTCTCGACGATCTCGTCAAGCTCAGCCTTGCCACGGGCAAGACCGTGAATGCGCGGTCCGTAGGCGACGTTGTCGTAGATCGACTTGGGGAACGGGTTTGGCTTCTGAAACACCATGCCGACCTTGGCGCGCAATTGCACCGGGTCCACTTCGGGCGCGTTGATATCTTGTCCATCGAGCCTGATATCGCCCTCCACCCGACAAATCGGGATGGTATCGTTCATGCGGTTGAGCGAGCGCAGGAACGTGGACTTGCCGCAGCCGGACGGGCCGATGAAGGCCGTCACGGTCTTGTCGAGGATATCGACCGAGACGTCCTTGATGGCATGGTTGTCGGCATAATAGACCTGCACATCCTTCGCCGCGAATTTGATGTCCATGGCATCCACCCCGATCCGTTCGTCTGCATTGTCTTTCATCATAGTGTCCTCCTGCCCCGCCTTACCAGCGACGCTCGAAACGACGGCGCAGGATCACCGCCAGGATGTTCATGAACATTAGGAAGATCAGCAAAATGATGATCCCGCCCCATGCCTTGTCGTAGAATGCCGCGTCTGCGCGCGCCGCCCAGGTGTAGATTTGCGCGGGCATTGCCGAGTTGGCTTCGGTGAAGCCGGTGAGGAACCCGTCTGGGTAGCCTCTCGCGACAAAGCCCACCATGCCGATCAGCAGGAGCGGCGCGGTCTCACCGAGCGCTTGCGCCAGGCCGATAATGGTGCCGGTCAGGATGCCGGGCATGGCGAGCGGCAGGACATGGTGGAACACCGTCTGCATCTTGGAGGCCCCGACGCCGAGTGCGGCCTCGCGGATCGACGGAGGGACCGCCTTGAGCGCCGCGCGGGTCGAGATGATGATTGTGGGCAGCGTCATGAGCGTCAGCACGAGCCCACCGACGAGCGGTGCCGACTGCGGCAGGCCTGCGAACTGGATGAACACGGCAAGGCCCAGGATGCCGAAGACGATCGACGGCACGGCGGCCAGGTTCGAGATGTTCACTTCGATCAGGTCCGTGAACCTGTTCTGAACCGCGAACTCCTCGAGGTAGATGGATGCCGCCACGCCGATGGGCAGCGCGAGTGCCAGCACCACGAGCATCATGAAGAACGACCCCACGACCGAGGCACCGATCCCTGCCCCGCCCGGATTGTCGACGCCGGAATCGGCGCCCGTGATGAAGGGCCAGTTGAACTCGCTCTTGATCACGCCCGCTGCCTGCAACTCGTCCACAAGGTCGAGGTCCGAGGCCATGAGGAACCGGCTGTCTTCGATCCCCTCAAGCGTTACGCGACCTTTGAGATAGCCGTCGACCCGCGACGAGGTGGCAAGGCTGAAGTTGACGGGCTGATCCAGCTGATCCTCATTCGCGCGGTAGAATTCACGCAGGGTTCCGCCAACCTTGCCCAGCGTGCGCTCAATCGACTCGGCATCGAAGTCCGCGGCGACATCTTGCTCTGCAAGGATTTCTCCCAGCTGTGCGATGAAAAGATCGGCATAGGCGGCCGTCTTGAACAGCGTCCCTTCCGCTTCGTCGTATTGCGCCTGCGTGAGCGTGAACTGCACGTCCACGACCGTGCGCGTGAAAGCGGGCGCGCCGGAGCGGATGATCGTGGTGAAAAGCACGATCAAGAAGAACAGGCCAATCCCGATGGCTCCCATGCCGAGCGCGCGAAAGCGTTTCTCGGCGGCGTTACGCTTTTTCGTGCGCGCATCGGTGGCGAGGATCGAGTTCGACCCGCGCGGCGCGTTCTGCGGCAGGCTGGTGTCGGTCATTCGTACTGCTCCCGGTATTTGCGCACGATGTAGAGGGCGAGGACATTGAGGGCGAGCGTGATGACGAACAGCGTCATGCCGAGCGCGAAGGCCACGAGCGCCTCGGGCGAGGCGAAGTCAGCGTCCCCGGTAAGCTGCGACACGATCTTGGCGGTCACGGTGGTCATCGCCTCGAACGGGTTGAGGCTCAGGCGGGCTGCGGCCCCTGCCCCGAGCACAACGATCATCGTCTCGCCGATGGCGCGCGAGGCCGCAAGAAGGATGGCGCCGACGATCCCCGGAAGGGCTGCGGGCAGAACGACCTGCTTGATCGTTTCGGACTGGGTGGCCCCCAGCCCGTACGACCCGTCACGCAGCGCTTGCGGCACGGCGTTAATGATGTCGTCCGACAGCGACGAAACGAAGGGGATGAGCATGATGCCCATCACCAGACCGGCGGTCATCACTGCCGTCCCGGCTTGCATCCAGCCAAGCCCGTCCTTGCCGAAGATCTCAAGCAGGAGCGGACCGACGGTCAGCAGTGCGAACAAGCCATACACGATGGTCGGAATGCCAGCGAGCACTTCGAGCAGAGGCTTGGCGACCGACCGCACGCGCTTGGACGCGTATTCTGACAAATAGATCGCCGCGAACAGCCCGATCGGTACTGCCACGGCGAGCGCGACGATAGAGATATAGAATGTGCCCCACAGGAGCGGCAGAACACCAAGGTCAGAAGATCCGCCCCGCCCCGAAAAGCTCGGTGCCCAGTTGGTTCCGAAGAAGAAGTCTGCGGCCGGGTAAAGCCGGAAAAACTCGATCGTGTTGAAGATCAGCGACAGGACAATTCCCAACGTGGTCAGGATCGCGATGGAGGCCGCGCCGATGAGGAGCGCGCGGATCGACGTCTCGACGGTATTACGGGCGCGGAAGTCTGCATGGCTCTCGCGGATACCCCACCACGCCCCGCCAAGCGCAATGAGGATCGCGAGGCCGGACATGATGAAATTGCCGGTCCCGTTCATAGCGCGGTAGCGTTGCGCCGCGTTCAGAACGGGTGCGGTAATGTCGGAGGTTACGACGCCGCCGGCATCCTTAATACGCTGGGTTACATCGTCGAGGTCAGTCTGCGGCGTCCGTGCGAAGTCCGCGCTCATCCCACCCGCCGCCACGGCGCTGTCGAGCCCGTCGGCGATCCTGCGCACTTCGGCCATGACCAGACCGCGCGACGAATTGTCGGCGATGGCGGCCTCGGGGATCATGTCCGAGACGGTGGCGTTGACCACGATCGGCTGAACTAGCAACCAGGCGATGGTAAAGAGGAACGCGGGGACGAACACCTTGATGGCCACGTTGGAGCCATAAAAGCTCGCCAGCGAGTGCATCTTGCGGTGGTCTCCGCCGACGCTCGCCACAGCGCGGGATCGACCGATCACATAGCCCGCCGCGGCAATCGCGAGCACGATCAGGAAAAGCCAGAGTATTGGCATGAAGCCCCCGTGTCCTGGTGTCCGTTGTTACGCTTGCAAAGGTCCAAAAAGGAAAACGGGGGCGGCGAAACAGGCCGCCCCCGGCAATCGGGCCGGCAGCCGGATTACATGGTTTCTTCGTTCGCCACCATCTCCTGTATGGCCGAAAGCTCGGGATCGGACACGAGGCCATAGTTGGCGAGCGGGCCGGACGGACCGGCCAGTTCGTCGGCGACGAAGAACTGGGCGAATTCCTTGACGCCCGGGATGACGCCGATGTGGGCTTTCTTGATGTAGAAGTAGAGCGGACGCGACACCGGGTACTCGCCCGAGGCAATGCTGTCAGTGTTGGGTGCGACGCCGGACATGGTGGCCACTTTCAGCTTGTCGGTGTTGTTCTCGTAGAACGCGAGGCCGAACACGCCGATGCCGTTCGGGTTTGCGTCGATGCGGGCCAGCGTTTCGGTGTAGTCGCCGTCGATGTCGACCGACTTGCCGTCCTGACGCACGTCGAGGCAGGCGTCTTCGGCGTCGTCTTCCGACATGCCGCCGTCCATCATGGCCTGCATCGCGCCGGTGGCTTCGCAGCCTTCGAGGAGGACTTTGTCCTCGAACACTTCACGCGTCCCGTGCTTGGTGCCGGGGATGAACATGGCGATTTCCACATCCGGCAGGTCACCGTTGAACTCGGCCCAGGTGTTGAAGGGGTTCTCGGTGATCTCACCGTCGACCAGCACCTGGGCGCCGATCGCGTTGAAAATGTCGGAGGGCACGAACTCGTTGAAGGCCGGGCCATCCTGCTGGGACGCGAACACGATGCCGTCGTAGCCGATGCGGACTTCGATGATGTCCGTCACGCCATTTGCGGCACAGGTTTCGATTTCCGACTCGCGGATCGCGCGGGAGGCGTTGGCGATATCGATGGTATTTTCACCCACGCCTTCGCAGAAGCGCTTGAGACCGGCAGACGACCCGCCTGATTCCACGACGGGGGTCGGGAAGTCGGTGTTCTCACCGAAGGCTTCCGCCACGATCGACGCATAGGGAAGCACGGTCGACGAGCCGGCAACCTGCACGTTGTCACGCGACTGAGCCATGGCGGCAGAGGCGGACACGGCGGTGATCGCCAGCGTTGAGGCGGTCAGTTTCGCAAAGGACATGGATGTCTCCTGATTTGGTTTGCAGCAGGCGGCGGGCATTGCCTTGGCCGCACTGAGCGCTTGCGTATGGTGAGTCCACAATGGTTTTGCGACAGATTTGTAACAAACGTGTAACAAGCCGGAATTCATCTTCGGATGGATCCGGTTCGGGCGTCAGGCGGTTGGGAGCGCCACGCTGAACCGGCTGCCTTCGCCCAGCGTGCTTTCGATCCGCAGCCGCCCGCGATGCCGGTTCACAATGTGTTTCACGATCGCCAGGCCAAGCCCGGTGCCGCCCTTGCCACGCGACCGGTGCGTGTCCACGCGGTAAAACCGCTCGGTCAGGCGACCAAGGTGGCGCTCGTCGATTCCCTCGCCGGTATCGGTCACCGCCACGATGACGCCCGGCCCTCTGAGGCGCGGGTCATGCGCCACCTGTGCCAGTGACACAGTCACCGACCCCCCTGCCCCTCCATATTTTATGGCGTTCTCGATAAGGTTGGTGAAGACTTGCATGATCTGGTCGGGATCTGCCGGCGCGAAAACCGGTTCGTCCATCCCTTCGAGGTGAAGCGCCACCCCGTGCTCTGCGGCGTGTCCGTTCAGGCTCTGGGCGGCCGAGGTCGCGAGTCCCGCGATATCCTGCTCCCCGGAAGGCCGCAGGCGTTCGGTATCTTCCACGCGCGCGAGAGACAGGAGGTCATCGACCAGCCTGTGCATCCGACGCGTCTCGCTCTCCATGATCGTCAGAAACTGGTCACGCGCGGCCGCATCGTCGCGGGCGGGTCCGCGCAGAGTCTCGACGAATCCACTGATGGCGGTAAGTGGCGTGCGCAACTCGTGGCTGACGTTGGCCACGAACTCCGAGCGCATTTCGCCGGCTTCGGCCAGCGCGGTCACATCGTCGAAGGCGAGGATGACACCTGGCTCGCTCTCCATCGGGGTTATGGCGACCTCGAACGTCCGTTCTCGCGCCGCGCCGGTGTAGACGTAGCGTGACTGGGCAGGACGGCCGGAGGCCAGCGCCCCCTCGATCCGATCTAGCAGTGCAGGCTGGCGCAGGACTGCCGCAAAATGCCGACCGACCACCGCGGACCCGAACAGGGCCTCGCCCGCGACATTGAGCGCCCGAATCCGTTCATCTTCGCCGATGACAGCGCAGGCCATCGGAATGGCTTTGATGAATGTTTCCGGTCCCATCGGGTCCTCCAGGCGGTCCCATGAGGCCTGTATGCCGCAACGCGGGAAACGTGAAAAGCAGGGCTTTGCAATCGCTTCAAAAATCAACCATAGTGAGAGTGCGTGATTTTGGACAGATGGCCGAACCTGATCCTACAAGGGAGGGCATTGCCGACCATGGGTCAATTGGGTAACGCCAAAAGCGTTGACAGGGACGAGCGGTCCGAGGAGATATCCGTGCAGCCTCTGCGTGTGCTCGCTGTCGGGAGAACACAGGACGACGCCGGAAAATCGGGGCAAGAGCCGCTTCCGGGAGCTCATTTTGTCGAGTTCACGGACCTAACGGCAGAAGTCATCGAGATGCATCAGCCGCATGTGGTTCTGTCACCGCTCGTCTCCAACGGGTTTGATTGCGTCGAGGTCGCCAATCGTCTCGTCGATAGCGGTTTCGACGGTCGATACCGCGCCTTTGCCGAGAATCTGCCGCGTCCCGAACTCGTAAAAAGCGAGATCGGGACGAGTTTTCCAGGCCTCGACTTCGATGTCCTTGTCGTGACGGCGCAAGCCAAGTCAGCCTGATAGTGCGCATCAATAGATGAGGTCGTGGTTTTCATCCCCGACCTCATCATAGTGACGCTTGAGCGCACCCAACGCGATTCGCAGAATGATCTTGCCGGACCGGGCCGGGAAATCGAGCTTGTCCTCGATCTGCTCCATTCCGGTTTCGCGGCAACATGCGAGGATTACGGCCTCGGCCAACTCCGGCCCCAGCGTCCTGACCGCTTTCAGAAGACTTTCGAGGGCCAGAAGATCACGGGACACCGCGATCGCCGCGCCACCATTCGTCGCCTGCTTCGGCATCCGGACCCGACCCGTCAGAAGCCCCTCGTAGTCATCGCCAAGTGCGTCGCCCGCCCGCGCAATCTCGTAACTCTCACGGAATCGTTCGGCAGCGCGCACCATGTCGGGCGTCAGGAATGGGGCACCATCCGTCCGCTTGCGCCGTGCGAGGAACCGCAGGGGTGGCTCTGCACCCGCTGTTCGCGCCTTGCGCGCCCCTCCCTGCCCTGTTGACGCCGTGCCCACCGGCTCGCCTTGGGTCGCAGCCCGATGCGATTCCGCGGCCGCGACGAGGCGGCCCAGTTCCGAACGTCCGGCCGGTGTGATCGTATAGCGCGCCAGCCGCCCCTTGGCGTGGCCTGCGATCCATTCCTTGAGCGACAGGATCTCAGCCACGTCCCGCGGGACCACAGCCCTGCGCACAGGGCGGTCGTCCTCGACATGGGACACGACGACGGCATCCTCGACGCCGTCCGCAATCACAAGCAACGCTCCGGGTTCCGACAAGGCCCTGAGGGACCGGAGGGTTTCACGGTCAAGGCGATCGGTATCTTGCGCGGTGCGTGTCATGGGTCTCTCACGGCCTCCATGGCGCTCCGGTCCGCTCGCGCGTGCCCGGTTGTGCCAAAGCGTTTCAAGTGACTTGAGAGCTGCATCAGCGAGCGGATCGTCGCGAAGTCCTTCGCAACGTCGCACCTGCCGCATGACGGTGGAGGCGTGAACACCTGTCTGACGTGCCAGATGGCGTAGCGATGTCCCGCCTTCGACATGGGCGAGATAGGTTCGAACCGCATCTGGCACCCAGGCGGGCAAAGGTTGCTTGGTCGGGCAAGACGTAGAGACGACGTGTTTCATTGGTCCTCCGGGCCTTCTGAGCGTTTCCGTTTGGGAAACGACTCAACCTTAAAGCGAGTCTTTATCCACAGGCAATCATCATTTCGCCATTTTATCCACAAGCTCTCGGCGATACGGAAACCCTGCGGCGGCAACAAATAAGGGATTGGAAAGGCGGCGAACGCTACTCCCTGCCGCGGCGCAACACGCCTTAAAGTTGTGGCACGAAGGTGCAGAGACATCGAAACCGGAGGATGCCATGACTGTTCAGCACACAGAACTCACCCGCCTGCGCCGCCCGAAACTGCTCCTCAGAGCCGCCCGTCACGGCCTGGAAAGCTTTGACAGAACCCGCGATCTGAAGCGGATTCTGGGCCGTGCCCCGCGCACAACAAGCGAAATAGACGCGCTCCTCGACCGCGAATCGGGCCTCGACGCCGCCCGGCGCACGGGTGACGTCAGCTATGCGCCGCATCATCATGTCGCCGTGATGACCGCCGTCCTTGCCGAAATGTGCCCGGAGGCAGATGCCGACCGTCAGCCGTAGGCGTCCGGCATCTCATCCTTGCGGCGCGCCACATAAGACTGAAGCGCCTCGTGGACTGCGGGGTCGATATAGGGCGTTTCGTATTGGCCCAGCATCTTGCGCACGCGCTCGGCGGCGAGCACGACGGTGGTCCGGGCGCCCTCTTCGTCCCAGGTTTCAAAGGGCTTGTAGTCCAGCACTTCGGTGCGCCAGAACGCTTCCTTGAAGTTGGCGTGCGTATGGGCACAGCCAAGGTAGTGACCGCCCGGCCCCACCTCCCGGATTGCGTCCATCGCCTGCCCGTTTTCATCCGCGTTCACGCCGGCGGCGAACTTGTGGAGCGTGCCGAGCTGGTCGGCGTCTGTGACGAACTTCTCGAAACTGGCTACCAGCCCGCCTTCAAGCCAGCCACAGGCATGCAGCATGAAGTTGACGCCGGCGTTCATCCCCATCTGAAGGCTGTTGGCACTCTCGTAGCCCGCCTGCGCATCCACCACTTTGGACCCGGTGAAGCCCCCTGCCGAACGGAACGGCAGCCCCATGCGCCGGGCAAGTTGCCCCGCGCCCATCGTGATCTGGCTCGCCTCGGGCGTGCCGAACGTCGGCGCACCGGAGTTCATGTCGATGGACGTCACGAAGGCACCGAAGATCACCGGCGCGCCAGGACGCACCAGTTGGCTGTAGGCCACGCCCGCCATCACTTCCGCCAGAACCTGCGTGAGCGTGCCAACGACCGTCACCGGCGCCATCGCGCCACCCACGATGAAGGGAGAGATGATGCAGGCCTGGTTGGCGGCCGCATAGGTCTCGAGCGTCCCCATCATCACGCTGTCGAACGTCAGCGGCGAGTTGATGTTGACGAGCGAGGTCATCACCGTGTTCTGGTCGACGAAGTCGGCTCCGAACAGGATCTTGCACATCTCCACGCAATCGGCGGCCCATTCCTTGTCCGTCACGGACCCCATGAAGGGTTTGTCGGACAGGGTCATATGGGCCATCAGCATGTCGAGGTGGCGCTTGTTGACCGGGATGTCGGTCGGCTCGCACAGCGTGCCGCCGGAGAGGTGCAGCCACTTGGACATGTAGCCTAGCTTCACGAAGGTCTGGAAGTCCTCGATCGTGGCGTAACGTCGCCCGCCATCCAGATCGCGCACGAAGGGGGGGCCATAGACCGGCGCGAAGACGAGGTTGTTGCCGCCGATCTCTACCGACCGTTCCGGGTTGCGGGCATGATGGGTGAAGCTGGACGGAGCGGTCTCACACAGCTTGCGGGCCAGACCGCGCGGGATATGCACCCGCTCGCCCCGCACGTCGGCCCCGGCCTGCCGCCAGAGCTCCAGAGCGCCGGGATTCTCGGCAAAGACCACGCCGATTTCCTCGAGTACCGTTTCGGCGTTGCGTTCGATGATCTCGATCGTCGCTTCGTCGAGGATGTCGAGCGTTGGCGTCTTGCGCACGATGGGGGGTGCGCCTTCGATTCGATGCGTGGTGCGTTCGGCTCGCCGGGCTGCCCCGCCGCCTCCGCGTGCGCGCCGTTTGCGTCCCTCGACTGCTGTATCCTCGACCATAGTCATTCTCCGCGCCTGATCCTGCCCCCTGATACAGGTCGGCTGGCGCAGGGTCGGGAGGTTTTGCGACGCTTCGCGGGCGAAAACGACGCGGGCGCCGGGCCTATTTCTTCCCCGTGCCCGTAGGGGTGACGATGTCGGCGTGATCGACCACGTTCCAAGGCAGCCCGACCTGCCGGTAGATGCGCTTGCCCAGTTTCGGGTAGTCGCCGACGTCGTGATCGCGCCGTTCGCCCACGACAATACACCGCAGGAGAACGTCGCCGGTGTTCACGATCGAATGGGCCAGACCGCCCTTGCGATAGCCGATGAAGTCCCCGGCCTTGATTGGGAGCGCCGTGTCGCCGATATGCGCTGTCGCTTCACCCTCGAGCACATAGACGCACTCATCTTCATGGTAGTGAACGTGATGCTCGGTGGTCGCGTGGCCCGGCGCCACGTCGATGATGTGAAAGCCAAGGCCAGTGAGACCTGCAAGGTCGCCCAGCGACTTGTTCACCCTCTTTGCGTCGGGATTGAGGAAATGGGTCTTGGCCAGCCCTTCCATCTCAGCGATCTCCTCGGCGGGCACCAGATAGACATCATCGCTCATCGCTCACTCCTTCATCGGTTTTGCGCTACCTTCGTGACCTGCGGGCGACTCCGCAAGGATTTCACGGTCAGCGCGCAGCCCGATGTGTTTCACGCTTGCCAGCAAAGCGGACGGGGCCTAATCAGCGGCTATGATCGAGACATCCGAACACGACCGCCTCCTCATCATCGACTTCGGCAGCCAGGTGACGCAGCTCATCGCGCGACGCCTGCGGGAGCTGAACGTCTATTGCGAAATCCACCCATATCAGAACGTGACTGACGCCTTTCTTGAGGATTTCGCGCCCAAGGCGGTGATCTTCTCGGGCGGCCCCGCCAGCGTCATCGACGACGGTTCACCCCGTCCGCCGGAAAAGGTGTTCGATCTCGGCGTGCCGATCCTCGGAATCTGCTATGGCCAGCAGGTCATGATGCACATGCTCGGCGGCGAAGTGCTTCGCGGTCACGGCACGGCCGAATTCGGACGCGCCTGGGTCACGCCGACCGAAGAGCGCGTCGATGTTCTGACCGGCTGGTTCATGGATGGCACCGGGCGCGAGCAGGTGTGGATGAGCCACGGCGACCACGTCTCCCGGATCGCGCCGGGCTTCAAGGTCTACGGCACCTCGCCCAATGCGCCTTTCGCCATCACGGCGGATCTCGGCCGCAACTTCTTTGCGGTTCAGTTCCACCCCGAGGTCCACCACACGCCCAATGGCAAGACGCTGTACGAAAACTTCGTGCGTCTCGCCGGGTTCAAGGGCGACTGGACGATGGACACCTACCGCGAGGAGGCGATCATGAAGATCCGCGAGGAGGTGGGCGATGCCCATGTGATCTGCGGTCTGTCCGGTGGCGTCGATTCATCGGTCACGGCAGTTCTGCTTCACGAAGCGATCGGCGACCAGCTTACCTGTGTTTTTGTGGACCACGGCCTCCTGCGCCACAACGAGGCCGAGGAAGTGGTCACGATGTTCCGCGACCACTACAACATGAAGCTGATCCATGCGGATGAGGTCGACCTGTTCCTTGGCGAACTCGAAGGGATCTCGGACCCCGAAGAAAAGCGCAAGACCATCGGACGCCTGTTCATCGACGTGTTCCAGAAATACGCGAGCGAGATCGACGATGCGGATTATCTGGCCCAGGGCACACTCTACCCAGACGTGATCGAATCCGTGTCGTTCTCGGGCGGGCCCTCGGTCACGATCAAGAGCCACCACAATGTCGGCGGTCTGCCGGAGAAAATGGGTCTAAAACTGGTCGAACCCCTGCGCGAACTTTTCAAGGACGAAGTGCGCGCGCTGGGTCACGAACTCGGCCTGCCCGCGAGCTTTATCGCTCGCCACCCCTTCCCCGGACCCGGCCTCGCCATTCGCTGCCCGGGCGAAATCACGCGGGACAAGCTCGACATCCTGCGCAAGGCGGACGCCGTCTATATCGACCAGATCCGCAAGCACGGGCTTTATGACGAGATCTGGCAGGCCTTTGTGGCGATCTTGCCGGTGCGCACGGTGGGCGTGATGGGCGACGGGCGCACCTATGACTATGCCTGCGCGCTGCGCGCCGTCACAAGCGTCGACGGCATGACGGCGGATTACTACCCGTTCAGCCATGACTTTCTGGGCGAAACCGCCACCCGGATCATCAACGAGGTGCAGGGGATCAACCGCGTGACCTACGATATCACGTCGAAACCTCCGGGCACCATCGAGTGGGAGTGAGCGGGCCTTCCTCGCCTGACGACCAGTGGCCGAGTATGACAGAAGGTCGCCACCTATTTGGGCGCTGGGACAATCCTTTTTTTTGAAATGCAGAAATAGTTCAGGTCTCCTCTTTCACAGGAGATCAGACCCGTGATCGCGATTTCACATACGGCGCAGGCAGATTTGTTTTCATTGTGCGCCGCCGACTTATTTTGTGCGAACCGTGGGGACGGGATGCCGATCAGAGTTTTCAAATGCCGGTCATGCGGTCACCGTATGCGGCTGGCGCATAGCGAATGCGGGGCGTGTTACGCCGAAAAGCCGACATGGCAGAAGCCCGCTACTCTCTTCACAATCGTCACAGTACCGATCGCGGTTTTTGTCGCCTTCTTCGCCTTCATCTTGCTTGCCGCCGACCCGGGTTGAGGGCAATCATGCGGCCATGACGCGACATGGCGCCCGTAGGTCGGGCGAACCGGCCCGATGAACCCGATTTTCCGCGCGGCGCTCTGGATGCTGGGCGCGATCACCTGTTTCTCGACGATGGCCGTAGCGGGACGCGAAGTGAGCCTCGATCACGACACGTTCGAGGTCATGTTCTACCGGTCCTGCGTCGGCATCCTGATCGTCGTCTCGGTCGTGACCGCGACCCGCCGCTGGGGGGAAATCGGTCCCGCACAACTCGGCCTGCATTTTGTGCGCAACGTGTCTCATTTCACCGGTCAGAACCTGTGGTTCTATGCCGTCGGGGTGATCCCGCTGGCACAGGTCTTTGCGCTGGAATTCACCGCTCCCCTCTGGGTCCTCCTCATGTCGCCCATCTTTCTGGGCGAGCGCATCACGCCCCCGCGTGCCTTCGCGGCGTTCGTCGGGTTCGTGGGGATCCTCGTCGTCACGCGCCCTTTCGCCGTTGAATTGGGGCCGGGCGTGCTCGCGGCCCTCGGGGCAGCCATCGGATTCGCGGGCTCCGCAGTCTTCACCCGCAAACTCACGCGCACACAGACCCTCGCCTGCATCCTGTTTTTCCTGACGACGATGCAGGCGGTCTTCGGCCTCGTCCTCGCTACCGTCGACGGCGAAATGGCCTTGCCGTCGGCGCAGTCCGCCCCCTGGCTCGTGATCATCGGCATCGCCGGCCTTGCCGCGCATTTCTGTCTGACCACAGCGCTCAAACTGGCGCCTGCCACTGTCATCATGCCCGTGGATTTCGCCCGCCTTCCGGTCATCGCGCTCATCGGCTGGGTTCTCTACCAGGAGCGCCTGGAGCTGGCCGTGATCCTCGGCGGTGCCCTCATTCTCACCGCCAACTGGATCAACATCCGCGCCAGCGTGCGCGAGGCGCGTGTCCCGGCCCGTGCCCCCGGCTTGCCCTGACCCGGCTCGCCCGCTACCAAGCGGAACGCGAGGGCAAGAGGGACGGCCATGATCTATGAGACCGCGCAGGCGTGGCGCGACGCCAAGGCGAAGAAGGTGCTTCTGTTCGGCATGTCCGGGTTGGGCAAGACACATGTTTCCAACATGCTGCGCGACGAGGGCGAGTGGTTTCACTATTCCGTCGATTACCGCATCGGCACCCGTTACATGGGCGAGCTCATCTCGGACAATTTCAAACGCGAGGCGATGAAGAACCCGTTTCTGAGGGAGCTTCTGCTGACCGACAGTGTCTATATCGCCTCCAACATCACGTTCGAGAACCTGGCACCGCTTTCGACCTATCTCGGCAAACCGGGCGACCCGGCCAAGGGCGGCCTACCCTTCGAGGAATACCTAGAGCGGCAGGAACAGCACCGCGATGCCGAAATCGCCGCGCTTTACGACACGGTGCGCTACATCACGCGCGCCAAATCCCTTTACAACTATGACAATTTCGTTTGCGACTCCGGCGGCTCGATCTGCGAGGTGGTCGATCCCGAGGACCGCGAGGATCCGCTTCTGACCGCGCTGTCGGAAAACCTCCTGATGGTCTGGATCGAAGGATCCGAAGCGCATACCGAGGAACTGGTGCGCCGGTTCGTGCGCGCGCCCAAGCCGATGTATTACCAGCCCGAGACGCTTCAGTCCTACTGGAGGGACTACCTCGCCAAGAATGACGTGGCACCCGACAAGGTCGACCCAGACGACTTCATGCGCGCGACTTACGCGAAGGCGCTCCACCATCGCCAGCCGCTCTATCAGGCCATGGCGCGCAACTGGGGCATCACGGTCGCAGCCGACGACGTGGCGCGCGTTAGGTCCCCCGAAGACTTCGACGACCTGATCGCCACGGCCCTTGAGGCCCGGTGATCAAAGGCTTATCTCACCCGAACCTTTTGCGGAGCATCCCACAATGCCGATCAAGATTCCTGCCGACCTGCCTGCCGCCGACGTGCTCGCGCGCGAGGGCGTCATGGTCATGCCGGAGCATCAGGCCGCGCGGCAGGACATCCGCCCGCTGAAGATCGGGCTTTTGAACCTGATGCCCAAGAAGATCCAGACCGAGACGCAGTTCGCCCGGCTGATCGGGGCCACGCCGCTCCAGATCGAGCTCACCCTCATACGGATGACCGAACACGCCTCCCGCAATACGCCGGAAGAGCACCTGGGCACCTTCTACCGCACGTTTCAGGAGGTGAAGGACCAGAAGTTCGACGGTCTCCTCATCACCGGCGCGCCGATCGAACACCTTCCATTCGAGGAGGTCACTTATTGGGACGAAATGACCGAGGTGATGGACTGGACCCAGACCAACGTGCATTCCACCTTCGGCGTCTGCTGGGGTGGCATGGCGATGATCTATCACTTCCACGGAGTGCAAAAACACATGCTGCCGGAAAAGTCTTTCGGCTGCTTTCCGCAGGATAATCTGAAACCAACCTCGCCCTTTCTGCGTGGTTTCTCCGACAGCTTCATCATTCCCGTAAGCCGGTGGACCGAAATGAAACAGGATGAGATTGACGGGGCCTCGGGCCTGACGACCCTGTTGGGGTCGCCCGAAACGGGGCCCTGCCTCGTGGAAGACCCCGGCCACCGGGCGCTCTACATCTTCAATCACTTCGAATACGACTCGGACACGTTGAAGCAGGAATACGACCGGGACGTGGCCGAAGGCACGCCCATCGACGTGCCGCGCAACTACTACCCGGACGACGACCCGAGCCAGAAGCCAAAGAACCGGTGGCGCAGCCATGCCCACCTGCTCTACGGCAACTGGATCAACGATATCTATCAGACAACCCACTACAATCCCGATGAAATTGGTTCTTAGCCTCCTCCTCATTCTTGCACTCGTCGCGCTGGCCACGATGATCCGGGTCGAGCAGCGGCGTCTCGCGGCCTATCGTGAGCATCCGCCGCAGGGTCGGTTCATCGAAGTGAACGGGCATCCGGTGCATTATGTGCAGATCGGCGAAGGCCCCGATCTCGTGCTCCTCCACGGCGCGTCCGGGTCTACCCGTGACTGGATGTTCGACATCGCGCCGCGGCTGGCCGAAGACTACCGTGTCACGATCATGGATCGCCCCGGATTGGGCTACACCCCGCCGCTCGCTGCCAACGGCGTGACGCTGTCCGAGCAGACGACCCTCATGGTCGAAACGGCCCGCGCGCTCGGGGTCGAGAACCCGGTGGTCGCGGGGCAGAGTTTCGGCGGCGCGCTGGTGATGAACTGGGCCGTCTACCACCCGAACGATATTGCTGCCGCTGTCTCCATCGCGGGTGCCACCCATCCGTGGCCGGGCGGACGCGACACGCTCTATGCGCTGCTGGCGCAACCGGTCATCGGTCCGGTACTCGCGCATCTCATCTCGGCGTGGCTGCCGCAGGACTACCTTGAGACACAGATCGAAAGCGTGTTCGCGCCGAACGATCCCCTGCCCGGCTATGCCGACTACATCGGCCCCGGCATCATCCTGCTGCCTGAACAGTTCAAGGCCAACGCCCAGCAACGGCACGAACTCCTGACCCACCTTGAAGCGCAACAGCCCCGCTACAAAGAGGTCGAGATCCCGGTCGAGGTCATTCACGGCACCGCAGACACCACTGTCGGCCTGCAGATCCACTCCGAACCTCTGGTGGAGGAGGTGCAGAACGGCAACCTCACCGTGCTTGAGGGTGTGGGCCACATGCCCCATCACATCCGCCCGGACGAAACCATCGACGCCATCGACCGCGCGGCGTTGCGCGCCGGGGTCAAATAGCCATACTGGCCCCAGACAGACCGGAGGAAAGCATGGAGCTTCCGCATGGCGGGGCGATCTCGAAATTCTTCGAGCAGAGCGCACCGAAAGACATTCGCGAAGCCATTGAAGCGGCGGGCAAGGACGATGTTATCGCTCCCGGTTATCCCTACCGCGCGCGCATGGACAAGGACGACTACGAGGAGACACTCGAAGCGCTCCAGATGGAGCTGGTCAAGCTGCAAGCAGACGTGAAGGCCACTGGCAAGCGCGTGGTTGTGGTCTTCGAAGGGCGCGATGCGGCCGGCAAGGGCGGCACGATCAAGCGCATCCGCGAAAACCTGAACCCACGCGTCGCCCGCGTCGTGGCCCTCCCGAAACCCTCGGACCGGGAAGCGGGAGAATGGTATTTCCAAAGATATGTCAGGCACTTGCCGACCGAAGGTGAAATGGTCCTGTTCGACCGCTCCTGGTATAACCGCGGCGTCGTCGAAAAGGTCTTCGGCTTTTGCGAGGACGGGGAACGCGCGGCCTTCTTCCGACAACTTCCCGAGTTCGAACACATGCTCGTCGACGAAGGCATCCACTTCGTGAAAATCTGGCTCAATGTCGGCCGCGCCGAGCAACTGCGCCGCTTCTTGTCACGTGAACAGGACCCGCTAAAGCACTGGAAACTCTCGTGGATCGACGTGGAAGGCCTGAACCGCTGGGATGCCTATACCCAGGCGATCGCCGAGACCTTCGCAAGTTCACATTTCGACTACGCCCCCTGGACCATCGTCCGCTCCGACGACAAACGCCGCGCGCGGATCGCGGCCATCAGGACTGTCCTGCAAGGTCTTGACTACAAAGGCAAAGACAGCGACGTGGCTTGCCCTCCCGACCCCAGTATTGCGGGCGGGCTGGATATTTGGGAAACCTGACGCGGTGCCCACCAAAAAACGCGGATACCACCACGGCAACCTGCGCCAGGCTCTGGTCGACGCGGCCCTGATCCTGATCGAGGAGAAGGGGCCCACCGGCTTCACCCTCTCCGAGGCGGCCAAGCAGGCAGGCGTCACGCCCGCTGCTGTCTACCGCCATTTCGACGGTCGCGAGGACCTCATCGCCGAAGCGGCACGGCAGGGGTATGAGATCTTCGCAGATCTGATGGAGCACGCCTACGACAAGGGCAAACCGTCCGCGCTCGCGTCATTCGAGGCGACGGGCCGCGCCTACCTTGCCTTTTCCCGCCGTTTCCCAGGCCACTACATCGCGATGTTCGAAAGCGGCGTCTCGATCAACCGCTCCTCCGACCTCGCCCATGTCGCCAACCGCGCGCTCGGCGTTCTGGACATGGCCGCGAACGAACTCCTGCGCGATATCCCCCCCGAACAACGCCCGCCCGCTCGCATGGTCTCCGCCCATATCTGGGCGATGTGCCACGGGGTCGTCGAACTCTTCGGGCGCGGCTCTCCCGGCACGAAGTCGCCGTTTCCGCCCGAGGACTTGCTCGAGACGGGCATCGGCGTCTACCTGCGGGGACTGGGCCTCATCAAGGCCGACAGCTGACCCTGGTCCTCTTCTTCGGTCCGGAAATACCTCGGGAGGGTTTGGGAGGGCAGCGCCCTCCCAACGGGTCGGGGCAGCTTGCTGCCGCGACATACCTCAGCCGAACAGGCGGTGACAGAGTTCCAGACCCTCGACGAGCGTATCCACCTCGTCGCGCGTATTGTACATCCCGAAGCTCGCACGCGCTGTGGCCGGTACGCCCAGATGATCCATCAATGGCTGGGCGCAGTGGTGCCCCGCACGCACCGCGATCCCCTTCTTGTCGAGGATAGTGGAAATGTCATGGGCATGAGCACCGCCCTCGACGGTGAGCGAGAAAATCGCCGCCTTGCCCGGCGCGTGGCCCTGAACGTGCAGCCAATTCAGCCCTTCGAAGCGTTCCGCCGTGTACCTAGCAAGCTCCGCCTCATGCGCCGCGATGTTCTCCATCCCGATCTCCATGAGGTACTCCAGCGCCGCGCCAAGCCCGATCGTCTGCACGATCCCCGGCGTCCCCGCCTCGAACTTCATCGGCGGATCGTTGTAGGTGACCGCGTCGCGCATCACTTCCCGGATCATGTCGCCGCCGCCCATGAACGGCCGCATCTCGTCCATCCGCGCCTGCGTGATATAGATCGCACCGGACCCGGAGGGGCCGTAGAGCTTGTGGCCGGTGATTGCGTAGAAGTCGACGCCGAGGTCGGCCACGTCCACCGGCATATGCACCGCGCCCTGCGAGCCGTCGACCAGCACCGGCACGTCACCAGCCCCGGCCTTGATCGCCTTCACGTCGACCACGCTGCCCAACACGTTGGAGCACTGGGTCACAGCGATCAGCTTGGTGCGCTCCGTCACAGCCGCCAGAACCTTGTCCGCCGGAATCGACCCGTCCTCGTCCGGCTCGACCCAGACCAGCTTGACCCCCTGACGTTCGCGCAGGAAGTGCCAGGGCACGATGTTGGCGTGGTGCTCGGCCACGGTCAGAACGATCTCGTCCCCCTCGCCCATGCGCGGCGCGGCCCAGCCGTAGGCGACGAGGTTGATGCCCTCGGTCGTGCCGGAGGTGAAGACGATCTCTCGCTCCGACGGCGCACCAAGGAAGCGGGCGATGGTGCCGCGCACGGCTTCGTACCGCTCTGTCGACAGGTTCGAGAGGTAGTGAAGGCCGCGGTGGACGTTGGAATATTCCTCCGCATAGCCGCGCGTGATCGCATCTATGACGACCTGCGGTTTCTGCGCCGAAGCCCCATTGTCGAGATAGGTGAGCGGCTTCCCGTTCACCTCACGCGACAGGATCGGAAACTGTGCGCGGATCGCATTCACATCATACATTACCAAGCTCTCCCGAAGTGATCGCCGCACCGACGCCCGCGATGGCCAGAACGATCGACAGCACAGCGACCGCTACGAAACTCGTGAGCAGGATCGCGAGGAACACTCGCATGGCCGAGGAGAAACTGTGCATTTCGGCGATGAAATGGCTAAGGATCCAGAACCCCGCGAAACCGCCGGCGAGCCACAAGAGCGCGGCGAGGCTGGGGGCGAAAAGGCTCAGGACCAGCACCACGATCTGCACGATCAGCAGCACGAAGTTGAGCCATGCCACGGTGACGATGGCGTCTTCGAACCGACCGGTGCCACCTGCGGCGCGTCCGAGCCAGAAGATCAGGAAGACCGAGATCACGGCGATGGACCCCTCGGCCAGCGACACCATCAGCGGCATTCCGAAAACGGTGCCCGCCAGTTCCGGTGCAGGCGGGAAAATGACGGACGAGCCGACCCCCAGCATCGCGCCGATGACCAGCAGCAAGAGAAGCGCTTGCCAAAGCGTGCCGCGGTCGAGACCGAGCGCGAAGAGTTCACGCGCGATCTTGCGCGGTTCCGGGATGGTCTGAAGCGCCATGCCGAAGAGGTATCCCGGTTCCATTTTCACGCCTCTGCCCTGCCTCCGCTTTCGGCCACGATCAGGTTGAGCACCCAATGGATCACGAACGCGGCGAGCGCAATGGCTCCCACCAGCGTCTCGGCGGTTCCCGGCCCGACAAAACCCACCGTCAGCCCCCACAGGAGCCACATCGGTGCGGCCACGAGCATCGCCCAGAAAAGCGCGAAGCGGGCCCTGAAATAACTCCCTTTTCCGCCCATCAGGCGAAGGGCAAGATGGCTGATCCCGGATATGGCATAGGCAGCCAGCGGCACGATGAACAGCCAGGCAAAAAGCGCGCCGCCCAGAAGCGGATTGAGCTCCTGCCCGGTTTCGATCGACACCCGTTGCAAGCGCGGGGCCTGTGCAACGAAGATAAGGATGCAGGCGACCATGAGGACGGCCAGTGCCCGGTCTTCGCGCACCGTGTCACCCAGACGCCGTGCGAACACGGAGCGGGGCGCGCGGTATGCGCCGAGCACATCACCCACGACCGACATCGTCAGCTCCGTCGGCGCAGGAGCCAGGCCTCCAGCCGTCCGATGATCTCATCGCGGAATCCTTCGTCCTCGATCTCTTCCATCGCCTCGGCCACGAAAGCGATGACGAGGAGGTCCATCGACGTCTCCCTGTCGATCCCGCGCGCGCGCAGGTAGAACAGCATGTCCTCGTCGATGGCACCCGATGTGGAGCCATGCGAACAAGCCACATCGTCGGCATAGATTTCCAACTCGGGCTTGGCAAGGAATTGTGCGTCATCGTCGAGCAGCAGCGACTGCGACTTCTGGTAGCCGTCGGTTTTCTGCGCGCCGCGCTGGACAAGGATCTTGCCCTGAAACGTGCCCACGGCGCCCTTCTGAAGCACCTTCTTGAACACCTGCCGGCTTTCGCAATTCTCTGCATCATGGGTGATGAAGACCGTATCATCATGGTGGAAGTCACCATGACCCAGCGCCGCACCCGCGATATGGGCCGATGCATCGCGCCCCTGAAGCAGGATGAACGCCTCGTTGCGCGTCAGCCGACCGTTTGCGGTCAGCGTGAAGGATTTGAACAGGCTCTCGGCGTCTTGGCGCACGAACATGCTCGTCACGGCCTGCCGTTCATGATCGCGCCCCTGAGCGCGGATATGGTGGAACCGCGCACCCTTGCCCACGTCGACTTCAAGGCACTTGTTGAACCGCGCGGCAGCGGGGCCATTCTCGAGCAGCGTCATCTCCGCTCCGGCCTCCAGCTTCACCACGTTGTGCAGGTAGGCATCCGAGGTTTCGCTTTCGTGCCGATAGATCAGCGAGACGGGTTTTTCCGCCTTACCGGTCACCCGGATCAGCACGCCATCGGTCGCAAAGGCCGTATTCAGCGCGGCGAGCGGACGTTCCACCGGGGTCTGCCCCAGTTCCTCGATCACGCCATAAAGGCCCTTGGCCCAGTGAATGTCCTTGGTCGCGGCATCCGAAAGGCGCTCGATCTCGACACCGGCGAGGCTGAGATCGTCAGAGGCGTCGGCATCGAAGACGCCGTCCACGAATACGATCCGCACCCGGTCGACCGCGTCGAAGACCGGCATTTCGCCACCATGGTCGAACAGTGCGGCAGGCGCGGCCTCGGCGGCATTGAGGGCGCCGGGCGGCGTGAAGCGCCAGTATTCGTCACGCGGCGCCGGCAATCCAGTCGCCTCCAGCCGGGACAAAGCCGCCTTGCGCGCCTCGGTGATCCATGCGCCGCCTTCGGGCATCGTGAGCGCACCAAGGCGCTCGGCCAGCGCGTCACGCTTGCGGGCGAGGAGTTTTTCCTTGGCGACCGCCATCACGCATTCTCCATCAGGTCGGCATAGCCGTTCTTCTCGACTTCAAGGGCGAGGTCGGGGCCACCGGACTTGATGATGCGGCCTCCGGCCATGATGTGCACGACATCCGGCACGATGTGATCCAGCAGACGCTGGTAATGGGTGATGACAAGGAACCCGCGGTTCGGGTCTCGCAGCGCGTTCACACCGTCGGAGACAAGCTTCATCGCGTCCACGTCGAGGCCGGAATCGGTCTCGTCGAGGATGCACATCTTGGGCTCGAGCATCGCCATCTGAAGGATTTCGTTACGCTTCTTTTCACCGCCCGAGAAGCCCACGTTCACAGGGCGCTTGAGCATGTCGGCGTCGATCTTGAGCTCTTTCGCCTTCGCGCGGATTTCCTTGAGAAAATCCGTGGCCGACATTTCTTCCTGCCCGCGCGCCTTGCGCTGCGCGTTCACCGCGGTCCGCAGAAACGTCATGTTGCCGACGCCGGGGATCTCCACCGGGTACTGGAAGGCCAGGAACAGGCCAGCGGCCGCGCGTTCCTCGGTTTCGAGGGCAAGCAGGTCTTCGCCCAGAAGCGAGGCCGAGCCTTCGGTCACCTCATATCCATCGCGGCCCGACAGGACATAGGACAGGGTCGATTTGCCCGACCCGTTCGGCCCCATGATTGCGTGGACCTCGCCCGCTGGCACTTCCAGCGTGACGCCCTTTAGTATCTGCTTGTCCTCTTCTTCGAGTTTGACGTGCAGGTTTTCGATCTTAAGCATTTGCGTATTCCTTTTCGCGGCGCGTCCGGTCTTAACCGACGCTGCCTTCCAGCGAGATGGCGACGAGCTGTTGCGCTTCCATCGCGAATTCCATTGGCAGGGCCTGAAGCACTTCCTTGGCAAAGCCGTTGACGATGAGCGCCACCGCCTCTTCCTCGTCCATGCCGCGCTGGCGGCAGTAAAACATCTGGTCGTCGTCGACCTTCGATGTCGTCGCCTCATGCTCGACCCGCGAGGATTGGTTCTTCACCTCGATATAAGGCACCGTATGCGCCCCGCACTGGTCGCCGATGAGCAGCGAGTCACACTGCGTGTAGTTGCGACTGTTCTTGGCCTTCGGGTGCATCGACACGAGGCCCCGGTAGGTGTTGTTCGACTTGCCCGCCGAAATGCCCTTGGACACGATGCGCGAGCGCGTGTTCTTGCCCAGGTGGGTCATTTTGGTGCCGGTGTCGGCCTGCTGCATGTTGTTGGTGATGGCGATCGAGTAGAACTCGCCCTGGCTGTCGTCGCCGCGCAACACGCAGGAAGGATACTTCCACGTCACCGCCGAGCCGGTCTCGACTTGCGTCCACATCACCTTGGACCGGTCGCCCCGGCAATCGGCGCGCTTGGTCACGAAGTTGTAGATGCCGCCTTTGCCCTCTTCATCGCCCGGATACCAGTTCTGGACCGTCGAATATTTCACCTCGGCATCGTCGAGAATGACGATTTCCACCACGGCGGCGTGAAGCTGCGCGGTGTCGCGTTGCGGCGCTGTGCAGCCTTCGAGGTAGGAGACGTAAGCCTCCTTGTCCGCGATGATGAGCGTGCGCTCGAACTGGCCGGTGTTTTCAGCGTTGATGCGGAAATAGGTCGACAACTCCATCGGGCAGCGCACCCCGGGCGGGATGTAGACGAAGGAGCCGTCCGAGAAGACCGCGCTGTTCAATGTAGCGTAAAAGTTGTCGGTCGGCGGAACCACCGAGCCAAGGTATTTCTTGACCAGCTCCGGATGCTCGCGGATCGCTTCGGAAATCGAGCAGAAGATGACGCCCGCTTCCCTGAGTTCCTTCTGGAACGTCGTGCCCACGGACACGGAGTCGAACACCGCGTCCACCGCAACCTTGCGCTCGGAATTGTCGCCATCGGCAGGGACTTCGCCCGCGCCTTCGACACCGGCGAGGATCATTTGTTCCTTGAGCGGGATCCCCAGTTTTTCATAGGTGGCGAGCAGCTTGGGATCGACTTCGTCCAGCGACTTGGGCTTGGTCTCGAAGCTTTTCGGGCGGGCATAGTAATACTGGTTCTGGAAGTCGATTTCGGGATACTCGACCATCGCCCACTCGGGCTCTTCCATCTGAAGCCAGCGGCGATAGGCCGACAGACGCCAGTCGGTCATCCATTCCGGCTCTTCGTTCTTCTGGCTGATGAGCCGGACGATGTCTTCGGTCAGCCCCTTGGGGGCATAGTCCATCTCGACGTCGGTTTCCCAGCCATACTTGTATTTGTCGCCAAGCGATTTGACCGCAGCGACCGTTTCCTTCTCGACGCCCTCTTTGGCGACCATCGTATCGTCAGCCATCTTCGCCTCTCAATCCCCGCGCCGGGCGCGGAATTTCTCGTATTCGCGGAGCCATGCCTCGGCAAATGCCGAGATGTCCCCCTCTGTTGTGTCCGGACCCAACGACACCCGCAGCGCCGAGGCTGCCTGTTCGTCGTCATATCCCATCGCGCGAAGCACACGGCTGGCCCGGACCTTGCCCGAAGAGCAAGCGGAACCCGCAGAAACGGCGACCCCAGCAAGGTCCATCACCATCACCTGCGTTTCCCCTTTCCAGCCCGGCGTAATGAAACAGGACGTGTTGGGGAGCCTGTTCGCGTCTTTCCCGACAAAAATAGTCGTTCTTGAAGATTCTGAAAGTCTTTTCTCTAGAATATTTCTAAGTTGTTCCACCTGCCCCCACCGGCCCGCGTCCAGATCTCGTGCTGCAGCCTGCGCCGCTGCCCCGAATCCCGCGATGCCAATCACGTTTTCCGTGCCCGAACGCCGCCCCATCTCCTGCCCGCCGCCCTTGATGCGCGCTTCGACGTTCAACCCGCGCTTCATCACAAGCGCCCCGATTCCTTTCGGACCACCGATCTTGTGAGCCGATACGAAGGCCATATCCGCGTTGGACCAATTGAAAGCGAAGGGCAGTTTACCGAACGCCTGTGTGGCATCGGTGACCGCCAGCCCCTCGGGCAATGTCTGTATGACGCCGGTCTCAGAATTGGCGACCTGAAGCGTAGCGTTGGCCGGGTCGCTCACCGTCACCCGCCCGTCACCATCGACTGGCAGGACCGGATCGCACCAGGCCGAGACAGCCTCATGCTCCACATCGGCACAGGTCAGACCCCGACCTGCAAGGGCCAGCGCCGCCGCCTCGGTCGCGGAGGACACGAAGACGACATCTGCGCCTTCCGCCCCCAGCGCCTGCGACACCTGACGGCGCGCGCGCTCGATCAGCCCCTTGGCGGCGCGCCCCTCGGTATGCACCGACGAAGGGTTCCCCACCGCATCCATCGCATCGATCATCGCCGCCCGCGCTTCGGGGCGCAGCGGCGTCGTCGCGTTGTAATCAAGGTAAATACGAGCCACGGCCAGCCTTTCGTCTTTCAGACACCCGTCCGGATCGGACGGTTTGGCGTGCCGGTCTTACTCTTCGTCGACCACTTCGAAAAGGGATGGGACGGCCGGACAGGGTGCAAGCTCGTTATGCACCACGTCCGACAGCCGTGTCTGGTGGAGAAAGACATAGACGTTGGCCGAGAGGCTCTCCCACAACCGATTGGTCATCGACTGCGCCCGCGTCCCGGACAGCCCGCCAGTGGCCCCCGCGCCCGTGTGCATCGCGCTTACCGTTTCGTCCACGGCCGCCAGGATTTCGACCACCCGGATTTCGCTCGACGGCCGGGCAAGCCTGTAGCCGCCGCCGGGTCCGCGCACCGAATGCACAAGGTCGGCGCGACGCAGTTTCACGAAGAGCTGCTCAAGATATGGCAGCGAGATTCTTTGCCGTTCGGACAGTTCCGTCAGCGACAGCCGCGTGCCTTCCGGCTGAAGCGCGAGTTCTGCCAATGCGACCATCGCATACCGGCCTTTGGTCGAAAGCTTCATGGAGCCCCTCGAAACATTGACGAAACCGCCCGGCGGCTTTAGGTGACTTGAAACCCGCGCAGCCGTCAGCACGGGAACCGCACCGCTTGTAATTAGTCCGGATTCCTCCGTCAAGAAATCCGGCTCCGAGGGAGACACGAACCCACATGCCCGAGGTGATTTTTCCCGGCCCCGAAGGCCGGCTCGAAGGCCGCTACCACCCGCAGAAGGACCGCGACGCCCCGATCGCAATCGTGCTCCATCCGCACCCGCAGTTCGGCGGGACGATGAACAACAAGGTCGTCTACAACCTCCATTACTCATTCTACAAGATGGGGTTCACCGTCCTGCGCTTCAACTTCCGTGGCGTGGGCCGCTCGCAGGGCGAGTACGATCAAGGCGTGGGCGAACTGTCCGACGCCGCCTCTGCGCTCGACTACCTCCAGTCGATGAACCAGAACGCCAAGCACTGCTGGGTCGCAGGGTTCAGCTTCGGCGCGTGGATCGGGATGCAACTTCTCATGCGCCGCCCCGAAATCACGGGGTTCGTGAGCGTGTCGCCCCCCGCCAACATGTACGACTTCTCGTTCCTCGCTCCCTGCCCGTCCTCTGGTTTGGTCATCAACGGCACCGGCGACCGCGTGGCACCGCCCGCCGACACCCATTCGCTGGTGGACAAGCTGCATGAGCAGAAAGGCATCACCATCACCCATACCGAGGTCGAGGGGGCCGGGCATTTTTACGAAGGCGACCACATGCAGACCATGCTGGGCGCGGTCGATGAATACGTCCGCCGCCGGCTAACCGAGACGACCCGCTGACCGGAGACTGATCCATGCAACTTATCGACGATGTGGCGGACCGTGTGGCCATCGAGGTCCTCAAACTCGTGGACGAGACCGGGAACCTGGACATCGTCGAAGACGTGAAAAAGGTCATCGGCACCTCGTCCCAGACTCTGGAAGAGGCCTACATGACGGCCATCCGCGTCCGCCGGGCCGAAGCCCGCGCGATGGAGCTGATCGGCACCCTCAGGGCCCAGAACGGTGGCGCGTGACCGCCCGCTGATCCAGACGTATCTGCGGCAGATCACCTACGGCGGCAACGACGGCATCATCACGACATTCGCCATCGTTGCGGGCTTCGCGGGCGCGCAGGCCGACGGGGTCGCAGGGATCGGTGCGGTGGCGGTGCTGGTCTTCGGGATGGCGAACCTGATCTCGGACGGCGTCTCCATGGGACTGGGCGAAGTGCTGTCGAGCCGATCCACGCAGGCCCTTTACCGAAGCCGCGCCGCGCGCATCCGGACACTGGGCACGGCTCGCACCCGTTCGGACCTCGCCGAAATTCTTACGGAACAGGGGCTCGACCCTGCCGAAGCACAGACCGCCGCAGCCGCGCTCGCCACCTCCCCGCATCTCACGACCGACCTCACATTGCGCTACCGCGACAAGGCAGACGCGCAGGACGGCGCGCGCCCGATCCTGCGTGGTCTCGTGACCTTCCTCAGCTTTTCGACGTTCGGCCTGATCCCGATTCTGCCGTTTTTCGTCGCCCCGGATCACCCGGCCACGACGCTCGTTTCGGCGGGAGCCACCCTGCTCGCCCTCGCGGCCCTCGGCGCTTTGCGCCAACGGGCGACCGGCGAGACAGCCACGCGCGCCATCGGTGAAACGCTCCTCCTCGGCGCGCTCTGCGCGGCGCTGGCCTACGGGGCTGGCAACCTGGTCGCTGGACTCGGCTGACCCTGCCACTTCTCAGTTGCGAAAACACGTCAGGGGTTCAGGGACGGGTCCCCAACAGCCGCGTCGCGCCGGGGCTGCGCACATTCTGCGCGGGGCGCGCAGAGGCCCCGCACCGGACTACAATTTGTAGACGTCCGAGAATTTCGCTTCGAGGTAGTCGAGAAGCGGCCCTTCGCTGGGTGCCTCGCCCCCGCAGGCCCGTGTGACGACCTCGCGCGGCTCGAACAATCCGCCGTGGCGCTGGAGGTTGTCCGCAAGCCACCGCGTCGCCTCCGCCGGTTCCCCCTTCGCAAGATGCGCATCCACTTCCGGCACCTGCGCGCGCAGCGCCTTCATCAGGCAGCCGGCATAGACATTGCCCAGCGAGTAGGTCGGGAAATAGCCGAACAGCCCCACCGACCAGTGCACATCCTGCAAGCAGCCGTTCGCCGGCTGATCCACCGCGACGCCGAAATCCTTCTCGAACCGTGCGTTCCAAGCCTCCTCAAGGTCGCGCGCCGCGAGCTTTCCGGAAATCAGGTCCCGTTCCAGATCGAAGCGCAGCAGGACGTGCAGGTTGTATTGCACCTCGTCGGATTCGGTCCGGATGTAGCCCGGCGTGACCCGGTTCACGGCGCCATAGAACGCCTCGGCATCGGTCACGGAAACATCTCCGAAGACCTCGCGCATCCGGTTGTAGAGCCACCCGGTGAAGGCGCGCGAGCGGCCCATCTGGTTTTCGTAGATCCGGCTCTGGCTTTCATGCACGCCCATCGACACACCCTGCCCCAACGGCGTGAGGAGGTAGTCGCGGTCGATGTGCTGTTCGTAACAGGCGTGCCCTACTTCATGCACGGTTGAATAGATCGATCCGAACGGGTCGGTGGCCGAAGTGCGCGTGGTGATCCGCACATCCAGCCCGGACCCGGAGGAGAACGGATGCACCGCCTTGTCGATCCGCCCGTGTGCCATGTCGTAGCCGAAGGCCTTGGCAATCTCACGGGTGAGCTTCATCTGCGCCTGCTCATCGAACGTGCCGGTGAGCGGCGCAGGCTGATGGTCCGCCCCCATGATCCGGTCACGCAGGTCCACGAGGCGCGGGCGCAGGGCGTCGAACATCGCCTCCAGCTCGGCCGCCGTCGCGTTCGGCTCGTAATCGTCGAGCAAAGCGTCATAAGGATCGCCACCCATGGCGAGCGCCTCTGCCTCGGCCTGTTTAAGCGCAACCACTTTCTCAAGAACCGGCGCGAACGCCTTGAAATCGTTATCTGCCCGGGCATCCGCCCAGATTCTCTGTGACGAGGATGTCACCCGTGCAATCTCGCCCGCCAGCTTTACCGGCACACGGTTGGTGCGGTCGAACCGGCGTTGGATGTGACGCAGGTTGGCCTGCCCGGTTGCGTCCAGCGTCTCGGGATCGATCCCGGCAAGCCACTCGCCCACGCGCGGGTCCGTGCGGCGGGCGTGAAGAACATGCTCCAGCGCCTCGCTCTCCTCGGCACGCTGTGGGCCAGCCCCGCGCGGCATGACCGTCTCCTGGTCCCAGCCCAGACGCCCGGCCACCTGCCCCAACGCCTGCGTCTGGCGCTCGAACGCCATGAGGTCTTCGTAATGCGACATGTTCAGCCCCTGACGGATTGCGGCTTCGGATAACCGGCACGATAGCGCGCTGTGATGATGAGAGCGAAGGTCAGGATTGCCCCCGCCTGATGCACGATTGCAATGTGCAGCGGTGCCGCGGTGAGCACCGTGTAGATACCGATCACCATCTGCACCACTATCATGCCGGAGGCCAGCATGAACGCCGTCCGCGTAGACGCCGCCGCAGCGCGCCGTCCGCGAAAGAACGCTCCGATCGCAAACAGGACAAGAAGGTAGCCCACGATCCGGTGCATGAACTGCACGATCCCCGGGTTCTCGAAGAAGTTGCGCCATCCGGGGGTGAGCGAGAAGGCCTCGGGCGGGAAAAACTGCCCCGCCATCAGCGGCCAGTCCACGAAGGTCCGCCCGGCGTCGATCCCCGCGACCAGAGCGCCCAGCAGGATTTGCAGGAACGCCAGGTGCATGAGGCCGGTCCCCATCCCGAACAGGCCGCGTTCACGCAGGCGCCGCGCTTGCATCACATCGGCCTCGGACCGACTGAGAAGCAGGATGCACCACAGGATCAGCCCAAGTATCGCGAAGGCGAGCCCCAGATGGGTCGCCAGCCGATAGGAGGCCACATCCACCCTGTCGCCCTGAAGCCCGGAATGGACCATCCACCAGCCGACCGCGCCTTGCACGCCGATCATCACGCCGATGGTCAGAAGGCGCCCGTTCCATCCGCCCGGGATACGCCGGGACAGGAAGAAGGCAAGGAAACCCACGATCCAGTAAAGCCCGATAAACCGGCCAAGCTGGCGATGGCCCCATTCCCACCAATAGATCGTCTTGAACGACGACAGGCTCATACCTTCGTTCTGGAGACGGTATTCGGGAGAGGCCTGATACTTCTCGAACTCGCCTGCCCAGTCCTCGGCAGTCATCGGCGGCAGCGTGCCGGAGACGAGGTTCCACTCGGTGATCGACAACCCGCTGTCGGTCAGCCGGGTCAGGCCGCCCACCAGCACCATCACGGTCACCAAGGCGAACAGACCTATCAGCCAGGCCCGGATCGCGCGCCGGGCGCCGCGTCCGCCGCCCTTCTCGATCATTCCGGTGGTCACCGCCTTGCGCGGCTGCGCACCCTCGTTCACTTCTTCGAAAATGCTGCGACCTGGCTTGGCCATCGGTATCCTCTGCGCTTGTTTCGCGGGACTATCGGGGAAGCCGCGAAAAATGCCAACCCGATATGCCGGTTTTCCGGGCGACAATTGGACGCTTCCGATTGCACCCCATAGCTGGTTGTTGGTATAGAGAGACAAACAAAATGTGGTGAACGCATCACAGGCGAACGATCCAGAAAAAAGAAACGGCGGACGACTTGAACGATACCCCGGAACCACCTGAGAACGAAGGCGAATTGCCGCCTGAACGCCCCACCTATTCGGGTCCCTCGATCACGATCGAGGAGGAAATGCGCACCTCCTATCTCGACTACGCGATGAGCGTGATCGTGAGCCGGGCGATTCCGGACCTGCGAGACGGGCTGAAACCCGTGCACCGGCGCATCCTTTACGCCATGCACGAGGTCGGCAACACGCACGACAAACCCTACCGGAAATCGTCGCGTCCGGTGGCGGACACGATGGGCCAGTATCACCCGCATGGCGACGCCGCGATCTATGACGCGCTCGCCCGGATGACGCAGGACTTCTCGATGTCGCTGCCGCTTCTCGACGGTCAGGGCAACTTCGGCTCGATGGACGGGGACAAGCCCGCGGCCTTCCGTTACACCGAAGTGCGGATGGAGAAAGCGGCGCAGGCGCTGCTTGAGGATATCGACAAGGAAACCGTCGATTTTCAGGACAACTACGACGGCAAGCAAAAAGAGCCGACGGTCCTCCCCGCCCGCTTCCCCAACATGCTCGTCAACGGCGCCGGCGGGATTGCCGTCGGCATGGCCACGAACATCCCCCCGCACAACCTCGGTGAAGTCGTGGACGCGACGCTAGAGATGATCGAGAACCCGGACATCTCGGACGAGCGGCTGATGGAGATCATTCCCGGCCCGGACTTCCCGACCGGCGGCGTGATCCTCGGGCGCACCGGCGCGCGCAAGGCGTATCTGGAGGGGCGCGGCAGCGTGATCCTGCGCGCCAAGACCCGTGTCGAGGAAATCCGCAAGGACCGTTACGCCATCGTCGTCGACGAGGTGCCGTTTCAGGTCAACAAGGCCATGATGATCGAGAAGATCGCGGACCTCGTGCGCGACAAGAAGCTCGAGGGGATCTCGGCCATCCAGGACGAGAGCGACCGCTTCGGCGTGCGCGTGGTGATCGAGTTGAAGCGGGATGCGACGGCGGAAGTCGTGCTGAACCAGCTCTTTCGCTTCACCCAGCTTCAGACCTATTTCGGCTGCAATATGCTGGCGCTGAACGGTGGCAGGCCCGAGCAGCTCACGCTGCGCGATTTCCTGCGCCATTTCATCACCTTCCGCGAGGAAGTGGTGGCCCGGCGCACCGCCCACCTTCTGCGCAAGGCCCGCGAGCGCAGCCATGTCCTCTGCGGTCTGGCCGTGGCGGTGTCCAACGTGGACGAGGTCGTCGCCACGATCCGCTCGTCTGCCGACGGTGCCGAAGCACGCGAAAAACTGATGACGCGCCGGTGGCCCGCTGCGGACATCGCCGACTACATCCGGCTGATCGACGATCCGACCCACAAGATGAATGACGACGGGACCTATTACCTGTCCGAGACACAGGCCCGCGCGATCCTCGATCTCCGCCTGCAACGCCTGACCCAGATCGGGGTCAAGGAAGTCACGGACGAGTTGCAGGAACTGGCCGGCAAAATCCGCGAATACCTCGACATCCTGCGCTCGCGCGACCGGATCATGGGGATAATTTCGGACGAACTGAACGCGGTGAAGGACGAATTCGCCGTTCCGCGCCGCACCGAGATCGTCGACTGGTCCGGCGACATGGACGACGAGGACCTGATCGAGCGCGAGGACATGGTGGTCACGATCACGCAGTCCGGCTGGGCCAAACGCACGCCGCTTGCCGAATACCGCGAGCAAAAGCGCGGCGGTAAGGGCCTCTCGGGCATGGCGACCAAGGATGACGACGTCATCACCACGCTTTTCGTCGCCAATACCCACACGCAGCTTCTGTTCTTCACCACCGACGGCATGGTCTACAAGCTCAAGACCTGGCGTTTGCCGATGGGCGGGCGCACATCGCGGGGCAAAGCGATCATCAACATCCTGCCGATTCCGCAGGGCGTGGGCATCGCCGCCATCATGCCGGTGGACCGGGACGAGGCGGACTGGGACGACCTCCAGATCGTCTTCGCCACATCCAAGGGCTCGGTGCGCCGCAACCGCCTGTCGGATTTCACCAACGTCATGCGCAACGGCAAGATCGCGATGAAGTTCGAGGGTGACGACAAGGGCACACGCCTCATCAACGCCCGTATCTGCGACGAGAACGACGATGTCATGCTGGTGACGAACAAGGGCCGCGCGATCCGCTTCCCCGTGACCGACGTGCGCGTGTTCAACTCCCGCTCCTCCACCGGCGTGCGGGGGATCAAGCTCCTGTCCGACGACGCCGAGGTAGTGTCCATGTCGGTGATCCGCCACTTCGACGCGTCGTCCGAGGAACGCACAGCCTATCTCAAGATGCGCCGTCAGATGGCCGGGCTGGATGATAGCGAAGCCGACGATGATGATGAGCCGCAAGTGGAAGGCGCAATCTCGCCCGAACGGTTCGAGGAGATGCAGGGGGCGGAAGAGCTCATCCTGACCATTACCGAAGCCGGTCTGGGCAAACTGTCCTCGTCGCACGACTACCCCGTGCGCGGGCGCGGCGGCCAGGGCGTCACGGCCTTCGCCAAGGCGATGCCGGGTGGCGATCTTGTCGCGTCCTTCCCGGTGGGTGGCGAGGATCAGGTGATGCTCGCGACGTCCAAGGGTCAGTCGATCCGCTGCCCGGTCGGCGGCATCTCGTTCCGCTCGCGCAGCGCCGGTGGGGTGAAGGTGTTCAACACCGGCAAGGGCGAGAGCGTCGTGTCGGTGGCCTGGATCGCTGAGGCGGCCGAAGAGGAAGAAGAGGCGACCGAGGCGTGATCCGCCCCGGCCGTCCTTCCGGTCGCTGAACAGGCGGCCCGATGTTTCCGACGCTCACCCTGACCGAGGCCAAGGGCCGCCAGTGGGACATGATCATCGCGGGGAGTTCCTTCTCCGCGATGTTCTTTCTTCAGGGTCTGCCCAAGGGGCTTTCGGTCCTCGTGATCGAAAAGGGTCGCCATATGACCCACGAGGAACAGATCACTACCGGCTTTCGCAACCTCGAAGACGTGCCGATGGTGAACACCTCGCCGCATCAAAAGGAATGGGTGCTCCACACGCTCCTAGGCGGCAATTCCAACTGCTGGTGGGCCTGCACCCCGCGCTTCCACCCCTCCGATTTCAGGATGCAGTCGCTTTATGGCGTGGGCGAGGACTGGCCGCTGACCTACGACGACCTCGCGCCCTTCTATCAGGAAGTCGAGGAGGCGATGGATGTGAACGGCGGCGGCTCCGACCACGTCCTGCCGCGCGACAAACCTTTTCCCTACCCGGCCCACCTGCCCACGCGCTCCGACAAACTCCTGCGCGCCCATTCCGACATGTGGTGGGCCCAGCCGACCGCGCGGGCCAATGGCGGACCACGGGCGCAATGCTGCGCGAACGGGATCTGCGATGAATGCCCGATCGACTCGAAATATACCGTCCTCAACAGCTTCGACCGGCTCGCGTATGACGGCGCGCATCTTCTGACCGAGGCCGAGGTGCGCGCGATCCGCATCGAAGGCGGTCGCGCAACGGGCGTTCAGGTGCGCAGCGATGGCACCGAGGCCGAAATCACCGGCAGCGCCGTCGCGCTTGGCGCCAACGCGCTTTTCAACGCCGTGATCCTCCTGCGCTCCGGCGTCGACCACCCCAAACTCGGCGTGGGTATCAATGAACAGGTCGCTCAGAACGTGCTCGTCGACGGGCCGGGACTTGGCTACTTCGGCGGCACCTCCGTCACCGGCCACGGCTACGCACTTTACGACGGGCCGCATCGCGCCGAACATTCCGGCGTGTTGATGGAGACCTACAACGCCCCGATGGAACTGCGCCGCGAGCCGGGCAGATGGGGCGAACGCCTGCGGATGAAGATCATAGCCGAAGACCTGCCGCGCGACGACAACCGCGTGGTGCTGCGCGGCGACGACTATGTGATCGAATGGGCCGGCCACGACGATTACGCTTGGCGCGGGCTTGAATGGGGCATGGAGCAACTTCAGTCGATCCTGCCGGACGGGCTGGATTTCTGGGGCTTCACCGAGCCGGTGAAGACGGAAAAGCATGTCATGGGCACCCATCGCTTCGGGACCGATCCCGCGCGCCACGTCGTAGACCCCGACCTGCGGGTTCATGGGGTCGCAGGGTTGTTCGCACTCGGCTCGGGCGTATTTCCGACCTCTAGCCTAGCCAACCCCACCCTTACGATTTCGGCGCTTGCCCTGCGCGCCGGGCGGCAGGTTGAATGAGACGGCGCGCGCTCCTCCTCGCGTCCTTGGCGGCGCTGGCGACTCCCCTCCCGGCCTACGCGCAGCTCTTTCGCGGCGCAAAGCGGCGCCGGATGGTCGAGGCGTGCCGCTCGGCCTTGGGCGAAAGCTTCCCGGCCGATGTCATGGCCCTCCCGGCGACCGAGGAATTTCTGGCTGCTTATGCTGACCACGCCCTCGACCGCCCCGACCTTTACCCGGAGGACGGTGCGTACTTTCATTTCCTGACCTCCACGAATGTCATGGTGCATGTCGAAACGGGCGAGCCTCTGTCTTTCGACGCGATCTTCGACCCGCAAGTTACACCCTGCGCCAACCACCTCGGCGCTTTCTATGCTGCGGATGGCGAGCACGGCTGATCCGTTTCCGATCTGTGATCAATCCAGACCGATCCCCCGGATTTCCCACAAATGCCGGACAATGACCCGAAGCCTTCCCCAATCGCGCCCCATTCACGGGGCTTATTGGGGTCAACGCAAGAGGGACAGACACATGGCTTACACTTACCGCCGCATCGACATCAGCCGCCGCCCGACCGAAGTGCGTCACCGCACCTTCCGGCCGCGCGGGCGCTACGCCGAAATCCTCGACCTGATCGGTTACGGCAAGGGGCCCAAAAGCCCGCAGGCCGCCGCCCTCGCCGCGTCGTAATTCACTTCCGCCTCCTCAAGGTGCAAACTGGCCCGCGTTCGCGCGGGTCTTTTCTTTTGTCCGCCACTCGCCTACATCGCGATCATGTCCAAAACGCTTCACATCGTCGGCGGCGGCATGGCCGGGTCCGAAGCGGCCTGGCAGGCTGCACATGCGGGTCTCGACGTGGTCATCCACGAAATGCGCCCCAAGGTCGAAACCTTCGCCCACCATACCGGCAAGTTGGCCGAGATGGTCTGTTCCAACTCGTTCCGCTCGGACGATGACGAACAGAATGCGGTCGGACTGCTGCATTGGGAAATGCGGCAGGCGGAGTCGCTGATCATGCAAACCGCGGACAAGCACCGGCTTCCCGCAGGCGGCGCGCTCGCGGTGGACCGGGAGCCGTTTTCGCAGACCGTGAACGACACCTTGCGCGCGCTTCCCAACGTGTCGGTCGTGGACGAAGAGATCGACCACCTGCCCGACGACGGCCACTGGCTCTTCGCCACCGGCCCGCTGACCTCGCCCGCGCTTGGCGAGGCGATCCAGCGCGAAACCGGCGCGGACCGGCTCGCCTTTTTCGACGCTATCGCCCCCATCGTTTATGCCGAGACCATCGACATGGACGTGGTCTGGGCGCAGTCGCGCTATGACAAGGGCGAGACGGAGGATGAGCAAAAGGCTTATCTCAATTGCCCCATGACCAAGGAGCAGTACGAGGCGTTCATCGACGCGCTGCTGGCCGCCGACAAGACCGAGTTCCACGAGGGCGAAACGGCCAAGTACTTCGACGGCTGCCTGCCGATCGAGGTGATGGCCGAACGCGGCCGCGAAACGCTGCGCCACGGGCCGATGAAGCCCGTCGGGCTGACCAACGCGCACAAGCCTGAGCAAAAGGCTTATGCGGTCGTGCAGCTGCGCCGCGACAATGCATTGGGCACGCTTTTCAACATGGTCGGCTTTCAGACCAAGATGAAATACGGTGCCCAGACCGAAGTGTTCCGCATGATCCCCGGTCTGGAAAATGCGAGCTTCGCGCGGCTCGGCGGTATCCACCGCAACACCTTCATGAACTCGCCCACGCTGCTCGACGACCAGATGCGCCTGCGCTCACGCCCGAATATCCGGTTCGCGGGGCAGGTCACGGGCGTCGAGGGCTATGTCGAAAGCGCTGCGATGGGCCTCTTGGCGGCCCGCTTCGCCATCGCCGAACTGGCGGGGGAATCGCTGCCCCCGGTTCCGAACACCACCGCGATGGGCGCGCTGGTGACCCACATCACCGGCGGGGCCGACGCAAAGACCTTCCAGCCGATGAACGTGAACTTCGGCCTGTTCCCGCCCGTGGACCTCAAGGGCGGGCGCAAGAACCGGCCCGCGCGTTACAAGGCCTATACCGACCGCGCCAAGGAAGACTGGCGGAACTGGCTCACAGGTTCGCTCGTTGAGAGCGCATGAACTACGTCCTCGCTATCCTTCTCCCGCCGCTGTCGATCCTCCTTACGGGCCGCCCGATCCTGTCGATCATCATCTTCCTGATCTGGGTTCCCGCGATCATTTTCTCGGGCGGCCTTACGCACCCGATGTTCATCATCCTCGCCTGGATCCTGATCTACCAGTCGAGCGAAGACCGCCGGGCCCGCCGGATCGAACGCGCAAACCGCGATTGACCCTGCCGGGTGGACGAGCGCGCCGGTTGCACCTAGCCTGCCCTCATGGCTGACAGATTCCTCGACAAGGTCTATGAGACCGACCCCGACCGGCTGACCGGACTGTATGACGAATGGGCTGACAACTACGATGGCGAGCTTACGGGACAGGGCTACGCCACGCCCGGTCGTCTGGCTCGTGCCCTCGCCCTCCACGCGTCGGACAACTCCGCCCCGCTCCTCGATTTCGGCTGCGGAACGGGTCTGAGCGGCGCCGCGCTCGCCGCTGTGGGGTTCAGCACGCTGGACGGTTGTGATGTCTCTGCCGGTATGCTCGAAGAAGCCCGCGCAAAGGGCATCTACCGAAATCTCTGGCAGACCAAAGAAGACCAGCCTCTGCCCTTCGACCTTTCCGACTACCCTCTGGTGTGCGCCGTCGGCGTCATCTCCACCGGGGCCGCCCCACCGGAATTGCTCCCCTTCATCGTGGAGCGGATGGCGACCGGCGCGCTGCTTGCGTTTTCCTACAACGACCACACGCTCGAAGATCGGTCCTACATGGACGCGCTGGACGAGGTGACCAAAACTGCGGCGATCCTGAGCGACGAGTTGGGAGATCACATCCCCGGTGTCGGGTCCCGGTCGCGTGTCTATGTGCTGGAGATCGGATGAGTGCGCACCCGCTTCGCGCCGTCCCCGACGGGGTATCTGCATCTCGGCCACGCCTATTCCGCCCTCACCGTCGGGCAGATCGCCGCTGAGTTTTGCGGCAGTGCGCTCCTGCGGATCGAGGACACCGACAGCACCCGGTGCCGTCCGGAATATGACGCCGCGATTTTCGAAGATCTGCGATGGCTCGGCCTCGACTGGCCCGAACCGGTCTGGCGGCAGTCCGACCACTCTTCAGACTACGATGCCACGCTGACCACACTCGCGGCGCGCGGATTGCTCTACCCCTGTTCCTGTTCCCGGCGCGACGTGGCCGAGGCCGGGGCGACACCGGGCTGGGACGGGCTGGTCTATCCCGGAACCTGCCGAAGCCGCCCGATGAAGGACGCTCGGCCCGGCGATGCCCTGCGCCTGAACCTCGCCCGCGCCCTTGAGGCAACCGGCCCCCTGCCCGCCTTCACCGAGACCGGGCCGCAGCATGCCGGCACCCATCAGCCGGACCCCGAGGCCCTTCTCGCGAAGATCGGCGACCCCGTGCTCCGGCGCAAAGGCACCGGCGACCCGGCCTATCACCTCGCCTGCCCGCAAGACGACGCCGCGCAGGGGATCACCCATGTCGTGCGCGGCGCGGATCTGTGGCACGCGACGTTCCTGCATGTCGTGCTCCAGACGCTCATGGGCTGGCCCGTCCCAACCTACCACCACCACGACCTGATCCGCGATGAAAGCGGCACGCGGCTGGCCAAGATCGCCCACTCCCGCGCCATCCGCGCCTTTCGCGACGACGGGATGTCCCCGGCCGACATCCGCCGCATGGTCGGTTTCTGACAGGTTCGGGAACTTCCCCGGCCGCCTCGTGTTGGAACGCTAACCAAGGTGACTCCAAGCGACCGAAAGACACTGCCCACCATGCTCGACGCACTGACAGACCATATCGAGATCGTGCAGCTCGTGACCTCCCTCACGACCATGCTGGTCTGGGTCGTCTATCTGAACATCTTTCTGATCGGCTTCGTGCAACAGCGCCGGTCCTCTCTCCTGATCAACCGGGGCGGCGGCGAGGACCTCGACAGCCGCTGCCTCATCTCGAACATGGGCGCGCAGCCGGTCTATCTGCTCGACGTCCTCGCCGCGACGGAAGGGGAGAAAGCCCCCACGCTGGCCTCCGTCGTGGACCGCAAGGAACTCCGTGACGGCGAAATGGAGCGCCCGACCGAGATCACCGGACAAGGCCCGATCAACAGCGGTGCCTTCGTGGATATCGGGAGCTTTCGCGAGGTCGCGGAGCGGGCCGAGTTTCACGCGATGAAGAACAATGCGGACGACCCGAAGCGGCTCAAGCTGATCGTGGTCGCCGCCACCAATCAGGCAAAACACATCGTTGCGGCATCGCGGGAGTTCGACATCGCCGGCGGCGGCGACGTCGCCGTGCGCCCCCGCGCGGTCGAAGCCCGCCAGATCCGCGCGCGCCGCAAACGCAAGCGGCTCACGCGGCTTCTCAATGAAATCCAGCAGAAGAAATCCGGCGAAACGGTCGAAAGCGTCGAGATAGACCGGCTGTAATCAGGCCATCGGCCCCATCAGTTCAACCTCTTCGCCGTCGCGCACCGCTGTGTAGAAACAGGTTCGACGGTTGGTGTGACAAGCTGGACCCTCCTGCTCCACAAGCGCCAGCAAGCAATCATTGTCGCAATCCACGCGGAGCTCGACGAGCTTCTGGAAATGGCCGGAAGTCTCACCCTTGATCCAGAACGTCTGCCGCGACCGGCTCCAATATGTCACGCGCCCCGTGGCGACCGTGCGCGCGACGGCCTCGGCATTCATCCAAGCCATCATGAGCACCTCACCGGTCCCGGCCTCCTGCGCAATGCAGGGGATCAGGCCCTTGTGATCGTAGACGAGTGTGGTCGGATCGAACGCCATCTCCGTAACCTTTCCAAACGCATTTCGCTCGCCTATCTAAGGGGGACGCGACCCGAGGGGAACCCATGTCCGACACCGACCTCATCAAGCTCTACTCCAAGCGCATCCTCGCGCTGGCCGCCGATATTCCGCATCACGGGCGTCTCGACACACCCGGCGGAACGTCCAAGCAGCGCTCCCCGCTGTGCGGCTCGACGGTGACCGCGGATGTGACGGTGCGGGACGGCAAGATCGCGGATTTCGCGCAGAACGTGAAAGCCTGCGCGCTGGGTCAGGCGTCCTCGGCGATCCTCGGCAAGCATGTTGTGGGGCAGGACCGCACGACCATCGCGACCGCCCGCGACGCCCTCATCGCCATGCTCAAGGAGGACGGGCCGACCCCGCCCGCGCCTTTTGACGAGCTTGAAGTCCTGCGCCCGGCGCGCGAGTTCAAGAACCGCCACCCCTCGATCCTGCTCGCGTGGGAGGCGACGCTCGCCGCGATGGATGAGGCGCAAGACGCCGCCTGAACCCCGCGAAACACAAAAAAAACCGCCGCCCCGGGGTCCGAGACGGCGGAAGTTATGCGGTGTGGGCCGAACCCGGGGACAGAGGCAGTACCGGGTGGGACAGGAAACGCTTGGGACAGCGCAGGCATCAGGTGTTGGGGACAGAGATGCCGGGACCCTTTTTACCGCAGGCAGAAACTCGAAATCTCAGAAGAACCCGGGCAGATGGAGCATTCCGACGAGCCCGATCATGAGAGCGGCGCCGCCAGCCATGTCTTGCCAGATCGTGGCGCGGGACCGGTGAAGCACTTGGCGAATCTCGTTCATCATCGTGGGCTCCTGCTCGTTCGTTCCGTTTGTGTTCTCTTGTTACCACTTTGTTCTCATATTCGAACCTGTTCTGTAAAGAACTTTTTAAGAACATCTGAGAACTTTCTGGAACGTTTAGCCTAACCCACTGAAATCAAACGGATCGCTTCATCCTGGCGCATGAGCCAGAGGAGAACACGCGCCGCCTCGCCACGCGGCGTGGTCAACTCCGGATCATCCGCCAGCAGCTTGCGCGCATCCTTCTGCGCCACGGCCATCAACCCGGCCTGATGTTCGAGATCTCCGATCATGAACCGCGGCAGACCGGATTGCGCGGTCCCGATCAGGTCACCCGCGCCACGGATTTCGAGGTCCGCCTCGGCGATCCGGAACCCGTCCTCGGTATCACGCATGATCCCGAGCCGTTTCTCTCCACCTTCCGTCAACGGCGGCTGGTAGAGCAGCAGGCAGGTCGAGGCCTGCGAGCCGCGCCCGACCCGGCCCCGCAATTGGTGGAGCTGCGCGAGCCCGAAATGCTCAGCCCGCTCGATCACCATGATCGTCGCGTTGGGCACATCCACCCCCACTTCGATCACCGTCGTTGCGACCAGCACCTTGGTCTCGCCCCTCTGGAACGCGGCCATCGCGGCGTCCTTTTCGGCCGGCGGCATCTGCCCGTGGACAAGCCCCACGACGCCTTCGCCCAATGCCGCGCGTAATTGCTTGAACCGCTCCTCCGCCGCGATGAGTTCGCTCACCTCGCTTTCGCCGACCAGTGGGCAAACCCAATAAGCCTGCTGCCCTTTGCCCGTCACCTGCCTCAGCCGCGCCACCACGTCGTCCAACCGGGCAACCGGGACGGCCGAGGTCGTGATCGGCTTGCGCCCCGGCGGCTTTTCATCGAGCACCGAGACATCCATGTCACCATATTGGGCAAGCGACAACGAGCGGGGGATCGGCGTCGCCGTCATGACCAGCACGTCCGCGGCCTCCCCCTTCTTCCCCAAACGCATCCGTTCCGCGACACCAAAGCGATGCTGTTCATCGACGACAGCAAGGCGCAGGTCATGGTAGACCACATCATCCTGAAACACCGCATGCGTGCCGACAAGCACATGGATATCGCCGCGCCCCAGCGCCTCCAGCTTGGCGCGCCGCTCGCCGCCCTTGTCCCGGCCCGTGAGCAACTCGACCACAACCCCGGCGGCTTCCGCCATCGGCCGCAGGCTCTCAACATGCTGGCGGGCGAGGATTTCGGTGGGCGCCATCATCACGCCCTGCCCGCCTGCCTCGATCGCCGTAAGCAGCGCGAGAAACGCGACAAGCGTCTTGCCCGCGCCCACGTCACCCTGAAGCAGCCGGTTCATGCGCTGCCCCGCCGCCATGTCGGCCGCGATATCGGCCACCGCCCGCTCCTGCGCGCCGGTCGGCTGATAGGGAAGCGCGGCGCGCACCTTGTCCTGCAACGCCCCGGTCCCGACCGAGGCCCGCCCCTTGCCGCGCCGCATCCGGGCGCGGGCGAGCGCCAGCGTAAGCTGGTGCGCGAAGAACTCGTCATAGGCCAGCCGCCGCCGCGCCGGGGCCTGCGGCGAAAGGTCATCGGGCCCCGGCGGCATATGCGCGATCCGCACGGCCTCATGCCAGTCCGGCCAATGCTCCTGCGACTTCAACGCCGGATCGATCCACTCGATCAACGGCTGCACGCGCGACAGCACTTCGCCCACGGCCCGGAACATAAGCTTCTGCGTCACACCTTGGGCCAGGTGATAGACAGGCTCGAACTCCGGTATCTGGTCGGCTTCGCCCGGTCGCAGGATATGGTCCGGATGCGGCATCTGCCGGATCCCGTCGTATTCCTCGATCTTGCCCGACACGATCCGGCGCTGCCCGGTCGGCAGGTTGCGTGAGATCCAGTCGGGGCTGCCGTGGAAGAAGATGACGTGAAACGTGGTCAGCGCATCGGTCATCTCGACCTTGTAGGGGCGGTTGCGCGAAGCAGGCTTGATATGGTGGCCGACTTCCGCCTCGACGGTCACCGTCACGGGCGGGCGCACCTCGGCCACCGAGGCGCGAAAGCTCCGGTCGACGCCGGAATAGGGCAAGGAAAACAACAGGTCACGCGGCTTTTCGATTCCTAGGGACGCCAGAGACTTGGCCGATTTCGGACCCACGCCACCCAGCGTCTCGAGCTCGGCAAAGAGCGGGAACAGGATTTCGGGCCGCGTGCTCATGCGCCCGCGATCAGTTCGAGCCAGCCGTCCTCGTCCACGATCTCGACCCCCAGCTCCTCGGCTTTCTTGGCCTTCGATCCGGCGCCCGGCCCCGCAACGACGAGGTCGGTCTTGGCGGAGACCGAGCCTGAGACCTTGGCCCCGAGCGACTCCGCCCGAGCTTTGGCCTCGGCCCGCGTCATCTTCTCCAATGTGCCGGTGAAAACGACCGTCTTGCCTGCAACCGGGCTACCCGCGCTCTGAGGCGCTTCGACCGCCGCGATGTCGAGTTCTGCGACGAGGCGGTCGATAGACGCCCGCTCGGCCTCCTGGTGGAACGTGGTGACCAGTGATGTCGCCATCGTCTCGCCCACCCCGTCGATGGACAGAAGTTCCTCCCACGCCGCCCCTCCCTCAGGCGTTGCCTCCGTCATCGCCGCCTCGAAAGTCGGCCAGTCGCCATAATGCCGGGCGAGCAGATTGGCCGAGTTTTCGCCAACATGCCGTATGCCGAGCGCGAAGATCACGCGGTTGAGTGGAATGTGCCGCCGCTCGTCGATGGCGGCGAACAGGTTGGTCGCGGATTTCTCGCCCCAGCCATCGCGGTTCTTGAGTTTGGCCAATGCCTCACCGTCGCGCCGGGCGAAGGTGAAGATATCTGCAGGCTCGCGGATCGGCAGGGTCTCGTCGTGGTAAAAGGCCTCCACCTGTTTCGACCCGAGCCCTTCGATGTCGAAAGCTGCGCGGGACACGAAGTGTTTGAGCTTCTCCACAGCCTGCGCCGGGCAGATCATGCCGCCCGTGCAACGGCGCACCGCGTCGCCCTCCTCCCGGATCGCCGCGGACCCGCATTCGGGGCAGGTGTCGGGAAATACATAGGGCGCCGCGTCGTCCGGGCGCTTGTCGAGGTCCACGTCCGCGACCTTCGGGATCACGTCGCCCGCGCGGTAGACCTGGACCCAGTCGCCGATGCGGATGTCCTTGCCACCACGGATCTCCTCGCCCTTCGAATCACGCCCGGCGATGTAGTCCTCATTGTGGAGGGTCGCATTCGACACGACGACGCCGCCCACGGTCACAGGGGTCAGCCGCCCGACCGGCGAGAGCGCGCCGGTGCGCCCGACCTGAATGTCGATCGCCTCCAGTCGGGTCCAGGCAAGCTCTGCCGGGAATTTGTGCGCGATGGCCCATCGCGGCGTCGTGGACCGAAACCCCATCCGTCCCTGAAGCGCGAGATCGTCGACCTTGTAGACCACTCCGTCGATGTCATAGCCCAGCGTCGCGCGCATCTCCTCGATCGCATGGTAATGCGCGAGCATCTCGTCCGGTGTCGTCACCAGTCTGGTCAGCGGGTTCGTCGAAAATCCGAGCGCGGCGAGGCGTTCGATGGCCTGCATCTGCGTTTCCGCAAACGGTTCAGAAAGTTCGCCCCAGCTATAGGCGAAGAAACGCAAAGGTCGCGCGGCGGTGATCCGGCTGTCCAGTTGCCGAAGCGACCCGGCCGCAGCGTTGCGCGGATTGGCAAATGTCTTGCCGCCCTTTTCAGATTGCGACTCGTTCAAGCGCGCGAAATCGTCATGCGACATGTAGACTTCGCCGCGTACCTCAAGCACCTCGGGCGCGCCGGTCAACGTCTGCGGCACATCCTCGATGGTGCGCGCATTCGCGGTGACGTTCTCCCCTTCGGCCCCGTCGCCCCGCGTCGCCGCTTCGATCAGGGTCCCGTTCTCGTAGCGCAACGACAATGACAGGCCGTCGATCTTCGGCTCGGCGGTATATGCAAGCGGGTTGTCTCCGCTCATGCCGAGGAAGGCCCGGACCTGCCTGTCGAAATCGCGGATATCATCGTCGTCGAACGCATTGGAAAGAGACAGCATCCGGACGCGGTGGCGCACCTTCGCGAAACCTTCCGCCGGCGCCGCGCCGACCTGCTCACTGGGACTGTCGGCCCGCTTGAGCGCAGGAAACCTGGCCTCGATCTCTGAATTGCGCCGCTTCGCTGCGTCGTATTCCGCGTCCGTGATCTCGGGCGCATCCTCGGTGTGATAGGCCGCATTCGCTTGCGCCAGCAGCGTCGCGAGCCGCGCGAGCTCGCCCCGGGCTTGGGTCTCTGACAGCTCTGCCACAGGTGTGTCCGCGAAATCCGTCATCTGGTCCCCCAACTTGGCGCATGGAAAGAGATACGGTTCACCTGCCCGTACGTCCAGCCGGACCGAAAAGACTGAAAGAAAAACCCGGCGGCCTGGGCCGCCGGGAAGTCGGGAGGGTCGAAATGAAATCGTCGCCGGGAATACCCCGGCCTCACGCAGCTTCGTGCACAGAAACCGCGTGAGCTCTTGCGGGGCTCACGCCCCCATCGCCACCTGGCTCTCCATCTCCGCCGGCTGCGGGTCGCGCAGTACATAACCACGCCCCCAGACGGTCTCGATGTAGTTCTCGCCGCCGGTGGCTTCGGCGAGTTTCTTGCGAAGCTTGCAGATGAAGACGTCGATGATCTTAAGCTCCGGTTCGTCCATGCCGCCGTAGAGATGATTGAGGAACATCTCCTTGGTCAGCGTCGTGCCCTTGCGCAGGCTCAGAAGCTCGAGCATCTGGTATTCCTTGCCGGTCAGGTGAACGGGCTTTCCGTCAACTTCCACCGACTTGGCATCGAGGTTGACCTCCACGAGGCCGGTCGCAATGACCGATTGGGAATGACCCTTGGAACGCCGGATGATCGCGTGGATGCGCGCGACCAGTTCATCGCGATGGAAGGGCTTGGTCATGTAATCGTCCGCCCCGAACCCGAAGCCCTTGAGCTTGTTCTCGGTATCGTCAGAGCCGGAAAGGATAAGGATCGGTGTTTCGATCCGCGCCATGCGGAGCTGGCGCAGCACCTCGTGACCATTCATGTCGGGCAGGTTGAGATCGAGAAGGATCAGGTCGTAATCGTAGAGTTTGGCGAGATCGACCCCCTCTTCACCCAGGTCCGTCGAATAGACGTTCAGGTTCGCGTGGGTCAGCATGAGCTCAATCGAGCGCGAGGTGGTGGGATCGTCTTCGACCAGCAGGATCCGCATCAGTCAATCTCCAAAAAGTTCTCGTTCCGTTCGAACGCACCTTTAACTCAAATGGTTAACGTCCCGTTACCGTTGCGAACAATTTAGCGCACTCTACCTAAGGTTGTCTATACTTTTGCACGGCCGTCGCTTTCAGGGCCGCCTCCCCATGCGTTTCGACCGCATGTTGCCATTCGGCGAACTCCTCTTCAGACAGGGAATAGGTTGCCAAAGCCTCCGGCAACGGGATCAGGCCAAAGGTCACCGCCCGGACCACCGCCGCCTTGCGCGACGCGACCCAGCGTCGCGTATCCGCCCGGGGCAGGTCCGCGCGCGTCATGTGGCTGCCGTCCGGCAGGCGCACGGCACGCGGGCCATCGACTTTTTTCAAATACATCACTTTGGTCTCTCGTCATCTTCGCGCAAGCACTTTTGCGCGACTGACTTAAGGAGTGGTGAAACGCGGCCTTGTTGTTGTGTCCAATTTTCATATATTCGCGCGTTCAAGGAGCCCGCCCATGAGCCTCGACACCCAACCCCGCCTGAATTCCCTCGGTTTCGCCAAACCCGAGAGCGAAACCCGTGTGGTCGTCGCCATGTCCGGCGGCGTGGACAGCTCCGTGGTCGCGGCCAAGCTCGCGCGGGAAGGCTACGACGTGGTGGGCGTGACGCTGCAACTCTACGACCACGGCGCGGCGCTCGCGAAAAAGGGCGCTTGCTGCGCAGGCATCGACATTCACGACGCGCGCCGCGTGGCCGAGGAAATGGGCTTTCCACACTACGTCCTCGATTACGAGAACATCTTTCGCGAAGCGGTGATCGAGGAGTTCGCCGACAGCTACCTCGGCGGCGCGACTCCCGTGCCCTGCATCCGCTGCAACGAACGCGTGAAGTTCAAGGATCTGCTGGCCACCGCCCGCGACCTAGACGCCGATTGCATGGCCACCGGGCATTACATCCAGCGATTCGATGGCGACGCCGGGCCGCAACTCCATCAGGCCGCCGACGCGAACCGCGATCAAAGCTATTTCCTGTTCTCCACCACGCCCGAACAGCTCGACTTCCTACGCTTTCCCCTTGGCCACCTTAGAACCAAGGACGAAACCCGCGCTCTCGCCCGGGAATTCGGGCTCGAGGTGGCGGACAAGCCCGACAGTCAGGACATCTGCTTCGTGCCCGACGGAAACTACGCTGGCGTTATCGAAAAGCTGCGCCCCGGGGCCGCCGAACCCGGCGAGATCGTCCATGCGGACGGGCGCGTTCTGGGCACTCATGAGGGCGTGATCCACTACACCATCGGCCAGCGCCGCGGGCTCGGCATCGGTGGTTTGGCCGAGCCTCTCTATGTGGTGAAGCTGGACACCGACACGCGTCAGGTCGTCGTCGGCCCGAAAGAGATGCTCGCCACACGCACGATCCCGGTGCGCGAGATCAACTGGCTGGGCGATGAGCCCTTTACCTCCCGGTCCGAATGGCACCTCGCGGTGAAGGTCCGCTCAACCCGCCCCCCGCGCGAGGCGATCATCCGCCCGCTCAGCGACACCGAAGCCGAGGTGGAACTTCTCACACCTGAGGAAGGCGTCTCACCGGGTCAGGCCTGCGTGTTCTACGCTTCCGACAGCAGCCGCATCTTTGGTGGCGGCTGGATCTGGCGCGGCCACTGACCGCTTCTTCGTTTCTTGAAGACATCGGGGGAGTCACGACCCGTCGCGACGGGGGCAACGCGCCCTGCCGCGCCGGCCCGGCGTCAGCCGGGGCGGCGCAAATCCTGCGTGCGGGCTTGCCCGCACTCGATTTGGGAACGGTCAGGCCGAGGGCGACTGGCTGAGGTCGATCATGGCCGAAAACTCGGCGGAACAGGCCAGTTCACCGTCCACGGTCGCGCGTCCGTCGAACTTCCAGATCTTCGAACCGCCCCGGATCGTCCGGATCTGCATCCTGAGCACATCGCCCGGCACCACCTTGCGGCGGAACTTCACCTTGTCGATGCCCATGAAATAGACCAGCGGTTCCTTGTCCACGAGGTCCAGCGACAGCGACACCATCACCGCCGAAGTCTGGGCCATCGCCTCGACGATGGTGACCCCCGGCATGATCGGCGTCTGCGGGAAATGGCCCTGGAAATGCGGCTCGTTGTACGTGACGTTCTTCACCCCGACCGCGCTTTCGTTCGCCACGACATCCTCGACCCGATCGATCAGAAGGAACGGATAGCGATGCGGAATGCAGCGTTGGATCAGGTGAATATCGGCCGTGGTCGGAACGTCGGTCATGCGTAAGTCCTTCGTATCATGGGTCGCCTTTTGCCCCGGCATGCGCTGCGGCGCAAGGGTTCACCGCCCCGCCCCGCGTCAATCCGGGGTCGCCGCGTCGCCCTCGTTCGTCTCGTCCGGCACCGGTTCAGGTGCCGCCTCGGCACCATTCCCGAGATTCTCGTCGATGGCGTCGATGGCGTCCTGTGTGACATCGATCCCGTTGATCGCCAGAAGGACCGAGCGTTTGTCGAGCAGGACGACCGCGCCGCGCGCCTGCATGATCCGGCCCAGGATAGGACCGATCCGGTTGTAGAAATCACGCTGGGCCGTTTCCAGCCGCTTCAGAAAGTCGGCCTGTGCCCCGTCGCGGTCAGCGCGCAATTCAACGACCTTTTCGTCAAAGGCGTCCGCCGCGTCCCGGAATTCCGCAGCACTCATCGTGTCGCGCTGGTCGGTGAGACGCTGCTCCTCTTCCTCCAGCGCCTGCTCGATCTCGCGGGTTTCGGCCGACAGCCGCGCCGATTCGGCCTCCAGCGCAGCCGAAACGCGCTGACCATAGGCGCTTTGCTCGAACAGCGCCTCGCGATCGATGGTGAGGATCTGCGACACCACCTGACCCAGCTGCTGCGCCACAGAAGGCGCGGCAGCGGTGAGCGAGGCTGCAAGAACCATGGCAAAGGTCGTCAGTCGCATGGGCGCTCCCGTCCGGTGCGCAGGCACACGGGGATCAGAACGAGGTCTGGATGGTCACTTCGAACCGGCCTTCGCGATCATACCCCTGCTTGATAACCGGGATCGAGTAGTTGAACCGCAGTGGACCGATGGGCGTGTCCCAGAACAGCGACGCACCGACCGATGACCGCAGGTAGAACGCGTCGTCCACCGTGCCGCCCCCGGTGTTGTCCAGTCCCCAGAGCGACCCCGCATCGGCAAAGACGCCGCCGGAAATCCCGTACTCTTCGGGCAGACCCAGCGGGAACTGCGCCTCGACACGCGCCGCGACGAAGTAGTTGCCGCCAAGCGCGTCACGGTTGGCCACGGTCAGGTCACGCGGACCGGTGCCGTAGGACTGGAAACCGCGCACCTTGTCGGGGCCAAGCTGGAATCGATCCGTGATGCGGCTGCCCGCGCCCGAGATCGAATAGAGCGCACCACCCTCGACTTCGGCGCGCAACGTCACCTCGTCATTGAGGATACGGGTCTGCGCGCGCGCCAGCGCGGTCGCCTTCAGGAACTGGTTGTCCGCACCAAGCCCGCCGATGTCACCGTCGAACTGGAGAAAGAACCGCGAGGTATCGTCCAGCGCGTTGATCGCCGTGTCGAACTTGTAGGTGAAACCAGCGCCAACGCCGATCTGCCAGCCGCGCGCGGCTTCGGCGGCCAGAACCGCCGAACTCGTGGGCGACAGGTTGCTGATGTTCGAGCCCTTCACGTTCGCCCGCACGCCGATCCGGCTGGACGGGCTGATCGGGAATTCGAGATAAGGCTCCACCAGAAGACGGGTCGTGTCGTAACGCGAGCGGGCGCTCGACAGCGTGTCGAAGTAGAACGCGTTGATCCCGAGCTCGAGGTCGCGACCGAACAGGCGCGGCTCGGCAAAGCTGAACGAGTAGTTGCGGTTGGCCACGCCACCGGTGAACTCGGCAGAGATGAACTGGCCGCGCCCGAGGAAGTTGGTCTCCTGGAACGAAGCGTTGATGCCGAAGCCCGTCGCGGTCGAATAGGACGCGCCGAAGGAAAGCGAGCCGGTGCCCTGCTCTTCCACTTCCACGTCCACCACCACGCGGTCGGAGGCCGAGCCTTCGCGGGCCTCGACGGCCACGTCCGCAAAATATCCCAGCGCGCGGATGCGCTCCGCCGCATTGCGGATTTCGCGCGGATTGAAGGGGTCGCCTTCGACAGTGCGGAACTGCGAGCGCACGACACGGTCTAGCGTGGTCTGGTTGCCCTCGATGTCGATGCGCTCGACGATCACGCGCGGGCCGCGGGTGATGGCGAGTGTCAGGTCAAGCGTGCCCTCACGGTCGTTGCGCACAACGCGGGGCTCCACCGTGATGAAGTTGAGCCCCTTCTGGATCGCGAGCCGTTCCATACGGGCAATGGCCTGATCGACATCGGCGGGGTTGTAGACCGCACCTTGGCGCAGACGCGCCACGCGCTCGAACTCGGCCACGTTGATACCGTCCACTTCGGACACGGTGTTCACGTCGCCGACCGAGAACTGCTGACCCTCGATCACCTTGAAGGTGACCTGGTAGCCATCGCGGGAATCCGGCACTTCCGCTGCCACCGCCTGCGCTTCGAAATCGATGAAGCCGCGCGAGTTGTAGAAATCGGCGAGGACCTGACGGTCGAAGTCGAGCCGTCCGGGATCGTAGGTATCGGCCTTTACGAAAGCACGCAGAAGGCCCGCCTGCTTGGATGTGAGAACACGGCGCAGGCGCGAGTCGGAGAAACTGCGGTTGCCGGCAAAGCTCAGACGTTCGATCTCGGCGTTCTTGCCCTCGATCACCTCGAAGACGAGGTCAACGCGGCCATTGTTGCGCCGGATGATGCGTGGCGTCACGTCGGCGGCGATCCGGCCATCGGCGGCATAAGCCTCGGCGATGGTCTGAGCGTCGCGTTCGGCCTGCGCGGGGGAAAAGACCTGACGCGGGCGGGACTGGATCAGGGCGATCAGGTCCTCGTCATCCTTGCGCCGGTTGCCCTCGACGTTGATGCGGCTGATGAACGACTGCTCCTGCACACGCACGACCAGCGTTCGGCCACGCGGCTCGAGTTTCACCGTGTCGAAAAGTCCCGACCCCTGCAGGCGCTGGTAGGCGTCGTTCAACTCGCCCGCGCTCACCGTCTGGTTCTTGCCGAATCCCAAGTAGGAGAGGACGGTCGCGGCCTCGATTTTTTCGGTCCCGACGATCTGCACGGAAGAGAAATTGTAGGCCTGCGCCGAAGCTGCCGTCGGAGCCAGAAGAGAAGCCCCTGAAACCCCAAGGAAAAGCGCGGTGGCAGCCGGCGCGAGGACGGATTTGCGTAGCCCGGCAATACGGGCGTTACGCTGCTCGTTATACGTCATCTTGTTATCATCCGCTCAGACATCCCAGTCCCTAGTGTGACTAGCCGGTTTGGCGGACAGTGTCAAAGCGTGTGAAACGGGCAAGGGCCGCGCTATGGCGGCCCTGCGACAGGTTCGATTTTTGAAGGTTTCCGGGCGCCAGCGCCCGCACCCGGATCAGTGCAGGAAAGCACCCATCAGCGCGCCGCAGCCAAGCGCCGCCGCGATGGTGCCGACGTAGAGCAGCCGATCCCAATTCAGATCCATGAGCAGGTGCAGCCCACGATAGCTTTGCTGGATGTGTTCCATGACCCATACCTCCATTCAGTTGGGGTCACAGTCACTCCGGATTCGGGCAGCAGCATCGCGCAATTGTGGCATTTTCAGGGCATTCGCCCCGCGCCCGCCTTTCCCGGTCAGGGACAGAAAAGGTCGTTCGTCACGCCCAGCACCATGATCGACAGGATCAGGGCGAGGCCAACGGTCAGCAGAACGCGCATCGCCCGGTCGCTCGGCGGCTTGCCCGCCACGGCCTCATAGGCGTGAAAGACGAGGTGCCCGCCGTCCAGCACGGGAATCGGGAACAGGTTGAGCAGCCCCACGGCGGTCGACAGAACCGCGATGAACCAGATGAAGCTGTCCACACCCTGACTCGCCGCCGCGCCCGAGGTCTCGGCGATCCCGATCGGCCCGCGCAGGTTGCACGACGAAATCGCGCCGGTGATCATGTGCCACAGCCCCGACAACGACGAGGTGATGATGTAACCCACCTGCCCGACGCCCGTCGAAACCGCCTCGCCGAAGGTCGGCGCGCGCGTCTCGGGCTCGAACACCAGCCCGCCGGACACACCGATGAGCCAGCGGGTCTCGAATCCCCCTTCCGGCAGCGGCAGATCAACCCGGCGCGGGGTGAGCGTCACGTCGACGCCCTCGCCCTCGCGCAGGATGGTGAGGTCCAGCGTCTCGCCATCCCCCTCGCCCACGATCTGGCGCAGCGTCTCGAACGTGGCGACCGGCTCGCCGTTCACGGTCTGGATAAGATCACCTTCACGCAGCCCCGCGTCCGCCGCCGCCGACTGCGGCGTGACGGAACTGACATAGGGCGGATAGGGGTGCATCGCCTGAAAGCTCACCTCCTGCCCGTTGCGCAACACGGTGTAGTCCACCGGGCTTTCGTTCGGCAGGGTGGCGACGAAATCCGAGAAGTCGTCGAGCGGCGGAGTTTCCTCCCCGGCGATCGACAGGATCTGGTCCCCCGGTTCGAGCGATTCCAGACCCGAAACAGGCGCCAGCTTGTCGACCGTCAACGGGTCGGTCGCGACCCCGCTGTAAAAGGCCATCGAAAAGAAGATGAGTGCCGAGAGAACGAAGTTGAATACGGGACCAGCGGCCACGGTCAACGCCCGCGCCCAGAGCGGTGCGCCGTGCATCGTATGCCGTCGCTCCTCGTCGCTCAGGCCCTCCATCGCCCCCTCGTCCACACCGGCCGAGGCCGCATTGGCATCCCCCCGGAACTTGACGTAGCCGCCCACGGGAAAGGCCGCGATCTGCCATTGGGTGCCGTGCTTGTCGGTCCGCTTGGCCAGCACGGGCCCGATCCCGATCGAGAAGACGTCGGCCTTGATGCCGGTGACCCGGCCGATGATGTAATGCCCGTATTCATGGATCGCGACGATGATCGTCAGCGCGATGATGAAGGCGATGAGGGTGAAGGCGAGGTTGCCGAAGGACGGGATCAGCCCGGTCAGGTCCACGTGTCGCTCCTTTGCGGGGCGTTGTCCCCGGCCATGTTTTCTTCTGCTCGTACCCGCGCCATGTGGTCTGCGGCGCGCACGTTATCAAGGGAAAATGCGGCAGACATGAGGCCCGTGTCACCTGACAGTTGCGCGAGCACGTCCTGCACGACCCCCGCCATGTCCATGAAACCGATGCGCCCGGCGATGAACCCGTCGAGCGCGGACTCCTTTGCCGCGTTGAACACCGCGCCTGCCATGCCGCGCGCCTCCATCACCTCACGGGCGAGCCGGAGCGCCGGGTAGCGTGCATCTTCCGGCGCACGGAAATCGAGCTGGCCGATTCTGGCAAGGTCCAGCCGCTCCACCGGCAACTCCTTGCGTGCGGGCCAGTTCAGCGCATAGCCAATGGCATGACGCATATCCGCCGGCCCCACATGCGCCATGAGCCCGCCGTCGTTGAAACCGACCAGCGCATGGATCAGGCTTTGCGGATGGACGATCACTTCGATCTGCGAAGGCTCGACGCCGAAGAACTCCCGCGTTTCGATCAGCTCCAGCGCCTTGTTGAACATCGAGGCCGAGTCGATGGTGATACGCTGCCCCATGTCCCAGTTGGGATGGGACGACGCTTCCGACAGAGACGCCTCGCTCAGCTTCTCCAGCGGCCAGTCCCGGAACGCGCCGCCCGAGGCGGTGATGATCACCCGTTCGACGGCTGAAATCTCTTCGCCGACCAGCGCCTGGAAGACGGCGGAGTGCTCGCTGTCCACCGGCAGGATTCGCGCGCCATGCGACCGTGCGGTTTCAAGGATGAGCGGCCCCGCGGTGACGAGGCTTTCCTTGTTGGCAAGCGCCAGCGTCGCCCCTTCCTCCAGCGCGGCCAGACCCGGCGGCAGGCCCGCAGCCCCGACGATGGCGGACATCACCCAGTCGGCGGGGCGGCGCGCGGCCTCCACGATGGCCTCCGGCCCGGCGGCACAGGCAATCCCCGTGCCATCGAGCGCGGCTCGCAGGTCGGGCAATAGCGCCTCATCGCTGGTCACTGCGATCTCAGCCCCAAGCGCCCGCGCCTGCTCGGCCAGCCGCGCGATGTTGCGCCCGCCGGTGAGTGCGACGACATCATAGGCCGCGGGGTCGCGGGCGATCAGGTCGATGGTGGAACAGCCGATGGACCCGGTCGCGCCGAGAATCGAGACACGCCGTGTCATGGAAGCAGCCCGGACAGCACGGCCACCACCCCGGCCAGCGCAGCCACGGCGACCAGAGCGTCGAGCCGGTCCAGTACGCCGCCGTGTCCGGGGATGAGCGCGGAGCTGTCCTTCACGCCCGCCCGCCGTTTGAGCCAGCTTTCCGCGATATCGCCCATCTGTCCCGCGAACGACAGGACCACGGCGCCGAGCGCCCCCGCCCACCACGGGACCGCAAGCAGGCCGGGGGCCACAATCGCGCCGAAGATTCCCGCGCCGATCCAGCCCGCGACCGTTCCGGACCAGGTTTTCTTCGGGCTGACACGCGGCCAGAACTTCGGCCCGCCAAAGGCACGGCCCGCGAAATACCCCGCCACGTCCGAGATCACCACGATCCCCACCAGCGCGAGGATACCGCGCGGCCCGGCGACCAGTTGCCCGAAGACGAGCGACCCGGCCGCCGCCGCCAGCAACGCACCATAGGCGATCCAGGTCCGATGACCCGCGCGCAGAAGCAAAAGCCCGATGCCGAGCGGCACCAGCGCGATCAGCGCCACCCGCATCACGCCAAGCCGAAAGGCATCCCACACGGCGTCCGGCCCGACCTCTTCCGGTCCCGCCAACGGCAGCAACAGTGTGACCACCAGGACCGCGATCGGCATGAGGGCGATGATCCAGCGGCGCAGGGTCGGGATCTCGACCTCGCAAAGCTTGGCCAGCTCTCGCAGCATCAGGACATAGATCACGAGCACGAAGATCGACCAGACAAGCGGCCCGGCGAACAACGCACCAAGCGCCAGAAGCACGATCACGCCCGCCGACACGACCCGCGTGGACAGGTCGGACCATTTCGAACTGACGGCGGTTTCAGGCATTCTTCACCGCACCGAACCGGCGATCACGGGCCGCGAAGCGGTCCAGGACCTCGGCGAATTTCGCCCGATCGAAGTCGGGCCACAGCGTGTCGATGAACTCGTATTCCGCATAGGCCGACTGCCACAGCAGGAAATTGGACACCCGCGCCTCCCCCGACGTGCGGATCACGAGATCCGGGTCAGGCAGCATACAGGTGTCGAGGTACTTGGGCAGCGTTTCCTCGTCGATCTCCTCGGGGTCGAGCGAGCCGGCCTTCACGTCGCGGGCAAGCCGCTGGGTGGCGCGCGCCACCTCGTCACGCCCGCCGTAGTTCAGGGCGACCGTGACATGGACGCGCGAATTGTCCTTGGTCAGATCCTCGAGGTCGTCCATCAGCTTGCGCAGTTTCGGGTCGAGCTTGATGCGGTCCCCGATGAAGCGCACACAGGCCCCCTCGTCGTTCAGTTCCTGCGCGGTCTTGTTGATGTACCGGCGAAACAGGCTCATCAGCCCGGCCACCTCGGATTGGGTGCGCTTCCAGTTCTCGGTGGAAAAGGCGAACAGCGTGATGTGTGTGACGCCAAGGTCCGGGCAGCTCTCGACAATCTCGCGCGCCCGCTTGGCGCCGGCGTGATGGCCGAACAGCCGGGGCCGCCTGCGCTCTTTCGCCCAGCGTCCGTTGCCGTCCATGATGATGGCAACGTGCAGACCGTTTCCGGTCTCCGTGGCGATCTGGCTCTGTTTGTTCACGGCCTGCCCTTTCGCCCCGCTGTGCGCGACCGGTCCGATCCTTTCGGATCAGACCTGCATAATCTCTTCCTGCTTGGTCTCGAGCGCCTTGTCGACATTGGCGATGTACTTGTCGGTCAGCGCCTGCACCTCGTCATGCCAGATCTTGTTGTCGTCCTCGCTCATGCCGTCGTTCTTGGCCTTCTTGAGCTGCTCCATCCCGTCGCGGCGCACGTTGCGGATCGCGACGCGGGCGGTCTCGGCATATTGCGCGGCGACGCGGGCCAGTTCCCGGCGCCGTTCCTCGTTGAGTTCGGGGATCGGCAGCATGATGATCGTGCCGTTGGTCTGCGGGTTGATGCCCAGGCCCGACTCCATGATCGCCTTCTCGACGGCATTCACGAGCGATTTGTCCCACACGTTGATCGTCACCATGCGCGGCTCCGGCACGTTCACCGTGCCCACCTGGTTGATCGGCGTGCGCTGCCCGTAGGCCTCGACCGAAATCGGCTCCAGCATGGACGAGGACGCGCGCCCGGTGCGCAGCGATGCGAATTCCGTGCGCAGCGACGCCATCGCGCCTTCCATCCGACGCTCAAGGTCGTCCGTGTCGATGTCGAAATCCTGGTCAGCCATGCCTCAAACCTCCTGCAGGTGGACCCCGGGTCCGTTGATTGGCGTCATATACTCTCATTTACGCCGGATTGTATAGAGACGCGCGCCACGCGGGCGGCCCGGATCGGCCCTGCCCGCACGGCACTTGTCACCGGCGCGCGATCAGCTGACGGACTTGCCGCCGTGGACCTTGGTATAGGTCCCCTGCCCGCCAAGGATGCCCTTGAACCCTCCCGGCTCGTCCAGCGAAAAGACGATGATCGGCATCGAGTTGTCGCGGGCCAGCGCGATGGCCGAGGCGTCCATGACGCCCAGCCGCTTGGCCAGCGCCTCGTCGTAGCTCACCTCGTCATACCGCACCGCATCATCGAACTTCTTGGGGTCCTTGTCATAGACCCCATCCACCTTGGTCCCCTTGAAGATTGCCTCGCAGGCCATTTCGTTGGCCCGCAGCGTCGCCGCCGTATCGGTGGTGAAATAGGGGTTCCCGGTGCCGGCCGCGAAGATCACGACACGCTTTTTCTCAAGGTGGCGCACGGCGCGGCGGCGGATGTAGGGCTCGCAGACCTGATCCATCGGGATCGCGCTGATGACACGGGTATAGACGCCGAGCGTCTCAAGCGCCGACTGCATGGCCAGCGCGTTCATGACCGTGGCGAGCATCCCCATGTAGTCCGCCGTGGTGCGCTCCATCCCCTGTGCAGAGCCCGCAAGCCCGCGAAAGATGTTGCCGCCCCCGATCACCATGCAGATCTCGACACCCATGTCGTGAACCGACTTCACTTCCTGCGCGATGCGGGCGACAGTCGGCGGGTTGAGGCCGTAGGACCCGTCGCCCATCAGCGCCTCGCCCGAGATTTTCAACATCACCCGCGTGTATTTCGGCTTCGGGATCTCGGCGTCGGCTGCGGTTGCGGGCTCGGTCATGGCTTTGCGTCGTCCTCGCGGGTCATGTATGGATCGCGCGCAAAATGTCGGAAATCGGGACCGGGCGCAATGTGCGAAACGGCCCGGCACATGCGAGCGGATGATGGCGGACGAACGCGTTGCTCCCTACCTGGACGGGCTCGCCCCGGACCGCCCTGTCCTGATCGCCGGGCCAACGGCGAGCGGAAAGTCGGCATTGGCCCTCGCCATCGCACGGGCGGCGGGCGGCGTGATCGTGAATGCCGACGCGCTTCAGGTGTTTGAAAACTGGCGTATCCTGACCGCGCGCCCGAGCGTCTCGGAAGAAGAGGTCGCGCCCCACAGGCTCTATGGCCACATTCCAGGCGACCGCGAGTATTCCGTCGGCCACTGGCTGCGCGACCTGACCCCGATCCTCAAAGGTGAGGCGCGGCCGATCATCGTCGGCGGCACGGGGCTCTATTTCTCGGCCCTGACCGAGGGGCTCGCCGACATCCCGCTCACCCCGCCCGCGATCCGGGCCGAGGGCGAGGCGTTATTGGCGAACGAAGGTCCCGACGCGCTCATCGCGGACCTCGACAGTGCCACGCGGGCGCGCATCGACCTCCTGAACCCGGCCCGTGTCGCGCGGGCGTGGGAAGTGCAGCGCACCACCGGACGCGGCCTCGCGGCGTGGCAGGACGATACGCCCCCGCCGCTCCTGCCGCTCGCAGACGCGCTCCCCCTCGTCATCGACCCGCCGCGCGACTGGCTGCGCGACCGGATCGCGCGCCGGTTCGACGCGATGCTCTCGCAGGGTGTTCTCGAGGAGGCGCGCGCCAACCTTCCGGGCTGGTCGCCCACGCTGCCCTCGGCCAAGGCCATCGGCGCACGAGAACTTATCGCACATCTGAAGGGCGACATGACGCTGGACGCCGCCCGCGATGCGGCCATCGTGGCCAGCCAGCAATACGCCAAACGCCAACGCACATGGTTCCGCTCGCGCATGTCCGGCTGGAAAACCGTGGCGATACCGCAAGTCCCGTAACCCTTTTTCTGTGTGGCCCAACGGAAACATCGCCAAAAGACCTTCGACTTATCCACAGGAAAACCGGCCCCCTGTGGATAGCCCGCAAGACAGATCGCGGGGAATCGTCTACCGGTGGGAGGTCGCCGGTTGAGGGGTTCCGTGCGATAGGACGAATCGAACAAAGTTCGGATCGGCCGCCTTGGGACTGACAGGGAGAATCAGCACAATATGGACCAGACCAACAGCTTGAGCTCGCCTTTCCGTGTCATCCCACTCGCGCGCCTCGCCAGCGGCGGTCGATGGCGCACCGAGGCGATGCGCAGCTACGGTGCCCCGGTCCTTCTCTGGTTCACCCGCGGTCAGGGCCGCATCACGGTCAACGGCAAGACCTCCGGCTACACGACCCACAACGCGATCTACGTTCCCGCCGGCACGATGCACGGGTTCGAGATGAACTCGACCGTGCATGGCATGATCGTCGTGTTCCCCGTGGGCGTCGAAGACGAGTTGTCGCTGCCCGAAGACCCGGTTCACCTGCGCCTACAGGACGCCGACCAGCACATCGAACTGAACCGGTTGATCGAGAACCTTCAGACCGAGCTGGAGAGCGGCAACCTCGCCTCCGACCGCGCGATGCTCTGCCACGCGGGCCTTCTGTCGGTCTGGATCGAGCGCCAGATGCGTGCGCTCGACATCGAAGAGCCCGAAGAAGATGCGGCCTCGCGCCTCGCGGCCGCCTATACCGCGCTGGTGGAACAGGATTTCCACTCGGCCAAGACGGTGCGCGACTATGCCCAGGACCTCGGCGTCACGCCCACCCACCTCAGCCGCGTCTGCAACAAGGCCTGCGGGCGTCCGGCCTCGTCGATCCTCGCGGACCGGGTTCATTACGAGGCGCGGCGGCTCCTGACCGAAACGCATATGCCGATCAAGGACATCGCCTCCTCGCTTGGATTCGCTTCTGCCGCCTATTTCACGCGGGCCTTTCAGAATCATACCGGCCGCACGCCGTCGCAGTTCCGCCGCGGGGCGTGATTCTGCGCGCGGACAGGCTGCAAGTTATCACCTAGTTACAACGCGTTACGCACACTAAGTGAGACTCCGACCTCGGCTTTGTTGACATCCGCGTGAAACACCACTCTCCTGACGTCGTTAGGAGTGCCTTCTGTTGCTTACCCAAGACGTCACCTGTGATTGCCGGAAAGTGCGGCTGCGCCTCCATGGCGACTGTGAGGCCGCGACGATCTGCCATTGCGCAGAGTGTCAGACCGCCGCTGTCGTCCTGGAAAACCGCTTCGAACATGAGGTCGCAGGTCCGGGTGGCGGCACGTCGTTCGCGATCTGGCGCAAGGACCGGGTGACATGCGTCTTGGGGGCCGACAACCTCGCAGGCCACAGGCTCTTCGACGGAACCCCCGCGCAGCGCGTGATCGCCACCTGCTGCGGCACCCCGATGTTCATCGACCGCAAGGGGCGGCCCTGGGTCGGCATGTTCGCGGACCGACTCCCACCCGAAACCCGGCCGGCCCCGCGATGGCGCACGTTTTGCAAGGATCTGGCCGAAGGATCGGGGGCGGACGAAAAACTGCCCCGCTATCCGGGATATTCGCCGCCGCTCATGTTCCGGCTGTGGCGCGCGCGCATGGCGACCGGCTTCCGCGCGTCCCATGTGGATTTCGTGTCGCGCAGCCTGTGACGGTCAGCCGCCGAGGATCGCCTTCACATAACCCTCGGTTTCCTTGTAAGGCGGCACGCCGTTGTACTTGTTCACGGCCTCGGGCCCGGCATTGTAGGCCGCAAGCGCCAGTTTCCACGACTTGAACGTCTTGTATTGCTGGGCCAGATAGCGCGCCCCGCCTTCGAGGTTCTGGCGCGGGTCGTCGGGATCGACACCCAGCAGAGCAGCCGTCTCGGGCATGAGCTGGGCAAGCCCGATCGCGCCTGCATGTGATTTCGCCGTCGGGTTCCAGCCCGATTCCTGCTGCACGAGGCGCAGGAAAAGGTCCTCGGGAATCCCGTGCTTCACCGCCAGCGATTTCGCCAGCGCAAGGTATTCGCCACGGTAGTTGCCGCGGTACGAGGGCACATGCTCCTTGGGTCGCGGCTGGTATCGCACCGACCCGGAGTATTGCTCCGACGCACGCCCGTCGAGCACCTTCAGCGCGTTGTCGAAACTGCGCCGACCGTTAGAAGAAGAAAACAGCGTGTCCGCACTCACCGGCACGGCCATCGCGAAAGTCAGGATCAATGTCCCGGCAATACGTCCCTTGTTCACCGCCCACACTCCGTTTTGCCCGGAACGATAGCCTAAATCAGACCGACTCGCCACCCTCGCGCGATGACCGGGCGGCAAGGCTCCGCCGGGCGCGATCCGGGGATTTTAACCTTTCCTTCATCGGGCACGGGTGATGTAACGTTTGAAGCTAATTTTAAAGATTCGGGAGGTCCTCATGGCTGGGTCCGTCAACAAGGTCATCATCGTCGGCAACCTCGGACGCGATCCGGAGGTGCGGACCTTTCAGAACGGCGGCAAGGTGGTGAACCTGCGCATCGCGACCTCTGAGAACTGGAAAGACCGCAACACCGGGGAACGGCGCGAGCGCACCGAATGGCACTCGGTCGCGATCTTCTCGGAACCACTCGGCCGGATCGCGGAGCAGTATCTCAAGAAGGGCTCCAAGGTCTATATCGAGGGCCAGCTGGAGACCCGCAAATGGCAGGACCAGTCCGGCCAGGACCGCTACTCGACCGAAGTCGTGCTGCGCCCCTATCGTGGCGAGCTGACCCTGCTCGATTCGCGCGGCGGCGGCAGCGGCGGCGGCGGTGACTACGGCGGCGGCTCCTCCTCGGGCGGCTACGAAGACCGCGGCGGCTATGACAGCGGCCCGGCGTCCCCGGCGACCGGCGGCGGCAACTTCGACGACGAGATCCCGTTCTGATCGACGTCTGCCGGGGTGACGCGGCGACGCGCCGCGCGCCCCTTATCACGCCCGCGCCCCGCGCCTATGTCTGACTGATGCGCTGGTCTTTTCCCATCGGCCGCTTGCTCGGCTCCGAACTGCGCGTGCATGGCACGTTCCTGATTCTGCTCGCCTATGTCGCGGGCAGCGCCTGGATGGCGGCCGGCCCGCAGGCGGCACTGGTCAACACCGTCTATGTGCTTGCCCTCTTCGCCTGCGTCATCGCGCATGAATACGGCCACGCCCTGACCGCGCGCCTGTTCGGCATCCCGACCCCCGACATCACGCTCCTGCCCATCGGTGGCGTCGCGCGTCTTCTGCGCATCCCGGAGAAACCGGGGCAGGAAGTGCTTGTCGCCCTTGCCGGTCCCGCCGTGAACGTGGTGATCTTCGTCATCCTCTGGTTCGGCGCCGGTCTGAGTTTCGAGGCCGCGCCGCTGACCGGCGGCATGACCTTCGCCGACCTGCCGCGCGAACTGGCGACGCTGAACCTCATCCTCGCGGCCTTCAACATGGTCCCCGCCTTCCCGATGGACGGGGGCCGCGTCCTGCGCGCCCTGCTCGCGATGGTCACGACGCGCCTCACGGCCACCCGCATCGCCTCGCTCATCGGTCAGACCCTCGCCGTCGCTTTCGGCCTCTATGGCCTATACATCGGCAGCCTGTTCTATCCGCTCATCGCCGTGTTCATCTTCATGGCCGCGCGGGCCGAGATGCAGCAGGTCCGCCTCACCAGCCTTGCCCGCACCTCTACGGCGGGCGAGGTGATGACGACGGGCTTCAAGGCCCTTGGCAGCACCGTCACCCTTGACGCCGCGCGCGACGCCTTCTCGCGTGAAGGCGTGCCGGAATTTCCCGTGGTCGACAGTGCGAGCCGCCGGATCACCGGGTTCCTGTCCAGCGAAGACCTGGAAGCGCGCTTCGACGAACTCGGGGGACATGCCCCGATCACCCGCGCGATGGTGTCAAACGTGCCGGTCGTGCAGACGGAAACGCCGCTCTCGCAAGTGCTGAGGCTCCTCAACTCCGCTTACGGCGTCGCCGTCGTGGACTCGGCCGGAGAGACGACGGGCTTCATCAGCCGCCGCACCGTGATGGGCCGCCTCAACCGCCGTTAACGGCCCGCGAGCTCCTCTTCGAGGATGTCGTGCACGAGCGCGAGGTCGACCGCGTCGGTCACGAACGCCTCACCGATCGCGCGCGCCATGATGAACTTGATCCGCCCCGCATCGACCTTCTTGTCCTGTCCCATAAGGTCGATCAGGCCGTTGGCCCCGGGCAAGTCGCCCGGAATATCGGCAAGGTCGCGCTTCATCCCCATTGCCGAAAGGTGCTCGCGGAACCGCGACGGTGCCTCCTGGCTCATCAGCCCCATCCGTGCGGACGTCTCGAAGGCCAGCGCGCAACCGATAGCCACGCCCTCGCCGTGCAGCAGCCGGTCGGAATAGCCGGTCGCCGCCTCCAGCGCGTGGCCGAAAGTATGGCCAAGGTTCAGAAGCGCCCGGTCCCCCTGCTCGGTCTCGTCGCGCGCCACGATGTCGGCCTTCATCTGCACTGACCGGCGCACCGCCTCGGTCCGCAAAGCGACGTCGCCTGCGGCCAGCGCAGGCCCGTTGACCTCCAGCCACTCGAAGAAGTCCAGCGATCCGAGCCCGCCGTATTTCACCACCTCGCCATAGCCCGCCAGAAAATCGCGCGGGGTCAGCGTGCCCAGCACGTCGATATCCGCCAGCACCAGCGCGGGCTGGTGGAACGCCCCGACAAGGTTCTTGCCATGCGGCGAGTTGATTCCGGTCTTGCCGCCCACCGAACTGTCGACCTGCGCGAGGAGCGACGTGGGCATCTGCACGAACCGCACGCCCCGGCGCAGGATCGCGGCCGCGAACCCCGCGAGGTCCCCGATCACGCCGCCGCCGAAGGCCACGACCACGTCCTTGCGCTCGACCTTCTGGTCCAAGAGCCACTCCACCGTCTGGTTCAGATGCGCCCAGTCCTTCGTCGCCTCCCCGGGCGGCAGGATCAGCGCCTCGCTCTCGATCCCCTCGGCCTTCAGCGCCCCCTGCAACGCGTCCAGATGCAGACCCGCCACCCGCGCTTCGGTCACGATGGACACGCGCGGACGATTGAGCAGCGGCGCGACATGGGCCCCGGCCTGAGACAGCAGACCCGGCCCGATCCGCACGTCATATGATCGTGCGCCCAACTCGACGTGAACGGTTTCCATGCTCATCGCGCCTCCAGAACGTCGGGCCGGGTCTTCAGAACCCTCACGACGTGATCGGTCATGTCGGAAATGGAATACCGCGCGTCCGCATCCACCGCGAGATCCGAAAGCGCATAGATATGCTCACGCGCCGCATAGATCTCGCCCAGCGTCTTGCGCGGATCGGGCGTGCGCAGGAGCGGCCGGGTCGCCTTGTGCCGGACCCGCTGCCACAACAGGTCCAGATCGGCACGCAGCCAGATCGACACCCCCGCCTCGGAAATGGCGGCCCGGTTGCGCTCGGCCAGAAAGGCCCCGCCGCCCGTCGACAGCACCATCGGCCCGGTGGCGAGCAGCCGGGCGATCACCTCGGCCTCCCGGTCACGGAAAAACGCCTCTCCATCGCGTTCGAACACCTCGGCGATGGACATGTTGGCCGCCGCTTCGATCTCGGCATCCGAGTCGAGAAACGGGACACCCAACCGCGTGGCAAGCGACTTGCCCACGGCGGTTTTGCCGGCCCCCATCATGCCGACAACCGTGACCGGCTTTCTCAACCTGTAACTCACCGAGTCGCGTCCATTGGCAGCGCCTTGCCGAAGGGTTTGTGATCGCGGGCACATGGCGTGACCGCGCCGAACATGCCATATATGACTTGCAGGCGGGGCAAAACCCGTGATCGGGCGAGAACCGATAGAACACGAGGCACAAAGGGGACGGCATGCTGTGGCGGCTCATCAAATTCGTGGCGACCATCGCCGTGCTGGGCGCGATCGGAATCGCGGGCTACGCGTATGTGGGCGACCTCACGCCCCCGGCGTCCGAGCAGTCCATGACGGTGACGCTGGATGAAAGCTAGGTTCGCCTTCGCGACCTTTCTGACGCTCGCGCCCGGCCTCGTTCTGGCGCAGCAGGACCCCGGCACGCCGATGTCGGCGATCAACTGGCTGTCCGACAGCCTCGCCACACCGGCGGACGAACCTCTGGGCCCTGCGCCGGTCGGGGAACCGGCCCAGAGCGGGGCCGAGGTTGCCGCCGTCACCGTGACCCCGCTCGGCGCGGATCAGGGCACGCGCCCGGACGCCATCGGCTTGCTCGCGCCGCATGTCACCGGCCTGCCCGCCGACCTCTGGGGGGCGTCGGACCCCGCGACCATCGCGCGCCGGATCGCCGAGGAACGGGCCGACATGCTGCCTGCACTTCAGGCCCTCCTGATGAAAGTGCTTCTGGCCGAACTCGATCCGCCCCAGACCGGCGGTGGCTCCGGACAAGACGTGTTCCTCGCCCGCATCGACAAGCTTCTCGACATGGGCGCGGTCGAACAGGCCCATGCGATGCTGGAAAACGCCGGCCCGAGCTCGCCCGAAGTCGTGCGCCGCTGGTTCGACGCCGCGCTCCTGATCGGTCAGGAAGACGCCGTGTGCAAGGCGATGGAAACGGCTCCCGACCTCTCGCCGACCTACCCCGCCCGCGTGTTCTGCCTCGCCCGCGAAGGCGACTGGGACGGCGCTGTGCTCGTCATGGCCAATGCCCGTGCGCTGAGGGAGATCTCGGAATTCGAGGACCGCCTCCTGTCGCGCTTCCTCGACCCCGACCTGTTCGAGGGCGAAGCCCCGCTGACGCCACCACGCCGGATGACGCCGCTGACCTTCCGGCTGTTCGAAGCGATCGGCGAGCCGGTGCCTACCGCCAACCTGCCGCGCGCCTTCGCGCAGGCCGACCTTCGGTCCAACATCGGCTGGAAGGCACAGGTGGAAGCCGGTGAACGCCTCGCCCGGACCGGCGCCGTCTCCGACAACCAACTCGTCGGGCTCTACATGCGCCGCGAGCCGGCGGCCTCCGGCGGGGTGTGGGAGCGTGTGCGGCTGGTCCAGTCCCTGGACGAAGCGGTCGAAGCCGAGGAACGTGACGCACTCGCGCGCCTTCTGCCCGACCTCTGGACCGGGCTGACCGCGGCCGAGACCGAAGTGCCCATCTCGCGCATTTACGGGCAGACGCTCGCGGGTCTCGACCTGCCCGGAGTAGCGGGCCGCATCGCCTTCCGCATGGGGCTTTTGACCGACCGCTATGAGGTCGTGGCGCTGGGCGGCGTTCCGCCCGACCCCGAGGATCGCTTCCTCGCCGGTGTCGCGCGTGGCGATGTGGCCTCCCTCGAAACCCCAAACGATCAGGCGCAGGCCGTGAAAGACGGCTTCACGGCCACCGCGATCCCCGCCCGCTTCTCCGACCTCGTGGACAACGACCGTCTGGGCGAAGCGATCCTGCGCGCGCTCACGCTGTTCACCTCGGGTACACGCGGCGACTACGACGAACTCGCCGACGCCATCGCACTCCTGCGCATGGTCGGGCTCGAGGACACGGCGCGCCGCGCTGCCCTCGATTTCCTGATCCTGGAGCGCCGGGGATGAGCCCGCGCGACGCGGACACCTGGATTTCCACCTTCCTCGAGGCGCAGGCCGCCGAACTCGACGCATCGCGCAACACGCTCCTCGCGTATGGCCGTGATCTCAAGGACTTCGCAGGTTTTCTTGACAGAACGGGTGAAGATATGAGCCGCGCCGACCGCGCCGTGATCGAGGCCTACCTCGTCGATTGCGAGGCACAGGGGCTGGCCGTCTCCACCCGTGCCCGCCGCCTCTCGGCCATCAAACAGCTCTACCGCTTCGCCTTCGAGGAAGGCTGGCGCACCGAGAACCCGTCCCTGCGCATCACCGGCCCCGGAAAAGCCCGCCGACTTCCCAAGACCCTCTCGGAAAAGGAAGTCGAGCGTCTGATCACCGCAGCCCGCGCGCACGGGCGCAGCGAGGCCGATCGGCTGCGCAATGCCTGCCTGATGGAGGTGCTTTACGCCACCGGCATGCGGGTCAGCGAACTCGTCACCCTGCCCGTCGCCGCCGCCCGCGGCGACCCGCGTATGCTGCTCGTCATGGGCAAGGGCGGCAAGGAACGCATGGTGCCACTGTCGGCCCCGGCCCGCAGGGCCCTGACCGACTGGCTTGCCGCGCGTGATGCGGCCGAAGACGACGCCCGAACCAAGGGGATCAAGCCGTCACGCTTCCTGTTCCCGTCCTCGGGCAAGGACGGGCACCTGACTCGGCACCGGTTCCACGGGCTCATCAAGGAAATCGCGGTGGCCGCCGGCGTCTCGCCCGATGCGGTCACGCCCCACAGGCTGCGCCACGCTTTCGCGACCCACTTGCTCGCCCACGGCGCCGACCTGCGCGCGATTCAGACGCTTCTGGGCCATGCAGACGTATCGACGACCGAGATCTATACACATGTGCTGGATGAACGGCTGAAAGAGCTGGTCCTGTCGCACCATCCGCTCGCCAAACGGCCCTGAGAGGCCCGCCTCAGCCGTAAAGCTCGCGCGCCCGATCCTCGAATGCCTTCACGATCCGCTGCATCGCCTGATTGAACACGACCCCGATCAGGTTGCGCAGCATCGCGTTGCGGAACTCGAAATCCACGAAGAACTCCACCTCGCACCCCGCGTCGAGATCACGAAATTGCCAATAGCTTTTCATGTATTTGAACGGGCCGTCCAGATACTCGGTGTCGATCCGCATGTTGTCGTGGTCGAGCACCACATGGCTCCCGAACCGCTCGCGAAACACCCGGAACGAAATGACCAGATCGGCCTTCATCACCTTGGTCCCGTCGGGCTGTTCGTCCACGCTGCGCACACGGGCCGCCGAGTTCCACGGGAGGAACTCCGGATACCGTCCGACATCGGCCACGAGGTCATACATCTGCTCGGCCGTGTAGGGCATGACGCGCTTGTCGCTATGTGTCGGCATGTCGCCCTTTCGCTGCGTGACTCGGGGCGCTAATTCCATAGGATGCGCACAAGATGCAAGGGGGCGAGCCATGTCGCGGCCATATGTCATAGACGAGTTGATCTCGGCCAAGTCGATCGCAGCGCGGATCGAAGCGCTCGCGCGTGAGATCAAGACCAAGTTCCGGGGCACCGACAAACTGGTGGTCGTGGGCCTCCTGCGCGGCTCCTTCGTGTTCATCGCGGACCTTGTGCGCGAGCTCGACCTGCCGGTGGAGGTCGATTTCCTCGAAGCCTCCTCCTATGGCAATTCGACCGAATCGAGCCGCGAGGTGCGCATCCTCAAGGATCTGCGTGGCGAGATCGGGGGGCGCGACGTTCTGGTGGTCGAGGATATCGTGGACACCGGCCACACGCTCAAACACGTCATCTCGCTCCTGAATTCGCGAGAACCCGCGCGGCTGGCCTGCTGCGCCCTGCTGGACAAGCCGTCCCGGCGCGAGGTGGACGTGAAAGCCGACTGGATCGGGTTCGAAATTCCCGACGAATTCGTCGTGGGCTACGGCATCGACTTCGCGCAGCGCAATCGCAACCTGCCCTTCATCGGCACCGTACGCTTCACCGATACGCAGGACGAAACATGAACTGGAACATGCGCCATTTCTTCCGGATGGCGAAATGGGCGCGCAAGCCGCCGGGCGAGAAGCAGGTGAAGATGCTCTTCGCCGTGATCGCCGTCTGCCTTGCGCTTTTTGCCATCGAACGGCTGTTCGGCTGGCCCGACTGGCTCACGGTCGACGGGGCGCCGCGCACCACTCTCACGCGTTAGAGCCCAGAAGCCGGGGGCCTGCGCGCTCCAGCCCCGTGATGATGAGGTCACGCACGGCGCGGATGCGCGGCACTTCGGCCAGATCGACGTGGGACGCGACCCAGATCGGCACCGATGTCGGCGGAATGAGCCCATCCAAACGAACAAGCCGCGCATCGGCGTCACCAAGAATACACGGCAGGATCGCGCGCCCCTGCCCGGCCGCCGCCATTTCGCGCAGCACCGGAAAGCTGTCGCTGCGTGCGCCGACCCGCGCCTCGCCCGTCAGTTCCCCGATCTTCGCGCCCAGCGTTACCCGCGCGATACTGCCCGACAGGCCCAGCCAGGCGTCCGCGCCACCCGGTGCGGCATAGACCGACACGCCCAGATGCCCGGCAATCACCCCGGTCAGCTCCGGCGGCAGCTTGTCGGCCGGGCGCACCGCGATATCCGCATCCAGCCGCGCGAGGTCCGCGTGCTGGTTCTGCGAACTCAGCTCGATCTCCAGCCCCTCGGCCTGAAGCTGAAGCCCTGCAATGATCTCGGGCAGGATGCCGAGGCAGAAGGTATCGGTGGAGGTCACGCGCACCACACCCGCAAGCGGTGATCGCGCCGCCGTGATCGCGCGCTCGACCTTCAGCGCGGCCTCCTCGACCCCCCGCATCGCCTCGATCACCCGCCGCCTGCGCGGCGCGATCCGGTAGCCCCGTGCGGTCCTGTCGAAGATGGCCAGCGCCATGTTTTGCTCGAATCCGTTGACCCTGCGTAACACCGTCGCGTGGTTGACCCCCAGCTTGCGCGCGGCCCCGGACAGTGATCCCTCGTCCGCCACGGCAAGGACATAGCGCAGGTCCTCCCAATCCATCTGTTTCATTTTGCACAGAGCCTTTGCGATTTTCCTGACTTCCTCCAAGATACCTAACAGGTAGCGTGGCAAGCAGCCAACAACCCAACGGGAGAGACAGCCATGAAATCCGTCCGCACGATACTCCTCGGCCTTGCCGCCGCCGGCACGATCGCCGGGGGCGTGACTGCCGCCAGCCACGAGGCCGGCGTGCCCGCCTCGGTCAAGGCACGACAGGCCACGATGCAGCTTTACGCCTTCAACCTCGGCACCATCGGCGCGATGGCGCAGGGGAACATGGACTACGACGCCGAGGCCGCGACCGCCGCCGCGCAGAACCTCGTCAAGCTGTCCAGCATGAACCAGGGGCCGATGTGGGCGCCGGGCACCTCCACCGACGACATCGAAGGCACCCGCGCCCTGCCCGCCATCTGGACCGATATGGACGGCGTCATCGAGAAGGCCGTCGCGCTGAACGAGGCCGCCGCCGCAATGGAGACCGCCGCGGGCGAAAGCCTCGAATCCCTGCAAGGCGCGATGGGCGCTCTTGGCGGCGCCTGCGGAGACTGTCACAAAGCATACAGGCAGCCCGAGTAAGCTGCGCCAGTTTCGTTAACGCGGGCCGGGGTGGCGACGCCCCGGCCCTGCCCCTGTCCGGGAGTCCCCGATGCGCCTCGTCCTTCGCCTGATCGTCCTCGTCGTGATCGTCGCAGCCATCGGCCTGTGGTTCACCCGACCCAAGACCGACGGGCCAGAGGTGCTCGCGGGCCTGACCGCGGACCCCGCCCATGGCGAAACCGTGTTCACTGCTTCCGGCTGCGCCTCATGCCATATGGCCAAGGGGTTCGAGGGTGAGGCTAAGCTGGTGCTTTCAGGCGGTCAGGAATTCCCCTCGCCCTTCGGCACCTTCCATGCCCCCAACATCTCGATGGACCCGGACGCCGGGATCGGCGACTGGACGGCCATCGACCTCTGGAATGCGCTCCACCACGGCACCTCGCCTGATAACCAGCATTACTACCCGGTCCTGCCCTATGGCGCCTATATCCACCTCGACCCGCAGGACGTGGTGGACCTGCACGCCTACATGCAGGATCTGCCCGCCGATGCCACGCCATCGCAGCCCCATGACATAAGCTTTCCCTTCAACATCCGCCTCGCTCTGGGCGGATGGAAGCTCCTGTTCCTGAACGAGGGCTGGGCGATGGAGGGCGACCTGTCCCCCGAACTGACCCGCGGGCGCGAACTGGTCGAAGCGATGGGCCACTGCGCCGAATGTCACACGCCGCGCAACGCGCTGGGCGGGCTCAAGGAGGGTGCGAACTGGCTCACCGGGGCGCCGAACCCCGCCGGGCGCGGCACTTTCCCCGACCTCACGCCACCGGAAATGTCGTGGTCCGAGGCCGAACTGGTGGAATATTTCACCTCCGGCTTCACCCCGGAATTCGACACGGCGGGCGGGCATATGGCTTTGGTGGTGGAAAACCTCGCGGCGCTCCCGGAGGAGGATCGCGCGGCCATCGCGGCCTATATCAAGGCGTTGCCGATCCGGTAAGCGCGTCAGCGCGCGGCGCGCATGATGGTCCCCTGCGCGGTGGCGCAAAGCTTCTCCGCGCCACCCTCGACCGACAGCACATCAGCGCGCACGACGGCTTGGTTGCGCCCCGAGCCGACCACTTCGGACCGCGCAACCAGCGCCTCGCCCTTGCCGGGGCGCAGGAAGTTGATCTTGAACTCCTGCGTCACGCTCCCCTCACCCATGAGCAGCCCGCCCGCGAAGGCGAGCGCCATATCGGCGAGCGACGCCACGACCCCGCCATGCGCCATGCCCAGATGCTGGGTGTGCCGCTCCTCGAGCGGGAGCCGCAATGCGCAGGTGCCAACGGTGAGCGAAACGATCTCGACCCCGAGTGCGTTCGAGAACGGCTGCCGGGCGAGGATATCCTGCCCGATCGCCTCCGCCTCTTCAGGGGTCATGCGCGGCCGAGCTTGGCGTTGCGGGCATCACGCAGCCGCGCGAAGTCGTCGCCGGCGTGATAGGACGACCGGGTAAGCGGCGTGGCCGACACCATCAGGAAGCCCTTGCCATAGGCCGCGTTCTCATAGGCCTTGAACTCGTCCGGCGTCACGAAGCGGTCCACGCGGTGATGCTTGGGCGTCGGTTGCAGGTATTGCCCGATGGTGAGGAAATCGATGTCGGCGGCCCGCATGTCGTCCATGACCTGCGACACCTGCGCGTGATCCTCGCCCAGACCCACCATGATCCCCGACTTGGTGAACATGCCGGGGTCCAGCTCCTTCACCCGCTGCAAGAGCCGCAGGGAATGGAAATAGCGCGCACCCGGGCGCACCTCGGGGTAAAGACCGGGGACGGTTTCAAGGTTGTGGTTGAACACGTCCGGCTTGGCCGCGACGACCACTTCCAGCGCCTCGGGGGCGCATTTGAGGAAATCGGGCGTCAGGATCTCGATCGTCGTGTCCGGCGCATGACGGCGCACGGCCCGGATGGTCATGGCGAAATGCTCCGCCCCGCCATCTTCCACATCGTCACGGTCCACGCTGGTGATGACCACATGGTTCAGACCCAGCTTCTTCACCGCATCGGCGACCCGCCCCGGCTCGAACGCGTCGAGCGCATCGGGCCGCCCCGTGGCCACGTTGCAGAAGGTGCAGCCCCGCGTGCAGATCTCGCCCATGATCATCATGGTCGCGTGACCCTGGCTCCAGCATTCGCCGACGTTCGGACAGCCAGCCTCTTCGCAGACTGTCGAGAGCTTGTGCTCGCGCATGATCTTGTGCGTCTCGGCATAGCCCTTGCCACCCGGCGCGCGCACGCGAATCCAGTCGGGCTTCTTCGGCTGGGCGTTGTCGGGGCGATGGGCCTTTTCGGGGTGCCGGCCCTGCGGCGTCGTCAAGTCACGCATGTCATCCTCCGTCTCGGCCCACATATAACTTTTCCGCCACGATTGTCACCGCGAAATCCCGTTATCCGACATGACCGCGACACATGGCTCACGCCACGCAAGGCAGGTTTGCACTCGCTGCATACGAGCCATGACGCGCTGCGGCATTGTTTCTGCGGTTGCAGTATGTATCTACGGTCCATACCCCGGCGGGCCCGCCCGACCGGGCCGAATTTTGTCCAGACTGGAGAGACTCATGAACATCGGTGACCGCGTTCCCGCCTGCACCTTCCAGACCCGCGTCCGCGACGAAAGCGTCGGCGGACCCAACCCCTTCCGCTGGCAGGAAATGACCTCGGACGACTACTTCGCCGGCAAGCGCGTCGTGCTCTTCTCGCTCCCCGGCGCCTTCACGCCGACCTGCTCGACCTACCAGCTTCCGGGTTTTGAAAAGGGTTTTGGCGACTTTCAGGCCGAAGGGATCGACGACATCTACTGCATGTCGGTGAACGACAGCTTCGTGATGAACAAGTGGGCCATCGACCAGAAGCTCGAGAACGTGAAGGTCATTCCGGACGGCTCCGGCGCCTTCACCAAGGCGATGGGCATGCTCGTGGCCAAGGACAACTTGGGCTTCGGCGCGCGTTCGTGGCGCTACGCCGCCGTCGTGAACGACGGTGTGATCGAGGCGCTCTTCGTCGAGCCGGGCATGTCCGACAACCACGCCGACGACCCCTATGGCGAAAGCTCGCCCGAGAACGTGCTGAAATGGCTCAAGGAAAACGCGACGGCCAACGCCTGATCGCCCTGCCATCCCAGACGAAAGGCCGCCTGCGAGGGCGGCCTTTTTCGTTGGGGCCACCGCCTGCCTCGACCGGCCAGCGCCATCACGCTACGCTCGTGACAGCGAAGCGCGGATTTGCGGGCGGGGGGGCGAAACGGGCGACATGGACGCTGCCAGACATCGACTGATCGCCGCGCTGGCCTGCCTGATCCTCGTGATCTGCACGCCGGTCCGCGCAGAAGTCGAGGTTCACGTCATCGCCATCGGCAAGGGGCGCCAGACTGACGATTTCTACGCCCTGCCCGAATCCCGCGTTCTCGTCGATCGCCCGGATGCCGATGTCGCGCTCGTTCTGCTCGACGGGGGTGAGACGCACTGGCGGATCGAGACCACGCCGGAGACGCGGCTGGTCGAGGTTATCCGGGGCGGGCGCGAAACCGGGAACAGCCGTGTCACCCTGTCGGGCATCCCGATGGTCGGGGTCGCCACGCCGGACCTCCCCCTCGTCTACAAACCGGTGGGCGTCCATTTCCGCGCCCTGCTCACCTCCCTTACCCGGCGTTTCGGCACCGACCGGATCGCCAGCTTCCACGGGATGCACCGGGCCGGGTCCGCGCCGCTCCGGGTGGACCGGCTCGACACTGGGGCCGCTGCCCTGTCGCACGACTACCTCGCCACGCAAATCGGACGCACCGACGACCTGCCCGCCGCGCTGCGCGACAGGCCGGGTGCCACCGACACGGTCGGACACACCCTGACCTTCGACCAAAGCGGCATCACACTCACCGACCCCACGGGGGTCCGACACTTTCCCGTGCCCGACACGGTGCCGCCCGTTCTGCTGCCAGCCGCCAGCGTCCACGACCCCGCATCCGGCATGATCTACGCCCTGACCTACGGCGGCGTCGGGTATATCTACGGGGTGGACGGCCGAACCGGCGCGTGGCGCGTCGTGGCCGCGCTCGACGACTACGATGCTTCCGGCCTGATCTTCGATCCCGCGACGCAAACGCTCATCACCACCGGCGCCTTCTCCCGCCCCGGCGACATCCGAACCTTCTCGCTCGACGGCGCGCGGACCCAGGTGTTCGTCCCGACCACCCGGTTGCCCGGTCTCACGGACCTTTTCGACTACGGCAATGAGCACAGCCCGCCCCTGCGACCGCATCTCTATCGCGACGGCTGGCTCCTCGCCTCCGCCACCGCCGATCCCGCGCAGGCATATCCAGACGCGACCAGGTTCCGGCTCTACGCGTTCCACACGACGACCGGCGAGGTGCGTTTGCTGGCCTACGGGGACGATTGATCGCCGTTACGTCCGGCGACACACAAGCCCGGACCCCAAACGAAAAAGGCCGCCAGAAAGGCGGCCTTTTCTCGAACTGTCGGAGAGGTCACTCCGCCGCTTCGGTCGCGCCACCGTCGGGCGAGTCCTGCTGCGGCTGGGCCTCATCGCCGGCCTCTGCCTTTTTCGCGCGGGGTTTGCGCGGGGCGCGGGGCTTTTTCGGTTTCTCTTCCGAGCTCTCGCGCTTGCGCGCCTCTTCCGGCGTCTCGACCAGACCGCTGTCGGCCTCGGCCTCGATCACGTCGGGCTGGGGCGTCGCACCGGGATCGTCGTAATCCCTCTGGCGCTTCTGCTTTTCGTTGCGGCGCTGGGCGTCACGGTCCTTGCGCTCATTGCCACCGGACTGGCCGTTGTTGCCCTGCCCGTTGTTGCCCTGACCGTTCTGGCCACCGGTGTTCTGGCCGCCATTGTTCTGGCCGTCACCATTCTGACCGGCATTGTTGTTGCCGCCCTGGTTCTGAGGCTGGCCCTGCCCCTGCTGCTGACGCTTGCTTTCCGCGTCACGCTGGGCTTCGGACAGCAGGCGCGCATAATGCTCGGCGTGCTGTTGAAAGTTCTCGCCGGCCACGCGGTCGTTGCCCAGAAAGGCATCGCGCGAAAGCTGCGTGTACTTGTCGATGATCTGCTGCGGGGTCCCGCGCACTTTTCCCTCCGGACCGGACGAGTCGAACACCCGGTTGATGTTGTTGGAGGGGGAGCGGTTACGGTTGTTCTTCCCGCGCGAACGTGATTTCGAAGATCTCATAAGGTCCTGTATCCAGCCTGTTTTCTGGCTCTCGGTCCGCGCAGCTACTCCGCTGCGTCTCTGCGGTCCGGCTTGTCGGCTTGTCGCACCGAGAGGACGGGTCCTCGTCAGGTGCTGTCCTTGAGTAAACACGCAGATGCCTGCATGACAAGGGCATTTTCGGCGTTTCCGAACGATAACCGGGGAATCTTGCCACTTTGTGGCGTGAAAACCCTGAAATTTCGTTAGGAAGCGCCGTGACGGGCCGAAACGACCCTGTCTCTGTTATCCATGTCGGGGTGAACGCGCACGTCTTCAAGGCCTGCCTCGGTGAAAATCCCGGCCACGGCCGGACCCTGCCGGTGACCGATCTCGACCAGAAGACGACCGCCGGGCGCAAGATGCGCCCCGGCCCCGGCCGCGATCGCCCGATAAGGCCCAAGCCCGTCGCCGCCGGGACTGAGCGCAAGATGGGGATCGAATCCCAGAACCTCGGGCGCGAGCGACGGCATCTCGGAGGCCGCGATGTAGGGCGGGTTCGACACGATGAGTTCGAAAACGCCGTTCACCCGGTCGAACCAGTCCGACACCGCGAAAGATACCCGCCCGCCGACGCCATGCGTTGCAGCATTCGCCCGCGCAACCTCCAGCGCCGGGGGCGACAGGTCGGTCGCCATGACGCGCGCCTGCGTCCATTCGGCGGCCAGCGTCACGGCGAGGATGCCGCTCCCGGTCCCAAGGTCGAGCACACGCGCCGCCGGCCCGCCCTCCAGCGCCAGCGCGATCAGGCTTTCCGTCTCGGGCCGCGGGTCGAGCACGTCGGGCGTCACGGCGAAGTCACGCCCCCAGAAGGCGCGGTGGCCCAGGATCTTGGACACAGGCTCGCGTGCTTCGCGCCGGGCGAGATAGCCGTCGAGCCGCGCCGACGCGTCCTTTGCAACCGCCATGTCGCGCTCCAGCGTCAGGCGCAGAGCATCCAGACCCGTCGCATGTGCCACGAGCCGCTGGGCATCGCGCGCCGCGCCCTCGATCCCCGCACGGCGCAGCCGGTCGGTGGCCGCGGCCAGCGCCTCGCCCAGGGTCATGCGTCGAGTTCCGCCAGTTTCGCGGCCTGATCCGCTTCGATCAGCGCATCGATGATCTCGTCCAGCGCCCCCGCCATCACATCCGCCAGCTTGTAAAGCGTGAGGTTGATGCGGTGATCCGTCATCCGGCCCTGCGGGAAGTTGTAGGTGCGGATGCGCTCCGACCGATCACCCGTCCCCACCTGCGCCTTGCGGCTGGCGGCGCGTTCGTCATGCGCCCGCTCGCGTTCCATGTCGAAAAGCCGGGTCTTGAGCACCTGCATCGCGATCTCGCGGTTGCGGTGCTGGGATTTCTCGGAGCTGGTGACGACGAGGCCGGTCGGAATATGGGTGATGCGCACAGCGGAATCGGTCGTGTTCACATGCTGTCCTCCGGCCCCGGAGGAGCGCATCGTGTCGATGCGCAGGTCGTTTGCGTCGATCTGGATATCCACGTCCTCGGCCTCCGGCAGCACCGCCACCGTGGCCGCCGAGGTATGGATGCGCCCGCCGCTCTCAGTCTCCGGCACCCGCTGCACCCGGTGCACGCCGCTTTCGAACTTCAGCCGCGCGAAAACACCGTCACCGGAGATACGCGCGACCATGTCCTTCACGCCGCCGACTTCGGACAGGCTCTGCTCCAGAACCTCGAAACGCCAGCCCCGCGCCTCGGCATAGCGCTGGTACATCCGGGCAAGATCACCGGCAAAGAGCGAGGCTTCGTCGCCCCCGGTACCGGGCCGGATCTCGATCAGCGCCGGGCGCGCATCGGCCGTGTCCCGCGGCAGGAGCGCCACGCGCATCGCCTGCTCCATCTCCGGCAGACGGTCCTTGAGGCCCGGCAACTCGTCCTCGGCCAGCTCGCGCATCTCGGGATCGGCCAGCATCGCCTCGGCCTCGTCGATGTCGGACAGAAGCTGGCGAAAGGCCGCGATCTCCTCGACCACCGGCTTCAGCTCGGCATATTCCCGTCCGACCTCGGCGATCTGGTCGCCCGACAGGCCTTCGGACATGCGCGCCTCCAGATACTGGAAGCGCTGCGTGATCGCGTCGAGTTTGTCGAGAGGCACCATGCGGTCTCGTCGCCCAAAGCCGTGATTTGGTCAAGGGCGTGTTACGCGCTAGCATGATGCATGAACAGGTTTCTGGCCCTCTTCGCCCTCATCGCGGCGCCCGCTGCCGCCGACCCGGATTGCTTCTGCACCGACCGGACCGGCACACGCGTCGAGCTCGGTCAGGAGATCTGCCTCACCGTCGACGGCCGGGCCTTCATCGCGCGCTGCGAAATGACGCTGAACACGCCGTCATGGAAACCCACCGGCGCGGACTGCGTGACCTCAGGACTGGGACGCGAGCCGGTCGAACCACCGGCTGACCCGCGCCGCGTTCACGCCCATGTCGCCCTGCCCGAAAACGAGGTGGGAATAGACATGGAGATTGCCGCCCTCCACCCAGATCGTCGCGATATCCGGGAATGCCCACAGCTTTGACCGGGTGACAAAGGCCGCCGGGTCGTCCCCGTCCCCCACACGCTCGGTCCGGGGGGTGGCGGCGGCGATGGACGTCAGCGCCTCGAACGCATCCGGCGGCAGGTCGGCCAAGGGGCGCACCACCTTGATGCCCCCCGTCATCGGATGCGCGCCGGGCTCATTCGGCCCCGGTTTCTCGGCGAACCGGTCCGCCGGCAGCGGAGAGACGCGCACCCAGATGCCGAAAACGATAACAAGGGCGATCAGGACGGCGATGATTTTCAGGAGCATGAAGCCTCCGGGCTGTTAAGGTGCACCACAGGGTAACCGGAATTTCGGAGATTGGAATGATGATACGCGGCATATTGGTCGCCTGCTGCCTGCCCGGCCTCGCCGTGGCGCAGGCATATGACGGCATCTACAGACCGGCCGGCATGGATTGGTGGGATTGCACCAGCATCGGCATGGACGGCGGGGCGGTCGCCATCGGTGGCGGCGAGCTTCAGGGTGTGGAAAATGCCTGTACTCTGTCGGACCCGGTCGACGTGCGCGCCATGAGCGCGACGCTGTACGACATGGAATGCATGGGCGAAGGCATGTCCTCCACCGAGCGGGTGATGCTGATGACCTCGGATGCCGGGGTCTACGTCATCCGCGACGGGTTCGTCGCCGAGTGGGAGCGCTGCGAGTAGGCGGTGCCAGATCGTGCGGGCTGACGCCCGCGCAGGGTTTGCGCATCCCCGCCTTCGGCGGGCACACGCGGCGGGGGACCAGTCCCCCGGGGCCGCATTTGCAGGCAAATGCGACCTCCCCCTGAAGTATTTCGGGAACGAAGAAGGGGTCAGCGGCGCGTGTAGCCCCAGAGGCTGAGGATGTCCGTGGCCACATGCGCGGCGGCAATGGCCGTCGCGCCGGTTGTGTCGAATGGGGGCGACACTTCCACCACGTCGCCGCCCACGATGTCGAGTCCGGCCATGCCGCGCAGGATCGCCGCCGCCTGTCCAGACGACAGCCCGCCCCAGACCGGCGTTCCCGTCCCCGGCGCGAAGGCCGGGTCCAGCCCGTCGATGTCGAAGGTGAGATAGGCCGGGCCGGCCCCCACCGTCTCGCGAATACGCTCCACAACGGCGGCGGGCCCGATGCGGTGCACCTCCGGCGCGTCGACGATGGTGATCCCCATCGGATCCTCGTTCGTGGTGCGGATCCCGATCTGGATCGAGCGCGGCACGTCGATCAGCCCCTCCTTCACCGCCTTGTAGACGAAGGTGCCGTGATCCACGCGGGACGGGTCGTCATCCGGCCAGCTGTCCGTATGGGCGTCGAACTGCACCAGCGCGAGGGGGCCGTGTTTCGCCACATGGGCCCGCAGGATCGGCAGGGTGATCGAATGGTCCCCGCCCAGTGTGACTACCGCGCAGTCCTGTGCGAGGATGCCGGCGATATGCGCCTCGATCCGCTGCGGCACACCGGCGGGATAGGCATAGTCAAAGGCCATGTCGCCGTAGTCCGCGATGGCGAAGTCGCTCATCACGTCATAGCCCCAGCCATAGGGCGCATCCGGGGACTGGAGCGCCGATGCCTCCCGGATCGCGCGCGGGCCAAGGCGGGTGCCGGGCCGGTTGGTCACCGACTGATCGAACGGGATGCCGGTCACCGCCGCATCGGCCTGCGTCAGGTCCTTGGTGTAGCGGCGGCGCAGAAAGCTCGTCGCCCCGGCAAAGGTGTTCTCGAACCCCGGCCCCTTGAGGTCCGACCGGGTGAAGGCCGCGTCCACCTCGTTCTTTGCATCTTCGAGCGCCATGTCGCCTCCCATTCTCGGTGCGGCCACGTTGCCACCGCCCCTGCCCGCCCGCAAGCGCTGGCAGCGCCGCGCGCGCTTTGCTAGGCCTGTGGCGACCAAGGAGGTGCCCATGACCCGTTCCGACGACCTCATCCACGACCCCAAGGGCGGGATGCCCCGGCTGATCGAGATCATGCGCCGCCTGCGTGACCCCGAGACGGGCTGCCCCTGGGACATCGAGCAGGACTTCGCGACCATCGCGCCCTACACGATCGAGGAGGCCTATGAGGTCGCCGACGCGATCGAGCGCGAGGCGTGGGACGACCTCAAGGGCGAGTTGGGCGATCTGCTGTTCCAGTCGGTGTTCCACGCCCAGATGGCGGATGAGCGCGGCTGGTTCGACATCGACGACGTCGCCAACCAGATGTCCGACAAGATGGTGGCCCGCCACCCCCATGTCTTCGGCACGGAAAGCCGCGACAAGTCCGCCGAGCAACAGACCGCGGACTGGGAGACGATCAAGGCCGCCGAACGCGCCGCCAAGGCCCGAACGGGCGTGCTGGATGACGTGGCGTTGGGCCTGCCCGCCCTCCTGCGGGCGATGAAGCTCCAAAAGCGGGCCGCCCGCGTGGGATTCGACTGGCCCGAAATCGATCCCGTGCTGGACAAGGTGGCCGAAGAGGCGCGCGAGGTGGTCGAGGCGCGCGAAAGCCTCACCCATGCCGAGGTGACCGAGGAGATCGGGGACCTCCTGTTCGTGCTGGCCAACGTGGCCCGCCATCTGGACGTCGACCCGGAGGCTGCCCTGCGCGGCACAAACGCGAAATTCGTGCGCCGGTTTGGTCAGATCGAGGCCCGGCTCGCCGCGGCGGGCAAGCGGCCGGAAGACAGCGACCTCGCCGAAATGGACGCCCTGTGGGACGCCGTGAAAGCCGAGGAGCGGGCAGCGAAAAAAACCTGATTTCTTCACTCGGGTATTGACCCGACCAAAACACTCAGGTTTAACCGCCACCGAAAGCAAACGGGAGATTTCGATGCTTCGCACAACCATCACAACCGCCTGCCTCGCCGCCACCGCGCTCCCCGCCATGGCAGAGGTCAACGTCTATTCCTATCGCCAGCCCGAGCTGATCCAGCCGCTGGTCGACGCCTTCACGGAGGAAACCGGAATCGAGGTCAACGTGGCCTTCCTCAACACCGGCATGGTCGAGCGCCTTCAGGCCGAGGGCCAGCGCTCCCCCGCCGACGTCGTCCTGACCACCGACATCTCGCGCCTGTCCGAGCTGGTCGAGGCGGATGTCACGCAGCCGGTCGAGAGCGACGTGCTCGCCGACCAGATTCCGGCGGAATACCGCGATCCGGGCAACGAGTGGTTCGGCCTCACCCGCCGCGCCCGCGTCGTCTATGCCTCCCAGGAGCGCGTGGATGAGGGCGAGGTGACGACCTATGAGGACTTGGCCGACCCCAAATGGGAGGGGCGCATCTGCACCCGCTCCGGCACCCATGCCTACATGGTCGCCCTGACCTCCGCCGCGATCCATCACCTGGGCGAAGACGGTGCCAAGGAGTGGCTCGAAGGCCTAAAGGCCAACCTCGCGCAGAAGCCTCAGGGCAATGACCGCGCGCAGGTCAAATCCATCTGGGCCGGCGAATGCGACATCTCCATCGGCAACACCTACTACATGGGTGCGATGCTCGAGGACGAGGAACAGACCGAATGGGCCAATTCCGTGCGCATCGAGTTCCCGGAGTTCGAAGGCGCAGGCACCCATGTCAACGTCTCCGGCATGGCGCTGACCAAGGCCGCGCCGCACCGTGAGGACGCGGTCGCCTTCATGGAATTCCTCGCCTCCGATGAAGCGCAGGCGATCTATGCCGAAGCGGTCTACGAATACCCGGTGGCCGAGGGCGTGCCGAACTCCGACCTGGTTGATAGCTGGGGCGAGTTCACGGCGGACGACGTGAACCTCATGGACCTCGCGAAACTGCGCCCCGACGCGCTGCGCATCACGCAGGAAGTCGACTACGACGGCTGATCCGCCGACGGATCGACACAGAAAATCAGACGCGCCCCGAACGGACCGGGGCGCGTTTTTCGTTGCGAAGCAGGGAAATGGCGGCGAAACCCGACGCGCGCACACGCGGCGACCCCGCGCCTCAGCGTCGCGAGACTTTCAGCCAGATCCCGTCCCGCCCCCGCACCGTCAGATGCGCGACCGGCATCGCGGGTTTCTCCGCCACCAGCTCGAACCGGCAGGCGCGCAGGAGCATGGCGATGAGGAGCGGCCCCTCCACCATCGCGAAGCCCGCCCCGGTGCAGACCCGTTGACCTGCGGAAAACGGCATGAACGCCTCGCGCAGACAGGTCTTGCCATTCTCGGTCGCAAAGCGCCCCGGGTCGAAATCGTCCGGCCGGTCCCACAGCCGCTCATGCCGGTGCTGGTGCCACGGGCTCAGGACGATCTGGCTGCCCTTGGGCACCTCCCGGTCGCGGAAATGTTCCGGACAGGCGGCCTCACGCACCATCATCGGCACCGGCGGATAGAGCCTCAGCGCCTCGCGAAACACGTCGCGCGCCACGCTCAGCTTCGACACGACACCGAACTCCGGCGCCGTCCCCAGCCGCTCTGTCGCCTCCGCCGCCACCCGGTCCTGCCAGTCGGGAAACATGGCCAGCAGGTAGAGCGTCCAGGCCAGCGCCGAAGCCGACGTTTCATGTCCGGCGAGGAAGAAGATCGCGACCTGATCGACCATTTCCTCGGTATCGAAGGTCTCGCCCGTCACCGGGTCGGCGGTCGTCATGATCTTGGTGGCCAGATCGTCGGGCGCGGTCCCCGCCGCGATCTCGTCCATCCGGTCGGCCGTCAGCCGGGTAATGAGCGCCCGGATATCACGCGCCGTGCGCTTCGTCTCCCGGCTGTGAAAGCGCGGGAACCATTTGGGAAGGGGCAGCACGGCCCCGAGGTTCAAGACCGGCTGCGCGCGCTGGTGCTCCCGGAATTTCTCGAACACCGCGCTCGCCGTCTCATCCTCGATCGGAATCGAGAACAACGTGCGGAAAATCACGTCCGCCGCCGCATGGCTGGTCTCGGGCTCCACGTCGATCGATTCCCCGGCGCGCGCCGCCATCCGCGCCGCCGCGGCCTCGCCCGCCGCCCACATTGCCGGGAAGGTATCGCGCAGCCGCCCGCCCTCGAAGGCCGGGTCGATGATGCGCCGCTGCCGCTTCCACGTCTCGCCATTGGTCACGAAAACCGAATTGCCCAGAAGTGGCGCAAGCCCCTCGCGAATCCGGTTGGACTTGGGAAAATCGTCCGGCCGCTCCTTCAGCACCAACCGCGTCAAGACGGGATCGTTGCACAGGTAAGACCGGAAGAACGGCGTTCGGAATTCCGCCATCCAGGCGCGGTACAGATGCCCTGGCTGGGCCGACAGAATGTCCTGCCGAAACAGCCGCGCATAGCGGCGCAGCGACACCTTGCCGGGCCGGGGTGTTGGCTTTGGCGGCTGCATCACGGCGCCATGCTCGTGAATTTCGACGCCGCCCGCGTGATCCGGCTCTGCGACGGCGCGCGTCCCGCGTATCTTTCAGCCAGCGTCCTCGGCCCCGCCGTGATCCGGAAATAGTCGTAGTCGCCGGGCCGGTCGAAGGCGCAGAGATACTGGAAATGCAGCCGGAAAAACCGCCACCGCAACTCCGCCCACCGCTCGGGCGAAAGCGTCTGCGTGAAGGCGGCCGAGATGACCAGGGGCCAGCGCTGGCCCTCGGGCGCCACGCCCGACACGGCAACCGGGTCGCACAGCGCAAAGGCGCAGCCATCCCCCGGCGCGGTCACGTCGAGCCAGAACAGGCTGTCCGAGGTGGACAGATCATGCAGGTCGCGCCGCAGCCGCCCCGCATCGCGCAAAAACGACACCATCGGCACCACCTGCCCCAATGACAGAAACCCGAGCGCCGGGCCGTCCGCCGGAATCCGCCCCGCCCGGTCGAGGTCGGCCAGGATCGACACCCCCAGATGCGCACCCGAGGAATGGCCCACGACCAGCACCTCGTCCACGTCCTCCTCCAGCGCCGCCGCGATCTGGTCGGCGAAGACCGCCATCCGCCCCTCCAGCTCCGGTGGATTGGCCCCCTTGGAGCGCGCCGAATAGGCATAGTCATGCATCAGGTAGTAGACGAACAGCTTGTTGTCATAGCGCCGGAACGCGCGCAGCACCACGACGAGGACCGCTACAAAGGCCAGCCAGAACAAAAGGTTGGGCAGGACCCCTGCGACCAGAAGCCCCGCTGCCCAATGCAATACCTGCCCGACGATCCACCCGCCGAGACCGGCCACGACCATTTGCAGGATCAGCATCGCCACCGGATAAAGCGCCGCCAGCACCGGCCCCTTGCGCAGCCGCATCAGCCGCCACAGCGCCCCCGACCCGATATAGGTCCAGGCGGTGCGCGCCATCAGCAGATAGGTCTGGGGAATATTCAGCTCCATCGAATCGCGCACGATGTCTGACCAGACGAGCACGTCGAACTCCGCCTCGACCTCGCCCCCCTCGATCGCGCCATCAACCTGCCAGCCATAGGTCGCGCCACCCTGCCGGCCCACCAGCCCGATCCCATAGCCGGAAATCCCGGCCTGGGCCGCGCCTTCGCTCCGGTAAAGCTCGCGGTAGCGGCGCGGATGAATCGGATCATAGCCGGGGATGTAGAACACCCGCCGCCGCCTGACCGTCTGTCCCTGCCCGTCCGTCATGTCGCCTTGCCTCTCGCCGAAACGATACCCATCGTTTTCGACGAAAATAAGCCCCAACGGCGACAATCCGGGCGCGCGTCCCCTCTTCTTTGGTCCGAAAATACCTCGGGGGTGCGGGGGCAGCGCCCCCGCGCGGGTCGGCGCGCGCCAGCGCGGCGAAACTCAGCCCAGAACCGCGAGCGCCGGGAAGGTTTCGAGCAGCCAGTAGGAGAAGGCCGAGAAGCCGCCCGTGAGCATGAGCAGCCCGATGGTCCACAGAAGCAGCCCCATGATCCGCTCGATCCGCTCCATGTGCCGTTTCATCCATCCCATGACGCGCGTCATGCGGGGAAAGAACGCGGCGACCAGCAGGAACGGAATGCCCAGCCCGGCGGCATAGACACCGAGCAGCAGCGTGCCCCGCGCCACATCCGCCTCCGAAGCGGCAAGCGACAGGATCGCCCCCAGTTGCGGGCCGATGCAGGGCGTCCAGCCAAAGGCGAAGGCGAGACCCAGCAGATAGGCGCCAAAAGCCGATCCCCCCTGATCGCCCGCATCCAGCCGCGCTTCGCGGTTGAGGAAGGGAATCGTGAAGATGCCAAGGAAATGCGCCCCGAACACCATGACCACGATGCCGGCCACCGCGTTGAAAACGCTTTGGTTTTGCAAGAAAAACGCGCCAAAGGCCGACGCAGCGAATCCCATGAACAGGAACACCGTCGACAGACCCAGAACGAAAAACAGCGCCGCCAATGAGGCCTTGCGGGAGGCTTTCTGACCCTCCGACAACTCCGTGACGCTCACCCCCGACATATAGGCGAGGTAAGGCGGCACGATGGGCAGCACACAGGGGCTGAGGAAACTCAGAAGTCCCGCGACGAGCGCGATGAGGAGCGCGGGCAGAAGGCTCGCGTCGATGAGGTCTATCCCGAACATGGCCGATCCCTACCGCGCGCCGCGCGCGACGTCACCTGTCAAAGCGTCACATCCGGGCGATGGACTTGTAACACGCGCTGCGCTACGGACCGGGCCATGAAATTCGACGTGGAGATCGACGCGACGGGCCTCATGTGCCCCTGGCCCGTGCTGAAAGCGGGCAAGGCCCTGCGGTCGATGGCCGACGGCCAGATCCTGCGCCTTCTGGCCACCGACCCCGTGGCGGTGATCGACGTGCCGCATTTCTGCGCCGAACAGGGCCACGAGCTGATCGACACGCAAGAGGACGATGGCACAACCGCCTATATCATCCGCAAACGCTGACCCTCATGCGTCGCGCCAAACCGCGCCGACAAACCTTTGTCATTATTGGCAAATTCCGCCCGGACCTATCGCAATAGGTCGCCTGCGCCAAAGAAAAAGGGGAGCCCGAAGGCTCCCCAGTTTCGCTGATAAGGCTCATCGTTCGTACCGCCCGGTATCTTTCTGCCTGCGGCCCTATCCGCGTCAGGGGCGAGCGCACCCGCCCCGTGTCTCGTTCTCGTCTACCCGGCGTCGCGCGCCCTGGGCAGCGCGGGCACCTCGCCCTCGGTCAGGAAGTAGGCCACCCCCTGCGTCAGGTCGAACTCCCGCACGACGACGGTGATCTCGTCACCAGCCTCGGTCACGAAGGTCAGCGGACCGCCCGTCTCCGTGCCGATCATCGCGGCAGGCACGCGGAACGCGCCCGACCCGTGGGTTTCACCGCCGCCGATGGTGAGCAGGATGCGAAGGTCCATCCGGTCCGTCTCGCGACCGTCGATCCGGAAGGACCCCCTGAAATCTCTCAGCTCCATCGCCCGGCTCCTCAGCTGCACCCGCTCGTGGAGCCGCAGGTGTTGCACTTCATGCAGGTCCCGTTGCGCACCAGCGTGTAGTTGCCGCATTCGCCGCAGGCCTCGCCTTCATAGCCCTGCATCTTGGCCTTGGTGCGCGCGTCCATCGTCTGAACCCCGCCCGAGGCGAGCGCAGTGGACGAGCCCGAGAGCATCGTGCCCCCGGCCATGCCCGAAGAGGTCTCGGGCACCAGCGTGTGCAGCGCCGTCACCGGATCGCCGCCCGTGCCCGTGGCCTCCATGCCGCCTTGCAGGACGACAAGCTCCTGCGGAAGCCGCTTGCGCAGATAGCCGGTCGAGGACACCTGCTTGAGCATTTCGAGCGACCGGCTCGCCGCGGTCTCGGACATTTCCTTGACGTTGGCGACGCCCTCTTCCTGCCCGCGACCCAGATCGTCGAAGGTCGAGCCTTCGGGCTTCACATGGGCGAGGTCCGTGCGGTCGAGATAGGACACCGCAAGCTCGCGGAAGATGTAGTCGAGGATCGAGGTCGCGTTCTTGATCGTCTCGTTGCCCTGCACCATCCCGGCCGGCTCGAACTTGGTGAAGGTGAAGGCGTCGACGAATTCCTCCAGCGGCACACCGTATTGCAGGCCCACGGACACGGCGATGGCGAAGTTGTTCATCATCGCGCGGAAGCCCGCACCTTCCTTGTGCATGTCGATGAAGATCTCGCCCAGCTGGCCGTCTCCGTATTCGCCGGTGCGCAGGTAGACCTTGTGACCACCCACGATGGCCTTCTGGGTATAACCCTTGCGCCGTTCGGGGAGCTTTTCGCGCCCGGCCCGTGCCACTTCCTTGATGACCACCTTCTCGATGATCTTCTCGGCCAGCACTTCCGCCTTCTGCTGCGGCGTGCCGGTGGCGAGGGTCTCCTCGGCCTCCTCGTCGTCCTCGACAAGCGCGGCGGCGAGCGGCTGGGACAGCTTGGAGCCGTCACGGTAGAGCGCGTTGGCCTTGATGCCGAGGCTCCAGGACAGCTCATAGGCGCGCTGGCAATCCTCGATCGAGGCGTCGTTGGGCATGTTGATCGTCTTCGAGATCGCGCCCGAGATGAACGACTGGGCGGCAGCCATCATGTAGATATGCGCGTCCGTGGACAGGAACCGCTTGCCCTTCTTGCCGCAGGGGTTGGCACAATCGAACACCTTGTAATGCTCTTGCTTCAGGTGCGGTGCACCCTCCAGCGTCATGGTGCCGAGCGCGTGGTCGTTGGCCGCCTCGATGTCGCCCTTGGAAAAGCCCAGATGCTTGAGCAGGTCGAAGGCCGGATCGTTGAGCTGCGCATCGGTCAGGCCGAGGTCGTTCTTGCAGAATTCTTCGCCCAGCGACCACTGGTTGAAGATGAAGCGGATGTCGAAGGCCGAGGTCAGGCCTTTCTCGACCTTCTCGATCTCCGCCTGCCCGAAGCCCTTGTTCATCAGGGCCTGCGTGTTGATCCCCGGTGCGTTGCCAAGGCTGCCGTGGCCGACCGCATAGGCGATGATTTCCTCGATCTGCGCCGAGCCGTAGCCGAGCTTTTCAAGCGCCGCCGGCACCGACTGGTTGATGATCTTGAAGTAACCGCCACCGGCGAGCTTCTTGAACTTCACCAGCGCGAAGTCCGGCTCGATCCCCGTCGTGTCGCAATCCATGACCAGACCGATGGTGCCGGTCGGCGCGATGACGGACACCTGCGCGTTGCGGTAGCCGTGCTTCTCACCCAGCGCCAGCGCCTCGTCCCAGGCGGACATGGCGAGGTCGACGAGCTTGCCGTCCGGGCAGCCCGCGTGATCCAGCGGCACGGGCTTCACTTCCAGCCCTTCGTAACCGTCCTCGGCGCCGTAGGCCGCCGTGCGGTGGTTACGGATGACGCGCAGCATGTGCTTGGCGTTGCGCTTGTAGCCGTCGAAGGCGCCCAGCTCACCGGCCATCTCGGCGGAGGTGGCATAGGCCACACCCGACATGATCGCGCTCAGCGCCCCGGTCAGCGCCCGGCCCTCTTTCGAGTCGTAGCCGTAGCCCATGTTCATGAGCAGCCCGCCGATATTGGCATAGCCCAGACCCAGCGTGCGGAAGTCATAGGACAGTTGCGCGATTTCCTTGGACGGGAACTGCGCCATCGTCACCGAGATTTCCAGCGTCACGGTCCAAAGACGCGTGGCGTGCATGTAGTCCTCGGCCTGGAACTCGCCGTCCTTGAGGAAGGTCAGCAGGTTCATCGAGGCGAGGTTACAGGCGGTATCGTCGAGGAACATGTATTCCGAGCACGGGTTCGACCCGCGGATCGCCCCGTCTTCCGGGCAGGTGTGCCAGGCGTTGACGGTGTCGTGGTACTGGATGCCCGGATCGGCACAGGCCCAGGCGGCGTGACCGATGGTTTCCCACAGGTCGCGCGCCTTGATCGTCTTGGCGACGGACCCGTCGGTGCGCCGGATCAGCTCCCAGTCGGCGTCGTCCTTGACCGCCTTGAGGAAGGCGTCCGTCACGCGCACCGAGTTGTTGGAGTTCTGGCCCGAAACCGAGGCATAGGCTTCCGAATCCCAGTCCGTGTCGTAGGTCGGGAACTCGATGGAGGCATAGCCCTGCCGCGCATAATCCAGCACGCGCTTGATGTAGGTCTCGGGGATCGCGATCTTTTTCGCGGCCCGCACGGCCTCTTTCAGCTGCGGGTTCTCCTTGGGGTCGGTGGCGGCGTCGATGGAGCCGTCCCAGCCCTGGATCGCGGCGAAGATGTCGTTGAGGTGACGCTCATGCATCTTGGAGCCGGCGACGAGGCTCGCGACCTTCTGCTCCTCTTTCACCTTCCAGTTGATGTATTCCTCGATATCCGGGTGATCGGCATCGACGATGACCATCTTGGCCGCGCGGCGCGTGGTGCCGCCCGACTTGATCGCGCCCGCCGCGCGGTCACCGATCTTGAGAAAGCCCATGAGGCCCGAGGACTTGCCACCGCCCGAAAGCTGTTCGCCCTCGGCGCGCAGCGACGAGAAGTTGGTGCCGGTGCCGGAACCGTACTTGAACAGACGCGCCTCGCGGACCCACAGGTCCATGATGCCGCCGTCACCCACGAGGTCGTCACCGACCGACTGGATGAAACAGGCATGGGGCTGCGGATGCTCATAGGCCGAGGCCGACTTGGTCAGTTCCTTGGTCTCGAAATCGACGTAGTAGTGGCCCTGCGACGGGCCGTCGATGCCATAGGCCCAGTGCAGGCCGGTGTTGAACCACTGCGGCGAGTTCGGCGCGGCCTTCTGCGTGGCCAGCATGAAACGCATCTCGTCGAAATAGGCGTGCGCATCTTCCTCGGTCGAGAAATAGCCACCCTTCCAGCCCCAGTAGGCCCAGGCACCGGCGAGGCGGTCGAACACCTGCTTGGACGAGGTCTCGCCCGTAAACCGTTCATCGGCATCCATTTTTTCCAGCGCGGCCTCATCGGGAACCTGGCGCCACAGGAATTCGGGCACGCCGTCTTCCTTGACCGGCTTCAGCGCGGCGGGCACGCCGGCCTTGCGGAAATACTTCTGTGCGATGACGTCGGAGGCCACCTGGCTCCACGTCTCGGGCACTTCCATACCCTCGAGCTTGAAGACGACAGAGCCGTCCGGATTCCGAATTTCGGAGGTCGTCCGCGTGAAGGTGATCGCATCGTATGCGTCTTTGCCTGCCTCGGTGAACTTGCGTGCGATTTTCATCTTGGCCCCTGTATCTCAATCTAGCCGCTACTGGATGCAGATCCCTGCTCGCGCTGACCTGCGGTTCAATTCGTGCTGGCCGTGGCACCGGGAAAAGGAATACCCTCACGACAAGCGCAAATGTGCCTGCCGCAAATGATCCCCAACATGTGGGGCTCTGAATTGGGTAAATTGTCCCTTCCCGTCGGCTACCACTATATGTTGTGGCTTTCCGACCAGCACCAACAACCTGACGTGTCCGGCCCGAGGGGTCAACGGGATTTACCGCGCCGTTAACCTCTTTTTTCCGTTGACGATGCGCGAAGTCTTTTGGCCGGCAAAAGGTTAACGATTCATTCCCGAAAAAAGCCCTCGTTTTTTCAGGGCCTTCCCGCGACAAGCTGGCGTGTCGGGTGAAACCGGACCGTCATCGAAGTGTTACAAATGACCTATGGCAAGCGGGTCACAGTCCAGCACGGAGATGTTCGAAAAAGCATCGAATCGCGCAAAATTCACGCGAGGGCAGCACCAGATATATTGGGATCGGACGCGTCTACCCACCAGATATGGGTAGGTTGGAGGGCGGGGAACCCTGACCCCCAGAGAATCGGGGGGCGCGCCGCAAAGGCCGCCAGCGGGACTCTGCGGGTCACCGGCGATGTGTGGAGGAATGGTCGGGGCGGCGAGATTCGAACTCACGACCTTCTGTACCCAAAACAGACGCGCTACCAGGCTGCGCTACGCCCCGACGAGCGCCTCTCTACAAAGAGCGGCGCGCGATGGAAAGAGCTATTGCGCGCCGCAGGGCCAGACGCCGTCTTCGCCGAAGGCCGGATGGCGCATTTCGGCGCCCGCCTCGATCCCGATCGCACCCGCCAGCCCGCCCCGGATCTCCAGCACGGCGAGGATCTCGTCGCCGCCGAAGATCGGCGACAGGTCGCCGGGCACCGCGTTCTCATGCACGGAATCGACCACGCCATCCGCGCCGACGAACACCATGTCCAGCGGGATCAGCGTGTTCTTCATCCAGAACGACGCGGTGCGCGGCGCTTCGTAGATGAAAAGCATTCCCTGCCCGGACGGCAGGCTTTCGCGGAACATCAGCCCCTGCGCCCGTTCGGCGTCGTCATCGGCAATCTCGACCGAGAACCGCGCTGTCCCGAAATCGCCGCGCAGGTCCACCTGGTCAGGGCTGCACTCCTGCGCAGCCGCGGGGGCCGCGATGAGCGCGGCAAACAGAACACTCGAAATCTTCACGGTCACTCTTCTCCATCCAAAGCCGCGTCCCACGCGGTCACGAGCAGTGCCATACGCCCCCGCTCCCCCTTCGCCGCGCGAAGTCCGATAGCCTCGCCCGCCTGAAGATCGGCCAGACCGGACCGGCGCAGCACTTCGACATGTATGAACACATCTTCGGCCTTGCCAAAGACATTGGCAAACCCGAACCCCTTGCCCTTGTCGAACCACTTGACCCGCGCCGGCTCCAGCGGGTCGGCGCGCGACAGGTCGAGGTCTTCGGAAAACGTCGAAATATCTTCATCGTCGATGTCGGGTGCCGAGATCGACACCACTTCCACCGCCTGCATCCCGCGCGGCGTCTCCTGCACCACGATCTCGATCCGCGCCTGATCGGCGACCGAGCTCTGGCCGTAGTTGCGCAGGACGTTGGCGTGCAGGAGAATGTCCGGGCCGCCGCGGTCGGACACGACGAACCCAAATCCCTTCGAGGGATCAAACCATTTCACAAATCCCGTCAGCCTCAGCTGGCCCGACGTGTCGTCGTCATCCATCCTGAAAAGTTCCCAAGTCCGGCATCCCCGCTTGGAATGTGGCGCAGCCGGCTGTCCGACACAAGCCGTCCAATCCAGACTTTTTGGTCAGGTCTTCGCATATTGCGAAATCCTCAGGGATGTAAGCGCTGGATATTCCACGAACTTTGCAAATCGGCACGAGTCCAGCGGAACCGGTCGTGCAAACGAAATGCGCCATCTGCCCAGAATTCCATCTCGACGGGACGGATGCGGAAGCCACCCCAGAACGGCGGCCGCTCCGGATGTGTGCCGTGCTTCGCCGTCACCCGCGCGACTTCGGCCATCAGCGTCGCCCGGCTGTCGAGCGGCTGGCTCTGGTGCGAGGCCCAGGCCCCCAGCCGGCTCTTGAGCGAGCGCGAGGCGTAGTAGGCATCCGCCTCGGGCCCGTCTGCCCGCTCCACATGGCCCCGCACCCGGACCTGTCGCCTGAGCGACTTCCAGTGCATCACGAAGGCCGCTGTGCCCGCCGCGTCGATCTCGGCCGCCTTTGCCGAGCCGTAGTTGGTGTAAAAGACGAACCCGTCCGCCTCGATTTCCTTGAGCAGGACCATGCGCACATTGGGCATCCCGTGGGCATCGACCGTCGACAGGGCCATGGCGCTGGGGTCGTTCGGCTCGGACACCTCCGCCTCTGTCAGCCACGCCCGCGCGATGGCGAAAGGGTCGTCGCCCGCGAAAATTCCCGTCCTGTCAGTCATGCCGGTCCGTTCCCGTTTTGCGTGCCGCGTGGGCACCCTGCCTGTCCGGCAGGCTTGCGACCCTCCGGGCAATCTCATAAACCGGGCTAACACGAGAGCCACGGGACGGGGAACAGGCAATGTCGAGCGGATTGATGGACGGAAAGCGCGGGCTGATCATGGGGCTCGCCAATGAGAAGTCGATGGCCTGGGGCATCGCGAAGGCCTGCGCCGGGGCCGGCGCGGAACTCGCCTTCTCCTATCAAGGCGACCAGATGAAAAAACGCGTTCTGCCGCTGGCGGAACAGCTCGGCACCGATTTCGTCGTGCCCTGCGACGTGGCCGACGAGGCGTCCATCGACGCGCTCTTCGCCGAGATCGAGGAAAAGTGGGGCAAGCTCGACTTCATCGTCCACGCCATCGGGTTCTCCGACAAGTCGCAGCTGCGCGGGCGCTATGCCGAGACGACGCGCGAGAATTTCACGATGACGATGGACATCTCGGTCTATTCCTTCACCGCCGTCGCCCGGCGCGCGGCCGCCCTCATGCCCGACGGCGGCTCGATGGTAACGCTCACCTATTACGGCGCCGAACAGGTCATGCCGCATTACAACGTGATGGGCGTTGCCAAGGCCGCACTCGAAGCCAGCGTGCGCTATCTTGCCGAGGATTTCGGCAAGGACGGTATCCGCGTGAACGCGATCTCCGCCGGTCCGATCAAGACGCTGGCCGCCTCCGGCATCGGGGACTTCCGCTATATCCTCAAGTGGAACGAGCTGAACTCGCCGCTCCGGCGCAACGTGACGACGGACGACGTGGGCAAATCTGCGCTCTACCTGCTGTCCGACCTGGGCTCCGGCGTGACCGGCGAAACGCACCACGTCGACGCCGGCTACCATGTCGTCGGGATGAAGGCCGTGGACGCCCCCGACATCGACGCGACCAACTGACGGAACAAAGCACATGATCGACAACCGCCTGCCCCACGAAAAGGGGTTCCACGTCTCGTGGGACCAGATCCACCGCGACAGCCGGGCGCTCGCCTGGCGGCTCGACGGCAAGGGGCCGGACGACGGCGGCTGGAAGGCCGTGGTCGCGATCACCCGCGGTGGGCTGGCCCCGGCGATGATCGTGGCGCGCGAGCTCGACATCCGCACCGTCGATACGATCAGCGTGAAAAGCTACAACCACCAGACCCAGGCCGAGCCGGTGGTCATCAAGTCCCCGGACATGGAGGTCGTCGGCGACGGCACCGGCGTTCTGGTGGTCGATGACCTTGTCGATACCGGCAAAACGCTCGAAGTGGTCCGCGCCCTGATGCCGAATGCCCATTTCGCGACCGTCTATGCCAAGCCCAAGGGCAAGCCGATGGTGGAAAGCTACATCACCGAGGTGAGCCAGGATACGTGGATCTTCTTCCCGTGGGATATGGCGCTGCAATATGTCGAGCCGTATCGCGGCACCGACTGAGACGGGGCGCAGACAACGCGCAACGCCGCCGGGAAATCCTGATATTTCGTGAATGCCCCGACAACGGGCGCTGTGCACACGATCGTATGTACAGCGTGTGCACAGGGTGTGCACACATTGTGCCTCGCCCCCAAACTGCTGCGTAGGGTCACAAAGAAATCAGCGGGTTAGCCGATGGATTTCAGGCCTGACCTGAAGCGGCGCATGTTGTCCTGGTAGTGTTCGGCCGAGGCGATGAGCGCCTTGCGCTGCGCCTCGCCCAATTCACGCGCCACCTTGCCCGGCGATCCCAGCACCATCGACCCGTCAGGAATCTCCTTGCCTTCCGTCACCAGCGCCCCGGCCCCGATCAGGCAGCCCTTGCCGATCTTCGCGCCGTTCAGCACCGTGGCCCCCATGCCGATCAGGCTCCCGTCGCCCACCGTGCAGCCGTGAAGCATCGCCTTGTGGCCCACCGTCACGTTTTCGCCGATGGTCAGCGGAAAGCCGATATCTGTGTGAAACACGCAGTTTTCCTGCACGTTCGAGCCGCGCCCGACGGTCAGCCGTTCGTTGTCGCCGCGAAGGGTCGCGCCGAACCAGACGCTCGCCCCAGCCTCCAGCACCACGTCCCCGATCACGTTCGCATCCGGCGCGATCCAGGTATCCTCGTCGATCTGCGGGGCGATACCGTCGAGTTCAAAGATCATGTGTCTGCCTCCTCGAATTCGGTTTGCAGCCTGCGGATGAAGGGAAAAAGATCGGGCTGCTGCGCCTGACGTAGACGCTCCGCCTCGATGATGGTGGTGAGCTTGGCGAAGGTGGTGTCGAGGTCGTCGTTGACGAGCACATAATCGTAGCCGTGCCAGTGGCTTATCTCGTCCCAGCTCTTCTGCATCCGCTTGGAAATCGTCTCGGGCGAATCCTTGCCCCGGCTGACCAGACGGCGGTGAAGCTCGTCGATCGACGGCGGCAGGACGAAGACCGACAGCACATGGTCCTTGAGCGCCGACATCTTGATCTGCTCCGCCCCCTGCCAGTCGATGTCGAACAGCACGTCCCGCCCGCCTTCGATCGCCTCGCGCACCGGGGCTTCGGGCGAGCCGTAGAAATGACCGAAGACATGCGCATGTTCGAGCATCTGACCTTCGTTCACCAGCGCCCGGAACCCGGCCTCCTCCATAAAGCGATAGTCCTTGCCGTCCACCTCGCCCGCACGCGGCGGCCGGGTGGTGGCCGAGACCGAGAAGGTCAGCGTCGGGTCCCAGTCCATCAGCCGATGGGCCAGCGTGGATTTTCCCGCGCCCGAGGGCGAGGACAGGATGATAAGAAGACCGCGACGCTTCATGGTGCCACCTTATTCGATATTCTGAACCTGCTCACGCATCTGGTCGATCAGCGCCTTGAGGTCCAGCCCGATCCGCGTGAGTGGTTGAAATCCGGCCTTGGAGCAGAGCGTGTTGGCCTCGCGGTTGAACTCCTGCATGAGGAAATCGAGCTTGCGCCCGCGCGGCTCGTCCCCGTCCAGAAGGCTGCGCGCCTGCGAGACATGGGCCTTGAGACGGTCCGTCTCTTCCCGCACGTCCGATTTGACGGCGATCAGGGCAAGCTCCTGCTCCACCCGGTCAGAATCCACCCCGTCAGTATGGTCCATCACGCGGGCCAGCGCGGCCTTGAGCGTCGCGGCCTGATCCTCGGTACGGGCGTCGAGCAGCGCCTCGGCCTCTGTGACCAGCGCTGCGACCTGGTCGAGTTGGGTGGTGATGATGTCGCGCAACGAGGCCCCTTCATGGGCGCGCATCGCGTCGAAGGCGTCAAGCAGGGCGGGCAGTTCCGCCGTGAGCGCCTTAACGAGCGGCGCCGCGTCATCGTCGCCCTGTGCCGTTTCGACCACGCCGCGCATCCCGGCGATGTCCACGGCGCGACTTGGGGCCAGTTCCATACCGTTGCGCGCAGCGGTCGCGTCGATCTCGGCCAGCATCCCGAGCGCACGCTCCAGCGCGGCGGGGTTGAGCGCCAGCGCCCCCTCCTCAGAGTCGCGCTGAACGCGCAGCGAAACAGTCACGTTGCCCCGCGCGACCGAGGCCGACACCGCCTTGCGCACCGCAGGCTCCAGCCCGTCGATCCAGTCCGGCACCCGGATACGCATGTCCAGCCCGCGCGCGTTCACAGAACGGATGTCCCAGCTCCAGCTCCATGGCGGCAGCGCCCCCTTCAGCGCCGCGAACCCCGTCATCGACTTGGTCACGCGTTAACCCTTTCTTCAGGTTTCGCCCCAATTTGGACGAGATTGTGGCAAATTAAGGCATCGGTAAGGAACACCGACCATTCGTTAACAGAGGGTGCATCAGGGGGCAATAAAGCCCCGGCACGAAGGAAACCATGAAGATCGACACGAACTCCGGGTCCAACGTCATTTCCATCGGCGCGATGCGCGCGGAGGTGCATTTCCCCTCGATCGCGCGGGTCGAGGCCTATTGGGACGCGCTTCGCAACGGTCGCCTCATGCCCTCGCGCGGCGATGTGGACCCGCGCGGTATCTCGGACGTACTCGAATTCGCTTTCATCCTCGAAAAGATAGCGCCCGGTGTGGCGCGGCTGCGGCTTGCTGGAATGCATCTCAACGACATCATGGGGATGGAGGTGCGCGGGATGCCGATCACGGCCATGTTCCTGCCGGAGGCGCGGCGCGCGCTGCAATCGACGCTGGAATCGGTGCTGGAAAGCCCGGCGACCGCACGGCTCACGCTGGAGTCCGACAGCGGCCTGACCCGGCCCAAGCTGGAGGCGCAGATGGTGCTCCTGCCGCTCAAGGACGAACAGGGCCGGCCCACACGAGTGCTGGGCGCGTTGCAGGCCAAAGGCAAGATCGGCCGCGGACCGCGCCGCTTTCACATCACGTCGAAACAGATCGACCCCATACTCGGTGACATGCCAGACCGTTTCCCGGCCCCCGAAGAGGGCGCGGCCCAGCCCCGCGGCGCGACGAAAAAGCCCCAAGCCGACAGCGCACCCTTTCTGCGCCTCGTGCATGACGCGGAAGGCAGCGAGGGGTAAGAACCTCCGCACCCGAAAAAGCTGAACCCCAAAGAAAAAGCCCCGCGACCTGCGCGGGGCTTTCCTCATTCGAGTGCTGCGAGGCTCAAGCCGTCGCGGCCGCCGCCTCGGCCTTGCCCCGGTTCGACAGTTCCTCGGCCACGAGGAAGGCCAGTTCCAGCGACTGCGACGCGTTGAGGCGCGGATCGCAGGCCGTGTGGTAGCGATCCGAAAGATCCTCGTCCGTCACGGCGCGCACGCCGCCGGTGCACTCGGTCACGTCGCTGCCGGTCATCTCGAAATGCACGCCACCCGGCACGGTGCCGTGGTCGCGGTGAACCGCGAAGAACTCCTGCACTTCCGACAGAACCGCGTTGAACGGGCGCGTCTTGTAGCCCGAGGGCGACTTGATCGTATTGCCGTGCATCGGGTCGCAGGACCAGACCACGTTGGCGCCTTCGGATTTGACCGTTTCCACGAGACGCGGCAGATGCTCCGCCACCTTGCCCGCGCCGAAGCGTGCGATCAGGGTCAGGCGCCCGGCCTCGTTCTCCGGGTTCAGCTTTTCCATCAGGACCTTGAGGTCCTCTTCCGTCGTCGTCGGCCCGCATTTCAACCCGATCGGATTGATGACGCCGCGCGCAAATTCGACATGCGCGCCGTCCGGCTGCCGCGTGCGGTCGCCGATCCAGATCATGTGACCGGAGCCCGCGACCACCTGGCCGGAGGTGGAATCGACCCGCGCCAGCGCCTCTTCATACTCGAGCAGAAGCGCCTCGTGGGAGGTGTAGAAGTCCACGGTGGACAGTTCGTGGTTCAGGTCAGACGTCAGGCCCGCAGCACCCATGAAGTCGAGCGCATCCTGGATACGGCTTGCCATATCCCGGTACTTCTCGGCCTCATCGCTTTCCGTGAACCCCAATGTCCAGGCGTGAACGCGGTGAATATCCGCGAAACCACCTGTCGAAAAGGCGCGCAGCAGGTTCAGCGTCGCCGCCGACTGCGTGTAGGCCTGGAGCATCTTGCCCGGATCAGGCACCCGCGAGGCTTCGGTGAATGCAAGCTCGTTGATGATGTCGCCCCGGTAGCTGGGCAGTTCGACGCCATCCACGGTTTCCGTGGGGGCCGAGCGCGGCTTGGCGAACTGGCCCGCCATGCGGCCCACCTTCACCACAGGCACCTTGGCACCGTAGGTCAGGACCATCGCCATCTGGAGCATCACCTTGAAGGTGTCGCGGATGTTGTCCGCGCCGAATTCGGCAAAGCTCTCGGCGCAGTCGCCGCCCTGAAGCAGGAACGCCTCGCCGCGCGACGCGGCCCCGAGTTCACGCTTCAGCCGGCGCGCTTCCCCCGCAAAGACGAGCGGCGGATACTTAGAAAGCTGGGCCTCGACCTCGGCCAGACGGGCGGGGTCGGTGTAATCGGGCATCTGAACACGCGGCTTGTCGCGCCAGGCCGATTTGCTCCACTGAGTCATGTCTTCCTCCATCGCTCGGTCCGGAAGCGTGTGTTAGCGTCAACATTTCCGGGAAACACGGGCGGTATAGCCGTCCGGTGCCTTATTGGCAAAACAAACTTGCCCGGCCCTTGCCGCACGGCGCGAAAAGTGGTCCTAATTCTCAACCCTGACGGGGAGTCGAAGGAAAAGACGCGCCCATGCCCAGCCAAGACACCACCAAGAAAACCCGGCGTTTCGTCTTCGTGCTGATGCCGGAGTTCACGCTCCTGAGTTTCGCAGGGGCGTTGGATGCGCTGCGGCTGGTGAACCGGCAGCTCGGATTTCCCGCCTATGAATGGCGGCTGATCGGCGAAGGGGGTGGCACGGCGACCTGCTCGGCCGGGTCGAGTTTCTCGCTCGACGGCGACCTCGAAGAGCTGCGCCATGACGACACGATCCTGCTGTGTTCCGGCACCAACGTGACGCGCCACACGTCGCCCAAGCTCATTTCCTGGCTGCGGCGCGAGGCGCGGCGCGGCGTTACCGTGGCCGGTCTTTGCACGGCGGCCTATGCGCTGGCCAAGGCGGGGCTTCTGGACCAGAAACGCGCAACGATTCACTGGGAGAACCACGACGGCTTCCTGGAGGATTTTCCCGAGGTGGACCTGACCAAGTCGATCTACGTCATCGACGGCAAGATCATCACGACCGCGGGCGGCACCGCCTCGATGGACCTGATGCTCACGCTCATCAGCCGGGACGTGGGCGCCGACGTGGCCAACGCGGTGGCCGATCAGCAGATCTACACCTCCATCCGCACCGACCGGGACTCCCAACGCCTTTCGGTCCCGACCCGGATCGGCGTGCGCCACCCCAAGCTCGCGACCGTTATCCAGAAGATGGAAACGCATATCGAGGACCCGATCAGCCCCGCGACGCTCGCCAACGAGGTGGGGCTGTCGACCCGGCAGTTGGAGCGGCTCTTTCGCCGCTACCTCAACCGATCGCCCAAGCGGTATTACATGGAGCTTCGGCTGGGACGGGCGCGCAACCTGCTGATGCAGACCGAGATGAACGTCATCAACGTGGCGCTCGCCTGCGGGTTCACCAGCCCCTCGCATTTCTCGAAATGCTACCGCGCGCAGTACGGCACGACGCCCTACCGCGAACGCGGCAGTCACGCCGGGGCGGACCCGGCGGGCTGACGCGCCGGGTCAACTCTCCGGTGCCATCCGGTAGATCGCGCCGTTGTCTTCCGAGATGAACCAGATCGACCCGTCGGGCGCCTCGGCCACGTCGCGCACGCGGCGGGTTTCGCGGGTCTTGATCTTTTCCTCGCTCCAGTCGGAGGGATCGAGCACCGAGAGGTAGTCGAATTTGAGGCTGCCGACGAAGATATGGCCTTCCCACGCCGGAATGTCCCCGGACTGGATCGCCATGCCAGAGGGCGCGATGGACGGGTCCCAGAAGAACTCCGGCTGCGCCATGCCCGGCGCGTCGGTGCCCACGCCGATCTCGGAGCCGTCGTAATTTGTCCCGAACGAGATTTCCGGCCAGCCGTAGTTGGTGCCGGGTTCGATCCTGTTGACCTCGTCCCCGCCGCGCGCGCCGTGTTCGACGACCCAGAGCGTGCCGTCGTTGTCGAGCGCGGCGCCCTGCGGGTTGCGGTGGCCGTAGGACCAGATTTCCGGCAGCGCGCCATTTTCCCCCACGAAGGGGTTGTCATCAGGCACGCCGCCGTCGCGGGCCACGCGGATGACCGAGCCGTTGTGCTGGCCAAGGTCCTGAGCCTGCTCTTTCTGCCCCCGGTCGCCCACGGTGACGAAAAGCGCACCGTCCGGGGCCTCGACCACGCGCGAGCCGTAGTGGCGGGTCGTATTGCCGCCGTCGGCCATCTCGAACAGGACACGCCCGCCACTGAGCGCGTCGCCTGCCTGGTTCAGAACCGCGACGCTGAGCGCCGTGCCGGCCCCGTTCCCCTGCGCTTTTGAATAGGTCAGGAAGATCTCGCGCGTTTCCGCAAAGTCGCGAGCCACGGCAACGTCAAGCAGGCCGCCCTGCCCCTGCGCCACCACATCCGGCACGCCGGACACCTCGATCCGGTTGCCGGCCTCGTCATAGCGCCACAGACGCCCCTCGATCTCGGTGACGAGGAAGCCGCCGCCCGGCAGGAAATCCATCCCCCAGGGCATGTCGAGGCCGTCCACGACCTCGCTGATGTCCATCGGACCGGCCTTGGTCTCGACGGTCGCGGCGGTGGCGGGGAGCGCGGCCATGAGGGCGAGCGCGGCGGTGGCGGGGCGAAGGGCACTGAATACTGTCATACCCCGACGATGTGCGCCCGAAGCCCCCCGCACAATCGGCGCGCACGCGAACGTGACCATGCGTAAGGCGGCTTTGCAGGATGCGAAGGACCACACGGACCCCCCTTTTCATTCGCGAAATCCGCGCTAGGGTAGCGGCAGGACAATGATCCAACTGGGAGAACACAAATGAAAAAATTGCTACTCGCGACTGCTGCAACGTCTCTCGTTGCCACCGGCGCGCTGGCGGAAAGCCACATGTCGGAAGCCAAGATCGGCATTCTGCTGGGCTTCACCGGCCCGATCGAATCCCTGACGCCCCACATGGCAGAAAGCGCCGAGCTGGCGCTGAAGGAAGTCAACGATTCCGGTAACTTCCTCGAGGGCGTGATGCTCGCGTCCACGCAGGCCGACACGACCTGTGTCGACGCTGCCGCCGCTACGGCCGCAGGCGAAGGCTTGGTGTCGAACGAAGGCGTCATCGCGATCATGGGCGCGGCCTGTTCGGGCGCGACGACCGCGGTTCTGGCCAACGTGGCCCTGCCGAACGGCGTTCCGATGATCTCGCCGTCCTCCACTTCGCCAGCGCTCACGACCGTCGAAGACAACGGCCTGTTCTTCCGCACCGCACCGTCGGATGCGCGTCAGGGTGAAGTTCTCGCCCAGGTGCTCGCCGACAAGGGCGTCACCTCGGTCGCCGTGACCTACACTAACAACGACTACGGCAAAGGCTTTGCCGATGCGTTCAACGCGGCCTTCGAGGCGACCGGCGGCTCGATCACGGCCACCGTTCCCCACGAAGACGGCAAGGGCGACTACTCGGCCGAAGTCGGCTCGCTCGCCTCGGCGGGTGGCGACGTGCTTGTCGTGCTCGGCTATGCGGACTCCGGCGGGAAGGGCGTGATCCAGTCGGCCATCGACACGGGCGCCTTCGATACCTTCGCCATGGGTGACGGCATGTATGCCGACTCGCTCATCGCGGATCTCGGCGACATGCTCGTCGGCTCCTACGGCACCATCCCCGGCGCGGCGGGCGAAGGCATGGAAGCCTTCGTGAAGATCACCGACGAAGCCGGCATCAACGGCTCCTCCGCCTTCACCCGTGAAAGCTACGACGCGGCGGCCCTGCTGGCGCTCGCAGCCATGAAGGGTGGCGAAGCGACCGGCGAAGCCATCGCGGCGAACGTGATGGACGTGGCCAACGCACCCGGTGAGCAGATCCTTCCGGGCGAACTGGGCAAAGCGCTCCAGATCCTCGCGGACGGTGGTGACGTGGACTACGTCGGTGCCTCGGGTGTCGAGCTGATCGAGCCGGGCGAAGCCGCCGGGTCGTACGAAGAGTACGAGATCAACGAAGACGGCTACTCGACGGTTCAGTACCGCTGAGCGCCTTTTCCTAGACAAACGGCCCAAGCCCGGGGACACTTCTCCCCGGGCTTGGTACATACGGAGGTGGGCGGTCCGTGATCACGGTTGAAAACCTGCACAAACATTTCGGTGGCTTTCATGCGGTCGACGGCGCGAGCCTGACGATCGAAGGCGGATCTATCACCGGCCTCATCGGCCCGAACGGCGCCGGAAAAACCACTCTTTTCAATGTGATCGCCGGCGTTCTTGAGCCGACATCAGGCCGCGTCCTGATGGAAGGCGAGGACATTACCGGCCTTCCGCCGCACACGCTGTTTCACAAGGGCCTGCTGCGCACCTTCCAGATCGCGCATGAATTCGGCTCGATGACATGCCGGGAAAACCTGATGATGGTGCCCGGCGGTCAGGCGGGTGAACGGCTCTGGGACACATGGTTCGGGCGCAAGCGCATCGCGGAAGAAGAACGCGCCCTGCGCGCGAAGGCCGACGAGGTGATGGAATTCCTCACCATCGAGCAGATTTCGGACCAGCGCGCGGGCCAGGTGTCCGGCGGGCAGAAGAAACTCCTCGAACTCGGGCGCACCATGATGGTGGACGCCAAGATCGTCTTTCTCGACGAGGTCGGCGCGGGCGTGAACCGCACGTTGCTTTACACCATCGCGGACGCGATCAAGCGACTCAACGTCGAGCGCGGCTATACCTTCGTGGTGATCGAGCACGACATGGATTTCATCGAGAAACTCTGCGACCCGGTCATCTGCATGGCCGAGGGCAAGGTGCTGGCCCAAGGGACGCTGGCCGAGATCAAGGCCAATGAACAGGTGATCGAGGCCTATCTGGGCACCGGTCTCAAGAACAAGGAGCAGATCGGCGCATGATCCGTTCCGCCCTCGTGATGCTCCTGCTGACCGCCGCCCCGGCACTCGCGCAATCCTGCGACACCGTGGGCGACGGCGTGCTGTTCTGCCCCGATGGCGGGGTCTGGGACGGGGTGCGTGGCGCCTTCGACGGCGAACTGGGCGTTACGATCTATCACAAGGGCCAGGTCATGCTGCTGACCGGCCCGCTCCCGCCCTTCGCCTATGACACATGGGTCGCCACGCCCGGCGACGTGGCGTTGGCGGCCGCGAGCTTCCCGGCGCAGGAGCGCGTGGACATCCTCGATCGCCCCGCGCCCATGCTGCCTGGCATGACCGCCGAAACGCTGCTCTATCAGGCGCAGCCGGATCTCATCTCGCTGGTCACGGTGGCCGATCTGTCGGGCGTGCCGCACATGGTACAGACGGTCGACGAGGGCACAAACCTGACAAATGCACATGAGGCATTGCATCGTTCGGCGCTGATGGCGCTGGTGGAGGACGGGCTATGAGCGACGCATACGGCGGACGCGGCAACAAGGACCGCTCGGTCACGAAAGAGGGCGGCGCGACGATGACGCCCGGCCCCCAGCACGGTAAGGCCCGCCCCGCGCCCGGCGGCCCCTTCCTGATCGGTGACACGATGACCGGCGGCTACGGCAACGGTCCCGACATCCTGCACGACTGCACCATCGCGGTAGACGAGGGCGAGATTGCGGTCATCGTCGGCCCGAACGGCGCAGGCAAGTCCACGGGGATGAAGGCGCTCTTCGGCATGTTGAACGTGCGCGCGGGAACCGTGCGGCTCGACGGTGAGGATATCACCGACCTCAGCCCACAGGACCGGGTGAAGAAGGGCATGGGCTTCGTCCCGCAGACCCACAACATCTTCACCTCCATGACGGTCGAGGAAAACCTCGAGATGGGGGCGTTCATCCGCACCGACGACATTCGCCCGACGATGGAGCAGGTCTATGACCTGTTCCCGATCCTCAAGGAAAAACGCTACCAGCCCGCGGGCGAACTGTCCGGCGGTCAGCGCCAGCAGGTGGCGGTGGGGCGCGCGCTCATGACCCAGCCGAAGGTTCTGATGCTGGACGAGCCGACCGCCGGCGTGTCGCCCATCGTGATGGACGAGCTGTTCGACCGGATCATCGAGGTGGCCCGCACGGGCCTGCCCGTCCTGATGGTCGAACAGAACGCGCGACAGGCGCTGGAGATCGCCGACAAGGGCTATGTCCTCGTGCAAGGCGCGAACGCGCATACGGGCACCGGCAAGGAGCTTCTCGCCGACCCCGAAGTGCGTCAGAGTTTCCTTGGAGGATAATGCCGTGCGCAACGCCCTGATCGCCCTCGCCCTCACCCTGCCGCTTCCGGCGGCTGCCGATATGTACGACTGCCTGATGGTCGAGGAATGTCAGGGCTCCAACGCCTGCACGTCTTCCGACTGGGAGTTCTCAATCGGCACGATGGAAGACGGTGCGATGCTCATGTCCTCGATGGCGGGTGAGAACCTGTACAACCTGATCGCCGAGGACGGCGGGTATTTCGCCTATGCCTCGGCCAACCTGGCGACCGGCGTGGTCGGGTTGATGACCCTCTCGCCGGACCTGATCCTGGATGTGGCCGAGCTGGGAATGTACGACGGGGCCGAGCGGACCTCCTATGCCGGACGGTGCGCGCCCCGATGACGAGAACCGCCGCCCTCCTCGCGCTCGCCGCCCCGCTCGCCGCACATGGCGAGGGCGCGCGTCTTGCGCTTGATTGCGCGGGCGCAGACGACACCGCCCGCACGTTCGTCTTTGCCCCCGTCGAGGTCGACGCAGAGGGCATCGGGCGCATCACGGTCGGCGAAGACGCACGACCCGGCATCGCCGCCGGGTTCTTTGGCCCGTGGAGCTGGACCGCCGACAAGGTCAGGACCACGCTCATGGTCAACGGCGACGCCGGCGATGACGGCGTTCCAATGCTGCTCCACGAACTCGACACCACCACCACGCCATTCACGGCGACCCTCACCGAATTGACCTGCGAGGCCCCGTTTTGATCGATGTGCTGAACGCGATCGTCGCGTTTTTGAATTTCGTCTTCATCCCGGCCGCCGCCTACGGCAGCCAGCTCGCCCTCGGCGCGCTCGGTGTCACGCTGATCTACGGCATCCTGCGGTTCTCGAACTTCGCCCACGGCGACACGATGTCCTTCGGGACGATGGCGGTGATCCTGTTCACATGGCTGTTCCAAAGCTGGGGGCTGAGCCTCGGCCCGCTGCCCGTGGCGCTGCTCGCCCTGCCCTTCGGCATCGTCATCACGGCGCTGCTCGTGCTCGGGACGGACAAGCTGGTCTATTCCTACTACAGGCGGGTGAAGGCCAAGCCCATCGTGCTCGTCATGGCGTCAATCGGTGTGATGTTCGTGCTGAACGGCGTGGTGCGCCTCATCATCGGGCCGGGGGATCAGAACTTCGCGGATGGCGAGCGGTTCATCATCAATGCGCGGGAGTTCAAGGAATGGTCCGGGCTGGCCGAAGGGCTCGCCTTCAAGACCACACAGGGCATCACCATCGTCACCGCCGCGATCGTCGTGGCGCTGCTGTTCTGGTTTCTCAACCGCACGCGCACGGGCAAGTCCATGCGCGCCTATTCGGATAACGAGGATCTCGCGCTGCTCTCGGGCATCAACCCCGAGCGCGTGGTGATGATCACATGGATCATCGTCGCCGCCCTCGCCGCCATCGCGGGCACGCTTTACGGCCTCGACAAGAGCTTCAAGCCCTTCACCTATTTCCAGCTCCTGCTGCCGATCTTCGCCTCGGCCATCGTTGGGGGTCTGGGGTCGCCGCTCGGCGCCATCGCGGGCGGCTTCGTCATCGCGTTTTCCGAGGTGATGGTGACCTATGCATGGAAAAAGGTCGTGACCTATCTCGTGCCTGAGGCGTGGGAACCGTTGAGCCTGCTGCAACTCCTGTCGACCGACTACAAATTCGCGGTCTCCTTCGCGATCCTCGTGATCGTGCTCCTGTTCCGCCCAACCGGCCTCTTCAAAGGGAAATCCGTATGACCCTGAACTGGCGCAATATCGGGCTCTTCGCCCTCGTCGCCCTGCTGATCCTCGGCACGGGCATGTTCCAGAGCTGGAACCTTGCCCTCACGATCCTGAACATGGGGCTGGTCTCGGCCATCATGGCGCTCGGCGTGAACATGCAATGGGGCTATGCCGGGCTGTTCAACGTCGGCGTGATGGGCTTCATCGCCTTGGGCGGGCTGGCCGTTGTCGTCACTTCGGTCCCGCCGGTGGGTGAGGCCTGGGCCGCGGGCGGTGTGCGCGTCATCATCGCGCTTCTCGTCGGGCTCGCGGTGATCCTCGGGGGCGTTCAGATCTACAAACGGATGACGCCGGGCAAGCTGCGGTCACTGGCGCTCGTCGTCTTTCTGGTCGTCGGCTTCTTCGTATACCGCTGGATCTTCGACCCGGCGGTCGAGGCGATCGAGGCGGTGGACCCGGCCGCGACCGGCTTCCTCGGCGGGCTCGGCCTGCCCGTCCTTCTCGCCTGGCCTGTGGGCGGCGCGCTGGCGGCCGCCGCGGCCTGGGCCATCGGCAAGACCGCGCTCGGCCTGCGCTCCGACTACCTCGCCATCGCCACGCTCGGCATCTCCGAGATCGTCGTGGCCATGATGAAGAACGAGGACTGGCTCGGGCGCGGCGTGAAGAACGTGGTGGGCCTGCCTCGCCCCGTGCCTTACGAGATCGACCTGCAACGCTCCGAAGGCTTCGTCTCCTGGGCGCAGGGCTGGGGCGCGGACCCGGTCGTGGCCTCCTCGGTCGTGGTCAAGCTGGGCTATGCGGGGCTCTTCCTCGTGGTGCTCCTGATCCTCATCTGGATGTCCGAAATGGCGCTGCGCTCGCCCTGGGGCCGCATGATGCGCGCGATCCGTGACAATGAGGTCGCCGCCGAAGCCATGGGCAAGGACGTCACGCGCCGCCACCTTCAGGTCTTCATCCTCGGCTCGGCCGTGGTCGGCATCGGCGGCGCCATGATGACCACGCTGGACGGACAGATCACCCCGGCCTCCTACCAACCGCTCCGCTACACCTTCCTCGTCTGGGTCATGGTGATCGTCGGCGGCTCCGGCAACAACTGGGGCGCGGTGCTCGGCGGCTTCCTCATCTGGTTCTTCTGGGTGCAGGTGGAGCCGATGGGTCAGGCGCTCATGCAGTTCGTGACCGCCGGCATGGCGGACGGATCGGCGCTCAAGGACCACCTGCTCGGCAGCGCGGCCCAGATGCGCCTCTTCACGATGGGGGTCATCATGCTCCTCGTGCTCAGGTTCAGCCCACGCGGGCTGATTCCGGAAAAATGACCGGCCTCGCGCTCCCCGTCCTCATCCTTGCGGCGGGGATGTCGAACCGGATGGCCGGGCGTGACAAGCTGATGGAAGAGGTGGACGGCACGCCGCTCCTCCTCGACCGGGTGGCCGCCGCCCGTGCGACGGGTCAGCCGGTGCTCGTCACCCTGCCCCCGCGCGATGCACGCCCTGAGCGGTGGAACCTGTTGGACGACTTGCCCGTCGCGGCGATCGAGGTGCCGGATGCCGAGGACGGGATGGCCCGTTCCCTCGCCGCCGGGATCACCGCCTTGCCCGAGGGGGCGGTCGCCGTGATGATCCTTCTGGCTGACATGCCCGAGATCACGACCGAGGATATGCGCCGCGTGCTGGATGCCTTCGATGGCGACATGATCCTGCGCGGCGCGACGGCCGACGGCAAGCTGGGCCATCCGGTCGTCTTTCCGTTCCGGGATTTCACGGCGCTTCGCTCGCTCGAAGGCGACAGCGGCGCGCAGGTGGTGCTTGATGAGAACGCGGATCGCGTCAGGGCCGTGTCGCTCCCCTATTCGCACGCGCGCACGGACCTCGACACGCCCGAAGCGTGGGACGCCTGGCGGGCGGGTCGGGAAAGCTGATCAGATCAGGTCGAGAAGCCGGGCTTCGCGCGCGTCCACGGACATGCGCGGCGAGATGTAGTTGGCATCGCCATTCTCATACCGAAGGCGCGGAACGCATTCCGTGATCTCCGCCCACTGCTCGGGGAACGCGACGCGGATCGACCACATCTCGGGCGAGAAGCTCTCCATCCAGACGCCGTTGGCGCGGATGAGTTCGTGGGTGTCGAGCAGAACGTGCTTGAAGCGCATCACTGAACGCGGGACGAAGTCGATCCCGTCAAGATGCGTCAGGTCGCCCACTTCCGCCATAACCTCGTCCGTGCCGAAGTAAAGCTCGTTGAGCGGATTGCGCACGAGGACGCGGTGACCGGCGTTCAGCACGAGGTTACCCGCTTCCGGGTCCGTGCCGCAGGTGCCGGCCTTGATGCGCACGGGGCCGCGCTCATCATCCTGGGCGCTTTCGTTTTCATTGTCGTAGACGGACATGCTCTCACCGACCCAGCGCACGGCGGCCGTGCCGTGGTCGCGGGTGATGACCTCATCCCCGGCCTTCAGATCACGCGACAGGACCGGACCGTTCACCGTCTCGATGACGGCGGACGGCGCGAAACCGGACGTCGAGAACGTCGTCAGCGGGGACGATCCGCGCGCGTCGAACGGCAGGCTGGGGTCTAGGTCGCGATCTACGGCAGGAGAGCGGAAGTGCAACATGGAGGACGTCCAATCGGTCTACGCAAGAGTTCGAGGTTCAAGCTAGACGGCAATGGTGCCGGAAATATGAAGCAAATCAGGAAAATGCGACGCAGTTTCGAGCCCCGAATTCCCTTGTTTTGTTGGTCCGCGCATCCCGATTGACACAAATTCGCCCGATTTCGCCACATTCCGGCCCGCCCGCGCCCCACCTTCTGCGCCCGTGCAGCCACCGCGGCATGAGGCCCCATATCACGCCGAAAGGCCTTCTTTTGCGGGCGATTCGGGGGACAGGACGAGAGTTTGTCCGCGTTTCGGAAACAATACCGGCAATTGTTTCGCATTAGGGACTGTGGCGAAACAATGGCGACACTGCGACGCCGGTGTCGAAATTGCTAACAGGCAAATCGCCGGGGGCCAAACCAAAAACAACCCTGCGACCCAGCCGCAAGGTTGCCTTCGGAACACTGAAACGTCGGACCAAGCATGCAGGCCTAAACGCGATCCGTCATGCGGACCGGGGGCAGCCCCTCCCCTTCCAGGTCAGGTCGCCCGCCGGGTTACCCCGGCGGGCCGCTGCGTTACTTGCGAAGCATCTTGGCTTCGTGTTTCTTCAGGATCCGGCGGGCCGAGGTGAAGTCCTCGATCCCCTCGCGGGTCTCCAGCTCCGGGAACAGTTCGAACAGTTCCTGACGCTGGGCGTTTCCGATCCCCTTGAGCGAGTAGTCGCCCGGCTGGAAGCTTTCCGACCATGTGCCATCCGACAGCACCACCTCGTGGTGATCGAAGAGGAAGTGGATGTAGGTCACCTCCTTCACGTCCACCACCTGGATGCCGTTGGACACGAGGTGCTTGGCCGAAGCCAGAACCTCACGCTCGTCGAAGTAGAGCGCCGTGCGGTCGTTGGCCACGAGCATCCGGTGGTTCGGCGACACGAGCATGTCGCGCTCCGGAAGTCCGTTTCCAAGGCTCCCCGCCTTGATCAGCACCGGCTTGAGATGCTGCGAGCGGTTGAGCTCCTGCCAGCCCATCGACTTCTGGCCGATCCAGCGAATTTCCTGGATGCCGTTGTCGCGGGTGATGATCCGGTCGCCCTCGCCCAGCTCTTCCACCGGCACTTCGCCCTTCGGCGTCGCGATCAGCGTGCCGGGCGTGAAGCAGGGAACGATGTCCTCGATGTTCACGAAGTTCATCGTGCCGGTCTTGGCTCCGGTCGAGTCGAAGAAGTCGACGAAGCCGTTCTCCGGGTTGCCACCGATACCCTTGGTGATCTGGATCGAACCACCGGTCGGCTTGGTGCCGGTCAGGTCGAGCGTATCGTAGTCGTCGCCACCCTCGCCGCCGTCCACGAAGTCACCCGGTCCGACATTGACGAAGTAGTCCTTGTCGTCGCCGCCGTAGGCTTCGTCCACACCGTCGCCGCCGTCGATGTAGTCCTGGCCCTTGCCGCCGTAGAGTTCATCGTCGCCGTCGCCGCCGTAGATCTCGTCGTCGTCGATCCCGCCGTCGATGTAGTCGTCGCCGGCATCGCCGTAGAGGACGTCGTCGTCATCCTGGCCATAGATCTTGTCGTTGCCGTCACCGCCGCGGATTTCATCGATCCCGTTGTCGGGCCGCGGGTCGAGGAAGGACGGGATCGGGCTCAGCGGATCGTTGGTATCCGCGTCACCGTAGTCGTCCACCGGGTAGGCATCGTCCTCGAGATCGAGGATATCCGGCGTGATCGGGCCGAGCCCGCCCCAGATCTCGTCATCGCCGTCATTGCCTTCGATCGTGTCCGAGCCGTGGCCGCCGATGATGTAATCGTCGCCCTCGCCACCGGTGATCGTGTCGTCGTCGAGACCACCGTCGATGGTGTCGTCGCCGGTCCCGCCGTCGATGACGTCGTCGTCGTCGCCGGTGGTGATCGTGTCGTCACCGGCACCGCCAAAGACCGTGTCCTTGTCGTTGTCCTCGTCGAGGTCATCCGGCACGAGCTGTGCGGGCGTCAGCGGCGAGAACGGCCAGTTCGGAACGGTCTCGCCGGGGGCGAAGCCGTAGTCCGATGCCTCGGTCGGTGCCGAGGTGTCGATGATGTCGTCACCGTCCTCGCCATAGACCGTGTCAGCCCCGTCGCCGGTTGTGACGTCGTCATCGCCGTCGCCGGCATAGACGGTATCGTCACCCTCGTAGGACTCGATGATGTCGTCATCCGGCCCCTTGCCCGGGAAGATATTGTCCCCGGCATCGACCATGTCGCCCTCGGGATCACCGGTGTAGTTCGTGTCGATGAGGTCATCGCCACCGGTGCCTTCCACGATCCCGTCGTTGACCAGCACCGTCACGGTGGCCGTATCGGTCAGCCCGTCTTCGTCCTGGATCGTGTAGTCGATGGTGATGTAGCCATCGACGGCCGGGGTGTAGGTCAGCGTGCCATCCGCATTGATGACCACGGTCCCTTCCGACGGCGTCGCCGCGATCACCTTCAGGTTGGCGTCGTCGCCGTCCGGGTCGGTGTCATTGGCCAGCACGTCGATCGTGACCGTGTCGTTGATCGGCACGTTCGCCGTGTCGTCCGTCGCGACAGGAGCGACCAGCGGGGCGTTGTTCGACGTCACCGAAACAGTGACGTTCGCCGTGTCGGTGTTCCCGTTCCCGTCTGAGATCGTGTAGGTGAACGTGTCGTTGCCCGTGAAGCCGGCATCCGATTGGTAGCCGAACGTCCCGTCCCCGTTGTCAGTAATTGTGCCATTCGACGGATCCGTGCTGTCGATCACCGTCAGCGGATCGCCCTCGGGATCGAAGTCATTTGCCAGCACGTCGATGGTGATCGGCTGTTGCGTGAGTGCCGATGCCTGATCGTCGACCGCGTCGGTGTCGAAGACCGTGCCCACGTTGATCGTGACCGTGGCCGTGTCGGTCGCACCGTTCTCGTCCTGCAGGACGTAAGTGAAGGTGTCGGTCCCGGTGAAGCCGCCATCGGGCACATAAGTGAACACGCCATCCGAATAGCCGGTGATCGTGCCGTTCGACGGATCCGTGTTTGCGATGATAAAGAAGTCGTCGCCTTGGGGATCGGAGTCGTTCGCCAACGCATCGATGTCGACAGATTGTCCGGCATTCGTGTTCGCCGCGTCGTCCAACGCGACGACCGTGTTCTGGTTGCCGCCGTCATCTTGGACGACCACCGTCACCGTGGCGATATCCGTCGCCCCGTTGCCGTCCGAGATAGTGTAGTCGAACGTGTCGGTGCCGGTGTAATCGGCATCCGGCGTGTAGGTCAGC
>NZNT01000014.1 GCA_002695005.1 Maritimibacter sp.
GGTTTCTGTCTCATCTCCACTCCTTGGCGGTTACGATGAGCCAGAAACCCTCCATTACGAAATCAATTCAGATGTCCCAAGGGTGCTGACGGCAGACAATGAATATGTCCTGAACGGCGAAAAGACTTGGATCTCGAACGGCGGGATCGCGGACGTCTACACGCTCTTTGCCCGCACCGGAGATGCGCCGGGGGCCAAGGGGCTGTCGGCCTTCATCGTCACCCCCAACCTGCCGGGATTCGAGGTCGCCGAACGGCTAGAGACCATCGCGCCCCACCCGCTCGCTACGCTGCGGTTCACCGACTGCCGCGTGCCGGCTTCAGCCATGATCGGCGGCCCCGGAGAGGGGTTCCGGATCGCGATGTCTGTGCTCGACGTGTTTCGCGCCTCGGTTGCCGCAGCCGCGCTGGGGTTCGCCCGGCGCGCACTCGACGAGTCGCTGACACGTGTCACAACCCGTATCGTGCAGGATGCACCGCTGGCCGATCTCCAGATGGTTCAGGGCCACATCGCCGACATGGCGCTCGACATCGACGCCGCTGCCCTCCTCGTCTACCGCGCCGCTTGGACCAAGGATTCCGGCGCCCCGCGCGTCACCCGCGAAGCCGCGATGGCCAAGCTCTTTGTCACAGATCAGGCACAGAAAGTCATCGACACCGCAGTACAGCTTCACGGCGGCGACGGTGTGCGTTCGGGCGGTGTCGTCGAGACACTTTATCGCGAAATCAGGGCGTTACGCATATACGAAGGCGCTTCAGACATTCAGCGCATCGTCATCGCTCGCCAAACGCATACACAACACGACAGGGGTTAATCATGCTTGGTCCGTCCGCGCATACCGACACGTTCGCCCGCGAGAACCTGCCACCGGAGGGCAGTTGGCCGGACCTGCTTCTGGACGGGTTCGACTATCCCGACACGCTGAACGCGGGGTTCGAGCTGACCGACGCGATGGTCGACAAAGGTTACGGCGATAATGAGAACGGCGGCGCAATAGTCGGCCATGGTAGCGGCGGGATGATCCGGCTGCGGGCGGCGTAAAAGTCGGCCACTTTTGCCCTTTCTGGCGACGGGAGGGCGGGAGGATTTTCACCGTGGACTTGTATCGCAAGGTTCGACTTGCCTGCGCCGAGGGGATGAGCCAGCGCGAGGCGGCGCGTCACTTCGGGATTTCACGCGACAGCGTGCAGAAGATGTTGGCGTATTCGGTTCCGCCGGGCTACCGGCGCAAAGCGCCGATCAAGCGCCCGAAGCTGGATGGTTTCACCGAGATCATCAACGCCTGGCTGGAAGAGGACCGCGGCGTCCCGCGCAAACAGCGGCACACCGCCAAGCGGGTGTTCGAGCGGCTCCGGGACGAACACGGCTTCACCGGCGGCTACACGATCGTGAAGGATTACATTCGTGAGCATGATCGGCGCGGTCGCGAGATGTTCGTGCCGCTGGCCCATGCGCCCGGGCATGCCCAGGCCGACTTTGGCGAAGCGATGGTCATCATTGATGGTGTCGAGCAGAAGGCGCATTTCTTCGCCTTCGACCTGCCACATAGCGATGCCTGCTACATCCGGGCCTATCCGGCTGCGACCTCCGAGGCCTGGGTCGACGGGCATGTTCACGCCTTCGGCTTCTTCGGTCGGGTGCCGGTGTCGGTGCTCTACGACAACGACAGGTGCCTGGTGGCACAGATCCTGCCGGACGGCACCCGCAAGCGGGCCAGGCTGTTCAGCGGGTTCCTGTCACATTACCTGCTCCGTGACCGCTATGGCCGCCCCGGCAAGGGCAATGACAAAGGCAGCGTCGAGGGGCTGGTGGGCTATGCCCGGCGCAACTTCATGGTGCCGGTGCCGCGCTTCCCCTCCTGGGAGGCCTTCAACGCCTCGCTGGAAGAACAATGCCGCAAGCGTCAGGGCGATGTTCTGCGCGGCCATACCGAGATGATCGGCACGCGCCTTGACCGGGATCTCGAGGTGATGTCGGCGCTGCCGCCAGCCTCTTTCGATGCCTGCGATCAGGCGAGCGGGCGGTCACCTCGCAGGCGCTGGTGCGTTACAAGACCAACGACTATTCCGTGCCGGTCGCCTACGGCCACCGCGATGTCTGGCTGCGCGGCTATGTCGACGAGGTGGCGATCGGCTGCGGCGGCGATCTCATCGCGCGCCATCCGCGCAGCTATGAGCGCGAGGATGTCGTCTTCGACCCGCTCCACTACCTTCCGCTGATCGAGAAGAAGATCAATGCCCTGGACCAGGCCGCGCCGCTGACAGGCTGGGAGCTGCCGCCCGAGTTCGCAACCCTGCGCCGCCTGATGGAAGCACGCATGCTCAAGGCGGGGCGGCGTGAGTTCGTCCAGGTCCTGCGGCTGCTGGAGGCCTTCGAGCTCGACGATGTGCAAGCCGCCGTGAAGACGGCCCTGCGCATGGGAGCCATCGGCTTCGACGCCGTCAAGCATCTGGTGTTGTGTCAGGTCGAGAAGCGACCGCCGAAGCTCGACCTCGACGTCTATCCCTACCTGCCGCGGGCCGAGGTCGGAAAGACCTCGGCGGCCAGCTACATGTGCCTGATTTCGGAGGAGGCCCGATGACCGACGCGCCCGACCTCCTGCTCGCCCATCATCTGAAGACGCTCAAGCTGCCGACCTTCCTGAAGGAATACGACAAGCTCGCGCGCCAGTGCGCCGCGGAGGGGCAGGACCACGTTCGCTTCCTGGCGCGCCTGGTGGAACTCGAACTGATCGACCGCGAACGGCGGATGGTCGAGCGCCGCATCAAGGCGGCGAAGTTCCCGGCGACCAAAAGCCTCGACAGCTTCGACTTCAAGGCGATCCCCAAGCTCAATAAGATGCAGGTGCTGGAACTCGCCCGAGGGGAATGGATCGAGCGGCGCGAGAATGTCATTGCCCTCGGCCCGAGCGGCACCGGCAAGACCCATGTCGCCTTGGGCCTTGGACTGGCCGCCTGCCAGAAGGGCCTTTCCGTCGGCTTCACCACCGCTGCCGCATTGGTCCACGAGCTGATGGAGGCCCGCGACGAGCGCCGCTTGCTACGCCTGCAAAAACAGATGGTCGGATACAAGCTCCTGATCATCGACGAGCTGGGCTTCGTGCCTCTGAGCAAGACCGGCGCCGAGCTGCTGTTGGAACTGATTTCGCAGCGCTACGAGCGGTGCGCCACCATGATCACCAGCAATCTGCCCTTCGACGAATGGACCGAAACCTTCGGCTCCGAGCGCCTGACCGGCGCTCTGCTCGACCGGCTCACCCACCATGTCCACATCCTCGAGATGAACGGCGACAGCTATCGGCTTGCCCAAAGCCGCGCCCGAAACAGCGCCGACACCTGATCACATCGTTCAGGTTTGGCCCGCTGGGCCAAAGCGCCCCGGCAGCCGCCAGCTATCTGAAAAGCGCAGCTGCCGGGGCGCGAAGCGTTCCCTCCGCTTCAATCCCATGCCCTCTCTGGTGGCAGACTTTTGCTCCGCCCCGTGGCCGGTTTTTGCTCCGCCGTTGACACGGTTGAGCTCTGGATCACCCAGAACGTAGGCTCGATCGCTTTCGAACAGATTGGCCATCTCGGGCTCCTTCGTAGGGATACAAGATGGTTTTCAGTGATCGAAAGCACATTCAGAAATCCAGACTAACAAAACTGTCAAAAGTCCCTTTTGGTTCTGATCAGGGTTTTGACTAGGGTTTTGACCAGATATTTCGCATCGTTGTGACCTGCAGAACTAAGCTTCTTCGTCCGGAAATTGTTTGTGTAGGCGAGGCACTACGCGACGAAGTGTCATTTCTGAGAACGCAAAACCAAGATGAGCTTCAAGCCGATTATGGATCTCTTTCCAGGTCAGGTGCTCGGCGCTCAAACCCAATTCGCGGTACGCGCTGGCAACTTCATCGACCTTCCGGGGGCGCCCGCCCCTCTTTGAGCCTGACGGAAGAGGCTCAAAGCGAACACTAGGAAGCATTTCTTCCAAGAGGCGTTGAACTGCATGGTTGGAGAGCTGCGATTGCCATTCTGCAGCGTTCTTTTCTGACACACAGATCGACGACCCGAATGTTGCCTTATTCAGTGACCGAGCATACGAATCCTCGACAAGATCCCCGACCCAAGGCGGTAGCGCTCTGGCAATGACATACGACGGTCTCTCAAAGAGCACAGGTAGCGTGTGGAAATACGGTGACAAGACGTCTGATTCCAAGTCGGAGATTTCCGCGCGCTCAAATGCGCCAGGAAGAGCCAGCTTGAACGTTGTGGCTTTGAAACGTGATGACCCCATGCTCCGGACCCAACCCTCTTCCGGGTCGTTCTCGTCTAGGTCTATCAACACTTGGAAGCTTTCGAAGGGGGTTAGCTTGGCAAATAGCTGCGCGTTCGACCCCATGAGCGCAGGCTGAACGAAAACGACCTCTCCTTCCATTGGAACAAGTGCGATCTCTGTATCCTCGAAAGTCCGCAAGAAGACGTCTTCGCACAGATCACACGCGGTTCCGAACAAGTCGTGTGACCGGAAAGTTTCGGCTCGAATGGCCTCCACCGCCCGCGCTTGAACAGTCTCCCCGAATTTGTTCGCAAACTCGCTCCAGAGATCTGATAGCGATCTAAAGCCGGATCGGGTGAACATCGTTAGCCTCCAAGTTTTGTTTCGCCTTGTCCACTAACGTAAAGCGACCACTGTTCCATGAGGGTTCTGCGTCGATCCAAAAGATCGGATCGGGCATAGGCACGTTCGACATCCGACCCGACTTTGTGCGCGAGGCTCATCGCCGCCACCTCGCGCGGCGCGCCCGCGGCCTCGGCAGCCCAGTCCCGAAACGTCGAACGGAAGCCGTGAACCGTAACGTTTTCGACCTGCATGCGTCGCAGTAGCATCAACATCGACATATTCGACAAGGGCGCGTGTCTTTTCTGCCCCTCGAACACATAGTCGGACCGCAACGCCCGCAGCGGCTCGATGATGGCGAGCATCTCATCCGTAAGGGGCACCCGATGATCCGCACCCGTCTTCATCCGTTCCGCGGGGCATGTCCAGACGCAGGTCGCCACATCGATTTCCTGCCACTTCATCCCGAGAACCTCGCCGGTTCGGGCAGCACTCAGACAGGCGAACATCAGCGCGCGCGCCGACATGGCCTTGCGCGACTTCAAGTCAGCGAAAAACGCCGGGACGTCTTGCCAACGCATCGCCTCGTGATGCTTTGGCTTGGCCTTGACCTTCGCCAGAAAACCCGCATCCTTGATTGCCGTCACCGGGTTTTCGCCGGACCGGAAACCCCTCGATTTGGCGACATCGAGCACGACCTTGATCCGTTGCGACAAGCGTCGGGCGGTCTCATGTTTTTCCGTCCAGATCGGCGACAGACACATCAGCACTTCCGGCTGGCCGATGCTGTCGACCGGCATCCTGCCGATCTTCGGAAATGCGTGGTCCCGGAGGGTGTTGATCCACTGCGCACCATGCTTGGCGTTTTTCCAGGTCGGCAGGCGTTCGATGTGGACCTGTTTCGCGACCTCCTCAAATGTCGGTATCTCCCTCGCGGCATTGTACCTGGGATTGAGCCCCTGCTTCGCCATTCGCCGATACTCGAGCGCCCGTTCGCGCGCCTGATTGAGCGGCACGAGATCCGCCCCACCCAACCCGAAGTCAGTTCTGAGCGATCCGCCGTTCTTGTTCTTCTGCCCCTTGACGACAACCCGCACGATCCAGCGGCGCGCGCCAGACGGATCGACGACGAGATACAACCCGTTCCCGTCCCCGTGACGTCCCGCACCGAGATTCTCGACCAGCCTCTTTGTCAGCTTTCCCGTAAGTGCCACCGATGTGTACCACAAATTCTACCACACAATGAAAAGATACCGGCGAAATCGAAAGAAAGCGAGCGTGAACTGAATTCAGCCCAAACCCAAGCAAAAACAGAACTTTTCGCAACAATAGGCAACTGAGCGAAACTGGAGAATGAGCTAGGGTGGCGGAGGAGGTGGGATTCGAACCCACGGTACGCTTTCACGCACGCCGGTTTTCAAGACCGGTGCATTCGACCACTCTGCCACTCCTCCGGCAGAGACAGCCGATACCCCGGCCCGGACGATTCTGGAAGGCACTGCGTCTCATTCGGCGGGATGAAAAACAGCCGGTGTGGCGCGGGCGCTTGGTCGTATCCGGCGCAGGCCCGCTGCCAGCCCGCGTCCGGCAGCGGAGATCAGGGACCAGGCGACGGCGGACCGCGCCTCGGCCCCGATGCGCAGGTAGTGGTCGGTGTTGATGCTTCCGTTCGCGATGCGGCGGGCGTGAGTTTCGATGCGGGGGGTCATGGTCTCTCTCCTTGTCAGACTGTGAGATTCACGATCCCCCAATCGCGGCGGGTCGCGCTTGAAGGGGACCTTGGGAAACTCTTGAGAAGTCCTTGAGATCGGCCAATCCCGTTGCACGGCCCGTCACAAACCGGTTCTGTGGGGCATGACCCTTCGTTTCGGCTCCTGCGAGATTGACCCGGCGGCCCATGTCTTCAGACGGGACGGTGTCGTGCAGGCGCTGGAGCCACAGGTGTTCGACCTGATCGTCCTGTTCGCCAGCCACGCCGGGGCGCTCATCGACCGGGACCGGATCATCGCCGAGATCTGGGACGGGCGGATCGTGTCGGACGCCGCGATATCCTCACGCATCAACGCGGTGCGGCGCGCGATCGGTGACGACGGGCGGCGCCAGGCCCTGCTTCAGACCGTGCCGCGGCGCGGGTTTCGCTTCATCGCAGAGGTAGCGGGCGGTCGGGCTCCGCCTGCGACCTCGCCCGGCGAGCAGGACATCCGGATGACCACCTCCGCGGACGGCACGCAGATCGCCTATGCATCCTGCGGAGAGGGGCCGGTCCTCCTGCGCGCCGGGCATTTCTTGACCCATATCGAGCGCGACTGGGACAGCCCCGTCTGGCGTCCGATGATCGAACGTCTCAGTGCCGGCCACAGGCTCGTGCGCTACGACCAGCGCGGGACCGGGCTGTCGGACCCCACGCCGGTGTCGCTCTCGCTCGAACGAATGGTCGCCGACCTCGAGGCCGTCGCGGATGCCGTCGGCGCACAGCGGTTCCCCGTATTCGCCGCCTCTCAGGGCGTGCCCGTCGCCATCGCTTTCGCCGCGGCCCATCCTGACCGCGTGTCCCGTCTCGTGCTGTACGGCGGGTTCGCCCAAAGCCGCCTCGCCCGGGCCGCCCCGCAGGAGGTCGCCCGCGCCGAGGCGATGCTCACCCTGTTGCGCGAGGGCTGGGGGCGCCACGGCTCTGCCTTCGCCACGGCCTTCGCCACGCTCTACTTGCCCGATGCCGAACAGGACCAGATCGCGAGCATGACGGACATGCAGCTCGCCTCGGCCACGCCCGACACGGCGGCGGCCCTGCGACAGGCCATCGACGGGATCGACGTGACCGACAGGCTGGCAGAGGTCCGGGCACCCACGCTCGTCCTGCACATGCGTGACGACGCCGTCCAGCCGGCCGAACAGGCACGCATGATCGCGGCGGGCATCGCGAACGCCCGCTTGCGCATCTTCGAGGGGCGCAATCATGTGCCGGTGCCGGGCCGACCGGGCTGGGAGGAGGTCATGGGGGCCGCCACCGCATTTCTGGCCGAAGCGGACTAACACGCCGGAACCCGCTCAATTGCCGCCTGTAGGCTTTTCTTGCCCCGGTCGAAAGGTTACACTCCCGCAAAACGCGCGACATAGGCGCGAGGCGGGCAGCGCGGCGAAACGGCCGCAATAGGGGCAAGACTTGTGATGCATAAGCGGATGACAGGGCGGCTGGTCATGGGACTGTGCGCCGCCGTGGCGCTTTCGGGATGCGCGGACGGGGACGTCCAGCTTCCGGGTTTCCTGCAATCGAATGCCGAGACCACGACGACCACCGCGAGCCGGTCGAGCCGGACCGTCGAACGCGACGTGGAAGCGCCCGAGGTCTTTCAGGCCAGCGACAAGGGCCTGTGGGACGGACGCCCCTCGCTGGGCGGCGTCTGGGTCGCCCACCCTGACGCGAAAGACCCCGAGCGGGTCATCATCCGCAACACCACGAACGCGAAATTCGTCGTGGGCGTGCTCTACAAGCCCGAGCGCAGCCAGCCGGGGCCGAAAATCCAGGTGTCGTCGGACGCCGCCGAGGCGCTCGGAATGCTGGCGGGGCAGCCTGCCGATCTCAGCGTCACCGCGCTTCGGCGCGAGGAGGTGTCCGAAGACGCCCCCGCCGAAACCGGGTCGGACGGCGCAGAAACCACCGTGGCCGCCGCACCGCAGGTCGAATCGCGCGCGCTCGACCCGATCGCGGCCGCCGCCGCCGCGCTCGACGCGGCCGAAAACGGCACCTCCGCGCCCGCGACATCCTCCAGCACCGTGGCCGCCGCCACCGCGCCGCAGCCCACCCGCAGCGCCCCTGCCTCGTCGCTGTCCAAGCCCTATATCCAGATCGGCATCTTCTCGGTCGAGCAGAATGCAAATAACACTGCCGAGAGCCTGCGCCGCGCGGGGATGGTCCCCACGATCAAGCCGGGTAAGATGAGCGGCAAGGATTTCTGGCGGGTCATCGTGGGCCCGGCGGGAACCGGCGCGGAACGGGCGCAGCTTCTGAAGAAGATCAAGGAGCTGGGCTTCAACGACGCGTACTATGTGACCAACTGACCAGTGCCCGGCCCCGGCCGGGACAGACGAGGACCCTTCCATGCGACGCTGCCACGTCACGGCCCGCCTGCTTCTGACACTGCTGGCCGGGCTCACCGCCCTTCCCGCCCTCGCCTTCGAGACCACTGCGCGCTCGGCCTATGTTGTCGACCTCACCACCGACACGGTGCTGATGGAGAAAAACGCAGAGGTGCCGCTGCCGCCCGCGTCGATGTCCAAGCTGATAACGCTGAACATGCTGTTCGAGGCGCTGGAGGACGGGCGCGTGTCGCTCGACACCCAGTTCAATGTAAGCCAGCGCGCGATGGACATGGGCGGCTCGACCATGTTCCTCACGACCCAGGACCGGCCGACGGTGGAAGAGCTCATCAAGGGCATCATCGTGCTGTCGGGCAATGACGCCTGCGTCGTGGTGGCCGAGGGGCTGGGCGGCACGGAAGACGCCTTCGCCTCGATGATGACCCAGCGGGCGCAGGCGCTGGGGATGGAGAATTCCACCTTCGGCAATGCCTCCGGCTGGCCCCACCCGGCCCAGCGCATGAGCACCGAGGACCTCGCCATTCTGGCCACGCGCCTGATCGAGGAATTTCCGGAGTATTACCACTATTTCGGCATGAACGAATTTCCCTACGACGGACGCGCGCCGGACAACCGGTTCAACCGCAACCCGCTGCTCACCCTTGGCCTCGGCGCCGACGGGCTCAAGACCGGCCACACGCAGGAGGCGGGCTACGGCCTCGTCGGCTCCGCCATGCAGGGCAAGCGCCGGGTGGTCTTCGTCATCTCGGGGCTGGACAGCGAAGCCGCGCGCAAATCCGAAAGCGCCGCCATTCTCAACTGGTCGTTCCGTCAGTTCGTGATGCGCACCGCCGTTGAGGCCGGTCAGGTCATCGCGGAAGTCCCCGTGTTTCTGGGCGACGCGCCGACCGTGGCCCTCGCCCCCGCCGAAGACCTCGAACTCCTCATGCCGGTCACCGCGCAGGACGGTATCACCGGCGACGTGACGTGGACCGGCCCGCTTGAGCCGCCGATCGCACAGGGCGACGAGATCGCCACCTTCACCATCCGGCGTGACGGCATGGGCGACACGGTGATCCCGCTTGTCGCCGCCAACAGCGTCGGCAAGGCGGGCTTCCTGCCGCGCTTCTCCGCCGCCGCCGGTCAGGTGTTCTCGATGGCCCGCGACCTCGCCGGGGTCGGCGAGGCTGAGGCGCCCGAAACGCAGCCCGCGGTGAACTGACCCGGATGCCCGGTCTGTTCATGACCTTCGAGGGGATCGACGGCTCCGGCAAGTCGACCCAGGCCCGGATGCTGGCCGACCGGCTCGCCGCCGACGGGGTGGACGTTGTCGCGACCCGTGAACCCGGAGGCTCCCCTGGCGCCGAGGAAATCCGCCGCCTCGTGCTCGAAGGCGACCCGGACCGCTGGTCGGCCGAGACCGAGATCCTGCTGTTCACCGCCGCGCGCCGCGACCACCTCGAACGGCTGATCGAGCCCTCGCTCGCGGCCGGGCGCACCGTGATCTGCGACCGCTTCGCCGATTCCACCCGCATGTATCAGGGCCTGCGCGCCCCCGGCCTGCGCAAGATCGTGGACGACCTCCACGCCCTGATGATCGGGCGCGAGCCGGACCTCACCTTCATCATCGACATGGATCCGTCCAAGGGCCATGCCCGCGCCAAGGGGCGCAACGGGACCGAGGAGCGGTTCGAGGATTTCGGCGCCGACCTTCAGGTTCAGATGCGCGCGGGCTTTCTCGACCTCGCGAAAGCGGCCCCCGACCGCTGCGTCGTGATCGACGGCGACCGGGCGCCCGAGGCGGTGGCCCAAGACGTCACCCGCATCGCCCACGACCGCCTCGCCGGCTAGCGATCCGGGGTTTCGCCCGCCGCGCAATGGCGTAGATTGGCCCGCATGAGCGACATCCTCGAACTGCCAGAACCCGACCGCGTGGAGGGCGCGCCCCATCCGCGCGAAACGCCCCTGCTAACCGGGCAGGACGCCGCCGAGCGCGGGTTCCTCGACGCCTATACGGGCGGGCGGCTGCATCACGCATGGCTCATCACCGGGCCGCGCGGGGTGGGCAAGGCCACGCTCGCATGGCGCATCGCGCGGTTCCTCCTGGCCACCCCGCCTGCCGATGACGCGGGCCTCTTCGGCGCACCGCCCACGCCCACATCGCTCGACATCGACCCCGAACACCCGGTCATGCGCCGCTCCATGCAACTGGCCGAGCCGGGACTGTTCCTCCTGCGCCGGGGTCCGAACGACAAGGGCGACAAGCGCTCCGCCGACATCCGCGTGAACGAAGTGCGCCGCCTGCGCGAATTCTTCGGTCTCTCCGCCTCCGCCGAAGGCGGGCGGCGCGTGGTGATCGTGGACGCCGCCGACGAGATGAACACGCAGGCCGCCAACGCGCTTCTGAAAATGCTGGAAGAACCGCCCAAGGGCGCCACACTCCTTCTCGTGAGCCACCAGCCCAGCCGGCTTTTGCCCACCATCCGGTCACGATGCCGCGAGTTGCGGCTCTCCCCGCTCTCCCCCCCCGACCTCGCGCAGGCGCTCGAAGCCGCCGGCACCCCCCCCGGCCCGGACACCGAGGCACTAGGGGAGCTTGCGGGCGGCTCGGTGGGCGAGGCGCTCCGGCTCATCAATATCGGGGGCCTCGCGATCTATGCCGACCTCATCGCCATCTTCTCCCACGCGCCGCGCTACGACCGCCCGCGCGCCATCGCACTCGCCCAGAGCGCGCCGGGGGCGGCCAATGCCACGCGTTACGCGCTGATCCTCGACCTGATCGACCTGTTCCTCACCCGCCTTGCGCGCGCCGGTGCCGGACGCCCGCCGCTGGTCGAGGCCGCACCGGGCGAGACCGCCCTCTTCGCCCGCCTCGCGCCCCACCCCGGCGCCGCGCGCCGCTGGGCGGAACTGGCCCAGACGATCTCGGCCCGCGCGGGTCACGGACGGGCGGTGAACCTTGACCCTGCCGCCCTCATCCTCGATATCGTCTTCAAGATCAACGAGACCGCCGCAGCACAGGCAGCATGACCGAGCAGCCCCAGATCACAGACAGCCATTGCCACCTCGACTTCCCGGACTTCGAAGGGCAACTCGATGATGTCGTCGCCCGCGCCGCCGAGGCGGGCGTGACGCGCATGGTCACCATCGCGACCAAGCTTAGGAACGTGCCGCAGGTTCGGGCCATTGCCGAGGCGCATGAGCGCATCTTCTTCGCGGCAGCCACCCATCCGATGAGCGCCGCCGAGGAACCGCTCGCCAGCGTGGAGGAGCTTGTGGCGCTGGCCGAGCATCCCAAATTCGTGGGCATCGGCGAGTCCGGGCTGGACTACCACTACACGGCCGACTCCAAGGACATCCAGCAGGAGAGCCTGCGCATCCATATCGAAGCCGCGCGCCAGACCAGGCTGCCCCTCATCATCCACGCCCGCGACGCAGATGACGACGTGGCCCGCATCCTGACCGAGGAACACGCGGCGGGCCCCTACACCTGCGTCATGCACTGCTTTTCCTCCGGGCCGGAACTGGCGCGCGCCGCGCTCGACCTCGACTTCTACCTCTCCATGTCCGGCATCGCGGCCTTCCCGCGCTCCACCGACCTGCGCGACATCTTCGGCGCGGCTCCCCTCGAGCGTATCCTCGTGGAAACCGACAGCCCGTATCTCGCCCCCCCGCCCCATCGCGGCAAGCGCAACGAACCGGCCTTCACCGCGCATACCGCCCGCGTGGGGGCCGAGGTCTTCGGCCTCGACTACCCGGATTTCGCCCGCGCCACGCAGGAGAACTTCGAACGCCTGTTCTGGAAGGCGGCCTGATGGCCCGGCTGACCTTCACCATCCTGGGCTGCGGCTCCTCCGGGGGCGTGCCACGTCTGGGCGGCCACTGGGGCGCCTGCGACCCGACGAACCCGCGCAACACGCGCCGCCGCTGTTCCATGCTGGTCGAGCGGACCGAGGGCGAGGGCACGACCCGCGTGCTCATCGACACCTCGCCCGACCTGCGCGCGCAATTGCTCGACGCGAATGTCGGCACGCTCGACGCGGTGCTCTACACCCACGCCCATGCCGACCACGTCCACGGGATCGACGACCTGCGCATGATCGTCTTCAACATGCGCAAACGCCTCCCCGTCTATGCCGACGGCGCCACGCAGGACGCGCTGTTTTCCCGCTTCGGATATGCTTTCGTGCAGCCGGCGGGGTCGAGCTATCCGCCCATCCTCGACATGCACACGATCGACCGGGACGACCCCTTTACCATCGACGGCGCAGGTGGCCCGATCACCTTCACACCCTTCGAAGTGGAGCATGGCAACATCGACGCGCTGGGGTTCCGCGTCGCCGACCTCGCCTATCTCCCGGACGTGTCCGAAATGAAGGACGAGGCGTGGAACGTGCTCACCGGGCTCGACTGCTGGGTGCTGGACGCGCTGCGCTACGCACCGCACCCGACCCACGTCCATGTGGAAAAGGCGCTCGACTGGCTTGAGCAATCCGGCACGCGGCGCGGGGTGCTCACCAACATGCATATCGACATCGACCACGCCACGATCTCGGCCGAAACGCCCGACCATATCTCGGCGGCCTACGATGGCATGACCATCACCTACGACATCTGATGCAGGCCCTGATCGAGGTCATCCTGCCGGTCTTCCTCGTGCTCGGCTTCGGATACCTCGCAAGCTGGAAACTGGGCTTCGGCGAAACCGCCGTGCAGGGCCTGATGAAATTCGCGCAGAATTTCGCGGTCCCGGTCCTTCTGTTCCGCGCCCTGTCCACCCTCGATCTCGGGGCGAACTTCGACCCGGCGCTGCTGGCCTCTTTCTACACCGGGGCCTTCACCGGCTTCGCCGCCGGCCTCCTCGGCGCGCGCTACCTGTTCGGGCGGCCCTGGGCGGACAGCGTGGCCATCGGCTTCGCCACCCTGTTCTCGAACTCGGTCCTGCTCGGCCTGCCGATCATGGAGCGCGCTTATGGCAGCGACGCGCTTGGCCCGAACTACGCGATCATCGCGATCCACGCGCCGGTCTGCTACGTCATCGGCGTCACGGCGATGGAGATCGTGCGCTCCGGCGGCTCGGGCGTCATGGCCCCGGTCATGGGCGTCGCCCGGTCCATGTCGCGCAATCCGCTCGTTATCGGGATCGCGCTCGGCATCCTCGCCAACGTGACCAACCTGACACTGCCCGGCCCGGCCCGCGATGCGGTCGACCTCGTCGCCCGCGCCGCCCTGCCCGCCGCACTCTTTGGCCTCGGCGGCGTGCTCGTGGCCTACAGACCGCAGGGCGACATGCGGGTGGTGGCGTGGATCGTGGGCGTCTCGCTCGTCCTGCACCCCGCCGTGACCTGGGTCATGGGCACGCTCACGGGGCTCACCGACGCGCAGTTCCGTTCCGCCGTGCTGACCGCCGCGATGGCGCCCGGCGTCAACGCGTTCCTCTTCGCGAACATGTACGGGGTGAGCAAACGGGTGAACGCGACCGGCGTGCTCGTGGCCACCGCGACCTCGATCCTCACGATCTGGCTCTGGCTTCACGCGCTGCCCTAACGGCGCGCCACGCTCACCACGCCAAGAAACGCCGCCGCCGCCACCACCACGATGGACGGCCCCGTGGGCGTATCCGCCCCGTAAGACAGCGCGAGCCCGCCCAACGCGGCGCCGATCCCGATGACCACGGCCCAGCCTGCCATCGCCTCCGGCGTGCGCGAGAGACCCCGCGCCGCCGCCGCCGGGATGATGAGCATGGCCGCGATGAGCAGCGCCCCCACGACCTTGAGCGCCACCGCCACGACCACCGCCAGTGCCAGCGTCAGCACCAGCCGCTCCCGCCGCGGGTCGATGCCCGAGGCCACCGCCAGCTCCTCCGACATGGTCGCGGTAAGCAGGGCGGACCAGCGCCAGACAAGCAGCGCGGCAACCAGCACGGCCCCGCCCCAGATCACGCCAAGGTCCGCGCGTGTCACCGACAGGATGTCACCGAACAGGAACGCCGACAGGTCCACCCGAACGCCGGGCACAAAGCTGATCGCGACCAGCCCAAGCGCCAGCGCGGAATGGCTGAGCACCCCCAGCGTCGCGTCCATCGCATGCCCGCGCGTGGCCAGCGCGCTCACCGCCAGCGCCATGGCGAGTGCCACGACCAGCGTGCCTGCCGTCACCGGGACCGAGAACAATAGCGCCAGCGCCACGCCGAGGATCGCCGCATGCGCCGTCGCATCGCCGAAATAGGCCATCCGTCGCCACACCACGAAAGAGCCCAAGGGCCCCGCCGCCACGGCCAGACCGACGCCGGCCAGCGCGGCGCGCACGAGGAAATCGTCAAGCATGGTCGTGATGATGCTCATGGCTATGGTCATGTTCGTGCTGGTAAAGCGCCAGCGCGCCGCCCGTCCCGTGGCCGAACAGCGCCCGGTATTCCGGCGCTTCGCTCACCACATGCGGCGTGCCTTCGCAGCAGATATGATGGTTGAGACAGATCACCCGGTCGCTCGCACTCATCACGACGTGAAGGTCATGGCTCACCATGAACACCGCGCAGCCCAGCTCGTCACGCAGCCGCTCGAGGTGAAGGTAGAACGCCGCCTCCCCGGGCTGGTCGAGGCCCTGCGTCGGCTCGTCGAGGATCAGAAGCTCGGGTGACGTCAGGAGCGCGCGCGCCAGCAGAACGCGCTGCATCTGCCCGCCCGAAAGCTGCGACACCTGCCGCTCTCCCAGCCCCATGATCCCGGTTTCCCCCTCGGCCCGCCGGATCGCCTCCGGGTGGCGCCGCTTGGGCAGGTTGAGAAACCGCGTCACGGTCATCGGCAGGCTCGGATCGAGCGCCAGTTGTTGCGGGACATAGCCCAGCCGCAGGTCTGGTTTGCGCTGCACGCGCCCCGCATCGGGCCGGATCTGTCCGGTCAGCAGTTTGACCAGCGACGACTTGCCGGACCCGTTCGGGCCCACCAGCGTCACGATCTCGCCGGGCTCGATGGCCAGCGATACCCCGTCGAGCACTTTGCGCTCGCCATATGACAGCGACAGGTTGTCGGCACGCAAAAGGCTCATGCCCCGCCCCCACAGCCCGGGCACAGGCCCACCGCCTCGACATTCGCGCGCGTCACGGTGAACCCGATCGCGCCGGCCGCACCGTCGAGCGCGTGGCGCACCTCCACCCCCGGCGCTTCGGCCACCGCGTCGCATTGCGTGCAGATCAGGAACACCGGCGCATGGGCGTCGCCCGGACGGGTACAGGCCGTGAAGGCGTTGAGCCGCCGGATGCGGTGCGCCAGCCCGTGTTCCACGAGGAAATCGAGCGCGCGGTAGGCCACCGGCGGCTGCTTGCCGAACCCGTCCTCGGCCAGTTTCGCAAGTACGTCATAGGCGCCGAGCGCGCGGTGTTCTTCCAGCAGGATCTCGAGCGCGCGGCGGCGCACCGGCGTCAGCCGGACCCCGTGGCGCGCGCAGATCGCCTCGGCCTGTTCAAGCGCGGTGGCCGCGCAGGCCCCGTGGTCGTGATCGTGAAAGGCGGCGGAAGGGTCGTGATTCATGGGTTGCGCCCGTGAGTGTTATGATATTACGTTCGTGTAACACTATAACATTGCTGGAGACCCGACAAGTGAAGCACCTACTTTTTGCAAGCGTCCTCCTCGCCCCGCTGCCCGCGCTCGCGGACCCGCCGCAGATCGTGACCGACATCGCGCCGGTCCATTCGCTCGTCGCTCAGGTCATGGCCGGGGTCGGCACGCCCGACCTTCTCGTGAGCGGCGCGACGGACCCGCATTCCGTCGCGCTCAAGCCCAGTCAGGCGCGGCTGCTCGAACAGGCCGATCTCGTGATCTGGATGGGCGCGGACCTCGAGCCCTGGCTCGAACGCGCCCTCGACGGGCTCGCGCGGGCCGAAACCATCGCGCTTCTGGACCTGCCGGCCACCACCTTGCGCGAATTTTCCGACGCGGATGTCCATCTGCATGAGGAAGAAAACGCGACCCTGCTCGGTGAGGAAGACGCCGCCGACGGCGAAGAACACGACCACGATCACGCAGGCACCGACCCCCATGCCTGGCTCTCGCCCGACAACGCCCGCGCCTGGCTCGGCTCGCTGGCGGAGGAACTCGCCGCCCGCGATCCGGACAACGCAGGGCTTTATCAGGAGAACGCACAGGCGGCGATCGTCGAGATCTCGCGGCTCGACGCCGAAATCTCGGCCCGGCTCGACCCTTTCAACGGGGCCGAGATCGTGACGATGCACGATGCCTTCGGCTATTTCGCCGGGTCTTACGGGCTGGACGTGATCGGGACGGTCAAACCCGGCGACGCCTCGGCACCCTCCGCCGCCGCCCTGTCAGACCTGCGTGACCTTGTCGCGGATCATGGCGTTGAGTGCGCCTTCTCCGAACCCGGCGCGGACCCGGATCTCCTCGCGGCCATCGAACAGGGCACGGGCCTGCGCACCGGCGTCCTCGACGCGACCGGCACGACCCTGGAGCCGGGGCCGGAACTCTACGCCGCCCTCATGACCGGTCTCGCCACGACGCTGGAAACCTGCCTCTCCGGCGGCAGCGACTGACCGATCAGGGTAAGCGCGGGCAGATGGGCCCGCGTCGCCCGCCCCAGCCGACCGGCAACCGCGCCTCAGAATTCGTCCCACCCGTCGTCGTCATCGACGACCGGCGCGGCAACCGCTTGTGTGGCGAGCGGCGCCGCGGCGGCGGGTGGCTTGGGTGCAACGCGGCGGGAGGCAAAGTCCACCGGGGGTTCGGCGGCGCCAGCCGCCGGGTCGCCCGTGCGGAATCGTCCCATTGTGCGCGCCAGCGTCTCGGCCTCGCGGGTGAGTGCGTGGCTCGCCGCCGTCGTTTCCTCGAACATCGCCGCGTTCTGTTGCGTCACCTGGTCGAGCTGGTTCACCGCCGTGTTGATCTCGGCAAGGCCCGAGCTTTGCTCTCGCGCACTGACAGCGATCTCCGAGACGTTCCGGCTGATCTCGGTCACGCTCTCGACGATCCCCTTCAGTGCCTCACCGGCCTGCCCGACGAGGCTCACACCGCGTTTCACCTGCCCGCCCGAGGCGGAGATGAGCTCGTTGATCTCGCGTGCGGCATCGGACGAGCGCTGCGCCGGCGCGCGCACCTCCGAGGCCACGACCGCGAAACCACGCCCGGCCTCGCCCGCGCGGGCCGCCTCTACCCCTGCGTTGAGCGCGAGCAGGTTGGTCTGGAAGGCGATGTCGTCGATCACGCCGGTGATCTTGGAAATCTGGGTCGAGCTGGTTTCGATCTCGCCCATCGCCCCGACCGCTTCGCGCACGACCTCACCCGAAGCCGCTGCATTTTCTCGCGCTTTCTCGACGATCTCGTTGGCATGGGCCGCGCCATCCGCCGCCGAGCGCACCGAGGAGGTCAGCTGGTCGAGCGCGGAGGCGGTTTCCTCCAGCGTCGCGGCCTGTTTCTCGGTCCGGGCCGAGAGGTCGTCTGCGGCGGAGGAGATTTCCGAGGCCTCGCCGGTGATGAGGTCGGCGTTCTCGATCACGCCGCGCATTGCCTCCAGCAGCTTGTCCGCCGCACGGTTGAAGTCGTTGCGCAACTGTTCGTAGTCCGCAGGGAACGCATCGTCGATCCGGGTCATCAAGTCGCCCTCGGCCAGGCTCTCGAGACCTCCACGAAGCGCGTCCACGACACGCGCCTGACCTTCCTGCATCGCGCGCCTGTCGTCCTCCGCCGCGCGCATCGCACGGGTGGCTTCGGTGATGTCGTTTCCGACGAGCACGACGCGCATGAGCCGGCCGTTGCCGTCCGTCACCGGGGCAAAGGAGCCGTCGATGATGGCCGTGTCGCCATCCCCGCGCGGCCATTCGAACCGGTCGAAAACAGCCTCGCCCCCTTTCGCGCGCTCGAACGCCGCCGCAAGGTCGTCGGACACCTGTGAAATCGCGTTGATCGACCCGGCCGGTCCCGCCGGTGCGCCGACGACCCGCGTGAACATGTCGTTCGTGCGCATGAGCGTGCCGTCGGCCGCGAATTCTGCCTTGACCTGGTTGGCGTCCATTGCGCGCAGTATGGCGCGGTTCATGTAGCCTTCGGTCACGTCCGTCCATTCGGTCACATAGCCGATGTGCTTGCCATGTTCGTCGTGGACCGCCGAAATGTCGAGCGTGATGCGCACGTCGCCAAAGGCGATATCGGCAGAATAGGGCAGGTTCGCGGGATCTTTCAGCACCGCCTCGACACGCTCGCGTATGCCCGGCGGGTGATAATCATGGACCGATCGGCCCACGATCTCGTCCGCATCGAACCGGCCCACGACCTGGGAAAACACGTCTTCGTAGCGCCGCAGCATGTCCGCAAGCGCCTTGTTCACATGCATGATCTCATGGAACATGTTGGTCATCATGATCGCCGAGCGGCTGTTGGCGAAGGCCGCGCTGCGGAAATTGCCGTGAAACGCCCGCTTGCGCGACTCGATAAGGCCCACGCGGAACTGTTCCAGCGTCCCGGCGATCTGGCCCACCTCGTCACGGCGCGTGACGTCGGGCACTTCGATATCCAGCTCGCCCCGCGAAATGTCGGTCATCGCCCCGGTCACACGCCGCAGTGGCCGCGCCAGGCTCGCGGAGAACAGGAATGCGACGACGGAAACGCACAGGATCACAAGTCCCTGCTGGATCACCATCTGCACCATGAGGTCGCGTGCGGGCGCGAGTATCTCTTCCATGTCCTGCTCTGCCACCACGCCCCATCCGGGCGTCGCCGCGCCGAGAGGGCCATAGGCGATGAGCGCCGGGCGTCCGTCCTGCCCTGTGCCGACTTCGACCCCTGTGTCCCCGGCCAGCACGGCTTCGATCTGCGGCCCGCCCCGCACCGGGTCGGTCGCCGCGTGACCGCCTTCGAAGCGCGAGCCGGTGCGGAACGTGGCATCTTCGCCGATGACGAACACTTCCCCGGTCTCGCCCAACCCGCTCGGGTCGTTGGCGACCCAGTCGAGCGTGGCGGTGTCCGGCTGGATCGCAAGGTAACCCAGCACCGCGCCATCGGGACCGGCTACGCCCTGCATGATGAAGGTCGCAACGGCGCCTCGATGCTCACCGAAAAGGCCGCCGACCGCCCGATCCGGCGCGTCTCCGTTCGCCAATGCGGCCGCAAAGGTCCGGCCCAGCACCTCATCCGCAAACGGCCCCGTGGCGAGGTTCTCGGTGAAAGCCGGCCCCTTGTTCATCGAATAGATCACCTGCCCTTCAGGCGTGATCACATAGACGTCGAGGTAACCGTAATGGCCCGCGAAAGCCCGCACCTGCGGGTGGAAGACCTTATGTGCCCCGCCGTAAGCCCACAGGCCTGCCGCCGCCGGTTCGACCAGTTCCGCGCGCGCCTCGGCCGGATGGGGATTGGCCGTGACAAAAGCCTCGGTCAGGCGCTCCGGCGCCTCTTCCCCCAGCATCGCGACGCCGTTCAGGAGCGCACCGACCTGCGCAATCGTCGTCGGCCTGTCGACAAGGGCGTCGAGGTTCATCGCCGCAGCCTGCGTCACCTGCGCCATGAGCTGCGCGCGCGTGTCGACCACCGAGGCCAGCTGTTCCTGCGCACTGTCCAGCAGCGCCTTTCGCTGTTTCGTCGCGGACAGCACGCCCGAAACGCTGGCCGACAGCACCACCAGCAGGACCATGATGATCGGCATCTTTTTCGAGATGCTCAGATTGTTGAGAAACCGCATGATACGCTCCGTCCGGCCGCACGCCGCGCGTGCCACTTCGGTGCGTTCCTCGCATCCGGCGGTGAAGATTCGCCTAACGGCCTAGAACCGCCCCTTCGCATGGGGGCTGGCCCATGTGAGCCAGACGGCGGCGGTCCAGGTGAACTCGCCCCCGCCCGCCGACGCGCCGTCGATGGGGCAGAAATATTCGTAGAACCCGTGCTCGGCGATGAGCCTCTGGGTGTCCTTGCGCAGCCGTTCGGCCAGCACGGTGTGCCCGGTTTCGGCCAACCCGATCCCGATCAGCGAGTTGATGATGCCCCAGACCGGCCCGCGCCAGTAGCGCAACTGGTCGAAATGCGGGTTCTCGGGGTCGAGCGAGGGAATGCCGAACTTCACCTGATCGAGGATGCGGTGCAGGTGCTTGAGCTGCCGGTCGTCGCGAATCCCGGCATACCAGTTGAGGAAACTGGCCGAACTCAGCGTGTTGGTGAAGGCGCCGGTGCGCATGTTGACGCTGTCGTAATGCCCGCGCGCCTCGTTCCAGTGGCCCTTCACCCCCTGTTTGAGTTCATAGATCCAGCCCTCGATCTCGTCCGTGCCCATGTCGAACTCGGCCGCGATATGGAGGAGGTCGCGACAGGCGCGCAGGAACATGAAGGTCATGCCGCAATCGGCCACCCGGAACGGGCTCGTCTCGGCGATGACCTTTTCGTTCCAATCCGCCGCTTTCGACAGCTGCACGAGAGCGACGTAGCGGTCGTAATCAAGCTGGCTCGGGCGCATCGACGGGTCGATGTGATCGGTGTCGGAGCGGTGATATTCGCCCACCTGCGCGGTATCGACACCGACCAGCGCCGCGTCCCAGTCCACGGCATTGTCGCGCCCGCTCTCCCACGGATGGGTGATGCAGACCATGCCGTTCTCGACCCGGTTCTTCATCCACCAGCGATGCCAGCTTACGAGCCGGCCGTAGAGAAGCTCCATGTGGATATGGCCATAGCGCTTGTCCGCCTCATAGACCGCCCGCGCCATCGTGGCCGCGATCGGCGGCTGGCTGATGCCCGAGGTATGCGGCACGCGGTCCACGTCCCACACGTCCGGGCCGGGGAAATAGCCGAAACTCTGCTTGTGAAAGACGATGTGCGGCACCATCCCCGTGTCCCACTGGCCCTGGAACAGCGTCTCAAGCTCGGCCCAGCCGCGCTTCGCGTCGAAGACCGAAAAGCCCCAGGCCGCGAAGGCGCTGTCCCAGTTCCACTGGTAGGGATACAGCCCCTTGGTCGGCACGGTATAGAGACCCCGGTCGTTGGTCTCGAGCACCTTTCGGGCCTTCTTGTCGATCTTGTCGTAATTCATCCCGGCACTCACGCCTCGCTTGGGGCCACGCTGGCAGGGGGGCGCCCGGCCTGCAAGGCGAATGCCTCGGTTTTAGGCAAGCCGCACGCCGGTTGCAAATCTCGTTGCATGCCAGCACGTTCGCCGCGCGCCTGTGCCTGAATACTGGGCAACCTGTGCATCGCGGTTGATCCCGGGACGCGAACAGGGCGTAATCGGAAAAACAGACCGGGACATCCATGCCAGCCGCCATCGCCCGCCCCTTCGCGCTTTCCGTGCTCATCGCCGTGCTGGCAGCCCTTGCGATCAGGCTCCTGCACCCGGTCATCGCCGGGATCACGTTTCCGCCCGACCAGGGGTACAACTGGTATCTGTGGAAACGCCCCGACCCGGATGTCTGGAGCCGCGCGACCGCCTGGGGCGGATACCTCGCGCATCAGGCGTTCATCTGGGGCCTCATCTGGTGGTCCCAACGCAACCGCGACAGCCTGCGCAACCGGGCCACCATGCACCCGCTCAACTGGGTCGCCCTCGGCGGAACCGCCCTCTTCGTCGCGCTCCACGCGCTCCAGACCGCGGTGTTCTACGACGGTCTCGCGCAGGACGTCCCGGTGATGTATTCGCAAGGTTCGGTCGTGCTGGTCCTCGTGCTCGTCCTGTTGATGGAGGCCCCCCGGCGCGGGCTGTTCTTCGGCCACGGCAAAGGCTGGTTCGCGGCCACGCGCCCGCTGCTGATCCGCACCCACGGCTATTACTTCGCCTGGGCCGTGACGTTCACCTACTGGTATCACCCGATGGAGGTGACATGGGGCCACATCTGGGGCTTCCTATACACGTTCCTGCTGTTCATCCAGGCGAGCTTCATCTTCACCCGCGTCCATACGAACCGCTGGTGGACCTTCGTGCTGGAGGCCACCGTCCTCATCCATGGCGTGATCGTCGCAGTGGTGGGCGGGCAGGATTTCTGGCCGATGTTCGCCTTCGGCTTCGCGGCCCTCATCGTCATCACCCAGATGCACGGGCTGGGCCTGTCGCGGGCGGTGCGCTGGGGGATCGCCGTGGTGATCGTCGCGGGAACGCTCGTCGTCTATTCCGACCGCGGCTGGGCCCGGCTCGAGGAAGTCGCGCGCATCCCGCTTATCGACTACCTGCTGGTGGCGTTTCTGGGCGGCCTCATCCTCCTGGGGCGTCGGCTCGCCCGCGCCTAGGCGTCGTTGCGTGGCATCCGAAAGGTGAATTGGGTCCAGTCGGCGTCCGATTGCACCTCGATCTCGCCGTCATGGCGCAGCGCGATTTCATGCGCGATGAACAGGCCCAGACCCAGCCCCTCCTGCGACTCGCGCACCTCGGAGCGTTTGAACGGCTCGAACAGCTTGGGCAGCGCCTCGGGCGCGATCGGCTCGCCGGTATTGCCGACCGACAGGACGAAATCGCCCCCCTCGTCGCGCGCCGCCACCCGGATCGGGCGGGAGCGGAGCCCGTGGGTCACCGAATTGGTGAGCAGGTTGGAAAAGAGCTGCGACACCCGGTCGGGATCGCAGCGTACCGGGTCCACGAAGTCGAACTCAGCCTCGATGACCACCTCTTCATGGGCCAGCCTGACCTCGTCCAGCACCTGCTCCAGCGCCGGACGCAGGGGCCGCTCCTCGGTGATGTCCACGTCGATGCCGCCGCCAAGGCGCGCGCGGGCGAAATCCATGACGTGATTGACCAGCCGTGACATGCCGTCGAGAGACCCCGTCGCCATGTCCAGAAGTTCGCGCGCCTTGTCCGTCTGCGGCTCCCGCTTCGCCATACGCACGGCGGCCCCGGTGGCGGCGATCGGGTTGCGCAGGTCGTGACCAAGCACGGCGATGAACTGTTCGCGCAGCGCCGCCTCCTGCTCATGGGACAGAAGCGCGTCTTCCTTCTCCTTCTCGGCGGTGATGTCGCGGGCCGAGCAGAAGAACACGTCACCCTCCGGCACGCAGTTCCACGACAGCCAGCGATAATGCCCGTCCCGGTGGCGATAGCGGTTGCGGAACTTCAGGATCGGCATGCCCCGCTTGATGTCGTGAAACGCCTTCTCGGTGCGCGCCACATCCTCCAGATGGACGAATTCCATGAACGGCCGCGTCTCGACCTCGCTCGCGCGGTATCCCAGCGTCTTGTACCAGGCCGGATTCGTCTGGGTGAAATAGCCGCTCTCGTCCAGCACGCCCATCAGGTCGGGCGTGATGCGCCAGGTCGCACTGTCCTTGTCGCGGCGAAACACCACTCGAAACTCCGTCACATAGATCCCGCATCCCGGCGCGGTCCCACGGTCCGCTTACAGCGTATCGTCCAATTTCGAATCAGCCATGCACCTTTCGCACGCCTCCGTTCGGACCAATCAAGTCTCACTTAATACGCGCGGGCTCTGCAAGTAAGGAATCGCTTGTTTCCCGATCACGCGGCTTTCCGGCTCCTTTCCAAACGGTATTTCCCCGCGTATCCTCCTCTGAACCACGAAAACGAGCAGCGAGCGGCCCATGACGGCCCTGAAGGAATACGACAGGTTGGAGGCGCCCGGGCTTTGGCGTCCGGACCCGGCGGCGCAGCGCGTCGACGTTGTCGTGTCTATCGGGGATGCCACGCTCACCGTCACCGACATGGCCGACCGCGCCCTGTCCCACTGGTCGCTGGCCGCGCTGCACCGGATCAACCCGGGCAAGCGCCCGGCCCTCTACGCCCCCTCCGACGCGCCCTCCGAGGATGAGCAACTCGAACTGGCCGACGACGACATGATCGCGGCCATCGAACGCATCCGCAAAGCCATCGCCCGGCGCAGGCCGCGCAGCGGGCGGGTGCGCTTCGTGCTGACCGCCGCGGTGACCGTCGGTCTCGTCACCGCCGCCGTCGCGTGGCTTCCGGGTGCTCTTACGCGCCAGACCGTAACGCTCCTGCCGGATGTGACGCGCACGGACGTGGGCGAACGCCTCCTGTCGCGCATCCTGCGCGTGACCGGCCCGGCGTGCGACAGCGCGGCGGGCCAGGCCGCGCTCACCCGCCTTGCCCGCCGCGTGATGGGGCCCGAAGCGCCGCGCGTGGTCATGGTGACCGGCGGTGTCGAGCGTGCGACCCACCTTCCCGGCCGTATCATCGTCCTGAACGACGCGCTGATCGAAAGCGCCGAAGAACCGGACGCCGCCGCCGGTGCCCTGCTCGCCGAGGCGCTGCGCATCCGGCGGAGCGACCCGATGCAGGACCTGCTGGAACATGCCGGGCTGGTCGCGACCGTGCGGATGCTGACCACGGGGGCGCTGTCCGACCCGGTCCTCGACGCCTACGCGCAGGACATCCTCACCACGGCTCCCGCGCCCCTGCCCGACGACGCGCTCATCGCGGCCTTCGCGGAAGCGGGCGTGCGCTCGACCCCCTACGCCTATGCGCTGGACCCGACCGGCGAGTCGACACTGGGCCTGATCGAAGCCGATCCGGTCGCCGTCGACGCCGCCGAGCCGCTCATCCCCGACAACGCGTGGATCAGCCTTCAAAGCATGTGCAGCGAATGAAAACCCCCCGCCGGTCGGCAGGGGTTTTCTGTGTGTCGAAGCGGCGTCGCGGTCAGCGTTTGACGGTCACCAGACGGCGCGGAACGGTGTTGGTCCAGACCTGCTGCATGTCCACTTCACCCTGAATGGTGCGCGGTCCACGCGCCGGGTTCAGCCGACCGTCTTCCCATGCCGGGCGATACCCTTCGGGCGTGGCCTGCACCGGCGCAGTGACGGCTGCGGGCGGGTTGGAATAGACCGACCCGCGCACCGTGGCCGGAGCCCGGTGATAGTTGCGGCCATCATGGGCAAAGGGCGACGGCAGCGGACGCGCCTGAAGCTCACGACCGTAGTTGTAGGGGATGCCAGACTGCGCCATCGCCCGCGCCTTGTCGGCGATATAGGCCTGATAGCTCTCGCCAGCACGCGGCACGCGGTAGGTCGAGGTGATGTTGGCGTCCTGCATCGTCATGCGCGGCGCTGTGGTCAGCGCGCGCCGGTCCGGCGTGGCCGCATAGACCGGATAGGTCGGGTGGTTCACCGTGACACGCGGCGACGGCGGGTTCGGGATCACCGGAACCGCAAAGCCGGAGTTGGCATAGGTGCGCGCCGGGCGGTACTGGCCGTAGGTGGAGACCTGAGCGGCCTGCGCCATGACCACCGGGGCGGGGGTCGCCACCAGCTCGGTCATGTAGCCGTCGGTGTGCTGGACGCGGTAGACGCGCGGCTGGGTCGCCGAGGTGCCGCAGTTCACGTTGACGGTCGCGCCGCCGATCCGCACCCGGGCGCTGCCCGAGGTGGCAGGACAGGTCACTTCCATCCGGCGATTTCCACCCGGTGCTTCGGCCACGTCGCTGCGACCCGCCGACAGGTTCGACGGCTCCGGCGCCGGGCTCGGCGTCGGAAGGTTGCCGAACAGCCCACCGGCGGTCTGGAACGCCGCCTGTCGCGGCTGGGTCTGAACCTGACGCTCGGTCTGGGCCGAAAGGTTGGACGGGGCCGGTGCGCCGCTGGGCGTGCGCATCGTGGTCAGCGCACCCGGCGCACGGGCGCTGGCAGTCGTCGTCGCCTGAGCTTCGGCGGACGGTGCTGCGGCCACTGCTTCCGGTGCAGGGGGTGCGATCGGTCGGGGCGGCGCCGAGGCGCGCGGCGTGCCGGCGGCGAAGGTCGGGTTCAGCCCGCAGACCACTTCCTTGCGGTTGGGCGACAGGCGCGGCACCCAGTTGGTGGCGCTCCCCACATTGGCCCGCGCATAGGCGCAGCCCCGGCTGTCGACATAGACATCGCCGCCATAGGCGGCCGGCGGCGTCTCACGCGGCTTGGCGCCCTGTTCCAATGTGACGGCAGCGGCCGTCGTGGTGGTCATCGTGGCAGCGATGGCCAAGGCGCTCAGATAACTGACAATTTTCATTCAGTGTCCCCCAACACTATAGATTGGGTTCACCATGACCCAAGCTCCACAGCGAGTCTAGGGGTCCCACGACAAAACCGACACAAGACCTTGGAAACAGGTTATTTCGTGCCGAACATCCGGTCCCCGGCATCGCCGAGACCGGGCACGATATATCCCATTTCGTTGAGCTTCTCATCCAGCGCCGCCGTCACGATCGGCACGTCCGGATGGGCCTCCTTCATCCGGGCCACGCCTTCGGGGGCCGCTAGCAGACACAGGAAACGGATGTCGGTCGCGCCCGACTCTTTCAACAGGTCGATGGCCGCGGCCGAGCTGTTGCCAGTGGCCAGCATCGGGTCCACCGCGATCACCACCCGCTCGCTCATCAGGTCCGGGACCTTGAAATAATACTGCACCGGCTTGAGCGTCTCCTCGTCGCGGTACAGCCCGACGAACCCCACCCGGGCCGAGGGGATCAGCTCCAGCATCCCGTCCAGAAGCCCGTTGCCCGCCCGCAGGATCGAGATCAGGGCGAGCTTGCGTCCGTCGAGGATCGGCGCGGGCATCTCGATCAGCGGCGTCTCGATGGTCTTCGTCGTCATCGGCAGGTCGCGCGTTACCTCATAGGCGAGCAGCAGGCTGATTTCCTTGAGCAACTGCCGGAACACCGCCGTCGATGTGCTCTTGTCGCGCATGATCGACAGCTTGTGCTGGACCAGCGGGTGCTTAACGACGGTCAGATGTTCAGACATGAAAGGTCTCCAGTTTTTCACTCAGCGCGGCCCGCGTGTCCTCATCGCAGAACGCGGCCTCGGCGGCGGTCTTGCCCAGCGCGCGGAAATCGTCAACGCCCCAATCGAAGGCGCGGGCCAGTTCCTCGTACTCCCGCGTCATCGTGGTGTGGAAAAACGGCGGGTCGTCGGTCGACACGGTCACACGCACACCCGCCGCGCGCAACTTGGCGATGGGATGGGCGCGGGTCGACGGATAGACGCCGAGCGCCACGTTCGACTGCGGACAGACCTCCAGCACGATGCCGGAGGCCGCGAGGTATTCGACCAGTTTCGCATCCTCGATCGCGCGCACCCCGTGGCCGATCCGCGTGACCTTGAGGTGGTCGATGGCATCGCGCACCGACTGCGGCCCGCCCCATTCGCCGGCATGGGCGGTCAGCCCCAGCCCCGCCTCGCGCGCCGCGTCGAAGGCATAGGTAAAGTCCGACAGGTGCCCCGCATTCTCGTCCCCGCCGATGCCGAAGCCGGTCACGAAATCGCCCGCCGTGTCCTGCGCGCAGGCCGCCGCCGCCTTTGCAGGGTCCGGCCCGAAGTGACGCACGGGCGTCACGATCACCCGCATGTCGATCCCGGGCACGGCCGCCGCCGCCTCCCGGATCGCGTGGATGTATTCCTTCCACGCCGCCACGTCGCCACCGCCGCAGAAGGCGGGCGAGACGAAGGTTTCGAGATAGACGACCCCGTGCGCGGCTGCTTCCTCAAGGTTGGATCGCGTCAGCCGCGCATAATCCTCCGGCGTCTGGAACGGACGCACCGCCTGCTCGTAGACATCGAGAAACTGCAAGAAATCTGCGTATTTATAGGCGCCCGACCCGTCAAAAATGTTCGAAAGGTTCAAACCCTTCTCCTGCGCCATCCGCCGCACCAGCTCCGGCTGGGCCGCCCCTTCGATGTGGTGATGCAGCTCCACCTTGGGCAGTTTCGCGATGGCGTCGGTCAGCTCCTCGGTCTCAGTCACAGAAATGACCTCCCGGCCCCGCGCGGCGTGAGGCCGAGGTGCTCGGCCACACTCGCAGCCACGTCGGCAAAGGCGATCAGTCCCAGTTTGCGCATCCCGATCCCCTGGCACAGCACCGGCACCCGCTCCCGCGTGTGATCGGTCCCGACCCATGTGGGATCGTTGCCATGATCGGCGGTGAAGATCACCAGATCCCCCTCGCGCATGGTCGCGAAGAACCGACCGAGCTGCGCGTCGAACCATTCGAGGTGCCGGGCATATCCCGCCACGTTGCGCCGGTGGCCATACTTGGAATCGAACTCCACGAAATTGGCGAAGGTCAGGCTCCCCTCCTCCGCCGTCCCGCCCAGCGCGATCAGAGCCTCCATCAGGTCCTCATCCGCGCCCTTGGCATTGTCGGTCACGCCCCGGTGGGCGAAAATATCCCCGATCTTGCCGACCGCATGCATCGGTCGCCCCGCCTCGACCACCCAGTCCAGAAGCGTCGGCTCCGGCGCGGCCAGCGCGAAGTCGCGCCGATTCACCGTGCGCTCGAACCCGCTGTCCGCATCGCCCAGAAAGGGCCGCGCAATCACCCGTCCGACCCGGCGTTCGTGCAGCATCGGCGCGATGGCCTCACAGACGTCATAGAGTCTCTGAAGCCCGAAAACCTCCTCATGCGCCGCGATCTGAAGCACGCTATCCGCGCTCGTGTAGCAGATGGGCAGGCCGGTCCGCAGATGCTCCGCCCCGAGTTCCTCGAGGATGACTGTCCCGCTCGCATGTTTGTCGCCGAGGATCGCATCGACCCCCGCCGCATCGCAGATCGCCTGGGTGATCTCGGGCGGAAACGCCGGCTCCTCGTCCGGGAAGTACGTCCAGTCGAACGGCACCGGCACGCCCGCAAGCTCCCAGTGCCCCGACGGCGTGTCCTTGCCCCGCGACACCTCCGTCGCCGCGCCCCAGGCCCCGGCCGGGTCGGCACCAAGCCCCGGCGCGACCATGTCGGACGCCAGCTTTACCGCCATGCCCAGCCCGAGCCGGTCAAGGTTGGGCAGTTGCAAGGCACCCGCGCGCCCCTCGTCCGCCAGTCCCGCCGCACAGGCCTCGGCGATATGGCCCACGGTGTTCGACCCCGTGTCCGGCGTGCCGTCGTTGAAGAAGGCATCCGCGTCCGGTGCACCGCCGATCCCGACGCTGTCCATCACGATGAGAAACGCGCGGGTCATCCGCCCTCCATCTGCGCCTTGGCGAAGGCCCAGGGGATGAGCTCCTCGATCGGCACGACCAGTTCCTCGCCGGTCATGGTGCCCATCGTCACGCGCACGCCCTTGGGCGCGAATTCCGCGATCTTCTGGCGGCATCCGCCGCAGGGCGTCACCGGCTCCGGCGCATCGCCCGCCACCGCGATCTCGGCGATCTCGGTGTCGCCCGCCGCGATCATCGCCGCGATGGCCCCGGCTTCCGCACAGGTACCTTCGGGATAGGCCGCGTTCTCGACATTCACGCCGAGATGCACCCGGCCCGAGGTCGACCGGAGCGCCGCCCCCACCTTGAACCCGGAATAGGGCGCGTGGGCATTGACCCGCACCTCTTTCGCCAGGTCCATCAGGGATTTCTCCGCCGCCGTATTTTCTGACACGGGCGCCTCCTTTGTCCGTATCGTGCAGTTTGAAACCTTTTCGCCCCGGTGCAAGGCGAATCGCGCGGTCGCTTGCCTTGACCCCGCGTGATCGGCTATGCCGCGCTTGGAAGGATTTGGTTTAGCATTAAACTACCTCCCGGGAGGAGAGACATGGCCGACGACCAGAGCACCACGCCCCGCCACCCCGCGCTGGACTATCACGAGTTCCCACGCCCCGGTAAACTCGAAATCCGCGCGACCAAGCCGATGGCGAACGGGCGCGACCTGTCGCTGGCATATTCCCCCGGCGTCGCCGAAGCCTGTCTTGAAATCAAGGCCGATCCGCTCACCGCGCCCCGCTACACCGCCCGCGGCAACCTCGTCGCCGTCGTCTCGAACGGCAGCGCCGTGCTGGGGCTCGGCAACATCGGCGCCCTGGCCTCCAAGCCAGTGATGGAGGGCAAGGCGGTGCTCTTCAAGAAGTTCGCCAACATCGACTGCTTCGACCTCGAGCTTGACGAATCCGAGCCCGAGAAGCTTGCCGACCTGATTTGCGCGCTGGAGCCGACCTTCGGCGCGATCAACCTTGAGGACATCAAGGCCCCGGATTGTTTCATCGTTGAACAAATCTGCCGCGAACGCATGAACATCCCCGTTTTCCACGACGACCAGCATGGGACGGCCATCGTCGTCGGCGCGGCCGCCACCAATGCGCTGCGCGTGGCGGGCAAATCCTTCGAGGACATCAAGGTCGTCTCCACCGGCGGGGGTGCCGCCGGTATCGCCTGCCTCAACATGCTCCTGAAACTGGGTGTGCGGCGTGAAAACGTCTGGCTTTGCGATGTCGACGGGCTGGTCCACACGGGCCGCGACGACCTCAACCCGCAGAAAGCCGCCTTCGCGCAGGAGACCGAGTTGCGCACCCTCGACGACGTGGTGGCGGATGCCGACCTGTTCCTCGGTCTCTCCGGCCCCGGCGTGCTCACGCAGGAGCACGTCAAGCAGATGGCCGAGCGCCCGATCATCTTCGCGCTCGCCAACCCGACGCCAGAGATCATGCCCGACCTCGTGCGCGAGGTGGCCCCGGACGCGCTCATCGCCACAGGCCGCTCGGATTACCCCAACCAGGTCAACAACGTCCTGTGCTTCCCGTTCATCTTCCGGGGCGCGCTCGACGTGGGCGCGACCGAGATCAACGACGAAATGCAGATCGGCTGTATCGAGGGGATCGCGGCCCTCGCCCGCGCCACCACGAGTGCCGAGGCCGCCGCGGCCTACAAGGGCGAACAGCTCACCTTTGGCGCCGATTACCTGATCCCCAAACCCTTTGATCCGCGCCTCATGGGGGTCGTCGCCTCCGCCGTGGCCAAGGCCGCGATGGAGTCCGGCGTGGCCGCGCGCCCCCTGCCCGACCTTGCCGACTACAAGGACGGGCTCGACCGCTCGGTGTTCCGCTCCGCCCTCATCATGCGTCCGGTGTTCGAGGCCGCCGCCACCGCCGAGCGCAAGATCGTGTTCGCCGAGGGCGAGGACGAGCGCGTGCTGCGCGCCGCCAACGCGATGCTCGAGGAAACCACCGACGCCCCGATCCTCATCGGCCGCCCCGAAGTCATCGAAACCCGCCTCGCCCGCGCGGGATTGCCGCTCAAGCCCGGCCGGGATTTCGAAGTGGTGAACCCGGAAAACGACCCGCGCTACCGCGACTACTGGGAAACCTATCACGCCATCATGGCCCGGCGCGGCGTCACCCCCGACATCGCCCGCGCGATCATGCGCACCAACACCACCGCCATCGGCGGTATCATGGTGCATCGCGGCGAGGCCGACAGCCTGATCTGCGGCACGTTCGGCCAATACCTGTGGCACCTGAAATATGTGCAGGAGATCCTGGGCGGCGGGCCCGAGAAGCACCATCCCGTAGCCGCGCTCTCCCTCATGATCCTTCAGGACGGCCCGCTCTTCATCGCCGACACGCATGTTCACCCGGAACCCACCGCCGAACAGATCGCGGAAACCGTCTGCGGCGCGGCACGGCACGTCCGGCGCTTCGGCGTCGCCCCCAAGGTGGCGCTGTGCTCCTACTCGCAGTTCGGCAACCTCGACTGCGACACAGGCCGCCGGATGCGCGGCGCGCTCGACATTCTCGACAGCGAGGAGCGCAATTTCCCTTATGAGGGCGAGATGCATGTGGACAGCGCGCTCGACGTGGACGTGCGCGAACGCATGTTCCCCGGGGCCCGCTTCGAAGGCCCCGCGAACGTGCTGGTCTTCGCCAACACCGACGCGGCCTCCGGCGTGCGCAACATGCTCAAGATGAAGGCGGGCGGGCTCGAAGTCGGCCCGATCCTCATGGGCATGGGCAACCGCGCCCACGTCGTCACCCCGTCGATCACCGCGCGCGGGCTCCTGAACGTGTCGGCCATCGCCGGAACGCCCGTCGCCCATTACGGCTGACGGGCCCGCGCAGCGCCGTTGCATCGCGCGACAGGCCCGTTACGCTCACCCCGTTCCATGTGAGGGAGGGAGAGTACCCGTGATCCTGCCGACAATCCGCGCCGCACTCTTCGCCGGTCTCGTCACCCTGCCCGCCGTTGCCGACACGTCCCGCTGGACGATCATCCCCGACAACCCGATCACCGGCGAGACGGGGGCGAGCATCTGCCCCTATGAAAACCCCGAAGCCGGGACACACAACTGCCTGTCGCTTGCCTGCGTGCCGGGCGAGCCGCTGGTCCTCGCCGCCTCCGTCGCGGGCTTCGACACGCCCGGCGACCTCGGCGTGGCGATCCGCGTGGACGGGGAGGAGATCTGGGACCTGCGCCTCATGGCCACCGGCGAGGGCACCTATGAAAAGGGCATGACCGGCGCGCAATGGACCGCGGGGATCGAGGCGTTGCAGGCGGGCTCTTCCGGCACCGTGACCTTCTTCACCGACGACTACCTGTGGCGCGATCACCTGCCGCTGGCCAATTCCCGCGCCGCCATCGACCACGCGCTCTCCGCCTGCTGGCGCGCCGACCCCGACCCGGCCCGCGACCCCGATGCCGCCGCCCGCTCCGAAGTCACATCCTACTGCCGCGACGCCCACAACCGGGGCGCGGTGATGAACGAGGGCTTCACCCGGCAGGAGGATTTTGACGGCGACGGGCGCGCCGACTGGCTGGTGAACTACGGCACCGCCAACTGCGGCCCCATCGGCTCGGCCTGGTGTGGCTGGGCGGGCTGCGAGGTGGCCGTCCACCTCGCCCGTGGCCAGGGCTTCGTCGAGGGCTTCCGGGGCATCGCCGAGGGGTTCCGCACGGTCGAGGGCGGCATGGTGTTCCGCCGCCACCCGTCCGAATGCAGCGCCGACCGCGACACCCCCTGCGCGGTCTTCTACCGCTTCACCGCCGAGGGCCTCACCCGCGCGGGCGAGGTCGACTGGCCGCCGAAATAGCCGCCTTGCCCACCGGCCCCTGTTCCGGCCAGGGCGCGGGTGGCGCTCGGCCGTACACGGGGTCACCGATTCCCTCACCCGCAAAGTCCGACTTTGCAAACTCCGCGCCGCTACCGCGCCCAACTGCGAATTTGCGGATGATTTGCAAAACTTTGCAGGCCTGATTCCGCCGGTTCTGCAAATTTCCCGGCCATAAGGTCGCAGGTTACCACCAACAGACTTGCCCAAACGACGTCACGTCACTACCACCTCGGCTGACAGAACGCGGAGGAGGTTTTCATGTCGACCTATCAGGAAGTTTACGCCCGCTGGCAGAACGACCCGGAAGGGTTCTGGATGGACGCCGCCGAGGCGATCGACTGGGACAGGAAACCATCCAAGGCGCTGTTCGACCTCGGCAACGACCTCTACGAATGGTTCTCCGACGGGATGGTGAACACCTGCTACAACGCCGTGGACCGCCACGTCGACGCGGGGCGCGGCGACCAGACCGCGATCATCTATGACAGCCCGATCACCGGCGCGAAGGACAAGATCACCTTTGCCGAATTGCAGGACCGCGTCGCGCGCCTTGCCGGCGGGCTGGCCGCCAAGGGCGTGACCAAGGGCGACCGTGTCATCATCTACATGCCGATGGTGCCCGAAGCGGTCATTGCCATGCTCGCCACCGTGCGGATCGGCGCAGTCCATTCGGTCGTCTTCGGCGGCTTCGCGTCGAACGAGCTTGCCACCCGGATCAACGACGCGACCCCCAAGGCGATCATCGCAGGCTCCTGCGGGCTCGAGCCGAACCGCACCGTGCCCTACAAACCGCTCCTCGACGGTGCCATCGACCTGGCCGACCACAAGCCCGAGTTTACCGTGATCCTCCAGCGCGACGCGCTCACCGCCGAGATGAAGGACGGATACGATTACGACTGGAACGACGTAAGCGCCGCCGACCCTGCCCCCTGCCTCCCCGTCGAGGGCAATCACCCGGCCTATGTGCTCTACACATCCGGCACCACCGGCCAGCCCAAGGGCGTGATCCGTCACACCGCCGGGCATCTGGTGGCGCTGAACTGGACGATGAAGAACGTCTACAACGTCGATCCGGGCGACGTGTTCTGGGCCGCCTCAGACGTGGGCTGGGTGGTGGGCCACAGCTATATCTGCTACGCGCCGCTCATCCACGGCAACACCACCATCGTGTTCGAGGGCAAGCCGGTCGGCACGCCCGACGCGGGCACCTTCTGGCGCGTGATTTCCGAGCACAACGTAAAGTCCTTCTTCACCGCGCCCACGGCCTTCCGCGCCGTGAAGCGCGAAGACCCGAAGGGCGACTTCATCAAGAAATACGACCTGTCGTGCCTCAAGACCGTGTACCTCGCCGGCGAACGGGCCGATCCCGACACGATCGTCTGGACGCAGGACCAGCTCGGCGTGCCGGTCATCGACCACTGGTGGCAGACCGAACTGGGCTTCCCGGCCGTGGCGAACCCGGTGGGGATCGAACTGCTCGAAACCAAGCTCGGCTCGCCCGCCGTGCCGATGCCCGGCTACGACATGAAGATCCTCGACGAAGGCGGCAACGAACTCCCCGCCGGCCAGTTGGGCGCCATCGTCGCCAAGCTTCCTCTGCCCCCCGGCACGCTGCCGACGCTGTGGAATGCCGAGGACCGGTTCCGCAAATCCTACCTCACCACCTTCCCCGGCTATTACGAGACGGGGGATGCGGGATATGTGGACGAAGACGGATACCTCTACATCATGGCGCGCACCGATGACGTCATCAACGTCGCGGGCCACCGCCTGTCGACCGGCGGGATGGAGGAGGTTCTGGCCTCCCACCCAGACGTGGCGGAATGCGCGGTCATCGGCGTGACGGACCAGCTCAAGGGCCAGCTCCCGCTGGGCTTTCTCTGCCTCAACACCGGTTCGGACCGGGATGAGAAAGAGGTCGTGGCCGAATGTGTCAAGCTGGTGCGCGACAAGATCGGCCCGGTCGCCGCGTTCAAATCCGCCGTGGTGGTCGACCGCCTGCCCAAGACCCGCTCGGGCAAGATCCTGCGCGCCACGATGGTGTCCATCGCCGACGGAAAGGACTTCAAACTTCCCGCGACGATCGACGATCCGGCGATTCTCGATGAGATTCGCGAAGCGTTGCAGGATCTTGGCTACGCCACCGCCTGACCTGATCAGCAAGTAACTGATTACATTAAATTCGCTCCGGCGGGGTCCGCCGGGGTGGATTTTATTAATGAAAAATTGCAATGTCCTTATCCGTTACGTCCGAAATGATAAGGACGTGCGCAGATCGGGGTGGCATTGTGGATAAGGGAAGACAAGGCGAGTTCGACCACGCGTCAGAACGCGTTGCAGTGGACGATCAACCACTCGCGATTGTCGTCAGCACGGCGGAAGCCGCCGATTTCTTTGCCGAAGAAGCTTTCGCCATGGCAGGCTGCACGCTTCTGCGTGCGCACACGCTCTATGAGGCGACCGAACTGTGCAAGTCACGGAATCCAGACCTTTTGGTGATTCCGCTGAAGATCGAGGGCGAATCCCTCATCCCCTACCTGACCATGTGCAAAGCCGAGAAACAGATCTCGGTCATCGTGATCGCCGAGAGCGATCAGATCAACGACGCCGCCGAGGCGATGCGCGTCGGCGCGGATGATTGCCTGTTCCACCCCTTCTCCAACGCCCGCCTGACCCGGACCCTGCGGTCGGTCACGGGCACCGGCACCGCCCGTCAGCCCGCAACGGCGTCTCACCGCGCCGAGGTGAAAGCCGCGAATGACGGGGATGCGCCTGACAGCGGCCCCGCATCGCGCCTGCCCGAGCCGGTTCACGGGATGATCGGCACCACTCCCGAGATGCGCCGGCTGTTTCGAAAGATCGACGCTGCGGCCAGCGTCTCAGACCCGGTGCTCATCCACGGCGAGATCGGGACCGGCCGCTCGACCTTCGCCCGCGCGATCCACGACGCCTCGTCGCGTGCGGGCGCGCCATTCGTCACGCTCGACTGCGCCGCGCTCGACCCCGAAACGCTGGAGACGGAACTGTCACCGGCCAATCCTTCGGGCGCCGTCGCGCGGGCGGGGCGCGGCACGCTCCTCATCGACCGGGTGGACGAGCTCGACACCCGCCTTCAGGCCCGGCTCCTGCCGCTCGTGGCACAGCACGCGACGCCCGACGGGGCCGCGGCGACCGCGCGCATGATCGCCACCATGTCGCGCACACCGGCCCAGGCGCTGGCCGAGGGCCGGCTGCGCGAGGATTTCTACTACGCCCTGAACGTGCTCGCCTTCGCCCTGCCCCCGCTCCGGATGCGCGGCGGCGACGTGGGCAACATACTCCTGACGAAAACGCGCGACATCGCAAAGGCGCTCGGGCGCGAGGCCCCGGACCTGCGCGGCCCGGCCCTGTCGGTCCTCAGCACCTATCGCTGGCCCGGCAACCTCACCGAACTGGTCAACACCCTGCGCGGCGTGCTCCTGACCTGTGGCGAGGTCATCTCGACCCGCGACCTGCCGACAGACGTGCTGGAAGAGGAAACGCTGTCCAGCCTGCGCCCGCCCAACAGCCACGGCACCGCCGCGCGCGGCGACCTCGCCCCGCTCATCGGGCGACCGCTGGCCGAAATCGAACGCGCCGTGATCGAGGCGACCATCGCCTCCGAAGGCGGCTCCATCCCCCGCGCGGCGAAGGTGCTCGACGTGTCGCCGTCGACGATCTACCGCAAGCGCGAAGGCTGGACCCGGCTGGACTGACCCGGCCCCGGCCGCGTCAGACGAACTGCTCCCGGATCAGCCGTTCCTCGAGCCCGTGACCGGGATCGAACAGAACCTTGTGCCGGATGTCCGACGCGCTCGTCACCTCGACCGAGGTCACGACCCCCGCCGTCCGGCTGTCCGCATCCGCCATGACCGGGCGCTTGTCGGGCTCCAGCACGTCGAACCGGACGCTCGCTGCCTTGGGCAACAGCGCCCCGCGCCAGCGCCGGGGGCGGAAGGCCGCGATGGCGGTCAGCGCCAGCACATCCGCGCCGATGGGCAGGATCGGACCATGCGCCGAATAGTTGTAGGCGGTGGAGCCCGCAGGCGTCGCGATCAGCGCACCGTCGCAGACCAGCTCTGCCAGCCGCCGCCGCCCGTCAACCGAGATCGCGATCTTGGCGGCCTGCGGCCCGGCCCGCAGCATCGACACCTCGTTGATCGCGAGCTTCTCGACGATGCCCCCGTCCCGCGTGGTCGCGCGCATCTTCAGCGGGTTGATGACCTCCAGCTCCGCGTCGCCCAGCCGCTCTTCCAGCCGCTCCACGGAAAACTCGTTCATCAGAAAACCGACCGTCCCCCGGTTCATGCCATAGACCGGCACGTCGAGCTCCTGCGTCCCGTGCAAGGTCTGGAGCATGAAGCCGTCACCCCCCAGCGCCACGATCACGTCGGCCTCGGCGGGAGGGACATTGCCATACCGCTCGCACAGCTCCGCCAGGGCGGTCTGCGCATTGGGGCCGTCGGAGGCCATGAAGGCCAGTTTTGGTGCCATCTCCACGCCCCGCTGGTTTCCTGTCACGCTCACTTGGTTCCGAAAGAAACACAAGTTTCTCCCAAGCGCCAGAATTGCCGCGAATTTGACCCTGCGTGTCGCCCCCGGCCTTTCAGCACAGCCGAAAAGGCCGTATGTGAGCGGCATATGCCAGTCCCAAGGAGACGCGCCATGAAGGACATTCGCTCACCCGGCTTCTTTTCCGAGCCGCTTTCCTCCCGCGATCCCGAGCTCTGGGCCTCGATCACCGGCGAACTGGGCCGCCAGCGCGACGAGATCGAACTCATCGCCTCCGAGAACATCGTCTCCGCCGCCGTGATGGAAGCGCAGGGGTCGGTGATGACCAACAAGTACGCCGAGGGCTACCCCGGCAAGCGCTACTACGGCGGCTGTCAGTATGTCGACGTGGCCGAGACGCTGGCCATCGAACGCGCGACCGAGCTGTTCGGCTGCCAGTTCGCCAACGTGCAGCCCAACTCCGGCTCGCAGGCCAACCAGGGCGCCTTCACCGCGCTCATCAAGCCGGGCGACACGATCCTCGGCATGAACCTCGCCTCCGGCGGCCACCTGACTCACGGCGCGCCGCCGAACCAGTCGGGCAAGTGGTTCAACGCGATCCAGTACGGCGTGCGCAAGCAGGACAACCTGATCGACTATGACGAGGTCGAGGCGCTGGCCAAGGAACACCAGCCCAAGCTCATCATCGCAGGTGGCTCGGCCATCCCGCGCCAGATCGACTTCGCGCGCTTCCGTGAAATCGCCGACATGGTCGGCGCTTACCTCCTCGTCGACATGGCCCATTTCGCGGGCCTCGTGGCGGCGGGCGAACACCCCTCGCCCTTCCCCCATGCCGATGTCGCGACCACCACGACGCACAAGACCCTGCGCGGCCCGCGCGGCGGCATGATCCTGACCAATGACCCCGAGATCGCCAAGAAGATCAATTCGGCGATCTTCCCCGGCATCCAGGGCGGCCCCTTGATGCACGTCATCGCGGCCAAGGCCGTGGCGTTCGGCGAGGCGCTCGACCCGTCGTTCAAGACCTACCAGAAGGCCGTGCGCGCCAATGCCGTGGCACTGGCCGACCAGCTGATGAAGGGCGGTCTGGACATCGTGACCGGCGGCACCGACACGCATGTCATGCTCGTCGACCTGCGCCCCAAGGGCGTGAAGGGCAACGCGACCGAAAAGGCCCTCGGCCGCGCCCATATCACCTGCAACAAGAACGGCATCCCCTTCGATCCGGAAAAGCCGATGGTCACCTCGGGCATCCGCCTCGGCACGCCGGCGGGCACGACCCGCGGCTTCGGCGAGGACGAGTTCCGCCAGATCGCCGACCTGATCGTCGAAGTGGTGGACGGTCTGGCCGCGAACGGTGAAGAGGGCAACGGGGCCGTTGAAGAGGCCGTGAAGGCCAAGGTCGCCGCCCTCTGCGACGCCTTCCCGATCTACCCCGACCTGTAATCAGGCGGTGCGGGCGGCCAGGGCCGCCCGCGCAGCATTTGCGCCGCCCCGGCTACGCCGGGCCGTCGCGGCGGCGAGGGGCGCGGCCCCTCGCGCTCCCCGAGGTATTTTCGGACCAGAGAAGTGTCAGAGCAGCCCGCGCCAGCCCATGAGGGCGAGCGCTATGCCGATCACGATCAGGATGTTGAGCGCATTTCCCGCGAGCCAGTGGATCACCACGCTCTTGCGCCGGTCCCACGGGTCCACCGCTTCGAGCCAGCCCTCGGCGCGTTTCGTCCCCGTCTCGATCCGTCCGTAATCCACCTGGGCCGCGAGCTTTGGGTGGTCCACCCGGTCCAGCGCCTCGACCAGTGCGTCGAGTTCGCGCCGCACCCAGCGCGGAATGCGCCGCCCCGCCCGCCTGAGCTTGGTGGCGAGGTCGGGGCCGCGGATGTCCAGCCGTTCTTCCATGAGCTGCGCGAGGTGATCGGCGCGGGCGTGCAGGTCCATGTCTCTCTCTTTCCGGCAGCAGAATAGGCGAAGGGTCTTTTCGCCTCAACGCCCGCACGCTATGGGGGGTTCATGCTCGCGATGCAATCCTTCGGCGCGGATGACACGCGCCCGCCCGTCCTCATCGTCCACGGCCTGTTCGGATCGGGCCGCAACTGGGGCGTGATCGCCAAGCGGCTGGCCGACAGCCGCCGGGTCGTCACGGTCGACATGCGCAACCACGGCGACAGCCCGCGCGCGGACAGCCAGTCCTATCCCGAGATGGCCCGCGACCTTGCCGAGGTGATCGGCGAGATCGGCGGCACGGCGGATGTGATCGGGCATTCGATGGGGGGCAAGGCTGCGATGGTGCTCGCGCTTACCCGGCCCGACTGCGTGAACCGCCTGATCGTGGCCGATATCGCCCCCGTCGCCTATGGCCACAGCCAGATGGCGCTGGTGGAGGCGATGCAGGCGCTGGACCTTTCGGGGATCGAGACACGCTCGGACGCGGATGCGGCGCTTGCGGAGGCGGTTGCGGAAAAGGGCGTGCGGTCCTTCCTGCTCCAGTCCCTCGACGTGCGCGAGGGGCAATGGAAGCTGAACCTCGACGTGCTGGGGCGCGACATGGACGTGGTCACCGGCTTTCCCGATGTGACCGGCAGCTTCGAGGGGCCGACGCTGTTCCTCGCCGGGGCCGAGAGCGATTACGTCCGGCCCGAGCACCGCGAGATCATCAAGACCCTCTTCCCCGAGGCGCGGCAGGCCAAGATCCCGGGTGCGGGCCATTGGCTCCATGCCGAGAAGCCGCGCGAGTTCGAGGCGGCGGCGCGCGCGTTCCTCGACGGCTGAGCATCAGTCTGCCGGACGGTGCGCCGCCTCCCTGCGCTTGCCGATCCAGCGGGCCACGAGCCAGACGATCAGCGCCCAGGCCGCGCCCAGCGTCCAGCCCGCCAGAACGTCGGACGGCCAGTGGACACCGAGGTAGACCCGGCTCACCCCCACCGACAGGGTCAGAAGCACCGCCGCCACGGCATAGAAAGCGCGGATCGACCGGCGGCCCTCCAGCCGGGCCAGCATCACCGCGAGCGTGAGGTAGGTGACCGCCGCCATCATCGAATGGCCCGAGGGGAAGGACGCGGTCGCGACCTCCACCCCATGCGGGACGAGGTCGGGGCGCGGGCGGTCGAACCCGGCCTTGGCGACGTGCGACAGCGCCCGCCCGCCCAGCACCGCGATGGCAAGGAACAGCGCGGCGCCGCGCCGGCCGCGCAGGACGAGGTGGACGAGCGCCGCGACCGTCACCAGCGTCAGCACCGTGACCCCGCCCAGCGCCGTGATGTCGCGCATCACGACCTCAACCTGAGGCCCGCCGATCGGGGTCGCCGGATCGCCCGCGCTGCGCAGCGCCATCAGCACGGATTCGTCGAAGGCGCGCAGGTCGCCCTCGATCATCTGCCCGGACAGCACGACAAAGGCCCACACCCCGCCCGCGACGCAAAGCACGGCAAGCAGGGTCACGGTCTCCACGCGGCGCAGAAGGGCGGCGATTACGTTGGAACGGTCGGGCATTTGGTCATCCGGGCTGGGGTCCATGCCCCGAACGCCCGGACTGCGGCAAGGTTCAGTGCGTCCAGACCTGACGCCGGTTGGTGGCGAAGTTGTCACCATAGCCGCCGGGGCGGATGTTGAGCTTGCGCTTGTGCGGCTCCATCACCACAGCGTCGATCCCCTTCTCCTCGGCATAGGCGAGCGCCGCCTCTTTCGAGGAAAACCGGATGCGCACCTGGCTTTGGGTGTCGGAGGAGCTGGTCCAGCCCATCAGCGGATCGATCTCGCGCTTTTCGTCCGCGACGTAGTCGAGCACCCACTGCTTGGTCCGGGCCTGGCCGGACGTCATCGCGTTGCGGGCGGGTTTGTAAATGCGAGCACGCATGGAAGCCTCCGTCTGATCGCCTGTTTTATGGGGGATAAAGCGGGGCTTTCGCAAGGGCAAAAGCCCCGCTTTGGGAGGGTGACTGCCGGCCCCGGCGAGGGAGCGAGGGGTGGGGTGGGTGTTCACCGGGACCGGCAGCCAGTCTGCTGCTTGCACCCAATGACTACCAAGTCCGGGCGGTGCGCCGCAACGCAAAATTCTACCTAAACGGAAAAAAGAAATTAAAGTTCGCCTTAAGGTGGTAAGGAAATCGTAACCATTTCGCGCACCCGCGAGAGGGCGGCAGGAACGGCGAAGCCGCCTCCGTGCGCAACAGCGCAGGCAGGGCAGAGACGAAGCCTCATGACGGCAGAATCGCGCAATGACGCGGCGCCGGGTATTCGCCAGATCGGGGGAGTGATTCGTGCGCCAGAGCCTGACGCCGGGCACCAGCGATGTCGGGAACGGCCTGCGCTCTCAGGCGGCTTTCCGGTCCATGAGAGGCCGGATCAACGGCTGCGGCAGCGTCACCCGCCGCAGAAGATCGGCTTCATGCCGTTTCAGCACGTCGCGCGCAGTCTTGCCATAGCCGCCCGTGAGGGTGCGCAACTCGGGAAACAGCGTCAGGATTTCTTCGCGCGCCTCTTCCTCGAAGGCCGACAGCCCGACCCCGCCGGGATAGAAGCTCTCGCTGATCAGCCCTTCGGCGCTCAGGATCTGGTGACGGGCGAACAGCAGGTGGAAATACTCCACCTCTCCCACCGCGTCGGTCACGATCGTGGTGCCGTTCACAAGGTGACGCGCGGCTGCCAGAACCTCGTCCTGCCCGAAGTATAGCTGGGCCTCCGGCCCGTCGATCAGGATGCGGTGCATGGGCGAGACGAGCAGATCGCGCGCGGGAACCCCCGGTGCGATGGAGCCGGCCGTGACACGCACGGGGCGCAGGCGCGCATCCGGTGCCGCGTCGCGCAGATCGACCCGCTTCGACCCGGCCCACAGGATGCGCTGCACCCCCATGTCGACCGTCAGCACCTCGTCCCCCGCCCTGAGCGCCTCGACCGGGCGCGGGCCGTGGGGCGTGTCGATCATCGTGCCACGCGTAAAGCAGGGCGGCTCGTCCAGCCCGTTGATGGTGATGGTGACGGTGGAATTGCCACCTGTCGACGTGACGTTGAACACCTCGGTCAGCGTATCGCCCGTGTCCAGCGCCTGGATCGCCGGTTGCGAGTTGTCGGCGGTGTAGGTCCAGACCCCGTCACTGTCGATCACGAGGTCGCCGTAGGTGCCCGTCAGCGTGCCGGGCGTCCAGTCGCCGTTGTCGTTGCCGACATAATAGTCGATGTCACCGCTCGCGACGAGGTTGCCGCCGACCACGCCGGTATCCTCGGTGACCGCACCGGTGGAGGGACGCGGGAACCCCATCAGGCAACCTCATCCGTAAAATGCGCACGCACCAGCCCGCGCTGGCCCCGGTTCCGGTCGCCCTCGACCACCTTCTTCACCTGCCCCTGCCGGTCGAGCCGCGCGAAGTAGAACGGCACATCAGGCGGGTGGCGGGCGATCTCGCGCGCGATGGCGCGCCCATGCCCGAAGGGCGCCAGCAGGTCGATGAACCACAGCGTGTCGCCTGCCGCCCACTCGTCATTGGTCGGGGCAACACCGTCGAACAGCATCCGGCGCGACACAGCCTCGTCCAGCCGCGCCCAGATCAGCGCCGCCGCCGTCGCGCCGTCGGCGTTCTCGAAGAAACGGACGCAGGAATTGTTCACCGCCGGAATGAAGATCGACGAAATGACATGACCGGGATAGGTGCGGTGAAGCGGGCAATAGGACGCAAGGAACGACAGCTTGCCAAGGGCAAGCATCTGTTCATCGCCGGGCGGTGGCGGACCCCGTCGGGCCGCCGTCGCGGTATTTGCCTGTCTGCTCGACATCTTCTGATGCCTCTTTTGTTTGCATCAGACTCGCCCGAAGGCTGTATTCTGTCAACGGACCGTTCCGTCATGGCCCGTTTCCAAGGCTCTAATGTTCGATATGTGGCCTTTGCGCACATCCCTCCCGCCACCTCCTGTCAGGAGCACGCACCCCGGCGCCGCCTTGCCCCTTGAACGGGGCCAAAAAGAGAACAACTGTGTGGGCCGAAGGAGTCTCCCATGCCCGACAGCCCCCTTACCTCGCCCACCGTCGCCCCGACCGCCCGGCCCAAGCTGGAAGGCGGCATCCGCTTCCGCATGAACACCGAGTTCAGCCCGGCGGGCGACCAGCCCAAGGCCATCGCGGAGCTGGCCGAGGGCGTGCGCAGCGGCGAACGCGATCAGGTGCTTCTCGGCGCGACCGGCACCGGCAAGACCTACACGATGGGCAAGATCATCGAAGAGACGCAGCGCCCCGCCATCATCCTCGCCCCGAACAAGACGCTGGCCGCCCAGCTTTACGGCGAGTTCAAGGGCTTCTTCCCGGACAACGCGGTCGAGTATTTCGTCTCCTACTACGACTACTACCAGCCCGAGGCCTACGTCCCCCGGTCCGACACCTTCATCGAGAAGGAAAGCCAGATCAACGAACAGATCGACCGGATGCGCCACTCCGCCACCCGGTCGCTCCTCGAACGCGACGACGTCATCATCATCGCCTCCGTCTCCTGCATCTACGGCATCGGGTCGCCCGAGACCTACACCGCCATGACGCAGGACATCACGGTGGGCGAGGAATACGACCAGCGCATGATGATGAAGGACCTCGTCGCCCAGCAATACCGCCGCAACGACAACGCCTTCGATCGCGGCAGCTTCCGCGTGCGCGGCGACTCCCTCGAAATCTGGCCCTCCCACCTCGAGGATCGCGGCTGGCGCCTGTCCTTCTTCGGCGAGGAGCTGGAGTCGATCACCGAATTCGACACCCTCACCGGCGCCAAGACCGACAGCCTGCAAAAGGTCCGCATCTACGCCAATTCGCACTACGTCACGCCCACGCCCACGCTCCGCCAAGCCATCGAGGGCATCAAACGCGAGCTCACCCTGCGCCTCGCCGAATTCGAGAAGGAGGGGAAGCTGCTCGAAGCCCAGCGCCTCGAACAACGCACCCGCTTCGACCTCGAAATGCTCGAGGCCTCGGGCTTCTGCAACGGGATCGAGAACTACTCCCGCTACCTCACCGGCCGCAATCCCGGCGAGCCGCCCCCGACGCTCTTCGAATACATCCCCGACAACGCCATCGTCTTTGCCGACGAATCCCACGTTTCCGTCCCCCAGATCGGCGGCATGTATCGCGGCGACTACCGGCGCAAGTTCACGCTGGCCGAACACGGCTTCCGCCTGCCCTCCTGCATGGACAACCGCCCGCTCAAGTTCGAGGAATGGGACGCCATGCGCCCGCAATCCGTCTTCGTCTCCGCCACCCCGGGGAAATGGGAGATGGAGCGCACCGAGGGCGTCTTCACCGAACAGGTCATCCGCCCCACCGGCCTCCTCGACCCGCAGGTCGAAATCCGGCCTGTCGAGATGCAGGTCGACGATCTCCTCGACGAAGTGCGCCGCGTGGCCGACGCGGGCTACCGCACCCTCGTCACCACGCTGACCAAACGCATGGCCGAGGATCTGACCGAATACATGCACGAACAGGGCATCCGCGTGCGCTACATGCACTCGGACATCGACACGATCGAACGGATCGAGATCCTGCGCGACCTGCGTCTCGGCGCCTTCGACGTGCTGATCGGCATCAACCTGCTGCGTGAGGGGCTCGACATCCCCGAATGTGGCCTCGTCGCCATTCTCGACGCGGATAAGGAGGGGTTCCTGCGCTCGGAAACCTCCCTCATCCAGACCATCGGCCGCGCCGCGCGCAACGCCGACGGCCGCGTCATCATGTATGCCGACCGCATCACCGGCTCGATGGAACGCGCGCTGGACGAAACCAACCGCCGCCGCGAGAAACAGATCGCCTACAACGTGGAGCACAACATCACCCCCGCGACGGTGCGCAAGAATGTCGAGGACGTGCTGGCCGGTCTCTACAAGGGCGACGTGGACATGAACCGCGTCACCGCCACCGTGGACAAGGTCGGCATCGGCCAGAACCTGCAGGCGCATCTGGAGGGTCTGAAGGAAGACATGCGCAAGGCCGCCGAGAACCTGGAGTTCGAGGAAGCCGCCCGCCTGCGCGACGAGGTCAAACGGCTGGAAGCGGTGGACCTGGCCGTCGCCGACGACCCGATGGCGCGTCAGGCGGCGGTGGAGGCCGCCGGCGAGAAGGCAACCAAGGGGCGCTCAACGGCCGGGAGGCCGGGGCAGAGGGCTGGACGGAAAGGGCGGGGGCGATGATTGATGATTTATTCTTAGGTGCTGCATTTGGGGTAGAGAACGCGGTCGGAATGTATGCTTACAGCTATGCTGTCCTACCGCCCGAGGTCATATATGAATTGGAAGAATACGACGACTACCTGAACGGAGTTCCTTCGCGATCTCACATTTATTTTATTGGAGAAACACCACGAGTTGTCATGCGATCCGTTGCAAGGGCGGGAAATACCCTTCTGGTCGTAATGGACATAGGAGGTACTGAAGCAACTGGCACGCTCGAAATGCCTACTGGCAGCGCACTTCATATGGATGAACAGTACTATTACATCATTGACAAAGACGGGAGAAAAACCGCTCCAAGCACCGAACAGCTAATTGCATGCACCGGCCACCCTTTGCCGTTCAAAGTTCTTTATATTGGGCAGGCATATGGAACAGATGGAAGTAGGACCGCGGCAGATCGCCTCTTGAAGCATGAAAAACTGCAAGAGATTGCAATTAGAGGGCCATCAGAAGGATGCCAACTCTCAATACTAATGGTCGAACTCGCCAGCAACCAACTAATCACCCAATTAAATCCCTTTGCCGATGAGCAAGATGAAAAGATTTCCGATGATCGAATCTCTAAAGGATTGGATCAACTATTCGGCATGAGCATGGCGGAACGCGTCAGCCTCTATGAGGCCGCAATGATCAGATACTTTCTGCCGAAATATAATATTGAATTCAAGAAATCCTTCCCCTCGACAAATCTAAAGATATTAAATGGTGTTTATGATAAGGATTTTTCTGCGGTGATTGCCGAATACGTTATGGATGAATCGTGCATTCAGCTTTTTTCAGACAACGTTGAAATGACAGACGCTCATATCGCACACTTTGACCTTCACAAGACTAGAGATCGCCATTTCTTTTTTTCGTCTAATCAACAGCCGTAGTATCGGTTTTTTACGAGAACCCTTGCAATCAATAGTTGGAATGAGTAGCGTCCTACGCTATCAATGAACTTTGGGCGGCAAGCAACCGCACGGAATCAAGGCCGTTAGGCCGCCGTGCGAGCGCCTGCCCGTCCCGGCGGGCTGGCGCTTCTCAACCACCAGCGCCCATGCCGACCCCGGCAATGACACGGCCCCATAAAGCGCCCCGCTCAACCGACAAAAGCGCCACCCCACGGACAGGCGCGCACGGCTCCGCGCTTGGCTGGACCATGTGAAGGCGCCACACATTCTTGATGCGCACCTCCGGCGCGACGGTCAGGCGCGCGCACGGCTCAGCCCCCCCCCTACCGCGCCATCACCATCGTCCGCGTCACCGCCACGTCCAGGCCGATGCCCTGCACCCGGAACGTGCCGAAGATGCTCGTGGGTTCGGCCTCGGCGTTCTGGCCCACGACCACGCCCCTGACCGAGAACACCGCCGGTTCGCCATAGGGCGTCTGCCCCTCGGCCTCGGCCATGACCGGCTGCAATTGCCGCCAGTCGCAGCCGGTGACGAGCGAGATGTCCTCTTCGCTCAGATCGGCCCCCTCCGGCGATAGACGGGGTTTCACCCCTCCCCTTGCTCCTTCTAGTACTCATCGACCACGGCCTGCACCTTGTCATAAAAGCGGTCCGTGTCGCCAAGTTCGGGCCGGGCCTTCAGCGCCGCCTCCCGCGCGTATTCCCCGATGGCGTCCTCATCGACCAGAAGCCCGGCGAGCTTGGCGTGCATGAAGCTCGCCAGCACCTCGTTCATCTTCACCTGATACCCCGCGCCGAGCGACTTGAAGAACTTCACCACGTCCTCCTCGACCCGGATCGTGATGCGCACCTTCTCGCGCCGGGGGGTGCGGGCGGCGAGGTCCTTCCACGCCGGGGGAATGGCCCAGCGGTCGACGATGGGCTGGTGCAGGTCCCATTCCACCTGCTGCATCCGGTCGACGAGGTATCGAAGCTGCATCTTGCGGGTGGCGCTGGCCGGGCGGCGTCGGGTCATGCGGGGGCTCCTCGGGTCGGGCGGCCAGTTCAGCGCGGAAAGGTTAACGCCGTGCTTGTGTGGCGTGCGTATGCACAGCGTGTGCACAGGCTGTGTACGCTCTTTGACAGGCCGTGAGCGGATGTTCGCCCTTTTCATGAAGGCCCCGCGCGCCGCGCGCCCGCTCCCCGCAATGTGACAGCGATCCCGATGGACAAGCCCCCCGCACGCCCCTAGCGTTTCGGGATGAAACGCATCGCCCTCGCCACCGTCCTCACCCTTGCCCCGTTGGCCGCACAGGCCGATATCACGGCCTTCTGCCGCGTCCTGCCGGGCACCGAGCCCGCGCAATGCGCCTGCGCCACCGAGAAGCTTAGGGCACAGGTTTCGGGCTCCGAGGTGGCGCTTTATGATGCGGTGACAAAGGGTTACCTCGCCAACCGCGCCACCGGCCAGGGCTGGCTCAAAGCCTGGCGCGCCGCCGTCGCCGCGGTCGCCCAGCAAAACGGTATGCCCCTCGAGGCGCTGAAGGCGTCGCTGGACCAAACCGGCGCGGTTCACCGGGCGCTGGGTGACACCTGCAAGTAGGCGGGCCCTAGCGCCGTTCGACGACGCGCCCGTCTTCCTTGATGATGGCGAAACCGGCGCCAAGTCTTTGTAATATCATCTCGAAATAGGCCACCCCCGCCGACTCGTCCCCGATCACCGACGAGCTCGACCGGAAGCTGTAGTTGCCTTGCGTATAGCACCGCGCCGTATCGCAGGAGATCGCCACCGTCTCGCCGATGATCCGGTAGTCGCGCCTTGGCCAGCGCTCGGCGAAGCGCGCCTTTTCCGCCGCGACCTCCCCCTTGGAATATCGTGTTCCGTAGAAATCGACGCTCGGCCCGTACATGGCGACCGTGCGCTCCAGCGCGGTCTCGTTGGGCCGCGACCACGCAGCGAAGAAGGCCGCGAGGAAGTCGAACGCCGCCCGTTCCGCGCTGCGCCCCGGCGTGACAACCGGCGGCTCCGGCGCGCGCGGATCGGGTGCCCCCCGCCCGCTTGGCCCGGCCAGAAGCGCGTAGCGGACCTTCTCCGCGTCTGTCAGGATATACATCTCGTCGGGCGGCGTGCGGAACATCTCGACCATGAGGTCGTTCGGCACATCGAAATCCGACAGCGTGTCGATGATGTCCGAGACCGACATCTGCCCGCTGACAAGGTCGGCATTGTCCGAGCTGATCTGGTGCAGCCCGAGATCGCCTTCGGCGTTGCGGACGGTGCCTGCGAGGAAGATGTAGGCGCAGGCGGAGAAGCACCGGTCGCCTTCGGAGATATGCGTGTCCGCCCCGATCTCGCGCACCCGACGCGCGATGAGCAGGGCCTGGCCCACCAGCCCGCCGCCGCTGGACAGCAGGAGCACGTCCGGCCGACCGTATTCGTCCATCGCACGCTCGAAGTTCAGCGCCGTGCGCCCGTCGATGGTGCCCAAGAGCGCGAAGACGCCCGGAAAATCCGGGTCCACCACGATCGGCGCATATTTGGTGACCGGTTCCGCGCGTGCGAGGGACGGCAGCACACCCACCAGGACACAGATCATCAGGATGCGGCGCATGTCTCCCCCGGCTCGCCTGTCGGTTATCGACCGATCGGTTCGAGACTAGCCCACGGGCGGAGCCTGTCAAATCCGGCGCCGTCCGGACCTTTCGCACTCAGGCAGAACGAAGCCCCTCCGCGTCACCGCGAAGGGGCATGATATTCGTCCGCTCGAACGACCTTACTGGTTGTCGTCTTCCGGCGGGTTCACGTCGATGGTCGGGACTTCGACTTCTTCTTCCTGGGTGTCGACATCCACATCGACATCCGGGACGGTGACCTCTTCGGTCTCGGTGCCGGTTTCGATCTCGCCCACCTCGGCATCGACTTCGGGCATGTCACCCTCTTCCACCGAGACGTCGACATCCGGCATCGCGCCTTCTTCGGTCACGTCGAAATCGACCATGTAGAACCCGAAGGCCAGCACGACGATGACCACGAGGCCAAGTATGATCGCGGTTCCTCTGTTCATGTTCCCATCCTTTCTGTGTCGGCAAATCGTTGCCGTCTCGTGTGATCAACCGCTCGCTCTGGGCAAATGTTCCACCAGCGGGAGGGGGTGGCGCGCTGCTACGCCACGTCACGCAACCCGCGCGGGCCGCCCCATGTCCGGCACATCCGCGCCACAAATCCACCGCAAAGTCGTGCGACTCCTTAAGGCTCAAATTGACCTGGGAACCGGTGCAATGAAAAAGCTTCTGTCCATTCTGGCCCTGATGCCGCTCGCCGCCCACGCCGGGTCCGCCGAGCTGTGCGTCGACATGGGCACTTCCGCGACGCAGTGCGACTGCGCCACGACATCGCTCAACAGCAACATCACGCTGGAAGACCGCAATCTCTATGACACGCTCAGCGACACCTTCCTGTCGCTGAAAGGTGAGGAGATGCCCCTTGCCGATGCATGGGAATCCGCCTTCGAGAGCACTGCGACGCAGAACAACATGACCGGCGAAGACCTGCTCCTGCGCATGGAAAGCGTTGGGCAAAAGCACGTCAACGCGATCGACACCTGTAGCTGAGCCTGACTGCTCGCGCATGATCACTTCTGGGGCGGGGCCATTGCGTCCTGCCCTTTGGCGCGTTTAGGCTTGCGCCATGTTACGCCTAACAGTCGTCATCCTCGCCCTCGCGCCGGGCCTCGCCCGGGCGGATGCCGCAGCGATGTGCGAGGCGCGACCGGGCACCAGCGACAGCCAATGCGCCTGTGCGACCGACGCACTGCGCGCCGATGTGGGGGCCGAGGCCCTCGCCCTTTACGATGCCGTTGCGGACGAAGCCGCCAGCGCCCGCGCCGGTGGCATTCGCCGGCGGGAAGCCTGGGACGAAGGGATCGTCGCCGTGGCCACATCGCGCGGGGTCGGCATTACGGACCTTCTCAACCGCATGAACAGCGTAGGCCGCGCGCATCGCGTGGCGATAGATGGCTGTGCCTGACACGGGGCCCGAGAGGCCCCGGACCAACCCGATCCGCCCGACGGATGACGAGGCGCGGCGGCTGGCCCGGTCGCTGATCGACGAGGCACGGTTCGCGGCCCTCGCCGTGCTGGCGGAGGGTCGCCCCGTCGTGACTCGCATCGCCCTTGGCACGACGCCGCGGGGCGCGCCGCTGACGCTGGTGTCCGACCTTGCGGCGCACACGGTTGCGCTGCGGGCCGACCCGAAGGCGAGTCTGCTGGTCGGAGAGCCGGGACCGCGCGGCGATCCATTGACGCATCCGCGCCTCACGCTCGAGGCGACCGCGCGGTTTCTGCGCAAGGACCCGGCGCTGCGGGCGCATTACCTCGCCACCCATCCGAAATCGAAACTCTATGTCGACTTCGCGGATTTCCACTTCGTCACCTTCGACGTGGTGGCCGCGCATCTGAACGGCGGGTTCGGCAAGGCATTCCGGCTGACACCCGCCGACCTCGGCCTTGGCTGACGCGCCGGCCCGCTAGACAGCCCGCGCCCGCCGCCGCATGATCGCACCATGAAATCACGTCTCTTCGCCCTCGCCGCGCTCCTCGCGCTTGCCGCCTGCACCGAGCAGGACCTTTGCGTCCTGCGCAACACGCAGGACCTGCGCGCGGCCGAGAGCCGGATCGGAGAGCTTGAGGGGAACGTGGCGCGCGGCTATGCGATCCATCGCTCGACCGAACCCTACGAGTATCGGGCCGTCTGTCGCGACCGGGACGGCGAGCCTTACGAGTGCACCAAGACGGATTTCCGCACGGTCGAGACCCCGGTGCCGATCGATGTCGCCGACCAGCGCCGCCAGCTTGCCGCGCTGAAGGCCCGGCTGCCCGCGTTGCAGGAGAAAGCCAACCTCGCGAAAGCCCAGTGCGCCCAACTCTACCCGGAGTGAGCGCGGTGGTGATGGGCGCCGCCGTCTGGCCCGACGGTGTGCCCTCGCCAGCGTTGCGGCGTCGCGCCGAGACGGCCGGGCGTCTGTTCCTGGCCGGTCAGGCGGAGCGGATCGTGGCCACCGGCGCGGTGGGAGAGCATCCACCATCGGAGGCCGAGGCGAGTGCCAAGATCCTCACCGGCATGGGCGTGCCGTCCGACCGGATCCTGCTGGAAAACCTGTCTACCTCGACGCTCGAAAATCTGGTCCAAACCCGGAGGCTTTTGGGTCCGCGCGCACGGGTGGTCATTGTGACGGATTCATGGCATCTGCCGCGGGCGCTTCTGACCGCTCGGCGGCTCGGACTGGACGCAAGCGGCGTGACCACGCCGCTAAGGGGCGGCAATCCTTGGCGAATCACAAAGGCGGTGATACGCGAGGTCCCGGCTCTTTTTTGGTATGCATTGCGGCGCCTTCCGCGCGACAATTTGTCTTAAATTTGACTAAAAGCACGCAACTAGTAGGGGTATCCTTACCGTGTTGCTCGCCTGACGTGGCTTGATCGGGCCACCCGCTGGCGTAGACTGGTGGTGCTGCCACTCGTCGACCAAACATGAACAGTTTATGGCCCAGAAACCACGTTCAAGACGGCGCCAGAGCCTATTTCCGGCTTCGCATCGCTTTTGGACTGATTGGAATACTACTGCCGCTGCTTCTCGCAGTGGCGGGCCTTGTCGCGGACGGTCGCGTGCAGCCGACAATCTCGGATTTCTTTCACACGACACAGCGTGATCTGCTCGTCGGCGGGCTGGTGGCCATCGGGCTTTTCCTTGCCGTTCACCGGGGCCTGCGACGCTATCCGGGCCGCTGGATTTCGCCCGATCTGATCGCGATGGTCGCGGGGCTGGCGGCGATCGGCGTCGCCTTCTTCCCGAACGAGAGCGAGACGATCTCGACCTTCACGCAGCGCGCCCTCGGGCTGGAGCTGTCGCCGGCGTTCCACTATGTCTCGGCGGTCCTGCTCTACCTGATGATGTCGCTCACCTGCTTTCTGATCTACGCGCCCGACGCGACCGGGTGGGAGCGCAAATTCTACCTCGTCATGGGGGCGATCGTGTGGACGACGGGCTGGAACGTGATGATCCTGTCGGGGATCAAGAACAACGGCTCCGGCTGGCTCGCCGAGGTCATCCAAGCCCACAACGTCGTCTACTGGGACGAAAGCCTTGGCGTCTGGGCCTTCTCGGCGTCCTGGCTTCTGAAGGCCGTGCTGGAACAGAAGCGGGCCGAGGCTCTGGGACATCTGCGCAAGGTGCGGCTGGGCGCGTTCTTCGGCCTGCGTCTTTACCCGGGTGGCCGCGGGCCGCGCCCGGGTTCGGGCCGGATCGCGCGGCTGCGCACCGAGGTCGTGAGCGTTCTGCGCCGCCTGGGGAATGCGGGGTCCGGACTGCCGGACAAGGCCGAAGCGCCGGTTCAGGGGCCGGTCGTGCCCGCGCCGCTGTCGCGCCATCGCCGGGTGGACGACCGCCGCATGAGCCCTGCAGCGAAGGGACGCACGGCCCCCAAACGGCGCGCAAGCTGATTGCTCAGAAGGTCGCCGCGAGCTCGTACATCACCGGCTCGAAACTCTTGCACAGGTCGTTGATCTCGCGATTGCGCCGCCGCATTTCGTCGGTGCGCAGCATCGCCTGAAAGTCCTCGCGCTTTTCCCATTGCGAATAATTCGCAATTCGCGTCTGCGCATCATTGACGTGCAGACCGGCCCCGATGAAACCGGGCTGTTTGGAAATGAACACAGCATAGGCATCGTTCAGCAGGTCGAGCAGATCCTGACAGGTGCCGGGGGTCGTCTCGAAGGTGGTGAGCACGGTCTGGTATTCGTTGGACGTCTGGATGGTCGGCATCGGTTCCTCCTGTGTTGGCCCGAGCGTAGCACCGCTGCCGCGCCCGCGAAACTCAGTCGAGCAGTTCCTTCAGCATGTATTTGATCCGCGCCTTGGGGGAGTATTTCTTCCGGTGGGCCTTGCGCTTGCCCTTCTTCTTCGGCGCGCGCTCCTCCCACCGGGGTTCGCGCCGGGTGGGCTCGGGCCGGCGCGCGGGCGCGGCCGGGCGCGGGGCGGGTTCCGGGTTGGGCAGGACGACGGGCGCGCGCACCGTTTCCAGCAGATGCTCAAGCTCCCCACGGTCGAGCCAGATGCCACCGCAGACCTCGCACCGGTCGAGCGTCACGCCGTGGCGTGTGATGTGCTCCATCTCGCGGGCACAGTTGGGACAGATCATGCGCGGCACCTCCTGCAAGGCATATGCGCACGAAAAAGGCGGGCCGCAACCGGCCCGCCCCGCCTCACCCGTGTGCGCAGATCCTCCTCATCGCACGACGTGGACCGAGCATGGCGCGTGCCGAACGACGCGCGCAGCGGTGCTGCCCAGGAAATAGTCCTGGAAGCCCGGCCGGTGGGAGGCGACCACGATGCAGTCGACGCCGTTCTTGGCGGCGTAATCGACGATCGAGTGGCCCGCGTGACCCTGCACGACCTTCACGTCCACCCCGACCTCGTTCGCGATCTTCTCGGCGAGGATTTTTTCGATTTCGTGGACGTTCTCGGTCATCTGCCCCTCGGGCAGGTATTGCGCGACGTAGGAAGGAATTTCCTCGACGACGTGCAGGGCGGTGATCTTTGCGCCCTCATCGGAAATCGCATGGGCGATTTCGAGGGCCGTTTTGGAGTCCCGCGTTTCGTCGAAGGTGATGGGGACCAGGATATTCTTGTACATCTGTCAGCGCTCCGTTTCTGTCTGAGCTTACATACGGGCGCGTCGGGGGGTGCGGCCATGACATAGGTCAAACCGCCGCAGGGGCATGATCGGCGGGGCGTCAGGGCACTGGCTCCGCCCCTCGGACAAGACGAAAACGCCCCCGCCGGAAGGGCGGGGGCGTTCGGGTCATCCGGCCTGCGGTGCGATCAGAACGGCAGGCCCACATAGTTTTCGGCCAGCGATGTGCGCGCGGCCTCGGACGACAGGAAGTAGCTCAGCTCGATTTCCTGAAGTTTCTGGTCGAACGGGTCTTCGTTCGGGAACTGGTGCAGCATCGACGTCATCCACCAGCTGAATCGCTGGGCCTTCCAGACGCGGCGCAGCGCGGTTTCCGAGTAGCTGTCGAGCCCCGAACTGTCGCCTTCATCATAATGCGCCACCATCGCGTGGTAGAGATAGTAGATGTCGCTTGCGGCCGAGTTCAGGCCCTTTGCCCCGGTCGGCGGCACGATATGGGCCGCGTCACCTGCGAGGAACAGGTTGCCGTAGCGCATCGGCTCGCAGACGAACGAGCGCAGCGGGGCGATGGATTTCTCGATCGACGGGCCGGTTTCCAGCCGGGCCGCCACGTCCTCGGGCAGCCGTGCTTTCAGCTCATCCCAGAAGCGGTCGTCCGACCAATCCTCGACCTTGTCGTCGAGCGGAACCTGAACGTAGTAGCGGCTGAGAACCTGACTGCGCAGCGAGCACAGGGCGAAGCCGCGCTCGGAGCGGGCGTAGATCAGCTCGTCATGCACCGGCTTGGTTTCGGACAGGATGCCGAGCCAACCGAAGGGATAGACCTTTTCGTATTCGGTGATCTTGTCTTCGGGGATCGACTTGCGGCTCACCCCGTGGAAGCCGTCGGCGCCCACGATGAAATCGCAATCGACGCGGTGCGTCTCGCCATCCTTCTCATATGTCAGGTAGGGGGCGTCGGTGGTCAGGTCATGGGGCTGGACGTTGTCGGCGTCGTGAATGACCTTGCCGTCACGCGCCTCACGGGCGTCATAGAGGTCGCGGGTCACTTCGGTCTGGCCGTAGACCATGACCGTATCACCGCCGGTCAGGCCCTTGAGGTCGATGCGGTGTTCGGTTCCGTTGTCCGAGATCACGACGCCCTCGTGAATTTCGCCTTCGGCATCCATCCGCTCGCCCACGCCCGCCTCGCGCATCAGGTCGGTGAAGCCCTGCTCCAGCACGCCCGCGCGGATGCGGCTCAGAACGTAGTCACGGCTCTTCCTTTCGAGGACGACGCTGTCGATCCCCTTGAGGTCCAGCAGTTGCGACAGGAGCAGACCGGACGGGCCGCCCCCGATGATTCCGACTTTGGTCTTGGTGGTGGTCATGCGTTTCCTCCTCGCGTTCCGTCGATAGATGCCTCCGCGATGCGGTCATTTGAATGGACCGACCCGTCCGAAACATGTACGGATCGAACATGGATCAGATCGCCAATTTCAACCTGTTCGGAGAGCTCGCGGACCTGCCCGATGTCGTGCATTGCGAGACGATCGAGGTGCGTTCGGCCCTGCATGACTGGGAGTTGACACCGCACCGGCACGGGCGGCTGCATCAGTTCCTCATGCTGCACCGCGGCCATGCACGAGGGCGGTTCGATGATGTAGAGGTGGACCTATCTGACAATACGGTCGTGAACGTGCCGACCGGCTGCGTCCATTCCTACAGCTTCGAGCCGGGCACGCAGGGCTGGGTCGTGACGGTGGCGAGCGAGGTTCTGGACGAATGGCTGGCCGAGGGCGAGGGCCTGCGCCCGGTGCTGTCGCGCCCCGCGCAGGTGCCCGGCAACATGGATATCCGCGACACGATCACCACGATCTTCGACGAGTTCGAGACGCGCGATTTCGGCCGCGCCCATGTGCTGCGCGCGCGGATCGCGCTGCTTGCCGGGCTTGTGGCGCGGGCCATCGCGGATCAGGCGCCCGCCGCCGCCTCGCCCGACACCACGCTACAACGCCGGTTCGAGGCGCTGGTGGAGGCGCATTTTGTCGAGCATCTAGGGGTCGCGGATTATGCCGGCCAGTTGGCGGTGACGCCGACCCACCTGAGCCGGGTCATGCGGGCGGCGACGGGACGACCGGCCTCGGGCGTCATTCAGGACCGGGTGATCCGCGAGGCGCGCCGCAACCTTGCCTATTCCAACCTGTCGGTGTCCGAGGTGGCCTATGCGCTCGGGTATCAGGACCCGTCGCATTTCAGCCGGGTGTTCAGCCGGGCCACGGGCCTGTCGCCGCGCGCGTTCCGGCAACAGATCGAGGCGCGGACGGGCGGTTAGAGCCGGTCGCGGAGCGAAAACCAGAGCATCCCGGCAACGAGGAGCGGGGTGCGCAGGGCCGCGCCGCCGGGAAAGCGCGGGGTCGGAACCGAGGCCATCAGGTCGAAGCGCCCCGCCTGCCCCGCCACCATCTCGCCGACCAGCTTGCCCGCCAGGGTGGCGGTGGCGACCCCCTGCCCCGAGTATCCGGTGGCGGCGTAGATATTGGGGGAAAGCCGGGTGAAATGCGGCATCCGGTTCATCGTGATCCCGAGCGTGCCGCCCCAGGCGTAGTCGATCCGGGCATCGGCCAGTTGCGGGAAAATCTGGCGCATCGGCTTGCCCGCCTTGGCGGCGATGTCGTTGGGGAAGCGGTAGCCATAGCTCTCGCCGCCCCCGAAAAGCATCCGCTTGTCCTGAGACAGCCGGAAATAGTTGATGACGAACTTGGAGTCCGCGACAGCGTGGTTCCCCGGCAGAAGCGCGTCCGCCAGTTCGCCCAGCGGCTCGGTCGCCACGATGAAGTTGTTGATGGGCATGACCTTGTCCGCCACGCGCGGCTCGGCCCGGCCCATATAGCCGTTCGTGGCCCAGAGAACGTGGTCGGCGGTGATGTGGGCGGCATCGGTCTCGACGGTCGCCGGGTCGCCCTCGGTCACGCGGATCACGCGGCTGCGCTCATACAGGCGGGCCCCTGCGGCCTGTGCGGCGCGGGCGAGGCCCAGCGCGTAGGCGAGCGGGTGGAGATGGCCTGCGGCCGTGTCGATGGTGCCGCCGTGATAGGCGTCCGAGGCGCAGAGCGCGCGCAGTTCCTCGCGATCCAGCGCGCGGATGCTGTCGTAGCCGTAGTCGTCGTTCAGCTTGCGGGCGTAGGCGTGGCTTTCGGCAACGTAGCGGGCGCGGTGGTCGGCGTGGATGACGCCGGGGGTGAAGCCCGCGTCGGGGGCGTGGGTGGCGGCGAGCGATTTGGTGAGCTCCACCGCCTCGCAGGCGAGATCCCACAGTGCGCGGGCGCGCTCAACGCCCACCATCTCCTCCAGCACGTCTTGGTCCTGCCGCTGGCCGGTGTTCACCTGCCCGCCGTTGCGCCCTGACGCGCCGAAGCCCACGCGCTGCGCCTCAAGCACCACGACGTTCAGCCCGGATTGGGCCATATGGAGCGCGGCGGACAGGCCGGTGAAGCCGCCGCCGATGATGCACACGTCCGCCCGGATGTCGCCCTGCGCGGGTGGCATCGGGTCGAGCGTCGGGGTGCTGGCCGCGTAGTAGGACGCCGGGTATTCGCCCGGTCGGTCATTGGCGGTGAGGATGTCGAGACGGGTCAAGAAACGCCCTCCGGATTGCGCCCGCCCCGAGGGTGGGCGTTCACGCCCGCCCTGCGGGCGGGTCGGGCGCGATCTTGTCAGTCGGCGGTTTCCATAAGGCCCGCGTCGGTGACGTTCTTATACGCCTCGTCGAGCGACTTCACGGCGCGCTCATAAAGCGTGTCGATGTCGGATTTCGTCATTACCAGCGGCGGGGCGACGATCATCCGGTCGGCCACATGGCGCATGATGAGGTTGTTGGCGAAGCAGCGTTCGCGGGTCATGTAGCCCACGGTTCCGGCCGGCGCTTTGAACGGCTTGCGCACCGACTTGTCGGCGGTCAGCGCGAGCGAGGCCATCATGCCGACGATGGTCGTTTCGCCCACGAACGGGTGGTCGGCGAGCGAATGCCATTTCTCGGCGAGATAAGGCGCGGCCTCGTTCTTCACATGGCCGACGATGTCCTCCTCCTCAATGATGCGCAGGTTTTCGAGCGCAACGGCGGCGGCGACCGGGTGGCCGGAATAGGTGTAGCCGTGGGTGAATTCCTCGGAGTCGATCACCTTCGCCACGCCGTCGGACACGATGGAGGCGCCGATGGGGGCGTAGCCCGACGAGAGGCCCTTGGCGACCGTCATGATGTCGGGGGTCAGGTCGTAATACTGCGTCCCGAACATCTCGCCCGTGCGTCCGAAGCCGCAGATCACCTCGTCCGCGATGAAGAGGATGTCGCGCTCGGCGCAGATGCGGCGCACCTCGGGCCAGTAGCTGTCGGGCGGGATGATGACGCCCCCTGCGCCCTGGATCGGTTCCGCGATGAAGGCCGCGACCCGGTCCTCGCCCAGCTTGTCGATCTCCTGCTCCAATTCGCGCGCGCGCATGAGGCCGAACTCATCGGGGCTCATGTCGCCGCCTTCGAGATACCAGTAGGGCTGACCGATGTGGACGATGTCCGGGATCGGCATACCGCCCTGCGCGTGCATCCCCTGCATGCCCCCGAGTGAGGCGGACCCGACCGACGTGCCGTGATAGGCGTTCTTGCGGCTGATGATGACCTTCTTCGTGGGCTTGCCCATCAGGTCCCAGTAGCGGCGCACCAGCCGGATGTTGGTGTCGTTCGCTTCGGACCCGCCGGAGGCGAAGAAGACGTGGTTCAGATCGCCCGGCGCCATTTCGGCGAGCTTCTGGGCCAGCGCGATGGCGGGAACGTGGGAGGACATGAAGAAGGTGTTGTAATACGGCAGTTCCTTCATCTGGCGCGCGGCGGCCTCGGCCAGTTCGTCACGCCCGTAGCCGATGTTCACGCACCACAGCCCCGCCATCGCGTCGAGGATCTCGTTCCCTTCGCTGTCGGTGAGCGTCACGCCGGAGGCCCGCGTGATGATCCGCGCGCCCTTTTCCGCGAGTTCGTCGTTCGCCGTGAACGGGTGCATGTGATGCGCCGCGTCGATCGCCTGAAGCTCGGCGGTGGGCATGTGATTCGTGATCTTGTTCATGGCGCGCTCCGGGTCGGGGAAAAGTCGCGCTCACAATATGATCAAATTTTGGACTGTCAACGCGCCCGCTGCGACTTCACGCGTCATCGCCCAAAGTCGAGGTCACCTGCTTGATGCCCTGAAGGATGTCGCCGCGGATCGCCTCCGCCACCCCGTCGGCATCCCCAGCCCGCATCGCCGCAAGCGCCTCGCGGTGCTTGTCGGGCAGGTTCGCGGTTCCCGCCCGGCCCAGCATGACCCGCAGCGAGGGGCCAGAGCGCAGCCAGAGCATTTCGGAAATCGCGAGCAGGACATCCGCCCCTGAGGCCTGATAGAGACGGGTGTGGAAGAGGCGGTTGGCCTCGAGATAGTCGCGCACGTCGCCGCGCTCGATGGCGTCGTCGACGCGCGCATCCAGTGCTTCGAGCTCGCCTATCGCGTTTTCGTCCAGCTTTTCAACGGCGCGGCGGGCGAGCTCGGGTTCGACCGTGAGGCGCACGAAGGCGAGTTCGTCATAGGTGCCCGCGTCCATTTCGGGAACGGAAACGCGGCGGTTGCCCTTGAACTCCAGCGCCCCACGCGACGTGAGCCGCCGGATCGCCTCGCGCACCGGAGTCATGCCGAGGCCCAGCGTCTCGACCAGCCCCTGGATCGTGACCGCCTGACCGGGCGCGAGTTCGCCATGCAGGATCATGTCGCGCAGCGCCCGGTAGGCCTTTTCATGGTCCGGCATCTTTTCATGCGGTGCGTTCACGCCAATTCCTCTCGCCCGTCCAACCTTACCGTTGCGTTTGCGGTTCTCACCGATAGTGTCAAACGCGACCCCAGCGGGGTGATCGACTTGACCGACTTGCCGACACCGGTCACTTTTGATCAAATAACGCGAAAATGGGGCGGAAGTCCAACAAGGGAGACTGCAATGAATACGAAACTGGTCACGATGACCGCGGGCCTCGCCCTGATCGCCGGTGCGGCGACGGCGCAGGAGGTGCGTGTCTACAACTGGTCCGACTATATCGACGAAGACCTGCTCACCCAGTTCGAGGAAGAGACGGGCATCGATCTCATCTACGACGTGTTCGACTCGAACGAAGTGTTGGAGACCAAGATGCTCGCCGGTGGGTCCGGCTATGACGTGGTGGTGCCGACCGGCACGTTCCTCCAGCGTCAGATTCAGGCCGGCGCGTTCCAGAAGCTCGACAAGTCGCAGCTGCCCAACGCAGAGAACCTGTGGGACGTGGTGAGCACGCGCACGGACAAGTACGACCCGGGCGGGGAATACTCGATCAACTACATGTGGGGCACCACGGGCATCGGCATCAACGTCGGCAGGGTGACCGAGGCGCTCGGCGAAGACGCCCCGTTGGACAGCTGGGCGCTGGTCTTCGACCCCGCGAACATGGAAAAGCTCGCCGATTGCGGCGTTCACTTCCTCGACGCGCCGGCAGAGATGATCCCGGCCGCGCTGAACTATATCGGTGAGGACCCGGACAGCCATGACCCCGACGTGATCGCCAAGGTCGAAGACGTCTACATGCCGATCCGGCCCCATATCCAGAAGTTTCACTCGTCCGAATACATCGACGCGCTGGCGAACGGCGACATTTGCGTGGCGGTCGGCTGGTCCGGCGACATCCTGCAAGCCCGTGACCGCGCCGCCGAGGCCGACAACGGCAATACCATCGAGTACGTCGTGCCGAAGGAAGGCGCGCAGATGTGGTTCGACCAGATGGCCATCCCGGTCGATGCGCCGAACCCGGAAGCGGCCCATACCTTCCTGAACTTCATCATGGATGCCGAGAACATGGCGCAGGCGTCCAACTACGTCTACTACGCCAACGGCAACAAGGCGTCGCAGGACTTCCTGAACGAGGACGTGATCGGCGACAGCGCGATCTATCCGAGCCAGGAGACGCTGGACAACCTGTTCACCACGACCCCCTACCCGCCGCAGGTGCAGCGCACCGTCACGCGGCTGTGGACCAAGATCAAGTCGGGCACCTGAGCCTGCACCGGCCCCCGGCACGTCCGGGGGCCTCTTTCATCCGGGGGACAGATGGCAGAGACGAAACCGATACCCCAAGAGGGGACTTTCGCGCCGTGGACCGACCCGCAGGCGGTGCCCCTGATCCGGTTCAAGAACGTCACCAAGCGGTTCGGGGCCTTCACGGCGATCGACGACCTGACGCTCGACATCTATCCGCAGGAATTCTTCGCGCTGCTGGGGCCGTCGGGCTGCGGCAAGACCACGATGATGCGGATGCTCGCGGGCTTCGAGACGCCGAGCGAGGGCACGATCGAGATCGACGGGCGCGACATGGCCCATGTGCCGCCGAACCAGCGGGCGGTGAACATGATGTTCCAGAGCTACGCGCTGTTCCCGCATCTGTCGGTTTACGACAACATCGCCTTCGGGCTGAAACGCTCGGACATGCCCAAGGCCGAGATCCCTGACCGCGTGCAGGAAATGCTGCGCCTGACGCGGCTGGAACAGTTCGCCAAGCGCAAGCCGCACCAGATTTCCGGCGGCCAGCGGCAGCGCGTGGCGCTGGCCCGCTCGCTCGCCAAGGCGCCCGCGCTCCTGCTCCTCGATGAGCCGCTCGGCGCGCTCGACAAGAAATTGCGCGAAGAGACGCAGTTCGAGCTGATGGATATTCAGGAGAAGACCGGGACCACCTTCGTCATCGTGACACACGACCAGGAAGAGGCGATGACCGTCGCCTCCCGCGTGGCCGTGATGGACGCGGGCAGGATCGTGCAGGTGGATACGCCGCCCGCGATCTATGAGACGCCCAACACCGTCTATGTGGCCGACTTCATCGGGGACGTGAACCTGATCGAAGGCACGGCCACCGCGACCGGGGAATACGCCTATGACGTGTCCTTCGCGGCGGGGGCCGACCCGATCCACGTCACGGAATGCGAGGCCGACATCGCCGACGGGAGCCACGTCACCTTCGCGATCCGGCCCGAGAAGATCCTCGTCACCCGCGAGCAGCCCGACGACCGGGCCAACGCCGTCGAGGGCACGATCATCGACATCGGCTATCTCGGGAACCTGTCGACCTATCACGTCGAATTGCCCGGCGGGCAGATGGTCAAGGCGACCATGACGAATTCCAGCCGGATTTCGCGGCGCGACTACAGCTGGGAGGACAAGGTCTGGCTCTCCTTCCGCGCCTCCGCCGGGGTGGTGCTGACGGAATGAAGCGGGCGGCCCTCATCCTCCTGCCCTATTCGTGGCTGATCGCGCTGTTTCTGGTGCCGTTCCTGATCGTCATCAAGATCAGCCTGTCGGATATCGCACTCGCGATCCCGCCCTATACGCCGAACCTCGACCTGAGTGCGGGCTGGCAGGGGATCAAGGATTTCGTTAGCCAGCTCGACTTCGACAATTTCAAGTTCCTGACGACCGATGACCTGTACTGGAAAGCCTATCTGTCGTCGCTGAAGATCGCCTCGATCTCGACCTTCGCGGCGCTTTGCGTCGCCTATCCGCTGGCCTACGGCATGGCGCGCGCACCGGACGAATGGCGTCCGACGCTGATGATGCTGGTCATCCTGCCGTTCTGGTCGTCGTTCCTCATCCGGGTCTATTCGTGGAAGGCGATCCTCGCCAACGAGGGGCTGTTGAACCAGCTTCTGATCGCGATCCGGGTGATCGACGAGCCGCTTCAGATCCTGAACACCCCCACCGCGGTCTATATCGGCATCGTCTATACCTACCTGCCCTTCATGGTGCTCCCGCTCTATTCGGCGCTTGAGAAGCTGGACGCCTCGCTGCTCGAAGCGGCCGAAGACCTGGGCTGCACGCGGTTTCAGGCTTTCTGGCTCGTCACCTTCCCGCTGTCACGCAACGGGATCATTGCCGGCTGTTTCCTCGTCTTCATCCCGGTGATGGGCGAATTCGTGATCCCGGCCCTTTTGGGCGGCTCGCAGACGCTGATGATCGGCAAAGTACTGTGGGAAGAGTTCTTCTCCAACCGCGACTGGCCGGTGGCCTCGGCGGTGGCGGTGATCCTGCTGCTCCTGCTCGTGATCCCGATCGTGCTGTTCCAGCGCAACGAGGAAAAGCAAAGGGAGGCCGAGGGATGAGGCCGCATCGCTCATCACGGGGTGCCCCCGTTCTTCGCGATGAAAGGCCCGTGGCCTTGAAGAGCACAGGTGCGGCCCATGCGTAGGCTGAGCTGGTTCAACGCGACCTCCCTGACCATCGGGTTCGCCTTCCTCTATCTGCCGATGGTCATCCTCGTGATCTATTCGTTCAACGAATCCAAACTGGTAACGGTCTGGGCGGGGTTTTCGACCAAGTGGTATGGCGAGTTGTTCCGCAACGAGGCGTTCCTCGATGCGGCCTGGGTGACGCTGCGCGTGGCGCTCATCTCCTCGACCCTCGCCACGGTCCTTGGCACCGCGGCGGCCTATGTCCTCGTGCGCGGGGGCAAGTTCTTCGGCAAGACGCTGTTTTCCGGCATGATCTATGCGCCGCTGGTCATGCCCGACGTGATCCTGGGCCTGTCGCTCCTGCTTCTGTTCATCGCGGTCGGGCTGGACCGTGGGATGCTGACCATCATCCTCGCCCACACGACGTTTTCGATGTGTTACGTCGCCGTCGTCGTGTCGTCGCGCCTCGTGTCCTTCGACCGCTCGCTGGAGGAGGCCGCGCTGGACCTCGGCTGCACAGCGTGGGACGCGTTCCGCTCGGTCACGCTTCCGATCATCGCGCCCGCCGTCATCTCCGGCTGGCTGCTGGGCTTCACCCTGTCGCTCGACGACCTCGTGATCGCCTCCTTCGCGTCGGGTCCGTCCTCGACGACCCTGCCGATCAAGATCTTCTCTGCCGTCCGGCTGGGCGTCAGCCCCGAGATCAACGCGCTCTCTTCCATCCTGATCGGTTTCGTGACAATTGGCGTCATCACTTTCTCGATCACAACGAAACGCGCGGTGGTTCGACGCCGGCGCGAAGAGAATGCCACCTGACATGCAAGACTTCCTCGACGAATACGCAGCCTTCTGCGACGAACACGGCCGCCCCGAACGGGTCGAGTTGATGATGTGCGACATCAACGCGATCCTGCGCGGCAAATGGCTCCCCGGCGACGACGAGGAGAAGATCGCCAAGGGCGGTGTGCGGATGCCACTGTCGACTTATGCCCCCAACATTCTGGGCGAAGAGGTGGAAGACACCGGGCTGGGCATCGCCGTGGGCGACCCGGACGGCCAGCTCTACCCGGTTCCCGGCTCGCTGCGCCCGGTGCCCTGGGCTTCTGCCTCGGGCGGGAGCGTCGCGCAGGTTCTGTGCGAGATGCATGACGAGAACGAAAAGGTCGCGCCCTATTCGCCGCGCCGCCAGCTTGAAAACGTGCTGGAGATCTTCGCCGCGCGGGGGATGAAACCGGTGGTCGCCACCGAGCTCGAGTTCTATCTCTACAAGCCGCGCGAGGACATGAACGACGCGCCGATCCCGCCCGACCGCTCGCCCACCGCGCAGAATTTCGACCTAGATGTGCTGGACCGGACGCAGGCGATCCTCGACGACATCCTCGATGCGGCGTGGGATCAGGGCATGACCCCGGACACGCTGATCGCGGAATACGGGCCCGGCCAGTTCGAGGTGAACTTCCACCACACTGACGACGTCATGGCCGCCGCCGACGATGCGCTCTATTTCCGCCGCATCGTTCGTGGCGTGGCCCGCAAGCACGGGATGGGCGCGACCTTCATGGCCAAACCCTATGCCGACTACCCCGGCAACGGGATGCATGTGCATGTCTCGGTTGTGAACGAGGCGGGCGAGAACGTCTTCGACGAGGGCGGGGATGAGCCCTCGGCGCTGCTCAGGCAGGCGGTGGCGGGCACGCTGGACACGATGGACGACTTGCAGGCGATCTTCGCGCCGCACATGAACAGCTACCGCCGGTTCCAGCGCGGCTCCTTCGCGCCGCATACGCCCGACTGGGGGCTCGACAACCGGGCCGCCGCCGTGCGCCTGCCGGAAGTGGCCGGGCCAGGCGCGCGGCTCGAACACCGGATCGCGGGGGCGGATGCGAACCCCTACCTCGTGATCGCCGGCGTTCTGGGCGGGATGCTGTATGGCTTCGATCACCCGGACCTGCCGCTGCCCGCGCCGCTCGACGAGCAGAACGGGGAGTTCTCCGATCCGCTCACCTCGGACTGGTTCACGGCGGTCGAGTGTTTCGCCGACAGCGACGTGGCTGAGGCGATGTTCCTGCCCGGCTACCGCGATATCTACGCCGCTGTGCGCCGCGATGAGATCTCGCAGCTGACCACGGCGATCAGCCAGATCGAGTACCGGACCTACCTCGGGCGGCTGTGACCCACCTTTACGAACCGCGCGCCTATTCCGACGCTCCTCGCGAGCATTGCGCCTGGGCCATCGACCGGGACTGGCCGGTCTTCGCCGGGGGCGAGACCGATGTTGCCGTGATCGGCGCGGGCTACACGGGCCTGTCGGCGGCGCTCACGCTCGCCGAGGCGGGGGTTGCGGTCACCGTGCTCGACGCGCAGGCCCCTGGCTGGGGCGCGTCGGGGCGCAACGGCGGGTTCTGCTGCCTCGGCGGCGCGGGGCTCTCGGGCGACATGCTGGAGCGGCAGTTCGGCGCGCCGGCGGCCCGCGCGCTGCACGACACGCAGGTCGCTGCCATCGACCATGTGGATGCGCTAATCGACCGGCACGGGATCGACGTGCAGCGCCATTCGGATGGCGAAGTGCGGCTGGCCCATACCCCGCGTGCGGCACGCGGGTTCGAGGCCGAAGCGCAGCAATACCGCGACCACGGGATCGGGGCGCGGGTTCTGTCGAAAGCCGATCTCGACGCGCGCGGGCTGGGCGGTCCGGGGTTTCACGCGGGGCTTCACCTGCGCAAGGGCTTCGGCCTCGACCCAGGCGCCTATGCCATCGGGCTCGCCCGTGCCGCACACGCGGCCGGTGCGCACATTCACGCGATGAGCCCGGTCACGACCCTGACCAAGTCAGGCCACCGCTGGCACCTCGAGACGCCGAAGGGCACGCTCACCGCCGCGCGCCTCCTCGTCGCCACCAACGGCTACACGCCCGAAGCGCTCGGCCCCCTGAAGGCGCCGGTGCTCCCGGTGCAGTCCAACGTCCTCGTCACCCGCCCACTCAGCCCTGAGGAACAGGCGGCGCAGGGCTGGACATCGGACCTCATGGCCTATGACACCCGCACGCTCCTGCACTATTTCCGGCGGATGCCAGACGGGCGGTTCCTGTTCGGTATGCGCGGCGGCATCCGCGCATCGGTCGCCGCCGACAGGCGCACCACCCGCCGCCTGATCGCTCATTTCCACGCGATGTTCCCGGCGTGGCGCGGGGTCGAGATCGCGCAGACCTGGTCCGGCCTCGCCGCCCTGTCACGCGACCTCCTGCCCCATGTGAGCGTGGTTGCAGGCGACCCCACAGCGCTCGCCGCGATGGCCTACCACGGCAACGGGGTTGCGATGGGCACCTGGTCCGGCCACGCCGCCGCGCGCCTGTTTCTGGGCGATGACATCCGGCCCGCCCTCATGCGCAGCCCGCTCCGCCGCTTCCCCCTCGCGCCCCTGCGCCGCAACATCTTGCGTCTGGGCTACCCGCTCGCCACGCTGCGCGACGCACTCTGATCTTCTCTGTTTCCAGAAACCTCGGGGGAGGACTCATTTGCCCGCAAATGAGTCCTGGGGGCTGGCCCCCATCGGGGTGTTTGAGGGGGCACCCCTCAACTAAGGACGGGGAGCGCGAGGGGCCTGCCCCTCGCATCTGAGAGCGCGGGCGCACGCCCGCACAGTCAGGTCACGCCGCCAGCGGTTCGATCAGGTCGGGACCGGCCGCGCGGTTGGAGTTCACGGCCTTGTCCACGCGATGAAATGTCAGGACCTCCTCGGCGGGCGGCTGCATCAGAGTGGCGGCCCCATGCCCCTCTTCGCCCAGCCATTTGGCCCAGTCCTGCGGCTCGACCACCACCGGGATACGGTTGTGGATCGGAGCCATGAGCGCATTGGCCTCGATGGTCAGCACGGCGAAGGTGGGCAGCGCGTCCTCACCCCAGTCCTGCCAGAGGCCGGCCATCACGAGAGGCTCGCCATCGGCGCGGTGGAAGTAGTGCGGCAGTTTCTCCTCGCCCGCGCGATACCATTCGTAAAACCCCGACACCGGCACCAGACACCGCCGCTCACGCACCGCTTTGCGGAAGGCAGGTTTTTCGGCCACGGTTTCGGCACGCGCGTTGATGAGCAAAGGCCCGTCGTTCACGGCCTTGTACCACACAGGCAAGAACCCCCAGCGCATCGGGCGATAGCGCCGCCCGCCCTCTTGCGTGACGACCGCGACCTCCTGCGTCGGGCAGATGTTGTAGTCAGGCAGAGGGGGGAGCGCGTTGGCAGGCGTGGCAGCAAACAGGTTGGCCATCGCGTCATGCGGCAGCGTGTTGGCCATGCGCCCGCACATGTGCGGTCAGCCGGTCCAGCCCTTGCGGGCAATGGCGATCTTGGCTTCCATCATGGACATCTCTTTCATGATGTCCTTGCGCGACACGGTGTCGGTGGTGCGCCTGAGCTCCTCGCGCAGCTTCTCGAGTTCGCGGCCCAGCGCGATGAAGGGTGGCACGGCGTTGTTTTCCTGCATGATCCGCCGCAGGAGCGCGTTTTCCGGATCGTCGTCCTTCGGCAGCGGCTTGCCCGCGCCTGGCAGGTTGTCGAACTCGCCGTTCTTCTCGGCCTCAGCGATCTTCGCCGAGATGAGGTCCATGAGGGGATGATCCATGTCGCGATCCTTTCGCCCACAAAGATAGGGGCGCGCGCCCAAAAAGGAAGCCCCCGCCGGTCACCCGGCGAGGGCTGATGTATCGTCGGGGTCGCGTTTACTCGGCCGTCTTGATGCGTCCGTCCGTGAACGGCTGGTAGGGCGCCATTTCGGCGAGGTACTCCGCCGTCACATCGGCCAGGTCGGGACCGAAGTCATAAGCATTCGCGGCCCCTTCGAAGACCGAATAGCCATCACCGCCATTGCGCACATAGTTGTTCGTCACGGCGAGGTAGGTGGCCTCGGGATCGATCGGGGCCCAGTCCATGCCCTCACGCACCCAGACGTCGACGACGCGGCTGCCCGGCTCCGCCTCCGGGTCCCAGGTGAACTGCATCCCGGCGATCTGCGGGAAGCGGCCCGCGCCTTCCTCCACCTGACTCACACCGTTCTCCAGCGCGGCGATGAGGCTCTCGCCGTCAGTTTCGAAGGTCGAAAGGGTGTTCTGGAACGGCAGCACCGTGAGCACTTCGCCCATCGTCACCTCGCCCGCGTCGATGGAGGCACGCAGCCCCCCGCCGTTGGTGATCGCCACCGTCACGCCCTGATCGGACACCCGGTCGAGCATGGCTTCGGCCACCAGGTTGCCCATCTGGCACTCGCCCGCCCGACAGGTATCGCGGGAGCCGTCGATCGCCTCGGAGGTCTCGGCCACGACGCGGTTGCGGATCTCGTCAAGCGGTTCGGCGGCCTCGGCGATGCGGCCCACGGTCGCCTCGTCCTCGGTCACGGCCGCGTCCATGACGAGCGGCGCGCCCGAAGCGTCGGTCACGTTGCCCGCGTCATCGAAGGTCACGTTGAGCTCGCCCAGAAACTTGCCATAGGCATAGGCCGAGACGATCTGCACGCCGTTGACCACTGTGGGATAGGGCCCGGCAGCGCCGTCCATGTCACCCAGCAGCGTGTTGGTGTGACCGCCGACGATCACGTCGACGCCGGTGGTGTTTTCCGCCACCGTCTGATCCACACCGTAGCCGGAATGGCTGAGCACCACGATCTTGTTCACGCCCTGCTCGGTGAGCCGGTCGACCTCGCCCTGCACCGCGTCGGAGGGATCGGTGAAGATGATGTCCTTGCCCGGGCTCGACAGTTCGTCCGTGTCGATGGGGGTCAGACCGATGAGGCCGATCTTCTCGCCGCCCTTTTCGATGACGGTCGATTTCATCAGCTTGTCGGCCAGCAGTTCCTCGCCCGACACGTCGGCGTTGGACATGAGGACCGGGAAGTCCACCGCGTCCATGAAACCCGAGAGCACTTCGGGGCCGTCGTCGAACTCGTGGTTGCCGACGGTCATCCCGTCATAGCCCATCTTGTTCATCATCTCGGCCGCGAGCGCGCCTTTGTAATAGGTGTAAAACAACGTGCCCTGAAACTGGTCGCCGCCGTCGACGAGCAGCCAGTTCTCGGCCCGACCCTTGGCCTCTTCGATGGCAGTGACGAGGCGGGCGGAACCGCCGAAGCACTCGCCTGCGTCGTTGTCCTCCGCCGAGCAGCCCGAGTCGTATTTGCTGATCGGTTCGAAACGGGCGTGGAAATCGTTGGTATGCAGGATGGTGAGCGAAAAGTCCGCCCAGGCCATGCCTGACGAGAGGGCGAGCACGGCCGCCGAGCCGAGGACGCGTTTCATGGGGTGTCTCCCTGTTTTTTTGACTATTCGGTCAGAGTGCGACGAGTCGCGCGTCCTGTCAAAGGCAAGCGCTTGTCTCACTTCGCCGATTCCCGTGACGCCTTTGTAACGGGCGCCCTGCCCGCGCGCGAGGCAGGCGGCGGACAGGCCGAAAGGCGCGACCTGCATACGCCCGGAGCGTCGGTTCATCTTGACCGTCCCGCCGGCGCGCGGCATTTGAGGGTCATGCTGATCTACAAGATACTCCGGGCCGAGGAATGGGCCGCGTTCGAGGCGGCGGGCCGCACCGAGGGCGCGCCGATCGACCTTGCCGATGGCTATATCCATTTCTCGACCGCGGGCCAGGTGGCCGAAACGGCAGCCAAGCATTTCGCCCGCGAAGAGGGGCTGATGATCGTGGCCGTCGAGACCGATGCTCTGGGCGACGCGCTTGAGTGGGAGCCGTCGCGGGGCGGTGCGCTGTTTCCGCATCTCTACCGCAGCCTCGACGCCACCGATGTCGTCTGGGCCAAGCCCTACCCGCTCGGCCCCGAGGGCCATGTCCTTCCCGCGGAGGTCAAGTGAACCTCGTCGAGCGGATCGGTCTGACAGCGTTGCACCGGGTGGACCCGGAGCGCGCGCACCGGCTTGCGCTTTCCGCCATGAAGGCGGGGCTCGTGCCGCTGTCGGGCACCTTCACATCCGACCGGATCAGGTGCCATGTCGGCGGGCTCGACCTGCCCAACCCTGTGGGACTCGCGGCAGGTTACGACAAGAACGCCGAGGTGGTGGACGCGCTCACGCAGGCGGGGTTCGGGTTCGTCGAAGTGGGTGCCGTGACCCCGCGCGCCCAGCCCGGCAACCCGAAACCGCGCATGTTCCGGCTTGCCGAGGACCGGGCGGTCATCAACCGCTTCGGCTTCAACAACGACGGGATGGAAGCGGCGTTCTCGCGCCTGACCAAACGTGACCGACGCGCGGGCGTGCCGGTGGGTCTGAACCTCGGGGCCAACAAGGACAGCGACGACCGGGCGGGCGACTATGTGCGCGTGCTGGAACGCTGCGGCCCGGTGGTGGATTTCGTGACGGTCAACGTGTCGTCCCCCAACACCGAGAAGCTGCGCGACCTGCAAGGGGCCGAGGCGCTCCATGCGCTGCTGTCGGGCGTCATGGCGGCACGCGAGGGGATGGACAGGTTCATCCCCGTGTTCCTCAAGATCGCGCCTGACCTGACCGAGGCGGAACTTGGCGAAATCGCGGACGTGGCCCGCGCCGTGCACCTGGACGCGATCATCGCGACCAACACGACACTGGACCGGGAAGGTCTGAAAAGTGAAAGCCGGGGCGAGAAGGGCGGGCTTTCGGGCGAACCTTTGTTCGAAAAATCCTCACGCGTCCTGGCCCGCCTGTCCAGGCTTACGGACGGCCACATGGTTTTGATCGGTGTCGGCGGCATCTCCTCCCCAGAGGATGCCTACACCAAGATCAAGGCCGGGGCGCATGCGGTGCAGCTGTACTCCGCGTTGGCCTACGAGGGTCTCAGCCTCGCCGACCGGATCGCACGCGGGCTGGACCGGATGCTGGCCGAAGACGGCCACGACCACATCAGCAAGGCCATCGGCACACAACGGGAGACCTGGCTATGAGCGACGTGACCATCTGGCACAATCCCCGCTGCACCAAGTCGCGCGAAACGCTCGCGCTGCTGGAGGCGCGCGGGATCGCGCCGTCGGTGCGCAAGTACCTTGAAGACGCGCCCACCGAGGAGGAGATCCGCGCCGCGCTCGCGGCCCTCGGCCTCCCCGCAATCGACGCGATGCGCACGAAGGAGGCCGAGTTCAAAGCGGCCGGCCTGACGAGGGACACCGACGAGGCGACCCTCATCGCGGCGATGGCGCAGACGCCCAAGCTGATCGAGCGTCCCATCGTCTTCGCGAACGGCACCGCCCGTCTTGGGCGCCCGCCCGAACAGGTGCTCGAGATCCTCTGATCTTCTTCGGTCCGGAAATACCTCGGGGTGCGGGGCTGGCCCCGCGACCGCGCCGACCGGCCGAAGGCAGGTCGGCGCACACCCTGCGCGGGCGTCAGCCCGCTCCTTTCTCCAGCGCAGGATAACGCAGGGCCAGCGTCACGCCCCGCGCGGCGTAGGAGATGATGTAGGCCGCCCAAAGGCCGTGATTGCCGATCCACGGCACGAGCGCCGCGAGCGCGACGAGATATACCGCCAGGGACACCAGCATCATGTTGCGCATGTCCGCCGTGCGGGTCGCGCCGATGAAGATGCCGTCGAGCATCCACGGTGCCCAGCCCACGAGCGGGGCCAGCACCATCCAGACGAGATAGCCGCGCGCGGCCTCCCGCACGCCCGGGTCAGTCGCCATCAGGTCGATGATCCAGCCGCCGGCGAGTGCGAAGACCGCCGCCAGCACCACGACCACCACCGCCGCCCAGATCGACGAGAAGATGGCCGCACGGCGCAGGGCCGCCCGGTTGCGCGCGCCCAGCGCCTGGCCCACCAGCGCCTCGGCCCCGAAAGCGAAGCCGTCCATCGCGAAGGAGGTGACGTGGAGGAACTGCAACAGCACCTGGTTCGCGGCCAGCGCCACGTCGCCGAAGCGCGCGCCGGTGAACATGAAGCTCACGATCATCACTTCGAGCAGAAGCGAGCGGATCAGGATGTCCGTGTTCACCCGCGCCATGCGTACCAGCCTCACCCGGTCGAAGACCCGCGCCCAGTCGCGCCACGCGGGCACCCGGAACGCGCCGCGACACAGCCACAGGCCCAGTGCCAGACCGCTCCACTCCGAGATCACGGTGGCCACCGCCACGCCCTGCACGCCCCAGTCGAAGCCCAGCACGAACAGAAGGTCGAGGCCGATGTTCACGCCGTTCATCGCCAGTTGCACGACGAGCAGCCCGCGTGTGCGCTCCTGCGCGATGAGCCAGCCCATGACGCCGTAGAGCGCGATGATGGCGGGGGCGGACCAGACACGGATGCCCATGTAGGCCCGCGCCAGCCCCTCCACCTCGTCCGAAGCGGGGGAGATGAGGAACGCGCCGTAGAAGATTGGCACCTGAAGCAGAATGATCGCCGTACCGCCGGCCAGCCCGATCATCAGCACGCGGGTCAGGATCGCGGCCAGCTCGCCCCGGTCGCCAGCTCCGAGCGCCTGACTGGCGAGCCCGGCGGTTCCCATGCGCAGAAAACCGAAAATCCAGTAGATCGCGGTGAGGATGATCGCGCCGAGGCCCACGGCCCCGATGGGCGCGGCCTCCCCCAGTTGCCCGACAACGCCGGTATCCACCGCGCCGAGGATCGGCACGGTGACATTCGCGGCTACCACCGGCAGGGCGATTTTCAGAACCCGGCGGTGCGTGATCGCCCCGGTGGTGTCAGCCATCGCCCGCGGGCATCAGGAAATGCCCGGTGGCCTGCGCGAAGAGGCGCGTGCGATTGTCCTGCCATGCCTCGACATGAACACTGGCATACCGTCGTCCGGAGCGGTTGATCCGGGCGCGCGCATAGGCGTCACGCGGCAGACCCGAGCGCAGGTAGTCGATGGTGAAGTCGATCGTCTTGGGCAGACGCGGCAGGGTTTCGGGGGTGATGTCTTCGATAGGGCGCGTCCCGCTTTCGATCTCTTCCCACAGGAGCACCCACCCCAGTTCGATGATCGAGGTGACCTCGAGGAACGAAGCGGTGACCCCGCCGTGGATCGCGGGAAGCGCCGGGTTGCCGATCAGCGTTTCGGTATAGGGCAGAACGGCGGTCAGTTCGTCGCCGCGCCGGTCGAAATGGACGCCGAGAAAGCCGATATAGGGCACCCGGTCGACCAGTGCCGCAAGGGCCGCGTCGCGGCGTTCCTTGACCACCTGCACGGGTTCGGGGCGCCTCATGTCGGGGCCCCCGCGCTCTTGTCCGTGGTCTTGCCGCCATCCGCCGTGAAGGCCCCCGTCGCCGTGGCGATGGGGTTGTCTGAGTCGTCATCATGCGCCCAGGCGCGCATGAAGGCGACCGAGCGGGTGACGTGGTAACACTCGGCCCGGCACACGATCCGCTGACCCGGCGTGGCCGCGCGCATGTAGTCGATGCGCAGGTCGAGCGTTGCCGTCACAACGGGCGCATCCGGGTGGCTCATCACCGCCGCGCCACCCGTCGTGTCCATCAGCGCCGACACGGCGCCGCCGTGAATGACGCCCGTCGCAGGGTCGCCCACGAAACGGTCGTCATGGGGCATCGAGATCACCGCATCCCCCTCGCCCAGTTCGTCCAGTCGCATGGATAAGGCGTTCGAAAACGGGATCGCTTCGGTGAAGTGGCGCACGAGTTGAGCTTTTTTCTTCCGGTCCATCGGTCCTCCAGTCGCCCCGTTATTCGCCCCTTGCTGCCTGACAAACAAGTGTTAAACTCCCAAACTTGGAACCGTTCTAAAAAGGTGGCGCATGACCCCGATCGACTGGATGAACGTTGAAGAAGCCAACCGGACATGGCCCGCGTTCCGGCCACGCCGTCTGTTCGTGCTGTTCGTCCTGCTCGTGCTCACCATCGCTCCGGGCAGCCTCGGCACGTTGACGCGGGAGCTCATGACGGATGCCTATGTGCAGGTTTCGGTCTTCGTCGCGGCGACGCTGCTTTTGTTTTACGGCGCCGAGCGGGTGTTCGGTTTCGATATCGGCCGGTCTCTTCGGTCTGCCGGGCGCGCGCAGGTGCCGCTCGCGGCCCTGCTGGGTGCCACGCCCGGCTGTGGCGGCGCGGTCGTGGTGGTCGCGGCCTATTCCTCGGGCAACGTGGGATTCGGCGCGGTCGTGGCGACGCTGACCGCGACGATGGGCGACGCGGCGTTTCTTCTGATCGCGACCCGGCCCGATGCGGCGGCGGTCGTCCTGCCCCTGTCCTTCGGGGTCGGCATCGTGTCCGGCTGGATCGTGGACAAGTTCAACACGGCGGAATTTCGCGACCTCTCGGCCGCCGGGCATCACGAAGTGCCGCTGATCGGCCAGACCCGCCTTGTGGACTACGCCTATCTCGGCCTCGCCGTCCCGGGCCTCGTCGTCGGCGCGGCCCAGCTTGGCATGGTCGAGATCGGGTCGATCGCCGGTATCCCGATCCTCTGGATCGCGCTTGCGGGCACGTTCCTGGGCCTCGTCATATGGGCCTTTTCTCCGCTTCAGGCGATGACCAACCCGGCGGACGCTCCAATCACGCGGATGGCCGAGGAGACCTCGTTCATCTCGGTCTGGGTGATCGGCGCCTACCTCGCCTATGACTATCTCGCGGCCTATTCCGGGCTCGACCTCGAGGCGCTTTTCGCGGCTGTCGCCCCTCTCTTGCCTCTGATCGCCGTGGCCATCGGTTTCGTGCCGGGGTGCGGCCCTCAGGTGCTTGTCGCGACGCTCTATATCAACGGGCTGATCCCGTTCTCGGCGCTCATGGGCAATGCCATTTCCAACGACGGGGATGCGCTGTTCCCGGCCATCGCGCTCAATCCGCGGGCCGCCGTGATCGCGACGCTCTATTCGGCAGTGCCGGCTTTGATCGTCGCCTACACCTTCTACTGGCTCGCGCCCGGCTTCATGAACTGAATCGGGCGCGGCAGGATGACACCAGCCGCCCCGCGCCACCGCGACGACCTGCCGGAGGCAGGGCGGCGCAAGACCTGCACGCGCGCAGGCGCGTTCCGCATGGCAGCGCACAGGCCACATAGCGAAACAGACTTTCGCAAAGCGAAACGACTGGACGCGCCCTGATTCCCCCGTTACCCTGCGTCACAGTGAGGATCATCCAGCGACGGCCATGACCATGAAAGACGTATCCGGGGCGAAATCGGACCGCCTGTCCTTCAAGGACATGTGCGAGAAATTCGACGTGACCCCGCGCACCCTGCGCTATTACGAATACATCGAGCTTCTCGAACCCGAGAAGGAAGGGCGCACGCGCTGGTACACCCCGCGCGAGGTCGCACGCATGACGCTCGTCATGCGTGGGCGGCGGTGGGGCTTTTCGCTCGAAGAGTGCCGCCAGTTCCTGTTGATCTACGATGAGCAGGGCACCGAGGCGCAGAACGAGGTCTGGATCGAGATGGCCGACCGCCAGCTGGGCGTTCTCGGGCAGCAGATCGAGGATCTCAAGACCGCGCGTCAGGAGCTTGCCGAGATGCGCGAACAGGTCTCGGCGGCGATGAAAAAGGGCTGAGGGCGCCCTCTCGGCGTTGTGACGCCACGTTACGTTGACGTAAACGTAATGTTCTGCTGAACTCCGGCGGCAAGTGACCTATGTCAGCGTCACCGCAACCAACTGGAGTTTGGCATGACCGACGATCTCATGACCATTCGCGAAATGTGCGATCTGTTCGGCGTCACCGCACGGACCCTGCGTTTTTACGAGCAGAAGGAACTGCTCTCGCCCGTGCGCGACGGTCAGAAACGCCTGTTCACCCGGCGTGACCGGGCGCGGCTGAAACTCATCCTGCGGGGCAAGCGGTTCGGCTTCCCGCTCGAAGAGATTCGCCAGCTGCTCGACCTCTACGACGTGGGGGATCAGCAACGGACGCAATACACGCGCACCATCGATCTGGCCGAGCGCCACCTCAACGAATTGCGCGCCCAGCGCGCCGAGCTGGACGAGGCGATCAGCGACCTCTCCGGCCAACTGGACTGGGGCCGCAAGATGCTGGCCTCGATGGAACAGGACGAAGCGGCCGAATAACGCCGCGCAGAGAATATTTTTAGGGAGAGAACATGCCCAGCTACACCCCCGACACCCGCGATATGGCCTTTGTCCTGCACGATGTGCTGAAGGTCGAGTCCAAGGACATTCCCGGCTACGACGACCTCGACCCGAGCTTTACCTCGGCGATTCTCGAAGAGGCCGCCAAGATTTCCTCCGAAGTGCTCGCGCCCCTCAACCGCGTCGGCGACGTCGAGGGCTGCAAACTCGAGAACGGTGTCGTGCGCACGCCGACCGGCTTCAAGGAGGCCTTCGATCAGGTCCGCGACGGCGGCTGGACCGGGCTCGACTGCGACCCCGAATACGGCGGTCAGGGCCTGCCCCATGTGCTTGGCTCGGCGGTGGGCGAGTTCCTTACGGCCTCGAACATGGCGTTCAACATGTATCAGGGCCTGACGCACGGGGCTTATTCCGCCATCCACGCGCACGGCACGGACGCGCAGAAGCAGACCTACCTGCCCAACATGGTGAGCTGCCAGTGGACGGGCACCATGAACCTGACGGAGCCGCATTCCGGCACCGATCTGGGCCTCATGCGCACCAAGGCCGAGCCGCAGGATGACGGCACCTACAAGATCAGCGGGCAAAAAATCTTCATCTCCGCCGGCGATCACGACATGTCGGACAACGTCATCCACCTCGTGCTGGCGAAAATTCCCGGCGGCCCGGACGGCGTGAAGGGCATCTCGCTCTTCATCGTACCCAAGTTCCTCGTGAAAGAGGACGGCTCTCTGGGTGAGCGCAACGCGGTTTCCGTGGGTGCGCTGGAAGAGAAGATGGGCATCCACGGCAATTCCACCTGCGTGATGAACTACGACGGTGCGACCGGCTATCTGCTCGGGACCGAGCACAAGGGCATGCGCGCCATGTTCACCATGATGAACGAGGCCCGTCTCGGCGTCGGCGTTCAGGGGCTGGGTCAGGCGACCGCCGCCTACCAGAACGCGCTGGAATACGCCCGCGACCGGCTTCAGGGCCGCGCCATCACCGGCGTGGAAGCACCCGAGAAACCGGCCGACCCGATCATCGTCCACCCGGATATCCGCCGTGCGCTGCTCGACCAGAAGTCCTTTATCGAAGGCGCGCGCGCCTTCGTGCTGTGGTCGGCCGAACTGATCGACCGCTCGCAGCGCCAAGGCGATGAGGAGGCCGAGGGCCTCGTCTCGCTGATGATCCCGGTGCTCAAGGGCTTCCTCACCGACAAGGGTCTGGAAAGCGCCGTGCAGGCGCAGCAGGTCTTTGGCGGCCACGGTTATATCGAGGAATGGGGCATGTCCCAGTTCGTCCGCGACAGCCGGATCGCCATGATCTATGAGGGCGCGAACGGCATTCAGGCGCTCGACCTCGTGGGCCGCAAGCTCGCCCAGGACAACGGCAAGCACGTCATGGGCTTCTTCGAGCTGGTGAAGAACTTCGCCAAGGAGAACGAGGGCAACGGGCCGCTCAAGTCCGACTTCCTCGATCCGCTCAAGGACGCCTCCAAGGATCTTCAGGCCGCCGCGATGTATTTCATGCAGAACGGCATGAAGAACCCCAACCATGCGCTGGCCGGTTCCTATGACTTCATGACCATGTTCGGCCATGTCTGCCTTGGCTTCATGTGGGCCAATATGGCCAAGGCGTCCTACGACGCCCTTGACGCGGGCACCGATGACGCGGCGTTCTATGAGACGAAACTCGCAACCGGGCGTTACTACATGAAGCGCCAGCTTCCGGCGACCAAGATGCACCTCGCCCGCATCGAAAGCGGTGCGGACCCGGTGATGGAGCTGGCCGCCGAAGCGTTCTGATCGTTCAAGGGAGGAGAGAGCCACATGCCCAAGCGTTTCCGCCTGACCCGGCGTTTCCCGGTCGCCATGACCGAGGACGGGTATCGGAAACTGAAGTCCTTTTCCCGCGAGGCGGGGCTGGACGAGGGTGAAGCGCTCTCCTTCCTGTTCGAGCATTTCGACAGCGTGACGGATACCGACGCGCTGACGCACCGGCTTCGGCTTTTCAATGCCGAGATCGATGAGAGAAAACGCTGAGGAGGACCCATGAAACGCATACTCACCGCCGCCGCATTCGCGACCGCCCTGCCCCTGTCGGCGCTTGCCTTCGACAATTCGGACAAGGCCGCCGTGCAAGCGGTGACGCAAAGCTTCGCGCAGGACTTCAAGTCCAACAACTTCGAGGGCGTCCTGAACGCGATGCCACCGAGGGTTCTCGACTACATGTCCCGGCAGACGGGCATCCCGGCCAATCAGCTTGCCAGCACGCTGGCCAAACAGATGTCCGTCTTCATGGACGACGTGAAGGTCGAGAAGTTCAACATGAACATGAACCGGATGGCCACGGGCACCACCAATGACGGCATCGACTTTGCCTTCATCCCGACGCGCACGACCGTGAAGGGCCCCGAAGGGCGGCAGACCACGAACACCCAGACGCTCGCATTGCAGGACGGCGGCGCCTGGTACCTTGTGCGGATCGAGCAGGCCCAACAATACGAGATCGTGAAAGCGGTCTATCCGGGCTTCGCCAACGTGCGCCTGCCCTGATCGACGCGGGTCCGGGGGTTTTGCTCCGGGCCGCACATCTCGGGATGTCCGGGGCGGGGCCCCGGTCTTCCCGCACGAACAAACGACAGATCGGGAGGACGGAACATGACGGCGAAACTCTACTGCTTCGGCGAAAGCGGAAATTCCTACAAGGCAGCGCTGCCGATGGAGCTTGCGGGCATCGACTGGGAGCCAGTGTTCGTCGATTTCTTCAGCGGCGAGGCCCGCTCGGACGCCTACAAGGAGATCAACCCGATGGGCGAGGCCCCGGTGCTGGTCGATGGCGACCTGCGTCTGTCCCAATCGGGCGCGATCCAGGACTGGGTGGTGGAGCAAACCGGCAAGTTCTGGTCCGACGACCCGGCGGAGCGGCGCGAGATCCTGCGCTGGCAGTTCTGGGACAACCACAAGGGATCGTCGCAGTTCGGCGTCACCCGGTTCCTGATGAACTTCCTGCCGGAAAAGCATCGCAACGCCGATGTCATCGCCTTCATGCAAGGCCGCTGCAAAGCCGCGCTCGCCGTGTTGGAGGCGGAACTCGCGACCCGCGACTGGCTCGCCTGCGACCGGCTCACGATGGCCGACCTGTCGTGCTGTGCCTACCTCTATTACCCCGAGCCCTTCGGCTTCGACCGCGCGGAGTATCCCGCGATCTCGGCCTGGCTCGACCGCATTTCCGAAACACCGGGGTGGAAACACCCCTATGACCTGATGCCCGGCTCGCCTGCCGACCGGGCCTGATCAACGACTGACGACACCGAAAGGAACACCATGTCCGAAGCCTATATCTATGACGCCGTGCGCAGCCCGCGCGGCAAGGGCCGCGCCGACGGCAGCCTGCACGAAGTGACCTCGGTCAGCCTGGGCAAGCAGATGCTGAACGCGATCAAGGAACGCTCCAACCTCGACGGTCACGCCGTGGAGGACGTGATCTGGGGCAACGCCACGCAGGCGATGGAACAGGGCGGCTGCCTTGCACGGACCACCGTGCTTGCCTCCGACCTCGACGAGCGAATCCCGGGCCTGTCGATCAACCGTTTCTGCGCCTCCGGCATGGAAGCCGTGAACCTTGCGGCCAACCAAGTGAAGGGCGGCGCGGGCGAAGCCTATATCGCGGGCGGCGTCGAATGCATGAGCCGCGTGCCGATGGGCTCGGACGGGGCCGCGGTCGCCGTCGATCCCACCGTCGCGATGGACAGCTATTTCGTGCCGCAGGGCATCTCGGCCGACATCATCGCCACGGAATACGGGTTCTCGCGCGATGACGTGGACGCCTTTGCCGTGGAAAGCCAGAAGCGCGCCGCCGAAGCCTGGGAAGAGCGCCGGTTCGACAAGTCGATTGTGACGGTGCGGGACGTGAACGGCCTCCCCATCCTCGACCATGACGAATACATGCGCCCCGGCACCGACATGCAGGGCCTCGGCTCTCTCAAGGCGTCGTTCAAGGACATGGGCGAGAGCATGCCCGGATTCGACAAGGTCGCCCGGCTCAAGTACCCGCACCTCGAGCGCATCAACCACGTCCACCACGCCGGCAACTCGTCCGGCATCGTGGATGGTTCGGCGGCGGTCCTCGTGGGTTCCAAGGAATTCGGCGAGAAACATGGGTTGACGCCCCGCGCGCGCATCCGTGCGACGGCCAAGATCGGCACCGACCCGACGATCATGCTGACCGGCCCCGTGCCCGCGACCGAACGCATCCTCGAACAGTCCGGCATGTCGATCTCCGACATCGACCTGTTCGAAGTGAACGAGGCGTTCTCGGCCGTGGTCCTGCGCTTCATGCAAGCCTTCGACGTGGACCATTCCAAGCTGAACGTGAACGGAGGCGCCATCGCGATGGGCCACCCGCTCGGCGCCTCGGGCGCGATCATCATCGGCACGCTTCTGGACGAGATGGAGCGGCGCGACCTGTCGACCGGTCTGGCCACGCTCTGCGTCGCCTCCGGCATGGGTGCCGCCACCATCATCGAGCGCGTGTAAGGGAGTTTCGACCAATGGCTGAATTCACCATGGAAAAAGACGCCGACGGCGTCGCCATCATCACCTGGGACCTGCCGGGCCGTTCGATGAACGTCCTCACCCAGCAGGGTATCGAGGAGCTGACCGCGCTGGCCGACGAGGCTCTGGGCGACGACAGCGTCAAAGGCATCGTCATCACCTCCGGCAAGGACACCTTCGCTGGGGGCATGGACCTGAACATCCTGGCCCAGTTCAAGGAACAGGGCGCCGAGGGCGTGTTCGAGGGCACGATGACGGGCCACAAGATGCTGCGCAAACTCGAACGCGCCGGGATGGACCCCAAGACCAACAAGGGCGGCAAGCCCGTCGCGGCAGCCCTACCCGGCACCGCGCTCGGCATCGGGCTTGAGCTTCCGCTGGCCTGCCACCGCATCTTCGCGGCCAACAACCCCAAGGCCAAAATTGGCCTGCCTGAAATTCAGGTCGGCATCTTCCCCGGCATGGGCGGCACCACGCGCCTTGCCCGCAAACTGGGCGTCATGGCGGCCTCGCCGTTCCTCCTGCAGGCGAAAATGTCCTCGCCGGAACAGGCGCAGAAAGCGGGCCTGATCGACGAGGTGGTCGATGATCCGGTCGCCGCGGCAAAAGCCTGGGTGCTGGAAGCGACCGACAAGGACATCGTGAAGCCGTGGGACGAAAAGGGTTTCAAGGTGCCCGGCGGCGCGCCCTATCACCCGGCGGGCTTCCAGACCTTCGTCGGCGCCAATGCCATGATCATGGGAAACACATGGGGCGCCTACCCGGCCCCCAAGGCGATGCTCTCGGCGGTCTATGAGGGGCTGATGGTTCCCTTCGACACCGCCCTCAAGATCGAGGCGCGCTGGTTCACCAAGGTCATCATGGACCCGTCCTCGGGCTCCATGATCCGCTCGCTGTTCCTCTCGAAGGAGGCGCTCGAAAAGGGTGCCGTGCGCCCCGAAGGCGTGCCGGATCAGCGCGTGAAGAAGGTGGGCGTTCTGGGCGCCGGCATGATGGGCGCGGGCATCGCGTTGGTGTCTGCACAGGCGGGCATCGAGGTCACGCTCATCGACCAGACACAAGAGGCCGCGGACAAGGGCAAAGCCTATGTCGAGAACTACCTCGACGCGGGCATAAAGAAGCGCAAGACCACGCCTGAGAAGAAGGACGAGGTTCTGGGCCGCATCACCGCGACCACGGATTACGACGCGCTCTCCGACGCCGACCTCATCATCGAGGCCGTGTTCGAGGATCCGGGCATCAAGGCCGAGGTGACGAAGAACGTGGAGGCTGTCATTCCCGACACCTGCATCTTCGCCACCAACACCTCGACCCTGCCGATCACCGATCTGGCCAAGGCGTCGTCGCGTCCCGACCAATTCATCGGCATCCACTTCTTCTCGCCCGTCGAGAAGATGGCCCTTGTCGAGATCATCAAGGGCAAGGAAACCGGCGACCGGGCCGTGGCCAAGGCGCTCGACTATGTGCGCCAAATCAAGAAGACCCCGATCGTGGTCAACGACGCGCGCTTCTTCTACGCCAACCGCTGCATCATCCCCTACATCAACGAAGGTGTTCGGCTGGTCACCGAAGGCACCGAGATGCCGCTCATCGACAACGCCGCGCGCTTGCTCGGCTTCCCGGTGGGGCCGCTGCAACTGGTGGACGAGACCTCGATCGACCTCGGCGTGAAGATCGCCAAGGCGACCAAGGCCGCGATGGGCGATGCCTATGACGACGCGACCGACGAGATCATGTTCTGGATGTATGACGAAGGGCGTCTGGGCCGCAAATCCAACGCGGGGTTCTACGACTACGACGAGAAGGGCAAGCGCGCCGGCTTCTCGCCGGTCGTGCAGGAACGGTTCCCGGCCTCGGACGATCAGCCGGAGCTGACCGAGGTGCAGCATCGCCTGATGATGAGCCAGGTCCTCGAAGCGGTGCGCGCACTGGAAGAGGGCGTTCTCATGGACATCCGCGAGGGCGACGTGGGCGCGATCCTCGGCTGGGGCTTCGCGCCGTGGTCGGGCGGGCCGTTCTCGTGGCTCGACATGATCGGCGCCGCGAAGGCGGTCGAAATCTGCGACCACCTGACCGAGGCCTACGGTGAGCGGTTCACCACGCCCAAGCTCCTGCGCGAGATGGCCCAGAAGGGCGAAACCTTCTACGGCCGCTTCGGCCCGGACGCCGCCAAGGCCGCCTGAGGCCCCCGAGACGCAACGACAGGGCCCGGTCAAACGACCGGGCCTTTTCATGTCTTCTCCGGTCCCAAAATACCTCGGGGTGAGACAGGTTTGCCTGTCAAACCTGGCGAGGGGCAGCGCCCCTCCCACCGCGCGTGTCCGCCGCAGGCGGTGACGCGCAAGACCTGCGCGCGGGCTTGCCCGCGCTCAATGTGGCAACGGCCCCTCGGGCGAGAGGCTGGTGCCCAGCGCGAAACCTTCGCCCTTCACGCCCACCTGCCACGAGCGGGGCGGGTCCTGCCGGTGGCGTTCGCGGGTGAGGTGCCAGCCCTCCTCGCGCAGCGCGTGGGCCGGGGTCATGTGCCAGCGGCTTTCGCCCCCCGGACTCGCCCCCTCGGGGGTGAGCACCAGCCCGAGCGGGCGCAGCCCCTGCCCCGCGCCCGCCTCGCAGGCCAGTTGCAGGCGCCGCATGGGGGTAAGCCCCGGCGGGCCGGGCAGTTCGCCCACCACCAGCGGCACGACGCCGGAGCGCAGCGCCTCTTCCAGCGTCCAGAGCAGGTCCGTGGGCCGCTCGGCATCGACGAAGACCACACGGCCGGGGTCCATCAGGCGGGCCAGACCGGGCCCGTGGACCCGCGCCCCCTCCCACGTCGGACGCACCCAGATCACCGGCCCCTCCATACCGCCCGCGACGATCCCGGCCAGCGTATGACGTGCCGGGCCGCACAGCTCATGCACCCGCGCCTGCGTCAGCGCCAGCCGCCCGAGGAAGGGCTGGCCGGGGCGGTCGCGATGCGGTCGGCGGTCGAGAAGAACGGTCTGGTGCATGCCCCCATGATAAATGTTCCCATTATGTTCTCAATCCCTCCCGACAGGAATTTTTCAACACATTCACGAATTCAATGATACGATAGTATCACAACACGGGAGGAAACCATGAAACACCTAGCTCTCGCGAGCGCCATCGCGCTCGCCACTGCCACCTCGGCTTTCGCCGAAGGAGAGACCCACCACCTTGCCATCCATGTGGACGAGGCCGACGCGCAGGTCATGAACATGGCGCTGAACAATGCCCAGAACGTGCGCAGCTATTATGCCGAACAGGGGGACACGGTGGTGATCGAGATCGTCGCATACGGCCCCGGTCTGACCATGTTCGTGGACGGCAAAAGCCCGGTGGCGGACCGGATCTCGACCATGTCGCTGGAAAGCGACGACATCACCTTCGCCGCCTGCGGCAACACCCTGCGCAACATGTCAAAAAAGGCGGGCACCGAAGTCGCGCTCCTGTCCGAGGCTCACGTCGTGCCCTCGGGAGTCGTGCGGCTGATGGAGTTGCAGGAGCAGGGTTACGCCTACGTCCGGCCCTGACCAGGCACCCCCGGGATCGCCCGATCCCGGGGGTTCACTTTCCTGATCGTCCACGCAAGAGTGCGCGCGAACCGGACAGGAGATTTCCCACATGAGAATGAATACGCTCGCCGGCGGCGCTCTCGAGGTCAGTGAGCTTTGCCTCGGCACGATGACATGGGGCACGCAGAACACCGAGGCCGAGGGTCATGCCCAGATCGACATGGCGCTCGATCACGGGATCAACTTCATCGACACCGCCGAGATGTATCCGACCAACCCGCTGTCGAAGGATCACTGGGGCAATACCGAAAAGATCATCGGCACCTGGTTCGCCAGGACCGGTCGGCGCGAGGACGTGGTGCTGGCCACCAAGGTCACGGGCCCTTCGGCCACGGTGCGCGAGGACGGGTATGACGGCGAGATCCTGCGCGAGACGGTCGAGGGCAGCCTGCGCAGACTCCAGACCGACCACATCGACATCTATCAGCTGCACTGGCCGCAGCGCGGCTCCTACCATTTCCGGCAGAACTGGAAATACGACCCGTCCGGGCAGGACCCGGTGGATACAGACGACCACATGCGCGACGTGATGGAGACGATGACCGAGCTGGTGGACGCCGGGAAGGTCCGGCATTTCGCACTGTCCAACGAAACCGCCTGGGGCACGCAGAAATGGCTCCAGATCGCGCGGGAGATGGGCGGGCCCGAAGTGGTCACGATCCAGAACGAATATTCGCTGCTGTGCCGGTTGTTCGACCTCGACCTTGCCGAACTGTGCATGAACGAGGGCGTCCGGTGCCTTGCCTACTCGCCGCTCGCCGCAGGACTTCTGACCGGGAAGTACGAGGGCGGCCGGACCGTGCCCGAAGGGTCGCGCATGACACATGTGTCGAACCTCGGCGGGCGCACCACGGACCGCGTCTGGCCGGCTATCGACGCCTATCTCGCGATTGCAGAGAAACACGGGCTTGATCCGGTTCACATGGCGCTGGCCTTCTGCACGTCGCGGCCCTTCATGGGGTCGACGATCTTTGGCGCGACGAAACCCGAGCATATAGAACGCGCGCTCGGTGCCGCCGACCTGTCCCTGTCGGACGAGGTGCAGGCCGAGATTTCCGCCGCCCACAAAGCGCACCCGATGCCGTTCTGAACTCATCCGGAGACCGTCGCGCGCCGTATCCATTCCAAACGGACAAGGAGACAGACACATGCGTTTCACGAAAGGCCTGATGGCGTTGGCGGCCGCCGCTGCCATGGCCACCCCGGCAATGGCCGAATACCGCGACACCTCGGTGCCGATGACCACGGTCAATGTCGACGTCGAGCGCTACATGGGCAAGTGGTACGAAATCGCGCGCTTCCCCAACTGGTTCGAGACGAACTTCGCGGGCGTGACCGCGCAATACACGCTTCAGGGCGACACGTTCGAAGTGCTCAACACCTGCCACAAGGGCTCGCCGGACGGCCCCGCCCGATCGCGCAAGGCTGAAGCCACGCCGGTCGGCCCCGGCAAGGTCAAGGTCGATTTCGTTCAGGCATTGCCGGGTATTGGCGTCGGGGACTACTGGGTACTCTACGTCGCATCGGATTACTCGCTCGCCGTTGTGGGCGAGCCGAGCGGAAGCACCGGCTGGGTCCTGTCGCGCACCCCGCAGATCCGGCAGAGCCAGCTCGATCAGGCCTATTCGGTCCTGCGCAAGAACGGATACGATACGTCCGAGATTGTACTGGTCCCGCAGTAAGCCAAACCCTAGAAGGGCGGCATGAAAGCGTTTATCGTCGCCGCCCTTCTGACTCTGGCCGCCTGTTCCACGGGCGGTCCCGACACTCCTCGCATGACGGCCGTGGCCGGGTTCGATGTGGATCGCCTCATGGGTCAATGGGTCGAGGTGGGGGCCGTCGGCCGTGCGCCCGGCGGGCGCTGGAGCTTTCATGACCGGGAAGGCGACACGCTTTTCCTCGTGCGTCCCGGTGGCGAGAACGTGGTGACGGCCATCGACCGGGGCAACGGCCGGCTCGATTTCGCAGATGCGACTGGCACGCTTTTCGTCCTCTGGGCCGATGCGGACGACAGGACCCTCGTGCTGGGTCGCCCGGATAATCGCTTCGGCGCCATCCTGAACAAGGGTGGTGCGATCCCGCCCGACCGGCTGCGCGCGGCGCGCGAGATCATGGTCTGGAACGGCTACGACGCCGCAGAGATACGGTGATCGAAGTCTGGGTGCTCGTGGCGCTCGCCGCCGGGGCCGTTCAGACAGTTCGCTTCGCGCTGCAAAAGACGCTCAAGGGCAGCGGCCTTAGCGCCGGGGGCGCGACGTTCGCCCGTTTCGTGTTTGCAGCACCCATCGCAATCGCCGTGACCGCGGTCTGGCTCGTGCAACGTGGCGAGCCCCTGCCCGCCTTCACCCCCCGGTTCTGGACCTTCGTCGTGTTCGGCGGGTTGAGCCAGGTCGTCGCGACGATGGCGACCGTTCAGCTCTTCTCGGAGCGCAACTTCGCCGTCGGCATCGCATTCACCAAGACCGAGACGATCCTCGTCGTCCTTTTCTCGCTGGTGCTGTTGAGCGAGCCGGTCACGGCGCCCGGTTTCGCGGCGATCCTCGTGGGCGTGGTCGGCGTCGTGCTCCTGAGCTGGCGCACCGGCGGAGGGCGCCTAGCACTCGTGAACAAGGCGTCGGGGCTGGGCCTGCTCGCGGGCGCGCTTTTCGGCATGGCCGCCATCGGCTATCGCGGCGCGACACTGGAGATCGCCGCCGACAGCGCGTTCCTGCGGGCGGTGCTGACGCTGGCCGCCGTGACCACGTTTCAGAGCATCGTCATGGCGGCCTATCTGCGCGCGGCTCAACCGGGCGAGATCACGCGGGTCGCCCGGCGTTGGCGGGTCACAGGTCTGGTGGGCGTGACGGGGATGCTGGGGTCGCTCGGCTGGTTCGTGGCCTTTGCGCTCCAGAACGCGGCATATGTGCGGGCGCTCGGGCAGATCGAGCTCGTCTTCTCGCTGCTGGTGTCGTGGCTGGTGTTCCACGACCGCTCCACGCGGCGGGAAGTGGCGGGCATGGCGCTCCTCCTCGTCTCCATCGTGGCGCTGGTCCTCGTTACCTGATCCGGCCCCTGCCCGCCTGTGCGGCACCTGGCCCGGATCGCTGCCGAAAACTCACGCGCACGGGGGCTCGCCATCTCGTGTCCCGCGCATTGCCCCATTACCGCCCGTTCCTACCGGGCCCTCAATCGCGCGGTGAAGCAGGCGCTTTGAGCCCGCCTTACATCTGGCACGTCCCATTCGGTTGCGTTACACCCGGCGCGAACGGATCAAGGATTGAACATGTCGCGCATCCTCATCACCTCGGCCCTGCCCTATATCAACGGGATCAAGCATCTCGGGAACCTCGTGGGGTCCCAGCTTCCCGCCGATCTCTATGCCCGCTACATGCGCGCGCGCGGTCACGAAGTGATGTTCATTTGCGCGACGGACGAACACGGGACCCCCGCGGAACTCGCCGCGAAGAAGGCGGGCAAGCCGGTCGCGGAGTACTGCGCCGAGCTGCATGGCGTTCAGACGAAGCTCGCCGAGGGGTTCCGCCTGTCCTTCGACCATTACGGCCGCTCGTCCTCGCCCCAGAACCGCAAGCTGACGCAGCACTTCGCGGGCAAGCTCTACGACAACGGCTACATCGAGGAAGTGAGCGAGGAGCAGGTCTATTCCAACGCCGACGGCCGCTTCCTCCCCGACCGGTATATCGAAGGCACCTGCCCCAACTGCGGCTACGACAAGGCCCGCGGCGACCAGTGCGAGAACTGCACCAAGCAGCTCGACCCCGTGGACCTGATCGAGCCGCGCTCGGCCATCTCCGGCTCGACCGATCTGGAGGTGCGCGAGACCAAGCCCCTGTTCCTCAAGCAATCCGCGCTGAAGGACGAGCTCGATCAGTGGATCGACAGTCAGGCCGGCTGGCCCGTGCTCACGACCTCCATCGCAAAGAAATGGCTGCATGATGGTGACGGACTGCGCGATCGCGGCATCACCCGCGACCTCGACTGGGGCGTGCCGGTCAAGCGCGGCGACGCCGACTGGCCGGGGATGGAGGGCAAAGTCTTCTACGTCTGGTTCGACGCCCCCATCGAATACATCGGCGCGACGGCAGAATGGGCCGAAGCGACGGGACGTTCGGAAAGTGAATGGGAACGCTGGTGGCGCACCGACAAAGGCGCCGACGATGTTCGCTATGTGCAATTCATGGGCAAGGATAATGTGCCCTTCCACACCCTGTCCTTCCCCGCGACGATCATGGGGTCGCGCGAGCCGTGGAAGCTGGTCGATTACATCAAGTCGTTCAACTACCTGAACTACGATGGCGGCCAATTCTCGACCTCGCAAGGGCGCGGCGTGTTCATGGATCAGGCGCTCGACATCCTGCCCGCCGACTACTGGCGCTGGTGGCTGCTGTCCCACGCGCCGGAAAACTCGGACGCCGAGTTCACCTGGGAAAACTTCCAATCCTCGATCAACAAGGACCTCGCCGACGTGCTGGGCAACTTCGTCAGCCGCGTCACCAAGTTCTGCCGTTCGAAATTCGGCGAGGAGGTTCCGGCCGCGGGCGAGATGGGCGAGGCGGAAACCGCGCTTATCGCCGATCTGGAAAAACGCATCCGCTCCTACGAACGCCAGATGGAGGCGATGGAAATCCGCAAGGCCGCGCAGGAACTTCGCGCGATCTGGGCCGTCGGCAACGAATACCTTCAGGCAGCCGCGCCGTGGTCGGTGTTCAAGGAGGACGAGGACCGCGCCGCCGCGATCATCCGCCTGATGCTGAACCTGATCCGGGTCTATGCCGTGATCTCGTCCCCCTTCGTGCCCGATGCGGCGGCCAAGATGCTGTCCGGCATGAACACGCTCGACACAGACTGGCCCGACGATCTGGCCACCGCGTTGTCGGCGCTGCCCGCAGGCCACGCGTTCACCGTGCCGGAGGTGCTGTTCGCAAAGATCACCGACGAGCAGCGCGAGGCGTGGCAAGCGCAGTTCTCGGGCCAGCGCGACTGAGCCACGGACGGGCGCGCGCGTGATATTCGCCAAGTTCGGCCTTCCCCGGCGGGCGGGCCGCCGCTAACATCATCCTACGGCAGAAGGTTCCGAGCAGGATGATCGTCGTGAACGCAAGGCAAAAGCCAGTCCACCTGCAATCGGCGGGCAAGCGGGACGTTCGGACACAGTTCGGCGCGCTGCCCTACCGGGTGAAGAACGGCAAACTTCAGGTGCTCCTGATCACCTCGCGGGGCACCGGCCGGTGGATTTTGCCCAAGGGCTGGCCGATGGACGGGGCAACGCCGGCACAGGCCGCCGCGACCGAAGCTTTCGAGGAAGCCGGTGTCGATGGCACGCCGCTCGATACGGTCGTGGGCTTTTATTCCTACTTCAAGGTCCACGAAAAAGAGCGCCTTCCGGTGGTCGTGGCCATCTTTCCCGTCAGGGTGCGCCGGTTGCTCAACGACTGGCCGGAAGCAGGCCAGCGCAAACGGAAATGGCTGAGCCCGAAGAAGGCCGCCAAGGTGCTCGACGAGCCGGAATTGCGCCAGATCGTCAAACACTTCGACCCGCGCGGCATGTGATCGGGCGCACCGAACACCCTTGCGCGGGACGCACGAAGGGTTACATATTCGCAAACCCTTTGTGACAGGTTCGCAACATGATCCGTTACGCTCTGAAATGTGCCGACGGGCACGATTTCGAAAGCTGGTTCCAGAATGCAGGCGCCTTCGACACGCTCGCCAAGGCGGGGCATGTCACCTGCCCGGACTGCGGCAGCGGCGATGTGTCCAAATCGCTCATGGCCCCCCGCGTGGCCACGACGAAAACCCCCGCGCCGAAAACAGACACACCGCCCCGCGAAGCGGACCTTGCCGCGTTCAAGGCCAAGGTGGAGGCGGAATGCGACTATGTCGGCAGCTCCTTTGTCACCGAGGCGCGCAAGATTCACGAGGGCGAGACGCCCAAACGCGGCATTTACGGCGAGGCGAAACCGAAGGACGCGCTCGCTTTGTTGCAAGACGGGATCGCCGTCGCTCCCCTGCCCTTCATCCCGACGCGCAAGGCCAACTAGCCTGTAGAAAACGCCCGGAAAGCTGGTAGGGTCGAGCCATGAAGGTCGTCTTCGAAACCCGGTTCTCGTTCTTCGGCCAATCCGGCTGGAAATCCGACCACGCGGCGGATCCGAACCTACTGTTCGACAGCGACCGGCTTGCCCAGCGGATGAAGTATTTCGAGCAGGTCACGCTCGCCAGCCTCACCGGCCAGACCGACCGCGCCTTTGAGCACATGGTCCTGTCCTCGAGCCTGATGCCGGAAGGCTGGCAAAAGCGCTTGCGGGAGCTGTGCTTTGACGTGCTGGGCAAAGAGCGCTGCCGGATCTTGTACCGTCCCGAAGGCTCCGCCGGGCACATCATGAAGAACACGGTCGCGAAGCTCTACAAGGATCAGACCGTGGCGCAGGTGGTGCTGGACGACGACGACGCCGTCTCGACCGACTTCGTGGCGGCCGTGAAGCATTACGGCACCTTCGCCCTGCGCGACCCCATGAACCCGCGCCCCTACACGTTCCTGTCGTTTCCGCGCGGCTATACGCTCGGCATCGAGGACGGTCGCCTGTCGTGGCTGTCGCAGCGCTATGTGCCTTACACGAACCTCGGCCTGGCGCTGATCGCGCCCTCGGACACCAAGAGAAATCCGTTCCTGACCAGTCACAAGCGGATCGGGCAGCGTCACCCGTCGTACATGGTGACGCATCTCAGGCCCTATTACCTGCGCGCCGTTCACGGGTTGAACGACAGCCGGGCGCACCAGTCCGACGAGCATCTGTCGGACGACCAGATCGCCGAGGTCTTCCCCTACTTCCCTTGGCTCGCCGCCCATTTTCCCAATGCGCAACGCAAAGAGGGCGACGAGGGAATCGCCGCGCAGTAGCGCGTTTCCAGTTTCGGAACAATTCGACATGCCGCACGCTGTGCAGTGCGCGCCGGAAACAGTGGGCGGCTAACTTCTTGGTTAATGTGGCTTTTTTTTGGCCAAAGCCGGGATTTCTCTAGGCGAAAAGTCTTAATGCCGGGTAAGTTCAAGAACACTTGGGGGGGATGGGGCCAGTTTTCCGGCGTCCATACCCGTATGCATTTCGACTTCGGGGGACACTGTCCATGTTTCTGCTCTTGCTGCTCATCCCGCTTCTCATCGGCGCTGCTTTTCTGTTCGACTTCACGCCGGACGACGACCCGGACCCGAATGAAGACATGGACGGCAACGAGGGCGGCGGCAGCACCATCGACCCCGGCGGAAACGGCGGGTCCGGCACGGGCGGCACCGGAGGCGGCGGCGGTGTGAACACCGGGCCGATCTACCTCACCGACCAGATCGACCTCTACTACGCAGGCGCCGGAGCGCAGGAAATCTACGCACTCGACGGGGACGACACCGTCAGCGGCATGAACGGTGACGACCAGATCTATGGCCAGGGCGGCGACGACAATCTCTACGGCGGCTTCGGCGATGACACCATCGGGGGCGGCGCGGGTGAAGATTATGCGTTTGGCGCAGCGGGCGACGACCGGATTACCGGTGGCGCGGGCGATGACGACCTCAACGGCGGCGGTGGCGAGGATACGATCCTCGGTGAAGCCGGAAACGACACGATCACCGGCGGCGCGAACGACGATACGCTCGATGGTGGCGCCGGCAACGACTCCATCGACGGTGGGAGTGGCGCGGACACCATTTCCGGCGGTCTCGGAGACGACCTGATCCAGGGCGTGGGCGGCGCCGACATCATTTCGGGCGATGGCGGAAACGACACGATCTACGCGGGCTTCGGCGACGATACCGTAAGCGGCGGCGACGGCGACGACGACGTGACCGGAGGCGCGGGCGCAGACACGATCACCGGCGACGCGGGCAAGGACATCCTGCGCGGCAAGTCCGGCAATGACGTGATCGACGGCGGCGCGGACGACGACGAGATTTACGGCGGCGCCGACGACGACGTGATCACCGGCGGAACCGGCAACGACAAGATCGACGCGGGCGACGGCGACGACACCGTGGATGGTGGCGACGGCGACGACGAGATCCAGGGCGGCAACGGGATCGACACGATCACCGGCGGTCTGGGCAATGACGAGATCAACGGCGGCTCGGGCGATGACGACCTCGATGGCGGCGCGGGCGACGACTACGTCCAGGGCAGCGACGGCAACGACGCGATCGACGGCGGCGAAGGCAACAACGATCTGCGCGGCGGGATAGGCAACGACACCATCGTCGCGGGCGCCGGCAACGATGCCGTGCGCGGTGGCGATGGCGATGACGACATCGACGTCGGCGACGGCGACAACCAGGTCTGGAGCGGCGCGGGCGACGACTCCATCACGACCGGCGCCGGGGCCGACACGATCAACAGCGACGACGGGGCCGACACCATCATTTCCGGTGCCGGTGACGACACGATCTATGCGGGCGACGGCAATGACACGGTGGATGCAGGCGACGGCGACGACTTCGTCGACGGCGGGCTTGGCGACGACACCATCACGGCCGGCGACGGGGACGACACGGTCTCCGGCAGCGTCGGCGACGACACGATCTCGGGCGGCGCGGGCAACGACACGCTCGACGGCGGCGCCGGTGAAGACACGCTCGATGGCGGTGATGGCAATGATGTCCTGAATGGGGGACAGGGTAACGACACGCTCGACGGCGGCGCCGGCGACGACACCCTGTACATGGATATCGGCGACAGCGCGACCGGCGGCGACGGGGCGGACACCTTCGTGGTGGATAATTCCGGCACCGACTATTACGAGGCCGACGGCACCACGCCGAACGTCGCCGTGATCGAAGATTTCGACACCTCGACCGACGTGCTGGCCATCGTGGGCGCCAACGCCAACGAACTGGCCCTCGACGGGGCACTCGCGGTGAACGCCACCGGGCTCGACGCCGGGCTCCTGTTCACGATCACCGACAGTTCGTCGGGGTCCGACGTGGTCTATGCCCGCATCCTGCTCAAGGGTCTGACCGAGGCGGATATTGACGACATCCAGGGTCCGGACGTGTTCGGCACCAACGATGACGACGTGCTCTCGGCCAACTCCACGGCCAACACGATCATCGCCCGTGACGGCGACGACATCGTGGGCGGCGGCATCCTCACCGACCTGATCGAAGGCGGCGATGGCAATGACGTCATCACCGGCGGCGATGGCGGCACGACGCTCGCCGGTGGCAGCGGCGACGACACCATCTTCGGCGGCGCTGGCGATGACGAGATCTTCGGGAATCCGGGCGACGACATGATCGACGGTGGCGGTGGGAACGACACCATCGACGGCATGGGCGGCGCGGACGAGGTCGATGGCGGCGATGGCGACGACACGATCCTCGGCGGCACCAACGACGACATCCTGCGCGGTGGCGCGGGTAACGACAACATCGAAGGTGGCGGCGGCAACGACGACATCGACGGCGGTGACGGCGAAGACGACATCGATGCCGGTGCTGGCGACGACACCGTGACCGGCGGCGCCGGGAACGACACCATCTTCGGCGATACCGGCGGCGACACGATCGACGCGGGCGATGGCAACGATTACGTCGACGGCTGGAGCGGCTCCGACGTGATCGATGGTGGCGCAGGCAACGACACACTGCTGGGCTACGACGGCGGCGACACCATTCGTGGTGGCGACGGCGACGACATCATCAACGGCGAAGCGATGGGCGATACCCTGGACGGCGGCGCTGGCGATGACGACATAAGCGGCGGCAGCGGCGACGACACGATCGAGACCGGCACCGGCAACGACACGGTCAACGCCGGCAGTGGCAACGACTTCGTCGCGGTCGAAGGTGTGGGCGAGATCACGCTGGGCGACGGGGACGACACGATCTTCGTGCGAAACGAGGTCGGCACCGACGGCACGAACGACCGCGTGGTCACCGACTTCAACACCGCCGACGACGTGGTGATGGTCCCGGCCGGGGAACTGGGCAACTACTCCATCGTCGATGGCGGCGCGGACGGCCTCTACCTGCTCTGGACGACCAGCAGCACAGGCGGCGGCGTCGCGGCCTCGGTGGCCCTGACCCTGCAGGGTCTCACACCGGCCGACATCCCGAACGTGACGCTCCAGGAAGAGCCCGTCGCGGTTCCCTGACCTCTTGCGCAAGTCCGCGCCGGGCTCTATCAGGCGCGGGATTGACTGGGACCACGGGGACGGGCGCAAATGCCGCTTCTGGTGATGAAATTCGGCGGCACCTCCGTCGCCACCCTCGACCGGATCGCGCGCGCCTCCAAGCGGGTCGCGCGCGAAGTCGCGAATGGCTACGACGTGATTGTCGTCGTCTCGGCGATGGCCGGAAAGACCAACGAGCTGGTCGGCTGGGTCGAAGAAACCTCTCCCATGTACGACGCGCGCGAATACGATGCGGTCGTGGCTTCGGGCGAGATCGTGACCGCCGGTCTCATGGCGCTGCGACTTCAGGAAATGGATGTCCCGGCGCGCAGCTGGCAGGGCTGGCAGGTGCCGCTCAAGACCAACTCGGCCCATTCGTCGGCCAGGATCGAAGACATCGGCACCGACGCGATCAACGCGAAATTCGACGAAGGCTTCAAGGTCGCCGTGGTGGCGGGCTTTCAGGGCATCTCGCCCGAGGGCCGGGTGACCACGTTGGGCCGGGGTGGCTCGGACACCACCGCCGTGGCCTTTGCCGCCGCTTTCGGTGCTGAGCGCTGCGACATCTACACCGACGTCGACGGGGTCTACACCACCGACCCCCGGATCGAGGACAAGGCCCGCAAGCTCGACAAGATCGCCTTCGAGGAAATGCTCGAACTGGCCAGCCTGGGCGCCAAGGTGCTCCAGACCCGCTCGGTCGAGCTTGCCATGCGCTTCAAGGTGAAGCTGCGCGTCTTGTCGTCTTTCGAAGAATATGACCCCAATGCAGGCACGCTGGTCTGCGACGAGGAGGAAATCGTGGAACAGAATGCCGTCTCCGGTGTGGCCTACAGCCGCGATGAAGCCAAAATGACGCTGATCTCGGTGGCCGACCGCCCCGGCATCGCGAGCGCGATCTTCACCCCCCTCTCCGAGGCCGGCGTGAACGTGGACATGATCGTTCAGAACATCTCGGAGGAAGGTCGCACCGACATGACCTTCTCCTGCCCCGTGGGACAGGTGGCGCGCGCGGAAAAAGCGCTGACCGCGGCCAAGGAAAAGGGCGACATCAACTTTCGCGAGCTTGTCGCGGATGAAGATGTGGCGAAGGTGTCGGTCGTGGGGATCGGTATGCGCTCCCACGCCGGGATCGCGGCGCGGATGTTCTCGGTGCTCGCGAACGAGGGCATCAACATCAAGGTCATCACGACGTCCGAGATCAAGATCTCGGTCTTGGTGGACCGGAAATATATGGAGTTGGCCGTCCAGTCCCTCCACGACGCGTTCGACCTCGACAAGGTCTGACAGGGTCACGGGGCGTACCCGCGATCAGGACATCGCCCGGATGGCCGGGGGTGCATCGCGCGTTTTCCGCACGGATTCCCCGACCGCCCGCCGGACTTGCAGTCATGCGCTTGGTGCGCTTGCGCCCGCGTCACAAGCCGAAGACCGCCTAATGATTCGCTGAAAACGCTTTCCGCCGGGGGCGGCGGTGTGTTTTAACCATGTCGAATGTCCGGGGATGCATCGTGAACAGGGAACACACGCCAGAAACGGAGCCGTCCGAGTCGCGCAAGCTGCTCGGCCGTCTGCGTGAAGCACTGGCCGCGGATTCCGCGGGTCAGGAGCGTCTGGACCATGTGACCCGCATCATCGCCACCTCGATGGGCGTGGAAGTCTGCTCGATCTACCTGTTCCGGGATTCGGACACTCTGGAACTCTGCGCGACCGAAGGTCTGAAGGCCGAAGCCGTCCACCAGACCCGGATGCGGATGGGCGAGGGCCTTGTCGGTCGCGTGGCGCGCACCTCGCGGGTCATCAATACGCCGGATGCACCCGCCGAGCGCGGATTCCGTTACATGCCTGAAACCGGCGAGGAAATCTTCTCGTCCTTCCTCGGCATCCCGATCCAGCGGCTGGGCGAGACGCTGGGCGTCCTTGTCGTCCAATCGAAAGAGGCGCGCGGGTTCACCGAGGACGAGGTCTACGGCATGGAAGTCGTGGCGATGGTCCTTGCCGAAATGACGGAACTTGGAGCCTTCGTCGGAGAGGGCGCGGCGCTTGCCGCCCTCCACCAGCGTCCGGCCATGTTCCGGGGCGGTTCCGGGCAGGAGGGGATCGCCGAGGGTCATGTCTGGCTGCATGAGCCCCGTGTGGTGGTGACGAACCCGATCGCGGATGACCCACACGAAGAGGCACGCCGGCTGCGGGCCGCCGTGGACGAGTTGCGGGTGTCGGTGGACGAGCTGCTCGCCACAACACAGGGCGTCGACAAGGACCAGTTGCAGGTGCTCGAAGCCTACCGGATGTTCGCCAATTCCAAGGGCTGGATGCGCCGGATGGAGGAGGACATCTACCGGGGCCTGTCTGCCGAGGCGGCCGTTGAGAAGGAACAAAGCTCTGCACGCTCGCGCATGGCGCAGGTGCCTGACGCTTACCTGCGCGAGCGGCTCCACGACCTTGACGACCTGTCCAACCGGCTGCTGCGTATCCTCACCGGCCAAGGGGGCGATACGGGTGCGGAGATGCCCGAGGACCCGATCCTGATCGCCCAGAACATCGGCCCCGGCGAGTTGCTCGAATACGGGCGCGGACTGAAGGGCGTGGTGCTCGAGGGCGGGTCGGTGGCGAGCCATGCCGCCATCGTCGCCCGTGCGCTGGCCATCCCGCTTGTCGTCAACGCGCGGCGCATCACGACCGAGGCGCTGAACGGCGACCCGATCATCGTCGACGGAGATCAGGGGCTGGTCCACCTGCGCCCCGAGGACAGCGTGCGCAGCGCGTTCCGCGACAAGATGGCGATGCAGGCCGAACAACAACAGCGCTATGTCGGCCTGCGCGACATGCCGGCGACCAGCGACGAGGGCACAACCGTCTCGTTGATGATGAACGCGGGTCTGATGGCGGATCTGCCGTCGCTCGAAGGCTCCGGCGCCGAGGGCGTCGGGTTGTTTCGCACGGAGCTTCAGTTCCTGATCCGCTCCAACGTCCCGCGCCGGGGCGAGTTGGCGGCGCTTTATTCGCGGGTGCTGGACGCCGCCAGTGGCAAGCGCGTCGTGTTTCGCACACTCGATATCGGGTCGGACAAGGTGCTGCCCTACATGAAGCCGACCGAGGAGCCGAACCCCGCGCTCGGCTGGCGCGCGATCCGCGTGGGGCTCGACAAGCCCGGTGTGATGCGGATGCAGGTCCAGGCGCTGATCCGGGCGGCCGCCGGGCGCGATCTGTCGATCATGTTTCCGTTCGTCGCCCAGTACGAGGAATTCTCGCAGGCCAAAGAGATCTTCTACCGCGAGCTCAAGCGGGAGGAGACGATGGGTCACGTCTTGCCGAAGAACGTCGAGGTGGGCGCGATGCTGGAGACCCCCTCGCTCGCCTTCGCGCCGCGGCAGTTCTATGAGGAAGCCGATTTCATCTCGATCGGCGGCAACGACCTCAAGCAGTTCTTCTTTGCCGCAGATCGCGAAAACGAGCGGGTTCGGCGGCGCTATGACACACTGAACGCGTCGTTTCTGAACATCATCGACATGATTATCCGACGCTGCGAAGAGGCCGGGACACCGCTGTCTTTCTGCGGCGAGGATGCCGGGCGGCCCGTCGAAGCGGTCTGTTTCGCGGCCCTCGGGATGCGCAGCCTGTCGATGCGCCCCGCCTCGGTCGGCCCGGTGAAACACCTGATCCGGCGCACGGACCTCTCCGAATTGCGCCAGGTGCTCGACGAGGCGCGGGGATCGGGCATTCAGTCGGTGCGCGAGCCGGTGATGGATTACCTGTTCCGCCGTGACGCGACCGGCAACTGACGTCAGCCGGGGTCGGTCCATCGCCGAACCCTGCCCGTCACGCCCGACCAGCCCTCCGGTGCCAGAGCGATGCCCAGTACGCGGTCCGGGTTGGTAGGCGGCGGCATCTCGACACCTTCCAGTCGGTCGAACCCGAAGCGCCCGTAATAGGGTGCATCCCCCACGAGAAGCGCGCGCGCCCAACCCTGTGCGCGCGCGAGGTCGAGGCTGTGGCTGATGAGCAGGCCGCCCAGCCCCTCGCCCTGCCGGGTTGGGTGGACCGCCACGGGACCGAGGAGCAGCGCATCGTGACTCCCCACATGCACGGGCCAGAACCGGATCGCGCCCGCGAGGATGCCGTCACCGTCGCGCGCGGTCGTGGACAGCCCGACGACGGGGTCAACGTCGTCGCGCAGACGATAGGAGGACAGCGCCTCGCGCCCCGGTGCGAAACAGAGGTCGTAGAGTGCTTCGACCTCCCACCAGTCGGCGGGCGTTTCTGGTGCCAGATTGAACAGCGCGCGCCCCCTTCTGTCGGCCTGCCTCCCCGCCATAGCCCAAACCAGCGGGGAGGTGAAAGCCCCGAGACGGCGGCGGCGGTGCGGGAATATCTTCGTGAATTCGGGAGGATGCCGGCGGATCGCGCGCCCCGGCGCATTCCAATCCCCGGCCGGGCGCGGTAGCAAAGGGCAACCAGACGAGGACCGCCATGTTTTATCGACCAGAAGACGGCCACGGCCTTCCCCACAACCCCTTCAATGCCATCATCACGCCCCGCCCGATCGGCTGGATTTCGACCCGGTCGAGCCGGGGCATCGACAACCTCGCCCCTTATTCCTTTTTCAACGGCGTGGCCTATTCGCCGCCGCAGGTCATGTTCGCCTCGACCTCGGGCAAGTCGGACCGGGCGCGCGGCAAGGATTCGCTGGGTAACATCGACCAGACCGGCGTGTTCTGCGTGAACGTGGTGGAGGCCGAAGCCATCGACCACATGAACGCAAGCTCGCAGACGCTTTCGGCGGGCGAGGATGAGTTTCCCCATGCCAAGGTGACGAAGGCCGCCTGTAACGAGATCGCCTGTTCCCGCGTCGCGCTCGCCCCCGCCTCGCTCGAATGCAAGCTGAGCCAGCTCGTGACGCTGGAGGGCGAGGACAATTTCCTCGTCGTCGGTCGGGTCGTCGGTGTGCATATCCGCGACGATTGCCTCGTGGACGGCAAGTTCGACATCACGAAGTTCGGAATGGTCTCGCGACTCGGCTATCGGGACTACACGATCATCCGCGACGCATTTGAGCTGACACGGCCGGACGATTGAGCCAGTCACTTTTGAATATCTGATCACCAGTTCTGGCGGATTTCCATTCACAGGCGAAGATGCGAACGTTCTCCTGAATGAAGGAGACCGCCATGACCACCACACCGCGCCAACCGCTCGACCGCGACCAGATTGTCCATTTGCGGCTCGAAGGCCTTGCGCTCACCGCTCTTGGATTTGGGTTGTTCGCGTCCAGCGGGGAGAGTTGGTGGCTCTTCGCGGTCCTGATCCTTGCGCCGGACCTGAGCGCGCTCGGCTATCTCGCAGGGGCACGCGTGGGCGCTGTTGCCTACAACATCGCCCATGTCTTCACGGGGCCGGCCGTCGTGATCGGTCTTGGCTGGTGGGTCGGAGCGCCGCTCATCCTCGCGCTTGGCGCGATCTGGTGGAGCCATATCGCAATCGACCGGGCGGTGGGCTATGGCCTGAAGGCGCGGGGCGACTTCAAGCGGACGCATCTGTCGTTTTGATGCAGGCGCGTTGGTCACGGCCTGCACTGAGACCCCGCGTCTTTAGCATTCCAGAGAAGAACGGGGCCGACGAAAAGCCGATCAGTGCCCGCCAAGGATCCCCGTGCGCACCGAATAATCGACCGCGACCTGGTAGTCCGGATCGTCATCGCTATCGACCATCAGGTGCCCGGCCTTTTTCAGAAGCTGGTGACAATCCCGCGACAAGTGCCGCAGCTGGAGTTGCTTGCCCGCCGCCTCATACTTGCCCGCAATCGCCTCGATCGCCTGAAGGGCGGACTGGTCCACCACACGGCTGTCCTCGAAGTCAACGACCACGCGCGACGGGTCGCTCTCGACATCGAACAGTTCCGTGAACCCGTCGGACGAGCCAAAGAACAACGGCCCGTTGACCTGATAGACCTTGGCCCCTTCTGGAGTCGTGTAGGTCTTGGCCCGGATACGCGTCGCGTTGCCCCAGGCATAGGCGAGCGCCGAGACGATCACGCCGACGACCACGGCGACCGCGAGGTCTTCCATCACCGTCACGACCGTCACGAGAAGGATCACGAAAGCGTCCATGCGCGGCACGCGGGTCAGGATGCGGACAGAGTTCCAGGCGAAGGTGCCGATGACGACCATGAACATCACACCCACGAGGGCGGCCAGCGGGATCTGCTCGATCAGCGGCGAGGCGAAGAGGATGAAGGACAACAGAAACAGCGCCGCAGCGATGCCCGCGATCCGCGTGCGCCCGCCGGATTTCACGTTGATCATCGACTGGCCGATCATGGCGCAACCGCCCATGCCGCCGAAGAACCCCGTCACCGTGTTGGCCACGCCCTGCGCGATACACTCCTGCGATGCGCCGCCACGTTGGCCGGTCATCTCGCCCACGAGGTTCAGGGTCAGCAGGCTTTCGATTAGACCGATGGCCGCAAGGATTACCGCGTAGGGCAGGATGATCTGGAGCGTCTCCAGATTGAACGGCACCATCGGGATGTGAAACGGCGGCAGGCCGCCCTTGATCGTGGCAAGGTCGCCGACGCGCGGCACGTCGATGCCGAAGCCGATCACCACGGCGGCGACGATTCCGATCCCGGCAAGCGGCGCGGGGACGACGCGCGTGATCTTGGGCATCGCCCAGATCACCAGCATCGTCAGCGCCACGAGGCCGAGCATGGTGTAAAGCGGCATACCCGAGAGCCATTCGCCCCCGCCCATGCCGTGCCCCGTGGCCTCCATCGTGCCCGGCACCTTGAACTGCGTGAGCTGCGCGAGAAAGATCACGATGGCGAGCCCGTTGACGAAGCCCAACATCACCGGATGCGGCACGAGCCGGATGAACTTGCCCCAATGCATGACCCCCGCGAAGACCTGGATCAGCCCCATAAGGACGACGGCGGCGAAGAGGTATTCCACCCCGTGCTGCGCCACCAGCGCGACCATGACCACGGCCAGCGCGCCGGTGGCCCCCGAAATCATGCCCGGACGCCCGCCGAAGACGGCTGTGATGAGCCCCACGAGGAAGGCCGCGTAGAGGCCAACGAGCGGATGGACCCCCGCGACGAAGGCGAAGGCGACCGCTTCGGGCACCAAGGCCAGCGCCACGGTGAGGCCCGACAGCAGCTCGATCCGGATGCGCCCGGCGTTCAGCGGGCTGCCCGGCGCGATGCGCAGGTCGGGAGTCTCTATGCGGTTGGCAAATCGCGCCAGCAGGGCTCGGGCCACGGGGCACCTCATGTAGGGATTGATTGTTCGCGCGCCCCTCCTATCGCCGCAATGCAGAAAAGACCACCCGCAATCCCGCAAAACCCTGTCCCGCAGGGTGCAAGGCTTGGCCCGATCCGCTTGCTTCGGCCCCGTAAGGCTGCTTCACTCGCCGCGAGTGACAGGAGGGCAGGATGGCGGAAACCATGATCGGCGTGATCGGAGGATCGGGCCTTTACGAGATCGAGGGCTTGGAGGGCGCGGACTGGGTCACGATCCAGACGCCGTGGGGTGACCCGTCCGATCAGGTGCTGACCGGCACGCTCGACGGGGTGCGCATGGCCTTTCTGCCCCGCCACGGGCGCGGGCATGTCCATACTCCGACCACGGTGCCCTATCGCGCCAACATCCATGCGCTGAAATCGCTGGGTGTGACCGACATCATCTCGGTCTCCGCCTGCGGGTCGTTCCGCGAGGATATGGCACCGGGCGATTTCGTGATCCTCGACCAGTTCATCGACCGGACCGTAGCGCGAGAGAAAAGCTTCTTCGGCACCGGCTGCGTCGCCCATGTGAGCCTCGCCCACCCGATCTGCGCGCGGCTGGCCGATGCCTGTCTGACGGCGGCACGGGAGGCCGGGGTCAGCGTCCACAACGGCGGCACCTACCTGTGCATGGAGGGGCCACAGTTCTCGACCCTCGCCGAATCGAAGCTCTACCGTGAGGTCTGGGGCTGCGACGTGATCGGCATGACCAACATGCCGGAGGCCAAGCTCGCCCGCGAGGCCGAGATCGACTATGCCTCCGTCGCCATGATCACCGATTACGACAGCTGGCATCCGCACCATGGCGAGGTCGACATTGCCGAGATCATCGCCACGCTGGGCGCAAATTCCGAGAACGCGCGCAACCTGATCGCCCGCCTGCCCGCGCTTCTGGGCGCGACCCGTGAAGCCTGCCCGCACGGCTGCGACAAGGCTCTGGAGTTCGCAATCATGACGGCCCCGGAAAAGCGCGACCCCGATCTTGTCGCGAAGCTCACCACAGTGGCGGGCCGCGTCCTTTGATCTGGCGGGCCGCGCTTTTCGCGGCGCTTCTGCCGGGGGCCGCGCTGGCACAGGAATTCGTCGAGGCGCGCGGACCGATGAGCGACGACGATTTCTACAACGCCGTCGCCTGTGGGGCCGAGCCGGGCGGGGAATGCCGCAAGCCGTTCGTGCGGTGGGAACGGGAGGGACGGCCGATCCGCATCGCGATCCGGCAGATGGACGACGCCTATCTCGGTGGCAAACGCCTGCGCGCCTTCGCAGCGTTGGAACGGGCGATACAGGAGTTGAACGGCGCAGAAGCTGGCGTGCGGCTTGTCGAAGTCGACGAAGGCGCGGAAGCGGAAATCGAACTGTTCTTTTTCGACCTCGAACGCGGTGAACCGATCGCGGGCACGGGGATCGAGGGCGTGGACGGCTCGCCCCTCGGCGGAGCCTCCACCCGCGTGCTGTTCGAGCGCGAGACCGGGCGCATCCGGCAGGTGGCCGTGATCTTCTCCACCACGCTCCAGATTCGTGCCTATGAGAGCGTCATGCTGGAAGAGTTGACACAGGCAATGGGGTTGATGACGGACATCCGAAACCCGCATTACGACGAAACCTCTGTCTTCGCGCAGGACACGAATGCCTCGACGGCGCTCGGCCCGCAAGACATCATGGCCCTGCAACGCCACTATGCCCGCTGAAGGAGCCCGCCATGCGCCGTCTCGTCCCTGCCGCCTTCCTTTCCCTCTGTTCCGCCCTGCCCGCGCAGGCCGACGGGTTCGTGATGGGGGCCGGCCGATGGGATTGCGCCAGGGCGCTGGAAGCGGCCAACTCTGGCGAAGGCATGGCCTATGAGCAACTCGTCGGCTGGCTCATGGGTTTCTGGTCGCACGCCACCTTCACGCGCGAGACGGGCTTTGTCGATATTGTCGAGGAGGTCGGTGGGCTCAAGATCTTCGAGCTGACCATGACCGAATGTCAGCGTGCACCCGGCGACACGCTCCTTTATGTGGTGAGCCGTTCCATGATCGAAAATACGAAGTGACCCCATGAAAACCGTCAAGGACTACATCCGCACCATCGTCGACTTCCCCCACGAGGGGATCATGTTCCGCGATGTGACCACGCTCTTCTCCGACCCGCGTGGCTTCCGCATGTGCATCGACCAGATGCTTCACCCCTATGCCGGCACCCGGATCGACAAGGTCGCGGGGCTGGAGGCGCGGGGCTTCATCATCGGCGGTGCCATCGCGCACCAGCTTTCTGTCGGCTTCACACCGATCCGCAAGAAGGGAAAATTGCCGGGTGCCACGGTGAGCCAGGCCTATGAACTCGAATACGGCGAGGCGGTGATGGAAATCCACGACGACGCGATCCAGCCCGGCGAACGTGTCTTGCTCGTCGACGACCTCCTGGCCACGGGCGGCACGGCAGCGGCGGGCATCCAGCTTATCGAACGGTTGGGCGGCGAGGTGGTGGGCTGCGCTTTCATCGTCGACCTGCCGGAGCTTGGCGGCCACGCCAAACTCGACGGGATGGGCATGGCCGTTCATACGCTTTGCGACTTTGAAGGCGCGTAGACGTTTTCTTAACGACTCGCTCCTACCGTCAACTTTGGTTCGTGGGAGCACGGACCGCTGCTTGATCAGCACGTCCCCCCGTGCAGCGCCCCGCCATCCCCCTCGGCGGGGCGCTTTCACATGGTCGCCATGCCTTGTGAGGCCTGTGTCACCTGTCACCAGACCTGAGCGCGCCGCAGGCGCACAATTTGGCAACAGCTACCGCTCCAGCATCACGCCGGGGTTCATGATGCCGTCCGGATCCAGCGCCGCCTTGATCGCGCGCATCGCCGCAGCCTTGGCCGGATCGCCGTAGCGGGCGAGGTCCGCGACCTTTAGCCGGCCGATCCCGTGTTCAGCCGAGAACGAGCCCCCCTTTTCGGCCACGAGGTCATAGACCACCGCCGCGACCGCGCCGCGCTTGTCGCGCAGGCTGTCGCGCGCCACGCCCTTGGGCGGGAAGATATTGTAGTGCAGGTTGCCGTCGCCCAAGTGGCCGAACACGTTGATCCGGAAATTCCCAAGCGCGGCCACCGCGGCCCCCGCATGTTCCAGAAACGCGGGGATTTCGGACAGGGGCAGCGAAATGTCATGGGAAGAAACGGAGCCGATCCGCCGGTTCGCTTCGGGGATTTCCTCACGCATCTGCCACAGTTCGGCCCTCTGCGTTTCGCTGCTCGCGATAACGCCGTCGTGGGCAAGGCTTGCTTCGAGCGCCGCCTCGAAGAGCCCCGTGAGGGCGGCGTCGGGATCGTCCTCAGCACCAAGGCCGAGGTCGATCAGCACCGACCAGTCCGGCACCGGGTCCATCGGGCACCGCGCCGGGCAATCGGTTTCGACGAGGAATCGCGGCCCCTGCCCCGACACCAGCTCGAACGCGCTGATCCCCGGCCCGATCCGCGCGCCTGCGAGCGCCAGTAGCTCCAGCGCCGCCGCCGGGCTTTCAACTGCAATGAGTGCGGTCCCTGTGCGGGCGGGGCGAGGGAAAAGCCGCATCGACGCCGCCGTGATGATGCCCAGCGTGCCTTCGGCCCCCACGAGAATCCCGCGCAGGTCGTAGCCGGTGTTGTCTTTCCTGAGCCGCTTCAACCCGTGCCAGATCGTGCCGTCCGGCAGCACGGCCTCCAGCCCGAGGCATAGCTCGCGCGTGTTCCCGTAACGCAGGACGTTCACGCCGCCTGCATTGGTGGAGAGGATACCACCCAGCCGCGCGGAGCCTTCCGAGGCCAGCGACATTGGGAACAGCCGGTCCTCGGCTTCGGCCGCCGATTGCAAGTCCGCCAAGATCACGCCCGCTTCCGCGATCACCACGTTTTCAGTCGGATAAACGCCGCGCACCTGCGTCATGCGTTCGAGCGACAGGATCACCGGGCGCGGCCCCTCGGCCATGATCTGACCGCCGACGAGCCCGGTCCCGCCGCCATAGGGCACCACGGCAACCCGCGCCTTGAGGGCCGCGCGAACGACCTTCGCCACGTCTTCGGTCGATCCCGGCGCGACCAGCAGGCCCTCGCCGCCTTGAAACAGCCCGCGCGGTTCTTCCAGATAAGCAGGTGTCAGGGGGCGGAACGCGGCCTCGGGCAGCGCGTCGCGCAGGCGGGCCTCGAAAGCCGCATCGGCAGGATTGAGATCGCTCATGGAAACTGGATGGCACCCAAACGGGCGCGGGGCAAGTCAGTCGAGCATGCCCGGTTGAAGCACCATCACCGTTGGTCGTCCCGGCAGCGTGTCCATCGACAGCGTGATCTCTCCGATCCCCGCATCGACCACGTCGAAGTCCCCGTCGCGCATCCCGCCAAGGAACCGGTCGAGCGTGTAGCGCCCGAACCAGTGCATCGGAATGACCACGCGGGCACGCAGCCGCTCCATCACGCGGATCATGCTCTGCGTGTCGAGCGAAACGCCCCCGTCCACGGCCGCCATCACCACGTCCAGCCGCCCGATCTCGGCATACTGGCCCGCGTCGGGAACGTGGTGGAGGTGGCCCAGATGCCCAATGCACAGGCCGGCCACCTCGAACACGAAAATTGAATTTCCATCTTCGACAAGACTTTCATAGCCACGAATGTCGGTATGGATGTTGCGGATCAGCGCCTCACCAAGGTCGAGTTCGTGGTTTCGCTGGCCGTCGCCATCCGCCCAGCCCTGTAACACGTTCGGGATGTCCGGGTCGGGCGACCATGTGAAGTGGCTGATATGGGCGTTGTTCATCGTCACCACGTCCGGGATCAGGTCGGCCCCGCCCTGATCGCCCGTGTAATCGGTGATGAAGGCGAGCCCGCCCTCGGTCTGGATCAGGAACGAGGCATGGCCGACATAGGAAATGCGCACACTCTCGGCCGGCACCGGGTCGGTGTAGGAGGCAAGCTGGACATAGGGGGCCGCCATGTTCTGCGCGAGCGCGTGACAATGGGACTCGATGCGCTCCTGCGCGGCGAGTGGCGTGGCGGTGAGGGTCAGGGCGGCGGCAAGGCGGATCATGGACATGGCCCGCATCCTGCCATGGATCACGGGCCTGTCGCCTCAACTCCGTGTGAGGGCGTGCCTGACCTTGGTCAGCGTTGACCCGGCACATGGCGCACGAGCTTGTCGAGCGTCTGGCCGCAGAACATGAGCGGTCCTGCGTCGCCGGCGTCAACTTGAAGAAAGCTGTTGGTCAGCCCGCGTCCGTCCGCCCCCGCCGGTCGGCACGGAGCGCGGCATACAGGACGTGGTTGCGCCAACGTCCGTTGATCTGGAGGTAGCTCTGCGCCACGCCTTCGTATTTGAAGCCGCATTTCTCCAGCACCCCGCGCGAGGCGGTGTTTTCCGGCAGGCAGCCCGCCTCGAGCCGCGAAAGGTCCATCTCGGTGAAGGCGTGGTTCACCACGGCGTCGAGCGCCTCACGCATGTAACCCTGCCGAGCGAAAGGTTCGCCGACCCAGTATCCGCAGGTGGCCGACTGGGCCGGGCCGCGCCGCACGTTGTCCACCGTGATCGCGCCGAGCAGCACATTGTCGTGGCGGCGGATGATGAGGAGCGGCAGGGCCGAGCCTTGAGAGACCGAGCGATTCACCCAATAGACCCGGTTCGTGAAGCCCTTGCGCGTCAGGTGGTCGGCAGTCCAGGTCGGCTCCCACGGCGTGAGAAACGCGCGGCTGGAGGCGCGAAGCTCGGTCCATGCGTGGAAATCGCCGTGGTTGAGCGGGCGAAGGGTCAGCCGCTCGGTATCGATCCGGACCTTTTTCGGCCGCCGGAGCATCACGCGGCGAGCCTGTCGGTCAGTGCGGACAGCGTCGGTGCAGTTTCGGCAGGGCCATAGAGCGCGAGCGCGGCGCGCGGGTTCGTAGCGATCCGGGTGCCGAGGCCGCGCACGTCCTCGGTCGTGACGGAGTCGAGCCGCGCGAGGGTTTCCTCGACAGGCACGACACGGTTCCAGATCGCCACCTGCCGGGCCAGCCGTTCGGCACGGGACGAGGCCGATTCCATACCCATGAGCATCCCGGCACGCAACTGCGCGCGCGCCCTGTCGACTTCGGCCACGGTCATGTCGGTGGCCGCGCGGCGCAGCTCGTCGATGGTCAGCTCCGCAAGTCCCGCGATCTCGCCCGCCGAGGTGCCGGCGTAGATCGTGATGAGGCCGGTGTCCGACCACGCGCCCGCCTGCGAAAAGATCGTGTAGCACAGGCCCCGCTTCTCCCGCGCTTCCTGAAAGAGGCGCGAGGACATGCCACCGCCGAGCGCGTTGGCATACACCTGCGCAGTATAGATCGTATCGTCCAGGTAGCCCGGCCCCTCCAGCGCGAGCGTGAAATGTACCTGTTCGAGGTGCTTGAGTTCGCGCCGCTCGCCGCCGACGAAGCCGGCAGGTTGGATCACGCTGGACGACGGGCGGTTGAGGCCGCCGAAGGCCTTTTCTGCGAGTCGCATGATTTCGTCATGGTCCACCGCGCCAGCAGCGGCGAGGATCATGCGGTCGGGGCCATAGTGCTCATCCACGAACCCGGCGAGATCGCCGCGCGCAAAGCCCTGCACCCGTTCGGCGGGGCCGAGGATGGGACGACCGATGGCCTGCTCCGGATAGGCCGCTTCCTGCAACCAGTCGAAGATCACGTCGTCGGGCGTGTCGAGCGCCTGCCCGATTTCCTGAAGGATCACGCCGCGCTCCACCTCGATTTCGTCCGGGTCGAAAACCGGGTTCATCAGGATGTCGGAGATCACGTCAACGGCCAGCGCCACATCCTCGCGCAGGACCCGCGCGTAATAGGCCGTCACCTCGCGCCCGGTATAGGCATTCAGGTAGCCGCCCACGTCTTCGATCTCTTCGGCGATCTGGAGCGTCGTGCGCCGCTTGGTCCCTTTGAACGCCATGTGTTCCAGGAAATGTGCGATACCGTTCTGTCCCAGCCGCTCATGCCGGCCGCCAGCCGTGATCCAGACGCCGAGGCTCGCACTTTCGATCCCGGGCATGTGTTCGGTCACGACGCGAAAGCCGTTGGACAGGGTGTCGAAACGAATGGTCATGTGCGGCGCTCGTTGTAAATCAGGGTTTCGAGCGCGGTGAGGTCGTTGGGCACCTTGCGCACCCGTTCCTCGCGGTCGAACAGGTCCGACATGCGCGGGGGGAGATGGGCATCACGGCCGGAAGCCTCCTTGACCGCTGCGGGGAACTTGGCCGGATGGGCCGTGGCAAGCGTGATCATCGGCACATCCGACTGGTGCTCGTTCGCGACCTTCACGCCGACGGCGGTGTGGGGGCAGATGACTTCGCCCGTCGCGTCCCATGTGGACTGGATCGTGGCAAGCGTTTCTTCCTCAGATGCGCGGCCCGACTTGAACTGACCGCGCAGGAAGTCGATGGCACCCTGACTGATGGTAAAGCCATCGCCCGCGAGGTCGGCCATCTGGTCGGCTACGACCGCGCCGTCGCGACCGTAGGCGTCGAACAGCACACGTTCGAAGTTGGACGACACCTGAATGTCCATCGAGGGGCTGACCGAGGGCAGCACGGTTTCCTTGGTGTAGGAGCCTGTTTCCAGCGTCCGGTGCAGGATGTCGTTCTGGTTCGTCGCGATCACGAGGTCGCGGATGGGCAGGCCCATCTGACGCGCGATGTAACCCGCGAACACGTCACCGAAATTGCCCGTGGGCACGGTGAAGCTCACCTCGCGGTGCGGTGCGCCCAGCGCCACGGCGGAGGTGAAGTAGTAGACGACCTGCGCCAGCACCCGCGCCCAGTTGATCGAATTCACACCGGCGAGCCCCACGGCGTCGCGGAACTCGAAATGGTTGAACATGTCCTTGAGCCGGGCCTGGCAATCGTCGAAATCGCCCGCCAGCGCGAGCGCGTGGACGTTGCCCTCGGACGGGGTGGTCATCTGCCGCCGCTGCACATCGGACACCCGGCCATCGGGGAAGAGGATAAAGACGTCGACATTGTCGAGCCCCCGGAACGCCTCGATCGCCGCCGAGCCGGTGTCGCCGCTCGTCGCTCCCACGATGGTGATCTTTTCGCCCCGCCGCTCCAGCGCCGCCTGAAAGAGCTGGCCGATAAGCTGCATGGCGAAATCCTTGAACGCCAGCGTCGGACCGTGGAACAGCTCCAGCAGGAAGTGATTGGGACCGAGTTGCACCAGCGGCGCGCGGGCCGCGTGGCCGAAACCCGCGTAGGCGTGGCGGATGCGGGCGCGGAGCTGGTTGTCCGAGAAGCTGTCGCCGATGAAAGGCTTCATGACCGTGAAGGCCACGTCTTCATAGGATCGACCTGCGAGAGCCGCGATCTCTTCGGTGGTCATGGTCGGCACGGACTCGGGAACATACAGGCCGCCGTCACGGGCGAGCCCGGTCAGCATGGCTTCCTCGAAGCTGAGCGTGGGAGCGCTCCCGCGTGTCGAGACGTATTTCATGTGCTCGTGTCCTCGTCCTTGCAGGCGGTCCGGGCCGGTGTCGCGCTCCTCAAACTGGCGCGGTTTCCGGCTTGGTTCCGGTGCGAAACGACGCTCTTGCGCGTCACGTCCCGGCCACCCGTTTCTCGTTCCGCCGCCGTATACGCCAAAGTGCGAACCCTGTCATCACCACCCAGGTCACGGCCATGAGAAACCATGTCATCGCGTATTCCAGATGGTCGTTCGGGATGCCTTCGGTCGTGACCGGGAGGGGTAAGACGTCGGGGTCCGTCTGGCTGCGCGCGATGACGAGCACGGGGTCGGTGCCGAGCGCCCCGGCGATCTTGTCCACGTCGCGGGCGTACCACCAGTTGCCGTCCGGATCGTCGTCCGGGGTGAAGCTGTCACGCTCCTCGGGCCAATGCAGATTCCCCTCCACCTCCATCGGCCCGGTCGTACGCGCGGCGGTCTTCATTTCGGTCGGCACGAACCCCCGGTCGACGAGGATGCGGCGGCCCGTTTCGGTCGTAAACGGCGCGATGATGCGAAAGCCCGCGCCGAAGTCCCGCGAGGAGACGAGGACGTGGATTTCATCGTCCCCCATCGTGCCGGTGACGGCCACGGGTCGATAGCGGTCCGTTTCGGGATCGGGGTCTGAGGGCAGCGGCCCCGCCTCTCCGGCGATCTGCGCTTCGATCTCGTCCAGCACGCCCTGTTTCCACTCGAGCCGCTGGAGTTGCCAGACACCAAGCGACACGAAGGACGCGAGGCCGGCGATCAGCAGGATGGCGGTGATGACCTGTTTCAGCATGGGTTTCCCTTAGCACCGGCGTTCGGGGGCCTCCAGAGCGTGTTGTCTGGCGGTGGGAGACACCCCCGAACGTGAAACGGGCGAGGTCACCCCCGCCCGTCCGAATTCGATCTGTCGCTGTTGTCAGCCGCCCCAGATGTAGACGGCGCAGAACAGGAAGAGCCAGACGACGTCCACGAAGTGCCAGTACCACGCGGCGGCCTCGAAGCCGACGTGATGGTCCTGCGTGAAGTGGCCCGCGTAGATGCGCATCAGGCAGACAAAGAGGAAGATCGTCCCGATGATGACGTGGAAGCCGTGGAAACCCGTCGCCATGAAGAAGGTCGCGCCATAGATGTTGCCCGACAGGCCGAAGGCGGCGTGGCTGTATTCGTAGGCCTGGAAGAAGGTGAAGAGGATGCCCAGCAGGATCGCGAGGATCAGGCCGGTCTTCACGTCCTTGCGGTTGTTCTCATGCACGAGGGCGTGGTGCGCCCAGGTCGCCGCCGCGCCGGACAGGAGCAGGATCAGCGTGTTGATGAGCGGCAGGTGCCAGGGGTCGAACGTCTCGATCCCTGCCGGCGGCCAGACGCCATCAACGGCCGGGCTTTCGGGGCCCATCGGGTACATGGCGTGCTTGAAGAAGTTCCAGAACCACACCACGAAGAACATGATCTCGGACATGATGAACAGGATGAAGCCGTACTTCAGCCCGATACGCACGACCGGTGTGTGATCGCCCGTCTGGCCCTCTTCGACCACGTCGGACCACCAGGTGAACATGGTGTAGAGCACGACGAGAAGGCCGGCGAGGAAGATCCACGGGCCGCTGTCATGCATCCATTTCACCGCCCCGAAGAGCATGACGAAAGCGCCGACCGCCGCGAGGAGCGGGTTAATCGACGGAGGCAGGATGTGGTAGTCGTGGTTCTTGGCGTGGGCCATCTTTTGCGTCCCTGGGTTAGTTCTGATCCGCCTGTCCCGATACATCCGCGTCCAGCGCGGCGTATTCCTCGGGCAGATCTGTTTCGTGGAAGGTATACGAGAGCGTGATGACCTTGGCAAACTTGGCGTCACGGTCCTGGGTAATTTCGGGATCGACGTAGAAAGTGACGGGCATCATCACCGTTTCGCCGGGTTCGAGCACCTGCAGTTCGAAGCAGAAGCAATCGATCTTGGTGAAGTAGCCGCCAGCCGAATAGGGGGCGACATTGTAGCTCGCCGTGCCCGCGATCGGGCGGTCGGAGGTGTTCGTCGCCTCATAGAAGGCAAGCCCCGTCTCCCCGAGTTTCACTTCCATCTGGCGCTGCGCCGGCTTGAACTCCCACGGGAAGTCGCGCTCGACGGAGCCGTCGAAACGGACCTTGATCGTCTTGTCCAGCACCACGTCCGATCCCGCGTCCGCGGCGGCGGTCGTTCCGCCGAAGCCGGTCACGCGGCAGAACCAGTCGTAGAACGGCACCGCCGCCCACGCCATGCCACCCATGAACACGACGACGCCCACCAGCATCAGGGCTGATTTGGTTGTCGACCGTTCGCTCATTTCGCCGCCTTGTCCTGAGCCTGCGCCCAGGGCGCGCCCAGATCGTCATTGGGGTCCGTGCCGACCTTGGCAATGGTGAGGCCGTATACGATGCCGACAAAGGCCACGAGCACAATACCCAGGCCGATATTGCGGGACAGCCGGCGTCCGTGAATTTCGTGCGTTGCGCGAATCTGGGTCATGACCAGCCTCCCAGCCCGAAGGGCGTCAGCGATGTCTCCACCAACAGCATCCCGAAATGGACGAAGAGGTAGAGCAGCGAAAACTTGAAGAACTTGCGCTCGACGAGGTGGCTGTCCGCTTCGCTGTCGGCATCGGTCCGGCGCCAGATGTCGATCGCACCCTTGATGAACCAAAGGTTCATGACGACCGCCACGGCCATGTAGGCGGGCCCGCCGATGGAGGTCAGACCCAGGCCGATCGCCACGGCGGCGAGCGCGAAGGTGTAGACGAGGATATGGTTGCGCGTGACCCGGCGACCGTGGGTGACGGTCAGCATCGGCACGTCGGCATCCTTGTAGTCGCTTTTCACGAAGAGCGCGAGCGACCAGAAGTGCGGCGGCGTCCACGCGAAAGTCAGAGCGAACATCAGGATCGACTCGAGCGCGATATCGCCGGTGACGGCGGCCCATCCGATCATCGGGGGGAAGGCACCTGCGGCCCCGCCGATGACGATGTTCTGCGGCGTCCAACGCTTGAGCCACATCGTGTAGATCACGACGTAGAAGAAGATCGTGAAGGCCAGAAGCGCGCCGGCGACCCAGTTGGTCGCGAGGAACAGCATGATGACCGAGAAGCCGGTGAGCGCGATGCCGAGGCCCAGCGCCTCGCCCGGCTCGATCTTGCCAGCGGGAATGGGGCGCTTCACCGTGCGGCGCATCTTGGCGTCGATATCCGCGTCCCACCACATGTTGAGCGCGCCGGAGGCACCGCCGCCCACGGCAATGAACAGGATCGCGCAGAGCCCGACGAAGGGATTGATCGCGCCGGGCGCGACGAGCAGGCCGACGAAGGCCGTGAACACGACGAGCGACATCACGCGCGGCTTCAGAAGGGCGAAGTAGTCGCCGAAGCCTGCGTCGCGGTCCTGATCAAGAATGGTCGTGTCGCTCATGTTTCATCACCTCGGAGGCCAGAGCCCCTTGGGGTCGGATTACGCGGGGCCGCGTTGCGGCGGCCCCCCGGTCCGTTCACTCGGCCGAAGCCACCTGCACCTTGGCCGGGATGCCCGCGTATTCCGCGCGCGCCTCTTCCAGCCAGGCGTCGTACGCCTCCTGGCTCACGGCCTTGACCGTGATCGGCATGAAGGCGTGGTCCTTGCCGCAAAGCTCCGAACACTGGCCGAAGTAGATGCCTTCCATCCCCTCGTCGACGGTGAACCAAAGCTCGGCAAGGCGACCCGGCACCGCGTCCTGTTTCACGCCGAAGGCAGGCACGGTCCAAGCGTGGATCACGTCCGCGCCGGTCACCTGCACGACGATCTTCTTGCCGGTCGGAACCACAACGGCGGTATCGGTAGCGAGGCGATAGAGATCATCGTCGTAACCATATTCGCCCAGCTCGTCGCGACCCAACATGAAGCTGTCGAACCCGAACTCTTCGTCAACGTATTCGTAGCCCCAGTACCACTGGTAGCCAGTCGCCTTGATGACCACGTCGCCTTCCGGGATTTCCTGCTGCTTGAACAGAACCGGGAGCGACTGAGCGCCGATGAAGACGAGAATGACGATCGGGATCAGCGTCCATGCGATCTCAACACCCGTGTTGTGGGTAAAGGTCCCGGGCGTCTTGTTGGCCGCGCGGTTGTAGCGAAGGATCACCCAGATGATCAGCGCCGCGACGAAGACCGAAATGGCGATGATGATGTAGAGAAGCATGGTGTCGAGGCTGAACGTGGCCCGCGCGATGTCGGTGGCAGCCGGCTGAAACCCGGTGCCGCGGGCGGTCGGCGCGCCGATCACTTCGAGCTCTTGGGACACGTCCTGAGCCCAGGCCGCTGCGCCCGAGAAAGTTGCCGCCAGAAGGGCCAGAGGCCGCAGGGTCTTCGTCATTCTTTGCTTCCCTATCATCCTGTCTCGACGCGGGGTTCGCGCCACACATCCGTATTCACCACACCGTGCGTGGGAATCCCGTTGTCTCCCGGGCGTCTAAAACCATATTAGGGGGCTAGGAACAAGATAAATCCTGCTACATTCAGCCGCACACATGCTTCATCTCGCATGCTTTTGATGCAGATCATAGCAGGCAGAAAAGGACATCATGACCGACCAATCCCCCTTCCGCCCGTTCGACAACCAGCTCGACCAGGAGCGCGCACTCAAGAGCCTGCGCGCAGCCACGGACGGCGCCGACGACGGGGAGCTTTTCCTCGAACGACGCCGGTCAGAAGCGCTCGTCTTCGACGACGGGCGGCTGCGCAATGCAAGCTATGATGCCTCGGAAGGCTTTGGTCTCAGGGCTGTACGCGGCGAGACGGCGGGATACGCCCATTCCACCGACATCTCGGAAGCCTCGCTCATCCGCGCCTGCGAGACCGCGCGCCTCGCGGTGGCCGAAGGCGGCGGGACGCTGGCCGCAACGCCGGCGCGCACCAATCACAAGTTATATACGGACAACGATCCGATGACCGACGCCGAGTTCCCGGTGAAGGTCGAAACCCTGCGCGAAATTGACGCATACGCCCGTGGCCGCGACAAACGTGTGGTTCAGGTGTCCGCCACGATTGCGGCGAGTCTGCAGGAAGTCCACATCCTGCGCCCGGACGGCACCCTCGTCTCGGACACCCGGCCCATGACCCGCGTGAACGTCTCGGTCATCGTCGAGAAGGACGGGCGGCGCGAGAGCGGCAGCCACGGCGGCGGCGGTCGCGCAAGCCTCACGCCGCTGATCGAGGCGGATCACTGGAAGGCCAGCGTGGACGAGGCTCTGCGCATCGCGCTCGTCAACCTCGAGGCCGAGGCGGCGCCGGCGGGCCAGATGGATGTGGTGCTCGGAAACGGCTGGCCCGGCATCCTGCTGCATGAGGCGGTCGGGCACGGGCTCGAGGGCGACTTCAACCGCAAGGGGTCGAGCGCCTTCTCGGGCCTCGTCGGCCAGCAGGTCGCAGCCAAGGGCGTCACCGTCGTGGACGACGGGACCATCGCGGACCGGCGCGGCTCGCTCACCATTGATGACGAGGGCACGCCCTCCTCGCGCACGGTGCTGATCGAGGACGGGGTGCTCGTCGGCTACATGCAGGACCGCCAGAACGCGCGCCTCATGGGGGTCGAGGCGACGGGCAACGGACGGCGCGAGAGCTACGCCCATGCGCCGATGCCGCGCATGACCAACACGATCATGGAGGGCGGCGACGCCACACCCGGCGAAATCGTGGCCGACCTCAAGGACGGGATCTACGCCGTCGGCTTCGGCGGCGGACAGGTCGACATAACGAACGGCAAATTCGTCTTTTCCTGCACCGAGGCCTACCGTGTGAAGAACGGCAAGATCGGTGCGCCGGTGAAGGGCGCGACACTGATCGGCGACGGACCCAAGGCGATGAAGCAGGTCCGCGCGGTCGGCAACGACATGGCGCTCGACCCCGGTATCGGTAACTGCGGCAAGGCCGGCCAGTGGGTGCCGGTTGGCGTCGGCCAACCGACCTTGATGATCGGCGGGCTGACCGTGGGCGGAAGTCAGTCGTAAGACCACGGCGCGCGGCAAAGCCCGCGCGCCGACTGGCGGACAAACGCCCCATAAGCTTCGCCGCTGCATGGGTTATTCCGTTGGTAACGGCCCGTTAACCATTTGAGTCGCATGGTAAACGGGCAAGAGACGGAATCAGGTAGCCCCGTGGATTTATTCCCTTCCAACCACCCCCTCACCCCACCCCAAAGCACGGAAGATCGGGTGGCCTGGCTCCGCCTCTTGCGCTCACGCCGCGTGGGCGTGACCACATTCTTCCGCCTCATGGGCGAACACGGATCGGCAGAAGCCGCGCTTGAGGTGCTGCCGGATGTGGCCAAGGCTGCGGGCGTGACTGAGTATCAGGTCTGCCCCCTTCCCATCGTCGAGAAAGAGCTCGACTGGGCCCAGAAATGCGGCGCGCGGATGCTGTGTTTCGGGGCGCCGGACTATCCCGCAATGCTCACGGACATTCCGGATCCCCCACCGATTCTTTGGGCTATCGGAGACATCGGCCTGCTCGCCCGGCCGTCGGTCGGACTGGTCGGCGCGCGCAATGCCTCGTCACTCGGCACCCGTATGGCGCGCAAACTCGCCGCTGACTTGGGGGAGGCCGGGATGGTCGTGACCTCCGGACTGGCACGCGGCGTGGACACGGCAGCCCATGCGGCCGCGCTCGCGACCGGGACCATCGCCGTCATGGCCGGCGGTGTCGACGTCATCTACCCGTCAGAGAATGCCGTCCTGGGCGAGGAAATCGGACGAGACGGGCTGCGCCTGTCGGAAGCGCCCATGTCACTCACCCCGCAAGCCCGGCATTTCCCGCGCCGCAACCGCATCATCTCGGGCCTGTCGCGGGCCGTGGTGGTGGTGGAAGCGGCCGCAAAGTCCGGCTCTCTTATCACCGCCGAAATGGCGCTCGAACAGGGGCGCGAGGTGTTCGCGGTCCCCGGCCACCCCTTCGATGCGCGGGCCAGCGGGTGTAACCGGTTGATCCGAGACGGGGCCACGCTCCTTCGCGGCGCACGGGACATGCTCGACGCGCTGGATGCCGAAGCTGTCGCCGCCCCCCGCGCCGAGCCGGACATTCCGGCCGAAGTGGTATGCGAACCCTTCGTGGGCGCGCCTCCGGTGGACATCCCCCCTGCCCCGCCCGAGACCCGCACGCTTTCGGAAACGGCGGCACTGCATCAGCAGATCCTCGACCGGCTCGGACCCAGCCCGGTGTCCGAAGACCAGCTTGTGCGCGACCTCGCGCTGCCCACCGGCACGGTTGCTTCCGAGCTTACCGATCTCGAACTCGAGGGGCAGATTCAACGGGCGCCGGGCGGCATGATTTCGCGCCGCGCCTGACCCGTTGGGCTGAAGCGCCCGACAAGGCGTGATCCGGCGTGCCATTGACAACCCCTGCGACCGCGACCCATCTAACCCCCCCAGACGCCCCTTATCCGAGTCGCGAGGAAATCGATGCCAGTCGTCGTCGTTGAGAGCCCTGCCAAGGCCAAGACAATCAACAAGTATCTGGGAAAGGACTACACGGTTCTCGCCTCCTACGGGCATGTGCGTGACCTGCCCCCGAAAGACGGCTCGGTCGATACCGAGCACGATTTCGAGATGAAATGGGAGGTCGGCGCGGATAGCCGCAAACACGTCAAGGCGATCGCCGACGCGCTCAAGGACGACAACACCCTGATCCTCGCGACCGACCCCGACCGCGAGGGTGAGGCGATTTCGTGGCACCTTGAAGAGACGCTGCGCAAGCGCAAGGCGATCAAGAAGGACACGGCCGTCAGCCGTGTCGTCTTCAACGCGATCACCAAGAGCGCCGTGACCGAAGCGATGCAGAACCCGCGCGACGTGGACGGCGACCTTGTAGAAGCCTACCTCGCCCGGCGCGCACTCGACTATCTCGTGGGCTTCAACCTGTCGCCGGTTCTCTGGCGCAAGCTTCCGGGCGCGCGCTCGGCAGGCCGGGTTCAATCGGTCTGCCTCCGGCTCATCGTCGAGCGGGAAATGGAGATCGAGGCGTTCAAGGCGCGCGAATACTGGAGCGTGAAGGCCCTGCTCACCTCGCCGCGTGGCCAGTCGTTCGAGGCGCGTTTGGTGAACTACGCCGGCAAGAAGCTCGACCGTTACGACCTTGAGAATGAAGAGGCTGCCGCTCTGGCGGTCGCCGCCGTCGAGAAACGCGACCTCGCGGTTACCTCGGTTGAGGCCAAGCCGGGCAGCCGCAACCCTTCGGCCCCCTTCATGACTTCGACTTTGCAGCAGGAAGCCAGCCGCAAGTTCGGCTTCGGCGCGCGCCAGACGATGTCGACCGCCCAGCGTCTCTATGAAGCGGGCTACATCACCTACATGCGGACCGACGGGATCGACATGGCGCCCGAGGCGATGACCGCCGCGCGCGAGGAAATCGCCTCCCGCTACGGCGCCGAATATGTGCCGAAAGAGCCGCGGGTCTACAAGAACAAGGCGAAGAACGCGCAGGAAGCGCACGAATGTATCCGCCCCACGGACATGAGCGTCGATGCGGGCCAGTTGCCGAAACTGGAGCCGGATCAGCGCAAGCTTTACGACCTGATCTGGAAGCGCACGCTCGCCTGCCAGATGGAGGGCGCGAAGCTCGAGCGCACGACGGTCGAGGTCGGATCGCAGGACGGTCAGGTCGGTCTGCGGGCCACCGGGCAGGTCGTGCTCTTCGACGGCTTCCTCAAGGTCTACGAGGAAGGGCGCGACGACGACGTGCTTGAGGATGACGACGACGGCCGCCTGCCGCAGCTCTCGCAGGGCGATGCAACGGCCAAGGAAAACGTCACGCCTGAACAGCATTTCACCCAGCCCCCGCCGCGCTACACCGAGGCGACGCTGGTCAAGAAGATGGAGGAGCTCGGGATCGGGCGCCCCTCCACCTATGCCTCGATCGTCACGACGATTCAGGACCGGGAATACGTTCGCAAGGACAAGAACCGGCTCTTTCCCGAGGACAAGGGGCGGATCGTCACGATCTTCCTGCTCAACTTCTTCCGCCGCTACGTGGGCTACGAATTCACCGCTCAGCTCGAAGAAGAGCTGGACGAGGTTTCGGCGGGCAACCAGGACTACAAGAAGCTGCTCGCCCAGTTCTGGCGCGACTTCTCGGCCGCCATCGCCGAGACGAGCGAACTGCGCATCTCGGAAGTACTCGACAAACTCGACGCGGCGCTGGCCCCGCAGCTCTATCCGCCGCGCGAGGACGGGTCGGACCCGCGCAAATGCCCGCTGTGCGGCAATGGCGATCTGCATCTGAAGACCTCGCGCTCAGGCGGTTTCATCGGCTGCTCCAACTACCCGGAATGTCGCTATACCCGCCCCATCGGCGGCGGCGAGGAAACGCAGGGCGACCGGGTGCTGGGCGAAGACGAGAACGGCGAGGAAATCAGCCTGCGTTCGGGCCGTTTCGGCCCCTATGTTCAGCGCGGCGAAGTGACCGAGGACAACAAGAAACCCGACCGGGCAAGCCTGCCCAAAGGCTGGTCGACGGACGACATGGACCTTGAAAAGGCGCTCACGCTTCTCAGCCTGCCGCGTCTTGTCGGCACCCATCCCGAGGGCGGCGAGATCAAGTCGAACTTCGGTCGTTATGGCCCCTATGTGATGCACCAGCTTCCCGACGCGCCCAAACCGACCTATGCCAACCTCAAGGACCCGGACGACGTGTTCGAGATCGGCATGAACCGGGCGGTCGAGCTCCTGGCCGAGAAACGCGCCAATCCTGGGCGCGGGCGGGCCGGCGCGGCCAAGGCGCTCAAGGAGCTTGGCGAGCATCCCGAAGAGGGCGGGCCGGTCAACGTAATGGACGGGCGCTATGGGCCGTACGTTAAATGGGCCAAGGTCAACGCGACCTTGCCCAAGGACACCAAGCCCGAAGACGTGACGATGGAAATGGCCGTCGAGCTTATCGCCGAAAAGGCCACCAAGAAGGGCAAGGGCCGCAAGAAAAAGGCCTGAGACTAGTCCGCGGGACCGATGGTGAGCTCAACCGGCGCGAGCCCGTCAATGGTGCCCGACAACCGGTCCCCCGGCCCCACCGCGCCGACCCCGGCGGGGGTTCCCGTCAGGATCACGTCACCCGGCGCGAGATGGTAGAAGCGCGACAGGTGCGTCACGATGTCGGTGCAGGAATGGATCAGGAGCGACAGGGTCGCATCCTGCCGGGTCTCACCGTTCACGGCGAGCGAGATGCGCTGCGGTCCGATCTCACCCACATCACTTGCCGGGGTGAGCGGGCCCACGACCACGCTGCCCTCGAAATCCTTGCTCAGATCCCACGGACGCCGTTTGTCCTTCGCCGTGTCCTGCAGGTCGCGCCGGGTCATGTCGAGCGCCGCGCCGTAGGCGTGGATCGCGCCCACTGCTTCCTCTTTCGATGCGTGATGGACCGGACTTCCGATGGTGAAGAAAAGCTCCATCTCGTGGTGCAGGTTCTCGGTGCCCGGCGGATACGGCAGCGTCGCACCACTGTGTATCAGGTGCGCGGGCGACTTCGTGAAGTAGAAAGGCGCCTCGCGGTCGACCACGTTCCCCATCTCCGTCGCGTGCGCTTCATAGTTGCGGCCCACACAGAAAACGCGGCGCACCGGGTAACGAGCCGTTTCGCCGCGCACCACTATGCTCGGGGTTTCGGGCAGGTCGAACAAGAGGTCTGTCATGGCGCTCTCCTTTGCAAGCCGTGCAGCCGCACTGCGTGACTTCATGCGGATGATACGCATACTTGTCAAATCCACGGCCCACCGGCTAGCCTGTGCCCATGACCGACGCCCGCCCGGATTTCCTCGACATGCCCGGACACCTCATTCGCCGGATGAACCAGGTCTCCACGGCCTTGTTTCGCGAGAGGATGGCCGAGATCGGGCTCGACCTCACGCCCGTGCAATTCGCCACGCTTGAAGCGCTGGCCGAGATGCCCGGGATCGATCAGGCGCGGCTGGCGGCGACGATTGCCTATGACAAGGTGACGATCGGCGGGGTGGTCGACCGGCTTGTGGCCAAGCTGATGATCGACCGCCGTCCTTCGCTGACCGACCGGCGGGCCAAGGCACTCAGGCTTACGCAGAATGGCGTCGTACTGCTCGACCGCGCCCGCCCGCAGGTCCGCATCCTTCAGAACGAAATCCTGCATGGCCTGTCCTATGACGAGCAGCGTCTGCTCATTGCCCTGATGCGCAAGTCCGCGAACAGCCGGGATGCGGCCAATCCGGCGGGCTGAGACTTTCGCGTCGATCCGGGCGCGTGTAGACAGGCGCGAGCCTGCCGGGAGCCGTAGATGAAGGCCACGATCTACACGGCGCATCACGCCCCCGCGCCCGTGGTTACGAGCGCGTCGATCACGCCCATCCATGCGGGTCGGGCGCTGGCCGACGCCCCCCTGCCGGGCATGATCGGTGACGACACCGGCGAGACCCTGTCACCCCACAACGGCGCGTATTCAGAGCTCACGACGCTTTACTGGGTGTGGAAGAACGATACGACCTCGACCCATATCGGACTGATGCACTACCGCCGGTTTCTGGATTTTGCGGGCGACCACCGCTCGCCCGCCGCCGAAGTCTGGCCGGACGCCCTGCGGCTCGAGGATTATGCCCAACAGACCGATGACTGGCTGGCCGCGCATCCGGGCGTGGACCTCGTGCTCCCCGTCGCGCATCGGATGCCGATGACGGTGGCCGAAAATTACCGAGACCAGCACGACCCCCGCGACCTCGCCTTTGTCGAGGCCCGCATCGCCGACGTGTCGCCCGGATACCTGGAGGATTTCCGCGCGGTGCTGGACGGCCGCGAGCTTCTCTTGGCAAACATGGTGTACGCGCGACGCGACATCATCGACGCCTATTGCAGTTGGGCCTTCAACCTGCTGGAAGCGCTGCGCGCGGCCGACATCCCGCGCCCCCACGTCAGCCCCTATAACGCGCGTTACCTCGGCTTCGTCTCGGAGCGGCTGTTCACGGTGTTTGTCCGCAAGTACTTGCGCGACAATCCTGAGACTGTCGTGCGGCGGGTCAACATCCTGAACCTGTCACGCAGCCTGGTTATCCCCTACGCGCGTGGCGACCGTTTCAATGGGGAGACCGAGGTGAACGTGGCCTTCACCTCCGACAGGGCCTATCTGCCGCAGACCGCTGCTATGGTCGCCTCGCTCGCCCGGCATACGGACCCCGAGCGGCACTATAACCTGTTCTACCTGCATGAAAACATCGGGCCTCGTGACCTGGATCTGCTGGCTTCCGTCCTCGTCGCCTACCCGGAAATCTCGCTCCACCCGATCAACGTCGCACAGCCGTTCGCGGGAGAATACCGGGCGCGCCACCATGCGCCGTCCAACGCGACCTACAACCGTTTCCTGCTGTTCGACCTGCTGCCGGAGGTGAGGCGGCTGGTTTATCTCGACGTCGATCTCGTCCTGTGCGGCGACGTCGCAGAGCTCTTCGATACCGAGATGGGGAACGCGCCGATCGCCGCCGTGACGGACGCGCTGATGACCCGCGTGCTGGCAACGCGCGTCCGCACCCGAGACCCGGCGGTGCCGGACCTGTACGACTATCTGTCGGGTGACCTCGGCCTGGCGGACGACGAGATCGCGCGGTATTTCAACGCGGGTGTTCTGATCCTGAACTTTGCGGCGATGGACGTGGCAGCGGTCGGCGCGGACCTGCGGAGGCGGGTCACGGGAAACCGATACTTCTTTCGCGACCAGGACATTCTGAACGTCGTGTTCAAGGATGAAGCCCTCACCCTCCCCCCGCGCTACAACGTGCATAATTCCGACCGTGGGGCCTATGACAACGTACCGGTGCCGATCCGGAATGCCGCGCTCGCGGCCAAGGCTGACCCCTTCATCGTCCATTTCGCCGCCGCGCATCAGAAACCGTGGCGGGAACCGGACGTGGAATTCGCGGGGCTGTTCTGGCGCGCGCTGGCCGAAACGCCGTTCTGGTTCGAAGTCCTCGAGTCGACGCGCCGATACCGCAGCCTCCCGTCCCGCCTGTTGCGTGCTGACACTTGGAAACACGGCGTGGTCGTCGCCGGGCGCTCGCTCGGGCGGCGGTTTCCGGCACTGATGCCACTCCTCCTGCGCCTTTACCGCTGGGCGCTCGGCCGCTTTCGCTGGCTCAACTGATGCGGGTCTACCTTCATATCGGTCATTACAAGACCGGGACCACGGCGTTTCAGGCCTACTGCGCCGCCAATGCAAAAGGCCTCGCGCGGCGTGGCCTGCATTATGTCGAGGCGGGACGGCTGCCCGTGGCGCCGACGAACCACGCGGGGCTTTCGGTCCCGCTCGCGCAGACCCATGGGTTTGTCGCGCCGTCCTGGTATCGGGGCGGCCCGGACGCTGACGTGGCATATGCGCGGCTTCAAAATGAACTTTCAAGCGCTCCGGCGCGCAGAGCTTTGATCTCCAGTGAGGAATTTGTGCAGCTTGCACTGTGCAACGACCCGCAGGCGGCGTTGGCAGACCTCGCCAGTCGGCTCGCCCCGCATCGCGTGACCACGATATTCACGGTGCGTGAGCCGCTGTCGCTCCTGACCTCGTGGTACGCACAAGTCTGCCGCGCGCCGCGCCCACGTCCGACGTTCCTGAGCTTTTTCGCCGGTCTGAACCCGGATTTCCTCGCACAAGCCCCTATTGCATCGCGGTTCGCGGCGGCGTTTGGCCCCAGCTCGCTACGGGTAATCGGCTATGGCGGCCCCACGCGCGCGCAGGTGCACCGGCTGCTCTGGGCAACGCGGACGATACCCTATAGCCGCGCGGACATCCCACTGGCGAACGTGACGCCCGGCCCGGCGGAGCTTGAGGTCGCGCGCTATGCGAAACGCCGCGCAGGCGGGGATGACGGTGTCACTGTATCGGTGGTTTCACTGGCCGACCTCGACGCTCGGATCGCGGCGATCAACGCGGGATACGCCCGACTTGCGCGACTTCTGCGGGGCGCTCCCGCCAGTGCCCTCTCTCTGCGCTCGGTCGTGTCGCATTACTGCGACCTCCTGCGCCCGGCATCCCAACGGATCGCGCTGGACCTGGCTGAGGGTGAGGCGCTCGCCGGCCTGGCAGAGGCGGCAGCAGATTCGTCGGTGTCGGACGCGCTCCGCGGTGCCGCCGCGCTCGTGCGCGCTTCGCAAATCCACGAACGGCTGCATCCATGATCGGGCGGCTTGGAGACCGGTTCCGCGCCATGATCGGACGCCCCGCGCCGGATCTGCTTACGAAATTCCGGCGCCGGTTTCCGCGGCTCGAGGGCACCGTCTTCATCCTCACCTACGGCCGATCCGGGTCCACCCTCCTTCAGGCGCTCCTCAACAGCGCGCCGGGCGTCCATATCGCGGGCGAGAGCTTTGACGCATTCGGCGCGCTGGTGACGGCGAGCGAGCGCGCGACGCGTGCGCACATGACCTGGGGGCAAGACCCGCGCGGGCCGGACCATCCCTGGCACGGAGCCGACATGATCGACGAATGGGCGCTGGAGGCGGCGCTTGGCCTCGCCTTTGCAGCCCATGTCATCCGTCCCCCCCACGACGTCCGCTGGTTGGGGTTCAAGGAAATCCGCCTTCAGCCGTGGGAGGACAGGTTCGACACCTACATCGACACGCTGCGCCGCAGCTTTCCCAACGCGATGATCCTGTTCAATTCCCGGGCGGCGGCGGATGTCGCGGCCTCGAAATGGTGGGCCGAGCACCCACCCGGCGATGTGGCCCGGATGGTCGCACGGCTGGATGCGCGCTTTGCCGACTATACAGCCAGCCACCCGGATCACGCAGTTCATCTTCACCACGACACGACGGTGACGGACCCGTCTTCCCTGCGCCCGGTTTTTGAGGCGATGAACCTGCCATTCGACGTTGCGGCCCTGCGCGCCGTGTTGTCCAATCGGCTGGACCACTGATCCGCACAGGAGGGGCATTTGTCCGACCCCGACCGGCCCATCCCGCTGCTCGTCTTCTCCGATCTCGACGGGACCCTGCTCGATCATGCCAGTTACGACTGGTCGCCCGCACGCCCTGCCATGAGGCGGTTGCTGGCGATTGGGGGCGGCTGCGTCCTCGCCACCTCCAAGACCGCCGCCGAGGTGATCCCGCTGCGCGCGGCGATGGGGCTGGAGGCCTGGCCCGCCATTGTCGAGAACGGCGCTGGCGTGATCGCGCCGGGCGCGAAGGCGCAGGGGGCCGGTGATGACTATCTGCGCCTTCGGGACGCGCTGGATGCCCTGCCCGACGCCTTGCGCGCGTCCTTCACCGGTTTCGGCGATCTGGACGCACAGGGCGTGGCGGAGGTGACCGGCCTGTCCTTCGATGCCGCCACACAGGCCAAGCGGCGCCTTTTTTCGGAACCCGGGACATGGTCGGGCAGCGACGCGGACCGGGAGGAGTTCATTGGAGCACTTGCCCGCGCGGGCGTTCAGGCCCGGATGGGGGGCCGTTTCCTTACCCTGTCGTTCGGGCGCACCAAGGCCGACGCGATGGCTGAGGTCACAAACAGGCTTGCACCCCTGCGCACGATGGCGCTCGGCGACGCGCCCAACGACGCCGAAATGATCGCGTCCGCGGATATCGGCGTCATCATCCCGAACCCGCACGGGTCGGCGCTCCCCGATTTGCCGGGCGAGACAGAGGGTCGCATCCGGCGCGCGCCGCATCCCGGCCCCGAAGGCTGGAACATTACGGTGGGCCAAGTTATTGACGAATTGGACCTTTCGCAGAACGGGGCGCGGCATGGCTGACTTTCACCAGAACGGCAATATCACGACGCTCCACAACCTGCGTTCGCGCGGGGTCGAGGAGCTGAATTACGAGCTGGCGGCCTTCGCCCAGACCCGTAAGATCAGCCTCATCCTGCCTTCACTCTACTCGGAGCTCGAAGGGCCAGCGCTGAGCCACATCATCGACGAGCTCTCCAAGGTCCCGTACCTGCACCGGATCGTTATCGGGCTGGACCGCGCGGAGGAAAGCCAGTTCCGCAAAGCGCGGGAGTTTTTTGCACGGCTGCCCCAGAACCACATCGTCATCTGGAACGACAGCCCTCGGATGCAGGAAATGCAGGCGCGGCTGGAGAACCTCGGCCTCGCACCGCAAGAGCCGGGCAAGGGCAAAAATGTCTGGTCCTGCATCGGCTATCTCATCGGATGTGCCGACAGCGCGGTCATGGCGATCCATGACTGCGATATCCTGACCTACGACAACGAGATGCTCGCGCGGCTGGTTTATCCGGTCGCGAACCCGACTTTCCCCTACCAGGTTGCCAAGGGATATTACCCCCGGATCGGGGACGGCAAGCTCAACGGTCGCGTCACCCGCCTCTTGGTGTCGCCACTTCTCATCGCCCTCAAGAAGGTAATCGGGGACCGCGATTACATCGACTACCTGCGCTCGTTCCGCTATCCGCTCTCGGGTGAATTCGCGATGCGCACGGCGATTCTGCCCGACCTGCGCATCCCGTCGGACTGGGGGCTGGAAATCGGCGTCTTGTCCGAGGCATGGCGAAACCTCGCGCCGAAATCGGTCTGCCAGGTCGAAATCGCGGATGCCTATGACCACAAGCATCAGGACCTGTCGGCCGAGGATGCTTCGACCGGGCTAAGCCGCATGTCCACTGACATCTGCAAGGCGATCTTCCGCAAGCTCGCCGCAGACGGAACCGTGTTTACGCCCAACGTCTTCCGCACGCTCAAGGCGACGTATTACCGCCAGGCGCTCGACCTGCTCGACGGCTATTACAACGACGCCAAGATGAACGGCCTGTTGATCGACCGGCATGGCGAGGAGAAGTCGATCGAGCTTTTTGCCGAGAACATCATCCGCGCCGGGAACATCTTTCTCGACAACCCGCACGAGACACCGTTCATCCCGACGTGGAACCGGGTCCACGCCGCCGACCCGCATTTCCTGAAGGATTTGCAGATCGCCGCGCGCGAGGATCAGGCAGAGTTCGTCTGACTAGCGCCGGAAGGGCAGCGTCGGCTGTCTGAGCATGGCGCGCGTGACGAACGGCAGATAATACCGTGCGATCCGCAACGCCACATGCGGCGTCCGCAGGGCGCGGTACAGCCAGCGCATGTTCAGCCGCACGATCGGATCTGGGTAATAGGGATGTCGTGCCGTCTGGTGGACAAACGCGCCGCAGGTCACGATAGCCGCCGGTTTCGCGAGCCACGCTTTCGCCTGAAGCGCCAGTTGCTCCTGCCACGGGCTCCCGACCGACAACAGAACCACGTCCGGCTCGGCACGCGCGAGTTCGTCGAGCACCTGCCGCCCGGCGATGTCATAGCCGGAGCGCGCCAACACGATGTCGAGGCCCGGGTGTCGATCCTCGAGACACCGGGCGACACCTGCGGCTTCCTGCGCCGTACCGCCAACAAGGGCGAGGCGCAGGCCGGCCGCCGCGATCCGGTCAATTGCCCGCAAACCGACTGCCGAATAATCGAAAGACAGGCTTTCGCAGGGCCTGCCTGCCACCCGCGCAGCCAACCGCGCCATCACCCCGCCGTCGGCCACCACGAAGTCGTCGGCCCCCACCGGGAATTGACCGGCGCGCTGGAGAGCCAGTGTGTACGGGTTCAGATACCAGGCGACTTCCGACATCTTCCGCGGTCTCACAAGCCAGTCGTGCAGGTCATCTTCGGTGGCGATCAGGCGTGAATGCCCTGAAACGGTGGTTGCGCTGTATAGCATTATTCAAACCTTCGACGCGCGCAGACCGGTTGTATCGGCGTCAGAACGCGCCAGATCGCGACATTCTACCGATATCTCCAGACCAAGCGCCTCCTGCCAGACTGGCCAAAGCGCCTCGTCCCAAACCCCGGTAAGATCATAGCGGCCTCGCGCAAGCCGCGTAAAGGCACGAGTGAGTGTGTCTGGGGACGGGTCGATTTCAGTGACGGGCCCTATGCGACGCACGAAGTCCGCGCGGCCGGTGTGAAAGCCATTCGCAAGGATCGGGCACCCGGCAAGGGCGGCCTCAACCATGATCGTGGGAAAGCCCTCGTAGTCGGACCAGACGACCAGCGCATCGGCCGAGGCGAGTGCGGGTTGCGGGTCCGCGCCCGGGGGCGCGAGCGTGACCCCCTCCGGCACCGGCTGGTCCGCCGGATATCCGAAGGCCGTGAGTTGGACGCGGTGTCCTTGCGCGCGCGCGTCCCCGATGGCCACACAGATCAGATCGAACCGCTTTTGCCTTCCGGGTCGCCCGACGTGGACAAGGTGGCCCATCTCCGCCGACGCACGGATCGCGACCGAGGCCGGGAGGTTCGCCGCGACGGGTGATAGTGCTGACCGGATTGCTCGTCGCCGCACGAAGGGCAATCCGGAAATGTCTCGGGCCAGCTCGTCACAGACGCAGATCACGGGGCCGATGTGGCTCATCGCTTCGATGAAGGCCCGGTCCAGGCCTCGCCGCGCCACGCCGCCGACGACCGGAACGTGACGCCAATAGACAAGACGCGCGGTCAGCGCGCGCGGCCCAATCTCGAGCAGATCGCGCTTGCGGGAAACGACGAGACGACGTCCCCGCAGCTTCAACGCCTCCACCGGCAGGGCGCGGGCACCATAAACCTCGCCACCGCCGCGACAGACGAGTTCCGCTGCGACACCGTGACGGCGCAGGAAATCACGCAGGCGCAGAGAGACGCGCTCGATGCCTCCTGCCGCCTCCCAGCGGCAATAGATCAGGATCGGATCGTCGGCGCTCATGGCGCAGTTTCCGACGCACCGTGCGCCGGCGCAAGCCCCGGCTGGCCTTGACCGGGCGGTTCGGCTAAACCCCGCAATCGAAACCGGGCGCGGCCCGGCCCCGAAGGAGTGCCCATGGCCGTCCGGCTTACCTCGCTCACCGATCTCGACGCGCTCGGTTTCGACGACATCATCGACGCGCGCTCGCCCGCCGAATACGCCGAGGATCGGGTGCCGGGGGCAATGAGCTTGCCGGTGCTGGACAATGACGAGCGCGCACGGGTTGGCACGATCTATGTGCAGCAGGACCCGTTCACGGCCCGCAAGATCGGCGCGGCGCTGGTCGCGCGCAATGCCGCGGCCCATATCGAGGGGCCGCTGGCGGGGCGCGACGGCGGATGGAAACCGCTGGTCTATTGCTGGCGCGGCGGGCAACGCTCCAATTCCTTCGCGTCGATCCTGAGCCAGATCGGCTGGCGCGCGGATGTGCTTGAGGGGGGCTACCGCACCTACCGCCGGCTGGTCGTGGATATGCTCCACCGGGATGCCCTGCCCCACCGGCTTATGTTGATCGACGGCGGGACAGGGTCGGCGAAGACGCGGCTTCTGCATCACATCGGAGACTCGGGCGGTCAGGTGCTCGACCTCGAAGGGCACGCCTCGCACAGGGGGTCGCTCTTCGGCTTGGTGGGCGGCGCGCAACCGAGCCAGAAGGCGTTCGAGTCGGGCATCGCCATGACGCTCGCAAGGCTCGACCCGTCTCGGCCCGTGTTCGTGGAAGCCGAGAGCAGCAAGGTGGGCGAGGTGCTCGTCCCACCGTCGCTATGGAAAGCGATGCTCGCAGCACCCTATGTCGAAATATCGGCCCCGCTCACCGCCCGCGCGCGCCATTCCGTCGCCACCTACCCGGATATCGTTGACGACCCGGAACGGCTCGCTGCCACCCTCGACCAGCTCGTATGCTACCATGGGCGCGAGGTCATTGGCGGATGGAAGGAGCTCGCGGCGGCTGGCGACTGGACAGCGCTGGCGGAGGCCCTGATCGGCACGCATTACGACCCGCGATACAAACGGATTCGGCGGGAGGCCGAGCCTGAACAGGTCTTGAATCTCGACGATCTGTCGGACGCGTCCCTGTCCGCGACCGCGCGCGACCTCGTGAATACCTACGGCTGACCGTTCAGGCGACAGACAGACCCGCGCCTTCAACGATCCGCCGGATCACGACGCCGGGTTCACCCGTCGCAGCAATGGCCGCGAGGCATCCAGCGACATCATCCGGCGACACGACCGCGAGAAAGCCCCCGGCGGTTTGCGGATCATGCAGCAGCGCCATAAGGTCATTGTCCCCCATTCCCGCGACCGGCGCGGCGGCGACGTTCGCGGCATGGATCGTCGAGCGCACGCCCTGCGCCGCAAGCGCCCGCGCGCCCGGATAGGTCGGAACGGCGGAAAGGTCGATCTCCGCCCCGACGCCCGACGCCTTGCAGATGGCGGCAAGGTGGCCTGCGAGGCCGAAGCCGGTCACATCCGTCATGGCATGGGCGCCGGCCAGTGCGGCGGCGGCTGCGCCCTGCGGTCGGGCCATGGTGGCGAGGACTTCGGCCACGTCGCGGCCGTCCGCCTTGCCCTGCATCTCACCCGCAAGAAGCGTGCCGGTTCCGATGGGCCGGGTGAGGATCACGGCGTCGCCCGGTTTTGCGCCTGCGACCGAAATGGGATCTCGGGGGGCCAGCCCGGTGAGGGTGAAGCCCAGCACCATTTCGGCCCCCATCGTGCTGTGACCACCGACGATCTGCGCACCGGCAGCGGTGATGACATCCTCGGCCGCTGCCATGATCTCGGCGATCACGCGGGCCTGTAGCGGCTCGGACTGGCGCGGCAAGGTGATCGAGACGAGTGCGGCCTGCGGCTCCGCCCCCATCGCCCAGATGTCGCCAAGCGCGTGAACAGCAGCGATCCGGGCAAACAGGGCCGGGTCTTCCGTGAACGCGCGCAGATGGTCGGTGGTCAGAACCTGCCGCACCCCGCCGATATCGAGAACGGCGGCGTCGTCTCCGGGCCCAGACAGGACATCCTTGCGCCCGGGGCCTGCCTGCATCCGCGCCAGCGCGGCGGCAAGCACGTCCGGCCCGACCTTGGACCCGCAGCCGGCACACAACATCTGCGCGTCCGTCCCAAGCTCCGCACGCACGCCATCTGCGACCTGCGCCGGCAATCCCGGTGCGGTCATGTCGGGCAGGTGGCGGAAACGGTCCATGAATTTCTGATCGATCCGGTTCTTCCATTGCCAAAGGAGCGGACCGGCCGCCGCAAGCGACCACTTGGAGGCGAGCGCAGATTTGCCGCCGAGCGAGACCAGCTTGAGAAAGTCCTTCTGCGGGCGGAACGACCGCATCGGGCCGCCCGACAACGCCGCTTTGAGGTTCGCGGCGAGAACCGGCGCGGCGCGCACGGCGAAGACCCCGGCTTTCGGGCGCGGCGTTTCGGTGAGGTGTGCACAGTCGCCGACGGCGAAAAGCTCCGGGTGCCCCTCCACCTGAAGCGTGGGGCCGACGCGGAGGAAGCCCTCGGACGTGGTCGGCAGCGCTGTGTCCGCCAGCCAGGAATGGGCGAAAGCGCCTGCCGCGCCAACGGTTAGTGCCGCCGGAATGGTCCTGCCATCGACGAGGATGACGTGATCCGGCGCGACCTGTGCCACCCCGCTACCCGTCAGCACCTCGACACCATGATCGGCGAGCGCCGTTCGGACGCTGGACAGCGCACGGGGCGTGAAGCCGGTCAAATCCGGGCCCGCCTCGATGAGCGTCACCCGCGGCGATGCGCCCGCCTCGGTGAGCCTATGGGACATGGCGAGCGAAAGCTCCGTTCCGGCCACGCCTCCACCGATCACGGCAACCTCGGGCCGCGCGCCGCCATCAACAACCTCGGCAACAAAGCGCTCCCATGCCGAGGCGTACCGATCCAGCGGCTTGGCCCCGATCCCGTGGTCTGCGAACCCTTCGATCCCCGGCATTTCGGCGTGGATGCCGATATCGACCGAGGCCACATCATACCCAATGTCTCCCCGCCCCGCGACGTGCACGGTCCGAGCCTGCGCATCCAGCCCGTCCACCGCGCCGAGGATCAGCCGGGCCCCGGCGAACCGCGCGAGCCGAACGAGGTCGATGTCGAGGTCTGTCCGGCTGTAATGCCCGGCAATATGCCCGGGAAGCATCCCCGAATACGGCGCAGTCGGACCGGGGTTGATGAGCGTCAGGCGCACACCCGGTAGGGGTGCCATGCCCCACTTCCGCAGCGCGAGCGCATGAGCGTGGCCGCCGCCGATCAGCACAAGGTCTCGGGTCAGGGGAATCTGGGGCTGCATGGGCACTCCTTTGCACCTCATTTACCCGAGCGAACCGGCCTTGCCCATGCGACTAGTCGACTTGATCTGTCGCATGGATGGCTCCTGCGGCCGCGCGTATTATCGGGAAAAGGAGGACTCAATGAAGCTCACATCCCTTTTCTCGCTCCTCGTAGCCTTGGCCGCGTCACCGTCCCTCGCTCAGGACTGTATCCCCTACACGTCCGACCCGTCCGAACTTCCCGGCACGTTCGTCGTGCGCTACACGGCCGATTGGTCGGATTTCGACCATTTCAATTCCAAGGGTGTACGTTTGCAGAGCGCTGCGGCCGTCCTTCAACAGGACCGCGCGAACGTGCATAAATTCGGGAAATCGACGGCCTTCGACAGCCGCGACGGATACTTCGTGAATTTGCAGCGTCGTCAGCTTTTGGGCTCTGCCGAGGTGACGGCGTTCTGCGGGCTGTCATCCAACGTGGTGCGGCGTGCCGTCGTGAACGGCACGGTCTCCGGAACCGTCATGTTCTACAGGGCATGGGACGGGCGCTACGTCGCAGCCGTCGATCTCGCAGGCTGACGCGTCGTTGCTTCGGGGCGACGGGTTGCCGACGCCCCGGCCTGTCAATCGGTCATGTGGGCGGCGGCCTGCTGCCGGACCAACTCGATCAGGTCGCCCTGCGTGGCGTACATCTCGATCAGGTGGAGGCCCCACTGCGGTGAGGGGTTGCCCATGACGGTCAGCTCTCCGCCGATGTCGTCTGCGCGCGGGTCTTCCGGTTCGGCATGGACCTTGAGCGACAGAAACTGCGCCCCGTCCCGGTCGATACACTCGGCGCTGAGGAGCCCGGGCGTGGAAACCCAACCGGTTCCGATCTCGCCATCGGCCAGCCAGGGGTCGCCCTGCCGCGCCGAGCCGCCGTATTCCACGGGGAAATACGGCATGAGTTCATCACGACCGAGGAGTGCTGCGGGGTCGGTGCAGCCAACCTGCATCCCCTCCCCTTCCGCGCGCCCGAACAATCCGCCTTCCGGCGGCGTCGCGCCCTCGAGAAACGTGACATAAGAAATCGCACACCCGGTGTCCTGCGCCGACTCGCACCGCGGCAAGGATGCGAGATCGCCGCCTGATGGTTCACCTGTCGGCCGTTCGACGTTGGTTCCGACGAGGATCGCGGACAGGAGTTGATCGGCCAGCGGCGTTCCGGCGACGGCGCGTGCGATAAGCGGTTCCAGCATGATCGAGCCCTGACTGTGGCCAATCAGGACGAAGGGGCGCCCGTCGTTGTCGTTTTCGATGTACTGCCGGAAAGCCGCGCCCACGTCGCCCATCGCCATCGCCCAATCCGTCCCGGCGTTGCTCCCCGACAGCTGCGCGCGCAGACCCGCGAGTGTCACCTGCCTGTAAAGCGGAGCATAAAGGCGGCAGACTTCGCCGAAACGGGCGAACTGGCGCTCGGCCACGGTGCGTTCCGCCGGGTCGGCCTGCATGTCGGAGTTGGGCGTCGAATCGGTCGAGACCGTGGGGTAGACGTAGAAGCAGTCGACGCCCGGGTCCTCTGCAGCGACGAAGTCCTCGCGCCGGGTGCTTCCATCCGCCTCGATCACTGTCGTATCGAGATTGGCAGCGCAGGGCCCCTCGACACCCGGCCTGCACAGCCAGTTGGCCGCGTCGCCATAGTCCGGCGTCTGAGCGAAAGCGGGCGACGACAGCCCAAGAGCCGCGATTGCGGCGAGTAAATTCCTGTTCATGTGTGTTCCTCCCTGTATGGACCCGACGCGGTTCGATAGCGCGAACAAATGGGTCACAGAGTCACGTTAATCGGGAGGGTTCCACCTGTCCAGTTTTCAGAATTATATTCCGCACTGCGAAACTAAGCATACTTCAGACAAGTCTTTCGACACCCGCATTAGCCGAGGACAGGACCGCACCGCTGCAAGGATGGGTGTCACCGGGTGACGATTAGCGCCGCACCGATCACTACCATGAGCGCGATGGCCAAGTGCTTGAGGCCCAGTTGCTCCCGCTTGAACAGGAGAGCGCCAAAGGCCAGCGTCCAGAGCGGCGTCGTTGCTGCGAGCGGCGAGACGAGCGTGACGGTCCCGCGCGACAGGGCCATGTTGAGACAGAGTATTCCCAGCGAAAACATCGCGCCGTTCAGCACGAACCAGATCCACCCGCCTCCGAGGGACACCCGGCCACGCACGGCACGCGGCAGAAGCAGTAAGCCGAGGGTGACCGTGGACATTGTCGTGCCGATCAGAAGTGCGAAGGCCGGACTCGGAAGATCGGAGAGCCCCAATTTGAGCCCCGGCTGGGCAATCCCGCGGACCACCGCCGCGCCGACGGGGACGAACAACGCCCAGACCGGAAATCCCCGCTTGATCCCACGCGGCGAATGCGTGGCCAGAACGAAGCCCGTCACCATGATGGCGATGCCGAGCGCGCCTTGCAGGCCGAGGGTTTCGCCAAGCAGCAGCACGCCGATGGTCACAGCGACCACCGGGGCGGCGGAGGAGAGTGAAGCTGTCAGCGACGCGCCGACGAGGTCCACGCTCGCGATCTGAAACCGCTGCCCCAGCGCCGGAAAGATCACGCCGACGGCAAGGAAGATCAGCGTCGCGGGATGGGTCCACCATGCAGACTGAACGAAGAACGGCGCTGCGCTCCACATGAGGAGCGCGCCGGTCCCGACCGAGACGAATGCGCCGGTGAGTGCATCTGTGCCGTCGAGGCCAAGCCGCTGAATGTGGGCGGAAATACCCCACATGGCGGCGGCGATCAGCGACAGGGCGATTGGAAAAGCGAGGTCCATGCCATCGCTTACCTCGCAGCTGCGATCAGGGCCAGACCCCGCGTCACTCGGCGGTCCAGCCACCGTCCACTGTAAGCGTCGAGCCGGTCATCAGCCCCGACGCGTCCGAGGCCAGGAATGTCACCGCGCCCATGAGGTCCGTCACTTGTCCGAGCCGTCCGAGCTTGATCTTGGACAGCACGGTTTCGAGAAACCCGGGATCGTCCAAGAAGGGCCGGGTGAGCGGAGTTTCGATGAAGGTCGGCGCGATGGTGTTCGAGCGGATGCCATGTGGCGCAAGATCGATCGCCAGACCCTTGTTCATTCCCTCGATGGCGAATTTCGAGGCTGAGTAAAGCGAGCGACCCGGTCCGGAGACCTGCCCCATCTGGCTCGACATATGAATCAGCGAGCCGGCGCGCCCCGCGGCGATGAGGCCCTCGGCCACCGCCTTGGCCACGAAATACGCGGCCTTCAGATTGAGGTCGAGCACGGCATCGTAGTCGCCCTCGCTGACCTCCCAGACCGGCTTGGGCCGATTGGTGCCCGCGTTGTTGACCAGCACGTCGAAGGGCCCGGATCGTGCGATTTCGCGCGTGGTGCCTGCGATATCGGAAACGTCCAGAGTGATCGCGTCGGCCTGACCGCCGGCCGCGACAACGGCCTCGGCAGCGGCCTCGATTTCGCCCGACGAGCGAGCCGCGAGCGTCACTGATGCCCCCGCCTCGGCGAGTGCCGCAGCGGCCGCAAGTCCGATGCCCCGCCCGGCGCCCGTGACGAGTGCCCGTTTCCCGTCGAGCCTCAGACTTGGTGTCCGTGGCAGGTCCATCATTCTGCTGCCTTGTCTGCGCCGACGACAGGGGCTGCACCTTCGGCGTAGGCGACGTTCTGCCCGCCGTAGCGGCGCACCCGTACGTTGGCCTGTTCGGCGTGTCCCTGGAACCCCTCCAACATGCACAGGCGCGAGCAATAGCGCCCGACCAGCGCCGAGGCCTCGTCCGTCAGCACCTTCTGGTAGGTGTGGGTCTTGAGGAACTTGCCGACCCAGAGGCCACCGGTGTAGCGCCCGGCCTTCTTCGTGGGGAGCGTATGGTTCGTCCCGATCGCCTTGTCGCCATAGGCCACGTTGGTGCGCGGGCCGAGAAAGAGTGCGCCGTAGTTGACCATGTGGTCGAGGTACCAATCGTCACGATCCGTCATCACCTGCACATGCTCCGAGGCGATGTCGTTGGCGACGGCCAGCATCTCGTCATGATCCTCGACGACGATCACCTGGCCGTAGGTCTCCCACGCCTTGCCCGCGTGCCCGGCGGTGGGCAGGATTTCGAGCAGCCGCGCGACCTCTGCCATCGTCTCGCGCGCGAGCTTTTCGGACGTGGTGAGCAGGATCGCAGGGCTGTCCGGCCCGTGCTCGGCCTGGCCCAGAAGGTCGGTGGCGCAAAGCTCGGCATCCACCGTCTCGTCCGCGATCACGAGCGTCTCGGTCGGACCGGCGAAGAGGTCGATCCCGACGCGCCCATAGAGCTGGCGTTTGGCTTCGGCGACGAAGGCGTTTCCCGGTCCCACGAGAATATCCACCGGGTCGATGGTCTCTGTCCCCAGCGCCATCGCGCCGACCGCCTGTATGCCGCCAAGCGCATAGATCTCGTCCGCCCCGGCCATGTGCTGTGCCGCGACGATGGCAGCGGCGGGCCGGCCCTTGTAAGGCGGCGCGCAGGTGATGACCCGTGGCACGCCCGCGACCTTGGCCGTCAGCACCGACATGTGAGCGGAGGCGAGCATGGGATACTTGCCGCCGGGAACATAGCAACCTGCGTTCTGGATCGGCACGTTCTTGTGACCCAGGATCACGCCCGGCATCGTCTCGACTTCGACGTCCAGAAGCGCGTCTTTCTGGATCTGCGCGAAGCCGCGCACCTGGTCCTGAGCGAACTCGATGTCATGAAGATCCTGGGCGCTCATCTCGTCCATGCAGGCGTTGATCTCGTCCGACGTCAGCCGGTAGTCGTCACGGTCCCACCCATCGAACTTCACACTGAGGTCACGGATCGCCGCGTTCCCCCGCGCTTCGATGTCGGCAAGCGTCGCCTCGACGATCCCCCGCACCTTGTCATCCGCCGCCTTCACGACACCCGGGTCAACGCCTTCCTTGAGATATCTGGCCATCGGACGTTTGCTCCCTTCGCTGCCGTCTCGGGCTTCGTTCAAACCGATAATCCGAGGAAAGTCTCATGGTTTTCATCAATACCTTGCGACAAAAAAACGGATATCCGAAACGTCTGCCTTTTCTTGTTCCTTCAAGGCATTGACCCTAGTGTTTGGTCGATCAACCAACCATGCCACGGAGTTCCGATCCATGAAAGTCACCGTCATCGGCGCAGGCGGATTCGTCGGGCAACGCGTGGCGGCGCAACTCGCGGCGGATCCGGATGTCACGGCATTGTCGCTCGTCGACCGGGCTGGCCTGACGGCACCCGAAGGGGCGCATGCGCAAATGTTCAATGGTGATTTCTCCGACCCTGACCTACGCGGCGCGGCGCTCGACGGGGCCGACGCGGTAATCATGCTGGCCGCCATACTGGGCGGCGCAGCAGAAGCCGATTATGGCCTTGCCCGCGCGGTGAACGTCGACGCGACACTCGACCTGTTCGAATACCTGCGGGATACCGCGCCGCTAACGCGCATGGTCTTCGCATCCACCATCGCGGTCTATGCCATGCCTCTCCCGGACCCGGTGACGGATGCGACGCCCTTTGCCCCCACGATGGTCTACGGCGCGCAGAAATTGATGATGGAAGTGGCGCTATCCAACTTCACCGCGAAAGGGTGGCTCGACGGGGTATCGTTGCGCCCCTCCGGTGTGATGGCGCGCGACGGGGCGGATGCGGGACTCAAGTCGGCTTTCATGTCGCGCTTGTTCTGGAGCGTCCGCCGCGGCGAGGACATCACTCTCCCGGTAGCTCAGGACAGCCGGAGCTGGCTTACCTCGGTCGACACCGTGGCGGCCAACTTCATCCACGCTGCCAAGTTGCCTGAGATCGGGGCGGAACGTGCCTTCACCCTTCCCGCCCTGTCGCTCACCTTCGGTGAGCTGGTCGCGGCGCTCCACGCCCGCTTTCCCGACAGCCCGTCGCGCGTCACCTTTGACCCCGACCCCGCGACCGTCGCGCTTTTTGGCCAGTTTCCCCGGCTGGAGACGGAGACCGCCGACCGGCTCGGCTTCAAGCGCGATGCCGATGCCCCGGCGCTCGTCGACGCAGCTTTTGCCTGACACCAGATAAGAACACTCAAAAGGAGGACAGCATGAAATTCACGACGTTGCCGGACGGCACGAAGGACGGACGGCTCTTTATCGTCAGCCGTGACATGACCCGCATCGAACCCGCCAAGGGCGCGCATACAATGCAGGAGCTCATGGAGCGCTGGGACGAGGTCGAGATCCAGCTCGAGATGGAATACGAAGCCGTGAACAACGGCCTTGGAGGCGGTTTCAACCCCGCCGCAGCGCTGGCTCCCCTGCCGCGCGCCTGGCAATGGCTCGACGGGTCGGCCTATGACAGTCACGGCGACCTGATGAGCAAGGTCTTCGGGATGGAAGATCAGAGCAAGCCGCCGTTTCCCTATATGTACCAAGGCGTGTCGTCGAAATTCTACGGACCGACCGAGGACGTGAAATTCGCGACCGAAGACGACTTCATCGACTTCGAGGGCGAGTTCGGGATCATCACCGACAAGGTGCCGCTGGGCACTTCCGCCGAGGCGGCTCGCACGCACATCCGCCTGATCGTGCAGATCAACGACTGGTCCCTGCGCCGGATCGCGCCGATTGAGATGAAAGCAGGCTTCGGCTGGGTCCTCGCAAAGCCGCCGTGTGCGGTGGCCCCGGTCGCCGTCACCCCAGACGAGTTGGGCGCGGCATGGCGCGATGCGCGCGTCGATCTGGCGCTGAACGTCTGGTGGAACGGCGAAAAGTTCGGGTCCGCCAATGGCTACGCCATGTCGGTGGGTTTCGATGAACTGGTGGCCCATGCCGCTTACTCCCGCGACCTTGTTGCCGGCACCGTCATCGGCTCCGGCACCGTCTCGAATGAAACCTACCGCGACGTCGGCTCTTCCTGCATCGCGGAGCGGCGCGGGATCGAGATGATCGACGAGGGCGAGGCCAAGACCGGATTCATGCGCTTCGGCGACCGGGTGAAGATGGAGGTTTTCGACGCCGACGGACAGTCGGTTTTCGGCGCGATCGACCAACAGGTCGTCCAGGCCTGACCGGACGCCCGGCATGCTCCACGGCACTGCCGGGCGCCACCCGCACACAGCCTTTTGCCGGACGTTTTCGGGGTCACACCGCTTGCCGGGCCGCGACAGGTCGGGCTACAGACTTCCGATGGAGCGGAAACGGATGAGAGCGGACGGGCAGCGCAATCGCGACGCGATCCTGAGAGCTGCGGCTGAGGTCTTTGCCCGCGACGGCTTCGACATCGCTCTCGACCGGATTGCTATGGAAGCACAGGTAGGTCGCGCCACGCTTTATCGCAATTTTCCGAACAGATCAGCGCTCGCCTTGGCGGTGTTCGACGAGAATGTTGTCCGTTTCGAACAACTGGCCGCCGACACGCCGGAAACGCCGAACGGCTTTCGGCGGCTATTCGATGCGCTGGCCGAAGACATCGCGAACCACGCGGCGCTGGGTCAGGCACTCGCCGTAGCCGATGTCGAGGATGACCTGACGGAGCTGCGCGAACGCGTCATTTCAACGCTCGACAAGTTCCGGCTGGTCGCGATTGCGACGCGTGAGTTGCGACCGGATGTGACGCGCCAGGACCTGGAGTTGCTGCTCGACACTCTGGGCCGCGGTCTTAGCTATGGAGACCGGGCTCAGCGGCAGGATCGGATCGCGCGTCTGGTCGCGCTTGTGTTCGCCGGCCTAGAACCCTGACACGGAGCGGCCGCAACGCAGCCGCCCGTTTTTCTGCGTCCCGCGCGTCAGTATGGCTGCGCGATTGCCGCGAGCGACTGACCCATGAGCGGACCAATCTGGTCCATGCCTGCCCCCGCCTGCTCCAGTTCCCCGAGCTTGAGGGAGTTGCCGACCACCAGTTTTCCGCGCGGCAGGCGGCGGGCCATGAAGGACTCCATCGCACCCTCGAAGGTCTCGGCCTTGTCCAGTTCATCGACCAGCACGATCGCATCTTCGACCGCCATTCCGGCGCCGGAAGCCAGATGCGGGGTAGTCGCGTGGGCCGCGTCGCCAATCAAAAGCACCCGCCCCACGTTCCACGGGCGGTCCAGCAGGATCGCCTCAAGCGGACGTGCGAGGATCGGCGTGTCTTCGTTCATTGCGTCCCGGATCTCGGCAAGTTCGCCGCCGAAGGGCGCAAGCAGGGCCTTGAGCTTCGGCAACAACTCGTCGGGTTCATAGAATGGCTTGTCTGTCACGTTTTCCAGCAGGAACATGTACATCCGGTCGTGGGCATATGGCGTGAACCCCACCTTGACTGGTCCCATGAACATCTTTGCCCGGGTCCAGTGCGGCGGCAACGGCATCTGCGCGCGCCAGCAGACCTGCCCCGTGTAGACCGGCGCAGGCGCGTCGGGCATGACCATCTCGCGCACCTTGGAGAACATGCCGTCCGCGCCGATGACGAGGTCATAGGTGCCTGTGGAGCCATCCGTGAAAGTCGCCGTGACGGCGAGGTCGTCCTGATCGAGCGCCGTAACTGTGGTGCCGGTGCGAACCTTCACGCCCAACTCCTCCATGCGGCGCGCCATCATGTCATGAAGCACGGGGCGCATCACGCCACCTTCGCCGGGCACGTCGGGAGAGTAGAGCCGCGGCGTATCATGTTCGGCCACCACGTTGCCGACGGGGTCGCACATCGTCAGCCCGTCATGAAGCTTGCCCTTTTCCATCAGCTCATCCGCAAAGCCAAGGTCGCACAGCGCGCGGCAGGTCAGCGAGGAAAGCGTCACGCCGGTCCCGGCCACGCCCCAGTTCTCCTCGATATCCACGAGGTCCACCGCGACACCACGCTCCGCCAGCCGTATCGCCGCTGCCGGGCCACCGATTCCGCCACCGACGATCAGCGCGGATTTCACATGTTTGGACAGGTTGTCGCCCATGAATGCCTCCCATTTCTCCTCACCGAGACACTACCCCCGGCACGCATATTGGTAAAACTGTTTGACTTGATGCGACATATTCACGCCGTCGATGCAATTCTGCCGGGCCGAAGTATGGATCTACTCTCGAGTCCGGGGCAGGCGCGCAGCGCCGTTCACCAGTTTTTCGACCAGCCGCAGGACGCTGATCGGACTTCCCAGCGTCGCGAGCGATCGCCGGCGTGCATCAGCAGTTCAAGCCCTTCAGTCGTCGAAGATCGCCACGCAGCGGGTCCAGCCCGCCGAACCGCGCTCTACCTTCACCGGAAAGGCCGCCACCGTGTAGCCGGTCGCAGGAAGCTCTTCGAGATTGTGAAGCTTCTCCATGTGGCAATAGACGGTCTCGGCGCCGGCCTTGTGACCCTCCCACAGAAGCGACTTGTTCCCGGTCTCGGCGATGGCCTGCTTCTGGTAGGACATCGGCGCATCCCAGCCCCAGGCGTCGATCCCGCAGACCTTCATGCCCCGTTCGGTCAGATACAGCGTCGCTTCGCGTCCCATGCCGATCCCGCGGGTGAGGTAATCGTCCTCACCGTAGCGCGCCCCGGCGGCGGTGTTGACGAGCACGATGTCGCCCGGCTGAAGCTCGTGTCCGATGCGCGCGAGTTCCGCTTCGACTTCTGCCGCCGTCACAACGTGGCCGTCCGGCATGTCGCGGAAATCGAGCTTCACGCCCGGTCCCATGCACCATTCCAGCGGCACCTCGTCGATCGTGATCGACCGTTCGCCGTTGTTCATGGTCGGGTGATAATGCCACGGCGCGTCCATATGGGTGCCGACATGGGTGGTGACGAGGCATTCCTCCGACGCGGGACCCGCCCCTTCCAACATGTCCGAGGCCTCCAACCCGGCCATCGGCGCGAACTCGGCGGCTCCGAAAGCGTGGTCACGATAAGTGATCTTGGGCAAAAGCGGCGGCGGGTCCGAGGCGATCCCGGCCTTCAGGGTAACGGAGAGGTCGACGATACGACGCGGCATGAAAAGCTCCTTCAGGTCTTTTGGCGGCCCGGACGTGGGCGCAGCCCAGGGGCGTAAGGGTGGGAGAGGAAGACTTCGCCCTCGCGTAGATCAAGCGCGACGGGAGTCAGGCTGTCACCAAGACAGGGGCCGAGGGTGCAGCGCCCGGTGTCGATCTCGAAAAGCGCGCCGTGGGCACCGCAGACAATGCGGCTACGGTCGGAATTAAGGAACTCGTCCTTCTTCCACGCCATACGGACGTTGTCGTAATGAGGGCAGCGGTTGCGGTATCCGTAAAGCCTGTCGCCCTGTCGCACGATAAACATCGTGTCGCGCCCTTCACCCAGTGGGTCGAACCCGCGCGACTGACCAACCGGCAGGTCGTCGAGCCGGCACAAGGGCCTGCCTACGCGGACGGCAGGACGGGCGTCCCCCTCAACGGGCATGGACACGGCAACGCTGCGATCAGATCCTACACTTGGTTTCGAACGGTCGGCCCGCACGGACACTCTCCTGTTGTTTTCGCCGGGAACCTAAGGACGCGGCGAGTATTGGAGAAATTGTTTCTTCTCATCCGGTCTATTGATGTGCTCGATACCTGCCCATTCCCCTTTCAATTTCACATTGCAAGGAAGCAGCCGTAGCGTCCGCACGAAATCTGAGGAGGAACGTGCATGGCACTTTTCGAGTATTTTCCGAACTATGTCTGGAACCTGTCCCTGTCGATCGCGATACAGTCCGGCGGCGAGATGGGTGAGATCATCGACATGTCCAAACCGCTTCTGGAAAAGGCCGAAGCCGGTGAGGATGCGGGCACGGCCGAATTTCTCAAGGAATGGCTGAAGAAGGCCGAAGACCTGATCACGCAGGCGTCCGATGACGAGGCCAAAGACCGGCTGTTTTCCGCGGGCGACAAGCTTCGGCGCGCCTGCCTTTACCTGCTCACTGCCGAGCGGATGCAGGGCCACGGTCATCCGGGCCGGGCCGAGACTTTTGCCAAAGCTCTGGAATGCTTCGACAAGTACGTGTCTTACCGCAAAGAGAACTGCGAGCGGGTGGAAATACCCTATGGAGACAAGGTGCTGCCTGCCTATTTCACCCGCGCCGAGGGGGTCGATGGCGAGGCGCCCTGCGTCGTCTTCCTGAACGGGCTCGATTCCAACAAGGAACTGCTCTACTGGACCTGGCTTCCGCAAGAACTGGCCCGCCGTGGCATCTCGACCCTGTGTGTCGACCAGCCCGGCACGGGCGAGTCGATCCGGCTTCAGGGACTGCACGCGACATATGACAGCGAACGCTGGGGGACGCCGGTTTACGAATATGCCGCAGCCCGCCCCGACGTGGACGCGGCGCGCGTTGGCTGCTCTGGCATCTCGCTTGGCGGGTACTATGTCCCGCGCATCGTCGCGAACGAGCCGCGCTATGCGTCTGGCGCCGTCTGGGGCGCGAACCACAACTGGGCGGAAGTGCAGGAAAAACGCATGCGGCGTGAGGGCGAGAACCCGGTACCGCATTACTGGCATCATGTCTGGTGGGTATTCGACGCCAAGGATCAGGACGATTTCATGGAGAAGGCCAAGGGGATGAACCTCAATGGCCAGATGGAGAAGATCAAGGTTCCCTTCCTCGTCACCCACGGCGAAAAGGACCGCCAGATCGGACTGGAATACGCCCGGCAGGCCTATGACCAGCTGACCAATTCGCCCAAGCGGGAGCTGAAAATCTTCACCGCATACGAAGGCGGTGTTGAACATGTCGGCGCGGACAACATGTCGTTCGGCCGTTCGCTCATCGCCGACTGGTTCGCGGAAACGCTGGGCGGGCACACGAAGTAAGCGAAAACAAACCCTTAACTGTCGAGGCGTCGCGGGCTCTGCGGCGCCTTTTTTTGTTGCAGGGCATCGGGTGGTCCGTGCAAAACGCGAATGGGGCGTGTCGCGAACCACGCCCACTCAAGCTCGCGATGAAAGGTGCGGAGGCGCATGGCGCATATCCTCATCATGGATGATGACCCCGATTTCGGGTTCTTGCTGGAGCACAGCCTGCGCAGGCAGGATCATCGTGTGGTGGTGGTCGCGCGCGGTTCGGCGGCTATCGACATCCTCGAAACGCAGGACGTCGACCTTCTTATTACCGACATCTATGTCCGCGACCTCGGTCAGCCGGTGGCGGACGGGGGAATCCTGCTTATCAATCGCATCCGGCGTCCTGGTCCCGACTCCCGGTTGCGCGCGCCCACCGACCTGCCGATCATCGCGATCTCGGGGGCGACCGGTTTCAGCGGGCAGGAACACATGCTCGATCTCGCCCGGCACATGGGCGCGGACGTCACGCTGTCCAAGCCGTTTCCGCCCGACACCCTGAACGCCGAAGTCGAGCGGCTGCTTGCGCCCGACACAGGGGGGGACCCGGCGTGACTCGCGCACGGGCGGACAGCGCGACCCCCTTATCCGGGCGGTCGTTCTGGTTCGCCGCACTCGCAGCGGTTGGGGGCGTGCTGGTGTTGGTCGCCGCAAGCGCGCTCTATTCTACCGTCCGCCAGTCCGAAGCGGAGTTCGAACTGGTCACCGAAGAGGTCCCTGCCACCATCGCAGCACTCGAACGGTCCATCGGTTACGGCGGGTTCATTCACAACTTCAAGAACCATGTGCTGCGCACCGACGAAGAGCGTTATGGCGTCGCAGCACGCGCGAACTACGACGAGGCCCGCGGTTACATCTCCGACCTCGAAGCCATGGCCGCACGGCAAGACATCCCGCTGGACACGGCCGATCTGCTCGCGACGCTCGACGCCTATGCGTCGAAACTCGACGACGTGGACCGTCTGTACGCCGCCGGCGCGACGATTGGCCAGATAGACGCGGCCGTTCGGTTGCCGGACGATGACGCCATAGCCGATCTCGCGGCCCTTCACCAAACGCTGAACACAGCTCTGAACAACGAGTTGGAGGCGAACCGATTGCGGATCACGGCTCTGGCCTCGGGCCTGATCGCTGCGTTCGTCATCGGCATAGCACTCGTGGCGGGGCTCATTCTGTCGGCCCAGCGCACCAAACTGCGGGACGCGATGCGCATCGCCTCGCTCGACGAACGGCTCAATGCGATCCTGCTGACAGCGCGCAACGGTATCCTCGGGCTTGGGCCGGACGGTTCGATCCGGGTCGCGAACCCGGGCGCGCGTGACCTGCTTGGTACAGATGCGTTCGGCGCCGACAGCGACTGGCCGGATCGCGTCCCGCTGAGGCGGACCGAAGACCTGACAGTCTATTCCCGCGATGCTCATCCCCTCTGGCGCGCGGTCGCCGGTGAGGCATTACGCGGCGAGGTCGCAATCATGGGCGACGGTGAAGAAGCGCGATACCTGCGTGTCACCAGCGCCCGTGTCGCACCCCGTACCACGGACGACGTGCAGACCGTCGTGACGCTGGACGACGTGACCGAGATCGAGCGTGGGCGCCAGCAATTCGAACGCGCCGCCCGGCTCGATGCGCTGGGGCAACTCACGGGCGGAATCGCGCATGACTTCAACAACCTGCTCGGCACGATCGAGTATGCCGTGGAACTGGCCCGGGACGAGACGCCCGGCGCCGACAACCGGTTTCTCGATACGGCCCGCAATGCGGTCCGGCGCGGCGCCGAGCTGACACAGCGGCTTCTCACATTCGCCCGGCGCCAACCCACACTTGTACAGCCTGTCCCGGTGGCCCGGGCACTCGAAAATCTGTCGGCTCTCGCCCGGCCTGTGGTGGACGCTTCGATCGAGGTCTCGATCACGCCACCGGCAGAAGGGCTCCACGTCCTGTGCGATGAGGCGCAGCTCGAGAATGCGCTCCTGAACCTCACACTCAACGGACGTGACGCGATCCGTGACAGCGGTCAGGGAAATCGGATCGAGATTAGGGCGCGCGTAATCGACGGTATGACACGCCGCCAACTTGGCGAAAACAGGCCTGACGCAGATCAGGACGTCATCACAGAATTCGTCGAAATTTCGGTCAGCGACAATGGCCCCGGTATGACGCCCGAAGTGCGCAGGCGTGCAACCGATCCTTTCTTCACAACCAAGCCACAGGGTGAAGGCACGGGGCTTGGCCTGTCGATGGTCTACGGCTTCGTCGAGCATGCGGGGGGACTTCTCAAGATTTACTCCGACGTCGGACGTGGCACGACGATCCGGATGTTCCTGCCCCGTGGTCGCCCTGATCAGCAGTCCGCGGCCGAACCGCCCCCACCGATCCTACCCACCGGCACGGGACAGCGGATTCTCCTCGTCGACGATCAGCCCGACCTGCTCGCCCTCACCCGCGATGTGCTGGCAGGGCTTGGCTACAGTGTCCTGACGGCATGCTCCGGGTCCGAGGCGCTCGACCACGTTTCGAGCGGCGAGTCCTGCGACCTGCTTCTGACCGATGTGGTGATGCCGGGCATGAGCGGATTTGAACTGGCGGTCGCGCTACGCGCGATTTCGCCGGACCTGCCGGTCATTTACATGTCTGGCTACACAGAGATTTCCGAGGCTCAGATGGGCCCGGTGGTGGCCCCGATCCTACAGAAACCCTGCCCACCCGCGGAACTCGCGGCGGTCCTGCGTGACGCCCTCGCCGGAACTCCTCAGTCCTGATGCCCGCCCGTGCCCGGCCAAGTTGACGCGCCGGGGGTATTGTGACACTTGTTTGCGCGCCCAAGCGCCTCCGTCGGGGTGGCGCTGAGAATGATTTTGGAACAGATGCCGACGACCGTGATCGACACCGCCCGCGACGTGCTTTTGTCCGAGGCTGCGGCGCTCACCTCGCTTTCCGAAAACCTGCCCTCCGACTTCGAAGCCGCCGTTTCGATGATCCTCGAGCGGACCGGCAAGGTGGTGGTGGGTGGCGTGGGCAAGTCCGGCCATATTGCGCGAAAGATGGCCGCGACGCTGTCTTCCACCGGCTCTCCCGCGTTCTTCATCCATCCGACTGAGGCCGCCCACGGCGACCTCGGGATGATCGAGGAGGCCGACACCGTTATCCTCATCTCGAACTCCGGCGAAACGAACGAATTGCTCGTGATGCTGGAATACTGCCAGCGTTTTTCGATCCCCGTGATCGGCATTTCCTCGGTCCCCGGCTCGACCCTGATGATGGCCTCCACCTTCCGGCTCCTGCTGCCCAAGGTGCCTGAGGCCTGCCCGATCCGGCTGGCGCCGATGACCTCGACGACCATGACGCTCGCGCTTGGCGATGCGCTGGCCGCAAGTCTCATGCAGAAGCGTGGGTTCAGCCCGACGGACTTCGGTGTCTTCCACCCCGGCGGAAAACTGGGCGTGCAACTGATGCGCGTGGGTCAGGTGATGCACGACGGCGACCGGATGCCGCTTCTTGCGCCCGAGACGCCGATGAAGGAAGCCGTTCTGACGATCTCCGAAAAGGGCTTCGGCACAGCAGGCGTCGTGGAAGGTGGCAAGCTCGTTGGGATCATCACCGACGGGGACGTGCGCCGGAACATCGACGGGCTGTTCGATCATACCGCGCAGGCGATCATGACGAAAACACCGATCACCACCAGCACGGAGGTCCCGGTGAGCCAGGCTCTCTCGCGGATCGAGGAACACTCGGTCTCGGCGCTGTTCGTGACGAACGAGGCGGGCGAGCCGATCGGCATCGTCCACCTTCACGACCTCCTGCGTCTCGGTGTCCAATGAAAACCGTCATCCTGATCCCCGCCCGCTATGCCTCGACCCGCTATCCCGGCAAACCGCTGGTCACGCTGCGCCAGCCTGACGGAAGCCACAAGTCGCTGATCCAGATGAGCTGGGAGGCGGCCTGTTCGGTGCCCGGCGTGGATGCGGTCTATGTCGCCACGGACGATGCGCGGATTGAGGATGCCGCCAAGCGGTTCGGGGCCGAGGTCATCATGACGTCCCGCGAGGCCGAGAACGGGACCGCGCGCTGCGCCGATGCGGTCACGCGGGCCAAACTGGATGCCGACCTGATCGTGAACCTGCAGGGCGACGCGCCGCTGACGCCGCCGTGGTTCGTCGAGGCGCTCATTGACGAGATGAAGCGCGACCCGGATGCGGTCATGGCCACGCCGATCATCCGCTGCGACCGCGAGACTTATGGCAATTTCGTCGAGGACCGCAAGAACGGCATGGTCGGCGGCACCACCGCCGTACAGGACGTGCATGGCAACGCGCTCTATTTCTCGAAGGAAGTGATCCCGTGGCTCGACCCGCAAAAGGTCGCGGACATGGACCCGATCCCCGTTTTCCACCATGTCGGTGTCTATGCGTATCGTCGCGACACTCTGCTGTCTTATGCGGCGTGGGGGGAATGCGAACTGGAACGGCTTGAAGGGTTGGAGCAGCTGCGTTTTCTCGCCAACGGCGCGCCGGTGCGCTGCGTCGAAGTGGACGGGCGCGGCCGGGTGTTCTGGGAGCTCAACAACCCGCACGACACAGCCCGCATCGAACAGGCACTGGAGGCCATCGCCCAATGACCAAGACCGTCGATATCCTCGACCTGAGCGTGGGCGGTGAGAACCCCGTCGCGTTCATCCTCGGCCCCTGCCAGCTCGAAAGCCTCGACCATGCGCGGATGATGGCTGAAAAGATCGCGGCGGCCTGCGAGACGGCGGGTGCGAAATTCATCTTCAAGTCGAGCTACGACAAGGCCAACCGGTCGTCGATTTCGACCACGCGGGGTCTTGGCATGGACGAGGGTTTGTCGATCCTGTCCAAGATCCGTGACGAGTTCGGCGTGCCGGTCCTGACCGACGTGCATGACGCGCATCAGTGCGGCCCCGTGGGCGAAGCGGTCGATGTGCTCCAGATCCCCGCATTTTTGTGCCGCCAGACCGACCTCCTGCTCGCCGCCGGCGAGACGGGGCGCGCGGTTAACGTCAAGAAGGGTCAGTTTCTTGCGCCGTGGGACATGGGCAACGTGGCCGACAAGATTGCCTCGACCGGCAACGACAAGGTCATGCTGTGCGACCGGGGCACGTCTTTCGGCTACAACACGCTGGTCACGGATTTCCGGGGCCTGCCGATCATGGCGCAGACCGGATACCCGGTCGTATTCGATGCCACGCACTCCGTGCAGCAGCCGGGCGGACAGGGCACCACATCGGGCGGGCAGCGCGAATTCGCGCCGATCCTTGCGCGGGCGGCCTGTGCGGTCGGTGTCTCGGCGGTGTTCCTCGAAACCCACGAAGACCCGGACAACGCGCCGTCCGACGGGCCGAACATGATCCCGGTGGACGAACTTGCGGGTGTTCTCACGTCCCTCGTGCGCTATGACGCGTTGACGCGTGAGCTGTTTCGGTAGACGACTGAGACGCCGCGCTGCGGCGACCTAGGGGAAGGGCTCGATGGCGACAACCGGAACGCAAGACACGGGGCGACTGCGGATCGGTTTCTTCGTCCCCTGGATCACCAAGGGGCGCGGCGGCACCGAGAACGTCGGCCACATGATGGCCAACGCGATGCGCGTGCGCGGGCACCATGTCGTGATTTTCACTTTCGATGACAAGAAGGGCCCTTCACTCTGGCCCCTCGAAGACGGGATCGAGGTCGTTCATCTGAGCGAGAAAGATGATGCGCCGGCGGACGACCAGATGGCGCTGGAAGTTGCCGCTCGCAACCTCGACCTTCTCGTGGGTCTGCACATGAACCGCGCCTTCACGCGCTACCTTCGCTGCGCATACAAGACCGGCCTGCCCATCGTGCTGTCCGAGCACATCGACCCGCGCTTCCCCAACTGGCTGGGCGTGTTTCCCGAGGACGAGCGTCAGATCACCTTTTCCGGAGCCACGCGCATCCACATCCTCGTCGACGCCTTCCGCGAGACGTTCCAACCCGATATCCGCGACCGCGTGCGCGTCGTGCCAAACACGATCCGCGAACCCGAGGCGCTGGCGGATCTTGCTGCCACTAAAAAGACCCGCAACGTCGTCACCGTCTCGCGCCTCGTCCCGCGCAAGAACGTGGACCGGCTGCTGGAGGCCTTTGCGCCGCTGGCCCGGCAGTTTCCCGACTGGAACCTGCGCATCGTGGGCGACGGCAAGTCCAAAGGGCCGCTCAAGAAACTCGCGCGCAAGCTGGGCATCGCGCGGCAGGTGGTGTTCGTGGGCGAACTCAGCGACCCCTACCCCGAATATCGCAAGGCGGATGTTTTTGTGACCCCGGCGCTCTTCGAGGGGTTCGGGCTGACGCTGTGCGAGGCGAACGCGCATGGCGTGCCGGGCATCGGCTATGCCGTCTGCAATGGCGTGAACGAACAGATCATCCCCGGTGAAAACGGGTTCCTCTCGTCCGGCGGTCAGGACATGGGGTCGCTGGGCGAAGACATGCGCAAGCTCATGTCCGACGATGCCCTCAGGCAGCGGATGGGCGCGCGGGCGCGCGAGTTGTTTCTTGAACGCTATGCGAACACCGTCGTGCATGACGGTTGGGAGGAGCTCTTTCTCGAAGCAGCCGCCGAGCCGGTTCACCGCCGCCCCCCGACCGAAGCCGAGGTGCGGGCGGTCCGGCTTTGGGAATCCATGCACGGCCCGCTACAGATCACGGCCCCAACCGCAGGAAAATTCTGAGCGATGTCGGAGAACCAGTCTGCCTTCCAGCGTTTCTGCGAGTTGCTCGACACGCGGCAGATCGACCACGACCCGGAGCGAGACATCCGCGACTACGTGCTCGCCCTGCGCGAACGCCCAGTCGGCTGCGGCTACGTCCGCGCCAATATCGACACCAAGTTCGGCGCGAACCTGAAAACGCTCTTTCCGCACATCAAGGCGGTCGATGACGAGGGGGTCGATGACGCCGAGCATTTCCTTCTGACCGGCACGATCTTTCGCGATCCGGAGTTCACGCATACCGGAGGCGTGCGCTTCCTGAACAAGGTGCCGGTCGGGGCCGACCTGCTGTTTTTCGAACCTGCCTTCGTCGCCACCTCGCACAGCTGGGCGCATGCGTTTCGCGAGGGCGATCCCGAGATGGCCTGCCTGGGCTATGTCTATGATGACATGGCCTACTATTTCATGGCCGACTATCCCAACCGTCTGATCCAGCGGCTCAACAGCGAGCTGGAGTTCACCCAGGAAGAGCAAACTCGCGCGCGCGGACTGATCGACCGGATGGTGGCGCGCCGCATCTCAAAATACAACGCGCAGCCGATGGAGGCACCGACCCTGCCCGGCGGCTACGCCCGCCGCGTTCTGGTCTGCGATCAGGCCTTTGCCGATGCCTCGACCGTCTACGGCAAGGTCGACGAAGCGGCGTTCGAGGAGATGCTGTTCACCGCGATCCGCGAGAACCCGGATGCGCAGATCATCGTCAAGACACACCCGGATTCGAGTTGGGAGAAGAGCAAGCGGATGGGCTATTACACCCATCTGGAGAGCACCGAACGCGTCGTGATCCTCACCGATCCGGTGAACCCCTACACGGTCTTCGACATGGTCGACACGGTCTATGTCGGCACGAGCCAGATGGGGCTGGAGGCGCTGTTCGCCGGCAAGAAGGTGGTGACATTCGGCGTGCCGTTCTACGCGGGCTGGGGCCTGACGGACGACCGGCAGGCGATCCCCCACCGCCACCGGACCCGCACGCTCGAGGACATCTTTCACGCCTTCTACATCTGGTACACGATCTACCACGTCCCCGGCTGCGCAGTGCCCTCGCGGGTCGAGGATGCGCTCGACTTCATCGAGGCGCACCGCCCCTATTCCCTGCCCGAAGCGGTGGCCGAGGCGCCGGCGGAGCCCAAGGTGTCGATCATCATTCCGGTGCACGGGGTCGAGAATTACATTGAGGAATGCATCCGGTCGGTCCAGCGCCAGACCCTGCGCGAGATCGAGATCATCCCGGTGAACGACGTCTCCCCCGACGGCTCGCAGGCGATCATCGACCGGCTGGCTAAAGAGGACGCGCGCATCCGGCCCATGATGCTCGACAAGAACGTGGGCCAGGGCTTTGCGCGCAACAAGGCGCTCGGCGTGGCGCGCGGCGACTACGTTTGGTTCATAGACGCGGACGACTACATGCCGAACCCGGCCTTCCTCGCCAAGGCCGTGGAGATGGCCGAGCGGACCGGGTCGGACATGGTACGCGGGCGCAAGATCTGGCGGCATGTGGAGACCGAGGGGGTCGAGGGGCATACCCTCTCGCCCGACGTGGCCGAGCAGTATTTCCCCGATACGCTGGAGCGCTTGGCGGTGCGCGACATGCCTCTGCTGATGGAGAGCTGGCATTTCTGGCTCTGGCTTTACCGGCGCGACTTCGTCGAGCGCATCGGGCTGCGCTTTGAGCTGACACAGATGGAAGAGCGGCCCTTCGTCATTCAGGCGCTTCTGGCCGCTGACACGGTGTCGCTCCTCGCGGAAGAGGCGACGCGCTACCGCGTGCGCCACGGCTCCACCATGAAACGTAAGCGGACCGAGCGCGACAACGAACGGTTCCTCCAGAACTTCTCGCTCGTCTTCGAACAGTTCAAGCAGGCGGGCGCGGCCGAACGTGACAGCCCGCTTCGGCCGCATTTCAACATCGTGCTGTCGCAGTTCGTCCACCTCATCTTCCTCGGCGCGACCTATTCGCTGGCACGCGAACGCGACGGCGAGGTGTTCCGGACGCTGTGGGACAGTGTGCGCAGCGCTTTCGACAACTGCCATCTGCGCGGCGCGGATTTCGACGGGACGCGGGCGGGTCAGAGCCTGCGCCATCAGCGCGCGGGTGCCTACCAGCTCATCATCGAAGCGGTGCGCGCGGATCGGCGTGACCTCGTGGACCGGGCCGTGGACCTCGCCCCGATCCCGCAGGACGAGCTTATGGCGCTTTACCTCACCCCGCCCGCGACCGAACGCGAGGCCGGGCTGGTGGACGCGGTCAATGCCTATGCCCGCAACGACCTCGTGCGGACCGCCAAGAAAGGGTTTGCCGCGCCCGGGCAGAAGCCACGCATCATTGTCCATATCGGCGCGACCAAGACCGGCTCGACCTATATCCAGCACCTGATGGAAACGAACCGCCCGGCGCTTCTGCGCGAAGGTGTCTGGTATCCCGAGGTCGGCCTGTTTTGGCAGACGGTGCGCCCGCACAAGCAGGCGGGGCATTCCGAGTTCACGCCCGCCGCCATGCAGAACGCCGCCGGGTTGAAGGCACATATCGAGCGGGGGGTGGCGCTGGCCGGGGGCAAGATCCACACCATCGTCCTGTCGAGCGAGGCATTCTTCCTGCAACGCAACGCGGTGAAGATCGCGCATTATTTCTCGGACTACCCGGTGGAGATGGTCTGTTACCTGCGCCGTCAGGACGAATGGGCCAACGCACAATATGCCGAGTTCGTCGCGGGCGGGGCTGTGGGCCGGGTGGACGTGTCGTTCGAGGCATGGCTCGCCGACGAAGTGACGCGCGAGCGGCTCGACTAC
>NZNT01000015.1 GCA_002695005.1 Maritimibacter sp.
GCAGCGCCTCCCCCACCCGGTCGACGCGGGCGGAGGCCCGCGGCGAAATCCCTCAGATCGACAGTTTCTTGAAGATCGGTTCGGGCACCGACTTGATGATTGTCATGATGATGCGCCAAAAGAACGGCGTGTAGATCACGTTCTTCTTTTTCTCGACGGCCTTGAGGATTTCGGCGGCCACGTCCGCCGGATCGGCGACGAGGAACATGCCCTCGATCCCCCAGGTCATCGCGGTATCGACGAAGCCCGGTTTCACGGTGACCACATGCGCACCTGAGCGATTGAGCCGGTTGCGCAAACCCGCGAGGTAGGTGTGGAAACCCGCCTTGGCCGAGCCATAGACATAGTTGGACAGACGCCCCCGGTCCCCCGCGACCGAGCCAATGCCGACCACGGTGCCGCCCGCGCGGGCTTCCATCACGGGGGCCAGCATGTGCAGGAAGCGGGCGGGGCCGATGTAGCTGTCGGTAACAGTGCCTTCGATCAGCGCGGGGTCGCTGTCGACCGCCGCCTGTTCCGGCATGGAGCCGACGAAAACAGCGGCGTTGATGACGCCCTCCTGCGCTTCGGCCTTTTCGATGATCGGGCCGAAGGTTGCCGGGTCGCGGGCGTCGAAGCGCACCGCTTCCGCCGCCTCGGCCCCGCGCGCGGTGAGGTCGACTGCCGCGCCCTTCAGGTCGTCCATGTCGCGGCCCGCGAGAATGACGGTCGCGCCGCGTTCCGCCACGGCCCGCCCGAAAGCGCGCGCCATCGACGAGGTGGCGCCGAGGATGATCCAGGTCTCGCTCATGTCGCGCTCCTCATGTCCAGTCTGCGCACCATATCGGTGATGAGTGCGCCCTCCGGGTCCGCCTTCGCGGCTTCCGCCACCCAGTCCTGCCATTCGGGATACATCGCCTTGATGGTCTCTCCGGTCGCGAGCGAATCCTTGGCGAGGTAGAGCCGCCCGCCGGCCTCCGCGCACATCTGTTCCAACGCGCCAATCAGCTTGCGCGCCTTGTCGCGGTTGGGGAAATCCACGGCCAGCGTATAGCCCTCCATCGGGAAGGACAGCATCCCGGCCCGTCCCGCGCCCATGCGTTTGAGTACTGCTAGGGGGGAGGCGAGGCCGGAGCGGGCGATCCGCTCCATCATCCCGCGCAGCGCGTCGGTCTGGTCCGGGCCGACGACGCATTGGAACTGGTGAAACCCGGCCTTGCCGTAGAGCTTGGTCATCCCGTGGACCTTGTCGAGCGGGAAGAAGAAGTCCTCCATCGGTTTGTCCGACGTGCGTCCGCCCACCGGGATGCGCCGCAGGTAGCCCGCGTTGAACCCCTTGGTGAACAGGCTGTTTGAGAACAGCCCGATATTGACCGGAACGGATTTCGGTTTGGCCCGAGAAGGCAGGTTCTGTCCGGCGAGTTCGGCTTCCTCGAGGATGCCACGCCCGAGCTTCGAGCCCTTGGCCTGCGCGTCGATCCAGCTCACCGCATAGGGCGCGGTCGAGGCCTCCAGCGCGTCGATCTGGTCGTCCCAGTCGTCGATGCGCCGCTCGGTCACGCGCATGGCGGTGCCGGGGCAGGGCTTCATCTTGATCTTCGCCGACAGGATCACGCCGGTCTGGCCGATCCCGCCCATCGTGGCGCGAAACAGCGTCTTTTGCCGGGAGGGCGAGGCGGTAACCCGTTTGCCGCCGGAGAACAGTGTCACCGACACGACATGCTCGCCGAAACTGCCCGCGACATGGTGGTTCTTGCCGTGCACGTCATTGGCGATGGCTCCGCCGAGGGTGCAAAATCCGGTGCCGGGCACCACGGCAGGCGTCCAGCCGCGTGGCGCGAACAGGCGCATGAGTTCGCCCAGACGAATGCCGGCCTCGGCCTCGACGATGCCCGTATCGGGGTCGAAGGCGAGCACTTTGTCCATGCGGGTCATGTCGATGGCGCGACCCCCGTCGTTCAGGGGCGAGTCGCCATAGGAACGGCGGTTGCCGAAGGCAGGGGCGGGCGTGTCCTGCATGATCCGGGCGAGGGTGGCGGCCCGTTCGGGCCGCGCGATATCGCCGGTGGCATTCAGTACACGGCCCCAGCCGGTGTATTCAGTCGTTTTCCAGAGCATTCTGTCGTGCTTTCGAATGTTTCTCGGCCACGGGGAACAGGGCGAGCCCGATCCCGATAGCGAACCAAAGGGTCGTGACCCGAATGATGGCGGTGGCGGGGAGCGAGGTTTCCAGCCCCACACCTTCGAGTGTGAGGAGCGCGATCATCGCCGCCTCGGCCCCGCCCACACCGCCGGGCGCGCCGGTCAGCCCGCCTGCGAGCGAGGCGAAGACGAAGATGGCGACCGACTTGGCGATCCCGATGTCCGCGCCCATCCAGACGAGGAGCAGGTGAAAGGCGTAGCCTTCCGCGAACCAGCCCACCAGCCCGATGACCAGTGCGAGCGCGGTCAGGCCGGGGGCCGAAAAGGTCTGAAGCGAGCGGGCGGCGCGGCGCACCTTGGCGAAGAGGCGCGGCAGGCGCCCGAGCGTGCGGTGGCCCCACGTCGCGATCTTTTCCAGCAGGACCGGGCGAGTCACCACCAGCGCGCCGATGAGCGCGAGGATGGTGACGGGAATACCGCCCGCGATTCCGGTCGTGGAAAAGGCCAGCGCGATCCCGAGGATGAGGCCCATTGCGGCGAGGTCCGAGGCACGATCGACCAGAACCAGCGGCGCGGTGCGCTCGAACGTCCAGCCCGTCTCGCGCCGGATCCAGCGCATCCGGACGAGCTCGCCCACGCGACCCGGTGTCACGCTCATGGCGAAACCGCCGAGGAAATGGAGGAAATTGGCGACGGGGCCGAGACCGAGGCCAAGGCGTGATGCGAAAAGGTGCCAGCGCAGGCCGCGCAGCAGGTAATTTACGAGAGACAGGGCGAGAAGCGCGAGGAACTGCCAGCCTGAGAGCTTGGCGAGCTGGGCGCGCGTTTCCTCCCACCCGGTCGCGGCGGCGGCGCCGATGAGGCCCGCGACGACCAGCGCGAACAGGCCCAGCAGCAGGAGCGTGTCCCGCATGCGGCGCCGGGGGCGCACGGTGTCCGTTCGTGTGGCCATAGGGGCGGAATTCGCACTCGTCATCGTCATTGACCGCTTGGCTAGCGACAGATTGGGGCGACAATATGATGTTGTTTCGAATTTAGCGACAATTCCTGCGGTTTTCGCAGGGCACCCGCTGTCGCTATTTCAACGTCAGGTATGTGTGTATCGAGAATACCACCGCACCGCTTACGGGCAGGCGCTTGAGCACCTGTCGTTCGCGCCGGTGATAGGGCCGGGGGCCGGGCGGTTCGCGCGGCTCGGCCTCGGGTTTCGGATTGTGCAGGATGTCGGTCCAATAGGGCAGGTTGTTCCAGCGCACCAGCGGCTGCTCGACGCGGACGCCGTCGAAGAGGCGCTGTACCCGGCGCGCGACCCCGTCGTCATAGACATCGACTGGCTTGTGGATCCGCGTAAGCGGGCGTCCGAGTTTTTCGGCGAGCGTCCAGCGGGAAGGAAAACAGATTGTCCCGGCGGCCAGCACATGCTCGTCCTCGCCGCGCACCATGATGGCGAAATCCTCCTGCACCATACGCCCGAGCGTGCCCAGCGGGTCGTCGTGGTCCAGCGCGATAGTGCCCCCGTCGGGCCGGGCGTAGGTGTCGCTGGTGACGCCCAGTTCCGCACAGACCGCATCCAGCAGTTCGCGCGCGGGTGCTTCCCCCTCCGGCAGGCTGCCGATCACGTCGTCGCGCCGCTCGGCGATCAGCCGGTCTTTTTCGGCCATCTGTTCGGCGAACCGCTCGTCACGGCGCAGCCAGTCGCCCGGCGCGAGGGGCCGGGTGCCCGGAAGCGGGTGGTCCGCGGCGTCCGCGGGCATGGTGTCGTGCAGGTGGCGGGTCATCGGCGCAGGGTGACGCGACTCGCGCGCCCTTGGCAAGCTCAGAGGTCGAGCGACATGTGCCGGTTCACGTCCTTGTAGAGCAGGTAGCGGAATGGTTCCGGTCCGCCCGCGTAGCAGGCCTGCGGGCAGAAGGCGCGCAGCCAGATGTAATCGCCCGCCTCGACCTCGACCCAGTCCTGATTGAGCCGGTAGATGCCCTTGCCTTGCAGAATGAACAGCCCGTGCTCCATGACATGCGTTTCCATGAAGGGGATCACCGCGCCCGGCTCGAACGTGACGATGGTGACGTGCATGTCATGGCGCACGTCGAGCGGGTCGACGAAGCGGGTGGTCGCCCATTTGCCTTCGGTTCCCGGCATCGGGTGGGGGGCATGGTCGCGCTCGTTCGTGATGAAGACCTCGGGCGTGTCGATGCCCTCGACCTTGTCATACCGTTTGCGAATCCAGTGGAAGAACGCCGGTATGTCGCCCTGGTTCTCGATCGCCCAGTCGGTGCCGGGGGGCAGATATGCATAGCCGCCCGGTCCCATCCGGTAGATCTCGCCCTCGATCTTGAGCCAGAGCTCGCCCTTGGTGACGAAGAGCACCGCCTCGGCGGCCGGGTTCGTCTCGGGCGTGGCGGAGCCCCCGCCGGGCGCCACTTCGAGAACGTAATGCGAGAAGGTTTCGGAGAATCCCGTCATCGGGCGCGACAGCACCCAGACCTTGGTGTTGCCCCAAAACGGCAGCGCGATCAGCACGATGTCGGTCATCGTGGCGCGCGGAATGACGGCATAGGCGTCGGTCAGGACCGCCCGGCCCGTGTCGCCGGTCATGAGATCAGATTGCGGGGGAAGCCCCCCGGGAGGTGTAGAGTAGGTGCGCGTGGCCATGATTTCCTCGGTAACCCGACGTCTATACGCGCGGATGTGATCGTAGCCAAGGGGGCATACCTTGCAGGTGCAGCATAAGGCCTTAGGGTAGGGGCATGTCTGAAACTGTCGATATTTTCGTCATAGGCGGTGGTGTGAACGGCGTCGGGATCGCGCGAGACGCGGCCGGCCGCGGCCTTCGGGTGACGCTGGCCGAGATGGGCGATCTGGCTCAGGCGACCTCGTCGGCCTCGTCCAAGCTCATCCACGGGGGCCTTCGCTACCTCGAATTCTACGAGTTCCGGCTGGTGCGCGAGAGCTTGCAGGAGCGCGAGAAGCTTCTGGCCGCGATGCCCCATATCGCCTGGCCCATGCGCTTTGTCCTGCCGCATCATTCGGGGCTGCGCCCTGACTGGATGCTGCGCTCGGGTCTGTTTCTGTATGACCGGCTGGGCGGGCGTGGCCTGCCGGGGACCAAACGCATCAACCTGCGCTCGCATCCGGCGGGGGCGTTGCTCAAGCCGGATTTCCGCACCGGGTTCGAGTATTCCGATGCCTGGGTGGACGACGCGAGGCTCGTTGCGCTCAACGCCCGCGATTCCGAAATGCGCGGGGCGCGGATCATGACGCGGGCCAAGGTCGTCGCGACCGCACGTCATGCCTCGCACTGGGAAGTGAATGTCGAGCGGGACGGGCGGATCGAGACCCACCGCGCGCGCAAACTCGTCAATGCCGCCGGACCGTGGGCCGGGGACCTGAGCGAAAAGACAGGCGACAGCCACAAGATCCGGCTCGTGCGTGGCTCGCACATCGTTATTCCGCGGCTGCCGGGCCACAATCAGCCCTATATCCTGCAAGGCGGGGACGGTCGCATCGTCTTCGTCATACCCTATGAAGACGATTTTACGCTGATCGGCACGACCGAGGCCGAGCATCACGGCGACCCGAAGGCGGCGGAGTGCTCGCCGGAGGAAGCGGCCTACCTCGTGGATTTCGTGAATGACTACCTCGCCACGCCGGTTTCCACCGACGACGTGGTCTGGACCTATTCCGGCGTGCGGCCCCTTATCGAGACCGAAGGTTCGGCGCGCTCGGCGAGCCGCGATTATCAGCTCGCCTATGACGACAGTGCGGCGCCCCTGCTGACTGTACTCGGAGGCAAGCTGACCACCTTTCGCAAGCTTTCGGAGGCGGCGCTGGAGAAACTGGGCTATTCCGGCCAGTGGACCGCTCGCGCGCCACTTCCCGGCGGCACCTTCGACCGCCAGCAGAGCGTCGCGATGGTCGGGCGCTGGATGGAGCGTCATCCGTTCCTGACCGAGGCTTGGGCGCGGCGTCTCCTGCGGGCCTACGGGACCGAGGCGGAGACGATCCTTGGCGCGTCGCAGACCGTAGAAGACCTTGGACAGGATTTTGGCGCGACCCTGACGGAAGCCGAGGTGCGCCATCTTATGCGGCATGAATTCGCGCGCACGGCCGAGGACGTGCTGTGGCGGCGCTCCAAGCTCGGGCTGCGGATGGATGCCGCCGGGATTGAGGCGCTGGAGAGCTTCATGGCAGGCCGGCGCGACGAGATCAGGGCGGCGGAATAGGCGACGTCTTCGGATGACATACTGCGGGGAGTCGACATGAATTCTGCCGCCGACAGGAGGGAGGACACATGACCCATATTCTCGCGCTCGATCAGGGCACGACCAGTTCCCGCGCCATCGCGTTCGATGGCGACATGGCCCCCGTGACCAGCGCCCAGCGGGAGTTCGACCAGCACTTCCCGCGCTCTGGCTGGGTCGAGCACGAACCCGAAGACATCTGGGACACGACCCTCGCCACAGCCCGCGAGGTCGCGCAAGAGGTCGGCGATATCGCCGCCATCGGGATTACCAACCAACGCGAGACCGTCGTGATCTGGGACCGCGAGACGGGCAAGGCGATCCATAAGGCGATCGTCTGGCAGGACCGGCGAACGGCGCCACTCTGCGCCACACTGCGCGACGAGGGATTCGAGGATGTAGTACGCACACGCACCGGTTTGCTGCTCGACCCCTATTTCTCAGCCACCAAGGTCAAATGGCTTCTGGACGAGGTTCAGGGCTCACGCGCGGCGGCCGAGGCTGGAAAACTCGCGTTCGGGACCGTCGACACGTTCCTCATCTGGCGGCTGACCGAAGGGCGGGTCCATGCCACGGACGCCACGAACGCGGCGCGCACCATGCTTTACGATATCCACAAAGGGACGTGGGACACGGAGATCTGCGACCGGCTTGGCATCCCCATGTCGATGCTGCCCGAGGTGCGCGACAGCGACGGAGATTTCGGGGAGACGACGTTGCTGGGCGGCTCCATCCCGATCCGGGGTGTGGCAGGGGATCAGCAGGCGGCCACCATCGGACAGGCCTGTTTCACGCCGGGTATGATCAAGTCCACCTATGGAACCGGGTGCTTTGCGCTGTTGAACACCGGCGCAACCGCCGTCACCTCGAAAAACCGGCTGCTCACCACCATCGCCTACCAGCTTGGCGGCAAGACGACCTACGCGCTCGAGGGCTCGATCTTCGTTGCGGGGGCCGTCGTGCAATGGCTGCGCGACGGGCTTGGCATTCTTGGTCAGGCGTCGGACGCGGGACCATTGGCGCGCAAGGCCGATCCCGGTCAGGACGTGATCCTCGTCCCAGCCTTCACCGGGCTTGGCGCACCCTATTGGGATGCGGAATGCCGGGGCGCGGTCTATGGCCTGACCCGCAATTCCGGACCTGCGGAGTTCGCCAAGGCCGCCCTTGAGAGCGTGGGGTTCCAGACCCGTGATCTGCTGGAGGCGATGGAGGCGGACATGGGGCAGCCGATCGAGGGAGTGCTGCGCGTCGACGGCGGCATGTCTGCTTCGCGCTTCGCGATGCAGTTCCTCGCCGACATCACGGGTGCTCCGGTGGACCGTCCGCCGGTGCTGGAGACGACGGCGATGGGCGCCGCCTGGCTTGCGGGGCAGGCCGTCGGGCTTTACCCGGATGCCGAGACTTTCGCCAAGGGATGGTCTGCAGAGATGCGCTTTGATCCGAAGATGGACCCGGACGACCGCGCGGCACGCTACGGCGCGTGGAAGGACGCGGTCCGGCGCACCCTGTCGTCATGACGCGCGACAGGTGCGGGGTGCCGTGATAACCACGCGGTGCAGTTGGGGGGCATGACATGACCGGAGACGAGAGCGCGCTGAAGCCATATCGCTGGGTCGTGGTCGGGGCGTCTGCGCTGATCCTCGCGCTCGCGATGGGGTCCATCGTCAATGGCATGTCCGCCTATGTCGTCCCGCTCGAGGAGACCTATGGGTGGGAACGCGGGGCGATTTCCCTGATCAATGTCTCCGGCATCCTCGGCATGGCGCTGGGCGGTATGCTCATGGGCGCCGTGGCCGACCGGATCGGCACGCGGCCTGTCGTTCTGATCGGTGTCGTGGTCATGGGGCTGGCCTACCTCGCCGCGTCCTTTGCCGTGGCTCTGTGGCAGTTCTACGCGCTGATGTTCATCGCAGGCGCGTTCGGGGCCGCAGGGATTTTCGCCCCGATCATGGCGCTCGTGGGCAAGTGGTTTCCCATCGGGGCTGGCCTCGCGCTCGGGATCGCGTCGGCCGGACAGGCGTTGGGGCAGGGCGGCGTGCCGTTCGGCTCGGCGCTGCTGATCAAGTCGGTCGGAATATCGGGTGCGCTCGCGATAACTGGCGGGCTGATGCTGGCACTTCTTCTGCCGCTCGCATTGCTCCTGCGGCCCGTGGCGGCCCTCGCGGCGGGCGCGCGCGTACCGGATGAGAGCGGCTATCCCCCGATCCGGCTCGTCGTGCCCACGATGTGCCTCGCCATCTTCCTGTGCTGCACCTGCATGTCGGTGCCGCTCATGCACCTCGTGCCCTATATTCAGGACTGCGGGTTCACGGTCGATCAGGCCGGTGGCGTCGTGTTCCTCATGCTCATGGTCGGCATCCTGGGGCGCGTGGCGTTCGGCAAGCTGGCCGACATCGTGGGTGCCATTCCCGCCTATATGACCGCGACCGCGTGGATGACGCTTTTGATCTACGGGTTCATGCTGATCAACGACCTGTCGGCCTTCTACCTCTACGCCCCGATCTATGGCTTTGGCTACGCGGGCGTGATGACCGGCGTGCTGACCACCATCGCGGCGAACACGCCGCCGTCGCGGCGCGGCTTCGCGATGGGTGTCGTGACGATGTTCGGCTGGTTCGGTCATGCGAACGGCGGCTATATCGGGGGCGCGCTTTATGACCTCACGGCGGATTATGCGGTGGCCTATGGCCTTGCCGCCCTCGCCGGCGCGCTGAACCTTGTCGTCGTCGGCTGGCTCTACTGGCGCATCCGGGGGCAGCGCGCGGCCGCGATACCCGCTTAACATGTATAGGAATTGCCAATTTCGTGGATCGCTTGACTGTTTTCCTTGAGAGTTTTGCGAAAGGCGCCCCAACGGTCCGGGTCGCCTAGCTTCCCCGGCACGCGAACCTGTGTCTACCCTTCGTAAGAGTCCGGGCGAATTGCGCCTGCGAGAGCTGCACGCCGGGACTGCCAAATAGCCACGAGCCAAAGGCGTCAGGGAGGACAACATGGCGATCACACTGAAAATCAACGGCGAGGAGAAGAGTGTCGAGGCGCCGCCCGATATGCCGCTTCTCTGGGCCATCCGGGACATGCTCGGCATGACCGGGACCAAGTTCGGCTGCGGCGTAGCCTCCTGCGGTGCCTGCACGGTGCATGTGGACGGGGAACCGACCCGCTCCTGCCAGGCGCAAGTGGGCGACCTTGAAGGGGCCGAAATCACGACGATCGAGGGTCTGAACTCCGACGTCGCGGCAGCGGTGCAATCGGCATGGGCCGATCTGGACGTCGTGCAATGCGGTTACTGCCAGTCCGGACAGATCATGTCGGCGGTGGGCCTTCTCAGCGAGAATGCCAAACCGACCGACGAAGACATCGACAGCTACATGTGGGGCAACGTCTGCCGCTGCGCGACTTACACGCGCATCCGGGCCGCGATCCACGAAGCGTCAAAGCGGATGGAGGCCTGATATGAACATCAAGACCACACGCCGCGCCTTCTTGCAGGGCGCCACAGCCGCATCGGCCGCGATGGTCGTCGGGCTGAACGCCAAGGGGGCCTGGGCCGCCGGCCACGGCGGAGATTTCGTGCCGAACCCCTTCGTCAGGATCGCGCCGGACGGAAGTGTTACCGTCGTGCTCAAGCATTTCGAGATGGGGCAGGGCACGTCCACGGGCCTTGCAACGCTGCTGGCGGAAGAGTTGGACGCGAAGTGGGAGGACGTGGGCATCGAATTCGCCCCCGCCGACACCGCGATCTACATGAACACGCTGATGGGTGTGCAGGGATCCGGCGGTTCGACCGCCATCGCCAACAGCTACATGCAATACCGTGAGGCAGGGGCCGCGGCGAAGTCGTTGCTCGTGCAGGCTGCTGCGTCGGAGTGGGGCGTGGATGCCAGCGAGATCGAAGTGCAGGACGGCATGGTGAGCCACGGCTCCAACAGCGCGTCCTTTGGCGATCTGGTCGGCATGGTGCCCGAGGGCGCGACGCCGAACCCGCAACTCAAGGACCCGAGCGCCTTTACCAAAATCGGGGCTGACAAGCTGGCGCGCAAGGACAGCAAGGCCAAGACCGACGGCACCGCGATCTTCGCGATGGACGTCATGCCCGAGGGCGTCGTCTTCGCAGTGCTCAAGCGGTCGCCCAAGTTCGGCGGCACGCTGACCTCGTTCGATGCCTCCGCCGCGATGGAGGTCGAGGGCGTGGTGGACGTCAAGCAGACGCCGATGGGCGTCGCGGTTTACGCCACCAACACCTGGGCCGCCTTGAAGGGGCGCGAGGCGCTGACGACCGAGTGGGACTTCTCCAACGCAGAAACCCGGTCGCAGGACGAGATGGAGGCGGAATATGCCGCCGCGATGGACGAGGCCGAGGGGCTTCCCGCCCGCGCCGAGGGCGATACCGCCGGTGCGCTGGAAGGCGCGGCCAAGACCATCGAGGCCGAGTTCCACTTTCCGTTCCTCGCTCATGCGCCGATGGAGCCGCTCAACAGCGTGGTCCAGATCAAGGATGGCAAGGCGCAGTGCTGGGACGGGTGTCAGTTCCACACCGTAACGCAGGGCGCGGTTGGCGCCGTGTCGGGGGTCGGGCCGGAGAACACCTCGATCGAAACCGTCTATGCGGGCGGATCGTTCGGGCGGCGGGCCAACTTCTCGTCCGACTACGAGGTCGAGGCGACGATGGCCGCGATGGCGCTGGGCGATGGCCGCCCGGTCAAGCTCGTCTGGTCGCGCGAGGACGACGTGCGGGGCGGCTACTACCGCCCGATGACCAAGCACCGTGTGCGCGCCGGGGTCGATGCCGACGGCAAGCTCGTGGGCTGGCATTCCATCATGGCCAACAAGTCGATCTTCAAGACCACGCCGATGGACGAGGCCGTGGTTGTCGACGGCGTCGACATCTTCTCGGTCGAAGGGGTGGCGGATACGGAATACGCCATTCCGAACATGTCCGTGACGCTCCATGACATGGAGACCGCAGTGCCGATGCTCTGGTGGCGCTCGGTGGGTCATTCCCATTCGGGCTACGCGATGGAGGTCGCCATGGACATGGCCGCCGAAGCCGCAGGGCGCGATCCGGTGGAGTTCCGGCAGGACCTGCTCGCGGGTGCGCCGCGGTCGCTGGCTGTCCTTAACCTCGCTGCCGAGAAAGCGGGCTGGGGCGGGGATCTGCCGGACGGCTGGGGACGCGGCGTCGCGGTTCACAAGAGCTTCAATACCCATATGGCGCAGGTGGCCGAGGTTTCGGTCACGGACGGCAAGGTGAAGCTCGAACGGATCGTGGCGGCCGTGGACTGTGGCGTCCCCGTGAACCCGGACGTGATCCGCGCGCAGGTGGAGGGGGCCATCGGCTATGGCCTCGGCCACGTCATGCGTCAGAAGATCACGTTCACGGATGGGGAGGTGGATCAGTCGAACTTCCCCGACTACGAACCGCTCCGGATCTCGGACATGCCCAAGGTGGAAGTGCATATCGTCCGGTCGAGTGAGGCCCCAACGGGCATTGGTGAGCCGGGCCTGCCGCCTGCCGGACCTGCCGTGGCCAACGCGATCTATGCCGCGATGGGCAAGCGGGTGATGCATCTGCCCATGGTGGATGACGGGGTCGAATTCTCCTGATCCACCCTGATCGATGACGACGCCCCCGGTGAAGGCCGGGGGCGTCTTTTTTGGGTTTCGCCGCGGGCTGCGCCCGCGTCGACCGGGGCGAGGGGCGCTGCCCCTCGCGCTCCCCGAGGTATTTCCGGACCAGAGAAGTTGGGCCGCGTCAGGTCGGGGCGGCGACCGTCCAGGGTGTCTCGAACAGGTGTTCCTCGAGGTTCGCGCCCGGCCCGATGCGGTCGATCACGGCGAAGAGGCCGGGCGCCTCAAGCGGTGTGAGGACGCCGTGCCAGGTGCCGCGGTGGAAATTGATCGCCTGGCCGGGTGCGGTGAGGAAGGCCTCGGGCGTGCCCGGTGCGCCGCCCGTGTCGGGGGCCGCGATCACGAGGAAGCTTGTCATCGACATGGGCACGAAGCACTGCGAGCCGTCCGGGTGGCGCTCGACCAAGGCGAGGGCATAGGGCAGCGCCCGCGGTTCGGCGTTGAACAGGCTGACGCCTGCGCGGCCGTCGGTGAAGTCGAGGGTGGCGCGGTCGTGGTAGCGGCCGCACTTGCCCGCGTTGATGATCTTGTCCGGCGCGCCTTTCGTGTCGAGAACGTCGCCAAACGGGGCGAAGGCTTCACGCGTCAGCGGGCGGGCCGCGATTGTGCGGCTCATCCGAGCTTTTCCTTCAGGCGGAGGAAGGCGATCCGCTCCACCTGTTTGCAGGCCTCGGAAAATTCCGTGTCGGTGTCGTTGTCGACCCGGCGGGTGAAGGCGTTGAGGATGCCCTGCTTGTCGTGATCACGCACGGCGATGATGAAAGGGAAGCCGTGTTTCGCGACATAGGCGTCGTTCAGCCGTGTGAAGGCCGCACGTTCATCGTCTGTAAGGGCGTCTAGCCCTGCGCTGGCCTGTTCCGAGGTGCTTTCGGCGGTCAATCGCTTCGCCGCGGCGAGCTTGCCCGCCAGGTCAGGGTGGGCGGTCAGGACGCCAAGGCGTTCCTCCCGGCTGGCCGAGCGGAAAACGCGGGCGAGCGCGTTGTGGATGCCGACTGCGCTGTCGTGGGCGGGGCCCAGCTCGAGATGCCACGCCCTGTCCGCGATCCATGGGGAATGTTCGAAAATTCCCCCAAATTCCCGGACGAAACGGTCGTTTTCCCACCGATGAGGTTCGATTCGTGCAATTCGTGGATGCTCCTCGGCCCAATGGCGCGCGATGTCGATGCGGCGCGGAGTCCAAACGCCTTCGTGCCCCTGAATGTAGTCGATGAAGCGCTTCAGTGCCATAACGCGCCCGGGCCGTCCGACGATCCGGCAGTGCAGCCCAATGCTCATCATCTTCGGCGCGCCAGCCAGCCCCTCGGCATAGAGCGCGTCGAAACTGTCCTTGAGATAGGTGAAGAACTGCTCGCCCGTGTTGAACCCCTGCGCCGTGGCGAAGCGCATGTCGTTGGCGTCCATCGTATAAGGGATCACGAGTTGTTCGCGATCGCCCACGCGCAGCCAATATGGCAGGTCGTCGTCGATGGTGTCGGAGACATAGGCCATCTGTCCGGTCTCGGCCACGAGCCGCACCGTGTTCATCGAGCATCGGCCGGTGTACCAGCCCTCGGGCGAGGTGCCGGTGACCTCGGTGTGAAGGCGGATCGCCTCGGCTATTGTGGCGCGTTCTGCGTCCTCGGGCATATCCTTGTGCTCGACCCACTTCAGGCCGTGCGAGGCGATCTCCCAATCCGCGTCGATCATCGCGGCCACCTGTTCCGGCGAGCGGGCGAGTGCGGTGGCAACGCCATAGACCGTCGGCTTGATCGCGGCCTCACCGAACAGCCGGTGAAGCCGCCAGAACCCGGCGCGCGCGCCGTAATCGTAGTTCGATTCCATGTTCCAGTGGCGCTGACCGGGCCAGGGGGCCGCGCCGATGATCTCGGACAGGAAAGCTTCTGACGCCGCGTCCCCGTGCAAGACGTTGTTTTCGCCGCCTTCCTCGTAGTTCACGACGAACTGGACGGCGATGCGCGCACCGCCCGGCCACTGCGGATCGGGGGGCGTCGCCCCGTAACCGCGCAAGTCTCTCGGATACCTGTTCAACGCGTGCCCCTCATCCTGCCGAAGCCGTCGACTTTGCCCTTAATTTGAGCAAACGGTCCTCCGAATGGATATTCCCTTGTGAAGGGATTTGAAACGCTTTTCACTCAAGCCATTGTTGTGAGGACGATTTCGGGCGATTGTCGACGCGGGACACAAGGGACATGATCGAAAAATGAGCGGATACCTCACGACTCACGTTCTGGACACGGCGCGCGGGCAGCCGGCGGAAGGGATCGAGATTGCCCTTTACCGGGTGTCGGGCGCATCGCGCGACAAGATCGCGACGACCACGACCAATGCGGACGGACGCACCGATGGTCCGATCCTGCCGGAGAGCGTGTTCAGGACAGGGACCTATGAACTGGTCTTCTTCGCGGGTGACTATCTGCGCGCGACGGGGCAGGCCCGCAGCGATCCCCTGTTTCTGGACGAAATCCCGATCCGCTTCGGCATGGACGAGGAAAGCCACTACCATGTGCCGCTGTTGCTCTCGCCCTTCGGCTACTCGACCTATCGCGGGAGCTAGGCCATGGCGGGTATTATCCTTCTCGACTGGCTGGAATTCGCGGTGCGCTGGCTCCACGTCATCACCGCGATCGCCTGGATCGGGTCGTCCTTCTATTTCATCGCGCTGGACCTTGGCCTGCGCCCCTCCACCGACCGTCGGCAGGAGGGCGTGGGCGGTGAAGCCTGGCAAGTGCATGGCGGCGGATTCTATTTCATCCAGAAGTACCTCGTCTCGCCCTCCCGGATGCCGGATGAACTGACATGGTTCAAATGGGAGAGCTATTCGACCTGGCTGTCCGGGGCTGCGCTTCTCATGCTGGTCTACTGGGCCGGTTCCGAGATGTACCTGATCGACGCGGCCAAGATGGAACTGTCGCCTCTGATCGCGATCCTGATTTCGGCGGCGTCACTGACGGTCGGCTGGATCATCTATGATTTCCTGTGCAAGTCCGGGCTGGCGGAGCGGCCCACGCTCCTCATGATCCTATTGTTCGTGCTCCTCATGGCGATGGGCTGGGGTTACAACCAGATATTCACGGGGCGCGCGGTGATGATCCACCTCGGGGCCTTCACGGCCACGATCATGACGGCGAACGTGTTTTTCATCATCATGCCGAACCAGCGGATCGTGGTGAAAGACCTGATCGACAAGCGCGAGCCCGATCCGAAATACGGCAAGATCGCCAAGCTGCGCTCGACCCATAACAACTATCTGACCCTGCCGGTCATCTTCCTGATGCTGTCGAACCACTACCCGCTGGCCTTCGCGAGCACCTACAACTGGGTCATCGCGGGCCTCGTGTTCCTGATGGGCGTGACGATCCGGCATTTCTTCAACACGCATCACGCGCACAAGGGCAACCTGTGGTGGACGTGGCTGGTCACCGCGCTCCTGTTCCTCGGCGCGGTCTGGCTGTCGACGCTGGGCACGCAGGCGGACAGCTATGAGGAAAGCGAAGCCCGTGCGCTCACGCCGCATGAGGAGCGGTATGCGAGTGTTGCCGAGTTCGAGGATGTGCTCTGGGTCGTGCAGGGGCGGTGCTCCATGTGTCATGCGCGCGAGCCGGGGTGGGACGGGATCGCAGCGGCGCCAAAGGGCGTTCTGCTGGAGACGCCCGCCGATATCGCGGGCGAAGCGAAACGCATCTATATCCACGCGGGCCTGACCGACGCGATGCCGCCGGCCAACATCACCTTCATGGAGCCCGAGGAACGAGCAATCCTCCGGCGCTGGATCGAGGCGGCGGGCTGAAGGTGTCGCTGCGGGCTGCGCTCGCGCCGATCCAATCGAGGGGCGCTGTCCCTCCGGACCTCCCCGAAGTATTTTTGAAACAGAGAAGACGGACCGTGGTGCTTTGGCTTTGCAGGCGCTCGCGCGCTGACTATAAGGCCCCGTGACCATTGGAGTTTGCGACATGCGCAGAGCGAAGGTGAGCCGGTCCACGGCGGAAACCGAGATCACCGTCGAGATCGACCTCGACGGCACCGGGGCCTATGACAATCAGACGGGCGTGGGGTTCTTCGACCACATGCTCGATCAGCTCGCGCGCCATTCGCTCATCGACATGACCGTGCGGGCCAAGGGCGACTACCACATCGACGACCACCACACGGTCGAGGACACGGGCATCGCGCTGGGTCAGGCGCTGCGCGAGGCATTGGGCGACAAGACGGGCATCAACCGTTACGGCGAATGCAACCTGCCGATGGACGACGCGCAGGTACGCGCTGCGCTCGACCTGTCGGGGCGCCCCTACCTTGTCTGGAACGTCGACATCCCGACGGCCAAGATCGGCGCGTTTGATACCGAGTTGGTGCGCGAGTTTTTTACGGCGTTCTCCGGCAACGGGGGCATCACGCTCCACGTCGACCGCTTGCATGGCTTCAATTCGCACCATATCGTCGAGGCGGCGTTCAAGGCGGTGGCGCGGGCGCTGCGCATCGCGGTCGAGACCGACCCGCGCAAGGCCGATGCCATTCCGTCGACGAAGGGGGCGCTGTAACTTGGTCACGGCGCTGATCGACTACGAGAGCGGCAACCTCCACTCCGCCGAAAAGGCCTTTCAACGCATGGCGCAGGAGGTCGGCGGGGGCGAAGTCGTCGTGACCTCCGACCCGCATATCGTCGCGGCGGCGGACCGGATCGTGCTGCCGGGCGACGGCGCGTTCCCGGCCTGCAAGCAGGCGCTCTTCGACCATCGGGGCATTTTCGAGGCCATGGAACGCGCGGTCTTCGAGCGGGGCGTGCCCTTCATGGGGATCTGCATCGGGATGCAGATGCTAGCCACACGCGGGCTGGAATACAGCGAGACCACGGGTTTCGACTGGATCGGGGGAGACGTGGTCGCGATCGAGCCGGGCGCGGGCAAGAAGGTGCCGCACATGGGCTGGAATGACCTCGTCATCGACAATCCGCACCCGGTTCTGGACGGGATCGAAACCGGCGACCACGCCTATTTCGTCCACTCGTTCCATTTCCGCGTTTCGGACCCGGCCCACCGGATCGCCTATTGCGACTATGGCGAGGAAATCACAGCCATCGTCGGGCACGACAACATGGTGGGCACCCAGTTCCACCCGGAAAAATCACAGGCGAACGGCCTGAAGATCATCGCCAATTTCCTCAACTGGCGTCCCTGATCTTCTTCGGTCCAAAAATACCTCGGAGGGGGTGTGGGGGAGGCAGCGCCACCCCCACCCGGTCGACGCGGGCGCTGGCCCGCGGCGAAATCACTGGATGCGCGACCATGTCTGGTTGGCGCAGAGCAGACCGCCGGCGACGCAACCTTTGAGGTCGATACGGTTGCCCGAAACCTCCATCTTCCCGATATAGATCTTGTCGTTGGACGGGCGCCAGACGTTCCCTTTGTAAGTCCCGTCGCCTTGCGGGGCCATATTGATGACCAGCGCCTTGCCGATGTTGGGGGACTGGTATTCGCCCGTGTCGTTGAAGGTGCGCGTGATCCGTCCGCAGACCTTTTGACCGCATTGATACATATCGACATAGGCATAGGCGCCATCATCGATCTGTGTTTTCCAGAGGCCAAGCGCGGGATCCTGGGCGAAGGCGGGCAGGCCGGCAACGGCCAGCACGGCGGCGAGTGCGAGTTTCTTCATGGAGTCCTCCCTGTTTCAGGCATCGTCCATCAAGTCGCGTGCCAATACAATATTGACGTGAAGCAAACCGCTGTTGGGGTCGCCGACCCGTGTTTACTGCACCCGCGTCCAGGTTTCGTTGCGACAGAGTGGGCCGATACAGGCCGACACGTTCATGGTCCCGCCGTTGACCTGAAGCGTCAGGGGCGCGGATTGCCCGGTGTCCGGCCGCCGGATGCGGCCGTTTGCGAATTCTCCGCCACCCACGGGTTCCATGTTGATCACGATGGTCTTGCCCAGCGATCCGCCCTGAATCTCGCCGTTGGGTCCGAACGTGCGGGTCACGACGCCGCAGATTTTTCCCGAGCAGGGGCCGAAGCGCACGAATGCATAATCGCCCATGTAGGTCGCGGTGCGCCAGATGCCGTTAAGGTTCGTTTCTGCACTGGCGGCGGTCGCGCTGAGTGTAACGGCCGCCGCGACGGCGAGCGGTTTCATGGGAAAGGTCTGTATCATGTCCGTCCTACGTTGCTGTGTCTGCCATCGTGATGGGGAACGAACGAGGTCTTTTGTTGTAATGTTCCGTCCGTCTTGTCGTGGGTCATTACGCGTGTTTAATGCGCTCAGATCAAAACCGACCCGGAGCTGACATGATCCTCTATCCCGCTATCGACCTGAAAGACGGCCAATGCGTGCGGCTGCTGCGCGGCGAAATGGAGGCGGCGACGGTGTTCAATGACGACCCGGCGGCGCAGGCCAAAGCGTTCGAGGCCGCGGGCTGCGAGTGGATCCATCTTGTCGATCTGAACGGGGCCTTCGCGGGCACGCCGGTCAATGCTGCGGCGGTCGAGGCGATCCTCGCGGCCATCGACGTGCCAGCACAACTGGGCGGCGGTATCCGCGATATGGCCACCATCGAGGGCTGGCTCGACAAGGGCCTGTCGCGCGTGATCCTCGGCACCGTGGCGGTCGAGAACCCGGATCTCGTGCGCGAGGCGGCCCGCGCCTTCCCCGGCAAGGTCGCCGTGGGGATCGACGCGCGCGATGGCAAGGTGGCCACCAAAGGTTGGGCGGAAGAGACCGACGTGGACGCGACCGAGCTTGCCCGGTCTTTCGAGGACGCGGGCGTGGCAGCCATCATCTATACCGACATCAACCGGGACGGGGCGATGCAGGGGCCGAATGTCGAGGCGACGGCGGCGCTGGGCAATGCTGTGTCGATCCCGGTGATCGCATCGGGTGGCGTGTCGTCGCTGGACGACCTGCGCGCGCTCAAGTCCTGTGGGGCGCCCTTGAACGGGGCCATTTCGGGCCGGGCGCTTTATGACGGGGCCATCGACCTTTCGCAGGCGCTGGCAGTGCTCAAGGGCTGACGATTTTCGTGGTCCTGTGTGCCCTGCGTCTTAAGGTGTGGGGCAGGAGGATGCCATGACCGCCAAAGCCAGCCGAGTAGCCAACCGCCCGCCGAAACTCATCCGTGCTGCCGACGGCGCGCATCGCAACGGGCCGTGGTCCGGGAGCGTGTCGTCCGAGGCGCTTGGCACGGATAGCTTCGTCCTTTTCGCCCGGTTCGAGGCGGTCGGCACCGGCCCTGTGCTGCATGTTCATCCCTATGACGAGGTTTTCGTGGTCAAATCCGGCCGGGCGCTGTTCACCATTGGGAACGAGAGCTTCGAGGCCGCCGAAGGCGACGTCGCGATGGCACCGGCCAATGTGCCCCACAAGTTCAAGAACCTGGGGCCGGGGCCGCTGTACACGATGGACATTCATCTGAACGACGAATGGATTCAAACCGATCTGCACGACCCGGACGTGGCCTGAGCGGCGTGGTTACATCGATCCGGCGGTCACATTAAAGCTGCCCGCGGTACACATCCTGCTGTCCTCGGAGGCCAGGAACAGGACCATCCGCGCGACCCAGACCGGATCGATCATCTCGGGCAGGCATTGAGATTCCTTATGACGCGCCTCGCCTTCGGGCGTGAGCCAAAGAGTTTTTTGTCGCTCCGTCATGATCCAGCCGGGGACGACCGTGTTCACGCGGATGTGGTCGGGGCCGAGATCGCGCGCCATCGTGCGGGTCAGTCCCTCCATCCCAGCTTTTGCGGTGGCGTAAGCCGGGAAGTTGCCCACGGATTCGTGCCAGGAGTTCGACCCCATGTTCACGATGCTGCCGCCGCCCGCCTCGGCCATCCCCGGTGCCACTGCCTGAATGGCAAAGAAAGCGTGGCGCAGGTTGGTCCGCATCCGCTCGTCCCAGTAGTCCGGCGTCACCGCGCGCCAGTCGTGCCTGTCGTCATGGGCGGCGTTGTTGACAAGGACGCGGGTGGGGCCATTCGCGGCCTCCAGCGTCGCAACAGCCGAACGCAGCGCCGCGATATCCGTGAGGTCCGCTTCGGCGAAGGTTACGCCGTCTCCCAGGTCTGCCGCGAGCGCTTGTCCGGTCCTGGCGTCCCGATCGATGAAGCCGACCTTTGCGCCCTGAGCGGCGAAGGCGCGCACGATTTCGGCGCCGATCCCGCTCGCGCCACCCGTGACGAGGACCGGCCGTCCGGCGAGCGAGGGATATGTCGCGAATTCAACCATCCACTGATCTCCTTTTTTGCGGACCCTGCCGCGCGTTACGGGCGGGCGCAAGGTGCCACTGGCAAAGCCGTGCCAAACCGTTTATTCGGGCGCTGAACTTGCCCGGAGGCGACATGCTCAAGACCCGCATCATCCCCTGCCTCGACGTGGCAGACGGCCGCGTGGTCAAGGGCGTCAACTTCGTCGACCTGCGCGATGCGGGCGACCCGGTGGAAGCCGCCAAAGCCTATGACGCGGCCGGTGCGGACGAGCTGTGTTTTCTCGACATTCACGCCACCCACGAGAATCGCGGGACGATGTTCGACCTCGTCCGGCGCACGGCCGAGCAATGCTTCATGCCGCTCACCGTGGGCGGCGGGGTGCGCACTGCCGAGGATGTGCGCGCGCTGTTGCTCGCGGGCGCTGACAAGGTGAGTTTCAACTCGGCTGCCGTCGCGAACCCCGACGTGATCGCGGACGCGGCCGAACGGTTCGGCAGCCAGTGCATCGTCTGTGCCATCGATGCCAAGACCGTTGCTGGCGGTGGATGGGAAATTTTCACCCACGGCGGGCGCAAGCCGACGGGGATCGATGCGGTCGAGTTCGCGAAGACCGTCGTGTCCAAGGGGGCGGGGGAGATCCTGCTCACCTCGATGGACCGGGACGGGACGCGCGCGGGCTTCAACCTGCCGCTTACGCGGGCGATTTCGGATGCCGTGGACGTGCCGGTCATCGCGTCCGGGGGCGTCGGAACGCTCGATCACCTCGTCGAAGGCGTGACCGAGGGCGGGGCGAGCGCCGTGCTCGCGGCGTCGATCTTTCACTTCGGTGATCACACCATCCGCGAGGCCAAGGAGCATATGGCCGCCGCGGGCATCGCGATGAGGCTGGAATGAACGCATTGGACCGGTTGGCGGAGACCATCGAAAAGCGCCGGGGCGTGAACCCGCGCGATAGCTGGACGGCCGCGTTGCTCGCGCGTGGGCCTGAGAAATGCGCCGAGAAGTTTGGCGAGGAAGCGGTCGAGGCCATTATCGAAGCGGTGAAGGACGACCGCGAGAAGCTGGTGGGGGAAGCGGCGGACGTGCTTTATCACCTGCTCGTCATGCTGGCCTCGCGCGACGTGGCCTTTGCCGATGTCCTGGACGAGCTCGAGCGGCGTGAGGGGACGTCAGGGATCGCCGAAAAGGCATCGCGTTAGGGGGTTTCGTCCCGGGCTTGCGCCCGGGCCGACCCGGGCGAGGGGCGCTGCCCCTCGCGCTCCCCGAGGTATTTCAGGACCGCAGAAGATCAGGACGTGGCGTCGATCCGGCCCCACCAGCGGCGCCGGTCACGGCTGACCACCGGAATACCGAGGGCTTCGAGGCGCGGACCCGGTCCGCTGTCGGCCATGACGACGGAGCGCCGTGCGACGCGCCGCGCCTGATCGAGAGTGGTTGCCGTGGGTACCCAATCGCTCGCGAACAGGCGGACCAGATCGAGCCCGTGGCCGCCCTCGCGCGGGGTGGCGAACATCGGGTCGAGCGCGACCACGTCGAAGCTGTTGTTGGGCATGGCGGCCAGGTAGGTGTCGGCTTCTGTTTGCAAGTGCTCGATCCGGCGCATGGCCGCCATCAGCTGCGGTGAGGCTTCGTAACGGGCAAGGCCGCGCGACACGATGCTGGCGAGGATCGGCGCGGCTTCAAGGGCCACGACGCGGCCCTTTGGCCCGACCGCATGGGCCGCGGTGATTGCATCCGCGCCCATGCCGCAGGTGCAGTCCAGAATGTGATCTCCGGGGCCGATCCCGGCGATGGTGAGGAAGTGGTCGCCCTGCGCTCCGCCACCCGCCACTCGGCGAGTCGCCATGTTCGGGTGGAAACTCAGCCGCCGGTCGCCGAGCACGAGATGGATGGCGCTTTCCTTGACCACGAGCGCGCCGGGCCGTTCGATGTTCTGCCTGAGCTTTGTGATCGAAAGGTCGTCGCGCGGCGTGAATGGCAGGTCGAAATCGGCAGCGAGGCCGCGCGCGTCCGCCTCTTCCTCAGCCGTTGGCTGCTTGCGGGTCGTGACGAAGAGATCGGCGGGGGTGAGGCGCTCAGCCAAGGAGGCGCGGGATTTCGATGGCCGGACAGCGGTCCATCACCACGTCTATGCCCGCGGCACGGGCGGCCGCAGCGGCGTCCTCATTCTCGACGCCAAGCTGCATCCAGACGGTTTTCAGGCCCGGAAGATGTTCGAGCGCTTCGTCCACCACAGGGCCGACCGCATCGGAGCGGCGGAAAATATCGACCATGTCCACCGGCCACTCGCGGGGAATGTCGGCGAGGGAGGCGACGACGGTTTCGCCCAGCGCTTCCTTTCCGGCCTGCCCGGGGTTCACGGGAATCACCCGGTAGCCGCGGTCGGCGAGGAAACGGGCCACCCGGTGCGATGGCCGTGCGTCGTTCGGGGACCAGCCGACCAGAGCGATCGTGCGGGTCCGCTCGAAAATATCGGTGATGTAGTCGTCGGAATAAGTCTGTGTCATGTCTTGACCTTAGCCTATCTAGGCACCGGCGAAAGCGGACAATCCGCCGCTGCGGCCGTCAAAAAAAAGCGCCCGGAAGGGGACCCGGGCGCAGTTTGTGGAACGAGGGACAGTGAAGTGAGATTGCGGGCGTTCCACCACCCGGTCTCGTCATATCAGGTATGATGCGCCCTCCTGATTGGAAGGGTGAATAAACAATCTGTGAGAACGCGGTGACGGCTGGCAGGCGGAGTATGGCCACCAGTGGATTTCAGCGCCGACGCGTGGCGTAGAGCGCGACGGCGGCGGCGTTGGAAACGTTGAGCGAGCCGAATTCCGCGTCGAACGGGATTCTGACGAGTCCGTCGCAGGTGTCGCGCGTCTTGGGGCGCAGACCCGGACCTTCGGCGCCGAGGACCAGCGCCACCGCCCGGCCCGCGAGGGGGGCGAGCGCGGCGTCGATCTCGGTCTCGGCCTCGCCGGCCAATCCTAGGACGGTGTAGCCCATGTCCTTGAGCCGCGTCATCGCATCGGCCAGGTTCGTGACCCGCAGGTAAGGCTGGCGTTCCAGCGCGCCCGAGGCCGTCTTGGCCAGCGCACCGGTCTCGGGCGCCGAGTGGTGTTTGGTGCCGATCACGGCGCGGGCGCCGAAAACCTCGGCAGAGCGCAGGACGGCGCCCACGTTATGCGGGTCGGTCACGCGGTCGAGAAGGACCACGGTCGGCGCGGTGTCGCCGTCACCCATGCAGACATCCTCAAGCCGGCCCCAGTCGAGCGGTTTGACTTCAAGCGCCGCGCCCTGATGCACGGAGCCGGGGTCGAGGGGCACGGGAAACTTGCGCGGGTCGGCCAGCTCCGGTTCCATCCCGCCCGCTGCAATGGCGTCTGCCAGCTTGTCGGCGGCGTTCTTGGTGACGACGAGGCGCAGTTTCACGCGCGCCGGGTTCTCCAGCGCGTCGCGCACGGCATGAAGGCCGAAGAGCCACAGCGTTTCGGCAGCGGCAGCCCTTTTGCCGCGCTCCTTCTCGACCACCCATTTCGGTTTTTTCACCACGTCCAGCCCCCGTTTCGACAGGCCCGGAATGTGCGCCGGGGCGCGGTGGAAGTGCAAGGGATTTTCGGCTTGACGGGTCGGGGGCGCACGGGTAATCAGCCCCCCACGCATCGGGGGCAACCCCGGTTCGGGCGACGAGCTGCAAGGTGCGGCAGCGGACTGTAACTCCGCCGGGGAGACCCACGCCTGGTTCGATTCCAGGGTCGCCCACCACAACCTTTTCAATGACTTAGTTGATGTTCCCTTTTCGGTCCTTCTGGACGGTTTACAGTCACGTTTACACTGGCTGCGATCATTTCGACCTCGTCAGCAGCCGCAACACAGCGTCCGACTCATCCGGCGACACCGCCGCATATTTCTCGATGACCTTCGACGCGTGATCCAAACTCCACCCCATATGCGAGGCGATCTGGCCCAGCGTCAGGCCCGCTCTGAGTAGCCGTGTCGCCGCCGTTCCGCGCGCGTCGTATAGGCGCAGGTCGTCGGACAGGTTCGCCTTTCGGCGCCATTCCATCACCGCCTTCGATGCGCGTTCCTCGGTCAGCGGTCGACCTTTCGAGTTGACCAGAATCAAGAGTTGTCCGCGTGGCGTGCTGTCGATCAGGTCGGCTAGGCCGGGCGTCACCGGGATCGAAGCGATCCGGCCGCGCTTGTTCGTGCGCACTGTCAGGCGGCGTCCGCCCGGCGTGGTCTCGATCTGGCCGCGGTTAAGCTCGATCAAGTCGCCGGGCCGCAAGCCTGTCTCCAACGCCGCCGACAGGATCCGCCGCACCCAGAGTGGCGCAGTGCGGTTGAACGTCTCGATGTCGGCGGGGGTCCACAGGATCTCGGCGCGGTCGCTCGTGTAGATCTTGCGCAGGCGGTCGCAATGGTGTTCGCGGACCTTCCCGGCATCTCGCGCCCAGTTCAATATGACGGTGACGACTGTTCCGGCGTAGTCGTACTGTTTCGGTGAATGCGCCCAGCCTTCGCGCCATGCGTTGACCTCGCCGCGCGATCGAGGATCTTCGAAGATCCTGGCCGGGTCGTTCGTGAATTCTTCTGCAAACCGCGTGGCCCACCGGCGGTAGTCGCTCTGCGTCCGCTCCTTCTTCGCCTTGAAATCGGCGCTGGCGAGGTAGTCGGACACCAGATCGGGCGTCATGTAATCGCCCACCTTCGGCGTCATGGCGACTGCGGTAAACGCGGCGAAATACTCTGCGGAATTGAGCTTCACATCGCTGGCGTTGTCCCAGAATTTCGGGCCGCCGCGCCATGCGTAGTGATGATGTCGGTAGGTGCCGTCCGCCAGCTTGCGACGGACCCGATGGATACCGCTACCTTTCACCACGCCGCGCCCTCCGCTGTCCGATTAGATCATCGGTCGATGATGCGGTACTTTCGCCGTCAGCGACAAGCCCTTGCGCCTCATCCAATCGACGGCGCACGAGTTTCGGGTCGTAGAAGCCGCGCCGACCCGGCACAGGCCGGATCCCCATATTCGCGCACCAAGCTCGGAACGCGTTGGTCGGGCGGTCATACCCAACGCTGCGCGCCAGCTCCTCGGTCGATATGAGGGTCACTTCGTTCATTTTTCCGACGCGGTTGCGTGCCACCATTCGAGCGCGGCGATTGTGTCCGCAGCGGAAAACCGGACGATCGCATCGGCTATCAGGATCACAGCCAGGATCGCCGGAATCACCTTGAACATGATCTGGGCGACAAAGCCGTGGGTCGAAACCATCGCAGCGATGATGGTGAAGTAAGCGCCGGATACGAATTCGAGGGTAACGAGGGGGGTCATGCGCCGATCCTTTCCTTAACACCGGCGGCGGTCGTCTCCCGCGCGAATATGGGCTCGTGTTTCACGGGGTCACGTCTCCTGTGGGGCGTCGGGGAGGGACTTGCGAAGGTGGGCAACGCGAGCGTTGAGCCAGCCAGCGCACACAGTCACACGCCCCTTTTCGGCGGCGGGTGCGTCGTATTTTCCGGACTTCGGATCATAGGGCAGGCCCTTATGACAATGAAACGGCTGGCCGCTTTCCACGATCTCGCGAATTTTCATCCACTCCCACGGATCGGATTGCTCCGGCGATCCTTTCCGAAAAGCGCAGTCGTCGCACGGTTCGGCTTCCGGCCAGTTGCGGGTTTCCACGTCCTGTATGCGCCCACAGTCCCGGCAGCGCCCAAGGAGACGCTTGCTGTCGCATAGCCGCGTAGTGGTCATCTTGCGCGATCCGCACCCGCCGCAGCGTCCGGACTCGTCACCCTCGTGCCGCGTTTGGCGGTCCTTCTGCCACTTACCCATTGCCCTCTCCCTCCTGTGTCAGAGCGGAGAGGATGCGGCGCTCGTAGTCGGCTTGGGCGGCGGCTTTGGCGGCTTCTTCGCTATCGAACTCGCCTATTGTGGACCCTGAAAGTGTCAAAGCGAAAACGCCATTCATCAGGCCATACCCTATGTGAATTCGGTATTGGAGCATCACTCCAGTAGTCCCGCGCCCGTCCCACTCCAACGGCTTCACCTTCGGCGCAGCCCGCAGGCGCTCGATTTCGGCAGTCATTCTGTCAATGATCCAGTTGGCCTCGTTCACATCGTCTGGCGTAGGGTCAACGCCAAGACGAAAGACGTCTGCCCGCTCCACTATGTCAGTCATGGGTGTTCTCCCGGATGGCGGCGGCGATGTATGCCCCATCGTTCCAAGCACCTTCGCGCCGCTTCATGACTTGGGACTCAGCGATATTTATGCACCGCTCCCGCTCCGCTTCCACCGCCTCGCGCCTGACGGCCTCAAGGGCGGCTGCTTGGTCACCTGTAATGAGGGCGCGGATGGCGTTGGCCATTTTCCACAGGTTCCATTCGAGAACCATAGATGCATGGCGCTCCGGAGTGTCCGACTTCATCCACCCGTAGGCGTCCAACGGGTCTTCGGGGTCGTGCAGTCCGTGCCAGCACGCTTCCGCCGCCCGTTCCAGCGCCGCCGCCACTTGGGCGTGGGCTAGGTCGGCGTGCCAAATCTCTCCGTGAACATTCTCGGTTACAGGTGCGCCGCACGCTTCACATATCCGCTCCGGTGCTTCGGTCATTTTGCGTCCTTTCGCGCAGAGAGGGCGGCGCGGCGCAGGCGTTTTTCGATGTAATCGCCTTCGTCCCTGCCGTCCGCCATGCTGACGGCTTCATTAATTACTCCTTCGATCACCTCCGCGTCACGCTCACGGGCGGCGAGAAGGGCGCGGAGTGTGTCGGCGGCTTCCCAGCAGATCGTTTCGTCAGCCAGCCGCTCCACCGCTTCCTTGCTCGTATCCACCTTATGCAGATCGTCGTGCATCCCGCTCATGTTCATTTTGTCGTCGTAGTCACTCATCTCAGCCTCCTAGCCACCGGAACAACTCAACAGCGCCCGTCTCGCCTTCCTGGATTTCCATGAACATCGGACGGGCCAGAACCCCATCGGGCAGGGCAACGACACTCAGCGTGTCAGCGCAGCATCCGCCGGGTTCGTTCTTCGTGATGACATGCTCGACCACGACCGTTCCGTGTGGCGTCTCAAACGTGTATGTGTAGGTTCCACCGCCCCCGTGGAGGTTGCGCATGTGGATCGTGGCAAACGGCGCGTGGTCGGCCCCGTGCTGCTCTATGGTGATCTGGTCGGGCTGACCTTGGGCCAGTAGCTGCGTTGCGCAGATGACGGCCAGCGTGAAGCCGGAGAGGATGGCGAGGGGTTTCATTGGCCCGCCCTCAGGTCCGCCCTCTCCCGCAGCAAGACGCTGTAAAGTGTCTTGGCATCCAGAATGTCGATGGCGAAATTCAGTAGAAGAAACACGGAGATAACTCCAACTTGCTGTCTCATATTCATCGCTGTCCCTTTCTCAGAATATCTGCTAAAAACGCCTTGTTCGCTCGGTCTTGCATGTCGAGGAAAAGCGTTGTGGGGTCGTCGTTCGCTTCGAAGATATCGAATAGGCGTTCTGCCCATTTGTATCGCTCATTGCCGGGGAAGCCCGCGTCAGGCCAGAAAGTCGAGCGGTTGCGTTCTTCGTAAAGGTGGAGCCAGAAGGACAGCGGCAGCGCGTGCCGGATCGGCCCCTTTATCGCCATGCCCTTTCCGTCTGCGACATCGGACGTGTGCGCCACCTGAATATCCGGGCGACCGGAGAGGCAGCACATTTTCCACTCATGCAGCCATTTGCAGTAAGCGGATTCCTCCCGCCCCGCCTCGGACTTACGGTAGTCGGCTCTCTTGCGAGATACCGGGGGAAGTCCTTGGCGGGGCTTCTTGGTGGGCTTGCCCGATTTGAAGCCGAGCGGTCCGCGTTGGGCGAGGTCGTTCATTTTCTGGCCCTCTCATCTGATGTGAGATGCACGGCGCAAACCTTGGCACAGGCTTTGCGGCAATCCTCGGAAGCGGGAGCATTGAATCGCGCCTTGACCTCTTGAACATGGACAGGATGCCCGCCGAAGCGCACGGTTGCCCGCTCCTTGCCTTCGATCCGCATCACCATGCACCGGCCTCGCTTCGCGTCGTCGGCATAGGACGCCACACAATTCCGCTGGGTGATGCCTTCAAACGAAAAAGCCCCGTCGCCGTTGAGAAGCGTGAACTTGAACCCGTCCATTTCGCAGGACCACGGCGCGGCCCACGGTGTCCGGTCGGATTTGGCATACGCCCATTCCATTGCCTTGCGATCGTGTTCTTCACACAACCGGCGCAGGGACCATTTAGGGTTTGGAGTGCCGCCCATCCGGATCGTGTCGTGCGCCAGCATCACGGCCTCCCGGAACTCCGTCCGGTTGCGGGCGATCAGGCCAGCGACGGTAACGGCGGCATCGCTACTCCTGCGGGACTTGCTCAGAACCTCGCGCAATGCACCCCTTGGGAACTCCACAAGGTCTTTGATCTGTATGCGCGACCGCAGGAGAACATTCGCGCGGGCGACGTTCAGCGATAGATCGCTGTGGTGTATCTTTTTCCAGACGGCCTTGCCGACGCGCCGCCGGGCTTCTGCCGGATTGCGGCCCAACGCCAGCAGGATCGGCGCGACATGATCGATTCCGTCTGTCTGCGCTCTGGCGATGATGTCGGCGCGGGCATGAACTAGGCGCAGGACTTGCGAACTGCGCACGTAGCCCAGCTCGTAGCACCAATACGGGACATGCCATGCGCCATCATGGAATGGCAGGAGTCGTTGATCAGTCATTCGGCTGCGTATGCCTCCGATGTCTGGGCGGCGATCCATTCGAGAACCGCCTGTTTCGATTCCTGAAACCGCTCCTTGCCCATCGCACGGTAGGACTGGCTCTCTGGTGTCCAGACAATGCAGACGGGACCGCGAACCTGCCCGATGGCGTATCCGTGGGCTCTGGTTTCAGCAGCGATCAGCGCGGCTTTCACGCGGTGCGCGGCGGCGTTCGACCCGCAGTCAACTTGCGAGACCATGTGATAGCCGGTCGCGATCAGCGCGTGTTTCCGTGTCGTCTCGGCAGTCGCCGCCCAGGGCATCATCGCCAGCCGCTCGGGAAGGTGGTGCCACGCTTCATTGATGGCGGCGAACTGATGCCGGTGGCTTCTACCGGTGCGGACGCGCTGAATGTCGAGAAAAACGACCTCGCCCTCGTTGATGTTCGGCAGGGCGTTGGTTAGGGGGCGAAACACGCCGCCCTCCCATCTGGCCCGGATCAGATCACCGTCCGCCATCACGCCACCCCGATAACGTCCAGACGGTCCGCCCACAGCTTGTGCAGGCGGGCGTTCATCACGTCCTTGTCGGTGTCGTGCTCGATGCCGAAGCGGCCGCAGATTTCGCGCAGGGCGGCGGGGATGGCTTCATCGGGGTTATGCCAGCCATGCTGGGCGGCGGCCTCGCGCACGATGGGCCAGATGTCGTTGTCATGGAGTTTGTGTTTCATCAGGCTTCCTCCCGAACGGCTGCGGTCGCGCAGAACACTTGGAACGTCTCGCCGGGGAACTGCGCGGCCAGCCGGTCACGCTCGTTGATGGCGGCTTCGAAGGTCGGATGCTCGAATGGGTATTCCGGGCAGCGAATCCGGCCCGTGCCGCCGCCGCGACGGAACACAATGTATCCACCTCCGATGGATTCACCTTCGCGGGTGTCGCGCGGGTCTTTCAGAAAACCGGGGTGGCCCTTCTGCGTGTTGCGCTTCTTGGGCTTCTTGGCGGGGATGGGTGCGTGGTCTTTCATCAGCCCATCCCCAGCGCGGATTTGTACATGTCGAGGATGGCTTCTTCCTCGGCAATGTCGTCGGGCTCGCGCTTGCGCAAGGCGATGACCTTGCGCATGACCTTCGTGTCATAGCCACGGCCCTTGGCCTCCGACATGACCTCTTTCTGCTGGTCGGCGGCGTCCTTCTTTTCCATTTCGAGCCGCTCGAACCGTTCGATGAACTGGCGAAGCTCGGCCCCGGTCGCGCGGGTGGTGTCGGTTTGGTCGTACATGTTTCTTCCTCCTAGAATGGGATCTCGTCGTCGAAGCCGCCGCTTCCGGCGGGTGGGGCGTCATCGTTCGGGGGCGGCCCGGATGCGCCCGGCAGGTCGCCGTAGGCTTCGCGCTGGCCGTCAGCCTTGCCAGATCCACCCGTGGGCGAGCGAAGCATGATCAGCTTGCTGTCGAAGCCGGTCAGAACGATCTCTGTGCTGTAGCGGTCTTGCCCGGTTTGGTCCTGCCACTTGCGGGTGCGGATCGCTCCCTCGACCAGGATCTTGTCGCCCTTTCGGACATACTGCTCGATCACGTCCACCAGCTTTCCAAACACCGAAACCCGGTGCCATTCCGTGCGCTCTTTCTGCTCTCCGGTGTTGCGGTCCTTCCAGCGGTCGGACGTGGCGAGCGAGAAGTTCGCAACCCGGTCGCCGTTGTCGAATGTGCGGACCTCTGGGTCTTTCCCCAGATTCCCGATCAGCGTTGCGCGGTTCATGTGCATCACGCGGCCCTCCCTTCCAGAATCCCGATCAACCCGCCGTCATGCGACCACGCGCGCAGCCGGTCCTCGCTTCCGAAGCATCCGCCGGGGGCGTAGTTGAACAGGAAGATCGCGTAGTCATGCAGCGCTGCCCGGTTGGCGTCGTCAGCCCGGCGCACGGCGTTGAACAGGTCGCCCTCCAGAACGGCGGAAAGGAAAGAGCCGGGGATGATGCCGAGAAGGATGTAGCGGACCATGCCGGCCTGCATATGCTCCGGCACCTTGCGGCGCAGACCGTCTGCGGATTCCGGGGTGTGGTGTGCCGCGTAGGCGGCGACGGGATCGGCCTCTATGGCTTGGGCGGTTTGGGTGGCGGGGGGCATTAATAGGCCTCTCTCTCGGTCCAGACGCGGACGCCTGCGATGTCGCGCACCTTGTGATTGCGGCGCACGTAGTCTTCGATGAACGCGGTGATCGCATCGCGGTCGTTGCTGGCGATGTCGTGGAGCGCGGCGCGGTGGTCATCGATGGCGTATTTCGTGACCTTGCGCAGACCCTTCACCGTGTCCTTATTCGCGGCGGACGCGGCCTTCTTGGCCTCGATAGCCTCATCCTTGAGGCGGGCGGCTTCGGTCGCGGCGTCCAGGTCGGACACGTCAGCGGCGCGGGCGGCTTCCTCGGCCTCTCGCTCTTTGCGCCGGGCTTCCTCGTAGGCGGCGCGTTTCGCGGCTTCCTTTTCCTCGGCCAGCTTGCGCTTGAACGGGTCCACGATTGCGGCCAACCCTTTCAGGCGGCGATCGATGTCATCCTCGGTCGGCTTCCACCGGGCAATCTCAGCCTTCCATGCGTCATGAAGGGGCGCGGTCGTGGATTTCTTGGCCTTGGCGAGTTCGGACTTGGCCGACCGGATTTCCTTGATGATGGCGTCAACCGCCTTCATCTGGTCCTCGTTTTCGACCGGTGATCCGTCCAGCCAGTTTTCCGCTTCCTCTATGGCGTCGCCGTATGGGGCCAAGGCCTCGTCAATCGGGTCCGGCGGGTTGTTCGCGCCGATCTGTTCGCGGGGGTTTCCGTCGTGCATCGTGGTCTCCTCAGTAGGGAATTTCGTCGCCTTCGATGGTGGGCTTTTTCTGGTCGATGGTGAGTTGCAGCTTGCGCATCACCGCATCGAAATCAGCGGCGGGGAATTGCTCCAGCGACGGCACCTTGGCGCGTTCGCAGATCATGGCCGGGTCAACGTCCGCTTCCTCGCACTTGTCGCGCAGCTTCACGAACTGGTCTGGCGAGACGGTCGCAGGGCCCCGACGATCTTCCGGTCGAGGGCCAGCGCCTTGCGCGTCATCGTCTGCCGCCGCAGAGAGGCCAAGCGCGGCCTTGAGCGTGTAGCGCTGGAAGTAGGTCACGGCGCTGCCGACCGCCTGAAAGTTGTTCTTGTTGCCGGACTGGTCAGGAGCGCCGCGCAGGGACGTTTCCTCGCTATGGCCGTCCGCGTGGGCGATGATGCAGGTCACCTCGACCGCGCCGCCGTCCTGCGATGTGCGGAAGCGGTAGGACAGGCCGTGCTGTGACAGGATGGGGTCGATGACCCGCGCGATCCCGGCCAACGTCTCGTGTTGGTAATGGGTCCGCTTGCCTTCCTTGTTGCTGAAGTCCACCGTGGCGTCCTTCATGATCGGCGGGATTTCAGCGCGGGCTGCGGAAATGGCCTGAGCAAAGGCGACCTTGGCCGATTGCGCGTCCATCCGTTCCTTCATCGCGAGCATCCGCTCCAGCTTGTCGAGGTCGGCGCTCGGATCGGTGACAACCCTCTCGATCATCGCGACCATCTGGTCAGCGGCGCGCATGACTGGCGTTTGCGCCCCCTGCGGCTCCATCTTCGTGACTTCGGTCATCGTGCATCCTCCATGTGGGTGACGTTCCATCCGGGGTGGTCGCGCAGGGCTTTCTCAGCCAGCGCAACGAGGCTCTGAGGCCAGACGCCCGGCGGGGTGGTGGCGATCATGTGAGCGCGTTCCATTTCGCGCAGGAAAAAGCGCCGCGCCCGGTCACTGGGGATGTGAGCCTGTCCGGGCGCGGCTTCCTCAGCACTGCCACGCGCCGGGGAATGGGAAGAAAGGGACCGGCGAGCGGAGCAGAAAGCCCGCCGGTCAGTTGCCGCGCGGCCCAACAGGGAGGAAAAGCCGTTGCGCGGGGTGTTCGTTTGGTCTGCCATCACGCCACCGCCTTCATCCGCGCACGGATGCGCTTCTCGATGGCTTCGGCGTTCTTGCGGCAGGCGCTCATCATGGGGCGGTAGGCGTCTTCGCCAATCTCGCGAAGGTCGGCAGTCAGGCCGCCGGGAACGTAGGCGGCGACGAAATCGAGGATGGCAATCTGCACCTCCAGCGACTTCGCCGTCAGCGCCCGGTCCAGATGGCAGCGGATGGCGCTCTCAAGCGTCTTGTCGCGCCAGCTTCCCGCGCCCCATGACCAGATGCCGCGCGCCGCGTCAGCAGCACCGCAGACCACCGCAAGGCGGCGCATGTCGGAAGCGTGGGAACGGTCGAGCGCCGGGAAGATCGGCTCGTCCTGCTTAAGGATTGTCTGGCTGTCGTAGGGCATGGCTCACTCCGTTTGGCTTGGAGTGAATATGCACTTTGCATCGTCCGCAGTCAATACAAAATGCATAGAAACTGCAAAAACGCATAGAGCACCCAGAATCACCTGCTATCCTAGACGCGAAAAACCCGGCACTGGGCCGGGCGGAGTCTCGCTGCGAAGTGGGTATTCCTTACGGGCTGGACAGGGTCGATGCGTCGAACGCAGACGCGCCCCTATCGCTGTTCGTAGACATGCACGACGTGCGAGCAACCATCGTTGTCATATTCGCCATAGGCCGTCGTTGTAATAGTCGCGCCGAATGCGTTCTCGGCTCGGTAGGTCATGCGGATAGTGTGTGTCCCGGCCTCGTTCACGGGCGTCACGGCGGTTTCGACGTGGTCGAAGCTGCCGGGGTTGTTCAGTTGATCCTTAACGTCGCGCTTGAATGCCGTGTGCGACCCATCCCAAGAGGAAAGGCAATGAAATCCGTCCGACGTGTCAATAGGGCGCTCTGCGGTGGCGTCCTGAGTAGGGGCCTCTTTTTCTGAACCTGACCCCATGACCGCCAGAGTTATGATAACCCCTGCGGTCACCGCGATCCATGTTATCGGTTTAGTCTTCGCCATCAGACCTTTCCGCCTTTCCAGATAACTTTCCCGACCACCTCGACTTCATCCATTGGGTATTCGCGCGGCGGGTAGTTTTCCCGGTTGTCGGAGATCACCATAACTTGCCCCGGCCCAGAATGGCTCAACCGCTTCACATGGAGCACGTCATAAACCCGGATCACGAAAAGGCCCTCATAGCCGAGCGAGGTCTTGGACATGTCCAGCATGACTATGTCGTCGTCCTTCAGCGTGGGCTCCATACTGTCGCCCTTGACCGAAATGATGGTCAGGTTCGATGGTGATGCGCGCGTGACGCGGCGAATGTAGTCGGGCGGGAATGCCAGGGAGTAGGCGACCCCCTCGTAATCGACCACGGCCCCGCCGCCCGCACTGGCCTCAATATCGTAGACTGGAACGAGGTCAGTTTTGGCCGGAGCAGGGTGGCCGTTTTCTACCCGAGCGACGACAGGGGCGTTCTTGTCGCGGTCTCCATAAAGAATCCAAGCCGGGTCCACCTTGAAGAACTTGGCGTATCTCTCTGCGACATTGGCCGGGAAACCGCGCGAACCGTTCTCATGTGAAGAATAGGTTGGCGCAGCGATATTCATCGCGCGCGCAGCATCCGCTGCTGTTTCATATCCGGCGCTCACGCGGGCGCTTCTAAGTCGGTCTGATTTCTCATTCATGATGCATCGCTACCGCCCCGAACTATGCAATGGGCATTGACTTGAGGCGATGCAAAGTGCATATCACGATGCATGGAGAAGATTTTCAGCATCTGGCCGTCGCTGTCTGACCTCGCGAAAGACCTTGGACGCCCGTATCCGACCGTCGCCGCCTGGAAGCAGCGCGGCAGCATTCCGGCGAAATATGACATCCCGATGATCAAGGCGGCGGAGCGGCGCGGGAAGCGCCTCACGCTCGAAACCCTTGCGCGGGCACGGGCACATGGAGCCACCCACGCCGCCGAGTGATTTTCTCCTTTCCATGCATCCACGATGCACATCCAACCGGGAGCAAGCCATGAAGAACGAACCCATCATTCCGCACGATCTTGCGGCACGGGTCATAGAGGACGCCCTGCGCCTTCGCGTGGGCCGGGGCAAGCGCCACAGCTTCGCCGCCCTCTCCGACGCCACCGGGATTCCGACACGGACGCTCGAAAGCTATGTGCAGGGCGCGACGCCGGGGCTTTCCGGTCTTCTCAGCATTTGCTCAGTGCTTGGACCCAGCTTCACCAGCGACGTTCTCGGTGTCTGCGGACAGTCTGCACGGGAAGGGAGCGACGACGCACCGGAACACCTGCGGGTTCTGGCCGCGCTCGGCCACCTCACCAAGCAAATCGCGGAAGCGGTCGAAGACGGTCACGTCGACCACCGGGAAGCCGCCCAGCTTCGGCCCACGGCGCAAGCCCTCATGGAAGTGCTGGAGCCTCTGGCGCGGGGTGAGAACGTGGAACCCATCGACCGGAAGGCGGGATGATGAGCCGGTCACGCGAGCAAGACGAGCGCACCCTGCATATGATCGCCCTCCGCGCGGCTGGAAAGTCCTGCGGTGAAGTCGCCAAGCTGGTCGGTTCTGCCTCTGGCAACGTCTCCCGCGTCACCAACGGCGTGATGGATGCTGACGCGGCCTATGTCGGCCGCGACCTGTCGGCGGAATATTGGGAGCGGCGCGCATGAGCGACCTTCTTCCAATCCTGCCGCTGGCCGGTGACTTCGAGGCCAAGCCTGTATCCGGTCACCCGGGAGCGCTCCAGACGCTTCCCATATCCTCGCTTCGTATCGATGATACCTACCAGCGCGCGATAAGCGCCGGGTCGATCCGCGTCATTAAACGCATCGTCAATGACTTCGACTGGGCGAAATTCCTGCCTGTCATCGTCGTTCAGGATGGCGATGTGTTCTCGGTCGTAGACGGCCAGCACCGAACCACGGCAGCCGCCACCATCGGGATCACCGAGGTTCCCTGCTACGTCCTGCGCTGCACCGCCGAGGAAGCCGCCGCCGCCTTCGCCGCGATCAACGGCAACGTAACTCCCGTGGCTCCGGTGGATCTGTGGTTCGCGATGCTGGCCGCGCGTGATCCGGACGCTGTGAAATTGCAGCGTGTCCTAGACGCGGCAAACGTGAAGGTCACTCGCCGAAAGAGCGCACATGGTGTGGGCGAAACCCGGTCGATCAACGTACTGCGCCGCGCGCTTGACTTCTACGGCGGTGCGCTCCTGACGACTATTCTCCAGTGCATCACGGAAACAGGCGACGGAAACCCCGGCATGCTCGTGGGTGCAGTCATCCACGGGGTTGGCCGGTCGATCCGCACCAAGCCGGAACTGCTGGCGGACCCTTCCAGCCTGTTCGATGTGTTCGATGGAATCGACCTCGGGGAGTTGCTGGAGCGGGCCAAGACAGAGTGCGCCCACACCGGAAATATCGTTCAGGCGGTCATCACGCGCGAGATCAATGCGAAAATCACGAAGGCAAAGGAGCGCGCCGATGCCGCTTGAATGCACTTGCCCGGTCTGCGGATCGGAGGTCGAGCCTCTGCCGATCACCTTACTCCCCGAGCGAGGAATGGTCATTCATGGCGGATCATTCGTCTCCGTGACTGGGTCGGAAATGGCGATCCTGCGCGCCCTTTCCACGCAATTCCCGCGCGTCGTTTCAAAGGAAAGCCTTTTGACGGCGTTAACCAATGGAAAGCTTGACGAGCCCGAAATCAAGATTGTCGACGTGATGGTCTGCAAGGTTCGCAAGAAGGTGGCGCCGCTCGGGATCGAAATAACCACGTCTTGGGGGCAGGGCTATAGCCTCACCGCCCCGGCGCGGATCGTGCGAGAGGAACTGGTATGACCGCCGCCCGCATCCGAACCCGCCTCGACGCCCTCTACCGTCTCCGCACCTGCCTTCAGCGCCGCCGGGACAACTGGCAACCCGGTCAGCACTCCCGCCTGCGCGACCTCGACGCGAAGCTGCGCACAATGACGACAGAGATCATGGGGCTGGAGGTCGAGTTGGCCGAGAAAGAACGGAGGGTCGCGTGATGGGCAAGCGATCCGACTTCGAGCGCATCCCGCGCGATTTCTATCCAACCCCGCGCGAGGCGGTCTTGCCGCTCATACCTCACTTGCCCGAATGGTTCACCTACCTTGAGCCATGCGCGGGTGACGGGGCGCTGATCAATGCGCTGCCAGGGTCCGCAATCTGCCCGTCTGACATAGATCCGCGCGGCGAAGGTATCATGCAGAGAGACGCGCTTGAATTGACCGAGCGGCAACTGTCAGCCTGCGACTTCATCATAACAAATCCACCGTGGGACCGGAAGGTTCTGCACCCGATGATTGAGCATTTCTCGGCAATGCGCCCGACGTGGCTCCTGTTCGATGCCGACTGGATGCACACCAAGCAATCCGCCCCCTACATGCCGTGGCTCCGCAAGGTGGTGTCGGTCGGTCGGGTGAAGTGGATTCCGGGCAGCAAGATGACCGGCAAGGATAACTGCGCGTGGCATTTGTTCGACCAGAACGCCGAGGGTGACACCGTTTTTGTCGGGAGGGCCGCATGACCATCAAAGCCATGCCCGTCTCCGACTTCAACCCCGCCGAACACCAGGGCCGCGCTGTCATCGTTCTGGATGAGGCCGGGAAGGATCTGTTCAACCGGGTTCTCAAGCGATGCACCCCGCTGCGCACCGATGACCCCAAGGGCTTCAACGCCGCGCTTTCCGACGTGTCGGGCTCGCTCATCGCGGCTTCGCACCAGATGGGATGGAGGTGGCCGCAATGAACCGCCCGTGGACCGATCGAGAAGGCCCCATCCACAAAGCCTGCCTCGACTACCTTCGCACCCAATACCCCCGCGCCCTCATTCACCACAGCCCCAACGAGAACAGCATGACCGGAAAGGACGTGGCCCGGCTCATTTCCAAGAACAAGGACATGGGCATGATGCCGGGGTTCCCCGACATCCTCATGCTCCACAACGGCCGGTTCTACGGCTTTGAGGTCAAGGCCGAGGGCAACACCCAGCAGGAGAACCAGAAGGACGCGCAGCGCCTCATAGAGGCCAACGGCGGCGTCTACGCCGTGGTGCGGTCGATTGATGATGTGATGGAGGTCATGCGGGCCGCACCGAGTCCGTGGCGCTCCATAGGCGACATTGCAGCCGGCATGGTCGAGGGGGTGGTGAAGTGAACGACATGACGCCCTCGGACAGCCCCGCCACATACAACGTCGAGGCTGAACAGCAGCTTCTTGGGGCGATCCTGACAAACAACGACACCTTGCCCGTGGTCGATCTCATCATTGGGCCGGAAGACTTCTACGAGCCGACCCACGGCCGCCTATACGCAGCCATGCGCGAGAAGATCGGGCGCACCGAGCTCGTCAGCCCGATCACGATGAAGGCGATAATGGCGGAAGACCCTGGGCTGGCCGAACTGGGCGGGCCGGGATACCTCGCCCGCCTCGCTGGCGCGGCAATCTCCGGCTTTGCGGCAAAGGACTATGCCGAACTCATCCGCGAGACATCGGCCAAGCGCGACGCGCTGGAAGTTCTCAGAAGCGCCACGCGGGCGCTGCAAGGTGGCAAGGAGGCCGTGGGGGACGTTCTCGGTGGCCTTGAGGCCGCGCTGACGGGCATGGCGCCCTCACGCACGGGGGCGCAGCCCATGTCCTTCCTCGCTGCCACCACGGCGGCAATCATGCAGATCAACGACGTATATCAGGGCAACGCCCTGCCGTCTGTCCCGATGCCTTGGGGTCCGCTGGCCGACATCGTGCCATCCGTGCGGCCCGGAGATATGTGCGTCATCGGCGGCAGGCCCAGCATGGGCAAGAGCGCCGTGGCCCTCTCGATCGCAACTCACGCCGCGCGCATGGGGCATCCAGTCGTGTTCGCCTGTTTCGAGATGACGCCGGAAGACATGGCGATGCGCGCGCTCTCGGAAGCCTCCAGCCTCGCCAACAACGCCGTGGCCTATACGTCGATGGTGCGGGACTTGCGCGAGGATCAGTTTCGCACCGTGGTCGATCAGGCCAAGGAAATGCAGGTTCTCCCGATCCAGCTTCTCAGCGTGGACTTTGCCCGTCCCGGCTCGCTGATCTCTGGTGTTCGCAAGGCGCTGCGGACCATGAACATGAAGAACGGAAAGACGCCCTTGATCGTGGTCGACTACCTGCAACTGATGGACGCCGAGGGGCGGTCCAAGGTCGAGAAAATCACGGAAATCTCGCTCCAGGTGAAGCGGCTCGCGGTCAAGGAAAACGCCGGGGTTATCGCCCTGTCGCAGCTCTCCAGAAAATGCGAGGAGCGCGACGACAAGCGCCCCATGCTCTCCGACCTTCGCGAGTCCGGCCAGATCGAGCAGGACGCCGATACGGTCATCTTCTGCTATCGCGACGAATACTACGCCGAGCGCGAAAAGCCGCAGGGCCGCGACGACGCCAAGCTCGAGGAATGGGTGAAGCGGATCGACCGCGCCCACAACCGGATTGAACTGATCGTCGCGAAACAGCGCCGCGGGCCGATCGGCACCGCAGGGCTGAACTGCGCGCTGAAATTCAACAGAATATGGGAATGAGCAGATGAGCAATCAGGTCTCCGTGATCACCTATAGCCGGAAGCTCGGCAGCCCCACGCGAAAGGCGGTGATGGTCTACTTCGCGGAGCGCGCCAGCGACAACGGTGAGGGTATATGGGCCTCAAAATCTACGATGGCTGAAGCAATCGAATGCGGCCGTTCAACCGTGATCAGGATCATAAATGAATTTGTTTCCGAGGGCCTTCTGAAAGTCGTTGGAAGCCGTCCATGCAAGAATGGGTCGACCGTCGAATACGCGATCGATATCGACGCACTAAAGGCTCTCCCGCTTGTTCACGCGACCTCTGAAAAGCGCGAGACCCGTCCCGCAGTGACACCCGTCCCAGAGCGGGACCCGTCCCAGAGCGGGACGCCACCCGTCCCAGAGCGGGACCCGTACCCGTCCCAGAGCGGGACCCAAACCACCATAGGAACCACCAATGAACCGTCAGGAGCGCGCGCGATCCTCTGTGAGGTTCTCAGCGAAGAAACCGCCGACAGCTACATCGACCACCGGAAGGCCAAGAGGGCGAAACTAACAAACCGCGCGGCCGAGCTGATCGTGAAGAAGCTCAAGGGACACCAAGATCCAAACGGCGTAGTCGAGGAAAGCATCGCGAACGGCTGGACCGGTGTGTTCCCGGAAAAATCACGCGCTGGCCCTTCTCAGCAATCCTACGGCTACCGCCCATCGGTCGAGCAGGAATGGCAGGCCGGCGCTCGCATCCCGTCTCAGGAGATCGACGAGATGTTCGGGGAAGTCCTCCCGCCGCCCGGTGACACCGCCCGCCGCCACTGATCCCCCCGGCATCTAGGTAAGCGAAAGTAAGCACATGATCGGCATGACCTTCTGTTCTGGAATTGGCGCCCCCGAGGTCGCCCTACCCTGGGTCGATTGGCGGTTCGCGTCCGAGATCGAGCCATTCCCGCGCGCCGTTTTGCAACACCGGCACGGCTACAAGATGCCCGACGATCACAACCAGGGCGAGCCGCTGCTCTGGGGTGATATGACCGAGGTCGGGCCGGATCTCCTGCGCCGCCACGGCATCCCGCTGCCGGATCTGATCGTCGCCGGCACCCCTTGCCAGGCCTTTTCCGTCGCTGGGCTGCGCAAGGGCACGGAAGACCCGCGCGGCAACCTAACCCTCGCATTCGTGGAGATATGCCATGCAATCGTCGATGCTCGACCTGATGGAAAACTCGCCGTCCTCTGGGAAAACGTGCCCGGCGTCCTCTCGGACAAAGGCAATGCGTTCGGCGCTTTCCTGGGAGGACTTGTCGGCGCACTGGACGCCCTCCCACAACCTACCGGGGGAAGCTGGCCCGGTGAAGGTATGGTTGAGGGGCCAAGGGCACGGGCAGCTTGGGCCGTTCTCGACGCCCAATGGTTCGGAGTGGCGCAGCGGCGCCGTCGCGTGTTCGTTGTCGTCGATTTTGGAAACTGCGTCGATCCCGCGGCGGTATTACTTGAGCCAGACCGCCTGCGTGGGGATACTCCGCCGCGCAGAGAAACGGGGCAAGGCGTTGCCGGAGGCGCTGCGTGTGGCGCTGATCACGGTGGCGCTGACTGGAGCGAAGATCATCGAGGACGTGACGCAGGACCGGGGTGCCAGCGGGGTTCGCAAGGGGGCGTCGGCACTGAAAATTCACGATGCGCTGTAGGACTGACAGATATTGCTGGCACGCTTCGGGAAACCGACGGCGGTAGCGATGTAGATCACGCGATCTGCGGTCATTTAGTGCCAGAAGTATGCGGCACCCTGTCCGATGGGGCGCACAACGGCGGAGTTTTGAACGGTCAGGACGCCAGCGAGGACGGCACTGGGCGCGGAACGCCGGTTGTGGCTCATGAGGTCGCTGGAACGATGAAAGCCTGCAAAGACAGCGGCGGCTGGTCCAACAGTGCAGATCACGCGGCCGCTGTCTACATGGTTCCCGTGGCGTTCGCTCATCAGGCTGGCGGAAAACAGACGACACTGGGGTTTCAGGACGACGGCACTTGCCAGACCATCGGCGCCCATCAGACGCCGGCCATTGCCATCCAAGAGCGCGCGGTGAGCGAAAACCCGGATGTCGGGCCAGACGGCGCTGGGTTTCGTAATGACGACACCGCCTACACGCTGGAGGCGCGGCAGGTTCCGCAGGCAGTGGCGTTCGCTCAGAACCAGCGCGACGAGGTTCGCACGATGGAAGTCGCTGGCGCTCTGAGCGCCGAACCGGGGATGAAGCAACAGACGTATCTCGCCCACCCGTGGGCCGTTCGCCGTCTGACGCCGCGCGAATGCGAGAGATTGCAGGGATTCGAGGACGACTTCACGCTGATCCCCGGATGGGCCGCTCGCGCCAGCATGAAAGACCTTGAGGAAACTGCGCGATGGATATGGAGCGAGGACAATCAGTTGAACGGAATGACGTGGGAGGACGCTCTCGCACTCGCCCGGCATCCTGACGGCCCGCGCTACAAGGCGCTCGGCAACAGCATGGCGGTTCCGGTGATCGCGGATATCGGGGAGCGGATCAGGGCATCAATGCAGGGCATCGCAACATGAACACCATCCGCCATGTTTCACAGCGCACCGGTCACCGCGAAGGCGGCGCGGCATGGGTCGCGCCACACAAGGACTGTATCTCAATCCCGGTCAGCCACTTCGCGCTGTCCGACCAGCACGGCGGGGCGCTTTCCCGGCGTCCCGCCTCCATCAAGAGGGGCAGGGCATGACGACACCAATCAACTATCTCGGGTATGCGAAGACTGGCCACGAGTTCGCTGTATGCGAGGATCTCGAAGAACAGGGCATCAGCGCATGGGCGGGCCGCGTGATCCGTTGGAAGCGCGCAGGCAAGAAACGGCGCCCAGAGCCCCACGAGGAACCCGCGCTTCCGAATTACATCTTCATGGCTCTCGACGATCGGTCCTTTCACGCCGCACTCGGGACCCGGTTTCTTGCCAGCACTTTCGTTCTACTGGGGCCGGGTGACCGCCGCGATTTGTCCAAGTTCCAGAACATCGTCGAGCGGGAATACGAGAAGCAGGACCGCATCAGGCGCAATGCCGAGCTCCCGAAGGCCGAGTTCAGTCCAGGTCAGGAAATCGAAATCATCGGCGGCCCGTTCGCGGAAAAGATCGGCACGTTCCGCAGGATTGTCGAGCGATCGAACCAGCTTTTCCCAAAGCTTGAGGCCGAGATCGAGGGAATCAGGTTGCAACTCGATCCGCTTGATGTGAGGCGCTTCGGCTAAATGTTGCGGGTTTTGCCCAGATATGGCATGTTCGGCTCAGGCTCGCCATATAGGCGGGAGCGTCGCACCTGGACCTCTCCGGTCGGCGCAGCGGGTGACGCTGAAACAGCGCGTCGCCGTCTGCTACTGCATTGGGGCGGGAAGCCCTCTCACCACAACTGACGGGAAGTCACTATGGCGCTTACTGCAAAGCAGGAGCGCTTTGTTGCGGAATACCTCATCGACCTGAACGCCACTCAGGCGGCCATTCGGGCGGGATACAGCGAAAAGTCGGCCTATTCTCAAGGCCAGCGTCTGTTGAAAAATGCTGAAGCGCAGGCAGCAATCCAAGAGGCCAAGGCGAAGCGCCAGAAAAGAACGGAGATCACGCAGGATCGCGTGATTGAGGAGCTCGCCAAGCTGGGCTTCGCTGACATCCGAAAGGCCGTCCAGTGGGGGCGAAATCCGGGCGACACGGAAAGCGATAATGCTGATCCGAACGGCCTTGGGGTCTACCCGGTCAGTCTGGTTCCGTCCGACAAGGTTGATGACGACACGGCGGCGGCCATTACGGAGGTTTCGCTCACCCAAACAGGTGTCAAGATCAAGATGGCGGACAAGCGGGCGGCGCTCGATACGCTACTCAAGCACATGACCGGCATGGACGGCGACGACGACGCTCCGCAGATGACCATCAACATCAACTCCGACGCCCCGGTCAAAGATGTCCGCGTCACACGATCTGAGGGTTAGCGCCCCGCAGGGTATCTTTCTCTCCGACCTCAACACCAAGTTTCGCGGCTATGTTGGTGGCTTCGGGAGTGGAAAGACATTTGTGGGGTGCCTCGACCTCGGCCTGTTCGCCGGGGCAAACCCAAAGACGGTGCAAGGATACTTCGCCCCGACATACCGCGACATCAGGGATACGTTCTGGCCCACGATGGATGAGGCGGGAACGCTGCTCGGTTTCACGGTCAAGATCAAGAAGGCAGACAAGGAAGTCGACCTCTACAGGGGCCGCGCCTATTACGGCACGATCATCTGCCGGTCGATGGACGATCCTGGCAGTATCGTTGGTTTCAAGATCGCCCGCGCGCTGGTTGATGAGATCGACATCTTGCCGAAGGACAAGGCGACGGACGCTTGGCGCAAGATCATCGCCCGTATGCGCCTCGTTCTCCCCGGCGTGGTCAACGGGATCGGGGTGACGACAACGCCGGAGGGCTTCCGGTTTGTCTATGACACGTTCGCCCGTGATCCTCGGCCGGGTTACAGCATGGTGCAGGCCAGCACATACGAGAACGAGAGGTATCTCCCGCCTGACTACATCACCAGCCTGCGCGAGACCTATCCGCAGGAGTTGATCGACGCCTACCTGATGGGCGAATTCGTGAACCTCACGGCCGGAACGGTCTATCGGAACTACGACAGGGCGGCGAACCGGAGCACAGAGGCGATACAGGACCGCGAGCCGCTTCACATCGGGCAAGACTTCAACGTGGGCCAGATGGCAAGCGTTGTGCATGTCGAGCGCGAGAATGGATGGCACGCGGTCGATGAGCTCAAGGGGCTGACTGACACGCCACGGCTAATCGAGGTGCTGGGCGACAGATACCCCGGCCACAAGCTGACGATCTACCCTGACGCATCGGGTGGCTCGCGCAAGACGGTGAACGCCAGCACGTCAGACATAGAGCTTTTGCGAAAGGCCGGTCACGCAATTCGGGCGCCCAAGGCAAACCCGCCCGTCAAGGATCGCATCCTTGCTGTGAATACGGCGTTCTCCAAGCGCCGCTATTGGGTCAATGACGCCAAGTGCAAGACTTACGCCGAGGCGCTGGAACAGCAGGCGTATGACAAGAATGGCGATCCGGACAAGACCGCCGGCCTCGATCACCACCCGGATGCGGGCGGCTACTTCGTCCACCAGAAAATGCCGGTTGTGAAACCGACCATCACCTCTCGGGAGCTTCGCCTTTGACCGATACCGTTGCCAAGCGCGCCCCCGAGGCGGAACAGATGGTCACGCAGGCCGCGAAAGGCCGGGCGCTTCTGGGCGGCACGGACTCCATGCGCGCGGCGGGCGAGACCTACCTGCCGAAATTCGAAAGCGAAAGCGTCGAATCCTACAACGCGCGCCTGAACTCGTCCTGGCTGTTCAATGGGTTCCGCAAGACTGTGCGGGACATGTCGGGCCGGGTGTTCGACAAGCCGGTCGAGATTGCCGAGGGCGCCCCGGCGCAGATCGAGGGTTGGTGTGAGAATGTCGACCTTGAAGGCCGTGACCTGTCGGCATTTGCGCGGGACGTGTTCATTGCCGCCATGTCCGGCTCCGGCGTGTCCTATATCATGGTGGACGCGCCAGCGCGCGGCGAAGACACCACGCGCGATCAGGCGCAACGCGAAGGACTGCGGCCCTACTTCGTCCACCTGAAAAGCGAGGACATTCTCGGTTGGCGTACAAAGCTGGTCGGCAACGCTGTCAAGCTGGCGCAGATCCGCATCATGGAGACGGTGCGCGAACCGGACCCGGAAGATGAATTCGCGGAAAGCGTGGTTCAACAGGTTCGCGTGATCGACGCCCCTGACGATGGGTCGGTGCAAGTCCGGCTGTTTCGGAAGGCGGGCAAGACGAACCGATGGGAACAAGTCGAAGCCTACACCACGGACGCTGAAGAAATCACGGTTGTTCCGGTCTACCTGACCCGCACCGGGTTCATGACGGGAGAACCGCCGCTGGAGGATTTGGCGGACGTGAACGTGGCGCACTGGCAAAGCCAGTCGGATCAGCGCAACATCCTGCATTTCGCGCGCGTGCCGATCCTTCACGGGTCTGGGCGTGACGATGACGAGCCGCTGGTGATTTCCGCTGGCATGGCGACGACATCGCGCGATCCGCAGGCAAAACTCGAATGGGTGGAACACAACGGCCATGCGATCAAGGCAGGACGCGACGACCTCAAAGATCTCGAATTCCAGATGGAAACGCACGGTCTGCAACTTCTGGTGGCCCGCGCGCAATCAGCGACAGGTGAAGCACTGGACGCGGCGAAAGAAACGTCGCAACTAGCCATGATGGCCGATGCGCTCAAGGACGCGCTCGAGCAGGCGTTGATCTGGATGGGCGACTACGGCGGGACGCCCGCCGAGGGCTTGGCGGTCACTGTCAACAAGGACTTCGGCGTTTCGATGCTGACGCCGCAGGAAATGCAGGCGATGCTCATGGCCGTGAACACCGGAAACATGAGCCGCGAGACCTTCCTGCGCGAAATGGCGCGGCGCGGTGCGATCCGGGCTGACATCGACCCCGCCGAGGAGGCGGATCGAATCGAAGCCGAGGGAGGGGGCATGACCGATGGCCTCGGTGAATGAGGAGATTCTTGACGAGCTGACGCGGCACCAAGTCTACCTTCAGCGCCTTTCGGCCAACACGGTTCGCAAGGTCATCGCCGCCCTGAACCGGTCTGATGCCCGGCTTGTTGAGCGCCTTCTGCGTGACGACATCACCGCCATGTCGCGGACACGACAAGAGCAACTTCTGCGCGACCTGCGCCGCATCGTGGAAAGCGCCTACACCGACGCCACTGGCGCCCTGCGCATCGAATTGGACGCCCTGGGGAAATACGAGGCCGAATACCAACTGGATATGTTCCGTCGCGTCTTGCCGGTCCGTTTCGAGACGGTCACGCCAGCGGCAGAGCAAATCCTCGCCGCGGTCAGCGCCCGGCCGTTTCAAGGCAAGCTGCTGCGCGAGGTCTACAGCGAATTGGAGGCCAGCGCGTTCCGCAAAGTGCGCGACAACATCCGGGCCGGGATCATCGAAGGCCGCACCACGGACCAGATTGTGCGCGACTTGCGCGGAACACGGACGCAGGGATATCGCGACGGCATCCTATACCAGAACAGGCGATCGACGGAGGCCGTGGTTCGCACCGCAGTCAACCACACCGCCAATGTGGCGCGTGAATACACATACGAGCGCAATTCGGACCTTGTGAAGGGGGTTCGCTGGAACGCCACCCTCGACAGCCGCACGACGCTTGTTTGCGCGAGCCGGGACGGCAAGGTTTACGATCCGGGCAAGGGGCAACGCCCCCCGGCGCACTTCAACTGCCGATCCTCGACGAGCCCGGTGGTGAAATCGTGGCGGGAGCTTGGTTTAGACGCTGACGAACTGCCCGCATCGACACGGGCCAGCATGAACGGGCAAGTGCCGGCGGATCTGGATTATGACGGATGGCTCCGACGCCAGCCGCGCGCGTTTCAGGACGAGGTTCTGGGCGAGAAAAAAGCCGCCCTATTCCGCAAAGGCGTGAAAGTTGATAGGTTCGTCGACAGGAAGGGCCGGGAATTCACCCTGGACGAACTGAAGCGGCGGGAGCGTGAGGCTTGGGCGGAGACCACCTGAAGCTAGTGGACGACAAGCCCACGAAGCCGCGCAAGACCTACGCGGGCAAGCCGCTTGAGTGCCCGCACTGCCGAAACCGAGACCTTATCGAGACATTCCGGCCCGCCCTGAAGGGTGGCCGGGACGTGAAGGGCAAGCGCACAGGATGGGCTTGCCCTCTTTGCCAGCGAAAAGTCTGGCCTTAACCGCAGGCGGGACGCCTGCTAGACCTTAGCGGGAAGCTACACACCATGAAAATCGAACTGTCCGACCTCTCGGGGCTTCCCGAGGGGCTTCAATCCGTTGTCGAAACCGAAGGCGAAACTTCGACCCTCGACCTCACCAAGCTGATGCCGGCAGAAGACCTTACCGGCCTGAAATCCGCGCTTCAGAAGGAGCGCGAGAACGTCGCGACCTACTCCAAGCTCGGCAAGCCGGACGAAATCCAGCAGCGCATTGCCGATCTCGAGGAAAAGGCCAAGGGCACCGGCAAGGGCGCAGAGGAAGCGCAGGCCAAGCTCGACGCGATGGAACAGAAATACCAGGGCGAAATCAGCGCCCGCGACGAGCGCATCACGAAGATGATGCAGTCCAACGCGCAAGCCAGCCTCAAGGCGGAGCTCGCGAAGGTCGGCTTTATCTCGGAAGCCATCGACGACATCGCCGCGACTGCAATGGCGCGGCTCCAATTCAACGAGGACGGCACTCCGAAGGTGCTGACCTCTGACGGAAAACCGATGATCGGGAATGGCCCCGATCACGGTGCAACCTTGGCCGAACTCGCCAAGGAGCTTGCCGAAGCGAAACCATACGCGGTGCGCGACGGCGGCAAAGGGGGTGGCGGGAAGCCGCCCGGATCTGGTGGCGGGACGCCTCCGACCGGGGCGAAGCGCTCCGAAATGAACCATTCGCAGAAGGCCGCTTACATCCGTGAGAACGGCCAGAGTGAATACAACAAACTCCCTGAATAAGGAATACGACAATGGCGACGAGCCTTCCCTCTGATATGTCGTTCCAGGACCCGTTCATCCAGAGCGGATACTCGGACGTCATCGCACAAGCCGTGGACAAGTTTAACGCTGGCTCCAACGGCACCATCACCCTGAGGACCAACCGCAAGCCGGGCGACTATGACTACGCTGCGTTCTTCGCGAACGCCGGCGGCCTCGTGTCGCGCCAGGACCAGACCTCGACATCCGACGTGGCGGGCACCAAGCTTACGCAGTCGGACATGATCTCGGTCAAGGTCAACCGCAAGATCGGGCCGGTCGAGTGGGCGCGCTCCGCGTTTCTCAAGCCGGGCCTCGATCAGGACGCTATTCGCGTAGCGGCTGGCGAACAGGCCGCGCGGGACGTTCTGGCTGACATGCTGAACAACTCCATCCGCGCTGGCCGTGCCGCGCTCGACAACAACGCGGGCTCGACCTACACGATCGGGTCCGATGGCACCCTGACCACGGCCGGGCTCGTTTCCGGTCTGGCGCTCATGGGCGACCAGTCGCAGCGGGTTTCGGCATGGGTCATGCACTCCAAGCCGTTCTTCGACTTGGTGGGCCACCAGATCGACCCGGCCAACAACGGTGACATCACGGCGAATACCATCGTCGTCTCGGGAATGCCCGGCTCCCTCGGCCGCCCGATCATCGTGACGGACTCGGATTCGCTGATCGTCAATGCCGGCTCCGGCTCGGCGGCCACGACCGACTATTACACCCTCGGCCTCACGCCGGGCGGTCTGATGGTCGAGGATACCGAGGAAGAATACATCCTCCTGGATGAGGTCAGCGGCAAAGAGCAGATCCTCATGCGGATGCAGGGTGAATTCGGCTACAACCTCGGCCTCAAGGGCTTTCAGTGGGATGTGTCGAACGGCGGCAAGAACCCGACCGACTCCGCTGTCGGCACCGGTTCCAACTGGGACAAGGTCTACAACGACGACAAAGACCTCGCGGGCATCGTGATCCAGTCGCGCTAATGCGCATCGGAATCTATGGCCGGGAAAACCGGCCCTGCGTGGGGGCGCTCTATCAGGGCGCCCTCGCGAACGGATACCGCCCAGTCCGGCGCTCACTGAGCGACCACGCGACAGGGCAACTTGAGGATTTTGACGCCATCGTCGTCTATGGCCTTCGCGGCAAGGGCGATGCTCTGGTGAAAGAGTATGAGGTCGCAGGCGTTCCGGCATTGGTGCTGGACTTCGGCTTTCTGAAGCGCGTCAACCGCGAGGCAGACTTCGCGACCGGGCACTGGCAACTGAGCGTGGGCGGGCTGAATAAGGCGCCGCGCTTCGATGTCTCCGCCGACCGTTTTGACGCACTGGGCATCGAGTGCAAATCGCCGGGGAACGGAAGCGTCGTTGCCGTATTTGGTCAGGTGGTCGGGGATATGTCCCACGGATACGACCTGGAAAAGATGAGAGGCTGGGCGCGACGCACGGTTCGGGATCTCGGCGCGCATTGGCGCCCGCACCCGCTCGACCGCCTCACGGCTGACTATGGCCCGCGACTGGACGGCGAACTTGCTGACCTGTGGCCGAAACTGAAGCGGATCGAAACGCTGTGCAGCACGGCAGGGCTTGAGGCGCTGATTGCGGGGGTTCCTGCGGTCGCACACTTGCCGGAACGGGCCGTGTGGGGCGATTTGAGCGGCCCCGCGCACCCTGGACCCGAAAAGGTCAGAGACCTATGCCAGAGGGTCGCCTACGCGCAGTGGACATCAGATGAACTTGCAAGCGGCGAGGGGTTGGCCTTCGTGGTGGAAAACTTGGAGCGGTGGAATGCTGAACGGCGGTGAACGACAGGTTGCCCCGACCATCGCGGGCATTCGCCGGGACCATGTGGCCCGGTATGAATTCGCCGCCACGCAACTGCGGCCGCGCAGCCGGGTTCTCGATTTGGCCTGTGGCGTTGGTTACGGGTCAGCCATTCTTGCGGAAGCGCATCACAACGTGACCGGCATCGACCAGAGCGCCGCGGCAATCAATTACGCCATCCAGCATTATTGGCGGCCCGGCGCGCTGTTCATGACCCAGCGCGCCGAAGATCTCGACATGCAAGGTCGCTATGATGTGGCGGTTTCATTCGAGACGGTCGAACACATCGAATACCCACTGCCGGTTCTTCGAAAACTGCGCACGATGGCTGACAAACTGATCGTTAGCGTTCCGAATGAGGCAGAGTTTCCGCACACAACGAACCGATTTCACTTTCGCCATTACACGAAAGACGACCTTGACACGCTCCTGGCTGATGCGGGCTGGTCGGTTGAGGGCTGGTTCGGGCAAGCCGGGCCGCATTCTGACGTAACCCGCGGCGCTCGGGGCCGCACAATCATCGCAATTGCCAACCACGAGGTGAAGGAATGACACGACCGATCCACTATGAGCCGCACCCGGTTTCACCGGAGCGCAAGGCAGAGCTCCGCGCGAAAGGCGTGCAGATCATCGACGCGATCTACGCCCCGAAGGAAGGCGCTGCGCAGGTTGAGCACATCACCCGCGAGGACATCGACAAGATGCCGCGCAAGGAAGTGGTCGACCACCTTGAGGCGCATGGCGTCGAGGGTGCGACGGGCAAGGTCTCTGACCTGCGCAACTGGCTGAAGCAAATCATGTTCGTGGATCTCTGATATGAGCCTGACGGTCGAAACCGGGGCTGTCGTTCCCAGCGCCGACAGCTATGTCACCCTTGCCGTCTATCAGGCATACGGGGCGGCGCGAGGCTGGACGCTGGGTGATGCTGACGCCGACGATGAGGCCAACCTTGTGCGCGCGTATGACGCCATCAATCGGCTCTGGGTCTACCGCGGCGAACAGGTGAATGAGGATGTCCAGACCGGGGAATTTCCGCGCTACATCATCAAGAACCGCTTTGAGTATGTGGCCCCGGCTGATGAGGTGCCGCAGCGGGTCAAGGACGCGCAGTGCGAACTTGCCTACCTCATCCAAGGCGGTCTCAACCCGTTCGCGACCATCGAGGCGAACACGACCGGTGAAATGGTCAAGGTCGGCCCGATCACGGTGGATGAGACGACCACAGGCACGGGCAAGCCGCGTCTGGTGGCGGTCGAGGGGCTTCTGCGCCCATATCTTCTTGCAGGGGCGGGGCAAGTGGCCCTGACGCGCGGATGAATATTGTTCCGATCGATAAAGACGTTGACGCCGACACCGTAGACCTGATCGAGACTGTCCTCGCGATGGCAAAGCGCGGTGAGCTTCGTGATGTCGTCGTTGTGGGCGCGGTCAACGACGAAGATGGAACCGGGTTTTACAGAGCGGCGTCATTCAGTGACCGGTGGCGCATTCTGGGCGCGCTGGAGTATGCGAAAGAAGGAGTGCACCGCGGATGACCACCCTAGCCGCCAAGGTTACGGCAGCGTTCGACAAGATCGCCGCTGCGCGCCCGCAGGCCATCCAGACGGCGACGATCCGCAAGACGGCGGTTTCCGGCGGCGGCCCCTCGGATACCAGTGGTGGCACGGCGACGCCTACCGACTATTCCGTTCGCGTGGCGGTGTTCTCCATCCCGCTCCCCCGCGTGGGTTACACCTTGATCGACGGCACCAACATTCAAGCAACGGACTATCAGGTGGTGGTTGAGAGCTTCGCGGTAGAACTCGAGCCCGGTGACAAGATCATCGTCACCCAAGGGATGCTTCGGGTTGTGGACCCCGGCGCCATTGCCCCCGGCGGCACCGTTTTGGCCTATGACGCGGTGGCCCGTTGAATGGCTGGATGGAAGGGAACAAGCCCGGCCGCCTGGGCGGACAAGACAGACCGGAAAACGGACATGCTGGTGCAGAAAGTTGCGCTGGAAATGTTCTCCAAGGTCATCATGCGCAGCCCGGTCGACACGGGCCGGTTTCGCGGCAACTGGCAAGTCGGGATCGGGAATGTTCCGGCGGGAACGCTAGACCTGAACGATGGCAGCGGCACGGCAACCGTCAATCGCGCAACGGCCGAGGCGATGGGCGTCAAAGCCGGGGACACGATCTCGCTCGTCAATAATCTGCCCTATGGCCCACGTCTTGAGGATGGGTGGTCAGGTCAGGCCCCGGCGGGGATGGTGGGCCTCACGGTTCAAGAGTTTCAGGCCGTGGTGCGCAAGATCGGATTGGAGCTTGTCCAGATATGAGCATCGAAGGAAGCCTTTACGCCGCGCTGGCCGCCCAGGTCGAGACGATCACCGGTTATACCGTGATCTGGCCGCGCAAAGGCGGGGATCAACCTGCCGGAGATCACCTGCGCATTTCATTCGTGCCGAACGACAACCAGCTTGCGGACCTCGCGTCGCAGGCAATGGAGCGACAGGGCTTCCTCTACGTGACGCTGGTTGAGGATGGCGGGGAATACGAGGTCGTCAGCCGGGAAAAGGCGGGAGACATCGCTGAAACGTATTTCAAGACGGGCGCGCGCCTTACGTTCACGGGCGGCAACCTGAAAATCACAGGCCACACGGTCAGGCCGGGGCGGATGGAGGGGGGCCGTTGGGAAACCCCGATCCGCATTTCTTACTGGAGCATGTCATGACGGACGAACCCAAACAGAGCGAGCCGGTTGTTCTGCCGGAACCGGAGGTTGAAAAGCCCAAGGCGAAGGCGAAACCGGCCAAGCCGCGGCGCGTGACGCTGGTTCACCCCAAGATGCGTGGCGAAGCGCGCCCGCTGGACAAAGACATTGACGCCTGGCTTGCGAAGGGCTGGGCGCGGAAATCGGCGGGGAACGCCGACTAAACCCCAACGCTCGCGGGGTCAAAAGCGGGCTTCCCCCAAATCTGAAACAGACCACCCCGCGAGCGGGGTCTTTCATCATGGAGACAAGATATGTCTGACAACTTCATCGGGCGCACGATCTATGTCGCGGAAAGCGCCCCCGCGACGAACGACACGACGGGCTTTGAGGCCTTGACGTGGGTGCAGGTCAAGGGCGCGCAGGTTATGCCGCAGCTTGGCGTGACGCACTCCAACATCGACGTGGACGACCTCGGGACCGGCTTTTCGTCCGGCGTGAAGGGCATGGGCTCCGGGCGCGAAAGCACCTTGCAATTCCGCACCATCGCGAGCGACGCGGGGCAGGAAGACGTGCTCGGCCTCGCTGCCGACCAGGACGGCATCGGCGCGGTGAAGATCTGCAAGGGCACCGGAACCGACAGCGGCGATGGCCCGGCGGTGCAGACCGGCGACGTGGTGGAGTATGCCCACGGCTATTTCCACAGCGCCGAACCGAACACGCCGGACGGGTCGAGCCATGAGGGCTGGACCGTCACGTTCAAACAGAACGCGGCCACGATCACGGGCGTCGAGCCCAGCTAATTCCCGCCACCTCCTCCCGGCGGGGATACCGGGGCGGGCAGCGTTTTCGTGGTCGTTGCCCGCCTCACCACGAAACCACGGAAAACCACAGGTGAAACATGGAACTGACGAACCTCGAAACAAAATCGGGCGAGAACAAGGGCGCATTTCTGCATCTTTCGCACCCTGCCGGCGGCTTCAAGATGTGGACCGGCGAGGGCTCCGACAAGGACGGGCGACTGATCGACAAGGCGAAGGCCGAAAAGGTCGGCGTTCACGTTCTGGGCCTCGAAAGCGAACGAGTGCGGGAACGCGCCCGGCAACTGTCCAAGAAGAAGCTGGAGGGCGATGACGACGCCGAGGAAGCGGGGCTCGACTTCGTTTGCAGCCTCGTGACCGAATTCGTCGGGCTCACGCAGGACGGAAAGCCGCTGGTCGCGAACGAGGCCAACAAGCGCGCGTTTTTCGAGCAGTCCGACGCCCTGGTAAAGCAGGTCATGGACTTCGCGGGTGACAAGGCAAATTTTTGGCAGGGCGACTCCGCCGCCTGACCCTCTACGCGGAACAGATGGGGTTTCTACAGGCCCCAATCGACGTGAAGAAACAGGACGGCAGCGTGGAGCGCACCTTGCCGTCCCGACTTGAGCAATACCGCGAAGCGGGGCGCAAGGCGCCGCTTCCAGATCTGCCGGACGGGGCTGACTACCTCGTCAATGCGTTCTTCGCCCTGCGTCCGACACGGCCGCTCGCGATGGGCGGCATAAGGGCGGCTGACTGGCCCGAGATCGCGCCATTCATGCAGGCCACCAAGTCGATAAGCGACGCATGGGAGGCTGAAACGCTGCACAGCATGTGCTCGGCCTTCTGTGACGGGTTCCACGCCGGTCAAAACTCGTTCGGCATTTCACCGATGGAGCGGGGCTAGTCCGCAGTGAGCCCGCGCAAGATCTCGGCGCCGGTCAAAAGCGGGTCAGCCTCGCAGGCGGCACGGAAACGCATCAGCGTGGATGTGTCGCCATCCCAAAGCCCAGCGTTGGCGTAGTCGAACCCGAGAATGAACCCGGTGGTGATTGCGAAAGTCCCAACGTCTGACAGAGCGCCGCCAAAGCTAGGCAGGGTCGTTTCGTCGGAATCCAGGATTGCCAAGACATATCCGCACGGCCTCTCGGTGAAAATGCGGACCCCTTGGTGGTCTTCGTAACTCTCGGCCAGCGCGCCGCCGGCAATCATCGTCGCAAGCGCAGCCCCGAAAATCGCTCTCATTCAAATCTCCTTTCGTGAGGTGACGCCAATGGATATGGCCGTTCTGGGCTTGTCTGTCGATAGCTCCGGCGTTCGCCGCGCGACCACGGACCTTGACCGCTTCGGGCGCGAGGGGTTGGACGCAGAGCGCGCAGCAAATCGCGTCGAGCGGTCGTCAACCCGGATGGGCGCGGCATCTCGCACGGCGGCTGTCGGCATTGGCCGCATGGTTGGGATGCTGGGCAGTCTGGTTTCGATTGGCGCGGTGGTTCGGCAGGCCGATATCTACACGGGTTTGCAGAACTCGATTCAGGCGATGGGGAAATCCACCACGGAAGCCGCGGCGGCTATGGACGAGATTTTCCGGGTGTCGCAGGCCACCCGCGCGCCGATGCAAGCCACCGCGAAACTCTACACTCGCCTGAGCATGGCCGCAGGGGAACTTGGCGCCAGCGAGCGTGAGGTTCTGACATTCACCGAGACAGTGGGCAAGGCGCTGGCCGCGTCCGGCACGTCCGCCTCCGAAGCATCCGGCGCGCTTCTGCAATTGTCCCAGGCGATGGCCGGCGGCGTGGTGCGGGCCGAGGAATTCAACTCGATCCTTGAGGGCGCGTTCCCAATCGCGCAAGCGGCGGCGGACGGCATCGAGGCGGCGGCCGGGTCGGTCGGAAAGCTGCGCCAGCTTGTGGTCGAAGGCAAGATTTCCAGCGAGGAATTTTTCGCTGCGATCCTGTCGCAAGCCCCCCAAATCACCAAGGCGTTTGACGAAACATCGGTCACTGTCGGGCAGGCCACAACCATGCTCGGCAACTCGTTCACGAACCTGATCGGCAAGATGAACGGCGAAACCGGCATGACGGGTGCGCTGGCCGGGGTCGTGATGAAGCTTTCAAGCTTCGTGGACACGCTGGCCGAAATGGACAACCTACAGAACATCGCCCTCGGGGTTGGCGCTGTTGCTGCGGCCTTCGCTGCAATGGTGTTCCCGGTTGCGGCGGCTGCGGCGGCGCTGACGGTTGGCGCGATCTACATCGCCACGCACTGGCAAGATCTGGAGGCGCGCTTTCCCGGCATTATGGGCGGGATCACAGCAGCGATGGACGGGGCCAAGACCTACATCAGCGAGACGTGGGCCCCTGCGATGGAGGAAGCCGTAAACGGCGGCCTGTCGGGCATCGAGGCTTCGATTCAGGCCGTCAAGCTGGCCCTTGCAGGCGATTGGGCGGCGGCTTGGGAAAGCGCGAAGGCTGCGTTTCAGGGGTTCGTCGCCTTCGTGCAGAACATCAACCCGATGAACCGCATGGCGGACGGCATCCGGGCGGCCGCGGCGAACGTCGGGGCGTCGATCTCAAGCGTGTGGACCGGCACGATCATTCCTGCTGTCGAAGGCTGGGCCGAACGCATGGTCGCCAAGGGTCGCGATCTGGTGGACGGGATCAACGAAGGCGTCAGCGCGGCAGCGGCGTCCGTCACCGAGGCGTTCAATTCGATTCTGGCGACGATCCAAAGCACTGTCGCGGGGTGGTCGGGCGCACTTGTTCAGGCGGGCCGAGATCTGATCGACGGCTTTACGCGCGGCATCAGGGAAAAACTCGGCAGCGTTGGGGAGGCGGTCAGCGGCGCGGCGGCGTCAGCGGTCAACACGGTCAAGTCGCTTCTGAAAATCCAGTCGCCCTCTCGCGTGTTTCAACAGCTTGGCGAAGACACGATGGAGGGCTACGGGATCGGCATCGAGGCGATGGCCGACAACGTCGCGAACGAAGTCGCAGAGGCAATGGAAAAGGCGATTGCCGAAGCCGAAAATGCAGAGCGTGAACTGAAGGCCAGAGCGGACCGCATCATCGATTCCATCGGGAGCAATCTCCTGAAGGGCAACGGCGATCTGACCGATGTATGGGCAGACATCAAAGACGCGGGCGTCGATGCGTTCACCGACATTCTGAAAACCAGTTTCGCCCCCGGCGGCGATGGCATCAAAGGCGTGATGAACGGGCTCACCGGCGCGTTTCAGGGTGTGATGCAAGGACTGAGCACCGGCGGGATTGGCGGGATCATGTCAGCCGTGTCGAGCGCCCTTCCGATCATCGGTGCGGTCGTCGGCGTCATCAACTTGATCAAGGGGTTTTACACCAAAGAGACCATCGGCGCTGGCGTGACGGGCACGCTGGGCATGGATACCGCGGTTCGTGACTTCGAAACGACCCGGCACAAGATCCTGTGGGGCTTGATTTCGTGGACCACGGAGACCGAGAAGGTGAACTCGGAACTCACGGGCTTGATGCGCGACCGGACGCAGATGATCCGAGACAGCATCATCGACATCGCGGCCACGATTGGCGCTGGCGCGACGGACCTGTCTCGGGTCGCCTTGGACTTCAAGATCGATGCACGGGATATGAGCCAAGACGAGATCAAGTCGGCGCTTGAGGACCAGTTGACCGCATACGGCGACCTCGTTGCTCAACAGATCATCCAGAGCGAAGAATATTTGCGCGCCGGCGAAAGCTACTTGGATGCGCTCAAGCGCATGGCGGAGGCTCTGCCGACCGTCAACGCCGCCCTCGATACGATGGGTCAGCGCATGTTCGACATATCCATCGTTGGAGCTGACGCCGCTTCGGCGCTGGCCGAGTTGTTCGGTGGCGTCGAGAACTTTGCGCGCTCCGCAAACACGGTCTTTGAACGCTTCTACACCGAGAGCGAGCGCACGGCGCTGCTCACTGGCAAGCTGTCTCGCGACATCGCGGATCTTGGATTGGCAATGCCCGCGACCAGAGGCGAATTCATCCAGCTTCTAGAGAGCCAAGCCCTCATGACGGAAAAGGGTCGTGAGAACTACGCTGCGCTGATGCAGATGGCGGGCGCTTTCGACGCCATTCTGCCGAAGATCGTGGATTTCACGACGGAGGTTTCAAGCCTAATCAGCAGTGCGGAGGAAGGCGCCAACGCGGCGCGGCGCACGGCCAGCGAATTCGAGCGCCTGTTTGAAACCCTGTCGGATGGGGCCCGCGACCTGCGCCGGGACGCCATGCCGACACAGGCCCTTTTCGCGGATCAGCAGCGCGAATATCAGGCGCTCCTGCGCCGGGCTATGTCCGGTGACGCGGGCGCTATGGGCGAACTCACAGGATCGGCGTCTGCGCTTCAGTCGACCTTCGCTCAAATCGCGGGCAGCCGGGCTGAATTCCAAACGTTCTCTGCGCGCCTCGCTGCTCAGATTTCGGACGTAGCCGATCTGGCCGGCGATATTGGCGAGACGAAGAACATCGAGGCCGAGTCTCTGGATGCGCTGATCGAGGCGCTTCAAAAGGACGACGTGACGCACAAGCTGCTCAACGCCCAGATTTCGGCGCTGGATGGCATGAACGCCAGCATCGTCTCGCAGCTTATCGACCTGAAATCCGCGCTCACGCGACAGGACAACAGCGCGGCGCAGAACGCGGCGAATGCCACGGCAATGAAGATCGCGCAAATCTCATCTGAGGCGGTGCGCATCGTCCGGCAGCTTGAGCAGAACGACATTCCGAACGCAGTGCGCATGTCTGATAGCCGGATGGTCGTGTTCGGTCCGTCCTGGGCGGAAACCTCGGACGGCAAGAAGTTTGAGGCGAGCGCCTTCAACCCGTTCCGCGAGCACGAGCAAGCGATCGAAAAGGCACGCAACTACGTCGACAAGGCGAACGAAAGCCGCGCCTCGGCTCTGGCGAAAGAGCGATCCCTTGAAGGTCAACTGGACGCCCTGCGCTCGCAAGTCCGGTCGCTTGGCGCCACGCCGACCTTCGCGACAGGCGGGATGCACCGTGGCGGGCTACGCATCGTCGGGGAGCGCGGCCCGGAAATTGAGGCGACCGGCCCATCGCGCATTTTCAGCAACAGCGATACGCGCCGGATGCTCGATTTCTCCGGTCTTGAGCGCGAGATGCGCGAGGCCCGCCGTGAGATTGCCGCGCTTCGCGATGAACAGCGCCAGCTTGGCGTTCAGACCGTCCGCAACACCCGGAAAACCGCTCAGAACCTCGACAAGTGGGATGAGATCGGACTGCCGCAGGAGCAAGCTTAATGTTCATCGTGCCGCCTTACGCGCTGACCGACAGCGACCTTTCATCCTCGAACCTGACCGAAGACGATTACGACGAATATGACAGCGGCACCACCTACGCCGACGGCAACCGCGTGATCGTGGTCGCGGACCATCGGATTTACGAGAGCGTTCAGGGCTCCAACACCGGCAACGACCCGTCGACGGATGACGGCACATGGTGGGTGGACGTTGGCGCGACGAACCGCTGGAAGCCGTTTGATCAGACAATCAGCGATCAGGCGGAAGGCTCGGGGTCGATTACCTACTCCATCGACCTTTCCAGCTTCATCGACACCGTAACATTCTTCGGCCTAGCCGCGTCGCAGGTCACGGTCGAGGTCCTGGACGGTGGGGGCGGCACGGTCTTCGATGAAACTCAGACGGCCGCCGACGCATCGGAAATCATCGACTGGTATACGTTCTTCACAGCCGAAGTGGACCCGGAGCCGGAATTGATCTTTGACCAGATCACGGGGTTGTCCGGCTACACCCTGAATATCACCATCGGCGACGGAGCGGACCCTGCGCCCGCAGTCGGACAGATCGTATTCGGGCGAGCCTACCGACTCGGCCAGACGCTCGACGGCACGGAAATAGGGATCGAGGACTTTTCGGCCAAGTCTGAGGACCAATTCGGAAACCTGTCCGTGACTGAGCGCGGCTTCGCGGATCTGGTGAATTTCCAATTCAGCTTCCGAACCGACACCGCCCGTCGCGTGAAGCGCATCCTGTCGGAAAACCGGGCCACGCCCTGCGTCTACTTCGCGGACCCCGAAATCGTGGACTACGGCGCGACTGTTTACGGATTCTATGAAGACTTCCTCGTGCCGCTCAGCGCAGGCGGCACGTCCCTTGGCTCCCTTGATGTGAGAGGACTTGTGTAATGGCAATCAGCTTGACCGATCCGCCAACCCTGCCGGACTTGAGCGATCCGTCGACGTTCAATTCCCGCGCTTTGGCGCTGTTCCAGTGGCTTCGGGACAACCATATCCCCGAATTGGAGGCCATCGACAGCGACGATCTTGGCGGCGCTCTCCAGACCCAAGGCGACGTTCTGGACGACCTGAACACGCTTGGAGCGGCGACGGCTGCGGCGCAGTTTCTCGTCTCTACGGCAGCCGGGGCCTTCGCCTACCAAAGCGGCGGAGCAGCCCGTGACAGTCTCGGTGTCGGCCTCATGTCCGGCTTTCGTAACAAGATCATCAACGGCAACTTCGACGTTTGGCAGGAAGGCACCAGCTTTACGGCTGACGGCTATACCGCAGATCAGTGGAAACTGACGGAAGGCTCGGGCGCGGCCTGCACGGTGTCTCGGCAGGCCTTCACGCTTGGGCAGACGGACGTTCCCGGAAACCCGAAGTTCTTCGCACGGTGGGCAAGGGGAACGGCAGGCTCGGCGGCGTCTACCTTTGAGCAGCCTATGGAGGATGTTCGGACGCTCGCAGGGGAAACCACCACGGAAACGGTTTGGCTAAAGGCATCGGCGGCGACCGAGATCGACATTGATCTTGTGCAGAACTTCGGCACGGGCGGCTCGCCCTCATCTGAGGTGGAAACGTCTGTGGTTTCCGGGGCATCCCTGACAACATCGTGGCAGAAATTCACCTATAGCGTTTCGGTCCCGTCAATCTCGGGCAAGACCGTGGGCAGCGACAGCAATGACTACCTGTCGCTCAAGCTCACCCGCGCCCACGACGCGACGAACCCGACTGCGAGCGTGGATATTGCCCGAGTTTCCGCTGTCCAAGGTGACGCGACCGGCGAAACCGACCCGCACGAGCCGCGCCCCCATTGGCTGGAGGAACAATTTTGTAAAAGGTATTTCGAGAGGCTCGGACCGCTCGAATACCTGCCGGGCTTCTGGAACAGCGGGACACAATTGCTTGTAATTGCAAAAATGGCGGTCACGAAACGCGCCGACCCGAGCCTGTCCTACAACGGCACGCTTGGCGACTACACGACTCAGGCGCAGACAGCGACGATTACGGGCATCAGCCTGTCCGGGGGGGCCACGAATGAGAGGGTGGCCTTGGTAGACGTGACTTGCAGCGCGAGTTCAGCGGCGACAGCAGACGGCGGGGCGCTGTTTATTGGCGCAAGTGGCAGCATTGATCTGGATGCGAGGCTTTAATCATGGAAATTCACGGCTACACACAATCCGGCTCTATCGACGCCACCATCAACGGCAAGCGTATGTCGGTTCCTGACGCTCCCGGAAACCGCCATCGTCGCATGATCGCGGAATGGGAAGCCGAGGGAAACACGATCCCGCCGTTTGCCCTTTCGCTAAACGAAGCCAAGGCCGAAGCGCGGGCCACGATGCTCGCCGCGCTCAAGGAGGCCGAAGCGCCGTATCTCGCGGGATACTCCAATGGTGAACCGTATAGCTGGGATCGCAAGGCACGGGAGGCCGATGCTATCGCAGGCGGGGAGACCGACCCGGCGAAGTTCCCGGTCATCGCGGCAGAGGCGCAGGCCCTTGGCGTCACGCCTGCGGATGTGGCGGCGGTAGTGCAGACCAAGGCAACGCTATTCGCGGCGATTTCCGGCGCTCTGTCCGGCATCCGCCAAAAGTGGGGCGCGGCGATTGATGCGGCCACCGACCAAGACGACCTCGACGCAGCGGCGACAGCCTGTCAGGCTGCGCTCACGGCAGCATTGAGCACCTAACCCACACTCCCACAATCTGACCGACGCACCCGCGCCAGCGCGTTCGCTTCGTGCGTCCACATGAAAGGACCAGACATGAACCGAGCAGCTTTCTTCGACTGCCTGCGCAAGCGCGAAAGCGGCGTGTTCGGCACGTCCCTCTCGCAACGGCAGGTCACGGCGACGGACGCCATCCTCGACGCCGGGGCGCACCTGCCAATCGATCACCTCGCGCATGTGCTTGGCGAGGTCTACCATGAGACAGGCGGCGGCATGTATCCGGTCAAGGAAACGGTGTTCCGGTCGCACAAAGATCAGAACCCGTCCGACGCCACCGTAATTGCCCGCCTCGACGCGGCCTATCGCCGGGGACGCCTGCCTTGGGTTTCCGCGCCCTACTGGCGCGACGGCTGGTTCGGGCGCGGTGGCATCCAGCTCACGCACCGGGCCAACTACGCGAAACTCTCGCCATATGTCGGTGCGGACCTCGTGAAGAACCCCGACAAGGCGCTCGATCCGGCAATCTCGGCCAAGGTCGCGGTGGAAGGATGCTCGCGCGGTCTGTTCACCGGCAAGAAGTTGGCCGACTACGACGGCGACCCGTTCGACCATTTCGGCGCCCGCGCCATCGTGAACGGCGACAAGCGCGTGACCGGCCATGACGTGTCCGACTACGCCCTCGCCTTCACCAAGGCACTCAGGGCGGCGGGATACGCCGAAAAGCGGGCCGTCAGCGCACGAAAGACACCTTCCGGGGGCGAGGGTGCCGCAAACGGCCTCATGGATGTCCTGCGGCGAATTTTCGAGGCTCTGAAAGGGGGCAAGGCATGAGATACTTCAGACCCAAATCTCTGACGTGGTGGGCGGGCGTTGGCCTGATCGCGAGCGGCGTCCTGTTGGCGCTCTTTCCGGGGCAGGATCAGCTTGGCGTTCTGGGTGCGCTTCTGGGCCTCCTGACCGGCGGCGGTGAAGGCGCATCGCCCGCGTTCCTCATCTTCTCCGGCCTGGGCCTGATCGGCATTCGGGACAAGATGGAGCGCGACACGAAGGCAACGCCCGAAAGTGACCCGTGGGACGTGGAATGACCGGCTGGCTTCCGTTCTCGGTCACGCTCGCCTGCATCCTCGCCGTGTTCTGGATGCTCCATAGCACGGCCTACCCGCTGCCGCTGCATTTCGTCGGACTGACCATGCTGGGCGGGACGTGGGCCGTCCCGCTCGCGCTGATGGTGCTGGCGTGACCCGCCTCACACTCATTCTGGGCGCGCTGGTGGCCGCTCTGGTGGCCGCTGGCGTGATCTGGCGCCTGTCGGACCGCAACGCGGATCTGCGCGCCGAGAACAAGGCCCAGGCGGCAACCATCCGAAACCACGAGGAAGCCGCGCGCGTGCTGAACGACGTTCTGCGCAACGAGCGCCGGATACGCGAGGATCTGGAAACCGCGCTATCCGAAACTGAGAACCTGGAAGGGGCAGATGATGCGCTATCCGCTTATGGCCGCGCTGTTCTTGACCGCGTGCGCTGAGACGGCCGCCCGACAGCCGATCCCTGCGCCCCTTCTCGAGCCTGTCGAGGTGCGCTGCGCTGACGGCACGACTGAGCGCGCGTTGGGCGAGTGTGCGCTCCGCCTGCGCGCCGGACTTGAAACCGCAAACGGAAAGATTTCCGCGATCAAGGAGCTCGTGACGGATGATGACAGATGACGACATAGAGCGACTGGAGGCGAGGCTCGCGGATCTCGAAAGTCAGGTTCTGACCGAGGGCGAGAAAGAGACGCTGCGGTTTCTCATCAAGGTCGTGAAGGCCATACAGGCAACCGCTTGGCTCGGGACATGGGCAATCAAGATCGCGCCCGTCGTGGCCGCGATCTGGTTTTTCTGGGATCAGGGTATGCAATGGCTTACGTCGTGGGTGCGCTAATGAAGTCGTGGAACTGGATAGGCATCGCCTGCATCTTCGCGCTGGTGCTATCGATCGCGCCGGTCACGCGGCTGGTGATCGACCCGCAGGCGGTCGAGGTGGACGGGCTGAACGTCAGCGTGGCCCGGTCGTTTCCCACTGACGCGCTCGGACTGCCTCGCCCGCGCATCTCCTACATCGAGACGGTGACACCGCTGACGAAGGGTTGGAATGACGGGCATTTCTGCCAGCAGCGCGGAGGCCCGACGCGCTACACCAAGGCGGGCGAGGCTGGCCGGTGGCAGATCGCGTGGGCGGCGTCCTGCGTCAGCGACCCGGCGGGCTTCACATGGGAGGCCTGTTGGCACTGGCATGTGGGCGTGTTCAAGATGGGCGCCGTCTGTCTGAGCCGCACGTTTCTCAAGGCGGATCGGAAATGACCGCCATCCTCATCACCACGGTCTGCATCGCCTTCGGGCAAGAGGCGGAATGTCAGCGTGAGGTGCGGATCTACGACGACCCCAAAGAGTGCATCGTGATGAGGCGGCCGACGCGGGAATATCTGGAAGCCGTCAAGATACCGGGGGGGGGTCATCGTGTTCGTTGGGGCTGAGTGCAAATGGGGCCGGGGCGCCTGACCGATCGACAGTGAAGCGAAAGCCCCGCCGGTGAGGACCGTGCGGGGCTTTTTGTTGGCGGGGTTTTTAGGACTCGGCCATTGCCGCGTCGATTGCTTCGTCCAGATCCTCGCCATTGAGGACCATGTTTTGCGGGGTCAGACCGGCAAACACGCCGCCCTTATCGATCGTGTCGAGGTCACGCGCGCGCAGCCAGCGATAGCGTGCAGCGTCACGCTCGAGGTCTTGTTGGTGGCAGGCGGCGCATTGCCCGCCATCGCAGTCGTTGTGCATATCGGCCTCGGTCAGTTGGATTCTGCGAGTTCATCTGGTGTTTCGACGCCCCATTGCAGTTTGTAGAGGCGGCGATGATCTTCGCTTCCATGCTCTAACGTCTCGGCCTCCCATTTCGGGAAAACCATGCTGTCGTCGCCAGTGAAAATGTAGACCTCTCGGTGAACGTCATCGCTGCCTTCGTCTTGCCAGTGATGGGTAATGTCGCACTTCAGTGTGTTGAACACCGCGACGACCCACCCGCGTGGTGGTGCCCATGCGGTTTCAAACGTGAGGACTGTATCCTCTCCATCCTGCCGCAAACTGTCGTCGTTTAAGGCATATGCGTTCCACTTTGTGCCCCATGTGTCTGTCGCCGCACGGAGGTGCGTGCCAGGGAACGCCTTTTCGTGCAGGATAGACACGCTGCCCGGCCAGTAGTTCAGCGGCAGGGGGAGAAGTTTCTCAAAGTCGATCACGCGCTCGTTGCTCGATGCAATTGCGCGGGCCACCGGGTAAGCGACGCGATGCAAGCGAATTTCGTTTACAATGTGATTGGGCATGGTGCCTCCGGGGGCTAAGTTGATTGGTGCCAGTCGCAACTTATTAGGCGGCGACTGGACTTTCTAAACCGCGTCAGAGGCGGTTATGTTTCGCTGTATCAGTAGCGGTCTTTAACCGTGCAACCAGACCCGGCTTACCCGCGCATGCCTCTCCTCCTGCGGAGTTTGTTAGACTAAGTTTCTGGACTGTATGCCATCCCGCTTGCCTTGTCCAGAAATTTAGTCCAGATTGATCTGCGAAGATTTCCCAAAGTGGGTAAGAAAGTGGCGTCTGAATCCGAAAACCTGCCTACTCGCAAGATCGGTTACGCCCGCGTCTCGACGGCTGACCAGAACCCCGACATGCAGATCCAGGCCCTCAAGAATTACGGCGTGCCGGAGAACCTGATCTTCATCGACAAGGCCAGCGGCGGGACCATGAAACGTCCGCAATTCATCCGGGCGATGAAGTATGCGCAGCATGAAGGCACAGAGCTTGTCGTCTGGAAGCTCGACCGGCTCGGGCGCACCCTCGGCGGCATCCTCGACACGCTCGAATTGCTCACGGATCGCGGTGTCGATTTCGTCAGCTTGACCGAAAGCATCGACACGAAAGGCCCTATGGGCAAGGCGATGATCCGCCTCCTGGCCGTGTTCGCAGAATTGGAGCGCGACCTGATCCGCGAGCGGACCAAGGCCGGGATCGCGCGGGCGCGGGAGCGCGGCGAACGCGGCGGCCGGCCCCTCGCCATGACAGAGGAACGGATCGCCAAGGCGGCTGAAATGCTGGCCGAGGGTGAGCGCGGCAACACGGTCTGGCGCGCGATGCAGAAGATGGAAGGCCCCAAGATCAGCCGCGCCGCCTACTATGCGTGGCAGAAGGTCTGGGACGTTGAAAACCGCTCGCCCGACACGCACGGCGAGTGATCCAAACAGGAGTGGGCCATGTTCGGTGGCATCGAAATTATCGAAGTTGAGCCGGGAACGGTGATCGAGAACAACGGCGAAAAAATCGAGGTGACGGAAACCAATGCGGTTCGCAAGGGGTGGCGATGTTACATGACGCCCGATCAGGTGGCGGCTCTGAAAGCGCACCCCGATGTGAAATCCAAATAGGAGGAGATTGGCGATGGTCACGATCACAGTGCCCAAGTGGCTCGTATGGTTGGCAAGCGTAGTTCTGGCGCTTCACGGCATTGACGCCGCAACGCGGTTCTTGCTGGTCATCGTGCAGTAATTCGGGCGGTTCACTCAGATCTCAAAATCGTCTGTTGGTGGCACCTTTTCCGGGAACCATTCAGCATACCATTGATCTGCTTCGCGGCTTCGATGCTGAAACTGCTTCACGATATCAGAGTCGACTCCGATCGAAAGGTTCCGCCGCGGCTGGATCAAGAACTGTCCGGCTTTGCCGAATGCAACTACGAAGGTCTGCCCCATCGTGTCGCGAAAACGCGCGGCCAGCGTCACACGCCCGTTTCTGCCGATTGTTGATCGATCCGCCCAGTCGGGGATCGGTACAGGAAATTGATCGGCGTGCATCCTGTTGTGGATCGGCCGCTCGCTGGATATCGCTCGACGCTCGGCTCGTTCGGCAGCGGCGCGAGACGCGAAATTCTCTACGGTGATCGACGCCACTTCCTGCCACCAGTCCGATCCATTCTTGTGCTGCTTAGATCGGTCGATCGCACTCAAGGAAATTCCGACATAGAGCAAGTCGCCGTCTTTATCGAAATGTCTGTAGAGCTGGTTTAGAGCTCCCATTCCTTGCCTCCTTTTCGGTTTACACCTTCCCGGTAACCCATTGATTGTTCGTGGTGAACAAACCGGGTCCGTTTACACAAAAGTCTAATGAAAACAGCGGATGTCGTCGGACTGTAACTCCGCCGGGGAGACCCACGCCTGGTTCGATTCCAGGGTCGCCCACCACTTCCCCCCATTCTCAGGTTGGCCTCAAGCGCCGGACGCGTGTCAGAACCGCTGTGCTGCGGGCATCGACGGTGGGCGGAGGTAGTCGCGGGTCACGGCTGTTTGTCGGCGTGTGGGCACCCGTGTCGCGCGGGGTGGGCCGAGGTCGAACTTCAACCCGGCTGCGGGGGCGATAACGCCGCTGCCATTCGAGCGTGGCGGTGCATAGCGCACGCCGGCGAAGACGGTCATGTTCGTGCCCGGAATGTCATAGAGAACCCCACCTTTCAGAAGTGCGACCGCGCGAAACGGTCCGATCAGCGCGTTGGGATTCAGGAAACCCTGATAGCCATACATGAACCCGGCATCGAGACCGGCGTATGCGCCGAGGCCGCCGAGCGCCGCGGGCCTGTACTGTGCCTCGAAACTCACGCCCAGGGCGAAAGACTGCGCGCTGTAGCTGTTGACCATGGCGATGGCGAAATAACCGGTGGTCAGACGAAAGCTCGGGCTGATGTCATAGGCATTGTTGCAATTGACCGCGCGGGCGTTCAGCTCGTCATTGGTCGCAAGCCCGGTGGCTTTCTTGATGTGCCAGAACTTGCTGAAATACTCGACCGATGTGGTGTCGCAGGGCAGCCAGGATTGCGCACGGGCCGATGTCGGGGCAGCCATGAACACGGCGGCGAGTGCGATCAGCGTGGCGGTCATGATGGAGCGACGGGCGCGTCTCAAAGCGGGTCCTGTTGTCTACGACGGGCCGACGGTGTCGGTCGGCACCTGTATGCCAGATGCAACATTAACGAGGCGCCATCGACAGACAAGCGTTGCGTTGAGCGCGAGGCGCGAAAGCATTGGCGTGGCGCGACATTGTTCCGGCCCTCACGCCGCGACCCGGGGTTCGGCGGCGCTCGGCGCACATTGGCCTGCACACTCGGCAAGGTTTCTCCGACCCTCTTATCCGGGTTGGAACGCTGTGAGGGGGTGACGCATTTCCATGACAGAGCGGGCCATACTGGTCCGCGTCAGAATGAAAGGAGTTCACCATGACCTTTCTGAAGAAATCAGCAACTCTCGCAGCGCTGCTTGCCACCTCCGTGTCCGGCGCAGCGCTCGCCCAGGGTGCAAATGCCAATGTTGATGCCGGCGGCGGCGCAAGCGTAAGCACCGGTGACACCGGCGTTTCGACGGGCGCGAACGTATCCGGCGGCGTTTCGGCCAATGCCGACAACGGCAAGTCGGGCGGCCTTGGCAAGACCGACGCGCCGGGTCAGGACGTTGCAGCAGACGCGCAGAGCGACACCGGCACGGAGGCCGACACGGACACCGATATGGCGTCGAATGACGCGAGCGGTGATCTGACCTATGGCCGCATCGTGTCGTCGATGAACACCGGTAACTTTTCGAACTTCGATTGGTCGGAGGTCGATGAGCAGACCGAGGTCAGCGTGACCGGTGTGAGCGATGCCAATGGCGAAGCCGACGCGAATGCGCAGGCTCTCGATAATGCGCTCGCCAAGACCTCGGAAGACATGGAGCGCTTCCAGTCCGACGTCGAGGCGAACGAGCAGGTGAACGCCACGCTCGAAGATGAAGGCTATGAGAGCGGCGACGTGCTCATGGTCTATCTGACGCCGATGGGTGTGGTGGAAGTCGTGGTCGATGACCGCGGGTAACACTACCTGACCGCACGATTTCGGCCCTCGCCCTCGCGGCGGGGGCCGTTTCCGTTCAGGGTTTGAGGCGCTCTACCGTTGCGACTGCTCCGAACCCGGCGGCCTTTGCTCCTCCAATGACATAGATCGCGCCGTTGATCGCGGCAGCGGCCGTGCCGTGGCGCGGCGATGGCATGTCAGGCAGGGCGGTCCAAGCCCCTGAGACCGGGTCGAAGACCCAGCTTTCTGGAAACACCTTGGGGTCGGGCGAAAAGGCCTCACCCCCAAACGCGTAGAGCTGTCCGTTCAGGGCGGCGGCGGACAGGCCACCTTGGGCTGCGGGCATGTCCGGACCGGCCTCCCACATGTCACGGGCGGGGTCGTAGATTTCCAGTGTCGCAAGATTGCGGATGCGCGCTGTCTCGTTGGGCAGGAACCGCCGTCCGCCGACCACATAAATGCGCCCGTCGATGACTGCGCCAGCGGCACTGTTGCGCGGTGTGGGTGTGTCGGCGCCCTGCGTCCATCGGCCTGTGGCCGGGTCGAAGATGTCCACGCGGGCCGAGTCGCGGTGGCCCCCGAACCGGCGGGCATCGGGACCGGACGGGACGCGCCCGCCGATCACGAAAATCCTGCCGTCAACCACCGCTGTCACATGCTCGGCCCGTGGCACCGGAAGGGAGGGGGCGTCGCGCCGCGCGCCGGTTGCGATGTCGAAAACGTGCACCTCGCTCACCGCGCGCCACTCGGGCGGGGTGCCGGAGAACCCGCCGATGGCGTAGATCGCACCGCTGACGACGGCGACGCCCACATGATGGCGCGGCGCGGGGAGCGGCGGCAGGGTTCGCCAGGTGTCGGTTGCGGCGTTGTAAGCATAGGCTTGATCCGTGGGCACGCCGCCGCGCGCGAATCCTCCAAGCGTGTAGATCGTGTCACCGGAGGGCGCTGCATAGATTTCCTGCACGGGCGCGGGCAAAGGGGCGGCCTCGGACCACTCAGGCGCGCCATGTGCCCCGCTTGCGATCCCGCAAAACGCCAATGCCAGTGCCGAGTGTTTCAAGCCGTTCTCCCTCTGCCGCACCGTCACTGTCAAAGCATTTGGCCTTTTGGTCAAATCCTGTAACCATTGCCCCGAGCAACGAAGACCCGGAGGAGGCACCATGATCAGCCAGCAACTGAACGATACCATAACGCGGGTCGGACCGGGTACACCGGCGGGTGAGGTGCTGCGCCACTATTGGCAGCCCGCCGCACTCACGGACGAGTTGGACGGAAAGCGGCCGGTGGTTCCGGTGCGGCTCATGGGCGAGGACCTCGTTCTGTTTCGCAACGACGACGGCGAACTGGGGCTGATCGGCCGGCATTGCCCGCATCGCGGGTCGGACCTTTGCTATGGACGGCTCGAGAACAACGGGCTGCGGTGTCCGTTCCACGGCTGGCATTTCGACCGGACCGGACAATGCGTGGAGCAGCCGGGCGAGCCGGAAGGGTCGAGGATGCACGAGCAGATCAAGACCACCTCCTATCCCGTTGAAGAACGGAACGGAATCATCTTTGCCTATATGGGGCCGGGCGACCCGCCGCCATTCCCGAACTTCGATTGTTTCCGCGCGCCCGAAAGCCACGTTTTCGCCTTTAAGGGGCTATGGGAATGCAACTGGCTTCAAGCGCTGGAGGTTGGGATCGATCCTGCCCACGCCTCATTCCTGCACCGCTTCCTTGAAGACGAAGACCCGGAAGACAGCTACGGCAAACAGTTCCGCGACAAGGCCGCGAACACCGAAATCCCGATGACCCAGCTTCTGCGCGACTACCCGCGCCCGGAGATCGAGGTGGAGGAAACCGACTACGGCATGCGCGTCATTGCGCTGCGTCACCTGGATGACGGACGAACGCACGTTCGGGTGACCAACCAGATCTTTCCCGAAGCGATCACGATCCCGATGAGCCGCGAGATGATCATCACCCAGTGGCATGTGCCGGTCGATGACGAGACCTGCTACTGGTATTCGATGTTCACGAGTTTCGGGGAGCCGGTGAACAAGGAACTCATGCGCGAACAGCGCCTCGCCGAGCACCGCCTTCCGGACTACGCGCCGCTCAAGAACAAGCGCAATCAATACGGCTACAACCCGGATGAGCAGGAAAGCCTGACCTATACGGGCATGGGGCTCGACATCAACGTGCACGACCAGTGGGCCGTGGAGTCGATGGGGCGTATCCAGGACCGGACGCAGGAACACCTTGGCAAGACTGACAAGGCGATCATCGCGAACCGTCGCAGGCTGCGCGCCGCGATCAAGGCGCTGGAAGATGGCGACGCAGCGGCGCTGCCGATGAAGAACGGCGCGGATGTTTCCGCGCTGACCGGGCCGCTAGCGAACGACACGATCGCCACGGACGGCGACTGGCAGCGCGCCTATCAGGAGGGTGACGCCGCCCGCCGGGCCGGCTGCACCGGCTGGGATGCCAAGGTCGGATGAGGCGCGCGTGACGAAACAGGATCGAGACAGGCTGGGCTCTGGCGCGCTCGCGCGGCTGGGGCTGGTCGACGAGGCGGCGATCGAGGCCGGGGTGCGGCTGTTGAAACGTGTGCGGGACGACGGGCTGGAAACGGTCCGCGTCCTGTTTTCGGACCCGCATGGCGTGCTTCGCGGCAAGGCCATTGCGGCGCGCGCGTTGCCAAGCGTGCTGTCGGACGGAATGAAGGTGCCTTCGACACTCCTGCTCAAGGACACCGCGCATCGCACGGCCTTTCCGATCTGGTCGGGAGATGGCGCACCGATGGCTGGCGCGTCGGACATATTGCTCGTGCCCGATACCGCGACCTTCCGGCGGCTCCCCTGGTCGCCTCATTCAGGCTGGTTGCTGTGCGATTGTGTCGATTCAGTTGGCGCGCCGATCCCCTTCGCGCCGCGCGACCTGTTGCGCGCGGAGGTGGGGCGGCTCGCGGACCGCGGGATGGAGATGAGGGTCGGTCTGGAGGTCGAGTTCCACGTCTTCGACGTGATCGACCCGCGCCTGTCTCATGGCGACACCACCATGCCGCCCGCACCGCCCGAAACGCGCGCGCTCGCGCCCGGCTACCAGTTCCTGACCGAGACGGTCTATGGCCAGCTCGAGCCGGTCATGGACAGGCTGCGGCGCATGTCCGAAGAGATCGGTCTGCCCGTGCGCTCGACCGAGGTGGAAATGGGCCCGGGGCAATTCGAGTTCACCTTCGACCCGGCCGATCCCATCACCCAAGCGGATGCGATGGTGATGTTCCGGACGCTCGTGCAGGAGGTTTGTTCGGCAGATGGTAAGCATGCGACCTTCATGTGCCGACCGAAGGTGGATAACGCGGCTGCCTCAGGCTGGCATGTCCATCAGTCGCTCATCTCGACCGAGACCGGTGACAACCTGTTCATGCCTGCGGACGAGGGCCTGACAGGCACCGCATCCGGCTGGATCGCGGGGCTCTTGGACCATGCGGGCGAAAGCTGCGTGCTCACGACCCCGACCGTGAACGGCTACAAACGCTACACCCAGCACCAGTTGGCCCCGGATCGCATCGCGTGGGGCCGGGACAACCGCGGCGCCATGCTGCGCGCGCTCATGGGCGCCGGCGACACGGCGAGCCGGGTGGAGAACCGGGTGGCCGATCCTGCGGCCAATCCCTATCTCCTGTTCGCATCGCAAATCGTTTCGGGCCTTGCTGGACTCGATGCGGGGACGGCGCCGCCCGAGGCGGTGGAAAAGCCTTATTCATCCGATGCCCCGGCGCTCCCCATGAACCTCGGTGCGGCTATCGAGCTATTTCGGGATTCCGCGCTATATCGCAAGATCTGGGGGAACGAGGTCGTGGATTACTTCGTGACGCTCAAGAGCGCCGAGTGGCAGCGTTATCTGGCGCATGTGTCGGACTGGGAGCAGGCCGAATATTTCCGGCTGTTCTGACGATGGCATTCGACCTTTCCGCCTATCTCGACCGCCTGTCGCTGCCCGAGCCGGGTACCGGGCGAGAGGGGCTCGCGCGCCTTCATTTCGCACACATGTCCCACATTCCGTTCGAGAACACCGCGCCACTGCTGGAGCGCATCCCGTCGCTTGAGCCGGCAGCGCTGATGGACAAGCTGGTGAGGCGCAGACGCGGGGGCTATTGCTTCGAACACAACGGGCTTTACGGCCTTGCGCTCGCAGAGCTTGGCCACACGGCGCGCCCGCTCCTCGCCCGCGTTCGCAATGGCGCGCCCGTCGGTGGCGCGCGGACACATCAGGCCTGGCTCGTCGAGATCGACGGGGAGACCTGGATGAGCGATGTGGGCTTCGGTGGTCACGCGCCGCTTGCGCCCATCCCGTATCGCACCGGAGAGGCGTTCGAGGTCCCCAATGGCCGCTACCGCTTTGTCACTGATCCCACGACCGGCGAGACGGTTTTGGAGCGCCTGTCGGGCACAGATTGGACCTCATTGTGGGGCTATGACGGGGTGCCGGTGCCGCAAATTGACATCGAGGCCGCGAACATCGTCACCGCCTGTTGGGACAAGGCGCCGTTCCGGGCGAATCTGATGGCGGCATTCCACGGACCCCGCGGTCGAGTTACGCTGTTCAACCGGGCGTTTTCCCGAGGGCTGCCGCCTGACCTTGAAACGCGCCTGCTCGAAGATGCCGGGGATTTGGCGCGCGTGCTGTCGATCGACTTCACGCTCGACCTCGACGACGGCGATATCTCGGCGATCTGGGACAAGATCAAGGGCGCTCCCGTGGGGCGCTAGACCATCTCCTCCGGCACGCCGGGCAGAGGCTCGCCCATCTCTGCGGCAGGTTCCACGGCATAAGGGAGCACGAAATGCTCGCGGTCTTCGGGATTGCGCCGGGCATTCGATTGGGCCGCCTCGCTCCAGGTCGCCGCGATTGCGGTGTTGCCGGGGATGCTGTCGGAATACCAATGCTTGGTGCATTTCTCGAAGAAGCTCGCCACAAGCAGCGGATCGGCCACCTCGATCCCCGCCTCACTGTCCCAGCGCATGGACCGGCCGTTCAGGTTGGCCGAGGAGACCACTGCGGCGCGCCCGTCCACGATGATCAGTTTCGCGTGGATGTAGATAATCGGCGCACCGTAGTGGGAGTCACGATGGCCGGTGTCCATCGGCCGGGTTTGCGCAGGGGAGCCAAAGAACACGCGTTCGCCGTATGCCTCGCGCAGCCGTTCCACCGCATCGCTCTGCAACTGCTCGCCATAGCGCGCGTCGACATCATCGGAGCGGTCGAAGGCCACGTCCTCCGGCGCGGCGGGCAGCATGACCACCAGCTGCAATTCCGGCATCGCCTCGGCCGCGGCAACCAGCGCGTCGGTGATCGGCGTGGAGCGGAGAAACTGCGTCTCGATATAGATGTAGTCCCGCGCAGTGCGGATAAGGCGAAGGTGGGCCTCTTCGATCTCCGACAGTATTTCGCGCGGGGCGAGACGGCGTCCGCCGGGAATGTCCGACGACAGAGTGCGCAGCAGGCCACCGAACGGGGAAGGAGCGCGGTCCCCGGCGGTCACCTCGCGAAACTCGGCCAGATGCCGCGCGGCGGCCCTGACCACGGGGCCGGTTACCACCGCCTGCACGTCATGCCAGGTTTTTTCCGGCGCGCGGTCGTGCGCCTTGTCGTCATAGCGGCGCGGGTTGAGGTCGAGCCCGCCAATGTAGAGCGTTTCGTCATCCACAACGGCCATCTTCTGGTGGTGTGTCGCCGGAATTAGCGGCGCGGGCGGCCAGATGCGAGGAAACAGCTTACGCCCTTGTTTGCGCACCATCCGTCGGAATTTCGGCATGTGCTCCAGCGCGGTGTCACAAGCCTCCTGTTCCAGTCCGCTCAGGCGATTGCATTCGTCGCGCAACTTGCGGCGCGTGACAGGCATGAACATGACGCGGTGCGCCCAACCGACCTGAGCCTTGTGCATATGGACGTCCACCGTGAGGGCGCCGGGATTGGAGGACGCTGCGGCGGCGGCCAGACAGGCAGCACGAGACTCCCACGAATAGCGGTGCAGTTCGGGGCGCGCTACCGGGTCGAAATCCGAGATGACGATGGTGAAGCGCACCCCTTCGTCGAGCTTATGGGTAAGAAGGTCGGCCCAGTCGCGCCCGATCGCTTTGCCTTCGTCGCTCTTGAGCTTCGTCGCCGGGTCGAACATGCGCATCGAGATCGACACATGACGGCGCGCGTCGAGAACCAGGCGTTCGAAGGCCGGATAAGCCTCTTGGGCCGTGAGCAAAAACTCCACGGACTCCGCTTCCATACCGCCTCCCGTGTCCTCGGATCGGGACATAGTGTGGGTTTCGCTGTCGAACATGTAAAGGCAATCCGCGACGGCGGGTTGATGTTCCGTCTGCACTGGAAGAAAGGCAGAAATGAAAAGGACCGCCCGAAGGCGGCCCGTTTTCATCACGTTCTTCCCGGAGGAAGTTGGAGCGGGTGATGAGATTCGAACTCACGACCCTTACCTTGGCAAGGTAATGCTCTACCCCTGAGCTACACCCGCATCCTGTGGTGAGCGGTGATTTATAAAACCCCGCGTTTGGCTGCAAGGGCAAAATCACGCGAGCGGGGAATTTTTTGGCGCCACGCGAAGCGGGCTGCCAGAGGGCGGCGCACCAAAGTTGACAGGCGGGCGGCTTTTTGGCCTCATGAACCCATACTTGAAGTCTTTTTTGAAAGGAATTGCCGCCATGCGCCTGTCACCAGCCCGTCTGTCCTGTGTCCTCTTTCTGGCGGCCGCACCGGCCTTGGCGCAGGATGGTCCGCCGCCGATTTCACCGATCGACATCCAGGTCACGCGTCTCGACACGATCCCCAACCTCTCGGTAGACAACGCGGCGCCCTGCTGCGCGCGGGAAACCTTCGAAAGCGGGGAGGAGGCCGATTTTCTCTACCTCGACATCGACTTCGACGTCGCGTGGTCCGAGGAGGTGGACAAGCTGTCGCTCTCGGGGCGCGACACGATCTTTCTTATGCCAGAGGGCGTGACCGACATCGAACAGGCGATCCAGGCCTGGGGCAGTGTCAGCTACTTCCCGGAGGTCGAGATTCGCACGGTCAGCATGTCCACGCGACGCCCGCGCAACTGGCCTGACGAGGATCGGGACGCCCATCTCAACGCTGTTTTCACGGTGCCTGCGGGATTGACCGGCGCGACACTCCTCATTGGCGATCCGGAAGCGGGGCAGGTCGAAGTGCCGCTGGACCTGTCAGGACCGGCAAGCGAACTGCCCTCCGCCGCGAGCTTCTGGAACGTGAGTCTGAACGGGATCGAGACGTTGGAGACGGTCGAAACCTCCTATCGTGATGGCGATGGCAGTCTCGGTGCGTCCATCACCCCCGACGCCGGGTCGATCATCAGGCTGGACGTGACGCTCGATCCGAAACAGAACCTGAGTACCGATGCAGAGGCCGGCAAGAACGTCGCGACCTTCCGCTCGCTGGCGGTGCAGATGGTGGGTCCCGAGGGCCTGCCGCTCTTCCCGCTTGGTGAGGGGCGCGAAATCCGGGGGTATCTCAATGTCGAAAACTCGGTGACGCATACGCAGAACTGGAGCGGGGAAGGGACGTCCGGCGCGACGGATATCACGTTCTACTTCCTTGGCTCCGGCGCGTCCGGCAGCTACCGGGTTTTCTTCAAGGATGCCGAGGTGGGCACGATCGAACTGCCCTGAGCGTTCAGCGGGCGGACAGGTCGAGCGCCTCGAAGATACGTAAAAAAAGCTCCTCCAGATCGGGGGCATCGTGCATCCCGTTGCCGCTGATCGCGAGGCTCGCGAAGCCGTGGATCATCGACCAGATGGCGAGTTCCGTGTCGACCGGGTCGGCCCCCGCGAAGGGGGCCGAGATGCGCGCGAGCACGGCGTAGGACGCATCCGCCGTCTCGCGCAGGTCGGGGTCGTCATGGATACAGTCCGTGGTCCCGAACATCATGTCAAAAAGGCCCGAATTGGCGCGCGCGAAGCGCAGATAGCCCAAACAGGCCCCCAGAGCGGCGTCGCGGGGGGTGTTCGGCGCCTCGGCGATGGCCGTTTCCATGGAGGCCGTGAAGCGTCGGTAGCCTTCTGCGACGATAGCTGTGCGCAGGTGGAGGAGCGACGGGAAATGGTGCGCGGGGGCGGCATGGCTCACCCCGGCGGCGGCGGCAACCTTGCGAATCGAGAGTGCATCGGGGCCGTCGCGGTGCACCAACGCAACGCCTGCTTCTACCAATGCAGCCCGTAAGTTCCCGTGGTGGTGTGGTTTTCCTTCTGCCATGACCGCATCCTAACAATAAACTTGACAGCGTCAAGTTACTGGGAGAACTTGACGCTGTCTAGTTTAGCCCCAGGAGACCCCAATGCCCCGTCGCATCTTCCTTCCCATCGCGGCTCCGTTCAGCGTCATGACCGCGTTCATGTCCTATCGCTTTCTCGCTCTTGGGGTCGTCCCGGCCTTTCCCGACATGGTGGGACACATCGAGACGACGCGGATCGCGTTCCTCGCCCATGTCTGCGCCGCGCCCATCGCGCTCGTGACAGCGACGTTTCAGCTCATGCCGCGTCTGCGCGCCCGCTTCCCCGGGGTCCATCGGTGGAGCGGGCAGGTATACGCCATTGCGATCCTGATCGCCGGTCTTGGCGCGCTGGTGATGGCACCGGGCGCGAATGGCGGGCTGGTCTCAACACTGGGTTTCGGGCTGCTGGCCGTGCTCTGGATCGGTTTCACTATTGCCGGCATCATCAATGCGCGCGCCGGCAACATCACCGCCCATCGGCGGTGGATGATCCGGTCCTTCGCGTTGACCTTCGCGGCCGTGACGCTCCGGTTCGAACTGTTCCCGATGGTGGGGGCGGGTATGGCATATGAAGACGCGATTGCCATTCTCGCATGGGCGTCGTGGTTGCCGAACCTCGCCGTCGCGGAGTGGCTTCTCGGCCGTCCGCGATTCAGCGCCGTCCCCGCATGAACCGCAGGCCGGGACGATGACGCCCCGGCCTTGCCCCATTACTCTTCGAACTCGACCAGCAAGTCCTTGGCGTCGATCTGCGCACCCGGCGTGACGTGGACAGCTTTTACCTCGGCGTCGCGCTCGGCGTGGATGCCGGTCTCCATCTTCATCGCTTCGATGGTCAGGAGCAGGTCGCCCTGTTTGACCTTCTTCCCCACCTGCGCGGCGACGCTCGCCACCACGCCCGGCATCGGCGCGCCAAGGTGGAGCGGATTGCCCTGCTCCGCCTTGGGTCGCGCGGCCTGCGTCGCCTTGGCAGAGCGGTCGGGGATGCGCACGGCGCGCGGCTGGCCGTTCAGTTCGAAGAACACCTTGGCCTCGCCTTCCTCGTTCGTCTCGCCCACCGCCTGCATCCGGATGACCATCGTCTTGCCGGGGTCGATCTCGACCTCGATCTCGTCGCCCGGCTCCATGCCATAAAAGAAGGTCAGCGTGGGGAGCGTGCGCACGGGGCCGTAGAGCCGGTGGCGGCCCATGTAGTCGAGGAAGACCTTGGGATACATGAGATAGCCGTTGAGGTCCTCGTTATCGACCGGGAAGCCCTCGAGCTCGGTCTTGAGCTCCTCCTTGGTCTTGTCGAGGTCGACGGGTTCAAGATGCTTGCCCGGCCGTTCGGTGTCGGGTTTCTCGCCCTTGAGGATCTTCTTCACGATCCCCTTGGGGAAGCCACCCGGCGGCTGGCCGAGGTTGCCCTTCATCATGTCGATCACGCTGTCGGGGAAGCTCACGTCGGTCTTGGGGTCTTCGACCTCGTCGCGGGTGAGACCCTGACTCACCATCATAAGGGCCATGTCGCCTACGACCTTGGAGGAGGGCGTCACCTTCACGATGTCGCCGAACATCTGGTTCACGTCGGCATATGCCTGCGCGACCTCGTGCCACTTTTCTTCCAGCCCGAGCGAGCGTGCCTGTGCCTTGAGGTTGGTGAACTGGCCGCCCGGCATTTCATGCAGGTAAACCTCGGACGCCGGGGCCTGAAGCCCGGACTCGAAGGCGGCGTATTGCCCGCGCACCGCTTCCCAGTAGTTTGAGATCTCGCGGATCGCGCCGATATCCAGAGCGGTGTCGCGTTCCGTGAACTCCAGCGCCTCGACCACCGTGCCGAGCGTGGCCTGCGAGGTGTTGCCAGATAGCGCATCCATCGCGCAATCGACCGCGTCGACACCGGAATCGGAGGCTGCGAGGATCGTGCCCGCGGCGATGCCTGCGGTGTCGTGGGTGTGGAAGTGGATCGGCAGGTCGACGGCGTCCTTGAGCGCAGGGATCAGCACGCGCGCGGCGGCGGGTTTCAAAAGCCCCGCCATATCTTTGAGGCCGAGAACATGGGCGCCCGCCTTTTCCAGCGCCTTGGCCATCTCGACATAGTACTTGATGTCGTACTTCGAGCGGTCGGGGTCGAGCACGTTCCCGGTGTAGCAGATCGTGCCTTCGATGATCTTTCCGCTTTCGCCCACGGCGTCCATCGCAACGCGCATGTTCTCGACCCAGTTGAGGCTGTCGAACACGCGGAACACGTCCACGCCGGTCTCCGCGGCCTGAAGCACGAAGGAGCGCACCACGTTATCAGGATAGTTGGTGTAGCCCACGCCGTTCGAGGCCCGCAGAAGCATCTGCGTCATGATGTTGGGCATTTTCTCGCGGATGTCGCGCAGGCGCTGCCACGGACATTCCTGAAGAAAGCGATAGGCCACGTCGAAGGTCGCGCCGCCCCAGCATTCGACCGAGAAAAGCTCCGGCAGGTTCGCGGCATAGGCAGGCGCGATCTTGATCATGTCGATCGAGCGCATGCGCGTGGCGAGCAGGGACTGGTGTCCGTCGCGCATCGTCGTGTCGGTGATGAGGAGTTGCTTTTGGTCCTTCATCCACTTCGCGACCGCCTCGGGCCCCATATCGTCGAGGAGCGTACGGCTCCCGGTCGGCGGGGCGTCTGCGTGAAGCTTCGGGATGACCGGCGGTTTGAGATCGGAGCGCGGGGCGGGGCGGCCTTCGGTCTCGGGGTGGCCGTTCACGGTGATGTCCGCGATGTAGTTGAGGATTTTCGTCGCCCGGTCGCGCCGTTTCTTGAAGTTGAACAGTTCCGGCGTCGTGTCGATGAATTTGGTCGTGTATTCGTTGTTCAGGAAGACCGGGTGTTTGAGCAGGTTGATGACGAAGTCGATGTTCGTCGACACGCCCCGGATACGGAACTCCCGTAGCGCCCGGTCCATCCGCTTGATCGCCTGCTCGGGCGTCTGTCCGTGGGCCGTCACCTTGACCAGAAGCGAGTCGTAATAGCGCGTGATGACGGAGCCTGCATAGGCCGTGCCGCCGTCCAGACGGATGCCCATGCCGGTCGCGGTGCGATAAGCGGTCAGGCGGCCATAGTCGGGGATGAAGTTGTTTTGCGGGTCTTCGGTCGTGATCCGGCACTGGAGCGCGTGGCCCTGGAGCTTCACGTCGTATTGGCTGGCGATCCCGGTTGCCTCGGTCAGCGATTTTCCTTCCGCGATGAGGATCTGGGCGCGCACGATGTCGATGCCGGTCACTTCTTCCGTCACCGTGTGCTCGACCTGCACGCGCGGGTTCACTTCGATGAAGTAGAAGTTGCCGGTCTCCATATCCATCAGGAATTCGACCGTGCCTGCGCATTCGTAATTCACATGCTCGCAGATCTTGCGCCCGAGGTTGCACAGCTCCTCGCGCTGGGCTTCGCTCAGGTAAGGGGCGGGTGCGCGCTCAACGACCTTTTGGTTGCGGCGCTGGACCGAGCAGTCGCGCTCCCACAGGTGGTAAATGTTGCCCTGCTGGTCGCCGAGGATCTGCACCTCGACGTGGCGGGCGCGAATGATCATCTTTTCCAGATAACCCTCGCCGTTGCCAAAGGCCGCCTCGGCCTCGCGCCGGCCTTCCTTGACCTTGGTTTCCAGTTCGTCGGGACCCTCGATCGGACGCATGCCGCGCCCACCGCCGCCCCAGCTCGCCTTGAGCATGAGGGGGTAGCCGATCTCCTCGGCCTCCTTGGCGATCTTCTTCATGTCGTCGCCCAGCACCTCGGTCGCGGGGATGACCGGGACGCCCGCTTCGGTGGCCACCTTGCGCGCCGAAGCCTTGTCGCCCAGTTTGCGCATGGTCTCGGCCTTGGGGCCGATGAAGGTAATGCCGGCGGCGTCGCAGGCGTCCACGAATTCGGGGTTTTCGGAGAGCAGGCCGTAGCCGGGGTGGATCGCATCTGCGCCCGCGGCTTTTGCGACCCGGATGATCTCTTCGATGGAGAGATAGGCCGCTACCGGACCCAGACCTTCGCCGATCTTGTAGGCCTCGTCGGCCTTGAACCGATGCAGGCCCAGCTTGTCCTCCTCGGCATAGACCGCGACCGTGCGTTTGCCCATCTCGTTGCAGGCACGCAGGATTCGAATCGCGATTTCGCCCCGGTTGGCGACAAGGATCTTCTTGAAGTCCGGCATCTGTCTCTCCCCGACCTGTCGGTTTATTATTGGGGGAACGCTAGGCGATGCTGCAATGCGGCGCAAGCGCGTCTGACGAGTCCTGTATGCAGGTTTGGAACCCCGTCAGGCGAGCGGCGCAGGCAGCTCTGCCAGTGTCGCGGCACCGATCTGGCCCATGACGGCGCGCATGTCGGCAGACAGGATATGCGCGACGTGATCCGCGCCTTCCGGTCCGAAAGCGCCAAGCCCCCAGTGCCATGCTTTGCCGAGCATCACGAAGTCCGCGCCCAACGCCATCGCCCGCACGATATCCAGGCCCGATGTGATACCGCCGTCATAGATCAGCGGCATGTCGGGCAGGGCGGCGCGGATCGCGGGCAGGGCTGGGAGCGCGGCCGGTGCGCCGTCGAACTGGCGGCCGGCGTGGTTCGATAGCCAGATCGCATCGACCCCGGCTTGGGCGAGGCGCGGCGCGACCTCGGGGTCGGTCACGCCTTTGACGATGACCGGTCCGTCCCAGGCCTCGCGCAGCCGGGCGAGGTAACCCCAGTCGGGATTTGCCCGCAGCTGGTAGCCGACATGTGCGGTGGACGAGGTGCCGGCGTCGGCCTTTGCATAACTCTCCATCAACCGCAGACGGGGCATCCCGTGTTTTAGTGTGCCGAGGGCCCAGGAGGGGCAGGTGGCCACATGCGCCATCATGCGCGGGGTCAGCCGGGGCGGGCTTGTTACGCCGCCGCGCACCTGCCGTTCCCGGCGCGAGGCGGCCGGGACGTCGGCGGTCACAATGAGCGTATGAAATCCCGCGGCTCTTGCACGTTTCAGTATGTCGGCAAGGATGTCCGGGTCGCGCGGTGTGTATAGCTGGAACCAGCCATTTTCTGCGATGTGGGGCGCGAGCGTCTCGGGCGCCTGCGACGCGACGGTCGAGAGGCTGTAGGGGATACCCCGCGCCCGCGCCATTTGGGCCAGTGAAACCTCTGCGCCCGGCCAATAGAGGCCGGACATCCCGACAGGCGCGACGCCGAAGGGCAAGGCGTAATCACGTCCGAGAAAACGGGTGGACAGTGACACCTCCTTGTCCCCCGCGAGGATTGCCGGGTGAAACAGCACCGCGTCCAGCGCAGCCCGGTTCCGGTCGGGAACCGTTTCGGCCCCCGTCGCGCTGTCGAGGTATTCCCACGCGAAATGCGGGATGCGGCGGCGGGCCCGGGCGCGCAAGTCGGAGAGGGCCGGATATCGACGGTCGAGGTCCATACCCGGCATCATTCACGGCTTCGGCGCGGGAGCAACCCTCACTCGCCCTGGGGTACCATACGGTTGGCCAGCTTGATCTCTTCGAGCACCAGCGCGAAGACGAAGCCAACCGCCCCGAGTCCCGCTGCGATAAGGAAGATCGGGTGGATGGCATTGGACACCGCTTCGCCGATCATGCCGCGCACGCTCTCGGGCAAGCCCGCGAGTGTCTGGGGGCCGAGTTCGAGCCCAATACCGCTTGGCATCGCGCCCGCCGCGCTGCCCATCTGATCGGCCAGCCTTGTGGCGAACAGCGCACCGAATGCCGCGACACCGATGGAGCCACCCACCTGCCGGAACATCAGGCCCGAGGCGGTGGCGGTGCCAAGCTGGCTGCGGTCCACCGCATTCTGAACGCTCGTCGTGAGCACCGGGAAAATCGCGCCAAGGCCGAGGCCCACGAACACGAGTCGGAGCGCGAAGGACCAAGTGGGCGTTTCTGCGGTCAGTCCGCTCAGGAGCAGAAAACCGACGACGAGCAGGCCCATGCCGATGATCGGCAGCACCCGGTAACGGCCGGTGCGCCCCATGAAACGGCCCGACAGCATGGCCGAGGTCAGGATGCCTGCGGTCATCGGCACTAGCATGAGGCCGGAGTTTGTCGGGCTCATCCCTTTGGCGATCTGGAGGTAGATCGGGATGAAGGTGATACCGCCAAACATGGCCGCCCCCGTGATCGCCGACATGAAGGAGGTCACCCAGAAGACGTTGATGCGGAACAGGCCTAGTGGCAGCAGAGGCTCGGGCGAGCGCCGCTCGATTTGAACGAAGCTCATCGCGCCGACGATGGCGAGCACGGCCAGACCGATGATCTGCCAGGAGTCCCAGGCGAAGGTCGCGCCGCCCAGCGACGTGGCGAGTGTGATCGAGGCCAAAGCTACTGACAACGCGGCGGCCCCGCCCCAGTCGATCACATGCTTGTGGCGCACGCCCGTCGGCTTGAAGGCGGTGGCGAAGCCAATCACGGCGGCCAGACCGATCGGCACGTTGATGTAAAAGATCCAATGCCATGAGAATTGTTCGACGAACCAGCCGCCGATGAGCGGCCCCACGACCGAGGCGACTGAGAAGGTCGCGGCGAACACGCCCTGCGTCTTGCCCCGGTCCTTGGGCGGGATGACATCGCCGATGACCGAGAGCGCCAGCACGAACAGCCCGCCGCCGCCAAGTCCCTGCACCGCGCGGGATGCGATGAGCCAGGTCATGTTCTGTGCCGCACCGGCCAGTGCAGACCCGAGCAGGAACAGCCCGACCGAAACAAAGACGGTATTGCGCCGACCGTAGAGGTCGCCCAGCTTGCCATAGAGCGGTGCGGCGATGGTCGACGCGAGGATGTAGGAGGTGACGACCCAGCTCAGGTGCTCCAGCCCGCCGAGGTCGGAAACGATGGTCGGCAGGGCGGTGGAGACAATGGTCTGATCGAGCGCCGCGAGGAACAGAAGTAGCCCGATGGACATAATGATGAGCCGGATGGTTCCGGCATCATAGGCGGTGTAGCGGTCGTCCGTGTTGGTGTCTGGTGCGGTCATCGTGGAATCCTGTCGCTTTGGGCCTCCTCATACGCCCCGGCAGAATTATATGTCAACAGCACATAAATGTTTGTAGCAGGTTCTTGACCTGTGCCACTAGGCGCGGCATATCCGACCCATGTCCGACGCACCGTTCAAACCCTTTCCCATTGCGCCGCCGCTCGAAAAGGCCGAATTCTCCGCGGTGGCCAAACAGGCTCTGATGGAGCTTGATGCGGCGATGTTCCAATGGCATCGCAAACTCGCGAAGGGCGAACTGACCGGGCGCTTGCTGGCCGAAACCGATCTCGACCTGGAACCGGCGCTGTTTCAGGCGCTTATGGCCGTGATGCGCATCACCCACGGAGTAGGGCGTCCGGCGGCGCAGGAACCAACGGTAGGGTTGTTGGCCGAAGAGTTGTCGATCGACCCGTCGCGTGCCAGCCGGATCGCGAGCGAATTGATCACGCGCGGCTACATCGAACGGGCGGCGGCGCAGGACGACGGGCGCAAGTCGGTTCTACTTTTGACGAAAAAGGGCAGGGCAGCGTTCGAAACCGTGCGCGACCTGCGCTGGAGTCACATGGTCGACATGTTCTCGGACTGGACCGAATCCGACATCGAACGGTTCTCGGACCTGTTCGGGCGCTATGTCGCGGGCGTCCTGAGTGACCTTCAAACCGAAGACGAGGCCTGACCGGGGCCCGGACGCGCCGGACCCCGGGTTGGCTCAGTTCGACAGGTTGCCGGCGTAGTCGTCGATCCCGATCGTCAGCTTCGAGAATTTCCACACGCCGTCGTCGCCCTTTTCGAGCTCGCCGGAATAGAACACCATCGCGCCCAGCGACAGGCCGTCGGCGGCCTTGATGACCGTGCCATAGGCCATCGCCTTGGCCGTGTCCTCGGTCAGTTCGTCGATGAGGAAGTTGGTCAGCACATGGCGCCGCTGGTCGAGCTGACCTTCGAGGGAGCTGTCGATATAGGTCGCGATCGCCTCGTGCCCTTCGTTATCGGCGATGGACTCGTCGGTGCCGAGATAGGTCACCGTCGTCGCGTCCACGGTAAAGAGCGACGGGATGAGGTCGGAGCTACCCTCGTCGTAATAGACGCCCCAGCGCGAGAACGCCTGCTGGATGTTCATGACATCTGCGACTTGACCCTCTTCGATCACGGTGGAGTTGGGCTGGATGTTCGCGATGCCTGTATTGGTGGCCCAGTGCTGGGTCGGGAACGTGCCCTGCGCGAGGGCCGGGGCGGCGAGCGTGACGGCCAGTGCCGCCGTGGTGAGAATGCGGTTCATTGTGTCCTCCCTGAACAATTTTGACGCCACGATTGTATGCAAAAGAATCATTCAGCGTCCACTATTGGAATCCGTAGGTATACAAAAGAGAACGCACGGGCGGCTTGGGCCGTCCCGGGACTCGCACCTGTGTTCAGCGTTCCTATATGGAAAACGTGGCCGCGACCGGCCGCGTAGGAGACGGAGGCAGGAATGGACCCTCAGATGAACACCGTTTTGAGCGGCCTGTCACAGACCGAGCAGGAACGCATCGTGCGCGACGGCTTTGCAGCCAAGGTGCGCCGCTTCGGCAAGCGCATCCCTTTCGTGCGGGACGCAGCGGCGGCCTATTACGCCATGCTCGACCCGAACGTGCCGGTCCTGACCCGCGCCGCGCTGGTCGCACCGCTGGCCTATCTGGTGATGCCGGTGGACGCGGTGCCGGACTTCATTGCGGGGCTGGGGTTCACGGATGATCTGGTGGTGATCCTGGCCGCGCTCCGGTCCTTCGGGAACCGGCTGGACGAGGGGCATTATGAGAAGGCGGATGAGATGTTGGGTTAGGGTGGGTGCCAACCCACCGCCCACGTCTTAAGCTTCGCTAAACCAACATTCATCATAGTCGACGATATGCCGAACTATCGTCGCTTTCAGCGCCCGGGCGGGACCTTCTTCTTTACGGTCAATCTCGCGGATCGAACTTCATCACTGCTTGTTGATCGTATCCAGGACTTCCGCGATGCCTATGCCACGGTGGCGCGCCATCATCCTTTTCTGACCGAAGCGATCGTCGTGATGCCCGATCACCTGCACGCGGTCTGGACGCTCCCCGACGGCGACACGGACTTTTCGGTCCGTTGGAAAAAGATCAAGGCCGGGTTCTCCAAGGTCGTCATTCGTGATGCGAACGGTGGGTTGGCACCCACCCTACGGGTTTCGGCAAGCATGCGCGCGAAAGGGGAAGTCGGGGTCTGGCAGCGGCGGTTCTGGGAACACGCCATTCGCGATGAGGCGGATCTGGCAAGTCATATTGAATATTGTTGGCACAATCCCGTGAAACACGGATTTGTCACAGATCCGATGGAATGGCCGTTTTCCTCGATCCACCGTGACATGCCGGTCGTTGGCCGAGCGAGCCGTAGGGTGGGTGCCAACCCACCACGCGGCGGATCGGCCTGAAGCCTGCAAACGGTGGGTTGTCACCCACCCTACGGATCACCGCGAGAACTTCTTGTACTTCAACCGCTTCGGCTCAAGCGCATCCGGTCCCAGACGGCGCTTCTTGTCCTCTTCGTAATCCTCGAAGTTCCCCTCGAACCACTCGACATGCGCCTCACCCTCGAACGCCAGCATATGGGTGCAGATGCGGTCGAGAAAGAAGCGGTCGTGGGAGATGACCACGGCGCAGCCGGCGAAGTTGACGAGCGCGTCTTCCAGCGCGCGTAGCGTCTCGACGTCGAGGTCGTTGGTCGGTTCGTCGAGCAGGATGACGTTGCCGCCGGATTTCAGCAGCTTCGCCATGTGGACGCGGTTGCGTTCGCCGCCTGACAGCAGCCCGACCTTTTTCTGCTGGTCGCCGCCCTTGAAGTTGAACGCCCCGCAATAGGCACGGGAGTTCATCTGGGCGTCGCCGAGGTCGATGACTTCGGCCCCGCCGGAAATCTCTTCCCACACCGTCTTGTCGGGGTCGAGCGCGTCGCGCGACTGGTCGACATAGGACATGTCCACCGTGTCGCCGAACTCCACCGTGCCCGCGTCGGGCTGTTCCTGCCCGGTGAGCATCTTGAACAGCGTCGATTTACCGGCGCCGTTCGGGCCGATGACGCCGACGATGCCGCCGGGGGGGAGGGAGAAGGACAGATCCTCGATCAGGAGCTTGTCGCCCATCGCCTTCTTCAGCCCCTCGACCTCGATCACCTTGGAGCCGAGGCGCGGGCCACGGGGGATGACGATCTGGGCGTTGGAGATGCGTTCGCGTTCGGATTGCGAGGCGAGATCTTCGTAGGCGTTGATCCGGGCCTTCTGCTTGGCCTGCCGCGCCTTGGCGCCCTGCCGCATCCACTCAAGCTCGCGTTGCAGGGTCTTCTGCCGCGACTTGTCCTCTTTCGCCTCGTGCTCCAGCCGCTTGGCCTTCTGCTCCAGCCAGGCGGAATAGTTGCCCTCGTAGGGGATGCCGCGACCCCGGTCGAGTTCGAGAATCCAGCCGGTGATGTCGTCGAGGAAGTAGCGATCGTGGGTGACGATCAGGATCGTGCCTTTGTAGTCGATCAGGTGCTGCTGGAGCCACGCGATCGTCTCGGCGTCGAGGTGGTTGGTCGGCTCGTCGAGGAGCAGCATGTCGGGCGCTTCGAGCAGCAGCTTGCACAGTGCCACGCGGCGGCGTTCCCCGCCCGAGAGCGACGAGACGTCAGCGTCGTCCGGCGGGCAGCGCAGCGCCTCCATCGACACGTCGACCTGCGCGTCCAGATCCCACAGGTTCTCGCTGTCGATCTGGTCCTGAAGCTGGGCCATCTCGTCGGCGGTTTCGTCCGAGTAGTTCATGGCGAGGTCGTTGTAGCGTTCGAGGATCGCCTGTTTGCCCGCCACGCCCTGCATGACGTTCTCGCGCACGGTCAGCCCTTCGTCGAGTTCCGGCTCCTGGCTGAGATAGCCGACCTTGGCGCCCTCGGCCGCCCAGGCTTCGCCGGTGAAATCCTTGTCCTGTCCCGCCATGATCCGCATGAGGGTCGATTTACCCGCTCCGTTCACACCGACGACGCCGATCTTGACGCCGGGAAGGAACGAGAGGCGGACGTTCTCGAAGCATTTCTTGCCGCCGGGATAGGTCTTGGAGACGCCATCCATGTGATAGACGTATTGGTAGCTGGCCATGATGTCCTCGCTGTCGGTTTGCGCCTAGATAATCCGGGGCGCGGACCGGGGCAACCGGGTCAGCGCAGGCGTTTGGAGACGAGGATGCTCTGCCCGTCGGGCTGTGGCGTCAGGGTGAAGCGGTTGCGCCTTGCATAGGCGAGGCTGGGGCGGTTGCCGGGCCAGATGTAGCCACGCACGACGCCCGCCCGCCGCCGTTCTGCATCCACCAGCACGGCGGTGAGGAGCGCCTGGCTCACCCCTACGCCCTTCTTTTCGGGAAACACGGCGACATCTGCGATTGTCACGGTGCGCGGCCAGAGCGGGCGCAGCTCCATATGATAGGCGATGTGGCCCACGAAAGCGCCGTCGCGCTCCGCCACGATCACGGTTCGCGCACGCAGGTTCGGCGGCCATCGCGTGAGGTGGCTGCCCAGGTATTTCTCGATGAAGGGGGTGCCTTCGAAGTCCGGCTCGCGGATGCGGTGGGCCTCGAAAGTTTCAATGTGCAGCGCGATGATGCCTTCGACATCCCGTTTCTCGGCCGGGCGGACCGTGATCGTCATGCGCTGTCCCTCGCCACCGCGCCGTCGGGCGCACCGTGTATCCATGTCACAGGTTGCAGAAAACCGGCGGGCGGGGAATCCCCGATTTTGCGATTGAGTGGGAGTGGTGTAAGCGGGTGGCACCTCGCGGGCCAATCCCGCGCTGGATAGGAGCCGATCATGTCGAATTTCTGCCGAGCATATCTCCTTCAGGGCACCCCCTGAACGCGGCATTCGCATGATCCACTGAATCGAAGGCCGCCCGTTTTCGCGGCCTTTTTTGTTGTCTTTTAAATAGGTTACGTCTGCGGGTGGTCTTCCTTAAAGCAAGGAGAGACCCATGGTCTATGTGACCAACACGACCCTCAGAGCCTCGCCCCGCCGTGTCATCCGGCTCGGGCGGATCGTCTTCGCCATCCTGCCCGCGCGGCGCAAGCCGCCCAAGCGCCTGACAGGGTCGGTGCCGGATTACCTGTATCGCGACGTCGGCCTGCCGCCGACCGAGCGGCCGCGGCAATCGCTCCCACCCGACGTGGTTGGGAGGTCACTGATGTAAGGCGGTGGCCGTCCGGGCGTCGTGTCCGGGCGGCCTCACGCGGTCAGCCGCCGCCCATGTCCATGTGGATGCGCTTGGCCGTCTGGTCGAAGGGAACGCGTTTGCAGATCGTGGTGGCCGGGCCGATGTTGCGCCACGCCGAGGTGGAACACAGCCGAACCCACTTTATCCGCGCCACGTCCACTGCGCCACCGGGCTGGGACGGGCAGACCCCATCGAACCGGAATGCGTGGGCGCGGCCCATCGTGTCCTCGTCCGCGCAGGGTGAGATGATCGAATTGTTGCCGCGTACGAGGTCCAGCGTGAAGCGTTCGTTCGCACGTCCTGTTTCGGTCCAGGTGAACGAAACAGGCGCGCTGCCTTTGCTTTCGTCCTCCAGCAGAAGGTACTCTCCACCGTCATAGGCAAAGCTGCGCGCGCCTTCCCCTTTGCCGTCGGTCCAGCGATTATCCGCAGAATGGGCGAGGCGCACCGTCTCGATTTCGGACTTGTGGACCAGCCGGTTGTTCGCCGAGGCGCAGACCCCGGTGAACCGGTAGGAGGGTGTCTGGCCGAGGATCGCGGAACTCACGCAGGGCTTGATCCACGTCCCGTCCTTGAGCTTCACGTCGAGCGAGTAATACCGCCCCGGCATCCGCGACCAGACGAGGAACAGGTCGGTCAGGCTCTCGATCGTCCCGTCCGGGCGGAACCGCAGTTGTTGCCGGTTCACCTTGCGTTCGAGCCCGGCGCAGTTCTCGCCGCGCCAGCGTCCGACGTGGAAATAGATATAGTAGTTCCCACCTCGTTCGATCACCGACGAATGGCCCATGTTCTCGACGAGCGGCTCGCGGCGGAAGTTGCCTTTGCCGTCTCCGTTCACGCAGCCCGGTCCGGTCTCGGAGAAAACGGGGGTGGACAGGCTGTAGACCCCATCCGACTTGGAGAAATCGAAACTGTCGTCGGACATGAGGTAACTCAGGCCATAGGAGCGCTGCGTGCTGCCCCGGCTGTAGACGAGGTAGGAGCGCCCGTTGCGCATGAAGACGTCGGGCGCTTCGTTGATCCGCTCCTCATAGGTCGCGTCGGAGAGCGGGTTGGCATAATTCGTGAGCGGGATCAGGATGTTGCGCACCGCCTCGGGGCGGTTCAACGGGAAAGCCGCGACGTTGTTTCCGTCCTTGAACCACGTATAGAGGAACCAATCCCCGAGCGCCCCTCGATAAGTGGCCGAGTCGATACGGATCGCGTGGTTGCAGCCCTCGGGTGGGCAGGCGCGCGGATTGTGGGTGCGGGGCAGGCGGGTGCCTGCGTTGATCGGTTGCGGTGTCCCGAAGTCGAGCGAGCCGAGCGGTGCGGTGGCGGTCCAGGTGGTCACGTCCTGCTGCCCGCGCAGGCAATTCAGGCAGGGGCATTCGCCGCCTTCCTCATATTGCATGGCCGAGAAGGTGATCGTGCTCTCGGTCGTCGTGTGGGAAATGTCGGGGGCCCAGATGCGGCAGTAATCGTGTTTACGGTCGACCTTCGACGGGTCGTAAGTGGCCGCAGAGAACACCTTTCCGAGGTCTGGGGTGCGCCAGATCTTGATGATCTTGTTTCCGCTGGGCCCCCAGCTTCCGGTGAGCAGGTAGCGTTTGCCGTCGAACGACACGTCCGGATCGCCAAGCCCCTTGACGACCACGGTCCGGTCGGGGCCCGGTTTCCAGCCGCTTTGGGAAAAGGTTGGCAGGGCCGCGGCGATGGTCAGCGAAAACGCAAGCGCAAGGCGCAGAAGGGCCGGGACTCCGGTGTACATCGACAATGTCCGCCTGTGACTGCTTTGTTTTGCGAAAAGCATGGCCGAGCGCCGGGAACCGGTCAAGCGCCGCCCCGCTCGCGTTGGCTCACCGCTGCGTCAGGCGGGTTACAGGCGTTTCTCGAAAAAGACGTCCGGATAGGGGTCGTCGTTGAACCGGTCGATCTCGCGCCAGCCGAGGCGTCGATACATTGCGACCGCCTCGGGAAGCTGGCTGTTCGTGTCCAGTCTGAGCGTCGTCATCCCGAGGTCGCGTGCGGTGCGTTCAATTTGCTCCATCAGCCGCGCGGCGAGGCGCAGGCCACGCGCCGAGGGATCGATCCAGACGCGCTTGACCTCGCCCCATGTCCCGTCGTGGCCTTTCACCCCACCACACCCGATCGGCAGGCCATCGGACATGATGACGAAGAAGGCCCCTTTAGGCCGGAGCATGTCCACGGCCTCGGGATCTTTCGACAGGTGGACTTCGAACCCGGTCCGGAACCGCCGGGCGAGTTCCGCGAAATACGCGTTGAGGCAGGTGACCGCCTCCGGCGCGCGCGGGTCCACCTCTTCAAAGGTCACGGCGTGCTGGCCGAGTGCAGAGGCGATCAGGTCCATTGCCGCGATCAGGTCGGCGCGGTTCGGGTGATGGTCCAGAAGCCGTTGCGCGCGTTGGTTCGATAACGCCTCGTAGGCCTCGAACTCCGACATGCCCGCCGGCGTGAGGTTCGCGATCCGGCGGCGTGCGTCCGACGGGGCAGGGGACGTAGTCACGAGCCCCTCGTCTTCCAGTGCCCGCAACAGCCGGCTCATCAACCCGCTGTCGAGACCGAGGTAGTCTCGGATCGCCCCGACCTCGCAGATGCCGCGTCCGATGGCGTTGAGCACGCGAGCGGCGCCGAGTGGTCTTCCCCGACCAAGGAAACTCTGGTCCATAACGCCTGCCTCGCGGGTGACAGCGCGGTGGAATCTGCGGATGCGGTCGATGTCGGTCGGGGGCACTTATCGGACTCAGGTCTGTTACTTTACCTGACTATTGTCAGGAAGCCGTGATCGGGTCAAGAACCCGAAAGGCCGTTGACACTCTGCCTGCGCGCGGGCCAATCAGGCGCGATGCGTCACGAACTGCCCCTTGGCCGACCCGGCCGGACGATCGGTTTGCTGGGTGGGTCTTTCGACCCCGCCCACGAAGGTCATGCGCATATTACCCGCGAGGCGCTCAAACGTTTCGACCTTGATGAGGTCTGGTGGCTGGTGAGCCCGGGCAATCCATTGAAATCGAAAGGCCCGCGGAGCATGGACGCGCGTCTGACCCGTGCGCGGGACATCATGCAGCACCCTCGTGTGACAATCACGGATATCGAGGCCCTGCTTGGCACGCGCTATACCGCCGAGACGCTGGGCCGGCTCTTCGAGCTTTATCCGGGTGTGCGTTTCGTCTGGCTCATGGGGGCTGACAACCTCGCCCAGTTCCACCGCTGGGAAAACTGGGACTGGATCATGTCGGCGCTCCCCGTGGGTGTGATCGCGCGCCCGGGCGAGCGGGGTGCGGCCCGGTCCTCACCCGCCGCCCAGATCTTTCGCGACTACCGGGTGCCGGGCCGCCACGCCCGCAAGATCGTCCATCACATGCCCCCGGCCTGGACCCTGATTAATGTCCCGATGCGGCCGCACTCGTCGTCCGAGATCCGCGCGCGGGGTGAGTGGCGCGACTGACGCGCCGGTGCCGGAAAATTGACCTCGCGTCGGCACCGATTAAATAAGACTCTCGATCTATTGTTTCCTGAATCGGACTTGTCGCGACCGGCGCGTTTGGTTTTACTCGACCGCATGGCAGGGGGAGTTTCACGGCGCATGTTCCTGACCAGCGCAGTCTCTGCGCTGGCGACCACAGCCATTGCCGAGGCCCCTCTTACCTCCATTCGTCCAATGCCCCGAGACATGGCCGGCCGCCCGCCGCCCCGGCGCAGTTCGGTGGCACCCGATATCGACTCGCTCATCGCTCAGGCCAATCTGGACGGTCAGGTGGGTTTCGTCGTTGCAGACGCCAGGACGGGCCTCGTACTGGAGGAACGCGAAGGCGGCCGCACGATGCCTCCCGCAAGCGTCGCCAAGTCGGTCACGGCGCTTTACGCCTTCGACGCACTCGGGCAGGACCATGTGTTCGAGACGCGGCTCGTCGCGACCGGCGGCATTTCCGACGGCAAGGTGCAAGGTGACCTCATCCTTGTGGGCTCGGGCGATCCCACGCTCGATACCAACGCGCTGGCCGGTATGGCGCAGAAGCTCGCCAAACTCGGAGTTACCGGCATCAGCGGGGCGTTCCGGGTCGACGGCAGCGCGCTTCCCTACGTCAACTCCATCGACCCCGGCCAGCCCGATCACCTCGGGTACAACCCGGCGGTTTCGGGGCTGAATCTCAATTTCAATCGCGTTCATTTCCAATGGACGAAAGGCAGCAACGGCTACGCGGTCGAAATGGACGCGCGCTCCGACCGCTATCGTCCGCCGGTCAGAATGGCGACGATGCAGGTCGTGGACCGCGATCTGCCCGTCTATACCTATTCCGCCTCCGAGGGCGGCGTGGACGCGTGGACCGTCGCCAAAAGCGCGCTGGGCAACGGCGGCTCCCGATGGCTCCCGGTGCGTCGCCCGGACCTCTACGCCGGCGAAGTCTTTCAGGCCCTGGCGCGGGTCAACGGTGTGACCCTGCCAAAGCCCGGTGTTCAGGAGGATGCCGCTCAGGGTGCGCCCATCGTCGTGCATCAATCCGAGAGCCTCTCGGACATCGTGCGCGGGATGCTCAAGTACTCGACGAACATAACCGCCGAAGCGCTTGGCCTTGCCGCCTCCCGCGCCCGCGGACTGGACGTGGCCGATCTCGCTGCCTCCGGCGCCGCGATGAGCGACTGGATGCGCGAAAGGATGGGTGCCGATGCCCCCGCCTTCACGGACCACTCCGGTCTGGGGGATACGAGCCGCGTTTCGCCTCAGGATCTGGTGAACATGCTCGTGCGTACGGGGCCCGGCGGTGCGTTGCGCAGCCACATGAAGACGGTGGTCGCCAAAGACGAGGAGGGGCAACTCGACCCCGAGGCGGGATACGCGATCGAAGCAAAGACCGGGACGCTCAACTTCGTCTCGACGCTCGCGGGCTACGTCACGGCGCCGGACGGCAACGTGCTCGCCTTTGCGATTTTCACCAGTGACATGGAGCGGCGCAACGCGCTGACCAAGGCCGAACGGGAACGTCCGCCGGGCGGTCGCGGCTGGGCCGGTCGGTCACGCTGGCTGCAACACCAGTTCATTAACCGCTGGATGACGGTCTACGGCGCCTGAGCCGCCGGTTCTTTCGGGCGCTGCCCGGTCCGGCGCAAGACCTGCGCGCGGGATTGCCCGCGCGCAGTCTGGAAACGTCAGGGCCGGCCGGGGATATTGACCGCCTTCTCGCTTGCGGGTCGCGCCATGCAGGCCGCGCGCCAGCGCAGGACGTTCTCGAACGTCGCCAATTCCAGCACGTCGTCGGCCTTGTAAGCCGAGGTCAGCCCGCGAACCCATGGCCAGGTCGCGATATCGGCGATGGTGTAATCGTCGCCCATGAGGAACTCGCGCCCGTCCAGCCGCTTGTCCAGAACGCCCAGAAGTCGCTTCGACTCGCCGATGTACCGCTCGCGCGGGCGAGGATCCTCGATGTCCTTGCCGCCGAAGGCGTAAAAGAAGCCGAGTTGCCCGAACATCGGGCCGACGCCGCCCATCTGCCACATGAGCCACTGGATCGTCTCGTATTTTTCTGCCGGATTCTGCGACAGGAACAACCCGGTCTTGTCCGCGAGATAGATCAGGATCGCGCCGGTTTCGAACAGGCCGAGGGGCTGGCCGCCCGGTCCGTCCGGGTCGATGAGCGCGGGGATCTTGTTGTTGGGGTTAAGCGACAGGAACTCCGGCGTGAACTGGTCGTCTTCCATGATGTTGACGAGATGCGGCTCATAGGCGAGCCCGGTTTCCTCGAGCATGGCCGAGACTTTGATCCCGTTGGGGGTCGGGAGGGAATAAAGCTGAATTTTCGACGGGTCTTCGGCGGGCCAGCGTTTGGTGATCGGAAAATCGGTGAGCATGTCTGCGTCCTTCATTGGGTTGCGGTCACGTTTGATCGAGAGTGTTTCATTTCGCCGCACCCTCCGCCATCACCATTCGCGCACAAGGGTCGTTCACCCCAGACGGCTTGGCCGAGTGGAACAGAAGGCCCACTGGACGCGGTTTCGGCACGACGCAGCGCAGTAAGCGCGCATCAGAGCGTCATGTGACGGGCGCGCGCCCCACGTTCGATGGCAGCGGCGTGAAGCCTGTCGATGTTGAGTTCGTAGCGGATTTCTTCGAGCAACCGGAGTTCGCCTTCGCGCATAACAGTGTCGGCGGCGGCCACGTCGCAGGCCATCGCATAGGCGGTTTCCCACAGCCGGTCCGGCAGGTTCTCACGCACCAGACCGAAGAGCGCGTCCAGCCCGTCTTCTTCACTCATGAGGTCGAAGACCGCCTGGCTCACCTGCTTGATGCGGTCCGCGTCGTACTGCGCGAAAACGGGCAGGTGGTCGACGATTTCCTCGATCCGGACCAGTTCGGATGTGCGGATCTGCCCGTCCGACAGCGACACGGTCAGCATCACCGCGATAAGGCAGTCTTCGGGGGTCAAAGCGTTGGGAAGATCGGGCACGGCGGCCTCCTTGGATTTTCTTTGTTGCATTGCAGAATATTGACCCGGATCATCCCGTTCAATAGGTAGACGCTTCCACGGGCGCGGGGTGCGCCCCGACGATATGAACCGGAACCGAACAATGTCTGATCTGCGTGACGCCGCGATGAACTCGAAAGCCTGGCCCTTCGAGGAGGCGCGGCGGCTGGCGAAACGCTATGAAAAGGCCCCGCCCGAGAAGGGTCATGTGCTGTTCGAGACAGGTTATGGCCCCTCGGGTCTGCCGCATATCGGCACCTTCGGTGAGGTGGCGCGGACAACCATGATCCGCCGGGCGTTCGAGACGATCAGCGATATCCCGACGCGGCTCATTTGTTTTTCCGACGATATGGACGGGATGCGCAAGGTGCCCGACAACGTGCCGCAGGCCGACATGCTGCGCGAGCATCTGCAAAAGCCGCTGACCTCGGTGCCCGATCCGTTCGGCGAGTACGAAAGCTTCGGCCATCACAACAATGCTATGCTGCGCCGGTTCCTCGACACCTTCGGGTTCGAGTACGAGTTCTTTTCTGCGACCGAGTTCTACAAATCCGGTGCCTTCGACGAGACGCTTCTGCGCGCGGCAGAGCGCTATGACGACGTGATGAAAATCATGCTGAAGTCCTTGCGTGAAGAGCGCCAGCAGACCTATTCGATCTTCCTGCCGATCCACCCTGAAACCGGGCGCGTGCTCTATGTGCCGCTCAAGGAGGTGAACGCCAAGGATGGCACGATCACCTTCGACGACGAGACCGGGCGTGAATGGACGCTGCCCGTTACGGGCGGCAACGTGAAGCTCCAATGGAAGCCTGACTTCGGCGCGCGCTGGGCCGCGCTCGATGTCGATTTCGAGATGTACGGCAAGGATCACTCGACCAATACGCCGATCTACGACGGTATCTGCCGCGCGCTCGGCGGCCGGGCGCCGGAGCATTTCACCTACGAGTTGTTCCTCGACGACAAGGGCGAGAAGATCTCCAAGTCCAAGGGCAATGGCCTGTCGATCGACGAGTGGCTGAACTATGCCTCGACCGAGAGCCTCGCCTATTTCATGTATCAGAAGCCCAAGACGGCGAAGCGTATGTTCTTCGACGTGATCCCGCGGGCGATGGACGAGTATCACCAGCAGCTCGCGGCCTATCCGGGCCAGACCCCTGAGCAGCAGGTCGCGAATCCCGTGCATCACATCCATGCGGGCGATGTCCCCGAAAGCCGGATGGTGGTGAACTACTCGATGCTCCTCAACCTCGCCTCGGTCGCGTCGGCCCATGACAAGTCGGTGCTCTGGGGTTTCATCCGCAATTACGCGCCGGATGCGACACCCGAAAGCCACCCGGACCTCGATGCCGCGGCGGGCTATGCCGTCCGGTACTACGAGGATTTCGTGGCGCCCACGAAGTCGTACCGTCTGCCCACCGATCTTGAGCGCGAGGCGCTTGAGGATCTCAGGGCCCGGCTTGCGGCGTGGGAAGGGGGCAATGACCCCGAGGGTCTTCAGGGTGAGGTATTCGCCTGCGGCCGTGAGCGGTTCGAACCCATGCGCGACTGGTTCAAGGCGCTTTATCAAGTCCTGCTTGGCGCCGATCAGGGCCCGCGCTTCGGCTCCTTCATCGCCCTTTACGGGGTTGCTGAAACGACTACGCTCATAAACCGAGCGCTCGCGGGTGAGCTGGTCGCCTGACAGTTCGCTGCGGGCAGAGTGCGCGGCTTACGCCACCGCACCCCGGCCACGAGTCAGACGATCCAGAGCCGGATGAGCCACGCTACGGTGCCAATGGCAAGCACACTTACCAAATAGAGCCCCACGAACCAGAGCGCCCGGCGCAGCGGCTTCTTGGGTCGTCTTTCGTCACCTGTGTCATCCATCAGTGATACCCGGAATCCACGTCGATCTTGCCCCGGAAAACGTAATAGGCATAGGCGGTGTAGCCCAGAATGATCGGGATCAGCACGCCTGCGCCGACGAGCATGAACACCTGGCTTGCGCGCGGGGCGGCAGCCTCATAGATCGTGATTTCGGTGGGGATGATGTAGGGATACATCGTCAGGCCCAGCCCGATGAAGCTCACGATGAACAGACCGAGAGCCGAGAAGAACGGCCAGTGGTCGTGGCGGTGCACATGGAGCGCGCGAAAGAGCGCCCACGTCAGGCCGAGCACGACCGCTGCCACCGCAACGGCCCAAAGGATGTGCCAGCCCTCGAACCACCGGGCGAAATACCCATCCTGCAGGAAGGGCGACCAGATCGAGACGGAGCCGATGAAGATCACGGTGGCGATGCCCAGGTGCCATGCGCGGGTCCGCATCCGCTCCTGAAGGTCGCCGGTGGTTTTCATCACCAGCCACGTCGCACCGAGGAGCGCGTAGCCCACCACCACGGCGAACCCGACGAAAACCGAGAACGGGGTGAGCCAGTCCCACCAACCGCCGGCATAGGCGCGTTCGGCCTCGTTCACGTCAATGCCCTGGAGGAGACCGCCGAGAGCCACGCCCTGTGCGAACGCCGCAAGCGTGGAGCCCGCGATGAAGGCCGCGTCCCAGATCCAGCGCCCTGTGTTGGCTTTCCACCGAAACTCGAACGAAACGCCCCGCAGAATGAGGGCGAGGAGCATGGCGATCAGTGGCGCATAGAGCGCAGGTAGGACGATGGAGTAGGCCAGCGGGAAGGCCGCGAACAGCCCGCCGCCGCCCAGCACAAGCCAGGTTTCGTTGCCGTCCCAGACCGGCGCGACCGAGTTCATCATCACGTCGCGGCTGTCCTTCTTGCGTTCGGCGGCGAACAGGATGCCGATGCCAAGGTCGAAGCCGTCGAGCACGACATAGACCAGCACCGCGAAGGCGATGATGAAGGCCCAGATGGTCGTCAGGTCGAAGGAGATGTCGGATACGATAGGCATGTCACTCTCCCGGCTGGTGGCCATGCGTGCCGGGCGTGATGCCCGCCGCACGGGTCGGTCCGTCCGCGACGTCCTTAAGTCGTGGCTCGTCAGGTGTTGGCGGTTTCGCCATCAGCCTCAGGATATAGAAGGTTCCTGCGCCGAAGACGGCGAAATAGACCACGATGAAGGCGATGAGCGAGGTGCCCACAGCGGGCGCGTCCAGCGGCGCCGCGCTGTCGGCGGTGCGCAGAAGGCCGTAGACCGTGAAGGGCTGGCGCCCAACCTCGGTCGTGACCCACCCGGCAAGCACGGCGACCAGGCCAGAGGGGCCCATCGCGACGGCTGCGCGGTGCAGCCAGGGCCAGTAGAACAGCCGCCCCCGGTAGCGCGCCCAGAGCGACCACAGGCCAAGCCCCAGCATGGCGAAGCCGATGGCGACCATGATCCGGAACGACCAGAAAACGATGCCCACGGGTGGTTGATCCTCGTCCGGGATCGTGTCCAGCCCGTCCAGCGGCTCGTTCCAGCCGTGCTTAAGGATCAGCGAGGAAAGCTTCGGGATGCCGATGGCATAGTCGAGCCGCTGCTCCGCGTCGTTCGGGATGCCGAACAGGTAAAGCGGCGCACCATCCGGGTGGCTCTCGTAGTGACCCTCCATAGCCATGACCTTGGCCGGCTGGTGTTCGAGCGTGTTGAGCCCATGCAGGTCGCCCAGAAAAATCTGGACGGGCGCCACGATGGTCGCCATCCACATCGCCATCGAGAACATGGTGCGGGTCGCGGGGGACGACTCAGCGCCCTCGCGCCGCCGCCGGAGCAGGTGCCAGGCCGCGACGCCACCGACGATGAAGGCGGTCGTGAGGTAGGCGGCGGTGATGGTATGGGCGAGCCGGTAGGGGAAGGACGGGTTGAAGATCACCTGCCAGAAGTCTTCGGGCATGAATTGCCCGGTGTCCGGGTCGATCGAAAAGCCTGCGGGTGTGTGCATCCACGAATTCACCGACAGGATCCAGAAGGCCGAGATGAACGTGCCGATGGCCACCATGGCGGTCGCCGTCATGTGCAGCCCCGGTCCGACGCGCTCGCGCCCGAAAAGCATGATGCCGAGGAACCCGGCTTCCAAGAAGAAGGCCGAGAGCACCTCGTAGGCCATCGGAGCACCGATCACGGGACCGGCCTTATCCGAAAACACCGACCAGTTGGTGCCGAACTGGTAGGACATGACGATGCCCGAGACGACGCCCATGGCGAAGGCGAGCGCGAAAATCTTCACCCAGTAGCGAAAAAGATCAAGGTACTTGTGGTCCTTGGTCCACAGCCAGAGCGCGTTCACCACGGCCAGGTAAGACGCCAGCCCGATGGTGAAGGCAGGGAACAGAAAGTGGAAGGACACCGTAAAGGCGAACTGGATACGGGCGAGGAGGATCGCGTCGAAACTGGCGAGCATGTCTGTCTCCTTGTGGCAGGACGCAGCCTTAACCTGACTTCCCGATACAATTTAGGTGCGCCACCTCCTCCGGTGCGACTGGACAATTCGCCGCGTGGGCGCACGATTCCGTTATGAAGCTCAACCCCTTGACGGACGAGCGGTTCCTGCGCGGGGCTGACCAAGGGTCAACTTTTTCGCCTTCCGATGAAACCCTCATGGCGTCTCGCCCGTAACTTCATCAGACAGGAGGCAATACCATGAAACAGATCCTTCTCGTGATCGCCCTGACCTTTGCGGTGATCCTGCCGCGCCCGACCGCCGCTCAGGACGGAGATGCCGGCGCGATTCAGGGCGTCATTTCCGATCAATTCGACGCGTTCCTTGCCGAAGATGTCGAGACGGCGTTTTCCTACGCCTCCCCGATGATCCAGGGGCTCTTCCGGTCGGCCACAAATTTCGGCCAGATGGTCGAGAACGGCTATCCGATGGTCTGGGCTCCGGCCTCGACCAAGTTTCTCGAACTCGACGAGCGCAATGGTGCGCTGTGGCAAAAGGTGCTGGTCCAAGACACTGGCGGCACGTTCCACGTCCTTGAATACAAGATGGTCCAACGTGAAGGCGACTGGTTGATCGACGGGGTTCAACTCATCCGCGAGGCCGGTATCGGCGTTTGAAGGCGGTGAAAAAGTGTTAACAAAAGGTTAACGTCCGCGTCATCTCTCCCTATCTCTGCATGATTGCTGGGGGGAGATGAACTTATGAACGAAGACCTGTTAGGCGCAATATTGTGCGTGCTCGTCCTCAAGGGCGAGGCGGAATCCCATCATCGCTATGAGAATTTCTCGTATGGTGAGCTTGGAGAATACTCTACCTACTTCGACTGCGAGACGGACACTCATGTCTGGGAGTTCGGTCTGGACAGGCGCTCTTCGTTTGACAGTTTGCATCAAGCTGGCGTCGCCGCGGACATCAGCGGCAAGATTCCGGCCATCGCCATAATCGACACCAATCGCACTGAAGACCGTTTTGAAATGCAGGTCGAAAAGGCGGCACGCTATTTTGGTGTCGAGGTTCAGACCTACACAGCGGACTATCTGATCCGCTGGCAAATGACGGATTATCTGCGCAACTATCCAGATCCCGTTCCCGCCTCCTTAGGTCGATGAACGGCACTGGTTACGAGCCACTCGACACGCCCAAGCCCGTGGCAGACGATATCTGGGTCGTGGATGGGCCGGCTATTCGGTTCTACGGTCTACCGTTTTCCACTCGGGCGACCATTGTCCGGCTCGCGAACGGGGCTTTATGGGTTCACTCGCCAACCCGGCTAGACGATGAGCTGAAGAAACGGGTCATGGCGCTTGGCCCGGTGGCGCATCTCGTCGCGCCGAACTGGATTCACTACGCCTATGTCGCGCAGTGGCAGGCTGCGTTCCCCGAGGCCAAGAGTTGGGCCGCGCCCGGTGTCGCGGCGCGGGCGCGCAAGCACGGACTGGATGTCGCCTTCGACCATGATCTGACGCGGGAACCTCCGTCGGCATGGGAGGGCGAGATTGACCAGTTGATCGTCCGCGGCAGCGACGTGCACCGCGAGGCAGTGTTTCATCACCGGGCGAGTCGGACGCTGATCCTTACCGATCTCATCGAGAATTTTGAGCCACGGAAATTGCCGTGGTGGCTGCGCCCGGTGGTCCCGCTCGTGGGCGTGGCCGATCCGGACGGCAAGATGCCCCGCGACATGCGCGCGACGTTCCGCAAGGGGCGAGACGCGCTTCGCGCGGACGTGGAGCGCATGATCAATTGGCGGCCAGAGCGGGTGATCCTTGCGCACGGACGCTGGTACGACCGCGAGGGCGTGGCGGAGCTGCGCCGGGCCTTCCGATGGATTCTGGACTGAGTTTTCCCATAAGGAACGCGCTCGCGTTTGCGAGCCGTGCGGCCGCAGGCAGCGTACGGTGGCCTCAAGGCCGGTTAAGGCAGGCAGGGTAGCCCTTTTCGCGATGGGTGCGGCGCGTGGCGTTCGCACAGCTTGACCGGAAAGGGACCCCCATGAGCACCAACCTCGACCTGATGCCGTCGCCCTTCGTGGATGGGCTGGACCAGTGGTCCAGCGAGAACGGGACCGCCGGGTCCGCCACCTACAACGGGGCCGCGAACGCCGCTTTCGTCCCCTCGGACCAAGATTTCGGCGGCTGCCTCGAACTTCTGAAGACAGAAAGCACGCAGAAATTGCGCTGGACCGGCCAGACGCCGATACTGCCGGGCACCTATTTGCGCATTACCGCCCGCGTGAAGGCAATGAGCGGGGCGTTCCCCTCGGTCCGCGTCGCGGGCTATGCGATGGACGGATCGAACAGCCATGTGGGCGGACTGGACGAGACGGCGCCCACCGTCACGCTCGACAGCTACGGTGAGGTCGTGACGGTGACGGGGATCGTCGCGGCAGGCAACCGGGACGGCGTCGACATGATCTGGGGAGCGGCGCCGGAATATGGCCATTTCGGCATCGACCTGATCGGCGCCTCGGGCGGTATCGTGCGCGTGGATGACATCGAGATCGAAGATGTGACCGGGACGTTTCTGCGCGACATCCTGGATGTGGTGGACGTGCGCGATTATGGCGCGGTGGGCAACGGCTCGACCGACGACCGTGCGGCTTTCGCCGCCGCAGATGCCGACGCGGACGGGCGCACGGTCGTCGTGCCCGACGGCAATTACCACATCGGCTCCACCCTCACGATCCAGAACAAGGTGCGCTTCGACGGAACCGTGAACATGCCGGCGGGTGCGCATCTGGCGCTGATCCGCAACTTCGACCTGCCCACCTATATCGACGCCTTCGGGGATGAGGTGGAGGCGTTCCGCCGCGGTTTTCAGGCGCTGATGAATTTCTCGGACCACGACGGGTTCGACCTCAAGGGCCGCACGATCAACCTCTGGGGTCCGATCGACATGCAGGATGCCCTCAACACGGCGGACACCTTCCTGATCCGGCGCGTGATCCGCAACGGGCAGTTCTATGCGCAGGATGATCCCGCATGGGAGCCGGAGGTGGCCAGCAGCCAGGGCAGCTACAACCCCAACAACCCGCTTCAGATCACCGGCCTCACGAACGCGAGCCAGATTCAGCCGGGCAGCCAGGTCACCGGCAATGGCGTGGGGCGCGAAGTCTATGTGAAATCGGTGAACGTCGGGGCAGGGACGCTGCAACTGAGCCAGCCGCTGTACGGTCCCAACTCCACGCAGGGCTACACCTTCACCCGCTACAAATACATCCTCGACTTCATGGGGTTCGAGAACCTGCGCCGTCTGACCTTCTCGGAGGTCGAGTTCCAGATGAACGGTTATTGCAACGGCGTCATGCTCTCCAAGGAGGGTGAGAACATCCAGTTCAAGGACTGCTTCTTCGTCAAACCCAAGCACAAGGGCATCACCTCGGCCGGTCGGGCATGTCAGGACCTGCACCTCGAGCAGTGTCAGTGGATTTCTTCCGAGCAGGGTGTCGCGGCCGACCAGCGGGTGAGCGTCGGGTTCAATGTGAACGCCAACGACTCCAAGATCCGCGATTGCCGGTTCCAGCGTATGGGCCTTTCCGCCATCATCAACGGCACTGGCCACATGATCACCGGTAACCACTTCTTTCAGGGCGACGATTTCTCGAACGCTCCCCGGATCGCCGGGCTGGTTTTCACGCGGGAGGCCTGCGTGTCCACCGTCACCAGCAACTACATCGATAACTGCGCGATCGAATGGACCAACGAGCATGACGCCAAGCCCGATTTCTCGAATGAATACGGGTTCGGCGGGCTGACGATCACCGGCAATATCTTCTATTGCTCCGACGCGATTTCGAGCTTCCGGTTCATCCGGGTGAAACCCTATGGCAGCGGGCATTTCCTGTCCGGTTTCCAGGTGAACGAGAACTCGTTCTACTCCTCGACCGGAACCGTGCAGCGGGTGGAGGAATGGGACACGACCCACGCCGGGCCGGATTACTGGAGGTTCCGCAACATCACGTTCGAGCGCAACAACTTCAATGGCATCAGCCAGCGCACGATCAGTCCTGTCTGCCTCGAGTTCAACCAGTCCTCCAACGCGACGACCTGGACCCTGAACCCCTCGGGCTACCTCCCGTTCGGGGCCAATGCGCGCGCGGTCTCGTCGGTCGTGACCGAGGGCGAAATCAAGAACGGCTCCAACGGGCGCGTCGACGGGCTGCCCTATGTGAACGTGAATGCCGGGGCACAGAACAGATTCGTTCAGCTTGTCTGGCCGCAGGCCTGTCGCGGCACGGCTCATGTCACGGTGCGGTGCGACAAACCGCTTTAGGGCGCGCGCAGCGGCCGGATTGCCCCGCCGGGTTCGCGCCCGGCGGGGCTTTTTCGTCAACCGACTGCGAAGAGGTTCATCTTGTGACCGTCCGGGGTGCGGAAGTAACCGGCGTAGAAGTCGGGCCCGCGTGGTCCCGGTGCGCCTTCATCAGCAGCGCCCTGGTTCAGGGCGAGCGCATGGACCCGGTCGACCGTTTCCGGATCAGGGGCCATGAGCGCGACCATGGAGCCGTTTCCGCTAGCCGCCGCCCCTTCAAAAGGGACGGTCAGCATGACCTGAGGTCGTAACGGGCCGAAGTCCCATGCGGCTAGCGTTTCGGTCGTGTGGGACCGTGTGCCGCCGAGCGCGCCGAACACGGCGTCATAAAACGGGGCTGCGCCATGCGGGTCGTCCGACCCGAGGGTAATATATCCGATCATTTGGTGTCTTTCGATTGCCGGACAATCCGTGTCGTGCACGGCTGTCCTGTTCACAGAAAAGCGCGAAACGTATGTGGTCAGGCAATCATGGGGGTGAGCCTAGCCTGACCTTTCGAGCGCGGCAAGATTTGACCGGTATCAAGGCGCACAGGGCTTGAGGGGCGTACAATCGTCCCAATCAGGACAGGAGAGCAACATGGCGCGCGACACGGCAACGACGACGGAAAGCGCAGGCGAGGGACGCGTGACGAGCTTTCCCAAGGTGACCTCGGACCTCATCCGGCAGACTTTCGAAAATGGTGAGTACCCTTACGAGGGCAAGCTTGATCGCAAGGATTACGAGACACAGAAGGCCCAGCTTCAGGCCGAGCTTCTGAAGGTCCAGAAATGGGCGGGCGAGACCGGCCAGAAATTCGTCATGCTCTTTGAGGGTCGCGATGCCGCCGGCAAGGGCGGCACCATCAAGCGTTTCATGGAACACCTCAATCCGCGCGAGGCCCGGGTGGTCGCGCTGAACAAGCCGTCGGACCGCGAAAAGGGACAGTGGTTCTTTCAACGTTATTTCGAACATCTGCCAACATCGGGCGAGATGGTTCTCTACGATCGGTCCTGGTACAACCGCGCGGGCGTCGAGCGGGTGATGGGGTTCTGCACCCCAAACGAATACCTGGAATTCATGCGCCAGGTGCCGGATCTCGAGCGGATGCTCGTGCGCTCCGGCATCCGGCTTTACAAATACTGGTTCTCCGTCACGCGTGAGGAACAGGCGCGTCGCTTCAAGGCGCGCGAGAGCGATCCCCTCAAGCGGTGGAAGCTGTCGCCGGTCGACAAGGCTTCGCTCTCCAAATGGGACGACTACACCGAAGCGAAGGAGGCGATGTTCTTTTACACCGACACCGCCGACGCGCCCTGGACCATCGTGAAGTCCAACGACAAGAAACGCGCGCGGCTGGAGGCCATGCGCCACTTCCTGTCGACCATCGACTACCCGGACAAGGACCACGACATCGCAACCGCCCCGGACCCGCTGATCGTGGGCCACGCCAGTCATGTGATCCACGGGGCCGACCATATCCTTGGCGCGAGCCTTCACCCGGATCTGCGGCGCTCGACGCCCTGAGGCGCGAGAATATGGACCGTTCCGCTCTGACGGGGTAATCGTTCCGTCGGGACAGGTTGGACGCGGGGCAGGCGTGGGATATTACACGAACAAGGTCGCGGTGGTGACCGGCGCTGGCAGCGGACTGGGCCGGGCGCTGGCCCTTGATCTCGGAACGCGCGGCGCGAAACTCGCGGTCTCCGATATTAATGGTGAGACGGTCGCGGAAACCGCGCGGCTGCTGGACGCTGCGGGCGTCGAGGTTCTGCACCGGCAACTGGACGTCTCTGACGGTGCAACAATGCGCGCCCATGCTGCCGAGGTGAACGCGCGTTTCGGGGTGATCCACCAGATCTACAACAATGCGGGCCTGACGGTCGGGGAAAAGCCGCTCGTGCGCACGAAGAACGCCGACTTCCTTGGCGTGTTCCGGGTGAACCTATGGGGCGTCATCCACGGGACCCGAACGTTCCTGCCCTATCTGATCGAGAGCGGGGCAGGGCTCGTCTGCAACATTTCCAGCATCAACGGATTTCTCGCGATGGGGCAGGCGTCAGCCTATTCGGCGTCGAAATTCGCGGTGCGTGGCTTCACCGAATCCGTGCAGGTCGAGATGCTGGACGCGCGCCATCCGGTGCAGGTGTCGCTCGTCCTGCCGGGCGGGATCGCCACGAATATCGTGCGGATGTTGCCGCCCGATTTCGACCAACTGTCGCCGGAGCGTCAGGCGCAGGTGCGCCATGCCATCGACCTGCACTACGAGACGATGCTGCGCATGTCACCCGAGGCAGCGGCGAAGAAGATCCTCGACCGGGTTGCGCGTGGGCGTTGGCGTATTCTCATCACCCCGCGCACCTTCTGGCTCGATCTGCTCGTTCGGGCGTTTCCGGGACAATACCCACGCCTCGTCGCGGGGTTCCAGCGCCGCTTCCGTGCGCGACAGAAGGCGGGACCGAAGGGGTCGGGTGCCGGCAAGGCGTAAGCTCGCCGACGATCATCGCGGCCCGCGTTGGAAGCCTTGGCCCAAACCGCTGTCCGCGCTATTGTTTCGCAAAATGAAACCCGAAACGGCCGGGGGCAGGCATGACGATCACGAAACTATCACGGCGCGGCTTTGCGCTGGGCGGACTCGCGCTGACGGGGCTCACCGCTTGCGGTCGTGCAGCCGGACCGATCGGTGGGGCGAGCAACGTGGCCTCGACCTCGTCCTCGTCATTTCAGACGGCGTCCAACGCGGGATACGATTCCTGGGTCGTAAGCTTCAAGAACCGGGCCGTGGGTTCGGGGTATGCCCAACCCGTCGTCGATCGCGCGTTTCGCGGGGCCGGCTACCTCCCCGGCGTGATTGAGCGGGACCGCAAGCAGACGGAATTCACGCGTACGCTCGAAGACTACCTCGCCATCGCAGCCAGCGACGAGCGCGTGCGCAACGGACGCGCCAATTTCCGCGCGCTTTCGGGCAAGCTCTCGTCCATCGAAAGCCAGTACGGCGTCGACGCGAAGGTCGTCGCGGCGATCTGGGGCATGGAAAGCTCCTACGGCACGCGGCGCGGTGACGTTCACATCGTCTCGGCCATGTCCACGCTCGCCTACGACGGGCGGCGCAAGGATTTCTTCGAAAAACAGCTCTTCGCGGTGCTCAAGATCCTGGCCGCCGGCGACACCACGCCCGAGAACATGCGCGGCTCATGGGCCGGCGCGATGGGGCATACGCAGTTCATGCCGACCTCCTACCTCGCCTATGCCGTGGACTTCACCGGCGACGGGCGGCGCGACATCTGGGCTGACGATCCGACCGACGCGCTGGCCTCCGCCGCCAACTACCTGCGCCAGTTCGGCTGGACCAAGGGACAGCCGTGGGGTGTCGAGGTGAAATTGCCCGAGGGCTTCGACCGCTCGCAGGCCGGCTTTTCCAACAGCCGGAGCGTGAGCACCTGGACGTCGATGGGCGTGCGCGACATGAACGGCGGCACGGTGCCCAATCACGGCGCCGCCCGCGTGATCGAACCCGCCGGCGGCGGCGGTCCGGCGTTCATGGTGTTCAAGAACTTCGATGTCATCAAGCGCTACAACAACGCGACCTCCTACGCGATTGGCGTGGGTCATCTGGGTGACCGGATCGCAGGCGGCGGCCCGATCCGGGGCAACTTCGGCCCTGATCCGCAGGGCCTCACGCTCGAAGACCGCAAGGACATCCAGCGCCGGCTGACCTCCAAGGGCTTCGACACCGATGGCACGGACGGCGTTATTGGTGCCAAGTCCGAAGCGGCCATCCGCGCGTTCGAGGCTGCCAACGGTATGCCCTCGAGCGGTCTCGCCACCAAGGCGTTACTGGTCAAGCTGGGCGGTCGGCCCGGCGCCTGAGCGCTGGGCTCGCTCTTCTTCGGTCTGGAAATCCCGGGGCTCAGGCCAGCGCGTCCGACAGCGCCCTCTGGAAACCGGTCGCCTCGGCGAAACGGGCCGGCAGCGTCGTGGTCAGCGACGCCTGTTCGCCCGCATCCACCTCATGCCACAGGACGAGGCCTTTGCGCCGCAGATGCGCCCCCTGCGGGTGATCGGGCGGAAACGGAGTCGGCACGCGCTTCAACGCTGGGTCCGACATGTCCCACCCAGCGGCTTCCAGCGCGGCGGCCTGCGCCACCACCGGATGCCCACCCGCCACCCGCTCACGCCAGCCGGGCAGGGCGTCCTTGGGAAAGGCCATCGACCCCACGCCCAGCTTGCAATAGCTCGCAGAGGCTCCGAACATGAAGCTTATGGGCGCGCCCTGCACGGTCCATTGCATGTGCAGATGCGTGTTGTAGGGTGTCTTGTCCTTGGAAAACCGCACGTCGCGATGCACCCGGTAGAGTTTGGGCGTGACCGTCTGGCCCATGTCGCGAGCGAGCCGCTGTGCGATATCGTCGAGCAACAGGTCGGCGGGGCGCTTCACTGCAGCCTCGTAATCTGCCTTGTGCGCCGCAAACCACTCCCGGTCGTTGTTCGCAGCCAGCCGTGCGAAAAAGTCGCGGGAGCCGGGCACGAGGTCATGAAAGCTGTCCATTCACTCTCCTCCGAGTTCGGTGCAGTCTGGCCCCCAACACCCCATTCGCCAATAGGCTTGATGAACGGATCCTGACAGGAGGCGTCAGCTATGTGGAACGACCGTTACGCTATCGAGGATTTCGTCTTCGGCACCGCGCCCTCGCAGTTTCTTGTCGCGCGGCAGGACTACCTCGAATCGGGGATGACCGCGCTCGCCGTGGCCGATGGCGAAGGACGCAATTCCGTATTCATGGCCCGAAAGGGCCTGCGCGTCACGGCGATGGAGGCCGCACCCAACGCCATTGCCAAGGGACGCAAGCTCGCGCGGGCGCATCACGTCGAGGTCGAGTTCGTCGAGGCTGACATTTTCGACTGGGATTGGGACGCCACGCAGTACGACGTCGTCGCGGGCATCTTCTTTCAATTCATGGGGCCTGAGGATCGCGCCACGGTCTTCGACGGCATGAAGCGCGCCGTGGCTCCCGGCGGGCTGCTGATGATCCACGGGTACACGCCGAAGCAACTGGAGTACGGTACCGGCGGACCAGGTGTGGCGGAGAACCTCTACACGGAAGACTTGCTGGCAGAGGCTGTCGCCGGGTGGGAAGTGCTCTGCCTCGAGTCCTATGAGACCGAGCTCGATGAGGGGGCCGGTCATTCCGGCATGTCAGCGCTCATCGACCTGATCGCGCGAAAGCCCGGCTGAATGGTGCGGCATGCACCAGCTGCGGCCATGATACCGTCGCTCAAGCGGCAAGCCATTCCGGCAAGGTCCTGAGATATAACGATACCTGGCTCCAACGGCTCGGTTTTGTCAGGATGATGGCCGAGCGCGCGTGACGCCGAGTCCATGAAGAGGGGTGCCCGGAACAGGCACGCCCCGTTTTCGACCATCCGATCAAATCCCTTTCCCCCGCCTGCGCCTCATGGCAAAGGACCCCCATGTCCCGCCTCGCCACATATCGCAGTCATGCCAGTGCCCACTTGGCCCTTGGCCTGCCGCTTATAGGCAGCCAGCTCGCACAGGTCGCGGTGCAGACGACCGACACGCTGATGATCGGCTGGTACGACGTGCGCGCGCTCGCGGCGCTGGTCTTGGGCACCTCTGTTTACATTCTGTTTTTCCTTTTCATCTCCGGCTTCGCATGGGCGGTCACACCGCTGGTCGCGGCAGCGGCGGAGCATGATGACGAGGTGCGCATCCGGCGCGTCACGCGCATGGGCCTGTGGGTGTCTCTCGGGGCAGGCGCACTTTGTCTGCCGGCCTTCATCTGGTCCAAGCCGCTGCTCGTCGCGCTGGGGCAAGACCCGGACATCGCGGGAATGGCGCAGGTTTACCTGCGCATCGCAGGGTTCGGCATCCTGCCCGGTCTCGCGGTGATGGTCCTCAAGGGCTACCTCTCCGCGCTCGAGAAAACGCGGGTGCAGTTCCGCGTGACCGTCGGCGCGGCGCTCGCCAACGTCGTCTTCAACTACCTGCTGATCTTCGGCAGCTTCGGCTTTCCCGAACTGGGCATCCGCGGCGCGGCCATCGCTTCGCTCGGGGTCAATCTCATCTCTGCGGTCTGGCTCGCGGTCTACGCCATTCGCACCTTCCCGGACCATGATCTCTTCCGCAGGCTCTGGCGCCCCGACGGCGAGGCGCTGCGCGAAGTTTCAGGAATGGGCTGGCAAATCGGGCTGACGACGGTGGCAGAGGTCGGGCTGTTCAATTTCTCCTCGATCGTGATGGGGTGGATCGGCACCATCCAGCTTGCCGCGCATGGCGTCGCGCTCCAGATCGCCACCATCGCTTTCATGGTGCAGCTTGGACTGTCCAACGCGGCCACCGTGCGCGCGGGCCGGGCTTACGGACGGCGCGACCGTCAGGGTCTCACCGATGGGGCCGTTGCGGTCTGGCTCCTGGGGTTCGGCTTCGCGGTGGTGTCGCTGGTGATTTTTCTTGCCGTTCCAGAAACGCTCATCGGGCTGTTTATCGACCCGGATGACCCATTGCGCGGTGAAATCCTCGCCATCGGCGCCACGCTCCTCGCCATGGCCGCGCTGTTCCAGTTCGTCGACTCGGCGCAGGTGCTCGCCATTTCGATCCTGCGCGGCATGCAGGACACGCGCCAGCCGCTCATCGTCGCTGCGATAAGCTACTGGCTCATCGGCGCACCGACGACCTACGTTTTCGGCATCGTGCTGGGATGGGAAGGCGTGGGGGTCTGGCTTGGCCTCGTCCTCGGGCTCGCCTGTGCGGCCGTCTTCCTTCAGCTTCGGTTCTGGCGCCTTACCCGCTACGTCGATCCTGAAGGGGCGCGCTACGCCTGACGCACCGGCCTCGCGCCCGCGCTGTCCCTCTTCTTTGGTCCAGAAATACCTCGGGGGGCTGGGGGGCAGCGCCCCCCAGCGGGTCGTCGGGCGCCCCGCGCCCGGCGACACCGTTCAGTCCTCGCGTATCAACCGCTCGGCCTTTTTGCGGACAAGAAGCGTGCGCAGGTCGTGCATCGCCATCAGGAGCGAGTCTGTCACCATCTCGAGCTGGTGGTCATCCGCATCCTTCTGCACCCAATGGGCGGTGTAGTTCAGCGTATCCACAGCGCGCAGTATATCGTCGATCTGGCGGGCAGAGAGCAATTCCTGCCGCTCGGCCAGCCAATCGGAAATCGCCGCCATGTCCTGATTCGACAGGGTGCGGTCACCATGGGGTTTGATATCGCCATTCTTCGTATTGACGACGGCGATCTGGTCCATCTCGATACGGCGGTGGCGGTTCTGTGTATCCACCTTGAAAACGAAGGCGCCGTTCTCGCGAACGCGAAAGAAATACTCGGGAAGCTCGGTCGACATGGTTTCTTGTTACTCCTGCCCGCGGCATTTGTAACCGGCTCGTTCAAACAGGGCCAGTGGATCGGTGCCTTACCGCAACGTAAACCTGGCTCAGGAAAGTGACGCGCAGAAGTCCTGAATGCGCGTGCAGGCGGTCGTCAGCTGTTCGTCAGACGTGGCATAACTCACGCGGAAATTCGGGGAGACGCCGAAGGCCGCGCCGAACACGACCGCAACCCCTGTGGCTTCGAGCAACGCCTTGCAGAAGGTCTCGTCATCCGTGATCACGGTGCCCTCGGGCGTGGCCTTGCCGATGCAGCCCGCAATAGAAGGGTAGACGTAGAACGCACCCTCCGGCGTCGGGCAGTCGATTCCCTGCGCCGCGTTCAACATCTCCACCACGAGGTCGCGGCGACGCTGAAACACTTTGGCGTTCTCAGCCAGGAAGTCTTGCGGCCCGTTCAGCGCCTCGACCGCGGCCCACTGGCTGATCGTGCAGGGGTTCGAGGTCGACTGCGACTGGATCTTGCGCATGGCGTCGATCAGCACTTTCGGCCCTGCGCCGTAGCCGATCCGCCAGCCGGTCATGGCATAGGCTTTGGACACGCCGTTGACCGTCAAGGTGCGCTCATAAAGCGCCGGCTCGATCTGCGCGGGCGTGAAAAACTCGAAGTCGTCGAAGACGAGATGCTCGTACATGTCGTCGGACATGACCCAGACATGGGGGTGCTTCATCAGGACGGCGCAGAGGGCGGCCAGCTCGTCATGGGTATAGCCCGCGCCGGTCGGGTTCGACGGGGAATTGAAGATCAGCCACTTGGTCCTGGGCGTGATGGCGGCGTCCAACTGCGCGGGCGTCATCTTGAACCCGGTATCTATGCCGCAGTCCACTGTCACCGGCTCTCCGCCCGCAAGAAGGACCATGTCCGGATAGCTCACCCAGTAGGGGGCGGGGATCACCACCTCGTCGCCGGGATTCAGTGTCGCCATGAGGGCATTGTAGAGGATCTGCTTGCCGCCGGTGCCGACGCTGACCTGCGCGGGTTCGTAGCTCAGCCCGTTCTCGCGCGCGAACTTGGCGCAGATCGCCTGTTTCAGCTCCGGCATTCCGTCCGGGGCGGTGTATTTCGTCTTTCCCGCGTCCATCGCGGCCTTCGCTGCATCCTTGATGTTGTCGGGCGTGTCGAAATCCGGCTCGCCCGCTCCCAAACCGATGACATCGCGACCCGCGGCCTTCAATTCCTGCGCAAGAGTTGTTACGGCAATGGTGGGCGAAGGTTTGACGCGGTCGAGCGTCGCGGAGAGGATCGTCATGGTCGCATCCGGCTGAGATCAGGGGTCGGCTTCGTCCTACGCTCCGCCAGACGAGCGATCAAGCGGGAAGGACGCGGGATGGACGACAACTGGTACTCCGATGAGAACGCCACATTCGGCGACCGGCTGGCCGGTGCACGCGAAGCGGCGGGGCTGAGCCAGAAGGAACTGGCCAAGAAACTGGGCATCAAGGTAAAGACGCTGGCTTCGTGGGAGAACGATATTTCCGAGCCGCGCGCCAACCGGCTCCAGATGGTGTCGGGGCTTCTGAGCGTGTCGCTGCGTTGGCTGCTCACCGGTGAAGGCGAGGGCGTCGATCCCCCGGGCACCGAAGGGACGCTCTCACGGGACGCCAAGGCGCTCCTTCTGGAATTGCGCGAAGTGCAGACCGACATCACGGATGCGACCAAGCGGATGGCGCGGCTCGAGAAGGGCCTGCGCAAGATGCTGGAGGACGGCAGCGCGTGACTATGACCGAGACGGCTGAAACGCGCCTCAAGCGCATGGGAATGCGGTCCTGGCGGCGTGGAACCAAAGAGATGGACATGATCCTCGGCCCTTTTGCCGACGATCGTCTGGCCGGGCTCTCGGCCACCGAGCTTGATCTCTACGACGAACTGTTGCTTGAGAACGATCAGGACCTCTATCAGTGGGTTTCGGGCCAGGTGTCGCCGCCGGACCGTTTTGCGGGACTCATCGCGTTGATCCGGGATCATAAGATCGCCGGATAGGCGCATGTTTTTCCTCGACCTTTAACCGAATATTCCGAGTTTTCGTTCAAACCTGTCGCGCAAGCAGTCAAATGCGGAGACAGGCATGAGCATTCACGGTCCCATCGTTGCGGGCACGGACACCCGGTATCTGGCGCAATACCTGGACGCCCTGTCGCTGATCGAGCGGCTGCACAGGCTTCTGCTCGATGTCATCAAAGACGAGTTTGAACGCCTTGGCGTCCTTGAAATCAACGCCGTTCAGGCGCTCCTTCTGTTCAACATCGGTGAGAACGAGGTGACGGCGGGCGAGTTGAAAAGCCGCGGCTATTACCAGGGCTCCAACGTCTCATACAACCTCAAGAAACTGGTGGAGATGGGATACATGCACCATCAGCGCTCCGAGATCGACAGGCGCTCCGTGCGGGTTCGGCTGACTGACAAGGGGCGGCACATCCGCGACGTGGTCGGCGGCCTCTTCGAACGACACTCTGCCGGGTTGGAGGAACGGGCCATCCTGTCGCTCGACGGAATCGACGAGGTGAACACTTCGCTGAAACGGGTCGAACGGTTCTGGACCGACCAGATCCGCTACATCTACTGACCGGGATGGTTGGTGAACGGGGCGCAGGAAAAGGCCCCGGCGCGGGTAGTACGCGACGCGCGACCCATGGCGCCTAACCCCGGTCAGGAACTTCAGATGCTTCGAGCCCGCCCACGGCCAGCGCGTTGATCTCACGCAGGAGTTTCTTTTTCATCGCGCGGGCATAATCTTCGAACCCGTCGGCACGTTCCACGAACGCGCCCGGGCCGCGGATCACGAGGTTCTCGAAATAGCTGAAAAGGTCGTCGTCGCCCGGCCCGGCACCCATGGAATCGATCGTGTTGATGACGAGCGCGTTCACCGTCACCCCCTCGAGTTGCGCGAGGTCGTCGAGGTCCTGAGGTCGCGGCCCCGTATTCGATTTTCCGTCTCCGGAAATATCGATCGTACCCTTCCAGCACTCTGGTCCGCGCGCGAGCGCCGAACCGCCCACCGCCATAGCCGTGCCGAGCGCGGTGGACGGGGGCGAAGGGCTCCGCCGCGTGTCACGCAGGGTTCCCGCGATCCCGTTCAGCGTCGGCCGGTCCGTCACCAGCGTCCAATCGACGAGCAGGTTCTGAAACTGCGGTCCGCTCCATTCGAAAACGTAAAGCGCGATGGGCGCGGCGCCGGGGGCGAGGATGGCGCGGGCAACCTGCGGATCGGTCAGCGCCTGCGCGAGCCCGTCCATCTGGAGCCTGTATTCGCCTGAATCGACCGAGCCCGATACGTCGAGGGCCAGAACCAAAGCCTGACGACACGTTCCGTCCTGTGACGCCGCAGGCGCGGCGCCGGCGATCAAGCCCAGTGATAGGACAAGCCCGAGCGCGTCAGAAACGCGATTCGAAACTGATCCCGCCAGAAAGCGTCTGCTGCGAGTAGATCGGCACATTGGACCACACCCGTTTGGCCTCGACGGTCACGACAGGCGAGAACCCCATGTAGGACAGGCCCCGGAAATCGGCCGAGACGCGGCCCGAAAGAATCCGGTCCTGCCGCCCCGTCGTGCTGAAGGGCGAAAAGTTGTAGGTCTTGTAGCCGTAATTGCCCCCGATCTCCAAATGCGCCCCGAGGATCGGGCGATTGAACTGGTATTCGAGGCCGACGGAGGGCAGCGAATAGACCTGTGCTGCGCCGGAGGAAAAACTGCGGGTGTAGTTGAGCGAAGCGCGCACGGTGTCGCCCCAGGCAAGCTTGTGCCCATAGCTCGCGCCCGCCGAAAGTGTGGTTTCAGGCACCAGACCGCCCTGCACAAGCAGACTCCGATCGGCCCGTCCCGTAAAAGTCAGGGCATCGCGCCCCTGTGCGATGGGGAAAGTGACGGCCGCGCCCGCGCCGAAGAAGTCGCTCAGCTTGGTGCCGCCGTACCAGTTGCGCCCGGCGCGACCGGAGAACTCAAGCCTAATGCCGTTGCCCACGATCTGCTTGTGCGTAGCGATCACGGCCAGCGAGTAGAAATCGTAATCATGTCCCGACACCGTCGGCGCCGCGGCGCGCGATTTCGCGTCAAGCCAGTTCATGCGCCCGGCACCCTCGACGCCAATGGTGGTCTGGGAGCGCTGGCTCTCGAACAGCCGGTACTCCAGCTTGCCCTGTGCCTCGGCGGTGAAACCAGACAGCGCCCGTGCGGTTGGCGAGAGCACGAAGGGCAGTCCGTAGATATAAATGATGCTCTCGGACGAGCCGTTGTTGATGTTCGAATTCGGCGATGCCCCGCCCGAGAACGAGAAGCGCCAGGGGTTCTTCTGTTTGACGAAGCGGTAGGCCTGCACCAAGCGCTCCATTTCCGCATCAGTCTGGACGTATGGCAAGGCGCGGCGCAGCCAGAACTGCGAGAGCACATAGTTGCCATCCTGCGCGATGATGTCGGCGGTGCGCACGGCCGCGGCGTAGCGGGCGGCCGGGATGTCGGAGGCGTTGAACGCGGCCTGCGACGCCTCGCGCGCCGAACGTGACTGGCCCATCGCGAAGAGGATCTGCGATTTCAGAAGCAGTGCGTCGATGTCGCGCGGGTTGGCCGCAATCACGGCATTGGTCAGGCCAAGCGCCCGCGGCGCGTCGCCGGCGGCGAGCGCCTCGGCGGCGGCTGGAAGAACGGTTGACCGATCCGGCGCCTGCGCCAGCGCCGGGGTGCCGAGGGCCGCGCAAAGCGCGACGACGGACATGATTCTGCGACCCCACATAACGGAGTGTCTACGCGACCGTGCACGGCGGCTCACCCCCCCAATCAGGGGGCGGCGCGGAGCGTTGCGTGTTTGCACGGATACCACCATTCCTGCCCACTCGTTTCTTGTCTGGCAGTAGCGCATCCGGGACCGCAACTGTCAAGAATCCCCCACGCCGCAGGGCCCGCGCCCCTAGTGGTTGTCTGTATAATTTTCGCAACATATGGTGGGCGCACCGCTTCCTCGGGAAGGAGTCGGGACAAGGGAGATCGCCATGCGTCAATACCTGGATGCGCTCAGAACCGTGCTGGACGAGGGGTCGCTCTCGAGCGACCGGACCGGGACCGGCACGACCTCCTATTTCGGGCTTCAGTGCCGGTATCCGCTGGCCGATGGCTTCCCGCTCGTCACCACGAAGAAGCTTCACCTTCGCTCGATCGTTCACGAGCTTCTGTGGTTCCTCTCGGGCGACACGAATATCGGCTACCTGAAGGAAAACGGCGTTTCGATCTGGGATGAATGGGCCGACGAGAATGGCGACCTCGGCCCGGTCTACGGCCACCAGTGGCGGCATTTTCCGAAACTCTCGCGTGGGCCGGACGGAGCGCCGGTGATCGGGGAGGTGGACCAGATCGCCGATCTTGTGGAGCAAATCCGAAAGACACCCGACAGCCGCCGGCTCATCGTCTCGGCCTGGAACCCCGGCGACGTGCCCGACATGGCTTTGCCGCCGTGCCATACGCTCTGGCAGGTGCGCATCATTGGCGGCAAGCTGCACCTTCAGCTCTACCAACGTTCCGCCGACATGTTCCTCGGCGTGCCGTTCAACATCGCGTCCTATGCGCTCCTTCAGGTTATGCTCGCCCATGTGACCGGGTACGAGCCGGGGGATTTCGTCCACTCAATCGGTGACGCGCATATTTATTCCAACCACATGGACCAAGTGCGTGAACAACTTTCACGCGATCCGCGACCGCTGCCGCAGATCGAGATCGGGCGCGACGTCCGTTCGATTTTCGATTTCCGTTACGACGACTTCACTTTCCCGGGCTACGACCCGGCCCCCGCGATCCGCGCGCCGGTGGCTGTCTGATGCTGACGCTGGTGGTGGCCCGGGCGCGGGGCGGTGCCATCGGACGAGATGGCGACATCCCGTGGCGGGCGCCGGAAGACTTGAAGATGTTTCAACGCGAAACAACCGGAGGCGCGCTCGTCATGGGGCGCAGGACGTGGGAAAGCTTGCCGGTGAAGCCGTTGAAAAATCGGCTGAATATTGTGGTTTCCTGCGACAGGTCCCTGACAGAGAACGTGGCGGCGTCGGTCGGCGAGGCGGTCTCGCTGGCGCGGGCGGCGGGTTACACGCGTGTCTACGGGATCGGCGGGGCGGGCATCTATGAGGCGCTTCTGCCACGCGCCGACCGGCTTCTCGTGACCGAGGTGGAACTCGACGTGCCAGATGCGGACGCGTTCTTTCCCGCCTTTGACGAGGCCGCTTGGCGCGAGGTTCACGCGGCCCCGTTACGCGCTGCCGACCCGGCCTGCCGGCTGCGCGACCTCGTGCGCTGCGGCTGACCTGTTGCCTATCTGCACAACCTGAGCCTGTATCTTTTTGCGAGGCAGACGCGTTATTGCGCCCTTTACGAAGCTCCTCCTAAATTCACGGCATGGGACATTTTACATTCAGGGGCGCGGTCGCCGTAGCGATCGTGATGGCAGCAACCACACCGCAGAACGCGCTCGCAAAGGGTGCCTGGGAATGCGGGTTCGAGGATGTGCGCGCGGTTGAAGAGGTGCGGGCACAACGGGAAGCGACACTCTCGCAACGCTATTTCGTCACCGACGAGGGTCGGGTAGAGGTCGTTCGCATCGTCGTTGAGCCTCCGCGCCGGTGGCCGTTTCTCGATCTCCTTGCACTGGACCTCAAACGTCGCCTCGGCATCACGACCGGCGAAGGCTTCGTTGGCCGCTTTCTTGGCGTCGAAGGTCGCGTGGAACAGGCGACGGCCGACATCAACACCGAACTTCGCGACTGGGAACTCTCCCCGGTGAAGCGCGTGCGCCACAGTCCAAGCCGCCGGTGCTGATTTTTTGGATCCGTTCGCCGGGTCAGCGCGTAACTCCTTTGAAAACAAAGCTGAGGTTACGCGATGCAGCCTGTCCTGCTCTACATAATCACCGCCGTTCTTTTCCTCGGCATTGATGCCGTGATGCTGAACAAGGTGATGAAACCACTGTTCGACCAGCATCTTGGCGACTGGCTCCAGATGCCGATCCGGATCGTACCTGCCGCCGTATTTTACTTGTTTTACGTCGGCGGACTTGTCTGGCTGGTGTCGCTCCCCGCACTGAAGAACGACACGCCGGTCTCGGCGCTGATCGGCGGCGCCGTGATCGGAGCGATGGCCTACGGGACATACGAATTCACCAACTACGCGACCCTGCGCCTCTGGGCGCCGCAGATGGTGGCGACCGACGTGATCTGGGGAACCGTCCTGACAGGGTTCTGTGCTTGGGCGGGCGTCATGATCGTGCGCGCAGTCACCTGAGGCACAGCCGAAACAAAGAAACCCCGCGCTGGACGCGGGGTTTCACCCTGTCCGTTACGAGCTGTGTCAGAGCGTCCTGAGGTCGCCCGCGCTTTCCCGACCGTCACGGCCCGGGATCATCTCGTATTCGACCTTCTGGTTGTCGGCCAGGCCCGTCAGTCCGGCGCGCTCGACGGCTGAAATGTGTACGAACACATCCTTGCCGCCGTCGTCGGGCGCGATGAAACCATAGCCTTTGGTCGCATTGAACCATTTCACGGTGCCGGTGGGCATTCCGTCTCTCCTTCAAGTTGTCCGCCCACGGTATTGCGGCGGGTTGGTGCAGCCAGGTCTTCAGCTGCCCCGGAAGGAGCATTGGTCTGGAAGTACTTGTCTCACACCTCAACGATGCGTCAAAAACGCGAAAACTCAAGTGAAGATTTTTCGAAAGGTGGTGCCATGCGGGTCTACGGGATCAAGAGCTGCGACACGGTGCGGCGGGCGATGAAAGAGCTCGCGGCGGCGGGAAAAACGCCGGAACTTGTCGATATTCGCGAGGCACCGCTGCAAATATCTGATCTGCAAGCGTTCTTCGATGATTTTGGCGATGCGTTAGTGAACAAGCGTTCCACCACATGGCGCGAGCTCGATGGCGAGGCGCGAACCGGCGATCCGGTTGCGCTGATTCTTGCTTATCCGACACTCATGAAGCGCCCGGTCGTCGAAGACGGCGGGCGCCGCACGCTTGGCTGGGATCAGGCCGCAAGGGCCGCCTGGCTCTGAAAGCGTCGTCCCAGGAGCCGGTCCAGAGATAGCGGGCCAGGCCCCGTAAAGACGAGCGTGAGAAGCAATGTAACCCACATCAGGCGCTGGTCGAGGATCAGGCTGTCAGGCACCCGGTCGAACCAGGCCCCCAGCGTCTCGGGCTGGCCGAGCGCGCCGTGGCCGAAAAGATCGGTGAGCGTTTGAACGACCACGAAGCCGATCATGCCAAGTGCGGCAAGGCGCGTGAGCAGGCCGACGATGAGGAGCGCGGGGAGCACAAACTCCGCTGCGGTCCCGGCAGCCACAACGAGCGCATGAAACACGCCAAGCTGCGAAGCGTCATAATTCACCGCTTCCATCGCCTTCGGGAAAATCTGGGCATAGCCGTTCACCGAAAGGCTCCCCCCGTCGAGTTTTGTGAGCGCTGAAGCCCAGAAATACCCGGCCAGTGTGGCCGCGAAGGTGACACGCAGCAACGTCCCGATGACGGGCGAAGTTGCTGCGTCCAGGCGGGTGAGGATGGACTGGATCATGCGGGCACCTCCACGGTGATGATGGCCTTGCGGGCGATGAGCCGGGCGAGGGCGGTTGCGAGATCGAGATCGGGAACCGAGGCGGCGGCCTCGGCCAGTGTCGCGGTGCCGAGAGCGTTGAAGAAGCGGGCCTCGGTCGCCGGAATGGGTTCGGCCAGCGGATCCCAGTCTGCGCGGGTGATGAGCACCGATTGCGCACCTGACGTGGGTTTGGGCGCGTCCGGGTCCATGTTGATCCGCCAGATCGCGTGGATCGGGTAAGGAGACGAGAGCACGGCAACCGCCGGGGCCAGCGTGAGCCGCGCGTCGTCGATGTCGGGCCGATTGAGCGCATCGGGTGCGACGGCCACGCAGTCAGCGGCGTGATAGGCCCGGCGCAGCGCCAGCTCCAGCCGCGCGATGTCCGGGAGATACGGCAAACTCCGCGCCGGGGGGAAGTTTTCAAGGAAAGCGGGGAACGCGGTGCCGTAGGTAAAAAGGACCGGCGAGTCCGGCGGGTGGGTGCGCACGAATGCCCCAGCCATCGCCGCGAAGAACTCTTCACCGACGAGCCGTCGAACGACAGGGAACCCGTCGCGCATCGCCTGAACGAGCGAGGACATGACGTTGTTGCGGTAAACGTCGAACCGTCGGCCCGGGGGCTGGCCCTGCGGGTCTGAAAGCCCCTCTGGCGCGCGATCGGGGTCGAGCAGGGCGGTGTTCCAGGTCATCTCCTGCACCTCCGGGCTTTGGCCGTGGCGGCTGTCTCTCGCCTGTTGGAAAAATCTCTTTTTGGCAGAATCTTGGGTCGCATTCCTCATGCATTCACCCGGCCCAGAATTGTCGCGGCGCGGGCAGCTTCCTCTTTCAGGACCTCCCATTCCGGCACGTCGTTGTCCCATTCGATCAGGGTGGGTTTGGGCCCCATCCACCGCACGGTTTCGGCGTAGAGCGTCCAGACCGGATCGACCACCTCCGACCCGTGCGCGTCGATCAGGAGCGGTGCGCCCGCGTCGTCCTCGTCCGCGTCATGTCCGCCCAGATGAACCTCGCCGACCGCGTGGAGCGGAAATGCCGCGAGGTAGTCGCGGGGGTCGGTCTGCTGGTTGGTGCAGGCGACGAAGACATTGTTGATGTCGAGCAGCAGGCCGCAGCCCGTCCGCCGCACGAGCTCCGAGAGAAAATCGGTCTCGGCCATCGTCGACTCGGAAAAGGCGAGGTAGGTTGAGGGGTTCTCGAGCAGCATCCGCCGCCCAAGCGCCTCCTGCACCTCGTGAATGTGCCGCTCGACGCGGGCCAGCGTCTGAGGTGTGTAGGGGAGCGGGAGAAGGTCGTTGAAATAGGTGCCGCCATGCGATGACCAAGCGAGATGTTCCGAGAAACTCGCGGGATCGAGCCAGCCGATCAACCGCTTGAGCCGGGCGAGGTGATCCGCGTCCAGCGGCTCATCGCCACCGATCGACAGCCCAACGCCGTGGACCGAGATCGGAAACCGCTCGGCGAGCGCGCGCAGTTGCGCCAGCGGTCGCCCGCCGTCGCCCATGTAGTTTTCCGCGTGAATTTCCAGCCACTTGGCCGCCCCACTGTCCGAGATAACCTCGGCATAATGCTGTGGTTTGAACCCCACGCCGGGCGCGGGTGGCAGTTTGTGTCCCGTCATGTCGAGCATCGTCCCCTCCCGACTTGTGTCTGGTATGGCGCGGGCAGAGAGCCGTCCCGCCCGCGCCGGGGGCGTTAGCCGTCCATCGGCAGGTCGCGGTCGAGCGGCTCGAGCGAGCCCATGCGTTCCGTCATGTCCTCGGTCATCGAGGCTTCGATGGTCATCTCTTCGCAGGTGCCGGCAGGCACGAGCGACCATGCGTTGCCCTGATAGTCGACTTTGGACGTGCCAGCACAGGTCGTGCCCGGGCCCGCGGCGCAGCCGTTTTCGCCGGCTTTGGCGACGCCGTAGCATTTCTCCATATCCTGTGCGTGGGCAGGGAGAGTGAGCGATGCGAGAGCGGTCGCGACGGCGCCGGCCACGGCGGCAGTGGAAAGTTTCTGGGTCAAAGGTCTGTCCTCCAAGTTGCATTCTGTTCCGCGTCTTTGCGGTGACCAATTGCTAGCCCCGGAGGTGCGTCACAGACCATTCACGCGCCTATGCAGCGCGGCCCTGTGACGCAGTGAAACAAACGCTTTCGTGAATTGAACGTGAAACGGGCGGCCACGCGGACCGCCCGTTTCGTTTGAAATCAATGGGTTGGATCAGGCGAGGTCCGGCGGTGTCGCCTCAGTCGAGAGTTCTTGTACCACTTCGTCCAAAGCGACAACCCGCGTCTGCTTCTCGCCCAACCGGCGGAGTGTAACAGTCCGGTCCTCAACTTCCTTCATCCCGATGGCCAGAATGACCGGAACCTTGCCGACCGAGTGCTCGCGGACCTTGTAGTTGATCTTCTCGTTGCGGATATCGGCCTCGGCACGCACGCCCTTGGCGCGCAACTCTGCCACCACCTCTTGCACATAATCGTCGGCGTCCGAAACGATCGACGCGACGACCACCTGACGCGGGGCGATCCAGAACGGCAGCTTGCCCGCGTGTTCCTCGATCAGGATGCCGATGAACCGCTCGAACGACCCGAGCGTCGCGCGGTGCAGCATCACCGGGTGGTGCTTGGCCCCGTCCTCGCCCACATAGTTCGCGTCGAGCCGTTCCGGCGTCACGAAGTCCACCTGCAACGTCCCGCACTGCCAGTCGCGCCCGATGGCGTCGGTCAGCACGAATTCCAGCTTCGGACCATAAAACGCGCCTTCGCCCGGGTTGAGCTCCACGTCGTTCGTCACCTTGTGGGTGGCGTCGAGCAGGGCCTTTTCCGCCTTGTCCCAGATCTCGTCCGATCCGGCCCGCGTATCGGGGCGGTCGGAGAACTTGATCTTGTAGGTCGGAAAGCCGAGGTCGCGGTAGATGTTCGCGAGGAACGTAATGAACTTCTCCGTTTCCTCCTCGATCTGGTCCTCGGTGCAGAAGATATGCGCGTCGTCCTGCGTAAACCCGCGCACCCGCATGATCCCGTGCAGTGCGCCCGAGGGTTCATAGCGGCTGCACGACCCGAATTCGGCCATGCGCAGCGGCAGGTCACGGTAGGACTTGAGGCCCACATTGAAAATCTGGACGTGACATGGGCAGTTCATCGGCTTGAGCGCGTTGATCGCCTTTTCGCGCGCGTGCTCCTCGTCCACTTCGACGATGAACATGTTTTCCTGGTATTTCTCCCAGTGGCCCGACGCCTCCCACAGCTTTCGGTCGACGACCTGCGGGGTGTTCACCTCGACATAGCCGCCGGCCTTCTGCTGGCGGCGCATGTAATCCTGAAGCGTGGTGTAGATCGTCCAGCCGTTCGGGTGCCAGAACACCTGACCGGGGGCCACTTCCTGCATGTGGAACAGGTCCATCTCGCGACCCAAACGGCGGTGGTCGCGCTTCTCGGCTTCTTCGAGGAAGGTGAGGTGCTTCTTCAGGTCGTCACGGTTCTTGAACGCGACGCCATAGATCCGCTGAAGCATCGGGCGGCTGGAGTCGCCGCGCCAGTAGGCCCCGGCGACTTTCATCAGTTTGAAGGCGTCGGCGGGCACCTGTCCCGTGTGCTGAAGATGCGGGCCACGACACAGATCCTGCCACTCACCGTGCCAGTACATGCGGATCGGCTGGCCGTCGTCGGGAATGGCGTTGACCAGCTCGACTTTGTAAGGCTCGCCCGTCTCCTCATAGTGCGCGATGGCGTCGGCGCGCGACCAGACTTCGGTGCGGACCTCGTCGCGGGCGTTGATGATTTCCTTCATCTTCGCCTCGATCTGACCGAGGTCTTCGGGCGTGAAGGCCTCCTCGCGGTCGAAGTCGTAGTACCAACCGTGTTCGATGACGGGGCCAATGGTGACCTTGGTCTCCGGCCACAGCTCTTGCACGGCGCGCGCCATGATGTGGGCCGCGTCATGGCGGATCAGCTCCAGCGCCTGCGCGTCGTCCTTCATCGTGTGAATGGCGATCTCGGCGTCGCCCTCGATCGGCCACTGAAGATCGTAATGCGCACCATTCACGGTCGCGGAAATCGCCTTCTTCGCCAGAGAGTTGGAGATATCGGCGGCGACATCGGCAGCGGTTACGCCAGCGTCGTAAACGCGCGAATTACCATCGGGGAATGTCAGGGAAATATGGCTCATGGCCAGTCTCCTCGTCAGTTTGGCGCCCACGGAACGCCCGGTTGCGGGTTATGATGGGGCGGATGTGCCCGCAGGTGCCGGCAAAGTCAATGCCCGCGCTCTGAGCGCATCTGCCTCGTGGCCGGTGCAGCACGGCTTGACCCTCTTGGGTGCCGGTGCAATCGTCGCGCGCAACGATGCGGCGCGGGTTTTGAACGCGGCGTGCCCCAGTCGGTCGAGGGACCATGTCCGCGCTTTTTTCCGTCGTCACGCCCGCTTACAACCGGGCTGGCCTCATCGAAGAGACGCTCGAAAGCGTCTGGCGTCAGGACCATCGGCCGGTGGAGCATATCGTCGTGGACGATGGGTCATCCGACGCGACGGTGCAGGTGGTGCGCGACTGGATCGCGGGCCTTTCCGGGCGCGACGGGTTCGATCCGGACAGCTATCGTGTGCGGCTTATCGAGCAGGAGAACGCCGGCGCGAGCGTCGCGCGCAACACCGGGCTCGAGGCGGTGACGGGCGACTACGTCTATTTCCTCGATTCCGACGACCAGATGGAGGCCGGCACGCTTGCGGCCCTCACTGAAGCCTACTCTGATGGCGCAGATATGGTCTTTGCCGGGTTTCGGCGCTTCGATGAGGCGACCGGGGAGATAATCATGGAGCAGATCCCGGACCCCTCCCTGCGCCTCGTCCATCGCACTATGATCGGGCGGCTTTGGGGCAACGCGGGGCGCATCAGTCTTACCACAGCCTTTGCGCGCGAGATCGGACCTTGGGATGCGACGTTTGCGCTGTTCGAGGACCGCGAATACAGCGAACGCGCCGTGATGATGGCGCAGCGGCTGGCGATCCTGCCGCGCTCGCTCGTGCGGGTGCGCACCGGGGCGGGGCCACGCCAGAACGATGCCCTGCGCAGCAAACGCGGCCGCCGTTTTCGCGTCGCCGCGGAAGAGAAGCTGGCCGAGCGTGCCCGGGCGCGAAACGACGTGACGCGCGCGGATTGGGGCGCCTTCCGCTCGCGTCTCTACGCGCTGTCCTTCCGGTCTTTTGCGCAGGGGTGGCTTGGGCACGGACGGCGGGCCCGGGCGCTGGCCGATAGTATCGACGCGCCGCTCGACCGCCAGGGGCGTCTTCGACGCCTCGCGGCTCGTGGCGGCGTGGCGGGTGGGGCCGCCTACGTCGGTCTCGGGTGGCTCAAGAACCGATTGCGGGGGAGGTGAGCGGGTTCTTTTTGAGAACCGATCCGCGAACTGTCGCGTAAAACCCACCTCACGCCAGCCGAAAGCCAGCAAGAGACCCATGATCAAAGACGCCTACACGTCCCTCGCCGGGGAGCCGGAATACGACCACGAAGCTTCCAACGGGCTGAAGCACGTCGCCTCGCTCACGATGACGAAACTCGCGGACGGGCTGATCAATCCCAAGCTGGTGCTCGCCTTCCTGCTGAATGCGCTCGGCGCTTCCGGTGCATTCGTCTCGGCGCTTGTGCCGCTTCGCGAAGCGGGTGCGCTCCTGCCGCAGGTTTTCCTCGCCCACCGGCTCGACCAGATGCGCGCGCGGCGCTGGATGTGGGTCGCGGGCAGCGTGGGTCAGGGCGTCGCCGCAGCCGCCATCGCGATCGCTGCCCTGACGCTGGAGGGCGCGGCGGCCGGCTGGGCCTTCGTCGGCGGCGTCGCGCTCTTGGCGCTCAGCCGGGCTGCGGCGTCGGTCAGCTACAAGGACATCCTCGGGCGCACGGTAGGCAAACGACGGCGCGGGTCCGTCACAGGGCTCGCGGGTTCGGTCGCCTCTGCGGGCGTGGCGGTTTTCGCGTTGCTGCTGGTCCTGGGTTGGCTCGACGGCACGGCCGCACTCGCCATTGCGGTCGCCCTCTCTGCCGTTCTCTGGTTCGCGGCTGCGGCGCTGTTTTCCACGCTGAAAGAGGCGCCCGCAGAACCGGGCCAGGGCGGCGAAGCGTTGCGGCCCTGGAAGGTCTTGCGAAGTGACCCGGTCTTCGCGCGGTTCGTCGTGGCGCGCGGTTTTCTGACCGCCACCGCGCTCGCCCCGCCGTACCTCGTGCTTCTGTCGGGAGAATCTGACAGCGGTCTGGGGCAACTCGGCGCACTGGTGATTGCCTCCGCTGCTGCGTCCTTTTTGTCCTCCTACGCCTGGGGCCGGTTCTCCGACCGGTCCTCGCGCCGCGTGCTGATCGCGGCGGGAGTGCTGGGTGCCACTGCCATGGCGGCGGCCGTGGGCCTCAAGCTCGCGGGCCTCGCCGCGGCGATCTGGGCGATGCCGGTGGCGCTCTTCGTCCTGATGATCGCCCACCACGGGGTGCGTCAGGGGCGCTCCACTTACCTCGTCGATCTCGCGACGGACGACACGCGCGCCGCCTATGCCGCGACGGCCAACACGTTCATCGGCGGGCTTCTGCTGATCTCTGGCGCCTTCGGCGGAGCCCTGTCTTTCATCGGTCCAGCGGCTGCGCTGACAGGCTTCGGGGCCATGGCGCTCGTGGGAGCGGGCGTGGCATTTGGGCTGAAGGAAGCCGAGCACGGCTGACCCCCTTTCCAACCCGCGACCGGTGTTGCAGGATCGCGCGCAAACGACAGGGACAAAGGGGCAGCACGCGTGAGCGAGCCAAGCTATCACGAGACCGCCGAAGGGCGGCGCATCGCGTTTCACAAGACGGACGGAAAAGGGCCGGGGGTCATCTTCCTCGGGGGCTTCAAGTCGGACATGGAGGGCACCAAGGCCATCGCGCTCGAGGACTGGGCCAAGGCCAACGGGCGCGCGTTCCTGCGCTTCGATTACTCGGGCCACGGGCAGAGCTCGGGCGAATTCGTCGACGGCTGCATCGGTGACTGGGCGGCGGATGCACGTTCTGTGATCGCGGCCGAAACGACGGGGCCGCAGGTGTTCGTCGGTTCGTCCATGGGCGGCTGGATCACCGCGATCCTGACCCGCGAAATCAAGGAAAAGTTCGCAGGGTTCGTCGGCGTCGCCGCAGCGCCGGATTTCACCGAGGACAGCATGTGGCGCGACTTCTCGGATTTCGAGAAGGCCAAGCTGAACCGCGATGGCCTGGTGCTCCTCCCCTCGGAGTACGGCGACCCCTATCCGATCACCAAGCGGCTGATCGAAGACGGGCGCGAGCAACTGGTGCTGCGCCGCCCGCTGCCGATGAAGTTCCCGGTCCGGCTGTTGCAAGGCACGGCGGATGCCGATGTGGAGCGCGACGTGGCGCTCAACCTGCTCGACCATATCGACGGTGAGGACGTGCGCCTGACCTTCGTCAAAGGGGCCGAACACCGGTTTTCCGACCCTGCAGCCCTCGCGCTCCTTCTGCGCACGGTCGAAGAGGTCATCGGATGAAGGACGCGGTCTTGCTGGTGCCCGGCATGATGTCGGACGCGCGGGTGTTCGGCCCGCAGATCGAAACGCTCTCGCGCAGCCATGCGGTCACGGTCGCCAACGTCTCTGACGCCCACTCGATCCGCGAGATGGCCGCAGACATCCTGTTCCAGGCGCCCTCGCGCTTCGCGCTCTGCGGGCACGCGATGGGCGGTGTCGTCGCGATGGAGATCCTGCGGCGCGTGCCGGAACGTGTGACGCGGCTCTGCCTTATCTCCACGACTCCGCTGCCTGAAACGCCCGAACAGGCGGTCTGGCGCGAACCCCAGATCGTCAAGGCTCAGGCGGGGCGGTTGGAGGAGGCGATGGCCGACACCCTCGCCCCGGACAATTTCGCGCCGGGGCCCAGCCGGGGCCGGGTGATCGAGACGATGCAGGCCATGGCGCGCGCCCATGGCTCGGAAGTGTTCGTGCGCCAATCGCGCGCGATGCAGCGCCGTCCGGACGCACAGAAGGCCCTGCGCAGCCTCAAGATGCCGTCGCTCGTGCTCTGCGGCGAACACGATCAGATCACCCCGGTCAAACGCCACACGTTCATGGCCGAACTCATACCCTATGCAGAACTCGCGATCATCGAGGATGCGGGGCACGTGCCGATGTTGGAAACACCGGAAAAAGCCACGCTCGCGATGCAAGCGTGGCTCGATCTTCCGATGGTCCTGAAGTAGGGCGGGGGCCGCCGCTGCGGCGGCCCGATCCGGCTCAGACGGCCTTCAGATTCGGCGTCTTTGCAGCGTCAGGCTTGGCGGTCGCACCGGATTTCTTCGTCTTTTTCTTCTTGGCCTGCTCAGCGTGTTCGCCTGCATGTTCGTCCATGAAGTTCAGCACGAAGGGCCGGATGTTGTTGCGCCACGACTTGCCGGCAAAGATGCCATAGTGGCCCGCGCCATCTTCGAGATGGTGGTTCTTCTTCTCCTCGGGCAGGCCGGTAAGGAGCGGCAGCGCCGCCTTGCACTGGCCGGGTGCCGAGATGTCGTCGTTGGACCCTTCGACCGTCATCACCGCCACGTTGGTGATTGCGCCGATGTCGATCTGGTGTCCGTCCACCACGAATTCGTTTTTGGCGATCTCGCGTTCCTTGAAGATGCGCTCGACCGTCGAGAGATAGAACTCGGCGGTCATGTCCATGACGGCGAGGTATTCGTCGTAGAACTTGTTGTGCTTGTCGTGATCGCCCGCTTCGCCGCGGGCAACCGCCATGACCTGATCCGAAAACGCCTTGCCGTGCTTGTCGGCATTCATCGCCATGAAGGAGGACAGTTGCAGAAGGCCCGGATAGACCAGCCGCCCGGCGCCCGCGTATTTGAAGCCGACGCGCTGGATTGCGGTTTCCTCAAGATACCCCATCGTGACTCGGTTGCCGAAGTCGGTGACATCCGTCGCGTTCGCGTCCGGGTCGATCGGCCCGCCGATGAGGGTCAGGGTCTGCGGTTGCGCTTCGGGGTCGAGCTGGGCGAGGTATGCGGTCGCGGCCAGCACCAGCGGCGCGGGCTGACAGACGGCGACCACGTTGATGTCGGGGCCGAGCTCACGCATGAACTCGGTCACGTAACTCGTGTAGTCCTCGATATCGAACTTGCCCTTGGACACCGGAATGTCGCGCGCGTTGTGCCAGTCGGTGATGTAGACCTCGGCATCGGGCAGGAGCGAGGCGACGGTGGACCGCAGGAGCGTCGCGTAATGGCCCGACATGGGCGCGACGAGGAAGATGCGCCGGTCCTTGGGCTTGCGGCCCTGCACATTGAAATGCACCAGATCGCCGAACGGGCGTTCCACCACCTTCTCGACCGAAACGACATGATCGCGTCCGTCATCGCCTACGACCGAGTAGATACCCCAGTCGGGCTTGGCGACCATGCGCGCGAAGCTGCGCTCGGTGACTTCGCCCCAGGCCGAGAGCCAGTTGAAAAACGGGTTCGGGGTCAGGGCCACGGCGGGTGAATCGCCGATGGCTTTGGCGGTCGCGCCCAGCCATTGGTTCGTGTTTCGAACCGTTTCCATAACATCGTACGTGGCAAGGTAACGCATCGTAAGCCTTTCGGTTGCTTCGTGCAGCCCACGTCCGTTACCCTCGGAGACCGAAGGATGCACGGCGGATTGCTGCACGTGCACAAAAAGATAAGGCGGAAGTGTTCCCATGGCAACTGACGAAGTCAATTCCAAGGAAAGCAGCGAGAAACTCACGGAAAACCTGGGTCGGATCGAGGAGCTGTCGGAGCGCTTCGCTGCTGCACTTGCAAAGAAACAGCCGATTCGACCGTCGCTTCAGGGTCCGGGGCAGGACTTCTATATGAAGACCATGGGCGCCTACTGGTCCGAAATGATGGAAAACCCCGGCAAGATGCTGGAAAATCAGGTCGAATACTGGGGCCGCACGTTGCGCCATGCGGTCGAAGCGCAGCAGGCGATGTTGACGCAGGGCACGACGCCCGAGGACCACACGCCCAAGGACCCGCGCTTTCGCAACCCGCTGTGGGACACGCATCCATATTTCAATTACCTCAAGCAGCAGTATCTCATCACCTCCGAGGCGATGAACGAGGCGGTCGAAGGGCTGGAGGGTCTGGATGACAGCGACCGGCGCCGGGTCACCTTCTTCACGCAACAGATCGTCGACCTGATGTCGCCGACGAACTTCCTCGCCACGAACCCCGACGCGCTTGAGCGCGCGGTTGAGACCGAGGGGCAGTCGCTTGTCGACGGGCTGGAGAACATGATCCGCGATCTCGAACGCCACGACGGCGAACTGGTCGTGACGCTCAGCGATCCCGACGCTTTCAAGGTGGGCGAGAACCTGGGCACCGCCGAAGGCAACGTCGTCTTCCGCAACCGGATGATGGAGCTCATCCAGTACAAGCCGACGACCGAGAAGGTGTATTCGCGCCCGCTCCTCATCTTCCCGCCGTGGATCAACAAGTTCTACATCCTCGACCTCAAGCCCGAGAACAGCCTGATCCGCTGGATCGTGGATCAGGGCTTCACGCTCTACGTCGTGTCCTGGATCAATCCGGACGAATCCTATGCCGACGTGGGGATGGAGGACTACGTCGAAGAGGGGTTCTTCACGGCCATCGACGAAGTCCGCGCCATGACCGGGCAGGACAAGATCAACGTGATCGGCTACTGCATCGCCGGCACCACGCTCGCGCTCACCCTGTCGCTTCTGAAACAGCGCGGCGAAGACAAGATCAACTCGGCCACCTTCTTTACCGCGCTGACGGATTTTTCGGACCGGGGCGAGGTGGGCGTGTTCCTCGACGACGATTTCGTCGACGGGATCGAAGCCGAGGTCGAAGAGACGGGCATTCTGCCCTCGCTCTACATGTCGCGCACCTTCAGCTACCTGCGCTCGCGTGATCTGGTCTACGGTCCGGCGATCAAGTCGTACATGATGGGTGCGGCGCCGCCCGCGTTCGACCTGCTTTACTGGAATGGCGACAGCACGAACCTTCCGGGCCGTATGGCAACGCAATACCTGCGCGGCCTGTGCCAGCGCGACGAGTTCGCGGGCGAGGGGAAGGGCTTTCCCATTCTCGGCACCCGCGCGCGGATCGAAGAGGTGGAGGTTCCGATATGCGCAATCGCCTGCGAGACAGATCACATCGCGGCGTGGAAAAGCTCTTACCGCGGGATGCGCAAGATGGGATCGAAGGACAAGACCTTCATCCTGTCCGAGTCCGGCCATATCGCGGGCATCGTGAACCCCCCGTCCAAGAAGAAGTATGGCCACTACACCAACGAAGACTGGCCGGAAGCGCCCGAGGACTGGCTCGAGGCTGCCGACAAGCATGAGGGCACTTGGTGGCACCGCTGGGGCAAGTGGCTCGCGAAGCGTTCCGGCAAGAAGATCGAGGCGCGTGAGGTGGGCGATTCGGATCATCCGCCGCTCGAAAAAGCACCCGGAACCTATGTCGTCGCGTCGCCAAAGGTCTGATTTTCCCGGCTTTTGACGTTTGGTCACCCTTTTTATGCTGCAGTGCAGAAAAAGGGTTGATTTTCTGCACTGCAGCACGCATATTCTTTGCACACGCAGAAATTCACCCCCGGGCAGTTCCGGGGAAGATCAGGAGATACCACAATGGCCAAGACCACAACCGACTACAGCAAGATGATGCAGGACATGATGGGTTCGTTCCCGATGGACATGTCGGCCTTTGAAGGCGCGATGAAATCCTCCGCCGCCCTCGGCGAGAAGATGACCAAAGTCGCCCTCGAAGCCGCTGACAAGTCGACCGAGATTTCGACTGCCTGGACCAAGTCGACCCTGTCGAAAATGGGCGAGATGACGTCCACGAAAGACGATCCTGCCGACTACACCAAAGCGATGACCGACTTCGCCTCCGCTCAGGCCGAGTCCGCTGCCGAGCACATGTCGGCCTACGCCGAGATCGCCAAGAAAGTCCAGATGGACACCGTCGAGCTGATGCTCGCCGCTGGCAAGGACATGGGCGAAGAAGCCACCGCCGCCGTCAAGAAAGCCACGGACGACGTGACGAAGGCGACGAAAGCCGCCGCGAAGTAAGGATTTCTTGGTCGGCGACCTCCTCCCCGCCGACGAGAACACCCTGGCGGGCCCGACGGGCCCGCCTTTTTTGTGCGCCAAGGCCTGTGAAAGCGGCGCGACAGCGTGACCCCCTTGCTTTTCTTTTCTGCACTGGCGTAGGCTTTTTTCTGCACCGCCGCAGTGCGGGCACATCTAATACGTTGGGAGGACCTCGTGGCCGAAACCAAGGATCCGCTCCTCATCAAGCGCTACGCCAGCCGCCGTCTCTACAATACCGAGACTTCGGACTATGTGACGCTGGAGGATATTGCAGGCTTCATCGCGGAGGGCAGGGAAGTTCAGATCGTGGATCTGAAATCCGGCGACGACCTCACCCGACAATACCTTCTTCAGATCATCGCAGAACATGAAAGCCGGGGCGAAAGCGTCTTGCCGGTGGATGTGCTGACCGACCTTGTCCGCAGCTACACGACGCAAGCGCAAAGCGTCGTGCCGCAGTTCCTCGCCGCCAGCTTCGAGATGCTGCGTGAGGGGCAATCCAAGGTGATGGAAAACATGAGCACCATCCCGAACCCGATGGCCCAGATGCCCGGGTTCGACGCGCTTCAGGCCCAGCAGCAGGCATTCATGAAGGCGATGATGGCCGGCTGGCCGACTGGCGGTGAGGAGGGGGGCGAAACGCCGACCTCCGGCTCAGGCGGCGGCCAGAAGGACGAGGAGCTGGACGAGATCCGCAAACAGCTCGCCGCCTTGCAGAAAAAGCTCTCCGGCATGTAATCCGCCCCGGCCCCGGACCGGGACAACCATACGAGGCCGAAGGTGGTCGAGACCGCAGGACGTATCACCCTCTGGGGGGTCGAGGTTTTTGCCGCCATCGCGGACGAGCGGTCGATTTCGGCGGCGGCCCGGCGCCTCGGCGCGAGTCCGTCGAGCGTGAGCCAGCAGTTGACCAATCTGGAAACCTCCGTGGGGACGGCGCTTATCGACCGGTCCGCACGGCCGCTCGTCTGCACGCCGGCGGGTGAGTTGTTCCGGCGCCGCGCGCTTACCATCCTGAACGAGGCTGAACAGGCCAAGGCCGAACTCGCGGCCGCCGACATGACGCGCCTCAGCCGCTTTCGCATCGGGATGATCGAGGATTTCGACGCCGACGTGACCCCTGCGCTCCTGACCGAACTGGCCCGGGACTGGCCGCGCACCCAGTTCCTGCTGGAAACCGGTGCGTCCCACCGGCTCTTCGATCAACTGGAGGCCCGGGCGCTGGACGTCGTGGTCTCGGCCGATATGGGCGAGGCGGCGGAGGGGCAGGAGGTTCACCCGCTCCTCGAAGAGCCCTTCGTCGCTGCCGTCCCGCGCGGTCAGGTGGTGGGCGAAAACCGGATGGAAGAACTGCGTGCCTTGCCGCTCGTTCAATATTCCGCACGGCACTTCATGGGTCGTCAGATCGCCTCACACCTCGCCACGCAGGATTTCCGTCTGAGCCACAGGTTCGAACTGGACAGCTACCACGCGATCCTCTCGATGGTCGCCGCCGGGGCCGGCTGGACGATCCTCACGCCGCTCGGCGTTCTGCGGGCGCAGCGGTTCGTGCGCGACGTGGACATCATCGAACTTCCGTTCCCCTCCTTCTCCCGTCGCATCACCCTGACCGCCCGGCGCGGGGTGCTGGGCGATCTGCCGGGTGACGTGGCGGACCGTATGAAGCGCCACCTCGGCGAGATGATCATAACCCCGTTTCACGAGCGGATGCCGTGGCTCGCGGACAAGATGCGGGTGCTCTGACCTTTTCGGTGGTGCAGAAAATCCGAAGAAGACCAACTCTGTTGCGAGGCTCTTGCGGGCCTTGCGTGCTCGGCAATTGAACATCGGCCGGGACCGCCGCGTTTTTCACCAGACTGCAACGCGTCTCGGGGAGCACGCACATGACCTGGTTCGGGAACCTGTCGGCCGCGGGTTTCACGGCCACAAGTATCGGATTTGGCCCCGCACGGATGGGCTTCGGTCTGTTCGTGCCCGCCTTCGCAGCGACCTTTTCGCTCTCGTCCGTCGCAGTCGGGGTGGTCTCGAGCCTCGGCTTCGCCGGGTTTTTCTTGGGGCTTCTCGCCGCACAGGCCATGCTCGACAGAAGGGGACCGGCGGCCCCGGTCCTCACCGGCCTCGCCGCAGCCACGGTCGGCCTTGGCATCGTGGCAGCCGCTCCGAACGTGCCGCTGCTCGCGGCGGGCGTGTTCCTCGCGGCGTCGAGCGCGGGGTTCGCGTGGACGCCTTTCAATGACGCCGTGCACCGAAAGATCCGGGAAGTGGACCGCAAGACCGCTCTGTCCGAGATCAGCACTGGCACCAGCGCCGGGATTGCCGTCGCTGGGGCCATCGCGCTCGGCACCGTGTTTCTTGGCGTGCATTGGCGCGTCGGCTGGGCCGTTTTCGCCGCCGCCGCCGCGCTGGCCCTGTACGGCAACTGGCGGGCCCTGCGACAGGTGGACAAGTCCCCCGAACCGCGGCCACAGAAGGGGTGGCGCGACCTCCTGCGCTGGCCCGCCGCGCCGCTATTTGCTGTCGCCTTCGTGTTCGGTGTCACCTCCGCCGTCTACATCTCTTTCGCCGCCGATACCTTCGCACGCGAAGGCGTGTCGAGGATACCGGACGGGGCGGCCCCGGCGCTGGTCTTTATCTTCTACGGCTTCTTCGGTCTCGCGGGACTTGCCACGGGGCGGGTGCGGGATCGCATCGGGCTGACCGTCCTTCTGCGACTCCTCATGTTGATCGGGGCCGGGTCATTGGCCTTGGTCGCGCTGCTCCCGGGAACCTGGCCCGGCCTGATCGGCTCCGCCGGGCTTCAGGGGATGAACGTGATGATGACGAGTGCCGTTCTGGCGTTCTGGTCCGAACGGCTGTTCCCGGGCTGTCCGTCGCTGGCCTTCACCACGGCGTTGCTCGCCACGGCGGCGGGTAACGTCGTCGGTCCCGTGCTGGCGGGACTTGTCGTCGATGGCGCGGGGGCGGGCGTGATGTTCCTGTCGACCGCCGCCCTTCCGCTGGTCACTGCACTTTGTCTCAGGCCGCAAGTTGTCGTGGACCGGGCCGCCGGACAGGCCGGAAAAATGGCGGCCTGACAGGTTGTGTCACCGCCAACGCAAAAGGGTCGCCCGTCGGGGCGGCCCTTGGCGTTCCGGCAAGGTGGCTTACTCCGCCGCGACCGAGGCGGCCTGCTTCACATCCGCCGCCGCAGCGACCAGCGCATCAGCGATGAAGTCGAGTTCGGGCTTTTTCAGACGAACGGGCAGGCGCGTATCGCAGGCTTTCGTGAGCATCCGGTCGGTTCCCGGAAGCGGCCCGGGGTCGCCCAGGAATTCCCAGTTGCGGTAGGCGCGGGCGTTGTCGGTGTGCAGACCGAAGACCTGGACCGAGACACCCCGGCGCTTGGCCGCATCCATGAAGGCGCGGGTTTCGGTTTCGGACATGTCGACGAGGTTGAACTGGATCGAATCCGGCGCGCGGGTCTCGGGTGTCAGGGGCGCGGGCACGTCGATCCAGCGGCTCTCGTTGAGTTTGGCCGCGACGTAGTCGTGGTTGCGCAACCCGTCGGTGACGCGGCGCTCCAGTTCGGGGATCTGAGGGCGGATCACGGCGGCCGACAGGTTCGACAGACGCGTGTTGTAAAGCGGCAGCTTGTTCTGCCAGCGGGCAAAGGCCTCTTCTAGCTCCGTCGAGTTGTCGCCGTGCGGGCCCTTGTGCTTTTTCCAGTTGTGCTCATAGGCACCGGACATGATCACCGCGCGGGCGATGACGTCGGGGTCGTCGGTGATGAGCACCCCGCCTTCGCCGGCGTTCAGCATCTTGTAGGACTGGAACGAGAAACAGCCGATCTTGCCGATCGTGCCGATTTTCTCGCCATGCCAGAGCGTGCCGAGCGAGTGGGCCGCATCCTCGACCACCGGAATGCCCTTGGCGTCGCACAGCGCCATGATCGCATCCATGTCCGACGTATGGCCCCGCATGTGGCTGATGATGACTGCTCCGATCTCGTCCGTGAGCTTGGCGGCGAAGTCGTCCATACCGACGCGGTAGTTGTCCTGCACATCCACGAGCACCGGTACACAGTCGGCGTGCACGACCGAGGAGGGGACCGCGGCGAAGGTGAAGGCCGGGATCAGGACCTTGGTGTCACGGGGCAGCGCCAGCGCCTTGAGCGACAGAAACAGCGCGGCCGAGCAGGAGGCCACGGCCAACGCATACTTGACGCCCATCATGTCGGCGAATTCCCGCTCCAGCAGCGCCACGGGAGCATCCTGCGGCGCGGTGTAGCGGAAAAGATCCCCTGATTGCAGCAGCCGGTCGATCTCGGCGCGGGCAGCTTCAGGGATGGGTTCGGCGTCATAGACGTTGGGGCCCAGGGTCATACTCGTATCCTTTTCGGGTTTTCCGAAGGTGATATTCGGGAAAAGTGTAACACCGCGATAAAGGCGAGGAAAGAAAAATGAAAGGGCGGCGGGGTCTGGAAACCCTCACCGCCCCATTCGGAGGTCTTTGCGGCCCCTCGGGGCGTCAGACGTTGAGCAACAGGTGCTCTCGCTCCCACGGGCTGATGACCGAAAGGAATTCCTGGTATTCCGTGCGCTTCACGATGGAATAGACGCGGGCGAACTCGGGGCCCAGGACCTCGTGCATCTCCTTGGCCTCGTCGAACAGGTCGAGCGCGGACCACAGGTCATGGGGAATTTCCTCGTCCGCCGCATAGGCATCGCCCCGGTACTGCGGTTCGGCCCGCACGTCGTTCATCATGCCAAGGTATCCGGCGGCGAGCGACACAGCCATGGCGAGATAGGGGTTCGCATCCATCCCCGTCAGCCGGTTTTCGATCCGGCGGGAGTCCGGCCCGGACAGGGGGATGCGGATGCCTGTCGTGCGGTTGTCGCGGCCCCAGGCGAGGTTGATGGGGGCCGCGTTGTCGCGCACATACCGGCGATAGCTGTTCACATAGGGTGCCATGACTGCGATCACCTCCGGCAGGTGCTTTTGCAAACCGCCGATGAAGGTGAAAAACGCGTCCGTATCGCCGCCCTGGGGGCCCGCGAAGATGTTTTTTCCGGTGTCGGTCTCCACCACGGAATGGTGGATATGCATGGCGCTGCCCGGCTCTTCGGCGATGGGCTTTGCCATGAACGTGGCGAAACAATCGTGGCGCAGCGCCGCTTCGCGGATCAGGCGCTTGAAGTAGAACACTTCGTCGGCAAGTTTTACCGGGTCGCCATGGCGCAGGTTGATTTCGAGCTGGCCGGCCCCGCCCTCTTGCGTGATCCCGTCGATCTCGAACCCTTGTGCCTCGGCGAAGTCGTAGATGTCGTCGATCACCGGGCCGAACTCGTCCACGGCCGTCATGGAATAGGCCTGACGCGCGGCGGCCGGGCGGCCTGAGCGGCCCATCATCGGCTCGATCTTCTTGGCGGGGTCGAGGTTGCGGGCGACGAGGAAGAATTCCATTTCCGGCGCGACCACCGGCGTCCAGCCCTGGGCGTGGTAGAGCGAGACCACACGCTTGAGCACGTTGCGCGGGGAATAGGGGATCAGCGCGCCGTTTCGGTCATAGGCGTCATGGATGACCTGCAACGTGATGTCGGCGGTCCACGGCGCAGCAGTTGAGGTCGACATGTCGGGCTTGAGGATCATGTCGCGTTCGATGAACCCTTCTTCGCCCGCGGCTTCCCCCCAATCGCCCGTGATCGTCTGGAAGAAGATCGAGTCGGGCAGATGGAAATAGGTCTGGCGCAGGAACTTCTGTGCCGGAACCGCCTTGCCACGCGCTATGCCGGGAAGGTCCGAGACGATGCACTCCACCTCGTCCAACCGTCGTTCGTGGAGATAGGCCTGAGCGGCCTCGGGCAGGTCGAGGGTCCAGTCCTTGGCCATCACTTGGCTCCTTTTTGCAGAAATGCTGCCATGCGGGCCGCAAATTCTGCGTTGTCCGTTGGTTTTTGCAAAGTGGCGCGCGCGGCGGACACAAGATCTGGCGGAACCGTGCCGGAGCGGTGCTCGATGAGGCCGCGCACCATGTCCGCGTCGAATTCCGGATGCGGCTGCACGGTCAGGATGTTCGACCCGATCACCATCGCCGCATTTCGGCAGAAGTCACTCTCTGCAATCACCTGCGCGCCCTCGGGAAGGTCCACGACCTGATCCTGATGCCACGCGTTGAGAGCGAGCTCGGTGTCGCCGAAGTCATAGACCTGCCGCCCGACGGACCAGCCGCCGCGGAATTTCTCGACCTTGCCGCCCATCGCCTGCGCGATGATCTGATGGCCGAAACAGATCCCGACGAGCGGGCGGCCGGAGGCGGCGATCTCGCGGATCAGGTTCTCCAGCGGCGCAATCCAGTCATGGTCCTCGTAGGCGCCGTGGCGCGAACCGGTGATGAGCCAGCCCTGCGCGTCTTCGGCGTTTTCCGGGAATTCCCCATCGACCACATTCCAGGTGCGGAAGATGAAGTCGTGCCCGGCCAGCAGGCGTTCGAACATGCCGGAATAGTCGCCCACCTCACCGATGAGCGCGTCCGGCACGTGGCCGGTTTGCAGGATGCCGATAAGCATGATGCCTCAATTTGATCAAATTTGACGCGACAGTATCCGAGGCGCCGGAGCGCGGCAAGGGGGTCGGTCGCGGCGCACGGGGACGCTTCTTGCGCCGCCCATTGGCAGCCAGTTGTTAACAGTTTCAGCCCCCTGGGGTCCTGGACTCCCAAAGACCGAAAGCGTCCGACGTTCTGTGGTGGCGACCGGGACCGGCAGGACATCTCTGAGCGGTGCCGGAACGTGCGCGGTCCTCAGCGCACCAGCATCGGTCGCAGGCGCATCCTTGGGCGGTACTCCTGCGGCAGGTGTCGCGTCAGCCGCCGGTTGATCGCCCCGAAGACAGTTATGACGGTCAGCGTCAGCAGGATGAAATAGAAGGCGAGGATCGGGTAGGGCACGAAAGGATTGAATGTCTTGTCCGCAAAATAGCTGGCGTAGTACAGCGCGTCGCCCCGCTGCTGCCACGCCGGAAAACCCGAAAAGAACACCAGCGCCGTGGCGTGAAACAGGAAGATCGCCTCGTTCGTATAGGCGGGCCAGGCCAGGCGCAGCATCGTCGGGAAGGTGATCCGCCGGAATCGCTTCCAGCCCATGAGGCCATAGGCATCGGCGGCTTCGAGGTCGCCCTTGGGAATCGACTTCAGTGCGCCGAAAAAGATCTCGCCGGCGTAGGCCGAGGTGTTGAGAAACAACACGATCGTCGCCCCCAGCGCCGCCGAGGTCAGTGGGTCGAAGATCGGCGACACCTGCTTGAGCGAGAGAAAGGCGAAATAGGCGAAGAAAAACTGGATGAAGAGCGGCGAGCCACGGAAAATGAAGATGAACCATTCCGCCGACTTGCGCGCCACCGGATTGCGCGCGGCCTTGCCGAGCGCCACGGTGATCGACAGGAAGAACCCGGCGGCCAGCGCAAGCACCCCGAAGTAGATGTTCCAGATCATGCCCGAGCCGATCAGCGTGAACTGCTGACACAGCGTGAAATCAGTGCGCGGCAACAACCGCTCGCCGATCCCGATGGAACGCAGGCCGTAGTCCATGACTGTTTCCCAGCAACTCATGCGGTGGCCTTTCGCTGCGCTTCCCCGGCGGCGGTCGCCTGACCGTGGGAGAGGCGGGCCATCAGCCGGTCGAGCACGACCTCGGAGACGCGGGTGAGAAGCAGGTAAAAGACGAGAAGTGCACCGAAATAGTACATGCGCCAGTCGCCGTGCGGGAAGTCCGAGAACCGCGCGGTCTTGGACCCGCCCAGTTCGCGCGCCCAGTAGACGATATCCTCGACCCCGAGCAGGAACAGAAGCGGCGTGGCCTTGATGAGGATCATCCAAAGGTTCGACAGGCCCGGCAGCGCATAGACCCACATCTGCGGCACGAGGATCCGCCAGTAGGCTTGCCGGTGCGTCATGCCATAGGCCTCGGCGGTTTCCATTTGCGCACGCGGGACCGAGCGCATGGCCCCGTAGAGCACATTGGCCGCGAAAGCGCCGAAGACGATGGCGAAGGTCAGGACGGCGAGCGCGAAGCCATAGCTTTCATGCACCCATTGAGGCGAGGACGAAAGCGGCAGCTTGGCCTGCGCGCAGACGACGAAATCGCTGCCTTGCCGGATCGGCGCGTCCCAGTCCGGGCATTTCACCTGATGGCGCAGCCACTCGAAGGCTTGATCGAGCGCGATGACGAAGAACAGGAAAAACGCGATGTCCGGTACGCCGCGCACGATGGACGTATATCCCTTGCCCAGCCAACGCAGCGGCGCCACGCGGGACCGGGCGGCCCCGGCACCTGCGAACCCGAAGGCGAGCGAGACGGGCGCTGTAACGAGCAGGAGCAGCATCACGGTCCCGAAGGACTGGTAGAACAGGAGGTGCTTGCCGCTCGTGAGATAGCAGGTCAGCCACTGAACCCCCGCAAGGGCTTGGGGGTCGTCGCAGACCTCAAGCACGCGCCGGGACCTTTCCGGCGCGGGGCAGGTCGCGTGGTGCGCCTGAGTGTGTGTCGGCTGTCTCTGTCATGGGGTAGGGCGGCCCGAAGGCCGCCCCGGCCTCGATCAATACGGGCCTTCCATGCCGTCGAACCATTTCTCGATGAGTTCGTTCACGGTGCCGTCTTCTTTCAGCGAGGCGATCGCCGCGTCGAGCTTGTCCTTGAGCTCGGTGTCGCTCTCGCGCACGCCGATCCCGATTCCGCCGCCAAGCATGACGTCTTCGCCGGCGAACATCAGATCGCCGTCTTCAGCAACGATGGGTTCGAGGAACGATTTGTCGGCGAGTACGGCATCGGCTTCGCCGTTCTTCACGGCCGCGATGGTTTCGTCGGGCGTAGCGAACTCGATAAGCTGGGCACCTTCGATCGAGGCGACGTGACTGGCCTGGATGGTGCCGGTCTGTGCCGCGATCACGCCGGTGCCGTCAAACGCGTCGGACGTGGCGACGAACGAGGACGGGTCCGGCGGGAAGTAGGCCTCGGTGAAGTCGATGACCTCATCGCGTTCGTCGGTGATCGACATGCCCGCGATGATCGTGTCGTAGTTGCTGGAGACGAGGTTCGGGATAATCGAATCCCACTCGTTCGTGACCCATTCGCAGGTCAGTTCGGCGGTTTCGCAGATCGCGTCGCCCAGTTCACGCTCGAAGCCGTCCACTTCGCCGTCGTCATTGAGGAAATTGAACGGAGGGTAAGCGCCCTCGGTGCCCATGCGCACGGTCATGGCGTGGCTTTCGGCCATCGCGGTCCCGGCGGTCAGCGCGAGGGCTGCGGCGGTGAGGATCAGTTTCTTCATGTTATTGCTCCCATGTTGAGTGTTCAGGCCGGAATGGTGGCAGACAGAAACTGCTGCAACCGCTCCGATTTCGGGTTGGAGAAGAGCTCCTTGGGTGGCCCTTCTTCCTCGATCTTTCCCTGATGGAGAAAGACCACGTGATCGGCCACATCATGCGCCATGCGCATGTCGTGGGTCACGACGATCATGGTGCGCCCTTCCTGGGCGAGCGCCTTGATGACACGCACGACCTCCTGCTCGAGCTCGGGGTCGAGCGCGGAGGTGGGTTCGTCGAACAAAAGCGCCTTGGGCTCCATGCACAGCGCCCGCGCGATGGCGGCGCGCTGCTGCTGACCGCCCGAAAGCTGGGCTGGGTAGACATCGCATTTGTCGCCGATGCCGACCTTGTCGAGATAGCCGCGCGCGGCCTCCTCGACCTCACGTTTCGGGCGCCCCAGCACCGTGACGGGGGCCTCCATGACGTTCTCGAGGATCGTCATGTGGGACCAAAGGTTGAACTGCTGGAACACCATCGACAGGTTCGTCCGGATGCGCGTGACCTGCGCCCGGTCGGCCGGCCGGCGGTTCTGTCCCGTGCCATGCCAGCGGATCGGCTCACCCTCGAACAGGATCTCGCCGGACTGGCTGTCTTCGAGCAGGTTGCAGCATCGCAGAAGCGTCGATTTTCCCGAGCCGGACGAGCCGATCATCGAGATCGCGTGACCACGAGGCGCCGCGAGGCTCACCCCTTTCAGCACTTCGAGCGCTCCAAAGCTCTTGTGCAGGTCGTTGATTTCTATGACGGCTGGTTCTGTGTTCTGCACGGGATTTGATCACATCGCTTTCGATCACCGAGTAGGGACGAAAACCTGTTTGTTTGCAACGGTAGATTGCCGGTGACAGGTGCCGCGCCGCGCTGCCGTTGGGTCAGGTGCCGCGAAAACGGGCAGGCCGGATCAGCCGGCCGCCTTTTGCCGCGCGATGTGGGAATCGCGGTCGGAGATGCCCAGGAACTTGGCGATCAGACGCATCAACGCGTCTTCCTCGTCCGCCCGGTCCCCATCCGCCAGAACCACGCGCCACGCGGCGGCGACCACTTCGGTCCGGTCCTCGTAAGGCACGGCGCTCTTGATCGCTTCGGTGAAGCGGACAGTGTCGGGGGCCTGCGACTCAAGCTCCTCGGCGTGGAACATGAGGTCCTGGGCCAGTTCCGGCGTAAGGTCGTAGCGTTCGGCCACGATCTCGCGGATCTGGTCCTGCTCGGTCGTGTCGTATTGTCCGTCCGATTTCGCAATCCGCACGAGAAGCGCGGTCAGCGCGACGCGGGCGTCGGCGTCGGGGAGGTCATCGGGCTTTTCGGACCCGAAGAGCGAATTGAGAAGCTTGTCCAACATTCTTCCGACATAGGCCGACTCGCCACCGCTTTCCAGCATCAACGCCGCTTTCGCGAAAATGTGCGCGCTGGCGCGCGCGCAGGTTCAGCCCGGACCCGCGTGCGCGGGCCCGTGCGACTGGCGAAGGGACGCTGCCCGCGCGCGCTCCCCCGAATTATTTCTAAAGCAGAGAAGTGTGCCTTAACCCTCGTAACCCTCGGCGATCACGAGGTCGCCGTCCGAGACCGGGTCGCGCAGGGCTTTGGCCGCCTGGTATTCCGCGCTGTCGTAGCAGGCCAGCGCATCGGCGTAGCTCGGAAATTCGATCACCACGTTGCGCGAGCGCGACGTGCCCTCGGCCGTGCGGAAGTCGCCGCCACGCACGAGGAACCGCGCGCCGTATTTGGCGAAAGGCGCGGCATTGGCGGCAATATAGGTCTTGTAGATGTCCAAGTCGGAAACATCGACACGGGCGATCCAGTAGCCTTTGGCCATCAGACGAGCCTTTCCTGTTCGATGGCCGCGCGAACGAAATCGGCAAAGAGCGGCGCGGGGGCGAAGGGTTTGGACTTCAGTTCGGGGTGATACTGAACCCCGATGAACCACGGATGGTCCTTCCATTCGACGATCTCGGGCAGGCGGCCGTCGGGCGACATGCCGGAAAAGACGAGGCCTTTGTCTTCGAGCTCATCGCGATACTTGATGTCGACCTCGTAACGGTGACGGTGGCGCTCCTCGATGGTCGTCGTGCCGTAGACCTCGGCTACCTTGGAGCCTTCCGCGAGCGTTGCCGTATAGGCACCAAGCCGCATGGTGCCGCCTTTGTCGTCCGAGACCTTGCGCTTGACCGTGTAGTTGCCCTGCACCCATTCCTTGAGGTGGTAAACAACGGGCGTAAAACGCTTTTTCCCGGCCTCGTGGTCGAATTCCTCGGACCCGGCATCCGCAAGGCCGACCACGTTGCGGGCCGCCTCGATCACCGCCATCTGCATCCCGAGGCAGATGCCCAGGTAAGGCACCTTGTGCTCACGGGCGAACTTGGCCGCGCGGATCTTGCCCTCCGTCCCACGCTCGCCGAAGCCGCCGGGGACGAGGATCGCATGATAGCCTTCAAGGTGCGGGGCCGGGTCTTCCTTTTCGAAAATCTCGGCATCGACCCATTCGGTCGTCACCTTGACCCGGTTGGCCATGCCGCCATGCGTCAGCGCCTCCTTGATCGACTTGTAGGCGTCCTCGAGCTGAACGTATTTACCGACGATGGCGATCTTCACCTCGCCCTCGGCGTTGTGGATGCGGTCCTCTACATCCTCCCAGCGGGTCATGTTGGGGGCCGGGGCCGGGCTGATCTGGAAGGCGTCGAGCACGGCCTGGTCCAGCCCCGCGCGGTGGAACGACATCGGCGCCTCATAGATCGACTTGAGGTCATAAGCCGGGATGACGCTGTCGGGGCGCACGTTACAAAACAGCGCGATCTTGGCGCGTTCTTTTTCCGGGATCGGGTGCTCGGCGCGGCAGACCAGCACGTCGGGCGCGATGCCGATGGAGCGGAGTTCCTTGACGCTGTGCTGCGTGGGTTTCGTCTTCAACTCGCCCGAGGCCGCCAGGTACGGGAGCAGCGTGAGGTGCATGAAGATGCACTGGCCGCGCGCGCGTTCCTGGCTGAACTGACGGATGGCTTCGAAGAAGGGCAGCGCCTCGATATCGCCGACGGTGCCGCCGATTTCGCACAACATGAAATCGACCTCGTCGTCGCCGATCCCGATGAAGTCCTTGATTTCATTGGTGACGTGCGGGATCACCTGGATCGTCTTGCCAAGGTAGTCGCCGCGCCGTTCTTTCTCCAGCACGTTGGTGTAGATGCGGCCCGAGGACACGGAATCCGTGGCCCGCGCGGCAACGCCGGTGAAGCGTTCGTAGTGGCCCAGGTCGAGGTCGGTTTCCGCCCCATCATCGGTGACGAACACCTCGCCATGCTCGAAGGGCGACATCGTGCCGGGGTCGACGTTCAGGTAAGGGTCCAGCTTTCGCATCCGGACGGAAAAGCCGCGCGCCTGTAGCAAGGCGCCGAGCGCCGCAGCGGTCAGGCCCTTGCCGAGCGATGAGACCACGCCGCCGGTAATGAAGATGTAACGTGCCATGTAAGGGCTGCCCCCGTGATTTTGGTTGGATGCGGTGCGCTTCGTCCGGCCGGGGCCGGATCAGAAAACCCATCATCACGGGATTTCGGAATAGCCGATTCCCGGGCTTGTGGCAAGCAAACCGCAATATGATGTGGCCGGTTTTTCCGGCGTATCAACAGGTTGTAGTGTGGTGCGAAGACACCCCGCCCGAGGCCGGGCGAGGCGGCGGGGCCGTGGTCAGTCTGCGCGCGGCGGCGCGGCGGGCGCGTCCGTCGGCTGATCGTCTGACGAGGACGGCATCATGTCGGTCACGTCCGGCAGGGCCGGGGTCGCGGGCGCGGCGTCGCCGTCATCGGCGGCAGGCGCGGAAATCAGGTCGGTTACCGAGCTGTCGGCAGAGTTCTGCGCCGAGATTATCGTCAAGGCGAGTGAGCAGGCCAGAAAGGAAATACCCAGAACCCAGGTCAGTTTCGACAGGGCCGTCGCGGCGCTGCGGGCGGACATGACGCCGCCGCCACCGCCACCACCGCCGCCACCCATGCCGAGCCCGCCGCCTTCGGAGCGTTGCAGGAGCACGATGCCGATGAGTGACAGTGCGAGCAGGAGAAGGATGACGAGAAGGACGTTTTCCATGGGTCTTCCGGTGGCCTTTCGGTGCCAGTGTTCCGATGCGGCTATCTAGGGTGAACGGGGCGCGGTCGCAACCCCAAAGCCCGACTTCGGGCAACCTGAATGGCAATCGGGCACCGGGGCGGTGAATTGTCTTTCACCCGCCCGCCGGCTTGGGTATACGGGCGCGGGTTTTCCAGATCGAGGATAAGCATGGCCAACGTAGTCGTCGTGGGCGCCCAGTGGGGCGACGAGGGAAAAGGCAAGATCGTCGACTGGCTGTCCGAGCGGGCGGATGTGATCTGCCGGTTTCAGGGCGGTCATAACGCGGGCCATACGCTCGTCATCGACGGGACAGTCTACAAGTTGCACGCGCTGCCCTCGGGTGTCGTGCGCGGCGGCAAATTGTCGATCATCGGCAACGGCGTCGTTCTGGACCCGTGGCACCTGCTGGGCGAGATCGAGACGATCCGCGCACAGGGGGTGGAGATTACGCCCGAAACGCTGATGATCGCCGAGAACACGCCGCTTATCCTGCCGTTCCACGGCGAGCTTGACCGTGCGCGGGAAGAAGCGGCCTCCAAGGGTACCAAGATCGGCACGACCGGGCGCGGAATCGGACCGGCCTATGAGGACAAGGTGGGGCGCCGGGTGATCCGCGTGGCCGACCTTGCCGACGACGCGACGCTGGAGGCGCGGGTCGACCGCGCGCTTCAGCACCACAATCCGCTGCGCAAGGGACTGGGCGTCGAAGAGGTCGACCGTGAGGCGCTGATCGAGAAGCTCAGGGACATCGCGCCGAAGATCCTCGAATACGCGGCCCCCGCATGGAAAGTGCTCAATGAAAAGCGCAAGGCGGGCAAGCGCATCCTGTTCGAAGGGGCGCAGGGCGCGCTTCTCGACATCGACTTCGGCACCTATCCCTTCGTGACCTCGTCCAACGTGATCGCGGGGCAGGCGGCGACCGGCGTGGGCGTCGGTCCGGGCGGGATCGACTATGTGCTCGGCATCGTCAAAGCCTACACCACCCGCGTGGGCGAGGGGCCGTTCCCAACGGAACTCGACGACGCGGATGGTCAGCGGCTGGGCGAGCGGGGGCATGAGTTTGGCACCACCACGGGGCGCAAGCGGCGCTGCGGCTGGTTCGACGCGGCGCTCGTGCGCCAGACCTGCGCGATCTCCGGCATGAACGGCATCTGCCTGACCAAGCTGGACGTCCTCGACGGATTCGAGACGCTCAAGATCTGCGTGGGCTATGACCTTGACGGCACCATGCTGGACTACCTGCCCACGGCCGCCGACCAGCAGGCGCGCTGCGTGCCGGTCTATGAGGAAATGTCCGGCTGGAGCGAGTCGACCGAGGGCGCGCGCAGCTGGGCCGACCTGCCCGCCGAGGCGATCAAGTATGTGCGCCGGGTCGAGGAGCTGATCGGCTGCCCCGTCGCGCTCCTGTCCACCAGCCCGGAGCGTGAAGACACGATCCTCGTCACCGATCCGTTCGCGGACTGAGCGCGTAACCGATCCGAAAGGAGGCGTCATGGCCCTCTCTCTGAAAGCCCGCAAGCGTTGGTCGCTGGTCGTTCTCGTGATCGGACTGCCGCTCTACATCGTCGTCGCGGTCAGCATCGTCGCGCTGATCCCGCGGCCGCCGATCCTCGTTGAACTGCTGATCTTCGTGGTGCTCGGCTTCGCATGGATCTTGCCGTTCAAGAAGCTCTTTACCGGCGTGGCGGCGGCGCGTCCCGAAGACGACGAAACGGCGGAGTGATCTCTCACCCCGCCGTTGGCAGCGTCTCCCCCCGGAGGCGCGTCACTCGTAGTAAAGGCTTTCCTCGGTCAGCACGAACTGACCGCGATCGACCTTCTGGATCTGACCGGCCCGCATGAGCTGACCGAAGCTCGCCAGCGCATCCTCGCGCGACGCGCCCGGCGTCACGGCGAGCGCGAGCGAGATGATCTGCGGGCGGGTAGCCCAGGGGCGGCCCACTTCCTGGGTCACGAAAGCGGCGGCTGCCTCCAGCGCATCCTCAATCCCCTCGACACCGAGATCGGCTGTAAACGCGCGAAAGCCCGTGGTCATGTTGTCGGAGGCCGCTTCGCCGGCATCCTCGGCCACGTCTTCCTGGTCGACCTGTTCCTCCATCGCGAGGTTTGACTTGCCGACGCGGCGCGGGCGCACAGGGCGCACGGGGCGGGCCGGCTGGCTCACGGTCGCAGCGGGGCGCGAGGGTTGGACGCCCTCTTCCTCTGCCTCGGCCGGCTCGTCGACGCGCTGCTCGGAGACGAGCACCAGCGGCGCGAGGCGGCGCTTGGGCTTGTCCGCATCCGCCTGCGGGCGGCGCGGACGCACCACGCGGGCGAGGTCGTCACGGTATTCGTCGTTCTTGAGCGGCGTCGGGTCGATGGAATCGAGCGCATCGCTCACCTCGTCGCGATCGGCCCGCGTGGCCTGAACGGCGGCTTTGAGGTGCTGGATCGCATTGCGGCGGCGCGAGCTTTCGCCGGTGGCGAGCTGGTCGTTGGTCTTCTCCAGAATTCGGTCGATCGCGCGGTCGGTTTCGCCCATGTCGACATCGTCGAAGGCATTGCGCTGCGGCTTGCGGTCACCGTGGATGCGGTCTTCCGGCTCCTCTTCCGGAGCGATGTCGAGCGCACCTGCGGTTTCGACGGCCTCGAGCGCGTCTTCTTCTGCGACCTCGGGAGCCGCCTCATCGGCATCGGCCGCGCGTTCTTCGGTGAGGTCGGCTTCAAGATCGCCGCGCTCGATGGCGTCACGCGATTCGCGCTCGACTTCGGCGAGTTCGGCGGCCAGATCAGCTTCGGCATCGGGGTCGAGCGTGCTTTCGCCGGGAACGGTGAAGTCGTCCTCGTCCGGGTCATAAGGCTCTTCGGTCGGGGCCGCGACGGCTTCGTCGTCGGTCTGAACCGGCGCTTTCGGCGCTTCGTCGCGACCGAACGGGCGTCGCACGCGCACGACGCGGGCGACGGGGCGGCGCTTGGGCGCTTCCTCGGGCTGCGCGTCGGTCTCGACCGGGGCCGCTTCGGCCTCCGGTTGATCGTCGGCTTCGCTGTCTGCCTCGACGGTCGCAGCCTGCTGGTCTTCCTCGTCGGCCGGGGCCTCCTCGGCCACATCGTCCGTCGCGGTGTCGGCCGATGCCGCGTCTTCTTCGGGCGTTTCCTCTTCGGCGGAACCTGCGGCAACTTTGTCCAGAAGCGCGCTCAACGATGCGTCATCGTCTTCGTCGTCATCATCCGTCGCTGCCGCGTCGGCAGCAACAGGGGCCGCACCGGTATCGTCGGACGCAGTGGCGTCGACATCCGATTCGTCCTCTTCCTCGGCGATCAATGCCTGTTCGAGGATATCGTCGAGCGCATCGTCATCGTCGCCCGCGTAGAAGTAATCTTCGGCGTGCTCGTCCTCGGAATAGTCGTCGCCACCCCGGTCCGTATTGTCGACGACCGCGTGGATGCGGCGAATACGGTCGGTGACGGTGCCGAAGTCGGTCTGGCCTTCGTCGTCTTCCCCGTCGGTCTCGTCGCGGCGGGCCTCCGCTTCGGCTTCATCTTCGGCCCGGCGGGCCTGAGCTTCGGCCTCGGCGGCGGCACGGCGGCCTGCCGCTTCTGCTTCCGCGGCCGCACGACGTTGTTCTTCGGCGTGTTCAGCTTCGCGCTTGGCTTCTGCCTCGGCCTCGGCGGCCAGCTTGGCTTCGGCTTCCGCGTCGGCTTCCCGCTGTGCTTGCGCCTTTTCTTCGGCAATACGCGTCGCTTCGGCTTCCGCCTCGGCAGTCCGAGCCGCTTCTGCCTCTTCGGTGGCCTGACGTTCGGCTTCGGCTTCCGCCTCTTCCTCAGCAAGCCTGCGTGCTTCGGCCTCGTCTTCCATGGCCTGCTGCGCTTCGGCTGCGGCCTCGGCGGCTTCTTCCTCGGCGGCGCGGCGTTCTTCGGCCTCGCGCTCGACCTCGGCAGCCTGGCGCTCCGCTTCCGCTTCGGCGGCTTCGCGGCGCGCCTCGGTGGCCGCGTCATTATCCTTGACGGCCGTCGTCCCGGCGAGCAGGCCGGTCAGCAGCAGATCGTCGTCAGAGGTCTGGCGCAGCACGACACCATGCTCGCTCACCTTCGCCTCGACGCGACGCTTGATCTCGCGTTCGGCGATCTGGTGGAGCATCTCGGCATCCGGCTGCGGGGGCTCGGCCCCGAAATAGCGGTCATCCGCCGCAAGGTCGCGGAAGTACTCGGCGATGGACTTCATCGTCGAGAACGGGTCATCAAATCCTTCAAGCGTACAGCTGAAGGTCCCGTATGATACAGTGAGGATCCTGCTCGAACTCACCATGTCTGACTCGCTTTCTCCCCCGATCCAGCAGGGACTGGTTTACCATGCCCTGTCCTGCGAAATTGCACAAAACCGCGATATTGACGGTATTTTTTCGGGACCGAAATGTGGATAGTTTCTGATATGGATACAAATGGGGCCATTGTTCCCGGATTTGCACCCTTTGGGGAAATGGTGACCCTCCTGGGCGGAGGTGACCTCGCCCCCGGCACCGTCACCCGACTCATGGCGCGGGCGCCGAATCTGGTCGTCTGCGACGGGGCCGCGCGCGCTGCGCTTTCCATGGGACACAAACCCGCGGCGGTGATCGGCGATCTCGACAGTCTGGACGCGGACACGCGCGCGGCCCTCGACCCGGACACGATTCACTACATCGACGATCAAGACACGACCGACTTCGACAAGGCGCTGGTGAACATCGACGCGCCGCTCATCCTCGGCGCGGGATTCATGGGCAAACGGCTGGACCATGAACTTGCCTGCTACAATGCGCTCGTGCGCTGGGACCGGCGTTGCATCCTCGTGGGTGACCACGACATCTGCTTTCACGCGCCGAAACGGGTGACCCTCGAGCTGCCTGAAGGCACGCGGGTCTCGGCCTTTCCCATGGACGAGCTCCGGGTCAATCTGCGCGGTCTGGTCTGGTCGCATGAGGATATCCTCCTGTCGCCGCTGGGCCGGGTCGGCACCTCCAACGCGGCCGCCGGGCCGGTCGAAATCGAAAGCTCCGGCCCCGGACTGCTCATCATACTCCCCGCCGAACACCTCGACGCCGCCATCGCAGCCTGCCTTGCCATGCCATAAAGTCAATCGGGGCGCGTGAGGATGAACAACGCGGCACCGCCCATGCACACCGCCTGCACGGCGATCAGCGCGGGGCGCAGGCCCAAGAGCACAGACAATAGCAGTAGGGCGGCCATCATGGATACCGCCAGCACCTTCGCCTTTCGCGAAATCGCACCCCGCTCCTCCCAGTCGCGGATGGGCGGACCGAGATGGGCGTGATCGATCAGCCAGGCCCGGGTCCGCGGGCTGCCCTTTCCGAACGCGAAGGCCGCGACGAGCAGGAACGGCGTCGTCGGAAGCCCGGGAACCACCACGCCGATGGCGCCAAGGGCGAGCGCGGCCCAGCCCAGTGCGAGATATCCGATCCGTTTCATGGCCTGACCCTAGCTGCTCCGGGTTTCCAATTCCTTGGCGTGCGCCGTCGGAGTCCCGGCGACGGCCCCGCGACAATGCCTCTGGTCGCGCCGGGGAACAAGCGCGGTCGCCGGGCCGATTGACCCTCGCGAACGGCGGAGCGATTGCCTATAAGGCCGGGAAACCGATCATTTTGCAGGTCTGCCCATGTCTTCGAACCTCTCGCCCATCGACACCGCCAAGTTCGTCGCCGCCAAGCGCGCGGTCGATTTCATCGAGGACGGGATGCGCGTGGGACTTGGGACCGGCTCTACCGCTGCCTGGATGGTGCGCTGCCTCGGGGAACGCGTGCGCGAGGAGGGGCTCAAGATCTCCGGTGTGCCGACCTCCACCCGCACCGCCGAGCTTGCCCGGCAGGTGGGCATCAAGGTCGTCTCTCTGGATGAGGCGCGCTGGCTGGACGTCACCATCGACGGGGCGGACGAATTCGACGCGGACCTCAACCTCATCAAAGGCGGCGGGGGCGCACTGCTTCAGGAAAAGATCGTGGCGACGGCCTCGGACATGATGATCGTCATTTCGGATTCGTCCAAACAGGTCGAACACCTCGGCGCCTTCCCCCTGCCGGTCGAGATCATCCCCTTCGGCTGGCAGACATCCAAGGCGCTGCTCGAAGAAACGCTCGCCTCGCTCGACGTGCTGGGCCAGTCGGGCACCCTGCGCATGAACGGCGACTCCCCCTATGTCACGGACGAGGGCAACCATATCGTCGACCTGCACTTGCAACGCATCGGCAATCCGCGCCAGCTTTCCATGGTCCTGAACCAGATTCCCGGCGTGGTGGAGAACGGCCTTTTCATCGACATCTGCGACAAGGTCGTCATCGGCCATCAGGGCGGCAGGGTCGAGGTGATCGACATCAACGAGGGGACCCATGACGAGGGGCTCATCGAGTTCGCCGAAACCGACAACCTCTTCACCGACATCTGATCCCCCGGTCTTTCCGGTCGGCAAATATCCCGGGGGTGTGCGGCCTGCCCGCAGGCCGCGAGGGGGCTGGCCCCCTCCGCTGCGATGGCCTGCCGCAAGGCAGGGCGGCGCAAATCCTGTGCGGGCGTGAGCCCGCGCCATTGTGCAACGCTTCACACCCTGACGTGACCGGACGCTGCGCCGCGCCCGCTGGCATCCCGGGGATTTGTGTGGAATATCCACCCCGGACGGATCGGAAGGGATGACCATGAGCACATTCGACTACGACCTTTTCGTGATCGGCGGCGGCTCCGGCGGTGTGCGGGCAGGCCGGGTGGCCGCCGAGAGCGGCGCGCGCGTCGGGCTGGCCGAAGAGTTCCGCATGGGCGGGACTTGTGTGATCCGGGGCTGCGTGCCCAAGAAGCTGATGGTCTTCGCCTCGAAATTCGGTCCCGCCGCCGCCGAGGCACGCGATTTCGGCTGGGACATGCCCGACGGCAGTTTCGACTGGTCGGTGTTTCGCCCGAAGCTCCACGCTGAACTCACGCGGCTCGAAAACATCTACCGCACCAACCTCGCTCGTCCCGGAACCGAGATCCATGATGCTCGCGCGGTGCTCAAGGATGCGCATACGGTCGAACTGTCCAACGGCAGGACCTTCTCGGCCAAGCATATCCTCGTCGCGACCGGCGGTCGGCCTTTCATTCCCGACCTGCCCGGGGCGGAGCTGGGGATCACGTCGAACGAAATCTTCAATCTCGACCGGCTGCCGGAGAAAGTCCTGATCCTCGGCGGCGGCTATATCGCCTGTGAATTCGCCTGTATTCTCAACGGTCTGGGCGTGCATGTCACGCAATGGCACCGCGGCCCCCAGATCCTGCGCGGCTTCGACGACGAGGTGCGCGGGCACATTGCCGAGATCATGCTGGCCCAGGGGATCGACCTGCGCGTCGGCGTCAGCCCCCGTGAATTCGAGCGTGCCGAAGGACGCATCCGGGCCCGCGGTACGGACGATCACAAGGTGATGGTGGACGAAGTGCTCTGGGCCACGGGGCGGGTGCCCAATTCCGATGGTCTCGGCCTCACCGACCTTGGCGTCGAATTGGGCGAAAGTGGCGAGATCGTGGTGGACGATTATTCCCAGACTTCCGTTCCCTCGGTCTTCGCGATCGGCGACGTGACGAACCGCATCGCGCTTACCCCGGTCGCGATCCGTGAAGGCGCCGCCTTCGTCGAAACCGTTTTCAAAGGCAACCCGACCAAGCCCGACCACGAACTCGTAGCCTCGGCCGTCTTCACCCAGCCGGAATACGGCACCGTCGGTCTCACCGAAGAGGGCGCGCGGGCGCAGGAGAAGATCGACGTCTATTGCGCCACGTTCCGCCCGATGCAAAAAAGCTTCATCGACCGGGACGAAAAGGCGCTTTTCAAGCTTATCGTGAGCCAGGAGAGCCAGCGCGTACTCGGGTGTCACATCGTCGCGGACGGGGCGGGGGAGATGATCCAGCTCGCCGCCGTCGCGGTGAAGATGGGCGCGACCAAGGCCGATTTCGACCGCGCCGTCGCGGTGCATCCGACGATGGCCGAGGAAATCGTGCTGATGAAGACCCCGGTCCGTGCGGACTGAACCAGATAGATAACCCGTGATCCGGGTTGAAAAACAGGTGTTCAAGCGCCAGTTATGACCGGACAGTTTTTGGAGGATTTCACACACATGGCCAGCGACAGCGGCGGACCTTGGGGCGGCGGTGGAAACCGCGGCGGACAAAACGGCGGATCGAACGGCGGTGACGACCGTGGCCAGAGGGGCGATGACCGTCGCCCCGGCCAGCAGGGCGGCAACATGCCGGAGATCGACGATCTCATGCGGCGCGGACAGGAGCAGCTTCGCGTCCTGATGGGCGGCAAGGGCGGCTCGAACAGGGGTAACGGGGGCGGCGATGGTCCCTCGGGCCCACGGTTTTCGCGGGGGACGATCCTGATCGTGCTGGTCGCAGCCGTGGCGCTGTGGCTTTTTGCGAGCTTCTACCGCGTCGACACGTCCGAGCAATCGGTCGAGCTTCTCTTCGGTGAACGCTACCAGGTCGGGACCGAGGGTCTGAACTTCGCGCCCTGGCCCGTGGTGACCAAGGAAATCTACCCCGTCACCCGTGAAAACACCGAAGATATCGGTGTGGGCCTCGACGAAGGGCTGATGCTGACCGGCGACGAGAACATCGTCGACATCGACTATCAGGTCGTCTGGAACATCGGCGACGTCGAGAAATTCGTGTTCAACGTGGCCGATCCGGTCAACACGATCCGCGCCGTGTCGGAATCGGCGATGCGTGAGATCATCGGTCGTTCCTCGCTTGCGCCGATCCTGAACCGCGACCGGGGCATCATTGCCCAGGAGCTTCAGGAACTGATCCAGTCGACGCTCGACAGCTACGAGTCGGGCGTGAACATCGTGCGTGTGAACTTCGACCGGGCCGACCCGCCGCGCGAGGTCATCGACAGCTTCCGCGAAGTGCAGGCGGCTGAACAGACCCGCGACACGCTGCAATCCCAGGCCGACGCCTACGCCAACCGCGTGGTCGCGGAGGCCCGCGGTGAAGCTGCGCAGACGCTGGAACAGGCCGAAGCCTACCGGGCGCGTGTCGTCAACGAAGCCGAGGGTGAAGCGTCTCGCTTCGTCGCGGTCTACGACGAATACGCCAAGGCACCGGAGGTGACGCGCCGTCGTCTCTATATCGAAACGCTTGAGCGGGTTCTGAGTGATGTCGACAAGATCATCATGGACGATGCCGTCGGCGGCGAGCAGGGCGTCGTGCCCTATCTCCCGCTGAACGAGTTGCGCCGCAACTCCACCAACACCAATACCGGGGGGTCGAACTGATGCGTCGTTCCTACGTCATTCTCGGGATCCTGGCCGTACTCGTCTTCATCGGCCTGAATTCCTACTACATCGTCGACGAACGCGAAAAGGCGCTGCGCCTTTGGTTCGGTGAGGTTACGGCCGAAATCGGTGAGCCCGGCCTGTATTTCAAAGTGCCGGTGATCCACGAGATCGCCAAGTACGATGACCGCATCCTGCCGCTCGACACCGAGCCGCTCGAAGTCACCCCGGCGGATGATCGTCGTCTCGTCGTGGACGCCTTCGCGCGCTGGCGCATCACCGATGCCACGCAGTTCCGCCGTGCGGTGGGCGCGTCGGGCATTTCGGGCGCCCGCAGCCGTCTGGAGCGCATCCTCAACGCCGAGCTTCGCGAAGTGCTGGGTGGTGTGCCGTCCGACGCCGTGCTCTCGGTCGATCGTGTGTCGCTGATGAACCAGATCCGCGACCAGTCGCGGGACGAAGCCGACGCGCTCGGTATCCGGGTCATCGACGTGCGCATCAAGCGCGCCGACCTTCCCGACCAGAACCTCGAGGCGACGTTCGAACGGATGCGCGCCGAGCGTCAGCGGGAAGCGGCAGACGAGATCGCGCGTGGTAACGAGGCCGCGCAGCGTCTTCGTGCACAGGCCGACCGGACCGTGGTGGAAACCACGTCGGAAGCGCAGCGGGAAGCCGACATCATTCGCGGTGAGGCGGATGCGCTGCGGAACGCGATCTATGCCGAAGCCTTCGGCCGCGATCCGGAGTTCTTCGCCTTCTACCGGTCAATGAGCGCCTACGAGCGGGCCATTCAGGGCCGGAACTCGACGCTGGTGATCTCGCCCAACAGCGAGTTCTTCAACTACCTGAAGTCCGACACGTCGGCCCAGATCGCGCGCAGTGCCGGGCAGCTCCCGGCGGTCCAGACCGACACGGCCGAGGACAGCTCGACCGACGCCGGTCCTGTCATCGAGGTTCCGGATGCGGGGCTGCCTGACAGCGCTGAAACCGAAACCGACACCGGCGGAAGCGACACCACCGGCGCAGCGGACACCCAGCCCGCCGACGAATGAGCTGGCTCTTGCTGGGTCTTGGCCTGGCCCTCGTGATCGAGGGCCTGGTCTTCTTCTTCCTTCCCGGCAGGCTCGAAAACCTGCTGGAAGCCATCGCCACCATGAGCCGCGACCAGCGGCGCATGGTCGGCCTTGTGGCCATCGGGGTGGGCGTTGCGATGGTCTGGATCGTCCAGGGATGATCGGCAACGCCCTGCCACGTCACGGCGGCGTGACGGCTCGTGGTCAAGATTGCGTTGCACGACCGGGCTCCTATCTGGAATGATGGTCGAAACGTCCGGCAGGATTTCAGAGGAGACTGCAGTGAAAGCGCAGGCAAGGGTTTTGACCCGAACGAACCCCAGATTTATCGCAACCCTTTTCGCCGTCATGGCCGCCATCGTGCTCGCCGCGACGCAGCTCGCGACGGCCCAGACCCGCCCGACGAGCTTTGCGGACCTCGCCGAGAAGGTGAGCCCGTCGGTGGTGAACATCACCACCGCCACGGTCGTTTCGCAGGACACGGGACCGTCACCGATGGTGCCCGAAGGCTCACCGTTCGAAGATTTCTTCCGCGATTTCCTTGAGCGTGACGGCGAAGGACAGCCGCCCCGCACCCGCCGCTCATCGGCGCTGGGTTCCGGCTTCGTGATCTCCGAGGACGGCTACATCGTCACCAACAACCACGTCATCGAAGGCGCGGACGAGATCGTCATCGAGTTCTTCGGGGACCGGGGCGAGCTTGACGCGACCGTCGTCGGCACAGACCCGAACACCGACATCGCGCTCCTCAAGGTCGAAACGGACGAGCCGCTTCCCTTCGTGCCCTTCGGCGATTCGGACGCGATCCGCGTGGGCGACTGGGTCATGGCGATGGGCAACCCGCTGGGGCAGGGATTCTCGATCTCCGCCGGGATCATCTCGGCCCGTGGACGGGAGCTTCAGGGCACCTATGACGACTTCCTCCAGACCGACGCGGCGATCAACCGGGGCAACTCGGGCGGCCCGCTGTTCAACCTCGACGGTCAGGTCGTCGGCGTGAACACCGCGATCCTGTCGCCCAACGGCGGCTCCATCGGCATCGGCTTCGCAATGGCCTCGAACGTCGTGACCAAGGTTGTCGATCAGCTTCAGGAATTCGGCGAGACGCGCCGCGGCTGGCTTGGCGTGCGCATCCAGGACGTGAGCCCTGACGTGGCCGAGGCGATGGAACTCGACAGCACCGCAGGCGCGCTCGTCACCGACGTGCCGGACGGCCCGGCCAAGGACGGCGGCATGGAAGCGGGCGACCTCATCCTCAGCTTCGCCGGTCAGGACGTCGCCGACACACGCGAGCTCGTCCGCATCGTCGGCAATTCCGGCGTGGGCGAAACCGTGCGCGTCGTCGTCCTGCGCGATGGCCAGACCCAGACGCTCAAGGTGGTGCTCGGTCGCCGGGAAGAGGCACTGGCAGCCGATGAAAGCGCGGGCGGTGATGAAGACACTCCGGCCCCTGACGTGGAGCAATCCACGATCCTCGGCCTGACACTTTCGGAAATGACCGATGAACTGCGCGAAGAACTCGGGCTGGACGCCGGCGCCGAAGGCCTCGTCGTCGTCGCGGTCGAGGGCGACAGCCAGGCTGCCGAGAAGGGTATCGTCGAGGGCGACGTGATCACCGAGGCGGGCCAACAGCGCCTGTCGTCGATTTCCGACCTCGAGGAGCGGATCGAAGCGGCCCGCGATGGGGGACGTCAGTCGCTCCTCCTGCTCGTGCGGCGCGGCGGCGATCCCCGCTTCGTGGCGTTGCCGGTGGACGAGTAACCAAAAAAAAGCCCCGCCGGAAATGCGGCGGGGCCTGAAAAGGCCGTCCTTCGGGGCGGCCTTTGTCGTCTCGGGGGGTCAGCGCATCATGAACACGTCGAGGCGCTTCACACCGATATCCGTGAGTTGCGAGTCGGTGAGGGTTTCCAGCTTGCGACGGGTGGCGCGGCGGGCACGGCGGCGCTCCAAGTCGATGCGGAAGTCGGCGACGAACCGGATAACGCGCGAGACGTGACCGGCGAATTCGTAGGTGGCGGTTCTTGCAGCCATATCTGCGCTCCTTGCTTAAGTATTGGGCGACAGAGAATCCATCGCCTCAGAACTGGTGCAGATAGGGACAAACCGGTCCGGGCACAAATGCAGTTCTTGCATGGGTTCTCTGCCGGGTGTGCATAGCTTAATATCCGCTTAACCATTTGAAATATTTTCGGGAATCCGGACGCACAAAAGCGTCGGTTTCACGCTTTCCGAAGTCGTTTTCCGTCCGGAAATCAGCAAGCGGAACTCCGCTGTCGAAGTATTCATCTTGGCAGATGTTCGCGTTTCGTGCTAATTTTTGTCAAAAGCAGAACAAAAGGGGCGGTCAAAATGCGGGTTTTGGGCATCGACCCGGGGCTGAGAAACCTCGGCTGGGGCGTGATCGATGTGTCGGGCAGCAGAATCAGCCATGTCGCGAACGGGGTCTGTCACGGCGAGGGCACGGCACTTGCCGACCGCCTTCTGGCGCTGTTCGACGCGCTGAGCGACGTGGTCGCCCGTTTCGCGCCCGATACGGCGGCGGTGGAGCAGACCTTCGTGAACAAGGACGGCGCCGGCACCCTGAAACTCGGTCAGGCGCGCGGGATCGCGATGCTTGTCCCGGCCCGGGCGGGACTCAGCGTCGGGGAATATGCGCCCAACACGATCAAGAAGACCGTGGTCGGCGTGGGTCATGCCGACAAGCGCCAGATCGACCACATGGTGCGGCTGCAACTGCCGGGTGTGGAGCTTGCCGGTCCGGACGCGGCGGACGCGCTGGCCATCGCTCTGTGCCATGCCCACCACGCGCGGGCGGGCGACAAGCTCGCTGCCGCCGTGGCGAAGGTGCGCGCATGATCGGAAAGCTGTCGGGCCGGATCGACTACAAGGGCGACGATCACGTTCTGATCGACGTGCGCGGGGTCGGCTATATCGTTCACGTCTCGGACAGGACGCTCGCGAGCCTGCCGGGGCCGGGCGAGGCGGTGGCGCTCTACACGGACCTGATCGTGCGTGAGGATCTGATGCAATTGCACGGGTTCCTGTCGCTCACCGAAAAGGAATGGTTCCGCCTTCTGATGACCGTGCAGGGGATCGGGGCCAAGGCCGCGACCGCCATCCTCGGCGCGCTCGGCGCGGACGGGGTGAGCCGGGCCATCGCTCTGGGCGACTGGAACGCGGTGAAGGCGGCAAAGGGGCTGGGGCCCAAGACGGCGCAACGGGTGGTGAACGAGCTCAAGGACAAAGCCCCGACCGTCATGGCGATGGGCGCAGGCGCTGCGCCTGTGGCGGATGACGTGACCCTCGTGGAAAGCGACGACCCGGTAACGGCCCCGATGGCCAGGCCCCGGCCCGCGTCCGCCAACACCGCGCAGCAGGAGGCGCTTTCGGCGCTCGCCAACCTTGGCTACGCGCCGGGCGAGGCGGCCAGCGCGGTGGCGACAGCTCTGGGCGACGCCCCCGATCTGGACACCTCCGGCCTGATCCGCGCGGCCTTGAAGCTGCTTGCGCCGAAAGGGTAGGGAAGGTGAGGCTCATCCACCCTCGGGGTGTCTTCGCCCGGCCCCGGGCGATGAGCCGCTGCACAGCGAGCGAAGAGCATGACCGAGCCTGACCCCACCCTGCGCCCCGAGCCGATGGCCGAAGATTTCGACCGCGCGCTGCGCCCTCAGACGCTCGATGATTTCATCGGTCAGGCCGAAGCGCGCGCGAACCTCAAGGTGTTCATCGAAAGCGCCCGGCGCCGAGGCGAGGCGATGGATCATGCGCTGTTTCACGGTCCCCCCGGTCTGGGCAAGACCACGCTCGCCCAGATCATGGCGCGCGAACTGGGCGTGAATTTTCGCATGACCTCGGGCCCCGTGCTGGCGAAAGCGGGCGATCTGGCGGCTATCCTCACTAACCTCGAAGCGCGCGACGTGCTGTTCATCGACGAGATTCACAGGCTGAACCCTGTGGTCGAGGAGGTGCTTTATCCGGCGATGGAGGATTTCGAGCTCGACCTCGTCATCGGTGAGGGGCCTGCGGCGCGCACCGTGCGCATCGAGTTGCAGCCCTTTACGCTGGTGGGCGCGACCACTCGGCTGGGCCTATTGACGACGCCGCTGCGCGACCGGTTCGGCATCCCGACGCGGCTCCAGTTCTACACGGTCGAGGAATTGCACCGGATCGTCACCAAGAACGCGCTCAAGCTGAACGCTCCGGCCGAGGACGAAGGCGCGCTCGAGATCGCCAAGCGGGCACGCGGCACGCCGCGCATTGCCGGGCGGCTGTTGCGCCGGGTGGTGGACTTTGCCGTGGTGGAAGGCGATGGCCGGATAACGCGGGCGATCGCGGACAATGCTCTCACCCGCCTCGGGGTGGATCATCTCGGGTTGGACGGCGCCGACCGGCGGTATCTGAAACTGATGGCCGAGCACTACGGCGGCGGTCCGGTCGGGATCGAGACGCTTGCGGCGGCGCTGTCGGAAAGCCGGGACGCGCTGGAGGAGGTGATCGAGCCGTTCCTGCTGCAACAGGGGCTGATCCAGCGCACGCCGCGGGGCCGGATGCTTGGCCATCTGGCGTGGCGGCATCTGGGCCTGGACGCGCCGCGCGCGCCGGGGCAGGGCACGCTGTTCGAAGACTGAGGGCGCTTGACTGTCGCCGGGTCCGGGCACAGATTCCGTGCAAAGGAGACCCTCATGCCCATCAAGAACCGCTTCGCCGAACTGCACGGTGACATCACCGCGTGGCGACAGGACATCCACGCCAATCCCGAGCTTCTGTTCGACACCCACCGCACCGCCGCGCTCGTGGCCGAGAAGCTGCGCGCCTTCGGCTGTGACGAGGTGGTCGAGGGGATCGGGCGCACCGGGGTCGTGGCGGTCATCAAGGGCAAGACCGACACCAGCGGCAAGGTGATCGGGCTGCGCGCCGACATGGACGCGCTGCCGATCAAGGAGGCGACGGGGCTGCCCTATGCCTCCGGCACCGAGGGCAAGATGCATGCCTGCGGACATGACGGCCATACCTCGATGCTGTTGGGGGCTGCGCAATACCTTGCCGAGACCCGGAATTTCGACGGCACCTGCGTGGTGATCTTTCAGCCTGCCGAAGAGGGCGGCGGCGGCGGGCGCGAGATGGTCGAGGACGGGATGATGGACCGCTGGGGCATTCAGGAGGTCTATGGCATGCACAACTGGCCCGGCGTGCCGGTGGGCGAGTTCCAGATCCGCGCGGGCGGGTTCTTTGCGGCCACCGACCAATTCGACCTGACGATCGAGGGCAAGGGCGGCCACGCTGCCAAGCCGCACGAGGGGATCGACCCGACGGTAGTGGCGAGCCACGTGATCGTCGCGCTCCAGACCATCGCGAGCCGCAACGTGGACCCGGTGAAGCATGTGGTGGTGAGCGTCACGACGATGCAGACGGATGGCGACAGCTACAACGTCATCCCGCAGCGGGTGCATATGAAGGGCACGATCCGCACCCATGACGCCGATGTGCGCGAGGCCGCGCCGGAACGGGTGCGCGCGCTGGCCGAGGGGATCGCCGCGGGCTTTGGCGCGCGGGCCGATTTCACATATCTGCCGGGCTATCCGGTCATGGTGAATTCCGAGGAACAGACCGTGTTCGCCGCCGAGGTCGCAAAGTCGGTCACGGGGCAGGAGACGGCCGAGGCCGACCCGATCATGGGGGGCGAGGATTTCGCCTATATGCTGGAGGCGCGGCCGGGGGCCTATATCCTCGTCGGCAACGGTGACACCGCGCCGGTGCATCACCCGGAATACAACTTCAACGACGAGGCGATTCCGGCGGGCTGTAGCTGGTGGGCCGAAATCGTGGAACGGCGGATGCCGGCGGCGTGAGACTGGCCTTGCGCTGGGAAACGGAGTGCGGCCGGCGCCGCACGCTTTATTCTGGGGAAGGGTGGCTCCGGCTCACCAAAGCGAAAGACCTTTCGCTCCTGGATCCGTCGTCACCTGATCCTTGCCTGCCACCGCCGCGTTCGCCGCTCAAGAGAAATAGCCGTATCCCCGGCAAGCCGGGGGCCCTCGGCGATTTCTCTGGATCGTCGCCCACGTCGTCGGCCGTCCGGTCTCAGGCGACGGCGGCTCCGAAGCGAAAGGCAGGGTCTGGCGTTGGCGTCAGCCGCCCGTGTGGCTCATGTGGCGTGAGACCTGACCATCGGCGCGTTGGCGCGAATAGTCGAAATCGTGGCCCTTGGGCTTGCGCGTGATGGCCTCGCGGATCGACGCGACGAGCGGTTCGTCGGTCTCGGGGTGATCGCGCAGGGGCGTGCGCAGGTCGGCGCGGTCTTCTTGGCCCAGGCACATGTAAAGCTCGCCGGTGCAGGTCATGCGCACGCGGTTGCAGCTTTCGCAGAAATTATGCGTGAGCGGCGTGATGAAGCCGATCTTCTGACCCGTCTCCTCAAGCCGGACGTAGCGGGCAGGGCCGCCGGAGCGTTCGGCAAGGGGCGTGACGGTGTAGCGTTCTTCGAGCTTGTCGCGCAGGTCGGTGAGGGGCCAGTATTGGTCCAGCCGGTCCTCGTTGCCGATGTCGCCCATCGGCATGACCTCGATCCATGTCAGGTCCATGTCGCGTTTGGCGCACCATTCGGTGAGGTCGAAGAGTTCCACGTCGTTGAAGTTCTTGAGCGCGACCGCGTTGATCTTGACGCGCAGCCCTGCCTCCTGTGCCGCGTCGAGGCCGCGGATGACCTTGGACAGGTCGCCGCGCCGGGTGATGTCGGCGAATTTCTGCGGATCGAGGCTGTCGAGTGAGATGTTCACGCGGCGCACGCCGGCGTCGTGAAGCTCGCCCGCGAAGCGTTCGAGTTGCGAGCCGTTGGTGGTGAGTGTCAGCTCGTCCAGCGCGCCGGAGTCGAGGTGGCGCGACATGGCGCGGAAGTATTCCATGATGTCACGGCGCACGAGCGGCTCGCCCCCGGTTATGCGCAGTTTGCGCACGCCCAGGCCGATGAAGGCCGACGAGACGCGGTCGAGTTCCTCGAGCGTCAGAAGTTCCTTTTTCGGAAGGAACGTCATGTTCTCGGCCATGCAATAGGTGCAGCGGAAATCGCAGCGGTCCGTCACCGACAGCCTGAGGTAGCTGATCGGGCGTTGGAACGGGTCGATAAGAGGTGCGTCGGTCATGGGAAGAACGTAAGGATGGCCGGGCGCCGGGGCAAGCGCTATCGGGTCTTGTGAGCCTGCGCGCGATCCGCGTAGGATCGGCCCATGAAACGGTTTGTTCTGATTGCTTTACTGGGGCTTGGGGCCTGTGCAGACGGTCCCGCGTTCCTCCAGCCTGCCGCGAATGTGAAACCGGCGGACAGCGTCGTGACCACCCCTCCGCCACCACCGGACGCGCGCACCGAGGATGCCTTCGACACCACGACAGACGAAGAGCGGGCGGCGGCCGTCGCGATACCGGAGCCTGCGGGCGAGCGGTCGCTCGGCACCACGGTCGCCACTTTGGGCAGCCCGACGGAGCCGGGGATCTGGATGGAAACCCCGCTGGTGTCGTCCGTGACGCAGGGGCGGGTCGAGGCGGAGAACGGCAAGTCCGTGAGCCTCGAACTCAGGCCCATCGACGGGCCGGCCACGGCGGGAAGCCGCATTTCCCTGCCGGCGCTCAGGCTGCTCGAGGTCGGGCTCGCCGGGCTCCACACGCTGACCGTCTACGCGAAATGACCGCGCGCCGGGTCGTCGGTGATCCGGGCGACTGGGCCGCGCTGCGGCGGGCGTTTCGCTGGAACATTCCCGATGATTTCAACATGGCCGAGGCGTGCTGTGACAGCTGGGCGCGCGCGGAGCCGGAGCGCGTGGCCTTCACCCATGTCGGTGAGAACGCGCGCGACTGGACCTATGGCGCATTGCGCGACGCGTCGGACCGGCTGGCGGGGGTCTTTGCGAAAGCCGGGCTGGGGCGCGGCGACCGGGTGGGCGTGCTGCTGGGCCAGTCGCCCGAGACGCTGATCGCTCATCTCGCGACGTGGAAGCGGGCCGCGATCTCGATTCCGCTGTTTTCGCTTTTCGGGCCCGATGCGCTGGCCTTCCGGCTGGCTGACAGCGGGGCGAAACTTGTCGTGACGGACGCCGCCGGGGCCGAGAAACTGGCCGCGATCCGCGGTGACCTGCCGGATCTCGAGGCGGTTTTCGTGGTCGATGGGGGCGACGGTCGCGATTTCTGGGCCGAGATCGAGGCCGCGCCACCGGCTCCGCCGGAGCCGGTCGGGGCCGAAGACCCCGCCGTCATCATCTATACCTCCGGCACGACGGGACCGCCCAAGGGCGCGCTTCATGCGCACCGGTTCCTGATCGGGCATCTGCCGTCGATCGAGCTGCATCACGAAGGCTTTCCGCAACCGGGCGACGTGGGCTGGACGCCCGCCGACTGGGCCTGGATCGGCGGGCTCATGGATATAGCGATGCCCTGCCTTTACCACGGTGTGCGCCTCGTCTCCTGCCGGATGCGCAAGTTCGACCCGGCCGAGGCCTATCGCCTTATTGCAGAACAAAAGGTGCGCAACCTGTTCCTGCCGCCAACGGCGCTCAAGCTGATGCGGCAGGCGGAAATCCCCGAAACGGTAAGCATACGCACCATCGGGTCCGGCGGCGAGGCACTGGGGGCCGATCTGCTCGACTGGGCGAAACGTGCGTTCGGGGTCACGATCAACGAATTCTACGGCCAGACGGAGTGCAATCTGGTGCTGGCCTCCTGCGCCGGTTCGATGGAGGTGCGCCCGGGCAGCATGGGGCAGGCCGTGCCCGGGCACGAGGTCGCGGTGATCGACGGGGCGGGGCAGGAGGTGGCACCGGGCACCACGGGCGAGATCGCGGTGAAGCGGCCCGACCCGGTGATGTTTCTGGGCTACTGGAACCTGCCGGAGAAGACAGCCGAAAAGTTTACCGGCGACTGGATGCGCACCGGCGATCTTGGCGTGATGGACGAAGACGGCTACTTCACCTACGTGAGCCGGGATGACGACGTGATCTCCTCGGCAGGCTACCGGATCGGGCCGACCGAGATCGAAACCTGCCTCACCGGCCACCCGGATGTGGTCATGGCCGCCGCCGTAGGTGTGCCGGACGAGACGCGGGGTGAAGTGGTGAAGGCTTTTGTCGTGCTGCGCAGCGGGGTTGCACCGGATGGTCTGGAGGCCGCCTTGATCCAGCGGGTGCGCGACAAGGTCTCGCCGCATGTCGCGCCGCGCAGCGTGGCCTTTGTGGAAGAGTTGCCGATGACCGCCACCGGCAAGATCATGCGCCGCAGCCTGCGCGACCCCGGTGCGCGATGAGCGGTGTCACCTCGGGCGGCAGTCGGCCCGCAGGGGGCCAGCCCCCCCCGGTCCCCCCGACATATTCGCGAAACGAAGAAGGGGCCGTGAACCTTGTGGCACCGGACGGCGTTTCACAGGGTCGGGCGGTTGGCCCCGACGTCAGGTTTTTTTGGAGACGACAGATGCGTTGGATGATGACCGCCCTCCTGGGCCTCGCGGCCTGGCCCGCAGCAGCCCTCGATACCCGGTTCGGTCCGGTCGAGATCGCGCCCGTGGGCGAGATGGAGAAGGGGCTGCTGTTTCAGGGCGAGGTTCTCGAGCTGCCCTCCGGCCCCTATGTGGCCTTCATCGAAGCTGCCCTGCATGACTGGGTGCTGATCGCCGTGTCCCAAGGCGGCAACGCCTGCGCGACCGAATATGTCTGGGCGAAGCTGTCGGACAGCGGCGTCGACTTCTCGGAGGTCTTCGGGACCTGCGCCGAGGGGTTCGAACTGACCGAAGTACCAGCGGGGGCCAAGGTCACGTCACCCAGCGTCGAGGTCGGGCAAGGGCCGGTGTCGTTCATCTACGATGGCGAAAGGATCACCGAAGTGCAGGAGCCGGCACAGCAGGTCGGCTGGTCCATCGGCGATCCCGGCACCTTCTGGCTCGACAGTTACGTGTTCGACTTCTTCGGTGCCGCCGAATTGCAGGACCCGCTGATGGAGATGATGACGCCCGAGGCGCTGGCCACGGCCCAGGAGAACGCGGAACTGGGTGGGCCTTTCGCCTTCGAGGGCGACTGGATCGTGGGCTCGGCCTGCGAAAAACTGGAATGCGAAACCGACCGCGTCGCGGTGGCAGTATCCGAAGACGGGGCGCGCGTCGTGATCGTACTGTCCGAGGCCGGGCAGGCGCCGCAGCTTTTCGGCGATACCGACGGCCCGCTGCCCGCATCGCTGCGCGACCTCGCCCCGCAGTAGTTGCGAGCCGTGTCCCGACGCGGTATCTGGCGCGCCGAAAGGGGCCGCCATGACCGCAGACGAGATCGAGAGCCTGTTCACCCGAAAAGGCGCCTATGCCTTCGCCCGCTGGGGCCGCCCCATCGCGCCGGTCGTCTTCGGGGTCGAGGATGCGACGCTCGCGACCGTGAAGGGCGCGCTCGAGGCGGTCACGACCTTCGCCGGACACCCGATGGCCGAGACGGACCCCGAACTCGGCGCGAACCTGATGATCTTTTTCTTCCGGGACTGGGCAGAACTGCTGGAGGTTCCCGATCTCGACCGCCTGATCCCGGATCTTTCGAAACTCGTCGCCAGGCTGTCTGAGGTGCAGGCCGTGCAATACCGCACCTTCCGCTTCGACGAGGCGGGCGCGATCAAGGCCGCCTTCGCCTTCGTGCGTCTGGGCGGCGGCATGGAAAAGCTGCCTGCCGAGACGGTCGCGATGATGCAGGCGGCGCAGATCATGCTGGCCTGGGGCGAGGGGGCCTTTGCCGAAACCTCGCCGCTCGCCAAGCACCCCGAGAACGGGATGACGATGCTGCGCCCCGAGATCGCGGACCTGATCCGCGCAGCCTACGACCCGGTGATGCCGGCAGCCGCCGATGACGCCTCCCACGCACTCAGGCTCGCCGCAAGGATACAGGCGGGCTGATGCGCGCCTTCATCGCGCTCGACCTTCCCGAAAGCTTGCTGCGCCCGCTCACGCGGTTGCAGGCGGGTCTGACGGTCGGGCGGCTGGTCGAGGAAGAGAACCTGCACCTCACGCTCGCCTTCCTCGGCGACATCGATCCGGGGCAGGCCCACGACATCGCGGCGCGTATGGCCGACCTGCCCGATGCGCCCATCGCGCTGACGCTTACCAATATCGACGTGATGGGCGGGCGAAAGCCCAACCTCGTCCTCATGGACGCGCGGCCCACGCCGGAACTGCTGACGCTCCACGACCGGGTCACGAGACTGGCCCGCGAGGCCGGGGTGACGATGGAGCGTCGCCGTTTCCGCCCCCATGTGACGCTCGCGCGTTTTGGCAAACAGATGAGCGAGAAAGAGCATCGGGGACTGGGCGATTTCCTCAAGCTCAACGCGCCCTATGCGCTGCCGACGGAACTGGCCGACAGCGTCTCGCTCAACCGCTCCCACCTGCGCGACGACGGCCCGGTGTATGAGCCGCTGGCCGAATTCCTGCTGACCGGCTAGGCTTTCGCAAGGGGACGGGCCGGGGTGTCATGGCGAACATCGCAGATTTCGGGGAATTGTCGGCTGGCGAAACGGCGCTGCTGACCGGGTTGGCGTCAGGCGACACCATCGTCCTGGACCCCGACACCGGAAACGAGGTGCGCGCGGCGCTGCTGCGGCAGGTTCTCCTGAACGACCTCGACGACCTGTCAGAGGCCGTAGCCGGGGCGCGGGTCCATGAGAAAGGCGTGCGGCTGGCCGGCGCCCGGATCACCGGGCGGCTGGACCTCGAAGGCTGCCGGGCCCCGCGCGATATCGCCTTGATCGACTGCGACTTCGAAGCGGCCCCGGTCCTCCGCTCCGCCGTGATCGACAATCTTTTTCTCATGATGAGCCGCATTCCGGGGGTCGAGGCCGACCGGCTGGAACTCAGGGGCGGATTGTTCCTGCGCGACGCGGTCACATCCGGTCCGATGATCTTTCTCGGCGCGACGGTGGGCGGGAACGTCGATTGTTCAGGGGCGCATCTGTCGGGCGGCGACGGCAAGGTCGCCCTGTCGCTTGAAGGCGCGCGGATCGGCGGCATCCTGTTTCTCAGGCACGGGCGCATCGACGGCGAGCTGCACCTCGAGGATGCAGAAGTGTCTTCCCTGTGCGATGCGCCGGACACATGGCCCGCGTCCGGCAACCTGTTCCTCAACCGCTTCCGATACGGTTCGCTCACCGGGGCGGGACTGTCCTCGAAAGAGCGGATCGCCTGGCTCGACCGCCAGGATACCGGCAAGGACGGGGCCGATTTCTGGCCCCAGCCGTGGGAAAGCTGCGCTCGTGTGCTGCGCGACATGGGCTACCGCGACGAGGCGCGCCGCGTCCTGATCGCCAAGGAGAAACGCCACCGCGCCGCGCGGCGCCGTCGGCTGGTCCGGGAAGGGCGCATCCCCGGTGCCGCCTTTGCGGCGCTCGGCGATACCATCCTCGCCGTGACGGTGCGCTACGGGCGCGTGCCGCTTCTGGCGGTCGTCTGGCTGCTCGCGATGTGGGGGGCGGGCACGGTCATCTTTTCCGAGACCTACGCCCGCGACGCCTTCAAGCCGAACAACGCTTTCGTCCTGCGCTCCCCGGAATGGGCGGGCTGCGCGCCGGGTGTGAGCCTGGCCGGTGGCGCGGCCCTCAACACCGGCGAGAGCCAGCTTGCCTGCTACCTCGATCAGCCGTCCGCGGCCTCCTACCCGATCTTTCACGCCGGGATGTATGCGCTCGACACCCTCCTGCCCATTGTCGCGCTGGAGATGCAGGGCTATTGGATTCCCGACGAATCCGCGCCTTCGCCCTGGGGTCGCTTCGGCCGCGCCTATCTCTGGCTCCACATCGTGCTGGGCTGGGCGTTCTCCGTTCTCGCGGTGGCCGGGTATTCCGGCCTGATCAAATCGGATTGACCATGACCCATACCTTCCCCGTCCATGTCTATTACGAGGACACCGACCTCGCGGGCATCGTCTATTACGCCAACTACCTGAAGTTCATCGAACGCGCCCGGACCGAGTGGATTCGCGAGATGGGGGTGGACCAGACGCAGGTGAAGGCCGAGACCGGCATCGTCTTCGCCGTGCGGCACATCGAGGCCGACTACCTCGCCCCCGCGAAATTCGACGACGACCTGACCGTGCAAACCTCGCTCGAAGCGATGACGGGGGTGCGGATCGTCCTGCGCCAGGACGTGATGCGCGGGGTTGATCTGCTGTTTCAATCCACGGTCACGATCGTCGCCCTGACCGAGACGGGCGCGCCCGCGCGGCTACCGGCGAATATCCGCCAAAACCTGCACTGAAACCCGGAAATTCATAGCCTACACGCGGTTTTGTTGGCTATTGGGCTTCAATTCGGCTACCTTCGCGGGCATTAGAGCCGTCCGACAGAGACGGCGAACCGAGGCAGGTATACGGGACCGATATGGAACAGGAAGCCCTCGCGCTGGCAGGGGAAATGGATTTTTCCTTCTGGGCGCTTTTCATTCGTTCGACATTGATCGTGAAGCTGGTGATGATTTTGCTCATCGCGGCCTCGTTCTATTCGTGGGCGATCATCGTAACCAAGTTCATGCAATACCGGCGCGCGCGGCGCGAGGCGGCTGTGTTCGATCAGGCGTTCTGGTCGGGTGAGCCGCTGGACGAACTGTACGACCAGATCGGCCCGACACCCACGAGTTCGGCAGAGCGTGTATTCGCCGCCGGGATGCTGGAATGGCGCAGGTCGCACCGCGCGGACGGCGGGTTGATCGGCGGCGCGCAGAGCCGGATCGACCGGTCGATGGACGTGGCCATCGCGAAAGAGGCCGAGAGCCTCAACACCCAGCTGGGTTTCCTCGCGACGACAGCCTCCTCCGGGCCGTTCATCGGCCTCTTCGGGACCGTCTGGGGCATCATGCACGCCTTCACCGAGATCGCGCAGCAGCAAAACACCAACCTTGCCGTCGTGGCACCGGGCATCGCCGAGGCGTTGCTGGCCACGGGGCTTGGTCTGCTCGCGGCCATTCCGGCGCTGATCTTCTACAACAAGCTCACCTCCGACAGCGACAACATCGCGGCGGGCTGGGAAAGCTTCGCGGACGAATTCTCGACCATCCTCAGCCGCCAGTTGGACAGCTGACATGGCCGGCACCGTCACCCAGGCAAAACCGCGCGCCCGCCGGGGCCGCCGTCGCGGGCGCCATCGCGCGATGATGGCCGAGATCAACATCACGCCCTTCGTGGACGTGATGTTGGTGCTGCTCATCATCTTCATGGTTGCCGCGCCGCTGATGACCGTGGGCGTGCCCGTCCAGCTTCCCGAGACCGCCGCGACACCGCTCCCGGCCGTCGAGGAAGAACCACTGACCGTCACGCTGACCGAAGAAGGGACCATCACCCTGATGACGACCGAAATCGCCCGCGACGACCTGATCCCGCGCCTGCGCGCCGTCGCCGCCGAGCGGACGGACAACAAGATATTCCTGCGCGCCGACGGGCGCGTGCCCTACGAACGCGTGGCGCAGGTCATGGGCGCGCTCAACGCCGCCGGGTTCAATGACATCGGCCTCGTCACCGACACGGGCGGGCCGAGCATGGACGAGGCGTCGAGGTAGAGGCGGATCGTGAAGACCGGCTATTATATCTCGGGGATCGGTCACGGACTTCTGATCCTCTGGCTCCTGTTCGGGGGCCTGTTCGAGCGGAGCCTCGATGAGCCGCCCGTGCCGGTCGCGGACGTGTCGATCATTTCCGAAGAAGAGTTCGCGGCCCTGACCGCCCCGCCCGTTGGCACGCCCGAGCCGGAACCGGAGCCGGAACCCGCGCCCGAAGTCTCGCCCAATCCACCCCCGCGTCCCGAGCCTGAGCCCGAGCCCGCGCCGGAACCCGAACCGACACCGCAGCCGGAGCCGCCAACGCCCGAGCCTGCGCTGCCGACTGAAGACACGCCGCCGGACACCACCGACCCGACGCCGCCCGAGGCCGACCGTGTCGCCCCCGAGATCGCGCCGGAGCCGGAACCGCAGGCCGAGATCGCGCCGGAAGTGGCCCCCGAGGTCGCGCCCAGCGAGGACGCGGTCGACACGCCGCCCGAGGAAGAGCAGGAGGCGACCCAGCCCGAGGCCGCGACCACCGAGATCGTGACCGAGGCCGAAACGCCCCAGTCCGCCGCGCCCACAAGCTCGATCCGCCCGCAACCGCGCCCGCAGCGCCCGGAACCGGAAGTCGAAACGGCCCAGCCCGAGCCGGAGCCCGAACCGGAGCCGCAGCCCGAGCCGGAAACGGAAACCGAACGCGACCCGATCGCCGATGCCGTGGCCGACGCCGTGAACGACGCGCTCGACACCCCCGGTGCGGCCCAGACCGAGGCCCCGACCGGCCCGCCGCTCACCTCTGGCGAGCGTGAGGGCCTGCGCCTTGCGGTGAGCCAATGCTGGAACCTCGGGTCGTCGTCGACCGATGCGATGAAGACGACCGTGGTGGTGCTGGTCCAGATGCAACCCAACGGCGTTCCGTCGGGGATCGAACTGGTCTCGTCGAACGGGCCGAACGGGCAGGCCACCCAAACAGCCTTTCAAGCTGCGCGACGGGCGGTTATCCGTTGCGGCGCAAACGGCTATAACTTGCCGAGTGATAAGTACGAACAGTGGCGTGAGATTGAAATGACCTTCAATCCGGAGAATATGAGGCTGCGATGACGATGAACAAACTCCTGGCATATGCCCTGGCGCTTCTGGCGCTCGCGCCCGTGCTCTCCGCCACGCCCGCTCAGGCCCAGCAGGGACCGCTGCGAATCGAGATCACCGAGGGGGTCATCGAGCCGCTGCCCTTCGCCGTGCCGACCTTTCAGGCCGAGACCGGCGGGGCAGGGGCCTATGCTGAGGAAATCAGCCGCGTGATCGCGGCGGACCTGTCTGGCACCGGGCTGTTCCGGGAAATCCCGTCATCGGCCTTCATCTCGAACGTCACCAATTTCGCGTCTCCGATCCAGTATGCCGACTGGAAGGCCGTGAACGCTCAGGCGCTTATCACCGGGGCGGTGGCCGAAAGCGGCGGGCAGATCACGGTCAAGTTCCGGGTCTACGATGTCGTCTCGGGCGCCGAGCTGGGGCAGGGGCTGCAATTCACCGGCACCGCCGACGGCATCCGCCGCATCGCGCACAAGGTGGCCGACACCGTCTATTCCCGCATCACGGGCGAGAGTGGGTATTTCGACAGCCGCGTGGTCTTCGTCTCCGAGAGCGGCCCCAAGAACGCGCGGCGCAAGCGGATCGCGGTCATGGATTATGACGGCGCGAACGTGAAATACCTCACCGACGCCGAGTCGCTCGTCTTCGCGCCGCGCTTCTCGCCGGACGGGACCCGCGTGCTCTATACCTCCTACGAGACGGGACAGCCGCAGATCTTCGTGCTCGAGGTCGGCTCCGCGCAGCGCCGCTCACTGGGCACCGGCGGCGGCAACATGGCCTTCTCGCCGCGATTCTCGCCTGACGGGCAAGCGATCATCTTCTCGCTGGAGCAGGGCGGCAACTCCGACATCTACCGGATGGACGTGAACGGCGGCTCGATCCAGCAGCTCACCAGTTCGCCCGCGATCGAAACCGCGCCCAGCTTCTCGCCCGACGGCTCGCGCATCGTCTTCGAAAGCGACCGCTCGGGCACGCAGCAGCTTTACGTCATGTCGGCGAACGGCGGCGAGGCGCAGCGCATCAGCTTCGGCCCCGGCCGCTACGGCACGCCGGTCTGGTCGCCGCGCGGCGATCTCGTGGCCTTCACCAAGCAAAACAGCGGGCGTTTCCACATCGGCGTCATGCGCACGGACGGCTCCGAGGAACGCCTCCTCACGGCGTCGTTCCTTGACGAAGGCCCCACCTGGGCGCCAAACGGGCGCGTGATCATGTTCACCCGTGAAAGTCAGGGGGCCGACGGCGCGCCGGGGCTCTACTCGGTCGACATCTCGGGGCGCAACCTGCGCCGGGTGCCCACGCCGGACGCCGCATCGGACCCGAGCTGGGGGCCGCTCCAGAACTAGGAAAGCCGCGACGACACGGTGCGTCATGTGCTAGGATCGCCGCAATCGAGCAACGATAAAGACAGGACATTGAAGCCCATGAAAAAGATTACCCTCGTCGCGCTGATGGTCGGCACGCTCGCGATCTCGGCCTGTTCTCAGGACCGGTTCAACGCTGCGGATGCCGCCAATTCCGGTGCCAACGCGGGCGGCGTGAACGACCCGACCTCCGCCGCCTATTTCAACCAGAGCATCGGGGACCGGGTGCTTTTCGAAGTGGACCAGTCCACCCTGAACCCGCAGGCCGAGGCGGTTCTGGCCCAGCAGGCCCAGTGGCTGTCCTCGAACCAGGCCTACTCCGCGATCATCGAGGGGCACGCGGACGAACAGGGCACCCGGGAATACAACGTGGCGCTCGGCGCGCGGCGGGCAAGTGCGGTGCAAAGCTACCTCATCGAACGCGGCGTTGCGCCCAACCGCCTGAAAACCGTAAGCTATGGCAAGGAGCGGCCGCTCGCGATCTGCTCCGACGAAAGCTGCTATGCGCAAAACCGCCGTGCGGTGACGGTGCTGACGACCGGCGCCGGCACCTGACGGCGCGGGTGAGAGAGGGCCGATGGGGCTGACGAAAATCTTTCTGGCTGCGGCGCTCGCCGCGGCCTTCGCCGTGCCGGGGCTGGCACAGGACCGTGACCAGACGCTGGCGGATGTCCGTCAGGAACTGACCGTGCTGAACGTGGAGCTCGCGCGCCTGCGCACCGAGCTGAACACGACCGGCGCCCCGGCGCCCGTGGGGTCGGGCACCCCGCTCGACCGCGTGAATGCCATCGAGACCGCGCTGCAACGCCTCACCGGCAAGACCGAGGAACTGGAATTCCGGCTCAACTCCATTGCCACCGACGGGGCAAACCGGCTGGGCGACCTGTCCTTCCGGCTGTGCGAGCTGGAACCCGATTGCGACATCATGAACGAGGGGCTCTCCAAGCCTCTTGGCGGGGTGGAGGCGGTTCAGCCCGACCTGCCGGCCGGCCAGCTTCCCACCTCGACCTTGCCTGACGCGAATACCGGCGACACCGGCACACAACTGGCGGTGGGCGAGCAGGCGGATTTCGACGCGGCACTGGCCGCGCTCGAGTCCGGGGATTTCAACGGTGCCGCGACGCAGTTTCAGTCCTTCGTTGACAACTACCCCGGCACACCGCTCACCGGTCGCGCGCTGTTTCTGCGCGGCGAGGCGCTCAACGCGCAGAACATGGTGGCCGAGGCGGCGCGCGCTTATCTCGCGTCCTTCTCTGCCGAGCCGGGCGGGCAATCCGCCCCGGATGCGCTCTTGCAACTCGGCACGGCGCTCGGCCAGCTTGGTCAGGTGAGCGAGGCCTGCGCGACACTGGGCGAGGTGCCCAATCGCTTCCCCGGCTCGAACGCGGCAGGCGAGGCGCAGGCGGAGCGGCAGCAGCTCGGCTGTTCGTGACACCCGACGCGGCGCTGCGGGAGGCGCTCGCAGCCGCGCAGGACCGGGCCCCTTTCGATCACGTTACCGTGGCCGTGTCCGGCGGCGGCGACAGCATGGCGCTCCTCCTCGCGACCCATGATTGGGCGCGCGAGACCGGTATCGGCGTGAGTGCCGTGACGGTGGATCACGGGCTACGGCCCGAGGCGGCGGGGGAGGCGGCGCAGGTGGCCGCACTCTGCGCCACGCTGGGACTTGCCCATGAAACGCGGCACTGGGACGGGTGGGACAATCAGGGCAACCTGCAAGCCGCCGCCCGTGACGCCCGGTACGATCTTCTCGCCGCCTCAGGGACCGGCCCGATCCTTCTGGGTCACACGCAGGACGACGTGGCCGAGACCTTTCTTATGCGGCTGGCCCGCGGCTCCGGCGTCGACGGTCTGGGCCATATGCGCGCCGACTGGAGCGACCGGGGCCGGCGCTGGCTGCGCCCGCTCCTCGGCGTTCCCCGGGCCGCCCTGCGCGACTGGCTGCGCGGCAAAGGAGCGACGTGGATCGAAGACCCGTCGAACGACGATCCCACCTATGACCGGGTGAAAATGCGGTCGGCCCTCGACCTGCTCGGCCCCCTCGGGATCGACGCCGAACGCCTTGCCAGTACGGCCCAAACGCTGCGCGAAGCCCGCGTTGCGCTGGAGTATCTGGCGCATTTGGAAGCCCGCCGGATCGCACGGGTGGAGGCGGGCGATGTGGTGTTTCAGGCCGCCGAACTCCCTGCGCTGCCCGCCGAAACCCGCGACCGTCTTGTCGCCCATGCGATCGGCTGGGTGTCGGGCGCGACATATCGTCCCCGCCGCCGCGCGCTTCAGGCAGCGACGCAGGCGGCGCTGGCCGGGGGCAAGGCGACGCTCGGAGGCTGCGTGCTCACCGGGCGGAACGCAACGCTGCGGGTCACGAGGGAATTGCAAGCGGTCGCCGGGGTGCACGCACCTGTCCGCGACCTCTGGGACGGACGCTGGCGCATGGTCGCACCGCCGGGCGCGTCCACACAAAACCTGACGATCCGCGCACTTGGCGAAGCCGGGCTTTCGCTCTGCCCAAGCTGGCGCGACACCGGCCTGCCGCGCGACACGCTCCTCGCGTCCCCGGCCGTCTTTGAAGGCGATACCCTCGTCGCGGCCCCCGTCGCGGGAGCGCCCGAAGGGTGGTCGGCGGAAATCAACCATCCTCGCGGGGATTACCTTCCCTCTCTTTTATCGCATTGAACATATGACAACCTTCCCTATTTTAGAGTGAAGGTTGCGCGGAGCTGAGCCACCGCGCCTGCCACCAACTCGCTTCACGAGGAGATGACCTTGGGTAACGCGCGAAACTTCGCCTTCTGGATCGTGCTCTTTTTGCTGATCCTGGCCCTGTTCAACCTGTTTTCCAACGGTCAGGGCACCATCGCCTCGACCGCTGTGAGCTATTCCGAATTTATCGAAGACGTCGACAACGGCGAGGTGACGAAAGCCACGCTCGACGGCGAAGACGTGACCTACGTCGGCACCGGCGGCACCGTCTACTCGACCGTCGTGCCGCGCGACACAGACGTCTCTGAACGGCTGATCGCCGAGGGCGTCAATGTCGAGGCGAAGAAGCAGGAACAATCCGGCTTCCTGTCGCTGCTCTCGTTGCTCCTGCCGGTGATCATACTCATCGGCTTCTGGTTCTTCATGATGAACCGGATGCAGGGCGGCGGCAAAGGCGGCGCGATGGGCTTCGGCAAGTCGCGCGCGAAGCTGCTGACCGAGCGTGAAGGTCGTGTTACCTTCGACGACGTGGCCGGCATCGACGAGGCCAAGGAAGAGCTTCAGGAGATCGTGGAATTCCTGCGTAACCCGCAGAAATTCTCGCGCCTCGGCGGCCAGATCCCCAAGGGTGCGCTGCTCGTGGGCCCTCCCGGCACCGGTAAAACGCTTCTGGCTCGCTCCGTCGCGGGCGAGGCTGGCGTGCCGTTCTTCTCCATCTCCGGCTCCGACTTTGTCGAGATGTTCGTCGGCGTGGGTGCGTCCCGCGTGCGTGACATGTTCGAACAGGCCAAGAAGAATGCGCCCTGCATCGTCTTCATCGACGAGATCGACGCGGTCGGCCGCTCGCGTGGCGCAGGCTACGGCGGCGGCAATGACGAGCGTGAGCAGACCCTGAACCAGCTTCTGGTCGAAATGGACGGCTTCGAGTCCAACGAGGGCGTCATCATCATCGCGGCCACCAACCGCAAGGATGTGCTCGACCCCGCGCTTCTGCGCCCCGGCCGCTTCGACCGTCAGGTCACCGTGCCGAACCCCGACATCAAGGGCCGCGAAAAGATCCTCGGCGTCCATGCCCGCAAGGTGCCGCTCGGCCCCGACGTGGACCTGCGCATCATCGCGCGCGGCACGCCCGGCTTCTCGGGCGCCGACCTCGCCAACCTCGTGAACGAGGCGGCGCTGATGGCCGCCCGCGTGGGCCGACGGTTCGTGGTAATGGAGGATTTCGAGAACGCCAAGGACAAGGTCATGATGGGTGCCGAGCGCCGGTCGATGGTCCTGACCGACGAGCAGAAGGAACACACCGCCTATCACGAAGCCGGTCACGCGGTGGTGGGCATGTCGCTTCCGAAATGCGACCCGGTCTACAAGGCCACGATCATCCCGCGCGGTGGCGCCCTGGGCATGGTCGTGTCTCTGCCCGAGATCGACCGCCTGAACTGGCACAAGGACCAGTGCGTCCAGCAGCTTGCCATGACGATGGCCGGCAAGGCCGCCGAGATCATGCGCTGGGGCGAGGACGAAGTGTCGAACGGTCCCGCCGGCGACATCATGCAGGCCAGCCAGCTGGCCCGCGCGATGGTCATGCGCTGGGGCATGTCGGAAAAGGTCGGCAACATTGACTACGCCGAGGCCGCCGAAGGCTACCAGGGCAACACCGGGGGCTTCTCCGTCTCCGCCCACACCAAGGAGCTGATCGAGGAAGAGGTGCGCCGCTTCGTGCAGGACGGCTATGAAACCGCCCGCCGCATCCTCGAAGAGCGCAAGGTGGAGTGGGAACGTCTGGCCGAAGGCCTGCTTGAGTACGAGACGCTCACGGGTGCCGAGATCAAGCGCGTGATGGCCGGTGAGCCGCCCCACATCGACGAAGATGAGGATGGTGGCGCGGGCGAGGCCGCCGAGGATAAGCCCTCGGTCGCCGCGATCCCGAAAACCAAGCCGCGCAAAAAGCCCAAGGGCGACGGCGGTATGGAGCCGGAACCGACCGCCTGAGGCGCGACGAGACACAGACACTGAAAAGGCCGGGTTTCGACCCGGCCTTTTTCGTCCGGCCATTCCCGCTTTGCCCGGGATGTGCCAAGGTCGGGCACCGTCAGCGCCGAAAGCACCGCCCATGTCCCGGACCACAACCCGCCTCGCCGTCGCCTGCCTGTTGCTTGCCCCTTCGGTCGCGATGGCGGCCGACCTGCCGGTGGCGGGGAGTTGCCAGCACCGGCACATGGCGGCCGGCAGCTTCGTCTCGATGGACCTGATCGACTGGCGCGGCGATACAGGCACGATCCAGACCCTTGGCACGTCGTACCCGGCCCGCGTCGCGGGGCTGCGCCCGCATGACGGGATGTTCCGCCTGTCACTGTTCTACACCGATCAGCACACCGGCCCAACCGAACTGGTGATCTTCGCGATGCGGCTGGGGGGCGAAACCTCCTACCACATGGGGCAGGTCAGCTATCACGACATGCCCGACGGCGTGCGCGTCGCGACAACCATCGCGCCGTTCGAAGAAATGACCTGCGATCTGACCTACTGACCCGGTTCGCCGCGCACGCGAGGTATCGTCCGGCCCGGACTGCGACTAGGGTGTGCCGAACCCACATGAAGGAACGCCCCCAATGACCACAGCCGACTGGGACCCCGAAGCCTACCAGCGTTTCCGCGGCCTGCGCCTGCGCCCGGCGCTGGAACTGCTGGCGCAGGTGCGCGACCTGCCCGAGGGGCCGATCGTCGACATGGGCTGCGGGGCAGGGGCGGTGGCCGAGGCGCTCTCCACCCGCTACCCGACCCGCGAATTGTTCGGCGTCGACAACTCCGGCACCATGCTGGACGAGGCCGACGCGACTGGGCTGTACGACCGGCTCACCCGCGACGACGCGACCGACTGGACGCCGGGCTACACCCCCGCCCTGATCTTCTCGAACGCGCTCGCCAACTGGCTCCCCGATCATGCGGGGCTCTTTGCACACTGGGCCGCCATGCTGCCGGAGCGCGGGGCGCTCGCCGTCCAGATGCCGCGCCAGTATGACGAGCCGTCCCACAAGCTCCTGCGCGATCTGGCCGAGGACATGTTTCCCGACCGGTTCGATTTCGCGGACTGGGCGCCCCCCGTCGCCCCGCCGCAGGACTACGCGGCCATGCTCGACCCGTTGGGCGATGTGCGCGCGTGGGAGACGACCTATGTGCAGGATCTCGCCCCGGTCGCCGGGAGCCATCCGGTACGCCAGTTCACCCGCTCCACGGTCATGCGCCCCTTCGTGGCCGAGATGACCGAGACCGAGGCCGCGCGCTACAATTCCGCCTACGACGCGCTGCTCGCCCGTCACTACCCGGCGCGCGAAAACGGTAACGTGCATTTCCCGTTCAAACGTGTCTTCTTCGTCCTGACGAAACACCAGCAGACCTGAGACATGCCTGACATCTATGAACAGACCGCCTTCGAGGGGCGCATCACCTATATTGGCGCCGTGACCGACCGGGAGGCAGCTCTGGCCTCCGAGCCGTCCGACAGCGTGCGCGTGACTTTCGAGGGGATCGAGGGCGAGTCGCACGGCGGCCTGACCCGCCCCGCCTGCGTGCGCGTCGGGACGCTCCATCCGAAGGGCACCGAGATCCGCAACACCCGCCAGCTTTCCATCCTGTCGGAGGAGGAGCTTGCGCTCATCGCGCGCGGCATGGGGATCGACCGGCTGGAGCCTGCGTGGATCGGCGCCTCCATCGTGGTCGAGGGCATCCCGGATCTCAGCTTCCTGCCCCCCGGTTCGCGGCTTCAGGCCCCGGATGGCTGCACGCTCGTCGCCGAGATGGTCAACCACCCCTGCACGCTCGCGGGCCGCTCGGTGGAGGCGCACGCGCCCGGCTTCGGCGCCAAGTTCAAACCAGCGGCCATCGACCTGCGTGGCATCACGGCGTGGGTCGAGCGGGAAGGGCGGCTGGCCCTCGGCGACCGGCTTACGCTCTACGTCCCGGCACAACGTCCCTGGTATCCCGAGGGCGCCGGCGGTGGACCAGGTTTCCTTTCGTAGACGCCACGGTCGCGCCAGTGACGTGACTGCCCCCAATTAGGTCGCGTTTTTGGTTGCGCCCTGCGCCATGTATTCATCATAACCCCGACACACGCGCATCGCCGTGGAATCCGGGAGGAATGAATACATGAGCCACAAATCCGACATCGAAATCGCGCGCGAAGCGAAGAAACGTCCGATCCAGGAAATCGGTGACAAGCTGGGCATCCCCGCCGATCACCTGCTGCCCTACGGCCACGACAAGGCCAAGGTCAGCCAGGACTTCATCAACTCCGTCGAGGACCGCCCCGACGGCAAGCTGATCCTCGTGACCGCGATCAACCCGACCCCCGCGGGCGAGGGCAAGACGACCACGACGGTCGGTCTCGGCGACGGCCTGAACAAGATCGGCAAGAACGCCGCGATCTGCATCCGCGAAGCCTCGCTCGGGCCGAACTTCGGCATGAAGGGTGGCGCGGCCGGCGGCGGCTACGCACAAGTGGTGCCGATGGAAGAGATGAACCTCCACTTCACCGGCGACTTCCACGCGATCACCTCGGCCCACAACCTCCTGTCGGCGATGATCGACAACCACATCTACTGGGGCAACGAGCTTGCCATCGACGAACGGCGCGTGACCTGGAAGCGGGTCGTCGACCTCAACGACCGCGCCCTGCGCGACGTGGTGACCTCGCTCGGCGGCGTCGCCAACGGTTTTCCGCGTCAGACCGGCTTCGACATCACCGTCGCCTCCGAAGTCATGGCGATCCTCTGCCTCGCCAAGGACCTGGCCGACCTGCAGTCCCGCCTCGGTGACATCATCGTGGCCTACACACGTGACCGCGTGGCGATCACCTGCCGTGACATCGGCGCGGACGGTGCGATGACCGTGCTGCTCAAGGACGCGATGCAGCCCAACCTCGTTCAAACGCTGGAAAACAACCCGGCCTTCGTGCATGGCGGCCCCTTCGCCAACATCGCCCACGGCTGCAACTCGCTCATCGCCACGCGCACCGCGCTCAAACTCGCCGACTACGTCGTGACGGAAGCGGGCTTCGGGGCTGACCTGGGCGCCGAGAAGTTCATGAACATCAAGTGCCGCAAGGGTGGGCTCGCCCCCTCCGCCGTGGTGCTCGTCGCCACCGTGCGCGCGATGAAGATGAACGGCGGTGTGGCCAAGGCCGATCTGGGCGCCGAGAACGTGGACGCCGTGAAAGCGGGCTGCCCAAACCTTGGCCGTCACATCGAGAACCTCAAATCCTTCGGCGTTCCGGTGGTGGTCGCGATCAACCACTTCGTCACCGATACGGTTAACGAAGTGCAGGCGGTGAAGGATTACGTCGCCGAGCATGGGTCGGAGGCGATCCTGTGCCAGCACTGGGCCAAAGGCTCCGCCGGCACCGTGGACCTCGCGACCCGGGTGGCCGAAATTGCGGATGCCGAAATGGCCGCCTTCGCACCGCTCTACGGCGACGATCTGAGCCTGTTCGAAAAAATCGAAACGGTCGCCAAGCGCATCTACCGCGCCGATGAGGTGCTCGCCGACAAGAAGATCCGCGACCAGCTCAAGGCGTGGGAAGACGCGGGCTACGGCCACCTTCCGGTCTGCATGGCCAAGACGCAGTATTCCTTTTCGACCGACCCGAACCTGCGCGGCGCACCCACGGGCCATTCCGTGCCGATCCGCGAAGTGCGGCTTTCGGCGGGGGCGGGCTTCGTCGTCGTGGTCTGCGGTGAGATCATGACCATGCCGGGCCTGCCGTCCAAACCGGCGGCCCTGTCCATCGGGCTGGACAAGAACGGCGCCGTCGAAGGCCTGTTCTAAGCCCATTGGCGCCGGGGCGATCCGCTCGCCCCGGCGCATCCTGAAAGCAGGGCGACTGCACGAGAAGAGGAGAGCGACATGCAATCATCGACCGAGCATCGGGCCGCCCTGATCGACGGAAAATCCATCGCGGCGAAGATGCGTGAAGAGGTGGCCGCAGAATCGCGCGCGCTCTGCGACCTCGGCTGGTCCCCCCGGCTCGTGTCGATCTCGGTGGGCGATGCCGAGGCCTCCGACATCTACGTCCGCAACCAGAAGAGAAGCGCGGAAAGCGCGGGCGTCGAGTTCGAGGCGCGGGCCTATCCCAAGACGACCTCGCTCGAACAGCTCATCGGTATCCTTCAGGGCCTCAACCACGACCCGCGGGTGAACGGCATCATCATCCAGCGGCCGCTGCCCGCGCATATCCCGGTGAAGGTGCTGCAAAAGGCCGTCCATCCCCTCAAGGACGTGGAAGGAATGCACCCAGCCTCGATCGGCAACATCGTCTACAATGACCTTGCGCTCGGGCCCTGTACCGCCGTGGCGGCCGTCGAAATCCTGAAAACCCTGCCCCTGAGCCTTGAGGGTCTGACCGTCACCGTGATCGGGCACAGCGAAATCGTCGGCAAACCCATCGCCTTCCTCCTCATGGGGCTGGGCGCGACGGTCACAGTCTGCCACCACATGACCCGCTCGGTCGCAATGCACAGCCGCGCCTCGGACGCCGTCTTCGTCGCCGTCGGCCGCGCAGGGCTGGTGACGGGCGACATGATCAAGCCGGGGGCGGCGGTCATCGACATCGGGATCAACCGGGTCGACGGCAAGACGGTGGGTGATGTCGATTTCGACAGCGTCGCGCCGGTCGCGGGCTGGCTCACCCCGGTGCCCGGCGGTGTCGGCCCGGTCACGGTCGCCACGCTGATGAAGAACGCGGTGCTGGCCACGCGGATGCAGATGGAGCATTACCGCGACGCCTATGACAAGACGGATTTCTGAATGACCCGGCCCGACCCCGCCACACTCACCGATCTTGCCGCCATCCGCGCGGGGATCGACGCCATCGACGACGAGATCATGGTGCTGCTCGCCGAACGCATGGCCCATGTGGAGGCGGTCGTGCCGATCAAGAAACGCGAAGGCATCGCCGCCGCCGCCCCGGCACGGGCACAGACGGTCTATGACAAGACCCGCGCACGGGCCGAGCGGCTCGGGATCGACCCCGACATGGCCGAAGCGATGTGGCGCGTCATGGTCGAGGCAATCATCGCCCGCGAAGAGCGGGACCTTGGAAAGACAGGAGACGACGCATGAGCGCGACAATCATAGACGGCAAGGCCTTCGCGGCCGAGGTGCGCGGCAAGGTGGCCGAGCATGTGGCGGAACTCGCCAAGCAGGGCATCAAGCCGGGGCTGGCCGTGGTGCTCGTGGGTGAAGACCCGGCCAGTCAGGTCTACGTCCGCTCCAAAGGCAAGCAGACGGTCGAGGCGGGCATGGAAAGCTTCGAGCACAAGCTCGACGTCTCCACGTCCGAGGCCGACCTGCTGGCGCTGGTCGACAAGCTGAACAACGACCCGGCCGTGAACGGCATCCTCGTGCAACTGCCGCTCCCCGATCACATCGACGAAGACAAGGTCATCAACGCGATCGACCCGGCCAAGGACGTCGATGGCTTCCACATCTCGAACGTGGGCCTGCTGGCGACCGGGCAAAAGGCGATGGTGCCCTGCACGCCCTTGGGCTGCCTGATGCTGCTGCGCGACCACTTCGGCTCGCTGTCGGGCAAGACGGCGGTGGTCGTGGGACGCTCGAACATCGTTGGAAAGCCGATGGCGCAGCTTCTTCTCCGTGACAGCTGCACCGTGACCATCGCCCACAGCCGCACCAAGGACATCGAGGACGTGGTGCGCGAGGCCGACATCGTGGTCGCCGCCGTGGGCCGGGCCGAGATGGTGACGGGCGACTGGCTCAAGAAGGGCGCGGTGGTCATCGACGTCGGCATCAACCGCCTGCCGCCCGCCGAAGAAGGCGCGAAGGGCAAGCTGGTGGGCGACGTCGATTTCGCCTCTGCCTCCGAGGTCGCGGGTGCGATCACGCCGGTCCCCGGTGGCGTCGGGCCGATGACCATCGCCTGCCTGCTAGCCAACACGCTGACGGCGACCTGCCGGGCGAATGGCCTGCCTGAGCCCGAGGGTCTGACCGCCTGATATTCCGGCACCCGTCCGGCCAACCGGGCGGGTGCGCTAGCGCTTGATCTGAACGCTCGTTCAGTTAACCTCGCCCTATGGCGCGAAAATCAGGCTCACACGCCGACATCACCGGCCCCAAGGTGCGCGAAGCGGCGCTGAAGCTCTTCGCGCGCGATGGCTACGCGGCGGTCTCGATGCGCAAGATCGCCGCCGAGGTGGGCGTGCAGGCCGGCGCGCTCTACCTCTACACCCCCGACAAGCAGTCGCTGCTCTACGACCTGATGAAGGTTCATATGGAGGAACTGCTGGCGGCCTGGGCCGAAGCTGACGTGAACGGCACGCCACCCGAACGGTTGGAGGCCTTCGCCCGCTTTCACATCCACTACCACCTCGACCGGCCCGACAATATCTTCATCGCCTACATGGAGTTGCGCAATCTCGAGCCTGAAAACTTCGCCGAGATCGAAGTGCTGCGCCGCCGCTATGAACAGGGCCTCATCGACATTCTCGAGGCGGGCAACGCCTCCGGCGACTTCGCGGTGCCCGACCCGAAACTCGCCGCGATGGCCGCGATTTCCATGCTGAACGGCGTGACGACTTGGTTCCGCGACGAAGGCCGCCTCAGCCGCGAAACGGTCGAAACGATCTATTGGGACATGCTGCGCAAATCCGTGGCCGCGTGACACTTTTTGGAAAGGTATTGGATTGAAAGTTCTACTTTGGATTTTGGCGCTATGCGCAGCTGCTCTTATTGCAACGGCCGCACAAGCCGAACCCGAAGGGTGCTATCACCGGTCCTATGACGCGGCGCATCTCGCGGCGCACCCGGCGCAGGTGGTCGAGGCGATCTCGATGAATTTCACCCGCGACCAATACGGCCTGAACGTCGCGCTCGACGTGATCTCGGCCGATGGCGGGCATGTCGGCGCGCTGGGGCTGGGCGGGCTGCATTTCGACCAGTCGCTGTCTTGCTATCAGGATGACCCCGTGGCCTGCGCCGTCGATTGCGACGGCGGGTCGTTCACCGTGGTCCGGGACACGGGCGACGTGCTCGACATCCGCACCGAACACCTGACGGTCGGCGCGACGGAAGAGTGCGGCGGCGCGATCAACATCGCCGAGCAGGTCGGCGCCCCCACGACCTACCGTCTGTACAAATCTGCGCCCGAGGCCTGCGTGGTCAATTGAGGCGGACGCGGCAGAGGCCTATATAGGGGTCATGTCGCTGCCCCCCGGATTCCTGGACGAACTTCGCACCCGCACCTCGCTCGCGCAGGTGGTCGGGCGCAAGGTCATGTGGGATCAGCGAAAATCCAATCAGGCCAAGGGCGACCTTTGGGCGCCGTGCCCGTTCCACCAGGAAAAAACCGCCAGTTTCCACGTCGATGACCGCAAGGGATTCTACTACTGCTTCGGCTGCCACGCGAAGGGCGACGCCATCGGGTTCGTGAAAGAGACCGAGAACGTGGGCTTCATGGAGGCGATCGAAATCCTCGCCCGCGAGGCCGGGATGCAGATGCCCGCCCGCGACCCCAAGGCGCAGGAGAAAGCCGACCGGCGCACCCAGCTGGCCGAAGTGATGGAGCAGGCGGTGCAGTATTACCGCCTCCAGCTCAAGACCAACCAGGGCACCGGCGCGCGCGAATACCTTGACCGGCGCGGACTGAAAGAAGACGCGCAGGCGCGGTGGGACATCGGCTTTGCCCCCGACAACCGGCAGGGCGTCATCCGCCACCTCAAGGAAAAGGGCGTGGCCGAGGATCTGATCGTCGATTCCGGCCTCGCCATCAAACCCGACGAAGGCGGCAATCCCTACGATCGCTTTCGCGGGCGCATCATCTTTCCCATCCGCGACCCGCGCGGCCGGGCGATCAGTCTCGGGGGCCGGGCGCTCGACCCCAATGCACGCGCCAAGTACCTGAACGGCCCTGAAACCGAGCTGTTCGACAAGGGCCGGTCGCTCTTCAACCACGGCCCGGCGCGTGAGGCGGCGGGCAAGGGCGCGCCGCTCGTCGTGGCCGAGGGCTATATGGACGTGATCGCGCTCTCCGAGGCCGGGTTCGGCGCCACCGTCGCCCCGCTGGGCACCGCGATCACCGAGGACCAGCTGCGCCTCCTGTGGCGCATCGGGCCAGAGCCGATCATCGCGCTCGACGGTGACACGGCGGGCCTGCGCGCCGCCATGCGCGTGATCGACACGGCGCTCCCGTTGCTCGAAGCCGGGCAGTCGCTGCGTTTCGCCATCATGCCCGAGGGGCTGGACCCGGACGATCTGATCAAGGCGCAGGGCGCGGGTGCGATGCAGAAAGTGCTCGACGCCGCCCGCCCGATGGTGAGCCTGCTGTGGCAGCGTGAGACCGAGGGCAAGTCCATCGACAGCCCTGAACGGCGCGCGGCCCTCGACCGGGATCTGCGCACGGCTATCGCGCGCATCCAGGACCCGTCGATTCGCCAGCACTACGGCGAGGAAATCAAGCGCCTGCGGTACGAACTGTTCAACCCGCGCCGCGACTCCGGCCCCCGTCAGGGCGGCTGGCAAGGCGGGGGGAAAGGCGGCCGGCGCGGGCCGTGGAAGCCCGCAGGCCCCGCGTTCCAGCCCGCCACCAAGGGCTCGCTCCTCGCCGCCGCTTCGGGGCAGGTGGAGGAGGTGCTGCGCGAGGCCGTGATCCTCGCCACGATCATCACCCACCCCCGCCTCATGCAAAGCTTCGAGAGCGCGGTGGAGCGGATCGACATGGCGACCGAGGAACACGCGGCGCTCCAGCGCGTGCTCCTGTCCCATCACACCGACGACAGCGATGCGCTGCGCGAAAAAATCCAGGCGGAAGTGGGACTCAGGGCTCTTGAAAAGCTCTTTGCGCTCAACCATGTGCAGATTGCTCCCCCGATCCGGCGGCCGGACGACTCCGAACTTGCGGCCCTGTGCCTGGCCGAGGAACTGGCCAAGCTGGAAGCGTCGCGCGGGGCGCGGCGCGAGGTCGACGATGCCGCGGTCGAAATCGACGCGCTCGCCGACGAGGGGCTGACATGGCGACTGTCCGAGGCGGTCCGTGTGCTCGACGAGGCACGGCGCGGGCAGGGCGAAGACAAGGGGCTGTTCGAACGTGCGGATAACGGCGTTCTGGTGGCCCGCGAGGAAAAGGACGCGCTCGATGCGCTCCTGAAGCAGATCGAGGACCAACAGGGCGGACGCAAGAGACCCTGATTCCCATCACATTTTGACACATAGCCAAGGAATCCGGGGTAAACGGGTTGGCGAATCAGTGATTCGAGGAAAAAATCGCCTCAAGCGAATCACTCCGAATCAGTCCCCCACGTCGGGACGCCCGGGATCACACCCGAGAGAAGGGAAGCCGCATGGCCGCGAAAGACTCGAACGACGATCAGAACAAGCCGGAGCAGGATGACGCCAATCCGATGGCGGACATGGATCAGGCTGCCGTCAAGAAGATGATCGCCGAGGCCCGTGAACGGGGCTACATCACCTATGACCAGCTCAACCAGGTGCTTCCGCCCGATCAGGTCTCGTCTGAGCAGATCGAGGACGTGATGTCGATGCTCTCCGAGATGGGCATCAACATCATCGAGGACGAGGAAGCTGAAGACGACGACGCCAAGGGCTCGACCGAGGTTGTCGCCAAGAACGGCAAGGGCGAAGTCACGGTCGCGGGGGCGGAATCCGAAAAGCTCGACCGCACCGACGACCCGGTGCGCATGTATCTGCGCGAAATGGGCTCGGTGGAGCTTCTGTCGCGTGAGGGCGAGATCGCCATCGCCAAGCGGATCGAGGCGGGCCGGAACACGATGATCGCGGGGCTCTGCGAAAGCCCGCTCACGTTCCAGGCCATCACGATCTGGCGCGACGAACTTCTCAACGAAGACATTCTCCTGCGCGACGTGATCGACCTTGACGCCACCTTCGGCCGCCAGATGGGCGAAGAGGGTGACGACGACGAGGTGGTTCCGGGGCTGGGCGAAGCGGCCGCGACGCCCGCTGCCGGTCAGACCGCGAAGAAAGAAGACGATCAACCGGAGCTCGACGCCGACGGCAACCCGATCGCCAAGGACGACGACGAGGATGACGAGGACGATCAGGCCAACATGTCGCTCGCCGCGATGGAGGCCGCGCTCAAGCCCCGTGTGCTCGAAACGCTCGAACTGATCGCCCGCGACTACACCAAGCTGTCCGAAATGCAGGATCTGCGCATGTCGGCCACGTTGAACGAGGACGGCTCGTTCTCGGACAAGGCCGAAGGCGCGTATCAGAAGCTGCGCTCGGAAATCGTGCTGCTGGTCAACGAACTGCACCTGCACAACAACCGGATCGAAGCGCTCGTCGACCAGCTTTACGGCATCAACCGGCGCATCATGTCCATCGACAGCTCGATGGTGAAGCTCGCCGATCAGGCCCGAATCAACCGCCGTGAATTCGTCGACGCCTACCGGGGCGAGGAACTCGACCCGACCTGGCTCGACCGCATGGCCGAAAAGCCGGGCCGGGGCTGGCAGGCCTTCATCGAACGCTCCTCCGACAAGGTGACGGAACTGCGCGGTGACATGGCGCAGGTCGGTCAGTATGTCGGTGTCGACATCAGCGAATTCCGCCGCATCGTGGCGCAGGTCCAGAAGGGCGAAAAAGAGGCCCGTCAGGCCAAGAAGGAAATGGTCGAAGCGAACCTCCGCCTCGTCATCTCCATCGCCAAGAAATACACGAACCGCGGCCTGCAATTCCTTGATCTCATTCAGGAAGGTAACATCGGCCTGATGAAGGCCGTGGACAAGTTCGAGTATCGCCGGGGCTACAAGTTCTCGACCTACGCGACATGGTGGATTCGTCAGGCCATAACCCGGTCTATCGCCGACCAGGCCCGCACGATCCGTATCCCGGTCCACATGATCGAGACGATCAACAAGCTGGTGCGCACGGGCCGCCAGATGCTCCACGAAATCGGCCGCGAGCCGACGCCGGAGGAGCTGGCCGAAAAGCTGCAAATGCCGCTCGAGAAGGTCCGCAAGGTGATGAAGATCGCCAAGGAGCCGATCTCGCTCGAAACGCCCATCGGCGACGAAGAGGACTCCCAGCTTGGCGATTTCATCGAGGACAAGAACGCCGTCCTGCCGCTCGACTCGGCCATTCAGGAGAACCTGAAGGAAACCACGACCCGCGTTCTGGCCTCCCTCACCCCGCGCGAGGAACGCGTCCTGCGCATGCGCTTCGGCATCGGCATGAACACCGACCACACGCTCGAAGAGGTGGGTCAGCAGTTCAGCGTCACCCGCGAACGCATCCGCCAGATCGAGGCGAAGGCGCTCAGGAAACTCAAGCACCCGAGCCGGAGCCGGAAGCTTCGGAGCTTCCTGGATCAGTGACCGGCTGCAGTTAGTCGGGCGGAGTCGATGACTATTTCGTCTTCTACTCCGCTCGCTTTGCAATAGTTCTCAGCGGCGTTCAGGATTAACGGCAGAATCTGAGATGCTGCAGTCTGATATTGTTCTAGATTTGTTACGGACATTTTTGTTTGGTCTTCCAAGGCTTCTTTGGTCACGAAGCATTTGAATGGTTCCCCTGCGAACTCCATCGGGATCGCGATGCCGTCTCGGTTCGACAGTAACCTAAAGCTGTTTACATACCTCATCTTCCGCTCGCGGAATCGAACGCCCTCTCCAAACTCTTCGCCTTTGGGCAACATTTCGATACCTGCGGCATAGAAGGAAGCTTTGATTGCACGAAGATTGTTTGTAGTAGGCGCACGCTCGCGGCTCTCGAAGTCAGCGACAGTTGCTCGCGATACAAGTGCGTTCTCTGCGAGGTGGTTTTGCGACCAGCCCAACAAAGCCCTGGCTGCCTTACATTGTTCTGGGGTCATTTTGATCGTCCTTTTCGCTATATGTCATACAAAATGACGGATTAGATGCAAAATGTCAATTCAATTGAGCACTCTCAATGATCTGGGGGCGAAGCTTGTCGAATACCGCTGGAAACCTTGTGCAATCCGGACTCACTCCCCGTGATTTTCGACCCCTCACTTGATTTCCCGCTACGCGAAATGAACGAGCCGGTGTAACCTGCGCCCACAGGGGCATGGTGCCCCAGCGCCCGGCAAGAAGGCGCGAAACCATTGAGGACCATATTATGGCGACCAAAACGAAAACGGAAAAACCCGTGCTGACCCCGGAAGCGGCGGCACGCAAGAAGGCTGTGAAGCTCATTGGCTACCACGGCTGGCTCACCGAATGGAAACGGGCGAACCCCGAGGCTGACGCGGAAGCCCTCAAGGCGGCTTGGGCCGAGGCGAAGGGCCAGCGCAAGCGCGACGCCCGCCGCGTGGTGAAGCGGCTCGAAAAGAACGGGCTGCTGAACACACCGACGGCCGAGGCCATCGCCGCCGAATAACACGTCCCGCCCGGCCCAGAACGAGCCGGGCGGAGACCGTTCACCTCAGGTGTTCGTCGAAGAACGCCACCGTCCGCTCCCAGGCAAGGTCCGCCGCATCGGCGTCGTAGCGCGGCGTGGTATCGTTGTGGAACCCGTGATTCACGCCGGGATAGATATGGGCCGTGTAGGTCTTGCCGTGTTCCTTCAGCGCGGCTTCATAGGCCGGCCAGCCCTCGTTGATACGCTCGTCCAGTTCCGCGTACTGCAGCAGCAGGGGCGCTTCGATCTTCGGCACGTCCTCCGCCGCGGCCTGTCGCCCGTAAAACGGTACCGACGCGCGCAGTTCCGGATAGGCGACCGCAAGCGCGTTGCACACCCCGCCGCCGTAACAGAAGCCCACGCAGCCGACCCGGCCCGTCGATCCCTCGGCCTCCATCAGGTATTCCGCCCCGGCGAAAAAGTCGTTCATCAACTTCGCGCCGTCCACGGTGCGCTGCAATTCGCGCCCCTTGTCGTCGTTGCCGGGATAGCCGCCCACGCTGGTCAGCCCGTCCGGCGCCAACGCGAGGAACCCGGCCTTGGCCACGCGGCGCGCGACATCCTCGATATAGGGATTCAGCCCCCGGTTCTCATGCACGACGAGCACCGCCGGGTGCGGCCCCGGCGTCGTCGGCGTCACGCGGTAGGCGCGCACTGTCCCGTGGCCGTTCGGGCTGTCATAGGTGATGTATTCCGGCAGGATGTCGGGGTCGGTGAATTCCACCTGATGGGCATAGGCGTAATCCGGGCTGAGCATGTCGAGCAGCGCCAGCGCGGTCAGCCCGCCCACGGCGTATTTCCCGGCACGGTCGAGGAATTCGCGCTTGGACATCTGCCCGTGCGCGTAGAAATCGTAAAGGTCGAGGAGTTCCTGGTCGAAGTCCTTGGCCGTCATGCGTTTCATGGTCGTCTCTCCCTGTTTTTCCAAAGCCTAAGGCTGGCCCCGCCGCGTGCGTGCTGACATTGTCGTGTGTGCGATCACATTGCGGGAGATTGGCGAACCATGCACAGGACGTTCCGGATCGAGACACGCGGGCAGGGGCTTTACGAGTTCACCCGGGACGTGGCGCGCTGGGTGGATGGCGCCGGGGTGGACGAGGCGCTGCTGACCCTGATGATCCGCCACACCTCCGCCTCGCTCCTGATCCAGGAAAACGCGGACCCCGAGGTGCAGACCGACCTCGCCAACTACTTCGCCCGGCTGGTGCCGCCGTCGAGCGACCCGGCCATGTCCTATCTCACCCACACCTATGAGGGGCCGGACGATATGCCTGCCCATATCAAGGCCTCGCTGCTCCCGATATCTTTACAGATTCCGATTATTGGTGGGCATATGACCCTCGGAACCTGGCAGGAAATTTACCTTTTCGAACATCGCGACCGCCCGCACGGCCGCGAAGTGGCCGCACTCATCCGCTGATTGCGGCATAGGGGCCACAAACCACCCTCGCTATATCTGGGCACGGTGCATTGAGCCTACCCAAAACTTGGGCACGGGCCTATAGTGCCTGTGGATAAGTGGGCAAAGACCCACGATCAGAGGTGACAGGCGAAGAAAAGGACATGGGATGCGGTGCCCGTTCTGCGGAAATATTGACACGCAAGTGAAGGACTCTCGTCCTGCGGAGGATCACGTTGCGATCCGGCGGCGACGGTTCTGCCCGGCCTGCGGGGGCCGGTTCACCACCTACGAGCGCGTGCAGCTGCGCGACCTCGTGGTCATCAAGACAAACGGGCGGCGCGAGGATTTCGACCGCGAGAAGCTGGAACGCTCGATCCGGATCTCGATGCAGAAGCGGCCCGTGGAGCCGGAACGCATCGACCAGATGATCTCCGGCATCGTGCGCCGGCTCGAAAGCATGGGCGAGACGGACATTCCCTCCAAGATGATCGGCGAGATCGTGATGGAGAGCCTCGCCCGTATCGACACGGTCGCTTATGTGCGTTTCGCGAGCGTTTACAAGAACTTCCAGGCCGCTGACGACTTCGAGAAGTTCATGAGCGAACTGCGACCGGATATCCCGCCCGAAGAAACGACGTGAGTGACGCACGGTTCATGGACCTGGCCCTGACGCTCGGGCGCCGGGGCCATGGGGCTGTCTGGCCGAACCCGGCAGTGGGCTGCGTGATCGTGAATGGCGGCCGGGTCGTCGGGCGCGGCTGGACCCAGCCCGGCGGACGTCCCCACGCGGAAGTCGTGGCTCTGGTGCAGGCCGGCGCAGCGGCGCGCGGCGCGACCGTCTATGTCACGCTCGAACCCTGTTCCCACCACGGCGAGACGCCGCCCTGCGCAGGCGCGCTGATCGCGGCGGGCGTGTCGCGGGTCGTTGTCGCACTTGGCGACCCGGACCCGCGGGTGAACGGGCGCGGCTTGGCCATGCTGCGCGACGCGGGCATCACGGTCGACGTGGGGCAGGGCGCTGAGACAGCACGGACCGACCAGATCGGGTTCCTGAGCCGGGTCGAGCGTGGGCGGCCGATGGTGACGCTCAAGCTCGCCGCCTCCCTCGACGGGCGCATCGCGACGGCCACGGGCGAAAGCCAGTGGATCACGGGGCCAGAGGCGCGCCGCCACGTCCACGCCCTGCGCATGACCCATGACGCGGTGATGGTCGGGGCCGGGACCGCGCGGGCGGACGATCCGACGCTGACCGTCCGTGACCTCGGCGCGGCGCATCAGCCCGTGCGCGTCGTGCTCTCGCGCCATCTCGACATTCCCCTGACCGGCAAGCTCGCCCGCACCGCCCGCGACGTACCGCTCTGGCTGGTCCACGGCGACCGCGCCCCGCGCGACGTCGTCTCGGCCTGGGAGGGTCTGGGCGCGCGCTGCTTCGAGGTTCCGGTGGTGCAGGGGCAGGTGGACGCAGGTGCGGCGCTGGACGCGCTCGGAGCGGCCGGTCTGACACGGGTGTTCTGCGAAGGGGGCGGCGGCCTCGCCGCCTCACTTCTGGCGGACGGGTTGGTGGACGAGTTCGTGGGCTTCACTGCCGGGCTGGCGCTGGGGGCCGAGGGGCGGCCCTCGCTCGCCGCGATGGGCGTGGGCGCGCTCTCGGACGCGCCGCGGATGGACCTGGTGGAAACGCGCATCGTCGGCGCGGACGTCATGCACAGGTGGCGGGCCGCGCGATAGCGGTGCGGGCTTGCGCCCGCGCAGGTATTGCGCCGCCCCGCCTTCGGCAGGGCGCCGCGGTCAGGGGGACCAGTCCCCCTCGAGGCCTTCCCGAGAAGGCCTCCCACCCCCTGAAGTATTTCCGGAACGAAGAAGAGGGGCGTCAGCGCCAGATGGTCGTGTGGGGCGCGAGGAGGCCTTGCAGCTTGGAGACGAGGCGCAGGGATGGCGAGCCCGGGCCTGTGTCGCCCGCCTCGATCCGGTCGAGGATGACCTCCACCGGGCAGGGGGTGTTGGTGACCGGGTCGTGGTAGCGCGGGTAGTCGATGAGGGTCGCGTGAACCAGACCTTCGAGGCTTGGCCGGGCCGTGCGCCGCTCCGGCACCCAGCCAAGATCGCGGGTGAGGCCCCAGCCTGCATAGAACGGCGCGCCGAGGCAGGAGACCGTCTTGCCCCGGATCAGCGCCTCGAACCCCAGTGTCGACGTCATGGTCCATACCTCGTCGACCGCCTCGATCAGCGCGATGGCGTCTGTGTCCGTGGCCACGACGTCGGCGAGCTCCGCGGCTTCTGCGTCGGGCAAGGCGCCGTCGCGCAGGCCGGCCTCCACATCCGGGTGGGGTTTGTAGATCACCACGGCGTCCGGGTTCGCCGCGCGCACCCCGCGCAGGAGGCCGCGGTTATGCGTGACCTCGCGAGTGCCTAGGCGGATCGACGCGTCGTCCTCCACCTGTCCGGGCACGAGGATGCGGTGGCCTTCGGGCAGATCGGGCAGGGCCGGTCGGTCGAGATTGTATTTGCTGATGCCGGTCGCCGTGAGGCGCGCCATGAGCGCGGCGGCGCGGCCCCGCGCCCCGGGGGGCAGGTGTTCGGCCTCTGCGATCAGCGCTTCCAGCCGCGACGGCGCGGCGGGGTCGTAGTAGATGCCCAGGTCGTCGCGCACCAATGACAGCGGGGGCGTCAGTTCGGCGCCCAGGCCGCGCGAGCGGATGAACCCGTCCTCGATCCTGAGCGCCGGGGCGGTGAGCGTGTCGGCCTTGCCGGCCCAGACGGCGAGGTGGCGGCCGTCCTTTGCCGCGCGCCCCACGGCCTTGTCGCCCTCGGCAAAGACCATGCCGCGACCGGCGCCGAAAAAGCGCGTCAGCGGCTTTCGCTTCCACAGCCGCATCCCAGCGCCGACATAGCCCGGCGCGTCCTCTCGCGCGGCCCGGGCGCGGGCCTCCAGCGTGCCCAACACGTCCTCGATCTCGCACAGCCGGTCGCGGTAAGGGTCGTACCACGTCGGGTATTCCAGCATCGCCGCTGCGAAAAGCTGCGCCCGCGTGAGGCGGCGCTCGCGGCGCGGCACCGGATTCTCGTCCGTGGTGAGACCCCAGCCCGCATAGAACGGCTTGCCGAAGACGCGCGGCTTGTGGCCCGCGTAGATCGCCTCGAACCCCATGCCGGAGGAGACGGTGTAGACGCCCACGGCACCCTCCATCAGCGCCCAGGGGCTGACCGGATCGGTCAACAGGCTGACCTTTCCGACCGCGTGTTCCGGCCCGTAGTAGCCGGGGCGGTGGCCCGCGCGGGTTTCCGGGTGCGACTTGATGACGACGCGCAGGCCCGGATGTTCCTCCTGCGCCATGACCAGCATCTCGCGAAAGGTCTGCGGCGTGGCGCCCGACGCGGTGACCGAGGCATCGTCGCGGGTCTGGTCTATGACAAGGACATAGGGCGCGCGGGGCACTTCGGCCCCGGGGTCGAAGGCGTTGTATTTCGAGATATGGGCGTGGCGCATCCGGTCGGCGGCGTCGCGGGCGCGCGACAGCAGCGCATAGTCGTCGAGCGGGGAGGTGGCCAGCATCTGTTCGAGGTCACAGGGCGTGGCCGGGTCGAAATGCACGCCCGACCGGTCGAGAAGCAGGCCAAGGGGCGGTTCGCCGTCCCGGCCCAGCCTCACCGAGCGCAGAAAGGCGTCCTCCACCCGCACCAGCCCCGCGCCACGCCGCGCGGCAATCGCTTCTCCGCGGTGCGCCGTGGGCGATTGTCCCCAGACCGCCACGCTGTCGTCAGACCGGGGCAGGCCCAGCCGGAGCTGCCAGCCCGCGAGCGTCAGGATACGTCGCACCCGACGTTCACGCAGGAAACCGCCCGAGTAAACGTAAAGCCGCCGCGAGGAGGGGGGCTCCGTCGCGGCGGCCTTGATCCTGTCGTAGGGCGTCACCACCCGTGACCTTACGGCGTTCCGCCGATGAGGCCGAAGGTGCTCCCCGCCGTGGCGAGGCTTTCCGCCGCGCCGAGCGTTCCGGTGAGAGCCGTGATGACCTTGGTCCACTGGACGTAGGGGGCTTCGGTCACATAGACCGTGTCGCCGTCGCGCACGAGGAAATCGCGCGCCTGGAACATGCCGTTGGGCTCGGTCAGGTTGAGCACATAGATCATGCGCTGCGGACCGACGAGGTCGCTGCGTGCCAACACGGAATTGGCAATCTCGGCCGGCTCGTTGCGGAAGATGAAGATGCCCGTCGGGTCGGCCAGTGTCGGGTTCAGACCGCCGACCTGCGCGATGGCCTCCAACGCCGAGAGCGTCTGGGTCTGGAAGTTCACGCGGGTCTGCGTGCCGGTGGCCCCGAGCGCGGTGAACGCGCGGGTGTCGGCCTCCACGAGGATGCGGTCGCCGTTCCTGAGCGCGATGTCGAGGCGCGGGTCCTCGAACAGGTCCTGGTACCAGATCTTGCCGGTCGCCCCGCCACGGATGATCTTGACCACCGCGACCTCGGGGTTGACCGCGACACCGCCTGCGCGCGCCAGCATGGCGCCCAGCGTGCGGGTGGGCCGTTCGATGGCATAGACGCCCTGACCGTTGACCGCGCCGGTGATCGACACCGTGGCACCGTCACCCGCGATCCGGGTGACGAGGACCTGCGGGTCCGGGGTCTGGGTTGCGAGTTGTTCCGTGATGATGCGGCGCACCGCCTCGGGCGAGTTGCCCGCGGCCTTGATGCGGCCCGCGTAGGGGATGAAGATGAAGCCGGAGCCGTCCACCTGCACCTCTTCGAGCGCAGCAGGTGCGCCGGCGGAGGCGAGGATGCCCTGCTCGACGTTCTCCCAGATCGCCACGCCCAGCACGTCGCCGGGGCGGATCGTGTCCGAGCCGACCTGACCGGCCGACAGGAAGTTCTGGCCGAAGCCCAGCGACGGGGTCACGGCGGTCGCCCGCGTCACAAGATCGTTGACCGAGACGACGAAGGCGTCGCCCTGCCTCTGCACCGATCCTGCGTAGATTTCCTGCTTGTTGGGACCGCTTCGGGGGAGCACGTCACATGCGGCCACACCCATCACAAGCGCCAATAGGAGCGCAATTCGCGCCCACGTCATGCCCTGATTTTTCACTGCCCGGGCTCCTTTTTGGAGTTCTGCCTCAGTTTTCTTTTTTCTCAACCTACAGGCGGTGAGGGCAAAAATCCAGCGGCGATTCGGGCGGTTACTTCACGAGTCTCAACTGTTGCCGGGGGGCCGCGGTGCCCTTGGCGAGGGCGTCATAGGGGTCGTCCCGCGCCAGCATCATGTCCACCACCTGCCGCAGAAGCTGACGCCGGCCACGGGCCGAATAGAACCCGCCGGGGATCTGCGACGTCTCCAGCAGATAATGGCGGTAGTCGTGGTAGGCGCGGCTGTCGGGGCGCGTGGGCTGGGCGAAGAACTCCGGCAGCGGTTGGGTCGAAACGAACTCCGGCTTGTCATAGACGGCGGCCCCGAACGCCTTGAGCGGCAGACCGCGCCAGAGCACCTGTTGCGCGGCGGTGGAGTTGACCGTCACAGCGCTGCGCGCATGGTCGAGAAGGCGGGCGAGCTTGCCGCCACGGACGTAATGCACCCGGCCCTCGACGCCGTATTTCGCGGCGAGACGGCGGATCTCACGGCGCAGCGGCACCCGGCCATCCTCCAGCGGATGCGCCTTGAAGACGAGGTGATGGTGACGCGCGGCCCCTTCGGCAAAGCCCCCGATCACGAGGTCGAGGAACTCGGTCACGCTGTCGAAGGGCGAATGGTCGAGGAAACTCGCATCATGCGCGAGTTGCAGCAGCGCCAGGTGATAGGGAAACCCGCCGTTGCGGATGCGCCGGGTGGCGATGATCCGGTTCAACGCCTGGAACGGCATCAGAAGCAGGCGGCGCAGGTAAAGCTGGAACTCCTTGCCGACCGTCAGCGCGCGGTGCGGGCGAAAGCCACGATAGCGCCGGTTCGCGAACATCACGAACCAATGGTAGAGCGCGCCGTAGAAGATGTGGTGGCGCATGTCGCCCCAATGGGCGGGCGGCTCGGGGATGTCGAGTTGCGCATCGGCCAGCACGCGCTGCATCTGCGCCACGTCCATATCCATCAGCCGGGAATGCCCGTTGGCCCCGCCGCGCTCATAGCTGACCCAGTAGGGGCGCAGGTAGCCTTCTTCGAAGACATGGACCATGACGCCCGCCTCCTCGGCGGCGCGCACGGCCTCGGCGTGGATGAAGCGGGTGTCCCCGTAAAGGACGAGGTCGCTCACGCCCTTCTCCGCGATGATCGCGCGGATGCGGGTGGGCCATGTGTCCTGGGCTTCGGTGAAGGGAATATAGGTCGCCCGCTCGCTCCAGAAGACCTGATCGCCCATGTTGAACCCGACGCGCCAGACGGACGCGCCCGAGGCGGCCAGCATCGTGGCCAGACGGCGCAGATAGGGGCCGTGGGGCCCCTGCAGGAACAGGAATGTCCGGTCGGTTCCGTCGATGGCTTTCATGCGCCTGATTTTACCTGCTTTTCTGGCCTCTGTCGCAGACTATCGCCGCGTTTCGGTAAGGAAAACCTTGCCATTGTCTCTTGGCAAGACACAAATCACGCGAACCCGGCCATTTTGTGACGATCCTGCACCAGCAGCGTGGCAGGTCGCCTTGGCAAGGCGGCGGATTGCGATTAGCCATGAGGCAAAGGAGACGGCCATGTTCACAGGCATCATCACCGATATCGGCACCGTGGAAACCGTCGCGCGTGGCGAGGATCTGACCGCGCGGATCAGGACCGGCTACGACACGTCGGGTATCGACCTTGGCGCCTCCATCGCGTCGGACGGGGTCTGCCTGACGGTGACCAAACTCGGGCCGGACTGGTACGAGGTGTTCGTCTCCGGCGAGACGCTGGAAAAGACCAACCTGGGCACATGGGCCGAGGGCAAGCGCGTGAACCTCGAACGCGCGCTGAAGGTGGGGGATGAGCTGGGCGGTCACATCGTCTCGGGCCATGTGGACGGCGTGGCGCAGGTGACCGACGTGCATGACGACGGGGAGTCCACGCGGATCTCCTTCAAGGTGCCCCCCGCACTCGCCCGGTTCATCGCGCCCAAGGGGTCGGTCGCGCTGAACGGCACGTCGCTCACCGTGAACGAGGTCGAGGGCGACACCTTCGGCGTCAATCTCATCACCCATACCAAGCACGTCACCACATGGGGCGACGTGGCGGTGGGCGATGCCGTGAACCTCGAAATCGACACGCTGGCGCGCTACGTCGCGCGGCTCACCGACTATGCGGCGTGAGCGGGATCGGGCATAACGGCGGGCCGGGCGCGCCCTCGGGCTGGCACCGGTATGCTTGGCGCCGGGCGCGGGCCGAGCTTCTGCCGACCCTGCCGCTCGAGATCGTGCGCCTCCGGGTGCGCCGGGCGCGCGAACTGGGCATCGATTACAAGAGCTACGCCTCCATCCGCGCGGCCACCGGGCGCGACGTGATCGCGCTCCTGTTCTCATCCAACGCTTTGAAAACCGGGCCGAAACTCGTGGCGGTGCCAGAGGCCGAGGCGGCCCGGCTGCGGGCCGTGGCACAGACCCAGCGCCTCGCCGCGGTCCATCGCCCGCTCGACCCGCACAGCTTTCACGGCGCGAACGCCGCAATCATCGACGCCGCCGCACAGGCGCCGACGCTGGCCGACGGCTGGTCCGCGACGCGCGAAAAACTGGCGGAACTCACCAGCGCGCGCGGGCTCCCGTCGGACGCCGTGGTCGTCATCGGCGCGACGATGCTGGAGGCCGAATGGCCCGTGGCGGGGCGCATGGCCGGATACCTGCCGGCCGAGCGGTATTTCGGCCAGCCCTGATCCGCGCGCCATACATGCTTTCAATCATGCGCATTGGTGCATATGATCCTCGCCAAACAGGGAGGACCACATGCCACTACTGCGCCCCACACGCCGCGACATGCTCAAACTTGCCGCCGCCATGCCCGCCTTCGCCATGCCCGCCGCCTTGCGGGCGGAACTCGGCCCGCCGGCCGGCGACAACCCCAGCCATTTCCGCTTCACGCTGGGCGACCTGAAACTCACCATCGTCTCCGACGGCTGGTTCCCGCAGCCCACCTCGTCCCTCGGCATGAACGCGGACGAGGACGAGCGGATGGCCTTCCTCGCCGCGCATTACCTGCCGACGGACGAGATCTATGGCCACACCAACCATGTGTATGTCGAGACGGGGGAGACCTCGGTCCTGATCGATGTCGGCTCCGGCAACCGGTTCTTCGACACTGCGGGCCGGCTCATGACCAATCTGGAGGCTGCCGGGATCGACCCCTACGCGACCGAGCGCGTCGTTATCACCCATGCGCATCCCGACCACATCTGGGGCATCCGCGACGACTTCGACGAAGCGCTGATCCCGGATGCCGAATACACCATCGGGGCCGCCGAACACGCCTATTGGACCCAAGACGGGCTGGTGGACCGGGTCGCGCCCGAGGACCAGCAATTCGTGCTGGGCGCGGCCAATTCCATCGCCGTGGACGGGGTGGACTGGACACTGGCCGAGGACGGCCACGAGGTCGCGCCGGGCGTGCGCCTGATCGCGACCCACGGCCATACGCCGGGGCATATGTCGGTGATGCTGGAGAGCGGGGGCCAGCAACTCCTCATCCTCGGCGATGCGATCACCCATGCCTACGGCCATTTCGCCCATCCCGACTGGTACGGCTCGATGGACAGCGACCCCGAGGCCACCGTCGCCACCCGCCGCCGCGTGCTCGACATGGCGGCGACGGACCGGATCCCGGTGGTGGGCTATCATTTCCCGTTCCCCGGCGTTGGCCACGTCATGCGCGACGGCGACGCATACGCCTTCGTTCCGGCGCTGTGGCAGTTCTGAGGGATTTCGCCCGCTCACGCGAGCGACCCGGGCACCCCTGCGGGGTGCCGTGAAAGCTCGGGGCTCTGCACGTCACGCCGGATGGATGCGCACAAGACGCGGGGGCTCTACCCCCGCACCCCCGAGGTATTTGAGGACCGAAGAAGAGGGGAACGGGCGCGGAAAATGCAGCCCGCGTGATTTCACAGGATATGTGCGCGACGTTCCTCTGGCGTCGCCGGACGCGGCGCGTTATCTCGCGGGGGCAATGGAAGGGAGCCCGCGATGTCGGACGGCAAGATCTATGACGCACCCGGACCCGTCGAGCGGGAGTGGGGCGAGGTGATATCTCCGATCGAGGAGATCATCGACGACGCCCGCAACGGGCGCATGTTCATTCTGGTCGACCACGAGGACCGCGAGAACGAAGGCGACCTTGTCATCCCCGCGCAGATGGCCACCCCGGATGCGATCAATTTCATGGCAACCCATGGCCGGGGCCTGATCTGCCTGTCGCTCACCGGAGAGCGCGTGGATGCGCTGGGTCTGTCGCTCATGTCGACGCAGAACTCTTCGCGTCACGAGACGGCCTTCACCATTTCCATCGAGGCGCGCGAAGGCGTGACCACCGGCATCTCGGCCCATGACCGCGCGCGCACCGTGTCGGTCGCCATCGACCCGACCAAGGGCGCGGCCGATATCGCCACGCCCGGCCACGTCTTTCCGCTGCGCGCCAAGGATGGCGGCGTCCTCGTGCGCGCGGGCCATACCGAGGCGGCCGTGGACCTCGCACGCCTTGCGGGCCTCAACCCGGCGGGCGTGATCTGCGAGATCATGAATGAAGACGGCTCGATGGCCCGGCTCCCCGACCTCGTGGCCTTCGCGCAGAAGCACGGGCTCAAGATCGGGACGATCTCGGACCTCATCGCCTACCGCCACCGCCACGACAACCTCGTGAACGAAAGCGCGGTCAAGGCCGTCACCTCCGCCTATGGCGGCGACTGGTTGCTGCGCATTTTCACGGACGAGACGCAGGGCGCCGAACATATCGTGCTGACCAAGGGCGATCTGACCACGGATGCACCGGTGCTCGTGCGCATGCACGCGATGAACCCGCTTGAGGATGCGCTGGGCCTTGGCCCCAATCCCCATGACGAACTCCCCCGCGCGATGGAGATCATCGCGGCCGAGGGGCGTGGCGCGGTCGTCCTCCTGCGCGACCCGTCCATGAAGCTCGCGACCGACGAGGGCGACGTGAGCCCGCAGGTCCTGCGCCAATACGGGCTTGGCGCGCAGATCCTGTCTGCGCTGGGCATCCACCGGCTGCACCTGCTCACCGACAGCCCGCTGCCCAAGGTCGTCGGACTCGACGCCTACGGGCTCACCATCGAAGACACCCATCCTATCCGGGGAGAGAAGTGATGGCCGGAACCGAAACCCACTACACCATGCCGCGCGCCGAATTCGATGAGCCGGTGAAGATCCTGATCGTGGTCGCGCCCTATTACCGCGACATCGCCGACGACCTCATCGCCGGTGCCAAGGCCGAGATCGAAGCCTCGGGCGCGGCGTGGGAACTGATCGAAGTGCCCGGCGCGCTGGAACTGCCGACCGCCATCCGCATTGCCGACCGCACCGCCGATTTCGACGGCTACGTGGCGCTGGGCTGCGTGATCCGGGGCGAGACGACGCATTACGACACGGTCTGCAACGACAGCTCGCGCGGGCTCTCCACACTCGGCCTTGCCGGGCTGTGCATCGGCAACGGCATCCTCACGGTCGAGAACCGCGAGCAGGCCGTCGTGCGCGCTGCCCCGTCCGAGATGAACAAGGGGGGCGGGGCCGCCGCCGCCGCGCTTCACCTCGTGGCGCTCAGCCGCAAGTGGCACGGGGCCGTCACCCCCGTGGGGTTCCGCCCTGCCGGCGCGTGAGCGGTTTTTCACGAACCGCGCGGAAAAGCGGTTTCCTCCGCCCGGACCATGCCCTAGATACGCGGCCTGAGTTTGCGCGAGAGCCGAGATGACCGACGAGACCCCTGAAAAGACCGAGAGCCCGAAGCGGAAGATGACGCCGGAGCTCAAGCGCCAGATGAAATCGGCGTCGCGGCTCTATGCCGTGCAGGCGCTGTTCCAGATGGAGGCCGCCGGGCAGGGGGTCGAGCGGGTGCGCCGCGAGTTCGAAGATCACCGGTTCGGGGCAACCTATGAAGAGGGCGAGTTCGAAGAGGGCAATGTCGACCTGTTCCGCGCCCTCATCAACGAAGCGGTCGAACGTCAGGCCCGGATCGACCAGATGACCGACCGCGCGCTGGTGGCCAAGTGGCCCATCGCGCGCATCGACCCGACCCTGCGCGCGCTCTTTCGCGCTGCCGGGGCCGAACTCGTCCTTGGCGACACCCCACCCAAGGTGGTGATCGTGGAATTCGTCGACGTGGCCAAGGCGTTCTTCCCGGACGGGCAGGAGCCGAAGTTCACGAACGCGGTCCTCGACCACATGGCGCGCGAAGCCCGGCCCGAGGCGTTCTGAGCGTTAACCTGTCGCCTGTCTGCACAATCGTATGCACAGCGTATGTACAGCATGTGTACAGGGTGTGACTCGTCGCATCTGGCCGTTTGAGCCGGCGTGCGCCCGCCGATGCGACAATCCGACCATTGGCGTTCTGCGCCCTGTTCCCTAGGTTTGAGGCAGGAGGTGCTGTCATGCCCAAGCTCATATCGCTCTATATCCGTCACGTCCTGATCGGCTTCGGCCTCGCCGCCGTATTCGTGGCGCTGCTCCTGTGGACCAACGTGGGCAACCTGTGGCACCTCGTGTCCACCTCGGACGTGGGCGTCATGGCGGTCATCATGCTCTTCATGGGCAACGGGATCGTTTTCTCCGGCGTGCAGTTCGCCATTACCGTCATGCGGATGGGCGACGATGACGAGCCGCGCGGCGGCAAGCGTATTCCGGTCGCGACGAACATTCCGGCGCGGGTCGAGGCGACGGCAACTGCGCCGCGTAAGCGTCAGTAAACCTTCAGGATTTCCGACAGCGGCTTCTTGATCTTCGCGACAGCGGGGACCGTGGCATTGTCCGCCGGATGCCCGACGGCGAGGATCATCACGGGCTTCTCGGACGCCGGGCGGCCCAATGCGCTGTTGAGGAATTTCATCGGGTTCGGCGTATGGGTGAGGCAGCTCAGCCCGGCCTGATGCAATGCCGTGATGAGAAAGCCGGTCGCGATCCCCACGCTTTCCGGCACATAGTAATTCTTGAACCGTGAACCGTCGTCGAATTCTCCCCAGCGCTGGGCGAAGATGACGATGAGCCAGGGCGCGACCTCCAGATGCGGCTTGTCCGCGTCGGTGCCCAGCGGTTCGAGCGCGCGCAGCCACTCGTCCCCCGCGCCGCCTTCATAAAATCTTTCCTCTTCTGCCTCAGCCTCGGCCCTGATCCGCGCTTTCAGGCCGGCATCCTGCACGGCCGCAAAGAACCACGGCTGGTGGTTGGCCCCGGACGGGGCGCGCCCGGCGGTGGCAACGGCGGTTTCGATGATGTCGCGCGGCACGGGCCGGTCGGAAAAATCGCGCACGGTATGGCGCGCGGCCATGAGATCGAAGAAGGCCGTGACCCGGGCGCGCGCCGTGTCGTCCGCCCAGTCGAACCGGTCGGGGAGGGGCAGGGGCTCGTGCGGCAGATTGTCCTTTGAAAACATAAGGCTCCTCCCGGTGTTACCGGAAGGAGCCTATGAAGTGGCGGGACCGCCTGCAACCGTCTGGGAAGCGCATTCCCGAGGACCTGATATTCAGGTGGGCGCCGGGTAACCGAACCAGGGTCCGGACAGAGCCAGCTCCCTCGGAGTTGCTTAAGGCCACTGGAATGTTCCCGTCCGACGAGAAGGGCAGACCGCCACGCACAGAGGTAGGCCTCGGGGCGGGTTCGTGCAAGGGGCTTGATGCGGCAATCTCGTGGGGGCGTCTTGCAGAATGTTCACGGATTGTTCATATCTGGGGCCATGGATGAGACCCTGATGCAACCCGGCCAACTGCTGGCCCGCGGCGTGGCGCGGCACCTGCGCCGGTACGACTTTGCCTGTGTGGAGGAGTTCGTGCCGACGCGCGGCCTGCGCACCGACCTCTATGCCGTTGGTCCCAAAGGGGAAATCTGGGTGATCGAGTGCAAATCCTCACGCGCCGATTTCATGGCGGATCACAAGTGGCAGGGGTATCTGGAGTTCTGCGACCGGTTCTTCTGGGCGGTGGACGCGGACTTCCCGCTCGATCTCCTGCCGGACGAAACCGGGCTGATCCTTGCCGATCCCTATGACGCGGAAGTGGTCAGGATGGGGCCGGAGAGCAAACTGGCCCCGGCCCGGCGCAAGAAGATGACGCTCAAGTTCGCCCGCGACGCCGCGCGGCGGCTTCAGGGCTACCGCGACCCCGGCGTCAGCGCTTTTTCGGACCCTTCGGCTTAGAGCCCTTTTCGCCCATCTTTTTCGCCTGCATCGCTGCTGCCCGGATTTCTTCCGCGATCTCAATGGCTTCTTCGGGGTCGAAATCCATCGGGATGTCGATGCCGTCCCCCTCGACATAGATGCGCACCATGCCGAGCGTGGTCGGACCGATTTGCAGGTTTGCAGTGAGGTCGGTTTCGGAATCGATACCCATGAGACGGCTCCTTCAGCGCTGCGGCTGAGTTACGCGCGGGCGGGCGGATTTTCAAGTCCGGCCTCTTGCAAAGCGCAGGGCAGAACGCTAAACGGCGCTCGAGTGCCGACATAGCTCAGTAGGTTAGAGCGCTTGATTGTGGATCAAGAGGTCCCCCGTTCGAGCCGGGGTGTCGGTACCATATCCCTCCTGCCGTGCCGGAATTCCTGACCCGTGATACGGTTGCGACAGACGCTCCCATTTCTCAGCAAGAGACTTGCCCCCTAAGTGGCGATCCCATAGCGTTTTCGCAGGGGCTAAGAAGGGCAAAAAAATGAAGCTGATGAGCAGCGTAGTCATGGCGGGCGCACTGGCACTTTCGGCCTGCGCCACGACGACCTCCACCGGAACCACAACAGGCACGACGACGACCGGCACCACTGCGGGAACGACCACGGCGGTCACCGCGTCGAGCGCCTTCACGTCTTCGTTCTGGACGCGGGGCAGCCCGTCCGACCTCGCCATCGAAGCCGCCGCGCTGAACAACGCCGAGCTTGCCAGCGTCGCGGACCCGGCCATCGGCGGCGTGACCTTCCTCGTCGGGACCGACAGCGACAGCGCGTTGGGCTATGCCGCCGTGAACTTCGGCTCCGCTCCCGGCACGACGGTCACGACAGGCGGCGCGACCTACGACGCGAGCTACCGCGTGGTGCAGCTTTCGAACGTGAAAAAGTCCGGCAGCACGCTGACGGCTGACACGCTCATCGACAGCGGACTCATCACGCTGACGGCAGATTTCGACGCCGGCACCCTCACGGGCAGTTCCGGTGACCTCGATGTCGCGGGGCTTATCCTCGTGAACGACCTGAACGGGGCGGTGAGTTTCCGCAGCGTGGCGGGCGCGCTCGACGGCGAGATCGGAGCGGATGGTGTGCTTGGCGCATTCCACGGCAGCACGGGCGGCACGGTCTATGCGGGCGGTTTCGCGGGGCAGGACAGGTGATGGCCCGGACCGTTCAACCGCGCGGCGTGCTGCGTCGGACTGCTGTCACCCTGCCGCTTGCCGCGCTCCTGCTCGGCGGCTGCGGCGCGTCGAACATTCTGACAAACTCCAAGTTTTTCAGCCCGGCCTCGGGTGCCGCAACTCCGGTCTTTTTCGACGCTAACTACGCCATCATCGGTCAGGGTTCGGTCGAGAAAGCCGTCGGCGGGGCGGCTTATTTCACCGCGATGAATGGGGCATATGCCGTTTCCTACGGCGGGATCATCAACGGCTCGAACGTGGGCGACGTCGTGCCGACCGGGCAGGCGGTCTACCTCGCGGACTACGAAGTCGAAGTGGTCTCGGGGATCGAGATTGCCTACGATACCCTTCAGGGCGTGTCGGGCACGGATTCCGGAAATATCACGCTGACCGCTGATTTCGATGCGGCCACCCTGACGGGCGAGGACGGTTCGCTCCGGGTCGACGGCGAGATTTCGGGCAAGAATGTCACCGGTTCGGTGGTCTATGCCGGGGTCGATGGAGACCTCGAAGGACTTGTCGGCGCCTCCGGCACAGTGGGCGCGTTCCACGGTAACGATGCCCGCACGATCTATGCCGGGGGTTTCGCAGCCACGCGCCCCTGAGCCTAGTCTGACGGGCCGACCGTGATTTCCTGCCGCAGCGTTTGCCCGTCCGTCTCATAGATCAGGATGCGGTCGTCTGTCGTGACCACGGCAATCCAGTCGGACCCGCGCGTCACGGCAGCCGCGCTCACGCCCTCGGGCAGGGCAAGGCCATCGGGAAAATCGACTGTCGCCTGGGCATTGAATCGCATGACAACCAGCGCGATCAGGATTATGAGGCCCGCAATCATGGTCACGGTGAGCGTCGTCACCAGCCATTTCAGGTAGCGCACAAGCCCGGTATCCGCGCCGGGGATCGGAGCCTCGTCCATGTCGTCCACTGCCACCGTCCTTGTCGAGATCGGGCCAAATCCGCCCGCCCGGCTTGATAAGGCACTGGCGCGCGATGTGCCAGAGGAAGCGAACCTCTCACGCTCGCGCATCGCCAAGCTGATCGCCGAAGGGGCGGTCGCGCGGGCGGGCGAGGTCGTGACCGACGCAAAGGCCAAGGTCGCGGAAGGGGAGGTGGTGACGATCACTGTCCCCGAGGCCGAAGAGAGCCACATGCTGCCCGAGGCGATCGCGCTCGACGTGGTGTGGGAGGATGACGACCTGATCGTCGTGAACAAGCCCGCGGGGATGGTCGTGCATCCGGCACCGGGCACGCCCACCGGCACGCTGGTCAATGCGCTGCTTGCCCATTGCGGCGATGACCTGTCGGGCGTGGGGGGAGAGAAGCGGCCGGGCATCGTACACCGGATCGACAAGGACACCTCCGGGCTGCTGGTGGTCGCCAAGTCTGACGCGGCCCACCACGGGCTGGCCACGCAGTTCGAGAAACACACGGTCGAACGGCACTACCGCGCGCTGGTCTATGGTGTGCCGGATCTGGCGGACCCGCGACTCAAGGGTGTGCGGGGCGTGAGCTTCGAGCAGGGGGGGATCGTCAAGATCACGACCCAGCTCGCGCGCCACAAGACCGACCGGCAAAAACAGGCGGTCACCTGGTCGGGTGGGCGCCATGCTGTGACACGCGCCCGCGTCGTTGAAACATTCGGGCAGCCCGCCGCGCTTGCGCTGGTGGACTGCTGGCTCGAGACGGGGCGCACCCACCAGATCCGCGTGCATATGGCCCATGCCGGTCACGGTCTCGTGGGTGATCCGACCTATGGCGGGCGGCGTAAACCCTCTGAGACCGCATTGGGAAGCGACGCTGCCCAGCATGTGCGGGATTTCGGCAGGCAGGCGCTCCACGCTGCGACACTGGGATTCACCCACCCGGTGACAAAGGAACAGCTGCGCTTTGAGGCGCGTTTGCCCGATGACATGGCAGGTCTGATCGCGGTGCTGGGCGGTAAACCTGACTGAAATACTCAGCACAAAGGCGTGAGCCCCCTGCCAAAACGACGGAGATGGGTTCATACTTCGTTAAGTTTTCGAGGGTTCATTACCCTTGAACGGCGGTATGCGCGCCCTAAATAGAATGTTAATCCCCGAAACATTGGGGCGCGACAGTGGAGAGATGCAGAGCACATGAGCAATTATCAAACTTTGCCGGCACCCACCCCGGAAGGCGGTCTGAACCGCTATCTCCAGGAAATCCGGAAATTCCCGATGCTGGAACCGGAAGAGGAATACATGCTGGCCAAATCCTGGGTCGATCATCAGGACACCGAAGCGGCGCACCGGCTTGTGACGAGTCACCTGCGCCTCGCGGCCAAGATCGCCATGGGGTATCGCGGCTACGGCCTCCCGCAGGCCGAGGTCATCTCCGAGGCGAACGTGGGCCTGATGCAGGCTGTGAAACGTTTCGACCCTGAAAAGGGCTTCCGCCTCGCGACCTATGCGATGTGGTGGATTCGCGCCTCGATCCAGGAATACATCCTGCGGTCATGGTCGCTGGTGAAGCTCGGCACGACCAGCGCGCAGAAGAAGCTGTTCTTCAACCTGCGCAAGGCGAAAGCCCGTATCGGCGCGCTCGAGGACGGCGACCTGCGCCCGGAAAACGTCGCGCGGATTGCGCACGATCTGAGTGTCACCGAGGCCGAAGTGATCTCGATGAACCGGCGGATGTCGGGGGGCGATGCTTCGCTCAATGCGACGATCAGCAATGACGGCGAAGGGTCGATGCAGTGGCAGGACTGGCTCGAGGACGAGGATGCCGACCAGGCCACCGATTACGAAGAGCGCGACGAACTCACGGTCCGGCGTGAAATGCTGTCCGCCGCGATGGACGTGCTGAACGACCGCGAGAAGGACATTCTCACCCAGCGCCGTCTCTCGGACGAGACGGTGACGCTCGAAGACCTGTCCGGCCAGTACGACGTGAGCCGGGAGCGCATCCGCCAGATCGAGGTGCGGGCCTTCGAAAAGCTCCAGAAGCGGATGCAGGAGCTCGCCGCCGAGAAGGGCATGGCCGAAACGGCCTGATCGCGCTAACAGTGACACAGGACGCCCGGGCCGTCGCGCCCGGGCTTTTTTGTTGACGGAGGGGACGATGGCCGACGCATTGCGCTGGGGTATTCTGGGGGCCGCGAATTTCGCGGCGGAACACATGGCACCGGCGATCCACGCCGCGCGTGGCAACCGGCTCGCGGCGCTGGCGTCCTCATCTGATGCGAAGGCCGAGCGGTTCCGGGCGATCAACGACCAGATCACGGTGTTCGACGACTACGACGCGCTGCTCGCCTCGGACGCGATCGACGCGGTCTACATTCCGCTTCCCAATCACCTGCACGTCGACTGGACATTGAAGGCCGTGGCGGCGGGCAAGCATGTGTTGTGCGAGAAACCCATCGCGCTCGAAGCCGGCGAGATCGACGCGCTGATCGCGGCGCGCGACGAGAGCGGGCTGGTGGTGGCCGAGGCGTTCATGATCGTGCATCACCCCCAATGGCAGCGGGCGAAGGCGCTCCTTGCCGAGGGTGCGGTGGGCACGTTGGGCCATGCGGATGTGGCGTTTTCCTTTCATAATGCCAACATGGACAACATCCGCAACAAGCCGGAAACCGGGGGCGGGGGCATCCGTGACATCGGGGTCTATGCCTATGGCTCGGTGCGCTATGCGACCGGTGCGGAACCGCTGACGCTGGCTGCACGGGTCCGGACCGAGAACGGGGTGGATACATGGGCGCAGGCGGATGGGGTGATGGAGGGGCCGCTGGGGCGGTTCACCTATTGCGCCATGACCTCCACCCGGCTTGCGCCGCGCCAGCATGTGACCTTTCACGGGGATGGCGCGACGCTCACGCTCACATCACCGTTCAACGCGGGGCTTTTCGGCGAGGCGCAGATTGTTCTGCGGGCGGCGGACGGCACGGTGACGCGGGAGCGTTTTCCGGCGGTGAATCATTATGTTCTGCAAGTGGAGAATTTCGCGGCATCGGTGCGAGACGGCGCGGCATATCCCATGCCGCTCGAGATGAGCCGGGGCACGCAGGCGATGATGGATATGGTATTCGCGTCCGCTTCGGATATCAGTTGGTAAGGACAGCTTGGGAGAGCACAGGATGGCGACGACAGACGACGGACCCGAAGACGACACCGATCCGACGGTTCTGAAGGAACCGGGATATGAGGATGACAGCGTGCCGGAGAACATCTGGCTGCGCGGGCTGTGGATGGTGCTTTTCGTCATTGCGCTCTGGGTGGCGCGGGGGCTGGTCATCATCGCCGGATTGATTCAGTTCTTCTGGATGCTCTTCGGGCGTGAAAAGAACCACTATATCGCGGAGTTCGGCGAGGATCTGGCTGATTGGATGGCGCGGGCTACATTGTTCATCACCGGCACCACCGAGGATCGCCCGTTCCCCTTCGACCGCTGGGGCATCCCGGACTGAGGCGCTGCCAAACGGTGCGGGCTGACGCCCGCGCAGGGTTTGCGCCGCCCTGCCTTCGGCAGGTCGCCGCGATGGCCGCGGGTGACGCCGTTTTCGCGTCGCGCCGGGGTCAGTTCAGGCGGTCGCGCAGCACCCGGATCATGTTCTCGCCCGACACCTTGCGGATCTGCGCCTCGGTGAGGCCGACGTCCAGCATGGCCTGCGTGAGCGAGGCGAGTTCTGCCGTGTCGAAGGCCGTGGTGACGGTGCCGTCGTAGTCGGAGCCGAGGGCGACGTGATCGTCGCCCAAAAGTTCGACGGCCGCCTTGATGGTCTGCGCCACGCCCGCCGGGCTGTCGTCGCAGGTGACATCCTCCCAGTATCCGATGCCGATCAGCCCGCCGGTTTCGGCAATGTCGACCATCAGGTCATCGGGGAAATTGCGGGTCGTCTCGCAGTGAGAAAAGACGCCGGTATGGCTCACGATGAGCGGGATGTCGGTCATGTCGAGCACGTCACGCGCGACCTGCGCGCTGGAATGCGCGAGGTCGAGCACCATCCCGCGCGCGGCGACCTCGGCCACCACCTGCCGTCCGAAGTCGGTCAGCCCGTGGTTTCCGGCGCCGTGGAGCGAGCCGCCGAGTTCGTTGTCGAAGAAGTGCTGAAGCCCGACGAGCCGGTATCCGGCTGCCTCCAGCCGGTCGAGATTGGCGATGTCTCCTTCGAGCGGGTGGGCGCCCTCGATGCCGAGTATGCCGCCCACCACGTTCTCGCCGGAAGCATCGAGGGCGAGGACCGCGTCGAGGTCGCCTTCGGTGCGGATGAGGCGGAGACGTCCGTTGGAGCGGGCCACGGCGTCACGCAGGCGCTCGGCCTGAAAAAGCGCGCGTTCCAGGAGGCTCGTCCAGGTGCGGGGCGGCCAGAGCTGGCCCACGGCCAGAAGAGTGATGTTGTCGAAGGCCTCGGCCGAGTTTTCCTCGTAGTTGAGGCCCGATGGCGACTTGGTGACGGCGGTGAAGACCTGAAGCGTCACGTTGCCTTCGATCAGCCGAGGGAGGTCGACGTGGCCCCGGTCGGACTTCTTCAGCGGGTCGCGTTTCCACAACAGCGTGTCGGCGTGCCAGTCACCAACGACGAGGCTGTCATGAAACGCCGCAGCCTCGGACGAAACGGGGTAGGACTCATGCGTCTTGACCACGTTCATGCGCCGTTCCGCGATGCCCGGTGCGAAGATGAGAAAACCGGCGAGGCCGAGGAGCACCGCCGCGAGGGCCAGGCCCAAAATCCACTTGATGACGCGCACGATAGCCTCCTCCTTGTTGATCGGACGGTATGACAGCTTATCTCGGGTGAACAGACCTTACGAAAGGGAAGCGCATGGCCGGTGGGTGGAGCCGCGACGGAGCGGTGAACGAACAGATCGACGCGTCGATCTCCGAAGAGCTGGAACGGCTGCGTGCGCGACAGGCGCCGGTGGGCGAGAGCCTGCGGGAGTGTGCCGAATGCGGTGAGGACATTCCCGAAGCGCGGCGGCAGGCCGTACCCGGTGTGAAAATCTGCATCGATTGCCAGGAAGAGCGCGATGCGGCCTTTCGCGCGCGGCCCGGCATCAACCGGCGCGGTTCGAAGGACAGCCAGTTGAAATAGGCGCCGCGCTGCCCGCGCGCGCCGGGGGATTTTGCATCCCCCGGACCCCCTGCAGGATATTTCCGGACCGGAAAGACCGGCGCGGCTCTTTCCATTTTCCGGTCGAGAAATATCCCCGGGGGAGGTTTGGAGGGGGCAGGCAGCCCCCTCCAACGGGTCGACGCGGGCATAAGCCCGCGGCGAAAGTCAGTCTTCCATCGCTTCCAGTTCGTCGATGAAGCTTGAGATCATGGAGAGGCCCTTGTCCCAGAATTTCGGGTCGGAGGCATCCAGGCCGAAGGGTTTCAGGAGTTCCGAGTGGTGCTTGGACCCGCCTGCTTTCAGCATCTCGAAATACTTCTTCTGGAAGTCCGGGTCGCCCTCTTCGTACACGGCATAGAGCGCGTTCACGAGGCCGTCGCCGAAGGCGTAGGCGTAGACATAGAACGGCGAGTGGACGAAGTGGGGGATGTAGGACCAGAAGGTCTCATACCCGTCCATGAAGTTGAATGCGGGGCCCAGGCTTTCGCCCTGCACGCTCATCCACAGCTCGTTGATCTGGTCGGTGGTGAGTTCGCCCTGTGTGCGCCGGGCTTCGTGCAGTTTGCACTCGAAGTCGTAGAAGGCGATCTGGCGCACGACCGTGTTGATCATGTCCTCGACCTTGCCCGCGAGCAGCACCTTTTTCTGTGCCGCGTCCGGGGCCTCGGCGAGCAGTTTGCGGAAGGTGAGCATCTCGCCGAACACCGAGGCGGTTTCCGCGAGGGTGAGCGGCGTGTCGGCCAGAAGTTCACCCTGATCGGCGGCGAGCACCTGATGGACGCCGTGGCCCAGTTCGTGCGCCAGCGTCATCACGTCGCGCGGTTTTCCGAGGTAGTTCAGGAGCACATAGGGGTGGACATCCGTCACGGTCGGATGGGCGAAGGCGCCGGGCGCCTTGCCGGGTTTCACGCCCGCGTCGATCCAGCCGCGATCGAAGAACGGCTCGGCGATGGCCGCCATTTCGGGGTCGAAACCGGCATAGGCCGACAGCACCATCTCGCGCGCGTTCGGCCAGTCGATGACGCGCTCTTCCTCCATCGGGAGTGGCGCGTTGCGGTCCCAGACCTCCATCGTCTCGAGCCCCAGCCACTTGGCTTTGAGCTTGTAGTAGCGGTGCGACAGCTTCGGGTAGGCATCAACAACTGCGTTGCGCAGGGCCTCGACCACCTCGGGTTCGACGTGGTTCGACAGGTGGCGCGCGGTCTGGGCCGAGGGCATCTGGCGCCAGCGATCCTCGATCTCCTTCTCTTTCGCGAGCGTGTTGTGGACGCGGGCGAAGAGGGAAAGGTTCTCGCCGAAGACGCGGGCGAGCTCGCGCGATGCGGCTTCGCGGCGGGAGCGTTTCTGTTCGGACAGCAGGTTCAGCGTGGCCTCGAGCGACATGTCTTCGTCTTCGCCCTCGGGCGAAAAGGTGAGGCGGGCCATCGTCTCGTCGAAGAGCTTGTTCCAAGCGGCTGAGCCCACTGCGGACTGGTCATGGAGGAACTTCTCCAGCTCGTCCGACAGCTGGTAGGGCCGCATCGCGCGCAGGCGGTCAAAGACGGGCTTGTAGCGGGCGAGGTCGGCGTTCTGGTCGAACAGCGCGTCGAGCTTATCGTCGGGGATGCGGTTGATCTCGAGCGAGAAGAAGACGAGCGGCGTAGTGTAGTCGGTGAGCTTTTCCTGGCAGTTTTGCAGGAATTGCGCGCGCTCGCCGTCTGTCGTTACCTGATAGTAGCGCAGGCCCGCGTAGGACATGAGCCGCCCCGCGATGCGGTCGATCTCCTCGTGCGCCTGAACGCAGGTGAGCAGACCCGCAGCGTCGAGATCCGCGAGCTTGCCTTCGTAAGTCGCGGCGAAATCGGCGCAAAGATCTTTCAGCCGGTCGAGGTCAGCCGAGACCTCGGGCGCGTCGGGGGCGGTGTAGAGATCGCTCAGGTCCCAGTCCGGCAGATTGCCCAACTCGCCTCCGGAACCTTTCGTGTCGGTCGCGGCATCGAACCGGGGGCGGGGGGTGGGCATGTGCATGATCTCTCCTCTCACGGTGTTTCCCAAGACATAGGGCGCGCGCGGCGGGCCCACAACACCCCCGCGCGCTGCGGTCCCGGCGTGGTTATGTTTCAGTAACGGCAACGGTGTTTTTGTGGCGGATTGTCGCGACGACGGAATCAAAGTGCGGGCCAGAGCCGGGATCAGTGCGTCCAGGGCGCCAATGAGTATCAAATATCAAACATTTGCCCTAATTCCGCCTCGGTTCTCATCTCTTTGGACCAAGGAGAACTCCGTGTGTGCTGCACGGACAATGCGCATTTGCGCGGGAGACGAGACGATGTTGGATCAACGTCCGGACGAACCGATGGCCACCCGCTCCGAGGAGGAGAACGGGCAGAGTTTTGCGCGCGAGGAAAGCGGGGCCTTCATCATCTTCGGTCTCGCGATCTTCATGATGATGTGTCTGGCGGGCGGACTTGCCGTGGACACGATGCGGTACGAGACCCACCGGGTGCATGTGCAGAACACGCTCGACCGGGCCGTGCTGGCGGCGGCGTCGCTGGATCAGCCGCTCGGCTCGCAGGAAGTCGTTCTGGACTATTTCGCCAAGGCGGGGCTGGGCCATATCATTTCCGCCGACGACCTCACCATCACGGAATCCTACGTCGAGAAGAACGTCGGTGGCGACACCGTGCGCGTCTATACGGAGCGACGGGTCGAGGCGAACCTCGACCTGAGTATCAACACCACCTTCCTGCGGCTCATGGAAATGTACGACATGCGCCTGCCGGCGAGCGGAGCTGCGGAAGAAGCGGTGTCGTTGACCGAGGTGTCGATGGTGCTCGACGTTTCCGGGTCGATGGGCAACTCGTCCTACTCCGGCTACTCCAAGCTTTATGAGCTCAAGAAGGCGGCCAAGCAGTTTGTTAACCTGATGCTGTGCGATCCCTCCGATCCGACGGAAACGCAGAACTGTTCGATGAGTGAGGGTGACATTTCGATCTCCATCGTGCCCTACGCCGAACAGGTGCTTCTGGGCTACGACCTGCTGTCCTATTTCAACCACACGGCCGAGCACACCGAAAGCAACTGCATCACCTTCTATGAGGACGACTTCCTGACCGTGCCGGTTCAGGCGTTCTCGGCCGACGACTTCGCGACCAACGGTCGTCCGCTTCCGTCGTACTTCGGCGATCCGATCCAGCTTACCGGCTATTTCGACCCGCAGCGTGATGATGACGAAGACCCGCGTCCCGACAGCTATTCGCCCTGTTACAACGACTATTCCGGCTCGACGAACGACCGGTGGCGCGAGATATTCCCCTTCGGGCGGACGGCCGACAGCATTCGCACCAAGATCGACAGCCTTTATGCGAGCGGCAACACCTCGATCGACCTCGGGATGAAGTGGGGCACGGCCCTGCTGGACCCTGCCGCACAGCCGGCCATCAGCGGACTGATCGCGGACGGCGACATCCACAGCGACTTCGAGGGCCGCCCCTTCGACTACAGCCGCCGCGGCATCGAGAAGGTCGTGGTGCTCATGTCGGACGGGGCCAACACATCGCAGGATTACCTGCGCGAAGGTTACCACGGCGGCCCGTCGGGCGTGTTCAAGGCGGACTCGTCCAACGACTGGTCGGTCTATGATCCCGCCAACGACCGTTACTGGTGGATCAATGGCGGCGAATGGCTCGACCACCCCTTCGGTGAAGGGGTCTATGAGGAGTGTAACTGGGTCAAGGACTACTACGGCAGCTGGTGGTGGCAGTACGACTGGGTCGAGGAATGCGACACGGTCAACGAAGGCACCGGCGCGAGCGAGTTCACCTTCGCCGCCTTGTGGCAGGAGAAGACGACCGACTGGTACGACCAGTGGAACTTCCTGCCCGATGCGGCCGACAGCTTCGACTACTACGACAAGAACGACCAACTCGACGACATCTGCACCGCCGCCAAGAGCGAGGGGATGGTCGTCTTCACCATCGGTTTCGAAGTGGACGACAGCCAGGACACGATCATGCGCAACTGTGCCTCGGCCGACTCCTACTACTTCGACGTCAATGGTCTCGACATTTCCGCGGCCTTCGCGGCCATCGCGCGCGAAATCTCAAAATTGAGGCTCGTTTACTGACATGAAACCCCGGGCAGGACTAATAAAAAGAATAAGACAGGCAATCAGACGGGAAGACGGTACGGCCACGGTCGAGTTCGTCATCCTGTTCCCCGCGCTGATGACGCTCTTTCTGTCGTCATTCGAGATGTCCGTGCTGCTTCTGCGCTCGGTCATGCTCGACAAGTCGCTGGATACCACGGTGCGCGAGCTTCGGCTGGGCCTTATCTCGCCGCCGACTCCGGATGAGCTCAAGACCCGCCTGTGCGACCGCGCGCCGATCCTGGCCAATTGCAGCACCTCGATGTTAATCGAGCTTACGCCGATTTCGACGGACACCTGGGTCATCCCGTCCGGGCAGATCGCGTGTCTGGACAAGAGCGCGAACATCCAGCCTGCAACGAACGTGGCGTTCGGCATCGCGAACGACGTGATGCTCGTGCGCGCCTGCGCGAAGGTGGACCCGTTCTTTGCACCGTCGCCGTGGATCCTCGACCTCGTGCCGGTCGACGGGGCAGGGCAGTACGCCGTGGTCGCGGCCTCTTCCTTCGTGAACGAACCATGAGGGGCCGCAGCATGAACACCGCCAACGATCCGTTCCGCCGGTTTCTGCGCGACGAGAGCGCCTCGCTCTCGGTCGAGCTGATCCTGATCCTGCCGTTGCTGATCTGGGGATTCCTGTCCGTTTACACGATCTTCGACGTGTTCCGGGCGCGCAACATCGCGCTCAAGGGCAACTACGCGATCTCGGACCTGTTGTCGCGGGAGACGGCTTCGATCAATCCGACCTATCTGGCGGGGGTGGCGGAGGTCTATAAATACCTCACGCAGGGCGACAGCGCGACGTGGATCCGCGTGACGCAGATTTATTGCACCAGCGATTGCGAGAGTAATGACAACCGGGAGCTTTTCAGCGACTGGTCGCGCGCCACCAGCGGGCAGGACACCTATTCGACGGACGACGTGAACAACGCGCTGCGCGACAAGGTCCCGCTCATCGGCTATGGCGAGCGCGTCATCATGGTGGAGACGAGCGTGAACTACACCGCGCCGTTCATTCCGCCGATGCTCAAGACCAATGCGCAGCCGGGCTATGACAGCGGCTGGGGGTTCATGAAGAGCAACACCTTCATCGACACCGTCTTTACGGAGCCGCGCTTCGGACCGCAGCTGTGCTGGACCGGCGTATCGGGCTGTCCCTAACAGCCAGTTTGTGCGCCGTCGCACAGATGCTGCGCCGGATCAGGGGGAGGGGTGCGATTGTGCGGGGGCCGGCCTCCGCCTATCTATCGGTCGAAAGGAGACTGTCATGTCCATTCGACCCGTCGTATCCCAAACTCAGGCGCAGCCCACACTGGAGGGCGCAGGCGTCAAACTTCACCGCGGTTTCGGGTTTCACGACCCGAAGGCGCATGATCCCTTCCTGCTGTTCGACGATTTCCGCGGCGAAGTGCCGGAGGATTACATCAATGGCTTTCCGTGGCACCCGCACCGGGGGATCGAGACGATCACCTATGTGCTCGAAGGCACCGTCGAACATGGCGACAGCCTCGGCAATGCCGGCACGCTCGGCGCGGGCGACATTCAGTGGATGACCGCCGGATCCGGCATCATGCACCAGGAGATGCCGACCGGAAACGCCAAGGGCCAGATGCACGGGTTCCAGCTGTGGGGAAACCTGCCGTCCTCGCTCAAGATGACCGACCCGCGTTATCAGGACATCCCGTCGATGGAGATTCCCGAAGTCGTGGATGACGACGGAACGATCGTGCGCGTCGTCGCGGGCGAGTTCTGGGGCAAGACTGGCCCGGTGGACGGGATCGCCGCCGATCCGCAATACCTTGACGTAACCATCCCGGCGGGCGTGAAAAAGACGTTCAGGATCGACACCTATCGCCGGGCCTTTGCCTATGTGTTCCAGGGGGCCGCGGCCTTTGCCGATGCCTCGCGTCCGTCCGGCGTGCTGCTGGAAAAGGAAGTGATGGGGCAGGAGGTCAACATCCGCGACATGTCCGGCAACCGGACCGTCGTGCGCTTCGGCAGCGGCGACGAAGTGACGGTGCAGGCTGGCGAGGAGGGCGTGCGCTTCCTCCTGATCTCCGGTGCGCCGATCGAGGAGCCGGTGGCCTGGCACGGGCCGATTGTCATGAACACACCCGCCGAGCTTCAGCAGGCGATGAAGGACTTACGCAACGGGACCTTCATCAAGCCGGCGCACTAGCCTTTCGCCGCGGGCTGACGCCCGCGGCGATCCGGGCGAGGGGGCGCTGCCCCCTCGCGCTCCCCCGGGATATTTCGAGACCGGAAAGGCTCAAGGATGGGCCGAGAAGTGCTCGACCGTGCGTTTGAAGAACATCGTGCGGCTCTCGGGCACTTCCATCATGATCTCGTGCTCGGCGTCCTTGACCATGACCAGAGTGCCGTTCGTCCAGCCCCCCATGATCTTGTGAACCGGCGGGGTCGCCACGATGCGTTCGTTCGTACCGAGGAAAGTCAGCGTGGGCGTCGTCGGCGGCGCCATACGCTCCAGTTCGGCGGTCTCGCGCAAGGCGTGGTAGAGCCATGTGACCGAAGGCCCGCCGAGGGCGAGGTCCGGCTGGGCCTTGAGCTGGCGCACCATGAAGTCCCACATCTCGGGGTCGCGGGTGAGCTGATTGTCCTCAAACGGCGAAATCTGGACATACCCCTCGCGTTTGGTCGCGGGGGCAAGGCGTGTGCCGTTGCCGTAGGAATGGGTGAACCATGACAAAGACCAGGCAATCGGGCGCAGCATGAGCGACATGCCGATTCCCCACATCGGGGCGGAAAAGACCGCCGCGTTCACGGGCAGACCTTCATGCAACGCGCGCAGGCCGATGCAGCCGCCCATCGAGTGCCCGATCAGGTAGTAAGGTTTCGGCAGGTCGAGCTCGCGCACGGCCTCCATGACGGCGGCGAGGTCGGCCTGATAGTGGTCAAACTCATCGACGTGGCCCAGAAGCCGGTCGGGCGCGACACGATCTGCGATGCCCTGGCCGCGCCAGTCGATCGAGATCATGTCGTAGCCCGCGCCAGTGAACTCCGCAGCGGCAGGTCCGTACTTCTCGACATATTCGGTGCGGCCGGGGAACAGGAGCACCGTTCCCCGGGCCGGAGCCGATCCCGTCGCAGGCCAGTGGCCCATACGGATCTTCACCCCGTCCGAACAGGTGAGCCACCAGGCGGACCCGTTCGCTGGGCCTTGTGCGATGTCGTCGAAGAGCGGCGCCTTGTCCATCAGGCGAGGATGGCGCCCAGCTTCATCGCCGTGCCCATATCGCCATCCACGGCGAGCTTGCCGCCCATGAAGGCGGACGTGGGGTTGAGATCGCCCGACATCATCGCCTCGAAGGTTTCCTGCGAGGCGGTGAGGGTCACGTCCGTCTCTTCGTCGCCCGCGTGGGCGCCGTCGCCGTCGACGATGACGGCGCCTTCGCCTTCGATCACGAATTTCGCCGTGGAGTCGAAACTCTGGCCTTCCATCTTTTCGTTCAGCGCGGTCACAGCCGCGTCGATCACGTCGCTCACCTTCATGTCCTCCGGGTTCCGGGCCACGCCCGAGTTAACGTCAACGGCAGGTTAGCAGGGGGCGGGGGGCCGGGAAACCGGGGATTGCGCGGAGTGACGTGCGGGAAGTGGTCGCGGCCTTGCCTCACGCCGCCGGTGGGGCGCGGTCGCGCGATGGTGATGGCAGGGCATGGCATGGCGCGTTAGATTGGGGGCATGACACGCATGATTGCCCTTTTGCTGCTCCTCGCCGGTCCGGCCCATGCCGTGGACGAGGAGCGGCTCGATGAACTGTTCGACTCGCTCGAGGAGGCGGATGAGACCAGCTGGGAGCAGATCGAGAACAAGATCTGGTCGGAATGGTCCGAATCTGGCTCGCCGGCGATGGACCTGCTCCTGCAACGCGGCCGCGAGGCGATGGGCGAAGAAGCTTTCGACGAAGCCATCGAGCATTTCACCGCGCTGGTCGAGAACGCGCCGGAGTTCGCCGAGGGCTGGAACGCCCGGGCGACGGCGTATTACCAGGCCGGGCTCGTCGGACCGGCGCTGGCGGACATCGCGCGCACGCTGGAACTTGAGCCGCGTCACTTCGGGGCGTTGTCCGGGCTGGGCCGTATCCTTGAGGAAACCGGCAACGACGATGCGGCACTCGACGCCTACCGCGAGGCGCTCTCTATACATCCGTACCGGCCGACCTTAATACGGGCGGTGGAGCGCCTGGAGCTGGAGCTTCAGGGGAAATCCATCTGAAGCACCAAAGCGTGCCAAGGGGGGCGGATGCCGGGGATCACGGCCGTTCTCGGCCCGACGAATACGGGCAAGACACATTACGCCATCGAACGGATGCTGGCGCACCGCACAGGTGTGATCGGGCTGCCGCTGCGCCTGCTCGCGCGCGAGGTCTATGACCGGATCGTCGCGGTGCGCGGGCCTTCGGTGGTCGCACTCGTCACGGGCGAAGAGCGGATCGTGCCGGAGCGCACGCAATACTGGGTCTGCACGGTCGAGGCGATGCCCGAAGGGCTGGGCGCTGACTTCGTGGCCATCGACGAGATCCAGCTTTGCGCCGATCCCGAGCGCGGCCACGTCTTCACGGACCGGCTGCTTCATGCACGCGGCCTGCACGAAACCCTGTTCATGGGCGCCGACACGATGCGCGGCGCCATTGCCGAGCTCGTGCCCAAGGCGCAGTTCATGCGGCGCGAGCGGTTCTCGCAGCTCGTCTATGCGGGATCGAAGAAGATCAGCCGGATGCCGGGGCGCTCCGCCGTCGTCGGGTTTTCCGTCGACAACCTCTATGCCATTGCCGAGCTCATGCGCCGCCAGAAGGGCGGGGTGGCGGTGGTCATGGGCGCGCTCAGTCCGCGCACGCGCAATGCGCAGGTGGCGATGTATCAGAATGGCGTTGTCGATTACCTCGTCGCGACCGATGCCATCGGGATGGGTCTGAACCTCGACGTGAACCACGTGGCTTTCTCGGCCCTGTCGAAGTTCGACGGGCGGCGGATGCGAAGGCTCGCGCCCAACGAGCTGGCCCAGATCGCCGGCCGTGCCGGGCGCTATATGACCGACGGCTCTTTCGGCGTGACCGGCGAGGCGCCGTCGCTCGAGGACGAGGTGGTCGAAGCGATCACCAACCATTCCTTCACCCCGATCCGCAAGCTCCAGTGGCGCAACTCGGACCTGTCTTTCGGGTCCGTCGACGCGCTGATCGGCTCGCTCGAGGCCAGGACGGACGATCCGTGGCTCGTGCAGGCGCGCGAGGCGGACGATTTGCAGGCGCTCAAGGACCTGGCCGACGACCCGGTGATCCGGGCGCGCGCCGGCGACGGTCGCAGCGTGCGCTTGATGTGGGACGTGTGCCGCGTGCCCGATTTCCGCGGGATCAGCCAGACGGAACACGCCACGCTCCTTCACACGCTTTTCACGGACTTGCACGAACATGGCGCGGTGCGTGAAGACTGGTTCGCGCGGCAGGTAAAGCGGATCGACAGGACCGACGGGGATATCGACGCGCTGTCCAAAAGATTGGCGTATATCCGCACATGGACCTATGTGGCGCAGAGAAACGGCTGGCTTAAGGACGTTGACCATTGGCGCGGCGAAACCCGTGCGGTAGAAGATCGCCTGTCAGATGCGCTGCACGAGGCGCTGACCAAGCGATTTGTCGACCGGCGCACATCCGTGCTTTTGCGCCGGTTGAAACAGAAGGAGAGCCTTGTGGCCGAGGTGAACGACAAGGGTGAAGTGAGTGTCGAGGGCGAATTCGTCGGTCGGCTTGAAGGGTTCCGGTTCCGGCAGGATACGTCGGCGTCGCCCGAAGAGGCCAAGACGCTGCGCCAGGCATCGCTGGGCGCGCTCGCGCCGGAGTTCCACCTGCGCGCCGACAGGTTCTACAACGCGCCCGATACCGAGCTCGACTTTACCGAACAGGGCGGGCTCATGTGGGGCGAGAACGCGATCGGCAAGCTCGTAAAGGGCGATGAGGTGCTCCGCCCTCGCGTGCAGGCCTTCGTGGACGAGGAAGCGGGCGACGAAGTGGCCGAAAAGGTCACGCGACGCCTTCAGCACTTCATTGATCGCAAGGTCGCCGCGCTGTTCGAGCCGATGATCGCCATGCAGCGTGACGAGGCGCTGACCGGCCTGCCGCGCGGCTTTGCCTTCCGCCTGATCGAGGCGCTGGGCGTGATCCCGCGCGGACAGGTGGCCGGTGAGGTCAAGGATCTGGATCAGGATGCGCGGGGCCAGTTGCGCAAGCACGGGGTGCGCTTCGGCCAGTTCACCATCTTCCTGCCGCTTCTGCTGAAGCCCGCGCCGACGCGGCTCCGGCTGGTGCTGTGGAGCCTGTTTCAGGGACTGGACGAGTTCCCCGAAGCGCCGCCGCCGGGGCTCGTGACGATTCCCGTGATCGAAGGCGTGACCGGCGAGGTGTATACGCTCTCGGGCTACCACAAGGCCGGGCAGCGCGCGATTCGCATCGACATGCTGGAACGGCTCGCCGATCAGCTTCGCGCGCAGGATTCGCGCGGCGGGTTCGAGGCGAACCCGGACATGCTGTCGATCACCGGCCTGACGCTGGAACAGTTCGCGGACCTGATGCAGGGGCTGGGCTACAAGGCCGAGCGCGCCGAACGCCCCAAGGCGAAGCCGGTGAGCGAGGCCGAGGCGGTGCCGGAGGCGGGCGAGACGCCGGCGGATGGTTCTGCTGCGCAAGCCCCCGCGGATGCTCCCGACACGCCTGCGGTAGCGGAGACACCTGTCGCACCAGAGGCACCCGCCGAAGGTGCGTCCGAGGTCGAGGCGGTGCCGGAGGCCGATACGCCAGTCGAACCCGAAGTCGAGGTTTACTATACGTTCACCTGGTCCGGGTTCGGGCGCAAAGGCAACCAGGCCGAGCGTCGCGGCGGACAGGCACGCGGCAAGGGTGGCAAGCCGCAGGGGGCCAAGCCGCGCGGCAAGGGACCGCGCAAGGATGGCGAGGGTCAGAAGGCCAAGTCGTTCTCTTCGCGCCCGCCGAAAAAGGAAAAGGCCATCGACCCGGACAACCCCTTCGCCCAGGCGCTGATGGGACTCAAGGACAAGAAGTGAGCGAACCGCGCGCGACGATGCGGGCGGACAAGTGGCTCTGGCATGCGCGGTTCTTCAAGACGCGCGGGCTGGCCACCAAGCTGATCGCCGCCGGGCACCTGCGGGTGAACGGGACAAAGATCGCGAAGGCCTCGCACGGGATCAGTCCCGGGGATGTTCTGACCTTTCCGCAGGCCAAACGGGTGCGTGTGATCCGGCTTGTTGCTCTGTCGCTGCGACGCGGACCCGCGCCCGAGGCGCAACTGCTGTACGAGGATCTGACGCCACAGGAAACACCTGTCCCGAAAAATCCGGGGTTCGAAGGAAAGGGGCGCCCGACGGGCAAAGATCGCCGCAACGCCCGTCTTTACGACCCGACCCGCCTTGAATGATGCCCGCAAGGGCGTTAGCACACCTGAAACGACCGGCATCTGGAAGTCCCATGACCTATATCGTCAACGACAAATGCATCGCCTGCAAATACACCGACTGCGTGGAGGTGTGCCCCGTGGATTGCTTCTACGAAGGCGAGAACATGCTGGTGATTCACCCGGACGAATGTATCGACTGCGGCGTGTGCGAACCGGAATGCCCGGCTGACGCGATCCGCCCGGATACCGAACCGGAAGCGGCCAAGTGGGTCGAGTTCAACCGGAAGTATTCCGAGCTGTGGCCGGTCATCATCGAAAAGAAAGATCCCCTGCCGAACGCCGAGGAGCGTGACGGTGAAGAGGGCAAGTTGGAGAAGTATTTCTCCGAAGCGGCGGGCGAGGGCTGATTCGGCTCGCGCACGCTGCACGGCAGCACGGAATGGGGGCCGGGATCGGCCAGACTCCGCGGATTCAGCGGAGATTCATGTGTTTTGCCACCGAACCCTTTGAAAAAGGGCGATTCTGCGCTATATAGAACTTCGCTGTGAACCATGACACCTGACCAGCGCCCAATTGGGGGTCGTTACTGGGCGCGTTCGACAAGCTGACAGCTTCAGGACGGGGTGAGGAGAACTCCTCGCACGTTTCGTTTTTGTCGCTCGGATGCGCGGTGCTGAAAGGAAGATATTGAAGATGAGCAAAGCCAAGAAGCTTGATTTCCGTCCCAACGAATACGTCGTGTATCCGGCCCACGGGGTCGGCCAGATCGTATCGATCGAGGAGCAGGAAGTCGCCGGGCTGACGCTGGAACTGTTCGTCATCTCGTTCGAGAAGGACAAGATGACGCTGCGCGTGCCGACCAACAAGGCCACCGAGGTCGGGATGCGCTCGCTGTCCTCGCCCGACGTGGTGTCCAAGGCGATGACCACGCTCAAGGGCAAGGCCCGCGTGAAGCGCGCGATGTGGTCGCGCCGGGCGCAGGAATACGAACAGAAGATCAACTCGGGCGACCTGATCTCGATCGCCGAAGTGGTGCGCGACCTGCACCGCAGCGACGACCAGCGCGAGCAGAGCTATTCGGAGCGTCAGCTTTACGAAGCCGCGCTCGAGCGCCTGACGCGCGAAGTGGCTGCCGTGTCCGGTGGTGACGAGGCGGCGGCCCAGCAGAAGGTGGGCGACGTCCTGACCTCCCGCGCGGCCTGATCGCCAGAGCCAACGACTGATTACGGACCGCCGCGCCCCAAGGGTGCGGCGGTTTTTTTATGCGAGGGTGGCAAGCGCGGCGAGAGCAGCGATTTCCGCGCATTGCTGGGTCGCGCCCAGCACGTCGCCGGTCTGCCCGCCGATCTTGCGCTGTGCCACGACTGCGACCGTGAGGGTGGCGAGGCTGGCCCAGACGAGCGGGGCAAGCACATCGGTGCCGATGCACAGGAACGCGCCCCCGACGGCCAGCAGGACGCCCAGCGTCGCCGTGGCCTGCGACGGGCGGCCCACGGATTGTGCAAGCCCCGTGCCGCGCGCATTGGGCATGGCGGCCATCAGCACGCCCATCGGCGCCCGGCTCAGAAGGCCGGTGGCAACGAGCGCGACGGCGATACCGCCGGCGGGCAGGAGCACGGTGAGGGCTGCCCAGCGGACAAGCAGGGACAGGACCAGCGCGATGACGCCGTAACTGCCGACCCGGCTGTCCTTCATGATGTCGAGCCGCCCTGCGCGGTCGTGCCCACCCCAGAACCCGTCCGCGACGTCGGCGAGGCCATCTTCGTGAAGAACTCCGGTGATGACAACCTGCGTGGCAAGCGTCGCGGCGGCGGCGAGGGGCACCGGCAGGCCCATGCGCATCAGGATCCAGCCCAACACACCCGCCGCGAGGCCCACGAGCGCGCCCGCCAGCGGCCAGGCCCAGGCCGCACGAGCCCCGCGCGCGTGGTCGGCCCGCACCGGCAGGCGGGTCAGGAGCGCGATGGCGGCGGGAATGTCGCCGGAGGTGGCAAGGGGGTCGGAGCTGGCCATGAGTTTCGCCTTGTTCTCGTCGATGTTTCCTCGGTAAGGCTTCGTCCGCGACACATCAACAGGAGACGCCCATGACCGCCCCCTTCGACACGCTGGACGCATTCCGCGCGCTGCTCGCGGAGCTGCCCGCGCCCGATCAGGCGGCGCGTGACGGAGCGGTGGAGCGCAACGGTCAGCTCACCAAACCTCCCGGGTCGCTTGGCCGGTTGGAGGATCTGGCGATCTGGTATGCAGGTTGGCGTGGGGAGGCGCGGCCTCGGATCGAACGTCCACAAGTCGTTATTTTTGCAGGGAATCATGGGGTGACGACGCAGGGTGTGTCGGCGTTTCCGGCCGAAGTGACCGAGCAGATGGTCGGGAATTTCGCGGCCGGCGGGGCGGCGATCAACCAGCTGGCCGGCGCGTTCGGGGCGTCGATGGATGTGCACGCCCTGTCGCTCGATACGCCCACGGCGGACTTCACGCAGGGTCCGGCGATGAGCGAGGCCGACGTGATCGCGGCGCTGTCGACCGGCTGGGACGCGGTCGATCCGAAGGCCGACCTGTTCGTCACCGGCGAGATGGGGATTGGCAATACGACCTCGGCGGCGGCGCTGGCGCATGCGCTGTTCGGTGAGACGGCAGAGGACTGGGTCGGGCGCGGGACCGGCGTGGATGACGCGGGTCTTGCGCTCAAGGCGCGGGTGGTGCGCGACGGGCTCGCGGCCAATCCGGGTGCCGCGGGTGATGGGCTTGAGGCACTGCGGTGCCTTGGCGGGCGCGAGGTTGCCGCGATGGCAGGCGCGATTGCGCGCGCGCGCACGCTCGGCATTCCGGTTATTCTCGATGGGTTCATCTGCACGGCATCGGCGGCTTGCCTCGAACGGGCGGTGCCCGGGGCGCTGGATCACACGGTGGCCGGCCATGTGTCGGCGGAGGCCGCGCATCCACGGCTGCTCGACCTGCTCGGCAAGGCGCCGCTCCTGTCGCTCGGCATGCGGCTGGGCGAGGGCTCTGGCGCCGCTCTGGCGATCGGTGTCCTGAAGGGCGCGGTTGCGGCCCATTCCGGCATGGCGACCTTCGCGGAGGCGGGCGTCAGCGACGGTTAGGAGGCCTTGGCCTCGGGCGTGTCGTCGTCATCATCTTCGCGGTCATCGTCGCGCGAGGGCTTCGGCTCCTGGTCGAGAGCGAGTAGCTGGGTGAGCATCGCGCTTTCCATGTCCCGGTCGAGCGCCATGGAGCGTTCACGGTAAGCCTCGTTCTCATCCGCGCGCAGATTGGGATCCCAGTAATTCGCGAGTTCGCGGATCATGTGGCGGTCATGTTTGTAGAACATCCGCTCGGCTTCGTTCGCCTCGAACTCCGACAATCCGACATTTTCAAGAACGTAGCGCCCGACGCGCAGGGAGCTGTCGAACATCTCGCGCACGATGTCGTTCGCGCCCGCCTGGTAGAGGCCATAGACATGGGTCCGGTCGCGCGCGCGCGCGATGATGTGGATGTCGGGCCGAACGGCGCGGGCATGGGCGACGATGCGCATGCAGGCATCGGCATTGTTGACGGCGACGACGAGCACTTTGGCGGTTTCCAGCCCCGCAGCCTTGAGCAGGTCCGGGCGGGTGGGATCGCCGAAGAAGCCCTTCACCCCGAATTTGCGCATCATCTGAATGGTTTGCAGGTTGTTGTCGAGCACGGTCGTCTTGAAACCGACCGAGCGGACAAGCCGGTTCACCACCTGCCCGAAGCGACCGATCCCGACGATGATGATACCGGAATGCTCGTCGATCTCGTCAGCCTCGGTCGCCTCGACCCGGACTTTCGAGCGTTTGGCGTAGAAGTCGTGAACGATGAACGCCAGCGGCGTGAGAAGCATCGAGAGTGCGATGACGGTGAGCACGTCCTGCCCGATCACGTTGGTGATGACGCCCTGTTGAAGCGAAAAGGTGACGAGCAGAAAGCCGAATTCGCCGGCCTGCGCGAGGCCGAGGGTGAAGAGCCACAGATCTCGCCCCCGCAGGTTGAAGATCAGCCCGAGGGGGGCGAGCACGGCGGCCTTGGCTGCCATGAGAAGCGTGGCCAGACCGATCAGGCGCACGGGATCGGCGATGAAGCCGCGCACGTCCATGCCCGCGCCGACGGTGATGAAAAAGAGGCCGAGCAGCAGGCCCTTGAACGGCTCGATGTCGGTTTCAAGCTCATGCCGGAACTCGGAGTTGGCGAGCATGACGCCGGCGAGGAAGGCGCCGAGGGCGGGCGAGAGGCCGACGACGTTCATCAGCGTGGCGATGCCGACAACGATCAAGAGCGCGACGGCGGTGTACATTTCGCGCAGACGGGCGCTCTCGATAAAGCGAAAGAGCGGCCGCACGAGGTAACGGCCCGCAAGAATGATCGCCGCGACCGCGCCGAGCGTGACGAGGGCGACGCCCCAGCTTGGCAGGTTCTCGACGATGGAGACCGAGGAATGGTCGTCTACGCCGTGTGAGCCGCCGCCGGTGGCAAGCAGGGGGACGAGGACGAGCATGGGGATGACGGCGATGTCCTGCGTGAGCAGCACCGAGAAGCTGGAACGCCCCCCCGCGGACTGCATCAGCCCCTTTTCCGTAAGCGTCTGCAGGACGATCGCCGTCGAACTGAGCGCAAGCATGAGGCCGATGGCGAGCGAGACCTGCCAGGATTCGCCCATGATCATCACGGCGCCGGTGACGACGGCGGTGGTGAGGACGACCTGCAACCCGCCAAGCCCCATGAGCCGGTGGCGCATGTCCCACAATGCGCCGGGATCGAGCTCCAGGCCGATGAGGAAGAGCATCATCACGACGCCGAATTCGGCAAAGTGCATCAACCCTTCGGTTTCGCCCCCATCGATTCCGGTGATCGGGCCGATCAGCAGACCGGCGACGAGGTAGCCCAGCACCGAGCCGAGGCCCAGACGCGCGGCGATCGGCACCGCGATGACGGCGGCACCGAGGTAAATCGTGGCGTTCAAAAGGAAAGTTTCCATGCCGCTATCTTCGCAACAGCCCGTCACATTGGCAATGTAGGCGGATGATGTAACGGCGGAAAAACACCTTTCAGCACAAACGATCCTGAATTTCGTTCCCGAGCCGGGTGATGCGATCAAGTCTTGTGCTGATCCTGTCCTGAAACACCTTCAACTGACCGATGATATCCGTGAGGCTTTCGCCGGAGCGCGGCAGACGCGCACCTTCGATCTTGCACATGACACGGGTGGTGGAGAGGCCAAGGACATGCCGCTCCATCTTGTCGCAAGCGCTGAGAATGCGTGCCGCTTCCTCCTGCACCAAGGTGACGGCGGCGGCTGCAGTTTCGCGATAATGCATCACGAGATTGCGCAGGATTTCGCGTTCCGTAGCGAGGTCGGTATGGCCGAGTTGTCGGCGTTCGAAGGTGAGCTGGTTGTCGCAGGCGTTGAGCAGGCGCGAGAGGCCGTCGATGAACAAGGTTTCGATCACCGAGGCCTTGATGTTGGAGAAGTTGCTGTCCTTGCCGATCACATGGGTTTCGAACCAGTCGAACATGTCGCGCGACATCATTCCGTAGTTCTTTGACAGGGTTGAGATCGGGCCCCCGGTCGGTTCCATCCGGGAAGCGATGACGCGCAGGTTGTGAGGCACGGTGCGCATGGCGTTGAAATCTTCGATCAGCCCTTCGGTCTCGGTGCGCAGCGCCTCGGCATGTTGCATGGTGTCGCGCAGTGCGTGGGTCCGTGCATCCGGGTGGCGCCCGAGCCCCTGGTCACGTGCCACGAGTTCACGCGAGATCGCGTCGGCTGCGAAGGCCGCGTAGTCAGCGTATCCTTGGTCCTGAAGCCGGTCGAGGAGGTGGCGCGCGCTATCTTCGGGTGTGAGGTTCTCACTCTCTTCGCGCTGGCGAAGGGCCGCGTATTCGGCTTCGATCGTTTGAAACAGGGGGCTGCTCGGCTTGAACCGGGCCGAGAGATAGCCGGTGCCGTTGGGCATGACGACTGCGAATACCCAATAGTGCAGGCCGTCCTTGGCCTGGTTCTTGACGTAGGCGCCGACGGGCTGACCTTGTTGGATGGTGGTCCACAGGAGCCAGAAGACCCCGCGCGGCATGCCGGGATGACGGATGATCTTGTGCGGTGCGCCGATCAACTCGTCCCAGTCGAAATGCGCGACGCGGCGGAAGACGTAGTTCCCGGACTCGATGACCCCGCGATGGTCCGTGCGGGAGAAGAAGACCTCGTCCAGATCGAAGGGCGCCTCGCCATGAGACGGGCGGAACTCATTACGTTTTTCCTGATAGGACACGGGTCGGGCGGCTCCGAAAGACTGCGGATGGCGAATAGCAGCGACAGGCCGCGCGCGGCTGTCCGTGTCTTTCTAACCGGGAAGCGTTGTTTGCAGGTTAACGGCCTCAGCCGAGCGGCAGAACGTCCAGCGCGTACTGTTTGCTGCCTTTCTGGTAGACGAGACGGGTGTCGGAGATGGCGACCACCTGGCCACCGTCGAGCCTGTCGCCCACCGAGACTTTCACATAGCGGCCACTGCCCATGCGCACGAGGGCGCGGCGCGAGGACGACGAGCCGTAGACACCGATCAGGTTCAGTTTGCGCAGGTTCAGGGCGTTCTTCATCGTCGCCGTTCGCGCGACGGAGGCCGAGGAGGGGATGATCGGCTGCGATGAGCGCGCGGCTGCGGCGACCACCGTGCTGCCGTCGGAATTGTCGGCGCTCGGCTGCGTCTGGCTGCGCGCCGATTGCAGGGCCTCGGCGACCACCGCGCTGAAGTTCGAGGGGCGCGAGCCGGGGCGCAGGGAGGTCGCGACGGCGAGTTCTGTGGCGTTGGCGATCACTTCCCCGGGCTCTTCCGTCGCCTCGTTGGCCTCGGCGGTTTCGACCTCGTCGATCTTCGTCGTGTCGAGTGAGGCCGGGCGGGCGCGGGGGCGCAGGACGGCGAGTTCGGCGATGCTTTGCCCGCCGAGCTGCGCGCGTTCGTTCTGCTCTGCGAGGTCCACGGGCCGCGCGCGGGGCGTGATCGACGGGGTTTCCGGTGGCAGGTCGAGTGCCGCGTCGTCCTGCGTCTCGGGAACCAGGTTTTCAGGGCGCGGCGCGGGAACCACGGCGGGGCGGCCCTGCGTGACCACGACGCCGGTCGGAGAAACAGCGCCTTCAGGTGTGGGGACGACGAGACCCTCGTCGGTGAGATCGAAGGTCGTTCCGGGCGGCGGTGGCGGGATCGCCCCTTCGGGCGGTGGCAGGGCGGCGCCGGTCGCATCCGGCAGGGCGAGGGCATCGTTTGGCGAGACGGAAGGGTCGATGGAGGCGATATAGACGTCGTCGCCACGCGCGGTCTCGGGTTCGCCGAGAGCGTCGGGCGCACGCTGGTAGACGCCTGTCACCGCGTATTGGGCCTCGGCCTCTTCGGGCGAGAGCACATCGGCGGCGGGCTCCTCCGGCTCCGGCTCGGGCGTCGGGGTGGTGTCGGCTGCTGGTGTCTCGGGTTCCGGCGTTGTGACCGGATCAGGGTTGAAGAGCGCCACATCCTCATCATCAAGGAAAACGGTGGACCAGAGGGCCGCCGCGGCCATCAGAAGCAGGAGGACGAGCGTGAGGATCAGGCCCATGTAGCGCGGGCGTCCACGGGTGCTGGCCTGCTGGCGCGCACCGAAGACGGTCATCGACTCGGCTTCGCGCGACCGGGCGTCGTCCTGCGGCTGCGGCTTGCGTTTGCGCAGCCCACCGCGTTTGGGCTTCTCGGCATTTGGCGCGGGTTCCGACACGGGCGCCGGAGCGGGGGCTTCCGGCATGACCGGAGTCACAGTCGGGTCTTCGACCGGCGGCGCGAGCGGCGCCTGCGTCTCGGGCCGGTCTTTCGGCATCCGTCGGAAGCGGGAGGCAGTGGACCCGGAGAAGCCCGAAAGCCCTGTCGTCACGCGCGACAGAAGGCCGGATTCGCGCGGCTCTTCGGGGTCGCCTTCCTTGCGTGACAGGGCACGGGCCATCGCTTGCCGCCGTGCCTCAGCCTCGCCACTAAGGACGCGGGGTCCGCCGGCGGTGTCGTCGAGCACTTGTTTCGCCGGTTTGTCATCCGCCCCTTTGGCGCCGGTTTCCTCGGAATCGTCTATGTCCGAGGGCTTGGGCGTCGCCGGTCTGGCTCCGGCACCGAAATTCACCTTGGGGTAAGGGCCTTCGGGAGTCCCGGGCTTTGACGTGGGGTCCGCTGCCGGGGCGCGACGGGTCGAAAAGGAGGGGGCCGGTTCGCCGGCGGTCGGCTCAGGCCCCCTGGGTGCCGGGGCCTCCGGCGCGGAGGGGCCCGGCGCTTCGTCCGGCGTTGCGCGCAGGGGCGCGGCCCCGTTGGGGCGGGCGGGCTTGGCCGGCTTGGGCTCGGTCCGCATGACCGGGCGATAGGTCGAGGTCTTGGAAATCTCGGACGGGTCTTCAGGCGTCGGCGGGAAGGGCGCCAGGGCCGGGGGAGTCCCCGTGGTGCGCTGCTTGGCGGAGGGGCGCGCGGCACGCGGCGCAGTGGGCGCTTTCGGCGTCTCCGTCGTGTCAGCGTCGGATGTCTCCGGCTCGTCCGGGAAAGCGTCGAGGACGGGACGTTCCGTCGCTGGCGGTTCGCTTGGCGGCGGTGCCGAGGGTGTCGCGGGCTCCGGCGCAGGGTCCAGAGGCTCGGGAGTCGGTTCCGGCGCGGCGTCGACGGGGGCGGCCGTTTCCGGCTCCGGCGTGCTTGGCGGATCGAGACGGCGCGGGTTGCGCGGGACCGGCGTCGCATCCGGCACGATCTTTTCGTTCGCGCCCAGAATGCGCGCAGCACCGCGTGTGCGACCGAAGAAGGGTTCGCCCGAGAACTCGCCCGTTCCGGGCCGGGCCACGAAGCTCACCGGGTTGAAGCCGAACTGAGCGGCAAAGCCTTCGGCCTCTTCCATCGTTTCCTGGGCAAGGACGGCGACACGGGCCACGTCGCCCTCGGCGCGCCAGTCGAATACGAGGTCGGAGACGGAATAGGGGGTCATCCCCTCGAGCGCCACGCGGATCTGGACCTCACGCGCCACATCGTCCGGCCCCGGCGCTTCGAGCGTCGCGTAGAGGATCTGGCTGTTCGGGATGATCAGTTTGGTGGTGATACGTCCGTCACCCAGCGCCTCGGCCCGCGCGCGCAGCTCCTTGAGATGCTCGGACATCTGCGGGTCGTCGAGCGCAAGGTCGCCGACGAGTGCCCACCCGCCGTTCGCACGGAACAGCAGGCTGATGCCGTCGTGGGTCAGGTCGAGCGCGAAGTTCGGCTTCATGTGTCGCGATATGCCCGCTGCAAAGTCTCTCTCCCCCAAGAGCCAAGTCCCGGAAGTTTTTGGGAAACTATAGCAGGACCCCTCACAAGGGAAGGGAAAGCGGTGGCTTGGGTGACCGTGACGGCGGTGTTTGGCGCCCGATCGCGGGTTTTTGCCGACAATTCGGGAAATTCCGCGTGTTTCGCGTGGCTTAGGCGGCGGTGGTGAGAGAATCACTTCCGGGCGGTGACCCGCCACTTAATGCCCCGCGCGGCTGTTTCGCGCCCTGATGAGGTTTCGCGGGCAGGTTATGCGCCGGATGGAGGACCTGAAGGGTCCGTGCGGGGAGCCTTGGGCGAGAGGCGATATGGACGACGACAAACTGTGTGAAGACACCGAAGACGTGACGATCCAGCGCGTGGCGATGAGCCACTTTGCCCGCGCGCTCGTGGCGTTCAATGAGCTCACGGCGGCCGTGGAAGCGGGAGACGTCGAGGCGGAGAAAGACGCCCGCGATGCGGCGCAAAGCCTTCGCAAGGCCACCCAGACCCTGTTCGACGAACGTCACCGAGTGGCGGGCATTCTCAAAGGTGAACCGAATGACCAGACCCCTGAACTCGACCTCGACGAGGCACGAGAGGATCTTCTCGGCCGACTGGGTCGCATCGCAGCCGCCAGCCGTTCAGAGTGAATTCCTCGAGGCGCTGGGCGATGTGACGCTGCGCGCGCTGCCATACCTGTTCGAGTTCTGGGCAATGGCGCACCAGTTGCCGCCCGAAGGCGACTGGCGAAGCTGGGTCATTCTCGGCGGGCGCGGGGCAGGCAAGACCCGGGCGGGTGCCGAATGGGTGCGGGCGCAGGTGGAGGGGGCAACCCCGTCAGCGCCGGGCACGGCCGGGCGCGTCGCGCTGATCGGTGAGACGTTCGATCAGGTGCGCGATGTGATGGTGTTCGGTGATAGCGGGATCATGGCCTGCTCACCGCCAGACCGGCGCCCCGCCTGGGAGGCGACCAAGCGCCGGCTCGTCTGGCCCAACGGGGCGACGGCGGCGGCGTTCTCGGCGTCGGAACCTGAAGGGCTGCGCGGGCCGCAGTTCGATGCGGCCTGGATTGATGAACTGGCGAAATGGAAAAAGGCCGAAGAGGCCTGGGACATGCTGCAATTCGCGCTCCGGCTGGGTGACGATCCGCGTCAGGTCGTGACCACCACGCCGCGCAACGTGCCGATCCTGCGGCGCATCCTCGCGGCGGCCTCGACCGTGAGCACCCACGCGCCGACCGAAGCCAACCGCGCCAACCTTGCGCGCAGTTTTCTCGAGGAGGTGGAGGCGCGCTATGGCGGGACCCGGCTTGGGCGGCAGGAGCTTGAAGGCGTTTTGCTGGATGACCGTGAAGGCGCGCTCTGGACGACCGAGACGCTGGAACGCGCACGGTGCGATGAGCCGGGAGCCCTTGGGCGGATCGTCGTCGCCGTCGACCCGCCGGTGACAGGTCACGCCGGGTCCGACGCCTGCGGAATCGTGGTTGTGGGCGCCGTGACGGAGGGGCCGCCGACGGGGTGGCGCGCGGTGGTCCTCGAAGATGCGAGCGTGACCGCGGCGAAACCGACCGACTGGGCGGAGGCGGCACTGGCGGCAATGGACCGGCACGGGGCCGAGCGGCTCGTGGCCGAGGTGAACCAGGGGGGCGACCTCGTGGAGACCGTCATCCGTCAGATCGACCCGCTGGTGTCCTACCGCGCGGTGCGGGCCGCGAAAGGCAAGAGCGCGCGGGCGGAACCGGTCGCCGCCCTCTACGAGCAGGGCCGGGTGGCGCATCTCAGGGGGCTGGGGGAACTGGAGGACCAGATGTGCCGCATGACGACTCGTGGCTACGAAGGATCGGGCAGCCCGGACCGCGTGGATGCGCTCGTCTGGGCGATTCACGACCTCATGATCGAACCGGCGCGCAGTCTGCGCAAACCGCAGGTGCGTACGCTGCTTTAAACACTACTTTAACCATCGCTGGCATGGTGTCCCAAGTCGGACATCACCGGCGCCCGCGCCGCACAAGGCGCTGATCTGAAACAGGTAAATCCCCGGACGGGCGGCCTATGCGGCGGGCCCGGATGGGACGGTTTTGCCCCGAGACGGGGCCGGGACAAGGAGCGCGACGCAATGGCGGTTTTGGATTTCCTGAAACGCGGAAGCACCGGACCGGGTGAGGTCAAAGCCTCGGCCACCGGGCCGGTCATCGCCTATCGCGGATCGGGCCGCGTGGTCTGGGGACCGCGTGACACCGTGAACCTCACGCGCAACGGCTTCACGGGTAACCCGGTGGGGTTCCGCGCGGTGAAACTGATCGCCGAGGCCGCCGCCGCGCTCCCCCTCGTGCTTCAGGACGCCTATCAGCGTTACGAGACCCACCCGGTGCTCGACCTGGTGACGCGGCCCAACCCGGCGCAGGGCCGTGCGGAGCTGTTCGAGGCGCTTTTCGGTCAGCTTCTGCTGTCCGGCAACGGGTATGTGGAGGCCGTCGGCGACGGCTCGGGCGTTCCGATGGAGCTGCATGTGCTGCGCTCGGATCGCATGAGCCTGATCCCCGGCGCGGACGGGTGGCCCATCGCCTATGACTACACCGTGGGGGCGCGTAAGCACCGGTTCCACATCGGCGAGGGGCTGTCGCCCATCTGTCATGTGCGCAGTTTCCACCCGCAGGACGACCACTATGGCCTATCGCCAATGCAGGCGGCGGCCACCGCGCTCGACGTCCATAATTCTGCGACGGCCTGGTCCAAGACGCTGCTCGACAACGCCGCGCGGCCGTCAGGGGCCATCGTTTACTCAGGCGGCGAGGGGCAGGGCACGCTGACGGCGGACCAGTACGACCGGCTGCTGAACGAGATGGAGGCGCACCATGTGGGCGCGCGCAATGCGGGTCGGCTGATGCTGCTCGAGGGTGGGCTCGACTGGAAACCGATGGGGTTCAGCCCGTCGGACATGGAATTCCAGAAGACCAAGGAAGCCGCCGCGCGCGAAATCGCGACAGCCTTCGGCGTGCCGCCGATGCTGCTGGGCATACCCGGCGACGCGACCTACGCGAATTATCAGGAGGCGAACCGGGCGTTCTATCGCCTGACGGTCCTGCCGATGGCGGTCAAGGTCGCGGCGACCCTGTCGCACTGGCTGTCGGGGTTCGCGGGCGAGAGCGTGGTGCTCAAGCCCGACCTCGACCAGGTGCCCGCGCTTGCCGTGGAGCGTGACCAGCAATGGGCACGGGTCGCGCAGGCCGATTTCCTGACCGACGACGAGAAGCGCGGCCTTTTGGGCCTGCCGCCGCGCACCCCCGAGACCGAGGAGACGATTGATGAGTGATTACCACACCGATTTCGGGCTGGAGCACAAGTTCGTGGCCCTTGGCGACACGCGCGAGGTCGATGGCGGGGTCGCAATCGAAGGCTACGCCAGCTTCTTCGGCGAGGCGGACCGTGGCGGGGATATCGTCGCCAAGGGGGCCTATGCCGCGTCGCTTGCCGAACTCGCCGGCACCGGCGGGCAGGTGAAGATGCTCTGGCAGCACGACCCGGCGCAGCCCATCGGCGTCTGGGACGAGGTGCGCGAAGACGCCCGCGGGCTCTTCGTGAAGGGCCGCATTCTGGCGGATGTCGCCAAGGGGCGCGAGGCCGCGCGGCTGATCGAGGCGGGGGCCATCGACGGCCTCTCCATCGGCTACCGGACGGTGCGCGCGGCACGAAACGAGAAGGGCCAGCGGCTCTTGAAGGAACTGGAGCTGTGGGAGGTGTCGCTCGTGACCTTTCCCATGCTGCCCAGTGCGCGGGTCGGGGCCAAAGGCGATGCGCCTGAGGAGACCGGCTTTCGCCAACTGGCGCGCATCATCGACGATGCCCGCCTGATGCTGACCCGGCCTGGTTCGGGCGGCGATCTGACCCTCTGACGAAGCAGGATCACGCGATGACGAAAGAGACCAAGGCTTGCGGGCCGTCGGACATGCCCGGCGGGGCCGATCCGACCGGGGAGGTGAAGGCCGCCCTGACGCGGTTCGCAAGCGATATCAAGTCGTTCAACGACGACATTCACATCCGACTTCAACAACAGGAAGAGCGACTGACCATGCTGGATCGTAAATCCCTCACCCCCGCGCGCCCGGTGCTGTCCCGGTCTGCGGACGCCGATGCCCCGCACCAGAAGGCCTTTGAGGCCTACGTCCGCTCCGGCGACGACGACGCCCTGCGCGGGATCGTCGTGGAGGAAAAGAGCCTCTCCACCGCCGTCGCCGGCGATGGCGGCTACCTCGTCGATCCGAAAACGGCGGATGTCATCCGGTCCGTCCTGCGCTCCAACGCGAGCCTGCGCGCCATTGCGAACGTGGTGAACGTCGAGGCCACGTCCTATGACGTGCTGATCGACCACGGCGACCTCGGCTCAGGCTGGGCGACCGAAACGGACCCGTCGTCCGAGACCTCGACCCCGACATTCGAGCGGATCACCATTCCTCTGCACGAACTGTCGGCGCTTCCCAAGGCCTCGCAGCGCCTTCTGGACGACGCGGCCTTCAACATCGAAAACTGGCTCGCCGCGCGCATCGCGGACAAGTTCGCGCGCGCCGAGGCCGCGGCCTTCGTGGCAGGGGACGGGGTGGACAAGCCCACGGGCTTCCTCACCCATCCGAATGTCGCCGAGGACAGCTGGTCCTGGGGCAACATCGGCTATGTGGTCACCGGCGCGGATGGCGGGTTCAACGGCACTGATCCGGCGGACTGCCTGTTCGACCTGATCTATGCGCTCGATGCTGAGTACCGGACCGGGGCGTCCTTCGTGATGAACTCCAAGACGGCAGGTGCCGTGCGAAAGCTCAAGGATGCCGATGGGCGCTTCCTTTGGTCCGACGGGCTTGCAGCCGAAGCGCCGGCACGCCTTGCGGGTTACCCGGTTCTGATCGTCGAGGACATGCCTGACATCGCGTCCGACGCCTGTGCCATCGCGTTCGGCGATTTCCAGGCGGGTTACACCGTGGCCGAGCGCCCCGACACGCGCATTCTGCGCGATCCGTTCTCGGCAAAGCCGCATGTCCTGTTCTACGCGACCAAGCGCGTGGGCGGCGATGTGAGCGATTTCGCTGCGATCAAGCTGCTGAAGTTCGCGGTCTCCTGAGACCTGCGACAGTCGCGTCTGCCCTGACGGGCAGGCGCGGCGATGGGCGCGCGCCGGACAACTTCGTGTCGTCCAGCTGCTCCCCCTCCGTCCGAGCGACACGGAGGCGCGCGCCCATACCACCGATGCGAGGGGCCCGAATTTTGGAGTAGTTCCATGATGTTAGTCGAGCAGACCATGATCGCGAGCAGCGCCTTGCCGGTCTGGGCGTTCAAGGAGCACCTGCGGCTCGGCACCGGGTTTTCCGATGACGACGTTCAGGAAAGCGTGCTCGGGGCCTACCTCCGGGCGGCCATCGCGGCCATCGAGGCCCGCACGTCGAAAGCCACGCTTTCGCGGACGTTCCGCTGGAGCGTGCCCGCGTGGCGCGACCTGGCGAGCCAGACCCTGCCGATAGCGCCGGTCGCGGCGATCACCGCGCTGACCATCGTGGACCGACAAGGCGGCGAGGAGCCGATCGATGAGTCGCGCTTCACGCTCGCGACCGACACGCACCGACCGCGGCTCGTATCGACCGGGTTCCTGCTTCCGCCGATCCCGGTGGGAGGCAAGGCGATGATCGATTTCGACGCGGGCTACGGCGCGAGTTGGGATGCGATCCCGCCGGACCTCGCGCAGGCCGTGTTCCTGCTGGCGACGCAGTATTACGAGGATCGCAGCGCCGTCGACACATCGGGGATTCCCAGCGCCGTGAACGCGCTCATCGCGCGCTATCGTGATGTGCGGCTGTTCGGGGGAGGTCGCGCATGAGACGCCCGGTCCTCAACCGCCAACTGACGCTCGAGAAGCCGCAGGACATTCCCGATGGGGCCGGGGGCTTTACCCGGACCTGGGTGAACCTCGGCACCCTCTGGGCTGACGTGCGCGCGGGCACCGGCCGCGAGCGGGCCGTGGAGTCGATGACCGCCTCGATGATCCCGCTCAAGATCACGGTGCGCGCCATGCCGCCCGACTCGCCTTCGCGCCCGAAGCCGGATCAGCGGTTCCGGTCGGGAGCCCGGATCTTTCGCATCCTCGCCGTGGCCGAAGCTGACCCTGCCGCGCGCTATCTCACCTGTTTCGCGCAAGAGGAGGTCTCGGCATGAGTTACGGAACCGCTCTCGCGTTACAGGAGGCGATCTATCAGCGCCTGACCGCGGACAGCACGCTTGCGGGACTTGTGGGCGGCGCCATTTACGATGCCGTGCCGCCGGGGCTGACGAACGTGACGTATGTGGCGCTTGGCCCGGAGGATGTGCGTGACGCCGCGGACATGTCCGGCCAGGGCGCGCTTCATGAAGTGACGGTGAGCATCGTCTCGGATTCAGCCGGTTTCGCCACCGCAAAGGAGGTCGCCGGCGCCGTGTCGGATGCCCTGCTGGATGCCCCGCTCACGCTCACGCGCGGCGTGCTCGTCGCACTCAACTTCTACCGTGCCCGGGCGCGCCGGGTTCAGGACGCCGATATGCGGCGCATCGACCTGCGGTTTCGTGCCCGCGTCGAAGATAGCTGACCTCACACAAACGGAGACCTGCCATGACCGCACAAAACGGCAAAGACCTTCTCATCAAGATCGACATGGACGACACGGGCAACTTCTCGACCCTCGCCGGACTGCGTGCGACACGCATCAGCTTCAATGCCGAGAGCGTCGATGTCACATCGCTTGAAAGCACCGGGGGCTGGCGTGAGCTTCTGGGCGGGGCCGGGGTCAAGTCGGCCTCGATCTCAGGTTCGGGGATTTTCAAGGACGATGCGACGGATGCCCGCGCGCGCCAGATCTTTTTCGACGGCGAGGTGCCGGATTTCCAGGTGATCGTCCCGGATTTCGGCATCATCCAGGGCGCCTTCATGATCACCGGCATCGAGTATTCCGGCACCCACAACGGCGAGGCGACCTTCGAGCTGTCGATGGCCTCGGCGGGTGAACTGAGCTTCACGGCGCTCTGACATGGCCAATCCGTGGACGGGAGAGGTGGCGCTGACCATCGACGGGGAGCGGCGGGTTCTGAAACTCACGCTCGGCGCGCTGGCAGAGCTGGAGGCGCGGCTTGAGGCCGACAGCCTTTTGGCCCTTGTCGAGCGGTTCGAGGGCGGTCGTTTCGCCGCGCGGGACGTGATCGCGGTGCTTGTCGCCGGATTGCGGGGCGGCGGGCATGACGCCCTCGACCTCACCAGCGCCGAGATCGCGGGCGGTCCTATGGAGGCCGCCCGCGTGGCCGGGAAGCTGATCGTGCGGGCCTTTTCCCTGCCGGAGGCGGGATGAGTGGGTTCGACTGGCCGGGTCTCTTGCGGCTCGGGATGCGGGCGCTGGGGCTCAAACCGCAGGAGTTCTGGGCGCTTACGCCCGCTGAACTCACCTTGATGCTCGGGCGGGACGGGGCAGCGGTGACGCTGGACCGTGCCCGGCTGGAGGAACTGGCGGCCGCGTTCCCGGACGCGCCACAAGATGAAGGAGAGACACCCAATGGCTGACATCGAAAACCTCGATGAATTCGACGACCAAGTGGCCGCGCTGGAGGGGTCGCTTCAGGGGGCGACCGCGCTGACCGCGCATTTCACCGCCGAGATTGAGCGGGTCGGCGCGACCTTCGACAAGGTGAACACCGACATTTCCGGCCTGTCCTCGGGCATGTCGCGAGGCCTGCGCAAATCGCTGGACGGGCTGGTCTATGGTTCGATGAATGCCGAACAGGCGCTCGCGTCGCTCGGCAAGTCGATGCTCGACACCGTCTATGACACAGCCGTCTCGCCGATGGTCAGCCATTTTGGGGGGCTGTTGGGGCAGGGGCTCGGCACGGTGATGAACGCCTTTCTGCCCTATGCGAATGGGGGGGCATTCTCGCAGGGACGCGTCATGCCTTTCGCGAATGGTGGTGTCGTCAACGGTCCGGTCACCTTCCCGATGCGGGGCGGCACCGGGCTCATGGGTGAGGCAGGGCCGGAGGCGATCATGCCGCTCGCGCTTGGGCCGGACGGCAAGCTGGGGGTCCGTTCCGCGGTCGGCGGCACCGTCAACGTCACCATGAACATTTCCACACCGGATGCGGAAAGCTTCCGCCGCTCGCAGGGTCAGGTCGCCGCGCAGGTGAACCGGGTGCTCGGGCGTGGGCGCCGTTACAGCTGAGGAGGAGCGCATGAGTTTCCATGAGGTCAGATTTCCACCGAACCTGAGCTTCGGCTCGGTCGGTGGGCCGGAGCGGCGCACGGAAGTGGTCACGCTCACCAACGGGTTCGAGGAGCGCAACACGCCCTGGGCGCACAGCCGCCGTCGCTATGACGCGGGGCTGGGGATGCGCTCGCTCGACGATATCGAGGTGCTGATCGCTTTTTTTGAGGCGCGGCGCGGCCAGCTGTTCGGGTTCCGGTGGAAAGACTGGTCGGACTTCAAGTCCTGCCCGCCGTCCAAGGACGTGGATCACATGGATCAGCGGCTCGCGGTGGGTGACGGTGAGACGACGGCGTTCCAGATCGCCAAGACCTACGAGTCCGGGGCCGAGAGCTATTCCCGCCCGATCTGCAAGCCCGTGGCCGGCACGGTGAAGGTGGGGATCGCGGGTGTGCCGCAGGTTGAGATGATCGACTACGCCGTCGATACGACCTCCGGCACCGTCAGCTTCACCGATCCGCCGCCTGCGGGTGTGCAGATCACGGTGGGGTTCGAGTTCGACGTGCCTGTGCGGTTCGACACGGACCGTATCCAGACTTCGGTTGCCTCCTTTCAGGCGGGTGACGTGCCGAATGTGCCAGTGGTGGAGGTGCGGGTCTGATGACCATGAACCAGGCTTTCCTTGACCACATCCAGAGCGGGCTGACGACGCTCGCCCGCTGCTGGCTTTTGCGCCGGCGCGACGGTTGGGTGCGGGGCTTTACCGACCACGATTCCGACGTGGTGTTCGACGGCGTGACGTTTCGCGCCGACACGGGGCTGACAGCGCACGCGATCATGCAGACCACGGGGCTGTCCATCGACAATTCCGAGGCGCTGGGCGCGCTGTCGGATGCCGCGGTGACCGAGGCCGACATCCGCGCGGGCCGTTTCGACGGCGCCGAAGTTGAGGCGTGGCTGGTGAACTGGGCCGACCCGGAGGAGCGTCTGCTCCAGTTTCGCGGGCGGCTGGGGGAACTCGCGCGTTCGGGCGGGGCGTTCCGGGCCGAGCTTCTGGGGCTGACCGAGGCGCTGAACCAGCCGCAGGGCCGGGTCTACCAGAGCGCCTGTTCGGCGGTTCTCGGGGACGGGCGTTGCCGCTTCGACACCGAACAGGCGGGGTTCAGCGAAGAGCTGGCGGTTGTCTCGGTCGCAGACGGTGTACGTTTCACGCTCGACGGCGCGATGGCGCAACCGGAGCGGTGGTTCGAGAAAGGGCGTTTTGCCGTTCTGGACGGCGTCGCTGCTGGGCTTGTCGGGGTCGTCAAGAACGACAGTGTCGGGCCGGGCGGGCGGGTCGTCGAGCTGTGGCAAGCGGTGCGCGCCCCGGTGCGCGTGGGCGACCGGGTGCGGATCGAAGCGGGCTGCGACAAGCGCCACCAGACCTGCCGCGACAAGTTCGCCAACATCCTGAACTTCCGCGGCTTCCCGCATATTCCGGGCGAAGCGCGGCTCCTGTCCGTTCCGATTGAGGGCACCACCACGGACGAGACCGGGGGCGGCAAATGAACGGCGCTGTCGTGTTGGCCGAGGCGCGGCTCTGGCTGGGTACGCCCTATCGCCATCAGGCGTCCTGCAGGGGGGCGGGGGCGGATTGTCTGGGCCTCGTCCGTGGAGTCTGGCGGGCGCTGTATGGGCGCGAGCCGGTCGAAGTTCCCGCCTACACACCCGACTGGTCCGAGCCTGCGCGCGACGAGGTGCTGATGCGCGAGGCGCGCGCGCTTCTGTGCGAGGTGCCTGCGGCCGAAGCCGCGCCGGGCGATGTGCTTCTCTTCCGGATGCGGGAGGGGGCGGTGGCCAAGCATCTGGGCATCCTTGCACAGCCCGCGCCGGAGCCCAGTTTCCTTCACGCCTATTCAGGTCACGGGGTCGTCGAAAGCTCGCTTTCCGCCCCGTGGCAGCGCCGCATCGTCGGCACCTTCCGATTTCCCGAAAGGGGGTAGCATATGGCCACCATCGTTCTTTCCGCAATCGGCGCCGGTCTTGGCGCATCCGTCGGCGGCTCGGTCCTGGGCCTGTCGTCCGTCGTCATCGGGCGGGCCGTGGGCGCGGTCGCCGGGCGCACCATCGACAACCGGCTCATGGGCGCGGGGTCCGAACCGGTCGAGACCGGCAAGGTCGACCGGTTGCGCATCACGGGGGTGTCCGAGGGCGCGCCGGTCGGGCAGATCTATGGCCGTTTCCGCACCGGCGGGCAGGTCATCTGGTCCGGAAAGGTGCGTGAGAACCGCACGATCACTGAGGGCGAGGCGCAGGGGTCAGGCAAGGGGTTCATGGCGCCGAAGGGCCCGACCGTGACCGAGTATTCCTATTCGGTCTCGCTGGCTATCGCGCTTTGCGAAGGCGAGATCACCCATGTCGGGCGCATCTGGGCGGATGGAAAAGAGGTCAAGCCCAAGCACCTCACGCTTCGCGTCTACCCCGGCAGCGAAGACCAGGCGCCCGACCCTGCGTTGGAGGCGGCGATCGGTGCGGGCAAGACGCCTGCCTTTCGCGGCACGGCCTATGTGGTGATCGAGAACCTCGACATCACGCAGTATGGCAACCGCATCCCGGTCTTCAATTTCGAGGTGTTCCGGCCCGAACAGCCGGACGAGGCCCCGGACCTTGCGCGTGGCACCAAGGCGGTAGCGATGATCCCCGGCTGCGGCGAATATGCGCTCGCGACCGAGGTTGTGCATTTCGGGGGTGGGCCGGGGCGGCGCAAGCCCGCCAACAAGCACACGCCTTTGGGTAAACCGGATTTCGAGGCATCGCTTTCGATGCTTGAAGGCGAACTGCCCAACTGCGAGTCCGTCTCGCTTGTCGTGTCATGGTTCGGGACCGATCTGCGCGCGAACCATTGCGAGCTGCACCCGCGCGTCGACCAGAAGGATGAGGATGGAGTGAAAATGCCTTGGCGCGTTTCCGGCCTCGACCGGGAGAACGCGACGCGGGTGTCCTATGACGGCGGGCGAGCGGTCTATAGCGGCACGCCCACGGACCTGTCGGTGTTTCAGGCGATCACGCGAATGAAGGAGCGCGGGAAGGCCGTGACCTTCTACCCCTTCATCCTGATGGAGCAGATGGGGGGCAACGGCCTCACCGACCCGTGGACGGGTGCGGGCGACCAGCCGAACTTGCCATGGCGCGGGCGGATCACCGCGTCCCTGGCTCCGGGGCAGACGGGCTCGCCCGACGGAACGGCGGCCGCCGAGGACGACGTCGCGGCGTTCTTCGGCAACGCCCAGCCGCACCATTTCATCCCGGTCGATGGCACGGTGAACTACATCGGCCCCTATGAATGGTCCTATCGCCGGATGATCCTGCATTATGCCACGATCTGCGCCCAGGCGGGCGGGGTCGAGGCATTCCTGATCGGCTCGGAATTGCGGGGGCTGACGCAGATCCGGGCGGCGAACAACACCTTTCCCGTGGTCGAACAGTTGCAGGCCCTCGCAAACGATGTGCGCCTGATCCTCGGCCCGGATGTGAAGATCAGCTATGCCGCCGACTGGTCGGAATACTTCGGCTACCACCCGCAGGATGGGTCAGGCGACGTGTTCTTCCATCTTGATCCTCTCTGGTCCGATCCGAACATCGACTTCATCGGGATCGACAACTACATGCCCGTCGCGGACTGGCGGGAAGGCGAGGACCATGCGGATGCCCATTGGGGGTCGATCTACAACCTCGACTACCTCAAGGCGAACGTCATGGGAGGAGAGGGGTACGACTGGTATTACCACGCTCCGGAAGCGCGCGAGGTGCAGTTGCGTACCCCGATCACGGACGGCGCACATGGGGAGCCGTGGGTGTTTCGCTACAAGGACATCAGGTCCTGGTGGGAAAACGAACACCACGAACGGATCGGGGGCGTGCGCCAAGCGCAACCGACCGACTGGGAGGCGGGCTCCAAGCCGATCTGGTTCACGGAGTATGGCTGCGCGGCCATCGACAAGGGGGCCAACCAGCCCAACAAGTTCCTTGACCCGAAGAGCTCGGAAAGCTCGTTGCCGCGCTATTCCAACGGCCATCGCGATGATGTAATGCAAATGCAGTACCTGCGTGCCGTGCGCGAGTTCTGGGAGGAGCCGGCCAACAACCCGACCCACCCGATCACCAGGGTGCGCATGATCGACATGGATCGCGCCCATGTCTGGGCGTGGGACGCGCGGCCGTTCCCGTGGTTTCCGAAACGGCGCGGTGCCTGGGGTGATTGGGAGAACTATGACAAGGGCCATTGGCTGAACGGGCGCGCCTCCAACCGCTCGCTCGCCTCGGTGGTGGCGGAGATTTGCGAGCGCTCCGGCGTCACGCGCTATGACACGTCGCGACTCTACGGTCTCGTGCGGGGCTACATGGTAGACCAGGTCACGGATGCGCGCGCGGCGCTGCAACCGCTTATGCTGGCCTACGGGTTCGAGGCGGCGGAGCGCGGTGGCCAGCTTGAATTCTTCACCCGCAAAGGCACGCCGGACGGCACGCTCGACCCCGCGCGGTTCGTCGCGACGGGCGAGATCGACGGAGATCTCGAGTTTTCCCGCGCGCCGGAGGCCGAGATGATCGGGCGTGTGCGGCTCAACCACACCGAGGCGGAGTCTGCATATGACATTCGCGCGACAGAGGCTGTTTTCCCTGATGAGGACACGCATGCGGTGTCGTCCTCGGACCTCCCCATGATCCTGACCGAACCGGAAGCGCGGGCAATCACTGAACGCTGGCTGGCCGAGGCGCGTGTGGCGCGCGACCGGGCGCGGTTCGCGCTCGCACCTTCGGACCTCAGCTGGCGCGCGGGCGACGTCGTGGAGCTGGAGACGGAGGAGGGCACCGGGCATTACCGCATAGACCATGTCGAACAGGCGGGCGTTCAGATGGTGCAGGCGGTGCGCGTGGAGCCGGGCGTTCTCAAACCCGCGGACGGGGTGGCGAGCGAGATCGAGCTGGCGGAGTTCACGCCCGCCGTTCCGGTCTATCCGATCTTTCTGGACCTGCCGGTGCTTGCGGGGGATGTCCCGGCGCACCTGCCGCGCCTCGCCGTGACCTCGGACCCCTGGCCCGGGCCGGTGGCGGTGTATTCGTCGGCTTCTGAGAACGGCTACTCCCTGAATCAGGTGATCCGCGCGCCGGCTCGGATTGGCGTAACAGAGAGCGTTTTGCGCTGGGCGCGGCCCGGTCTCATCGACAATGGACCGGCACTGCGGGTGCGGTTGCCGCAGGGAACGGTGTCTTCGGCCGGGGTGGACGGAATCCTCAACGGGTCGAACCTGGCCGCCATCGGTTTCGGCGACCCGGACGGGTGGGAAGTGTTCCAGTTCGCCCACGCGGAACTGGTTGAGCAGGACGTCTACGAGCTTTCGGGCCGGCTGCGCGGGCAGGGGGGAAGCGACTGGGCCATGCCCGCCGAATGGCCTGTGGGGGCGACGGTGGTCTTCCTCGATGGGTCTGTGACGCCGCTTTCCCTGCCTCTGTCGGCGCGGGGGTTGGAACGTCACTACCGGATCGGCCCGGCATCGGAGCCCATCGACGACGATACCTATGAACAGGCGGCGGTCACGACCTATGGCGTCGGGCTGCGGCCCTATGTGCCGGCCCACCTCACGGTGCGGGCGGCGGGCGGTGATTATTCGGTCGACTGGGTGCGCCGAACACGCGTTGACGGAGATAGCTGGGAAGGTGTCGATGTGCCGTTGGGCGAAGACGTAGAAAGCTACGTCGTCCGCGTCATCGACGGCGGCACTGTGAAACGTGAGGTTGACGTGGGCAGTGCAGGTTGGACCTACACGGGGGCCATGCAGGTAGCGGACGGCGTAAGCGCGCCCTTCGAGGTGGCGGTCGCGCAGGTGTCGCAGAGCTTCGGACCGGGGCCGTTCTCACGCACAACCGTCGAGTGACGCCCCTGAAGTTCAGGCTTCATCACCCGCGCGCGCAGGAGATGCAGGTGGGCACCGCCGGGTCGAGGTCGAGACGGGCCTCGGCGATCTCCTCGCCGCATTCTGCGCAATAGCCGTATTCGTCCTCGTCCATCCGCTCGAACGCGGCCTGAATGCGCCGGCGCTGGGCGGCGCGCCGGGCCGCCGTCGCCTTTGCCATCGCCTGACCCTGCAACGCATCCATCCGGCTCAGCCGTCCCACGGACTGCTGGTCGAGCGTGACCGTGCGTTGGGCCTCCTCGCCCAACTGGTCGTCGCTTTCCAACTCCGCGAGCAAGGCTTCGAGCATCGCGCGGTAGCGGGCCTGCGTCGCCTCATCCATTCGCGTGAACCCTCCCATCACCTCTTTGCGTTTGGAAATTCGAGCCTATCTGCGGTATGACACGCCAGCAACAGTGACGGAGGCCCGCATGGCCGAGACCAAAGCCAAACCCCGTGCGATCGACCCGGTCTGGGACCGGATCACCTCGGAAGCGCATGAAGCGGTGGCCAAGGAGCCGCTCATGGGCGGGCTCGTTCATGCCTGTATCCTGCATCACAAGTCGCTCGAACGCGCCTTGAGCTACCGGATTGCGGCCAAGCTGAGCTCCAACGAGATGTCGATGATGGTCCTGCGCGAAGTGGCAAACGAGGCCTATGACGACGATCACTCGCTGGTCGAGGCCGCACGCGCCGACCTGAATGCGGTGATTGAACGCGACCCGGCCACGCACCGGATGCTTCAGCCGATCCTCTACTACAAGGGGTTTCAGGGGATGCAGGCGCATCGCCTTGCGCACTGGCTGTGGGAGAAGGGGCGCACGGACCTCGCCTATTTCCTGCAAATGCGCTGCTCCGAAGTCTACGGCATCGACATTCACCCGGCGGCGCGCATGGGACGGGGCATCATGATCGACCATGCCCATTCCATCGTAATCGGCGAGACGGCGGTGGTCGGCAACAACGTCTCCATGCTTCACTCGGTGACCCTCGGCGGCACCGGGAAGGAAGAGGAGGACCGCCATCCCAAGATCGCGGATGACGTGTTGATCGGCGCGGGGGCCAAGGTTCTGGGCAATATCAGCGTGGGCTGCTGCTCGCGCATCGCGGCGGGCTCGGTCGTGCTGACGGACGTGCCGCCGAACACGACAATGGCAGGTGTCCCCGCCAAGGTGGTCGGCGAGGCGGGCTGCGACCATCCGTCGGTGTCGATGAACCAGATGTTCGGCACCCGCATCGACGACTGATCGCGGCGGCGGTATGAAACGAAGCGGCTTCCATTGTGGGGGCCGCTTTCATTTTTCCAACATCTTGTGTCGCCCGAACGGAACTTTCCGAGTCCGTTTACCGTTTCTTAGGTAACAGCCCGACAGGATCGGGCCTGCTCATACCTGGGAGAGACCGACATGAAGACGTTTGCCCTCATCACGATCGGATGGTTCGCCGCTGGAAGCACGCTTGCCCTTCTGGTCTGACCGACCGCCCACCTAAACAAAAAGCCCGTGCGCTCGGCGTGCGGGCCTTTTGTTTTCAATACGCCTGTTCCGTGAGCATGGCGCCAGCGAGCAGATGCGGAAAGGGTCTTGGGCCGTGGCGCCCTGTTTGGCACCCCTATCCTCCAACGATCTGATCTGAATGCGTTTTTCTTGATCGCCTGCGCGGCCTACGCTTGCGTATCCTCCGACGATAACCGAGTCGCTGCGTCTCATAGGCGAAACCTCGCGCACTTGTGACCTGCATCAATGACACGGGGCAACAATTCGATAAAAGTGTCCCTATCCAAAAGCAGGGGACAGAAAACATGCTTCGTATGTGGATCGCCACAGTACTCGGTTTTGCGGCTCTTTACGCGGTTGCTATCGCAGCCTGACGGAGAACAAACCAAAAAAGAAGAAATGGAGCGCTGGGATGGCAGTCCCGCGCTCCTTTCTTTTTTGGGGCTCCGTGCGCGATCAGTCGTGGCCTGAGTCCCGCATCACCCGCCCGAAATGCCATGACAGGACCAGCGCCATCACGAGGCCGCCGAGCGCGACTGCGATCAGATGCGCCGTGCCGGTCCCGTCGAACCCTGCGACCGGACAGAGGAGCGCCCAGGCGGCGATGCCGTTCGCCGCGCCCCAGAGCACGTTGACCGCCGGGCGCGACATGCCGACGCCGGGCGGCTTGGCGAAGGGCGAAGGGAAAGCGCGGCCCTGAATGCCCGCAATGAAATGCGGCAGCATGTTCACAAAGAACATGGCGCCGAAGAATTCTGCGATGAGCGTGCCCATGGTTCACCTCCTGCGGATCAGGGTGGCTGGACCGCGGCTGTGGATCAAGCGATGAAAAAGGCCGCGCGGTCGCCCGCACGGCCCTGTTCAGACATGATGGCGGGCGCTCAGGCCAGCATCATCATCGGGTTTTCGAGGTTCTGGACGATCTGCTCAAGCAACTGCGCCCCGAGCGCCCCGTCGATGACCCGGTGATCGACCGACAGCGTGACGGACATGATCGTGGCCACCTCCACCGCGCCTTCGTCGTTGACCACCGGCTTCTTCACGCCCGCGCCGACGGCGAGGATGCCGCCATGCGGCGGGTTGATGACCGCGTCGAAGTTGTCGATGCCGAACATGCCGAGGTTCGAGACCGCGAAGCTGCCGCCCTGATACTCATGCGGCGCGAGCTTGCGGTCGCGGGCGCGTGCGGCGAGGTCTTTCATCTCGGCAGACAGCGCCGACAGCGACTTCATGTCCGCGTCCTTGAGCACCGGGGTGAACAGCCCGCCCTCGATTGCCACGGCCACGGCAACGTCGGACGGTTTCAGCTTCAGCACCCGGTCGCCCGCCCAGACGGCATTGGCATCCGGGATCGCCTGAAGCGCCAGCGCCGAGGCCTTGATGATGAAGTCGTTGACCGACAGCTTCACGCCGCGCCCTTCGAGCTGCTTGTTGAGCTGCGAACGGAACTTGAGCAGCGCGTCGAGCCGGATGTCGCGGCGCAAGTAGAAGTGCGGGATCGTCTGCTTGGCTTCGGTCAGCCGCGCGGCGATCGTCTTGCGCATCCCGTCGAGCTTGACCTCTTCGAACTCGCGCCCTTCGTACATCTTGAGCACGGTCTCGGCGCCCATGCCGGTGGGCATGGAGCCGCCACCGCCTGCTGCCGGTGCGGCCGCAGGTTTCGCCTCGTCCTTGGCCGGAGCGGCAGAGGGCTTGGCGTCCAGCACGTCGGCCTTGACGATCCGGCCCTTGGGACCGGTGCCCTTGATCTGGGAGAGGTCGAGTCCCTTGTCCTTGGCGATCCGGCGCGCGAGCGGCGAGGCGAAGATGCGCTCTCCTTTGCCGTCGGTAGGGGCCGGGATCGGGCCGGTGGATTGCGGGGCAGGGGTCTCGGCCTTGCCCGGGTCGGGCGTTGCCGTATTGGGGCTCGCTTGTGCTTCGGTCGGGGCCTTTTCATCGGCGCTTCCGCCAGAGCTGTCGCCGATGTCGTCGGCGCTCTCACCCTCTTCGAGCAGCACGGCGATGGGCGTGTTCACCTTCACGCCTTCGGTGCCGCCTTCGATCAAGATCTTGCCGATCACGCCTTCGTCGACGGCTTCGAATTCCATCGTCGCCTTGTCGGTCTCGATCTCGGCCAGCAGGTCACCGGAGGAGACTTCGTCACCCTCCTTGACCAGCCACTTGGCGAGCGTGCCTTCCTCCATCGTGGGAGACAGCGCGGGCATCAGGATTTCCGTGGGCATACTGCGCGCTCCTTACTTGTAGGTGACGGTTTTCACCGCCTCGATCACCTCGTCGGTCGTGACGAGGGCGTGTTTTTCGAGGTTGGCGGCATAAGGCATCGGAACATCTTTGCCCGTGCAGTTGATGACCGGCGCGTCGAGATAGTCGAACGCCTGCTGCATCAGGACCGAGGAGATGTAGCTCCCGATCGACGGGGTGGGCCAGCCTTCCTCGACGGTCACGCAGCGGTTGGTCTTCTTGACGCTCTCGATGACGGTCTTGGTGTCCATCGGGCGCAGCGTGCGCAGGTCGATGACCTCGGCGGAAATTCCGTCCTTGCCGAGCAGTTCGGCCGCCTCAAGCGCGTATTTCATGCCAATGCCGAAAGACACGATGGTCACGTCGTCGCCCTTTTGCCAGATGCGGGCCTTGCCGAAGGGAATCGCATAGTCGTCAAGTTCCGGCACCTCGAAGGACTGGCCGTAAAGCAGCTCGTTCTCGAGGAAGACAACGGGCGTGTCGCCCTTGATCGCGGTCTTGAGAAGGCCCTTCGCGTCAGCCGCCGAATAGGGCATTGCGACGTGCAGCCCGGGGATCTGCGCGTACCACGCGGCATAGTCCTGCGAGTGTTGCGCGGCCACGCGGGCGGCGGCACCGTTGGGGCCACGGAACACGACCGGCACGCTCATTTGACCGCCGGACATGTAGCGCGTCTTGGCGGCGGTGTTGAGGATGTGGTCGATGGCCTGCATCGCGAAGTTGAAGGTCATGAACTCGACGATGGGCCGGAGCGTTCCCATGGCAGCCCCGGTCGCGAGACCGGCAAAACCATGCTCGGTGATCGGGGTGTCGATCACGCGCTTGGCCCCGAATTCGTCGAGCAGCCCTTGGGTCACCTTGTAGGCGCCTTCGTATTCAGCGACTTCCTCGCCCATTACGAAGACCGCCTCGTCCGAGCGCATCTCCTCGGCCATCGCGTCGCGCAGCGCTTCGCGGACCGTCTGGGACTTGAAGGTCGTGCCTTCGGGCACCTCGGGGTCCTCGACGGGCTCCGGCTCGGGAACCGAAGCGGCGGGCTGGGTCGACATCGGCTTGGCCGTGTCGGTGTCGTCGAGGCTGGCACCGCTGTCGGCCGCCGGAGCTTCACTCGCGGGAGCCGCCTTCGCGCCACTGTCGATGTCGGAGGCGCTCTCGCCCTCTTCCAGCAGGACCGCGATGGGCGTGTTCACCTTGACGCCCTCGGTGCCGGCGTCGATCAGGATCTTGCCGATGGTGCCTTCGTCGACGGCCTCGAACTCCATCGTCGCCTTGTCGGTTTCGATTTCCGCGAGAATGTCGCCGGAGGAGACTTCGTCCCCCTCCTTCACGAGCCATTTCGCCAGCGTGCCCTCTTCCATCGTCGGGCTGAGCGCGGGCATGAGAATTTCCGTGGTCATGTCTGTCTGTCCTCCCGGGGGCTTACGCGTAAATGTCGGTCCAGAGCTCGTCGAGCGACGGCTCCGGGCTTTCGCGCGCAAATTCCGCGGCTTCGTTCACGATCTGCTTGATTTCCTTGTCGACCGCCTTGAGGTCGTCTTCGCTCGCATGCTTGCCCTGAAGCAGCAGGTCGCGGACGTTCTCGATAGGGTCTTTCTCGTCGCGCATCTTCTGCACTTCCTCGCGGGTCCGGTATTTCGCCGGGTCCGACATGGAGTGACCGCGGTAGCGGTAGGTCTTCATCTCGAGGATGTAGGGGCCCTTGCCGGCGCGGCAGTGGGCGATGGCCTTTTCGCCGGCGGCTTTCACGGCGAGCACGTCCATCCCGTCGACTTCCTCGCCCTCGATCCCGTAGGCCGCGCCGCGTTCCCAAAGGGACGGCGACTTGGTGGAGCGTTTCACGGCGGTGCCCATGGCGTACTGGTTGTTCTCGATCACGAAGACAACTGGCAGGTCCCAGAGCTCGGCCATGTTGTAGGTCTCGGCGACCTGGCCCTGGTTGGCCGCGCCGTCCCCAAAGTAGGTGAAGGTCACGCGGTCGTTGCCGAGGTACTTGTCCGCGAAGGCGAGGCCCGCGCCGATCGGCACCTGTGCGCCGACGATGCCGTGCCCACCGTAGAAATGCTTCTCGGTGGAGAACATGTGCATCGAGCCGCCCTTGCCCTTGGAGTAGCCGCCCTCGCGGCCCGTAAGCTCGGCCATGACGCCCTTGGGGTCCATGCCGCAGGCGAGCATATGGCCGTGGTCACGGTAGGAGGTCACGCGCTTGTCGCCCTCGTCCGCGGCGGCCTCGAGGCCTACGACCACGGCTTCCTGACCGATGTAGAGATGGCAGAACCCGCCGATCAATCCCATGCCGTACAGTTGGCCGGCCTTTTCCTCGAATCGCCGGATGAGCAGCATCTCGCGGTAGTACTCGAGCAGTTCTTCCTTGGATGTGTTTGATTTCTTGGCGCTTTTGGCGGTCGCCATGAGGCCTCTCCTCCGCGGTTCCAAATATAGTTTAGTGTTAAACTATCTAATAAACCAAAACGGGCCTCGATGCGAGCCTCGATTTGACGCACCGTCACACACGCTATCCGGCCCGGTATGGCGCGACCAGATTGTGCGGCTTTGCCGCGCTTGGCAAGCACGTCGGCACCGAGGTGCCGCCGTGCGATGAAGGGGGCCAGCCCCCTTGCGGCCGTTTCGGGGAAACGGCCTTTACCCCCGAAGTATTTGAGGAACGAAGAAGCGGATCAGCGCAGAACCACCTCGTCCGCGCGCACGAGGCCCAACACGTCGCGGGCCTGCTGGTCGAGGAGATCGAGGTCGAGGTAGTCGTCGGAAATGCGCCGGGTCTTGTTCTGAAGTGCCGCAATCTCGGCTGCGAGCCGGTCACGTTCCTTGGTCAGCGCCTGTGCTTCGGCGTCGATGCGAACGCGGTGAAACAGGCCGTAGTCCCCCTGAACGGAGGCGAAGGTGAAATAGGTGCCGGCCGAGATGAGCCCCAGAAGATAGAGCACACCGCCAAATCCGGTTTGTCTGCGTAGACCGCGCACGGGGTTCGCCCCTCGAATGAATGTCTGCCTCAGTGCGCCTCTGGCGGGCGCTATCCTCATGTATGCCACAGGTGATTCGCTCTGTGAATCCCCAATGATTCGATCCGGCGGAATTTGGCGGATGCCGTGACGGGACGGCTTTTCGTGGTGTGGCGCGGCGCGTTAGGCTCCTCGCAGGAGGACATGCCATGACTGTTGCCCCGCGCACATCTCTCGCCACACACGAGGTCGAGAACCAGCCGGGCCCGCCCGAGGCCCGGGATCTGTGGACGAGTGACGGCGCGCTGCGCGATCACCTGCGCGCTGCTGGCGGGCGCGAAGACCCTGCGGCTGCCGCGGGTGCGGTGTTCGGGTCCGCATCGCTCAGGGCTGCCGGAGAGGCCGCGCGGGCGTATCCGCCCGAACTGAGGCTTTTCGACCGGGCCGGTCGGCGGCTCGACGAAGTGGTCTTTCACCCCGGATATCATGAGGTCATGCAGGCGGGCATGGCGGCGGGCTATGCCAATGTCGCCTGGGACGGCGCGCCGGGTGGCCACGCGACCCATGCCGCGCTGGTCTATATGCTGAGTCAGGTCGAGCCGGGGATCTGCTGTCCGCTCACCATGACCTATGCCGCCGTGCCTGCACTTTCGGCTGATCCCGCATTGCAGGCGGTTTGGGCGCCTAAGCTTACCGGTGGCGCCTACGACCCTGCGATCGCGCCGGTGGGCGCGAAGCGCTCGGCCACGATGGGCATGGCGATGACCGAGAAGCAGGGCGGCTCGGACGTGCGCGCGAACACGACACGCGCCGAACCGGACGGGGACATGTGGCGACTGACGGGCCACAAATGGTTCTGCTCTGCGCCCATGTCTGACGGATTTCTGACGCTCGCCTATACGGACGCGGGGCTCACCTGTTTCCTCGTCCCACGCTGGACCGAAGACGGGCGGAACCCGATCCAGATCCAGCGGCTCAAGGACAAGCTGGGCAACAAGGCGAATGCGTCCTCCGAGATCGAGTATCACGGGGCGCTTGCGCATAAGCTGGGAGAGGACGGGCGCGGGGTCGCCACGATCATCGAGATGGTGCATCACACGCGGCTCGACACGGCGATGGCGCCCGCGGGCCTGATGCGCGCGGCGTTGGTGGAGGCCAAGCACTGGGTCGAGGGGCGGCGCACGTTCCAGAAGCGGCTCATCGACCAGCCGTTGATGCGGTCCGTCATGGCGGACCTCGCGTTGGAATGGGAAGGGGCGCTGGCGCTGGGGATGCGCGCCGCGCGGGCGTTTGACGGTGACGCGGCGGAGGACCGGGCCTTCGCGCGCATCAGCGTGGCGCTGGCCAAGTTCCTCTCGAACAAGCGCTGCGGGCCGGTGATCCTCGAGGCGATGGAGTGCCTCGGTGGTATGGGTTACGTCGAAGAGACGCCGATGCCGATGCTTTATCGCGAGGCGCCGCTCAATTCGATCTGGGAAGGGTCGGGCAATGTGATCTGCCTGGATATCCTGAGAACGCTGGCGCGGGAGCCTCTGGCGGCCGAAACGCTGCGGGCCGAGTTGGAGGCCGCGACCGGGGCGGACCGACGTTACGATGCTGCGCTCAAGGCCCATGTCGAACGCTGGCCCGGTTTGCCGGAGGAGGGCGAGGCACGGTGGTTCGCCGAACGTCTGGCCGTGCTGCTTGCCGCCTCGGTCCTGATCCGGGGTGGCAACGCGGCGGTGGCGGACGGCTGGGTCGCCACACGGGTCGAGGGCGCGCGTGGCATGGTGCCCGGCGCGGTGGCCGGGCTTGATACCGAAGCGTTGATCGCGCGGATCTGAGCGGCGCGCGCCCCTCAGCTCAGGTGATCGAAGCCGCGTAGATCGAGTCGATGGCGCCCGCGATGGCCGCGTTGAACTCCGCATCCGACTGTTTGGCGGAAAGCCCTTCGGTCAATGCGCGCGAGAAGCTGGCGATCATGCCCTCGTTCTTGGCGAGTTTCTCGTTCGCCTCGTCACGTTCATAGCCGCCTGACAGGGCCACCACGCGGATCACGCGCGGATGCGCGATGAGCGGCGCATAGAGATTGGCGAGCGTGGGCAGGGTCAGCTTGAGCATGATGTCCTGGCCCTCTGCCAGCGTGTCGAGCTGATGGACGATCTCATTGAGGAGCATGTCCTCGGCCTCGGCCTTGTCGTCGATGGAAATCGTGACCTCCGGCTCCAAGATCGGGACGAGGCCCTTGGCGAGGATCTGTTTGCCCACCTCGAACTGCTGCTCAACGATGGCCTTGATGCCGCCGGGGTTCGCCGCCGAGACGACCGAGCGCATCTTGGTGCCGAATATGCCCTTCTCGTTCGCGCGGTCGAGCAGCGCGTCCAGATCGGGCAGTGGTTTCATGAGCTGAACGCCGTTTTCCTCGGCCTTGAGCCCCTTGTCCACTTTCAGGAACGGAACGACGCCGCGCTCTTCCCACAGGTATTGCGCAGCAGGCTTCCCGTCGATCTCGCGCTCCATGGTCTTTTCGAACAGGATCGCACCGACTACTTTCTCGCCTGAAAAGGCCGGGGCCTGTGCGATGCGCGAGCGCATCTGGTGGATGAGGTCGAACATCTCGTCCTCGGACGCATATTCATCCTCTTCGATTCCATAAAGGCGCAGTGCCTTGGGGGTCGATCCGCCGGACTGGTCGAGCGCGGCGATGAAGCCCTTGCCGCTTTTCATCTGGGCGAGTTGGTCTGCATTGGCCATTGCGTATCCCCTGTCGGTCGGTGTGTCTGGCCACTTGGTAAGTGGTCGCGCGCGCAGGTGCAATTCTGGTCGCGCTAACGCACAGGGGAATAGCGCTCAGTTCCGGCGGCCCCAGAAAAAGCCGTTCATGCGGGAGAGCAGACCGCGCGGGGTGAGCCGGGCCGAAAAGGCGATGATCTTGGGCATGAGGCCCGGGGTCACGCTGCGTTTGCCGGACTTGAGCGCGCGCCAGCCTGCGGCGGCCACGGTGTCGGCGGTCGGCATCGGCATGACGGTTGTGAGCCAGGTCTTGTCCAGCCCGGCCGCGTCGAAGAACCCGGTGCGGGTGGGGCCGGGGCAGAGCGCGGTGACGGTGATACCGTCGCGCTTGCACTCGTAATGGACAGCGTCCGACAGGGACAGGACGTACGCTTTGCTGGCGTGATAGATCGCCATCGAGGGCGCGGGCATCACGGCAGCGAGCGAAGCGACGTTGAGCACCTGTCCCCGCACGCCGCGCTCGCGGAAGTCGAACAGCGCGCGCTGGAGAAGTTCGGTATGGGCCACCACGTTGAGCGCGACAGAGCCGCGCTCGCGCGCGTTGCCTGCCGTAGCGAACCGCCCGTGGACGCCTATGCCTGCGTTATTGACGAGGAGGTCGATGTCGCGTCCGTCGCTGGCCTGGTCCCACAACGTATCCGCCGCACCGGGTTGCGAAAGATCGGCAGTGACGACAACGACGTCGGTGGACAGCTCCGCAGCGAGCGCGTCCAGTTCTTCCGTCCGGCGGGCCGAGATCACGAGGTTCCAGCCGTCAGCCGCCGCAAGCCTTGCGAATTCCCGGCCCAGCCCGGAGGAGGCCCCGGTGATCAGCGCCCAGCCTTTGGTCATGTGTCCAGAGCAGCGACGCCCGGAAGCGTCTTGCCCTCCATCCATTCGAGGAATGCCCCGCCGGCGCTGGAGATATAGGTGAAGTCATCGGCGACGCCCGCCTTGTTCAGGGCGGACACCGTATCCCCGCCGCCCGCGACCGAGGTGAGGTGGCCTTCGCGTGTGAGTTCAGCAGCCTTGCGTGCAGTGGCATTGGTGGCCGCGTCGAAGGGCTCGATCTCGAACGCACCAAGGGGTCCGTTCCAGATCAGCGTGGCGGCATCGGCGAAGGCGGCATTGATGCGTTCTACCGTGTCCGGCCCCGCGTCGAGGATCATCGCGTCGGCGGGGCAGGCGTCGGCGGCAACCGTTTCGCTCGCGGCCCCCGCCTTGAACTCCCGCGCCACGACCACGTCGGACGGCAGGATGATGGTGCAGCCGGTTTCCTTCGCCTTGGTGGCGATTTCTGAGGCGGTATCGGTCATCTCGTGCTCGCAGAGCGACTTGCCCACGTCGATGCCTTGAGCGGCGAGGAAGGTGTTGGCCATGCCGCCCCCGATGACGAGCGTGTCGACCTTTTCGATGAGATTGCTCAGAAGCTCCAGCTTGGTCGAAACCTTGGCCCCGCCCACAACGGCCACCACCGGGCGCATCGGGTTCGACAGCGCCGCGTCCAGTGCCTTGAGCTCAGCCTCCATGAGCCGCCCGGCGCAATTGTCCAGCACCCGCGCAACCCCTTCGGTGGAGGCATGGGCCCGGTGCGAGGCGGAGAAGGCGTCGTTGACGTAGACTTCGCCCAGGGCGGCGAGGGCTGCCGCAAACTGCGCGTCGTTTTCGGTCTCTTCCGTGTGGAAACGGGTGTTCTCCAACAAAAGGACTTCGCCCGCTTCGAGCTTGGACACCGCGACCTTGGCCGGTCCGCCGATGCACTTTTCGGCGAATTTGACGGGCACACCGAAGGCTTTTTCCAGCGCCGGGACCAGGGGCTTCAGCGACATCTCGGGGACCACCTTGCCCTTGGGACGACCGAAGTGGGCCAGGAGCACGGGCTTGCCGCCTTTCTCGAGAATGTCGCGCACCGTAGGGACGATCCGCTCGATCCGCGTCGCGTCGGTCACGTTGCCGTCGTCATCTATTGGCACGTTGATATCCACGCGCACCAGCACGGTCTTGCCGTCCAGATCCAGATCGTCCAGCGTTTTCCAGCTCATCGGGCTCTCCTTGTTCTTGACCACCACAAACACGCTCGTTTGCAGGATTTCAATGGCGTTCTGCCGCAGGCCGACCACGGATATCGGCCCTTGCGGCGGGTCGGGGCGGAGCCTAGTTTCCCGCCTGAACAGTCAAGGAGGGCCCGATGGCCGAGATCAAGGATCCCGAAAACACCATTCTGATTGAGCTCAAGGACGGCACAGTGACCGTCGAGCTTCTGCCCGACGTCGCACCCAAGCACGTCGAACGGATGAAGGAACTGGCGCGCGCCGGAAAATACGATGGGGTGGTGTTCCACCGGGTCATCGAGGGCTTCATGGCCCAGACCGGCGACGTGGAGCACGGCAAGGTGGACGATGGCGGCAACCTGCGCCGGGCCGGAACCGGCGGGTCCGATCTGCCGGACCTGCCCGCCGAATTCTCCAAGGTGCCCCATGCACGCGGCACCCTCGGCGCGGCGCGGGCGCAGAACCCGAACTCCGCCAACTCGCAGTTCTTCATCAACTTCAAGGACAACGACTTCCTGAACGGTCAGTACACGGTCTTTGGCCAGGTCATCGAAGGCATGGAACACGTCGACGCGATCACGCGTGGCGAGCCGCCGGCGAACCCGGACAAGATGATCTCGGTCAAGGTCGCGGCGGATGCGTAGACCGACGATCATCGCCTGGCTCCTGTTTCTCGCAGGGGTCGGGCTGGTCGCCTGGTACTATTTCGCGACCGTTCCTGGCTCAACCCCGCAGGTTGTGAACGACGCGCCGGGCGAAGCGGGCGGGCCGCAGATCGAGATCACAGTTACCGGCGAGGCGAATGGCAAGATCCTGATCGAGCTATACGACAACCTCGCGCCGCAACATGCCGACCGTATCACCCGACTGGCGGAAGAGGGCGCCTATGACGGGGTGGTCTTTCACCGCGTGATCGACGGCTTCATGGCCCAGACCGGCGACGTAGCCTTCGGCCTCGAAGGTGGAGACATGCGGCAGGCGGGCCTCGGCGGGTCAGATTATCCTGACCTTCCAGCCGAGTTCTCGGAAGAGCCCTTCGTGCGCGGCACGGTCGGCATGGCCCGTTCCCAGGACCCTGACAGCGGCAATTCCCAGTTCTTCATCATGTTCGACGAGGCGTCGTTCCTCGATGGAGACTACACCGTGGTCGGTCGGGTGATCGAGGGGATGGATGTCGTGCTCGACATCAAGCGGGGCGAAGGGCCCAACGGTGCCATCATCGGTCAGCCGGACGTGATGACGAATGTCGAGGTAGTGAAAGAATGATCGGGCGGCCCGGACACCGGGCCGTCACGCCCCCGCGAGCATGAGTATGAAGGCGGCGAAGATCAGCCCCTCGAACAGAGGCACGCGAAAGCGTTTGGCGGCAGCAAACATGACATCTCCCGAGTTATTCGGGACTATCTCTAACCTGTCGGTGTAAACAAAGGGTTTCGGGGCATTTCAGTTAATTTGGCCCTGAATTACCCTCAAATAATCATAAAAATCCCCCGTTCCTCCTGAATTGTGTCCGAAACCGCCACAAAGGACGGATCGATGCAGTTGGAAGATGTAGTATTCTACGGACTTGGCGCGGCCTTCGTGGCCGGCGTGTCAGGATTCGTCGATTTCTCGAGCCTATTCGGCAGCAAGGACGCCGAAGACGAACCCCCTGACGCGGAAGCGACCCGCGCAAACCCCGACGAGGCGCCGAACCCGCGCACCGGGGAATACCAGTCCACTTTGGCCTATATCCTGCAGGATGAGCAGGACAGCCTTCTGGCCTTGCGGAGTGCCGAACAGGACACGCGCGAAGCCGAGCCTGAACCGGAGATTGCCGCCGACCCTGTGGTGGCGGGCTTCGAGGACGGCAACATCTTTGGCGAAGTGTCGGCGACGGAAGAGGACGCGCTCTACGAAGAGGCTGAGAGCGGCACGGTTATCGAGGCCTACGACCTGAGCGACCCCGACGCGGCAGCCGCCCGCATCGACGGGTATGAGGCGGAAACCGAGGCGCTGGAGATCGAGTACCTTCCGGAATTCGACGCTGAAACCGGCGAACCGATCACGCCCGTCGTTTCGGTCGGCTATGACGCCGAGGCCGACCTCACGACCATCGCACTGGACGGCGAGGCCATTGCAGAGCTTCCGGGCGATGCGGGCCTTCGGGCCGAGGACATCACGCTGCGCCCGATGGCCTGACGCAACTGTGAGTGACAGGGCCGGCGGCGGGTGCCATTCTCACCCTATGCTGCGCCTCATCTGCCTCCTGATCCTTCTGCCGGGTTTCGTCCTGGCCGATCCGTCGTTCTGGAAGAACGAGTTCCCCAAGACAGATTTCTCTCAGCGCACCATCGATAGCTGGGGTGAGATCCTGTCCGGTGGTCCGCCGCGGGACGGGATCCCGGCGCTGATGGACCCCGATATGGTGCCGGTCGCCGATGCCGACCTGCCGGGGCGTGAGCCGGTGATGACCCTGGAACTCGACGGGGAAACGCCACGCGCATATCCGCTCCGCTACATGATCTGGCATGAGATCGTGAATGATCGGGTGGGCGACGTGCCGGTGGCCGTTACCTTTTGCCCGCTGTGCAACTCTGCGCTGACATTCGACCGGCGCCATGACGGTCAGGTCCTGACATTCGGCGTGACCGGCAAGCTGCGCGCCTCGGACATGGTGATGTATGACCGCGAAACCGAAAGCTGGTGGCAGCAGGCGATGGGCGAGGGGATCGTGGGTGAGTATGCTGGCGACAGTCTGACGACGCTGCCCTCGTGGATGGAGGCGTGGCAGGTGTTCGCCGAGCGCAATCCGGACGGGCTGGTGATGGCCGAACCGGACTATCCGCGCAACTACGGCATGAACCCCTACGCGGGCTACGACAGCCGCGAGCGGCCCTATCCTTTTTTCACCGGCGAAACGCCGCCCCACGACATTCCAGCGCTCGCGCGGGTCGTCCGGGTGGGCGAGCGGGCCTGGCCGATGGAACGTCTGTCAGACGGGGCCGAGATCACCGAGGCGGGCGTCACGCTGACATGGGAGCATGAGCAGGCGAGCGCGCTCGGCGGCTCGGTCATTGGCGAGGCGGCATCGGTCGGCGCGATCCGGGTGCGGGACGGCGACGGCAACGACCTCCCCCACGACGTGATGTTCGCGTTCGCCTTCCACGCCTTCTATCCGGACGGCGAATGGATGCTGAGCGCTCGGGATTGAGTCGGTCTTTGGTTCATACGAAAAAGCCCCGGGGCGAGACCCCGGGGCTTTTCTAATTCCGTCAGTGGCTTGTCAGCTCTTGGCGAGGTTGCGCAGAACGTAGTGCAGCACGCCGCCGTTCTTGACGTAGTCGATCTCAACCGCCGTATCGATCCGGCATTTGAGGGTGACGTCCTTCGTGGTGCCGTCTGCGTAGGTGATCTGTGCGGTCACGTCCTGAAGCGGCTTCACGTCTGCGAGGCCCTTGATCGTCACGCTTTCTTCGCCGGTAAGGCCCAGCGTCTTGCGCGTGTCGCCGCCCGTGAACTCGAACGGGATGACGCCCATGCCGACGAGGTTGGAACGGTGGATCCGCTCGAAGCTCTCGGCGATGACCGCCTTCACGCCCAGAAGGTTCGTGCCCTTCGCTGCCCAATCGCGCGAAGAGCCTGCGCCATACTGTTCGCCCCCGAAGATGACGAGCGGCTTGCCCGCCTCCTGGTAGGCCATCGAGGCGTCGTAGATCGAGGTCTGATCGCCATCAGGCCCTTTGGTGTAGCCGCCTTCGACGCCTTCCAGCATCTCGTTCTTGATGCGGATGTTGGCGAAGGTGCCGCGCATCATGACCTCGTGGTTGCCGCGGCGCGAGCCATAGCTGTTGAAGTCACGCGGTGCGACCTGCCGCTCGGTCAGGTACTTGCCGGCCGGGGTCTCCGGCTTGAAGCTGCCGGCCGGGCTGATGTGGTCAGTGGTGATCATGTCGCCGAGGATCGCGAGGATACCGGCATCTTCGATGTCGCTGATCGTGCCCGCATCCTTGGACATGCCCTGGAAGTAGGGCGGGTTCTGGATGTAGGTCGACTGCGGCGGCCAATCGTAGGTTTCGCCGCCCGACACATCCACGGCCTGCCACTTCTCGTCGCCCTTGAACACGTCCGCGTATTTCGACTGGAACGCGTCGCGAGTGACGACACGTTCGACGAGATCGGCGATTTCCTTGTCCGTCGGCCAGATGTCCTTGAGATAGACGTCCTTGCCATCCGGCGTCTGCGCGATCGGGTCGTTGGCCATATCGATATTCATGTCGCCCGAAAGCGCATAGGCCACGACCAGCGGCGGGGAGGCGAGGTAGTTGGCCCGCACGTCCGGTGAGATCCGTCCCTCGAAGTTCCGGTTGCCCGAAAGCACCGACACCGCAATCAGGTCGTTGTCGTTAACGGCCTTGGAAATCTCCGGCTGAAGTGGGCCGGAGTTGCCGATGCAGGTGGTGCAGCCGTAGCCCACGAGGTCGAAGCCGATGGCGTCGAGATCTTCCTGAAGGCCCGCGCCTTCGAGATACTCGGTCACGACCTGGGAGCCGGGGGCGAGCGACGTCTTGACCCAGGGCTTACGGTTCAGGCCCAGCTCGCGTGCCTTGCGCGCCACGAGGCCCGCACCGATCATGACGTAGGGGTTCGAGGTGTTGGTGCAGGAGGTGATCGAAGCAATCACGACGCTTCCGTCGCGAATCTCGTAATCCTCACCGTCAACCTTGGCCGATTTCGCGGTGGCCGACGGCTTGGTCGCGACCGGGCCTTCTGCGGCCATGTCCTGTGCATCATCCGAGATGTCGACGCCGCGGAAATCCGCAATCACCGTGTCGAATGCCTGTGCGGCAGCGTCGAGGGCCACATAGTCCTGCGGGCGCTTGGGGCCGGAAATGGCCGGAACGATGGTGGTCATGTCGAGCTCGAGCGTCGAGGTGTAGACCGGATCATAATCCGCGTCGCGCCAGAAGCCGTTTTCCTTGGCATAGGCTTCGACCAGCGCGATGCGGTCCTTGTCGCGGCCGGTCTGTTCCATGTAGCGCAGGGTTTCGGCGTCGATCGGGAAGAAGCCGCAGGTGGCGCCGTATTCCGGGGCCATGTTGGCGATGGTCGCGCGCTGTGCCAGCGGCAGGTTGTCGAGGCCCTCGCCGTAGAATTCGACGAATTTGCCGACCACGCCGTGTTCGCGCAGCATCTCGACGACCTTGAGCACGAGGTCAGTGCCGGTCGTCCCTTCCATCATCTTGCCGGTGAGCTTGAAACCCACGACTTCGGGGATCAGCATCGAGATCGGCTGGCCGAGCATCGCGGCTTCGGCCTCGATCCCGCCGACGCCCCAGCCAAGCACCGCAGCGCCGTTGACCATGGTGGTGTGGGAGTCGGTGCCGACGAGCGTATCGGGATAGGCCACTTCGGTCCCGTCCTGATCGGTGTCGGTCCAGACGGTCTGGGCAAGGTATTCCAGGTTCACCTGGTGGCAGATGCCGGTTCCCGGCGGGACCACGCGGAAGTTCTCGAACGCGGTCTGGCCCCACTTGAGGAACTGGTAGCGTTCCATGTTGCGCTCGTACTCGCGGTCCACGTTCATCTGGAACGCGCGCGGGTTGCCGAACTCGTCGATCATGACCGAGTGGTCGATGACGAGGTCGACGGGAACGAGCGGGTTGATCTTCTTGGCATCGCCACCCAGCGCCTTGATGCCGTCACGCATGGCGGCGAGGTCGACCACGGCGGGAACGCCGGTGAAGTCCTGCATCAGCACGCGGGCCGGGCGATAGGCGATTTCGCGGGGGTTCTTACCGCCCTTGTCGGCCCATTCGGAGAACGCCTTGATATCGTCGACCGACACTGTGTGACCGCCGTCTTCGAAGCGCAGCATGTTCTCCAGCACCACCTTCAGCGAGGCGGGGAGTTTGGAGAAGGTGCCGAGACCGGCCTCTTCCGCGGCCGGGATCGAGTAATACGCGATGGAGGCGCTACCGGAAGAAAGCGTCTTGCGGGTGTTGGAGGTATCCTTGCCGACGACGATGGGCATGTCTGGCTCCTTTGCTGGACGAATGGGTCGGTTGCGCTCGGTTTGCAACGGATCGCAGTCCGGTGCAAGGGTGGAGCAGTCACATTTGTATACTATTGCACACATTTCTGCAAAGCCCCCGGCTATGGCCTCACGGCCACGGCTGTGCGACCCTCTCAAAACCTTGATTGGCGGGTGAAGGGGGGGTCGTCTAAGACCTTCGATACGGATGGACGGAGACCGACTTATGAAATCTTGGATCGGAGCAGGGCTCGTGTCGGCCGCGACGCTTGCGGGCGGCGTGGCGCTGGCGGAAGAAAAGCCCCTCGTTCTGATCGAGCTTTTCACGTCGCAGGGGTGCAACTCCTGTCCGCCCGCAGATGCTCTTCTGGCCGAGCTGTCCGACCGCGACGACGTGCTGCCACTCGCGCTCCATGTGGATTACTGGGACTATATCGGCTGGAAGGACAAGTTCGCCCGGCCCGAGCATACGGCACGGCAGAAGGCCTATGCCCATGTCGCCGGCGCGTCCACGATCTACACGCCGCAGATGGTCGTCGGTGGAACGGATCACGTCGTCGGCTACAAACCGATGCGCGTCGCCGACTACATGAAAGCGCACGAGGCGGGGCTTTCCGATGTTGTGGTCGAGGCCGAGATCGTCGACGGCGTCCTGCGCATCACCTGCTTGCCCAAAGGTGGCATGGCGTTGCCTGCCGCGATCAACGTAGACATCGTCCGCTTCAAGCCCGAGGAAACCGTCTCGATCAAGCACGGTGAGAACGCGGGCGAAACGATCTCCTACACCAATATCGTGACGGGGTGGGAGCGCATCGCGGAATGGGACGGCAAGGACACGCTGGAAATCGACACCGAGATCGCAGGCGACGGTCCCGTCGCGCTGATCCTTCAGGAGCCGGGGCCGGGGCACGTTCTGGCGGCCTACCGCATCGACTAGGGCGCGACCCGTTCACGGGCTTGCCGGCTTGGTTCATTGCGCGACGCAATGCACGGTATTGCTCGTTTTTCAGACCGCATCATATGACTTTCCCCTCGTCCTCCGGCACTCTGACGGCGGATTTGTAGGTTTTGAGGGGAGGACCCAGACATGACTGGACCTGACGATCGTATTCTCTATGGCACTGGAAGCCCGAATGTCCGCAAGGTGGCGCTGCTGCTCGAAGAGCTCGGGCTCGACTACGCCATGAAACATGTGGCGGTCTTCAGCGGCGAACAGTTCGAGCCTGCATTCCTTGAGATGAATCCGATTGCCAAGGTGCCGGTCCTGACCGATCCGGCGGCCGAAGAGCCCTTGTTCGAATCCAACGCGATCCTGATCTATCTGGCCGAAACATATGGACCCGCCTTCCTGCCTGAAGCAGGTGCTGCCCGGCGCGATGTGATGCGCTGGCTCATGGTCCAGACCGCGCTGGTGGGGCCGATGCTCGGGCAGTACAACCATTACCACCTCGTGGTGGAGCACGGCACGGAACCCTATTCCGCGGCGCGCTACCGTAACCAGTCGGAAACCGTCTATCGTCACCTCGACGACCGGCTTGCGAGCCGGGAATGGATCGCGGGCGATGTCTATTCCATCGCCGACATCGCGACCTGGCCTTGGACGCTTTATCTCGAGCGACACGACTTCGTGCCCGATGACTTCCCGAACCTTGCGCGCTGGCGCAGTCAGATTGCCGAGCGCCCGGCCGCCGCGCGGATGACACACAGGGTGGAAACCGAATACGACCCTCGTAACAACCGAACACGGCGGGCGTCGTCGCAGGAATCCCTCGATCGGCTGTTCAACCGCAAGACGGATGGCCCCGAGGCGGACTTTTCGCTGATCGTTCGGGCCTGAGGGCTCGGCTAGGGCGCGACTCGTTCGCGGTGCCAGATGTAGATGCCTGAGGCCACGATGATCGCGCCGCCGATCCACGTTGCCAGATCCGGGAACTCCCCGAACACCAACGCCCCCCAGAAGGCTGCGATAAGCAGGCCGACGTACGAAAACGGCGCGATGGCCGAGGCTTCGGCGAAGCGCACGGCCTGAATCAGGAAAAGCTGGCCAAGCGCGCCGAGCCCCCCGATGGCGCACATCATGGCGATTGCGGCGGGGCTGGGCGGCACCCAGTAGAACGGGACCACGATACTCGTCACGACTGCGCCCAGAAGCGCTGCATACAGCAGTGAAGTGCGCGGATCCTCGTCCCGGCCCACACGGCGCGTGAGCAGGATGAACGTGGCATAGCCCGTCGCGGCGATGAGCGGCAGGAACGCCGCCGGCGAGAACACGGCCGTCCCCGGCCGAATGATGATGAGCGCGCCCACGAGGGCTGCCAGCACACCGAACGCCCGGCGCGGTCCGAACCGCTCCCCCAGAAACAGCGCGGCGCCGAGCGTGATGAATACCGGGTTCACATCCATGATCGCCGTGGCTTCGGCGAGGCCGAGAAAGGTGAGCGACAGGAAGAACATGCTTGTGCCAAGGAGCAGCGACATGGACCGCACGAACTGGAGCCAAGGGTAATTCGTGCGCACGACGCGACCCAGCGAGGGCAGCACCCAGAGCAGCACGATCACAGTCTGTCCCGCGTATCGCGCCCACACCGCCTGCGCCACATGCACCTCCTGTGACAGCGTCTTGGCCAGAAGGTCCATCGTGGCCATGCAGAAGATCCCGGTCATGTAGAGCAGGATGCCTTTGCCTGGGGCTTGCAGAGGGGAGGGTACGGTCGCCACCGCGCGACCCTATGGGCGCGGTCTGGGATTGGCAACGGCGCAAAGTTGCGCGTCAGGCCTCCCGCTGCACCGGTTTGCCGGTGATTGCGGCGAAGTAGAAATCCAGCATTGACATGAGCGCCGCGGGGTCGCGCGTCAGTCTGCTGCGCAGTGCAGCCCCCTCCCAGCAATCGACGAGACGCGCGGCCATTTCGTCCACGTCCGAGTCCGCGGCGATGTCTCCCCTGGCGCGCGCTTCGGCCAGACAGCCGGCCATGCCGCCCGCGATCTCTCCGAAACAGACCGAGATTCGGTCGCGGAACACGTCGCTAATGCCCGAAAGCTCCTGTCCGAGCCCGCCCAGCAGACAGCCCATGTAGCCCTCGTCACGGTAAGATTCCGCCGTCATTTCGAAGAAAGTTCGTATGCGTACCAATGGAGGCAGAGTGTGGTCTCCGAGGCTCGCGGCCATGCCCTGGTGCACACCGTCCATGTAGGCGTCGATCACCGCGAGCGCGAAGTCCTCTTTGTCGCGGAAGTGGTGATAGAACGAGCCCTTCGGCACGCGGGTCTCACGCAAGAGCATCTGGAGACCAAGATCGTTGTAGCCGTGACGCAGCAATAGGGGCATGCCGGTTTCGATAAGGCGTTGCCTCGTGTCCCGCTTGCGCGGGACATGGTTGGTCGCTTGGGTCGTGTCGGGGGGCATGACGCTTTTTCGCTGGCCTCGCGGAGGCGGGATGCCGCCGTATCAGGTCTTGGTCATGTCTATCATGTGGTCGATGACCTGACCATGTTCGTGCTGCGGGCTGAACATGATGATTTCGGCGTCTTCCTCAACAAGTACGTTGTGGCCCGGCGGCCAATAGAACAAATCCTCTGCCTGCACGGTTTCCGTAACACCGTAGGAGTCGGTGGTTATCAACTTGCCCTTTAGGACATAGCCCCAATGCGGCGCCTGGCACAGGTTGCCCTCGAGGCCCTTGAAGAGCGGCGTCGTGTCGACACCTGCCGAGAGCGAGAAATACTCGCCACTGATCCGGCCCAGCCCCGTCGCATTTCCGAAGTTCTGGCGCTGGCGGATCACTGCGCCGGGAATACTCATCCTGATATCGACATCGTTCTTGGACACATGCATCGGAGTCGCTCCTTGTGCTTGAATAGACCGGTCGGTCTAATTTCACAATAGAAGCAACGCGCATCATGTCAATTGCGGATGCAAAGGGCGGTCGCTGGGCTACTCGTCCTCACCCGCCAGGAGCAGGACTTCACCCGCCGCCTCGAGCTCGCGAATGGCCGAGACGATTGCGCTCATCGCCTCTTCCGCGTCTTTCGGTTTGACCTTGCCGAGGTTGCCCATTTCTTCGCGCAATTGGTCCGCCATGCGCTTGGACATGGCGCCCAGAATGAACTCAGCCGTTTTTTCCAGCGGGCCGGTGGCGCCCGCGAGCGCGGTGACGAGCACCGCCGGGTCCACGTCGCGGGTGACCTTTGGCACGTCGCGTGCGTCGAGCCGTTCGGGAATGTTGGCGAACGTGAAGATGGCCTTGCGCACCTCTTCGGCGAAAGCCTTGTCCTCTTCGTCCAGCCCTTCGAGCACGTCGTCGCGTGTGGCAGCGGGCGAAAAGTTGAGGATCGCGCCCACCCGCTCCACCGGCGCCTCGGCAAAGGCTCGGGCGGGCTGCGCGTCGAGTTGTTCGGCGATGGCCCGTCCGATCCGGTCCACGACGGCAGGCTCCACCGACCCGGTCAGCGAGATCGCATAGGCCAGTTTGCGTGCGCGTGGCCCCGGTAGCTTGCCCAGAAGGTCGGCCGCGACCGAGACCTTGAGTTTGGACAGAAGGACGGCCGCAACCTCGACACTTTCCTCCTCCAGCACCGAGAGGAGGCGTGAGGTGTCCAGCCCCGCGATCGTTTCCCACGGGTCGCCGGTGAAATTGAACCCCTTCGCCTTGCGGATACGCGCGACGGTCGAAGCGCTGATGGTCCCGTCCAGCACGGTCAGCGCGCCCTCCAACCCGCCCGGAAAGGACAGGCCGACGCTCTCGATTTCCTCAACGAATTCATCGACGACGGATTTCAGCGTGACCCGGTCGATGAAGCGCATGGTGGACATCTGGTGCGCAAGTTCGGTCTGGAGCGTTTCCGGCAGGTCCGCGAGCTTGAGCGGCACGCCTTCAGCGAGAAGAAGCCGCACGATCACGGCGGCCTTCTGACGCTTGGTCAGTTGTTTCGCGGGTAGGGCCGGCATTCCCACGTCGGCCATGGCCATTTCCGTCGACACGTCTCACTCCGTCCCCTGTGACGGGATCAGAGTAACGTGCCATTCGTTAAGGATCGGTTGGGACGCGCAGGCTCAGTAGTTCGTGGTGACGCCGCTGCGGATCGTCGTTTCCAGCGCCTCGGCCGGCCAGCCGCCCGTTCCACCACGCGCGCGGATCTCCATAAGTTGGGCGTAAGCCTCGTCGATCCGGCCTTCCTCCACATAGCCCTGGCCCATGTAGGATCGCGCGAGGAGGTTGTCCGGGTTGGCAGCGATGGCGTCACGATAGTACCGCTCCCCGAGTGCCAGGTCGCCCAGATTGCGATGGACGAAGCCGCGGTAGGTCAGCACCCGGTCGTCGCCTTGGTCGGACATGGCCGCAAGCACGTTCAGCGTCTCACCGTACCGACCGGCATAGGCCAGCTCGCGCGCAGCCTGATACAGCGCGTCGTCGGTGAGCGAGCTTTCCTTGGGCGCCACGCATTGTTGTGCGTCCGCGTCCCAGACCATGCCGTCGCTGCACTCGGTTGTTGTCTCGGTGGTCGTTGGGGTCGCATTGTCGTCGGAGCCCACGGCGAAAGCCAGGGTCGGGAAGGCGAGGGCCGCGAGATACAGGGCAGGGCGCATTGTAACACTCCAGGTCATTGGAAAACATGCCCGCGCGGCAGGATCGCCGCCGGGTCAATCGGATGGGAAGGTCGTGGGATCAGCTCGACACGACCACGCAAGTCTTGGTTTCGGCGTCATAGATGGTCCCGTCCTGGCAGTTCGCGTGCGCCTCTTCACAGGCCGCGGATTCCTGCGCGATCGCACTGAACGGGAGCCAAACGAGAACAGCCGCCACGACGGCGGTACGCACCGTCACGGCCTCAGCCCGAGACGACTTCGACGCAGGCGCTGGTTTCAGCGTCCCAAGTATAGCCGTCCATGCAGGACGACGCAGTTTCCGCGTGTCCCGAGCACATGGCGAAAGCGCCCATCGGCAGAAGCGTCATGCAGGCGGCGGCAAGGAATGTCTTGGCTTTCATGGTTGATCTCCTGTTGGCTGACAGAAGGCTAGCACGAATCCTTATCGTCCGCGTTCACACGGGCGCGATCATTCTCCGAACACCCGCCTGAAGATCGTGTCGACGTGTTTGGTGTGGTATTCCATGTCGAACTTCTCGCGGATGCCATCCTCGCCAAGTGCGGCCATGACCTCCGCATCGGCAAGCAAGAGCTCTTGGAAATCGAGCCGCTCTTCCCAGACCTTCAGCGCGTTGCGCTGCACCATGGAATAGGCGTCCTCGCGGCTCACACCAGCTTGGGTGAGGGCCAGAAGCACGCGCTGCGACATGACCAAGCCCGGGAATTTGTTCATGTTTTCAAGCATGTTCTCTGGGTAGATGATCATCTTGTCCACCACGCCGGCCAGACGATTGAGCGCGAAGTCGAGCGTCACGGTCGCGTCCGGGCCGATGCCCCGCTCGACCGACGAATGCGAAATGTCGCGCTCATGCCAGAGCGCCACGTTCTCCATCGCCGGGATCACGGTCATACGAACGAGCCGGGCGAGGCCGGTGAGATTCTCTGTCAGGACCGGGTTTTTCTTGTGCGGCATGGCCGACGAGCCTTTCTGGCCCATCGAGAAGAATTCCGCGCCCTCCAGCACCTCGGTGCGCTGCATGTGGCGAATCTCGATCGCGACGTTTTCGATGGACGAGGCGATGACACCTAGGGTCGCGAAGAACATCGCGTGACGGTCGCGCGGGATGACTTGGGTCGAGATCGGCTCGGGGCTGAGGCCCAGCTGTTCGCAGACGTGTTCCTCGACCGCCGGGTCGATGTTGGCGAAGGTGCCGACCGCGCCGGAGATCGCGCCGGTTGCCACCTCTTCTCGCGCCGCTTTCAGGCGCGACAGGTTCCGGTCGAACTCAGCAAAGAAGCGCGCGAAGGTCAGGCCCATCGTGGTCGGCTCGGCGTGGATGCCGTGGCTGCGGCCCACGCGGACGGTCATCTTGTGCTCCATCGCGCGCTTCTTGAGCGCGGCGAGCACCTTTTCCACATCCGCGATCAGGATGTCGGCGGCGCGCACGAGTTGCACGTTGAGGCAGGTATCCAGCACGTCGGACGATGTCATGCCTTGGTGGACGAAACGCGCCTCGTCGGACCCGACATGTTCAGCGAGGTGGGTGAGGAACGCGATCACGTCATGCTTGGTCACCGCCTCGATCTCGTCGATCCGGGCCACGTCGAATTCGACGTCCTTGGCCTTCCACACCGCATCCGCGTTCTCCTGTGGGATGACGCCCAGCTTGGCCATGGCGTCGCAGGCATGTGCCTCGATCTCGTACCAGATGCGGAACTTGGTGGCCGGCTCCCAGATGTCGGTCATCTCTTTGCGGGCATAACGCGGGATCATGGGGCGGCCTTTCGGTTTGTGGGCGGGTCGCGCGCGTCATAGACTCGTGCCCTGACAAGGGCAAGGTGAGCATGGCAGCACTCTACGACTTCGAGGGCCGCTGGCGCGTCGCGCGCCAGATCGAGGACCGGCACGAGGGGCGCATGGGCCGCTTCGAAGGTGTCGTGACCTTTGCGCCGGACGGGGAAGGGCTGATCTGTCGGGAAGCCGGCGAACTGACCTTCGAGGGCGGCACGCCCTTCGCGGCCTCCCGCACCTACCTCTGGCGGCAGGGTGAGACCGGGATCGAGGTCCATTTCGAAGACGGGCGGTTCTTTCACCGGATCGGCACGGATCAGGCGCCGGTCGCGGATCATTGGTGCGACCCCGACGACTACCGCGTGGCCTACGATTTTACGCTCTGGCCCGACTGGCGCGCGGTCTGGACCGTAACGGGGCCGCGCAAGGACTATACGATGGTCAGCGATTACATGCGGATCGCACCGTGATCGCTGGCAGCCGTTTTGCCGCGTGAAATCTCGGGACCCTTGCAATGGTGGCGCTACTGAGACTTGCCTAAGAGGAACAGGTGCGGCACAACACATCAAAACGACACTGGTATTCAGGGGGACGACCCACATGGCGACACTGACGAATGACAAGGTTCTGAGCGAGGTCTTCGGCCCGCAGTCCGGCACCGCCCTGCGCGTGAAGCAGGTAGCTCTGGTGATCGTGGGGGTCGCGATCCTCGCCGTGGCCGCCAAGATCCGCGTGCCGATGTGGCCGGTTCCGATCACGATGGGCACGTTCGCGGTGCTCGGCCTCGGCGCAGCCTATGGTGCGCGTCTCGGCCTCGTTACCATCGTATCATACATGGTTCTGGGTGCGCTTGGTCTGAACGTGTTCGCAGGCTCCGGCGCGGAGGCCTCGGGCATCGCCTACATGCTGGGCGGCACCGGCGGCTACCTGTTCGGCTACGTCGTGGCAGTCGCGGCGCTCGGCTATCTGGCGCGCCGTGGCTGGGACCGTTCGGTCATGTGGATGGCGGCTGCCATGCTGATCGGCAACGTCATCATTTATGTGCCGGGTCTGGCCTGGCTCGTGAACCTCTACGGTCTCGATGCGCCGATCCTCGAATGGGGCCTGACCCCGTTCCTGATTGGCGATGCGCTGAAGCTGGTTCTCGCCGCGCTTATCTTGCCGGCGGCCTGGAAACTGGTGGGCAACGCCCGCGGCTGATCCCGGCGGCATCGTGACAAGACCGAAAGGCGCGTGAGCACCGCTCGCGCGCCTTTCTTAATGGGTCATGGTCTGATCGCTCAGTCCGTTCGAGATCGGTGGCAACGTCGGCGGTCGTCGTGGGGCGGTTGGCAAAACGCCGGTTCGGTGGTCTGGCGAGGAGCGACGCATGAAGGACAAGCCGCGTCTGGACGCGGGGCCTGCGCCCTCCTTGACCCGCCGTCGACCAAAGGGGGCTCAGTTGTCGAGGTGAAGGCGATTGCTTTGAAAGCCGCCACGCATCAGGCGGCCTTTTTCGGTGACGAAGGGATAGCGGTCAGCCCAGTCGCGAAAGCGGTCGTTCGTGACGATCCGCGCGCCCATATCGGCGGCAGCAGCCAGAAGATGGCCATCTGCCTGTGAGCCCTTGGGAACCACCATGATCCGGTCTTCGGGCAGGTTCAGGTGCCTGGCGAAGCCCGGATCGTGCGTATACTTACCGAACAGCAGATACCCCGCGTTCGCGTCGAACATCACGCCCGGGCGAAAGCCGTCCTTCTCCAGCCGCCTGACCACCCGCCGTACCGTTCGGATATCGGGGGTTTCGCCGTGCCAATACATGACGTTGGAGCCGTCGACGAGGACCGCGGGACGACGCGAACGGCGCACCCGCAGGACAAGTGCGCCGACCAGAAGGACGACGATGAGCGCCCCGAGGGCGACCGGCAACATGGCCTCAGTAGCCGTCAGGCCCGCCGCCGCCCTGCTGCCAAGGCTGAACGAGGTTGCCAAAGCGCGTGAAGCGACCCTCGAAGCTCAGCTCGACAGTGCCGATCGGTCCGTGACGCTGCTTGCCGATGATGACCTCGGCCTTGCCGTGCAACCGTTCCATCCGTTCCTGCCAGGCCGCCATTTCGTCCAGCCGGTCGTCGGAGGGTTTCTCGCGCTCAGCATAGTATTCCTCGCGGAACACGAACATGACCACGTCCGCGTCCTGCTCGATCGAGCCGGATTCGCGCAGGTCCGAGAGCTGCGGGCGCTTGTCGTCCCGGCTTTCCACCTGGCGCGAGAGCTGGGAGAGCGCAACCACCGGAATATCGAGTTCCTTGGCGATGGCCTTGAGGCCCATCGAGATTTCCGCGATCTCGTTCACCCGGTTCTCTGCGGTGCCGCGCACGAGCTGAAGGTAGTCCACGATCAGCACGTCGAGCCCGTGTTCGCGCTTGAGCCGCCGGGCACGGGCGGCGAGCTGGGCGATGGGAAGGGCGGGCGTGTCGTCGATGTAGAGCGGACAGGACTCGAGCGCCTTCGCCGCGTCGACGAACCGCCGGAACTCGCCTTCGGTCATGTCACCACGCCGGATCTGTTCGGACGGCACCTCGGCGGCCTCGGACAGAATACGGGCGGCAAGCTGTTCGGCCGACATTTCGAGCGAGAAGAAGCCCACGACCCCGCCGTTGATCGCGCCTTCCGACCCATCGGGGAGCTTGCCGCGCTTGTAGGCCTTGGCGACGTTGAAGGCGATGTTGGTCGCGAGCGAGGTCTTACCCATCGACGGACGACCCGCGAGGATCAGGAGGTCGGAGCGGTGCAGACCGCCCAGCTTCTTGTCCATGTCGTTGAGTCCGGTGGAGACCCCGGCGAGGCCCCCGTCACGCTGATAGGCCGCGTTGGCAACCTGAACGGCGTCGGTCACGGCATTGAGAAAGCTCACGAATCCGGTCGTCGCTTGTCCTGTCTCGGCCAGCTTGTAGAGCGACTGCTCCGCAGCAACGATCTGCTCGGACGGCTCGTTGTCCCTCTCGAACCGCGTGGCGCGGGCCGAGATGTCGGCGCCAAGCTGGATCAGCTCGCGCCGCTGGTGCATCTCATAGATGAGTTGCGCATAGTCGCGCGCCGCGAAGGACGAGATCGCGGCACCGGCAAGGCGCGCAAGATAGGAGGGACCGCCAAGCTCCTTGAGCCCCTCGTCCTCCTCCATGAACGCCTTGATCGTCACGGGCGAGGCGAGCGCGTTCTTGGAGATGCGCTGCTCGGCGATGTCATAGATTCGCCGGTGGACGGGCTCGTAGAAATGGTCGGGGCGCACGATGTTCGCGACGCGGTCATAGACCTCGTTGTTGGTCAGGATCGCGCCCAGAAGCTGCTGCTCGGCCTCGATATTGTGCGGCATGGCATCGGCCATATCGCTTGTGTTTTCCGGCGTCTGGCCCGGCCGGAATGGCGTTATGTCGTTCATTACATCCCCCAAAGACGTTGGGCGGGCATAGACCTTTGCGGTGGGGCCGCGCCAGTCCAATAAGATCGTGGATAACCCTGTGGGCAGGCCCGACGGCCCCGATGCACACGCTATCGAGTGTAGCACATCGCGTGCGAATATCTACATCTTGACAGGGGGCGAGCCGTCGAAGGTCGTGCAGGTGAGTCGTCCACAGGTCGTGACCGGGCCGCGGCACTATGCGATTTTCAGCCCTTGTGCTTGTCCTGCCACGCGCGCGGTTCGTTCAGGAAGGCCTCGACCTCGGCAAGTGCGGCGTCAGTGAAGATGCCCTGATCGCGGGCCTCAGCCAGAACGTCCCACCAGGTACAAAGATGGTGCAGTTTCACGCCGTGATCGCCGAGCGTTTTCTCGGTCTCGGGGAAGATGCCATAGTAGAAGATCACCGCCGTATGGCCACAAGTCGCGCCGGTTTCGCGGATCGCGTCGACGAAGGACAGCTTGGAGCCGCCGTCGGTGGTCAGGTCTTCGACCAGCAACACCCGCTCGCCCTCGCTCATCGCGCCCTCGATCCGGGCGTTGCGTCCGTAGCCCTTGGGCTTCTTGCGCACATAGGTCATCGGTAGCGCGAGGCGTTCAGCCACGAGAGCGGCGAAGGGGATGCCCGCGGTCTCGCCGCCGGCGATATTGTCGAATGCCTCGAAGCCCGCCTCGCGCATCACCGTCACGGCCATGAAATCCATCAGCGTTGACCGGATGCGGGGGTAAGAAATCAGCTTGCGACAGTCGATATAGGTCGGGCTGGGCAGGCCGGAGGCGAGGATGAACGGGTCTTCGGGGCGGAAGTTCACCGCGCCGATTTCGAGAAGCATCCGGGCAGAGAGCCGGGCGATCTCGGCCTTGTCGGGGAAGGAAGTGGGGATCATCTGGGTCTCCTGTTGCGCGCTCAGGCGTCCACGCGCCAGTGCAGCGGAAAGCCGGGGTCGAAGACGGTGACGGGTCCGGCGCCGCCTTCGAGCTTGGCCGGATAGTCAACTGGGGCGCCCTTTGTGAGCGTGATTGTCTCGTCGGATACCGGCAGACGGTAGAAGGTGGGGCCGTTCAGCGAGGCGAAGGCCTCCAGCCGGTCAAGCGCGTCTTCGGCCTCGAATACCTCGGCGAGGCAGGACATCGTGTTTGTCGCCGAAAAAACACCGGCGCATCCGCAGGCATGTTCCTTGAGGTGGTCCGGATGGGGGGCGCTGTCGGTGCCGAGAAAGAAATGCGCGTCGCCCGAAGTCGCGGCCTCGACCAGAGCGAGGCGGTGAACCTCGCGCTTGGCGACCGGCAGACAGTAGTAGTGCGGCTTGATCCCGCCCACAAGGATGTGGTTGCGATTGATAATCAGGTGGTGAGTGGTGATGGTGCCGCCCATATCCTCTTGAGATTTAACGTAATTCACACCGTCGGCGGTAGTGACGTGTTCCATCACGACGCGCAGGCCCGGCGTGTTGCGACGAAGCGGGTCGAGCACCGTTTCGATGAACACCGCTTCCCGGTCGAAGATGTCGACGTCCGGTGTCGTGACTTCACCGTGGACGCACATGGGCAGCCCGATCTCGGCCATCATTTCGAGCACGCCGCGCACCTTGTCGAAGTCGCGCACACCGGAGGCGGAGTTGGTCGTGGCGCCCGCCGGGTAGAGTTTCACAGCCTTCACGAGGCCGCTTTCCGCCGCACGGCGCACGTCCTGCGGGTCGGTGGTCTCGGTCATGTAGAGCGTCATGAGCGGCTCGAAGGCCTGGCCCTCAGGCAAGGCGGCCATGATCCGGTCGCGATAGGCGGCCGCATCTGCGGCGGTGACGACCGGGGGCACGAGGTTGGGCATGATGATCGCGCGGCCGAAATGGCGGGCGGTTTCAGGGAGCACCGTTTCCATCATCGCGCCGTCGCGCAGGTGGAGGTGCCAGTCGTCGGGGCGGCGGATCGTCAGGCTTTCGGTCATGGCGGGGGATTAGCCGTTTGCGGCGCGCTTCGCCAGAGGTTTTGCGCCTTGCTTCGCAAGTCGCGGCGGGCGCGCCTTCGGCGCGCAAGGCCAAGTCGGGGCGACGGTTAGGGTGTCGGTTGCGGGAAGGGAAGTGTCTGCCCCCGCGGGTGGGTTCGTGGAGCAAACTCATCCTTCCCCCGAAGTGCTTTGGAAGCACGGAACGTAAATCAAAGAGCGGAGGTGTCCTGCTTCGCGGCGCGTTGGCCGTAGCCGATGAGCAGTTTCGCAGCCTCGAGCGCAAGTGGTCGGGCGGGCGGGCTCATCATCAGGCGGCCCATGAGCGCGCGGTTCGGCTCTTCGAGCATGAGCGCGTCGAACCGCTGGCGGCGCCACAGGACGGCTTCGGTATGCAGCTCGGCAAGCTGTGCGTCGGCCATCAGCCGCTCGAACCACGGGTCGCGCAGGGCGTCACACTGGCGGATCGACGTGTCCTCTTCGGCGATCCAGTTGCGCTCGGTCCAGTAGTCGAGACCAAGCGCGTCGCCCTCGTGCACCGCCCGCCCGCGTGCGCGTTTGAGGATGTAGCTTTCCATAGCGCCCAGCGGGTAATGGTTCAGCTGGGCAAGACCGTAGTTCGGGCGGCCATAGGGCGAAAAGATCGGACCCTTGCGAAAGCGCGGGCCGAGGTCGCGACCCTCACCGTCGAACCACCGGCTGCCGTTGGCGGCCTCGGACGGTGCGCGGGGGCGATGGACGCCGAGTTCGCCGTAGGCGCCGTCATTGCGGTAAAGCGTCTTGAACATGCTCGCGCGCCACGGCCAGTACATGATCTCGGGCGCCGCCCGGGTGAATTGCGCCGTGATCGGCAGATCTTCGAACCGGACCACGCCGCCATTGCCGAAGAGCCGCCAGGTGAGCGTGATTGCGTCTGCGTCTGGCAAAGCATCCAGCAGGGCAGGCAGCGTATGGTCGCCCGTGTGGATGTTGACGAATTCGTCCACGTCCAGCGCGAGAAGCCAGTCTGCCGCGCGCACGGCCGGATGCCGGTCGGCCAGTTTCAGCCCCGCGAACTGTATGCCGCCCTCATGCGGACCGTCGTTGCGCAAGTGGTGGACCGGCGCGATCTCCGCCAGCCGATCGAGCATGGCGTCCGTCCCGTCGTCGCAATCGTTGGAGAGCACGACAAGATCGGTGAATCCGATGCCCAGATGGTGCGCCACCCACTCGACGAGGAACGCCCCCTCGTTTCGGACCGTCAGGACGGCGGTTGCGCGCATCACCAGTCCTTCTTGAACACCAGGACCTTGGCCTTCGACCACTTGGGAAAGTAGGTCAGCCCATTGCGGTGCATTGCGCCGAACACGGCCCTCACGCCGGTTTCGCCGATCCACTGGGGATGAACCTCGATCACCGCGAGCCGGATGCCCGAAAGCGTTGCCTTCTCGAAAAGGTCCGCCTCGGCGCCCTCGATGTCGCAGACCAGAGCCGTCGGCTTGAGGTCCTTCCAGACCGTGTTGATGTTCATCACCTCGATCTCGTGTTCGGCGATCACCGGTGCGTCGAGTTTCGCGGGTTCGGGGTCGAGCGAGGAGGTGAGGAGGTTCTCCCGCTGGTAGAAGGCCGCCTTGCCCTTTTTCGGGCCCACGATGGCGTTGGTGACGGTCACGTTGTCGATGTCGTTGACAGCGTGAACATCGCGCATGTAGGCGACGGCATCCGGGTTCGGCTCATAAACATGGACGTGCGACGCGCGGCAGTTGCGGGCCATGACCGAAGACATGAAGCCGATACCGCCGCCAAGCTCCAACACGACGTCTTCTGGGAGCACATTCGCGCGAACGGCGTCGGCTTCGGTCCGCTCGTAACTGTTTCGCCGGATCGCCCGCCGCAAGCGAGGTGTGAGCACCTCGGGCCGGTCGGGGAACTTGAGCCCCCGGCACCGGATGACCGCTTCGCCGTCCGGATCATCGGGCGGGGCGGGGATAGAGGTTTTCACTTTCATTTCAAATGTCCGGTCCTGTGCAAGCGCCATGTTCACTGCTCCTTGTCAGCCTGCGTTGTCCCCCGTTCTTGTCGTCGACGCTCTCCCGGCGTCTCAGCTTTCCATGTCGAGGGCGAGCGCGAAGGCCACCCGCTCCATCTCGGTCAGTTTCGTTTCCAGCGCCTGCGCGTAAAGCTCCTGAAATTCGGGCGTCTCATGCAGTTCGTCGGCCTTGGCGCGGTGCCAGTCGAAGCCTGCGTCCTGTAGCCGGGCGAGCACCGGATCGGCCAGCAGCCGCTCCATCTCGGCGCGCACGCGGGGGATGTTGCGCTTGATCGTCACGTCGCGGTTTCCGCCCCAGTCCATGCGCACCCAGTAGTTGATGCCGATGGAGCGGTCGACGTGAAGTGCGCGGCCGCGCTGGCGTTTGATGAGGAAGCTTTCGGCCGAGCGCAGGGCGTAGTGGTTAAGTTGCAGCAGGTCGTAACCGATCGTCTTGAGGTCCGAGCGCCAGCCGTTGTCCTTGTACTTGTCGGTCATGACCTGACCCGAGCCGTTCACCCACTGGACCTGCTCGCGCCGACCTTCGTCGAGCTTGTTGGGTCGGTGGCACGACAGCTTTTCGTAAGCCCCGATGTTCTTGGTCATCGTCTTGAAGCCCCACGCGGTGTGCGGCTTGGGGCAGTATTTCGGGGCGGCGTCGTCGAACTGGTCGATCACGAGGTCTCGCGACAGCTTGGTGACGCCGTTATGGCCGAAAAGCCGCCACGTCATCGCGACGTTGGTGGCGTCCGGCACACGCTCGAAGAAATCTTCGAGCCGACCGTTGCCGCATCGGACGTTCATGAACTCGTCAACGTCGATATGGATGACCCAGTCGGCGTTCTGGATGACGGGCTCCTTCAACGCCTTGTTCAAGGCGTGCTGTTGCGGTGAGTTGCCTTTCCATTCGGTATTGTCGCGGTGCTGAAGCACGCCCATCTCCTGCAACCGGTCGAGGATCTCGGCGGTCCCGTCGGTGCAGTCGTTCGTATAGATCAGGAAGTTATCCACGCCGATCATGCGGTGATAGGCGACCCATTCGAGGATATAGGGTGCTTCGTTCTTCATGCAGCCGACGATCACGTTGCCGGAGCGGCCCTCGGGCAGATCGCGCGGGGCGACTTCGGTAAAGGCGGCTGCGATTTCCTCCTCGTTCACGCGGCCCAGCCGGTTGTGTGGGGCGAAACGGCCTGACCGGAGGTGATGGAAGTTCTCCTTGGCGCGCTCGGACAGCAGCTTTTCGGCCACGGGGGTCAGGCCGCCGGACTTCGACGGTTCCTCGCCACTCATGCGGGCCTTTTGCGCCTCCTGCTGACGTCGGCGCACCTCAGCGGTCGCCATGTCGATCCGGGGCAGGGCGGCGGCGGCGTATTGCGTTGCGCGGAAGCCGTGGGTCGTCTCGGCCTCCTGCCAGGGTGCTTCCGGGCTGTCGGGGCGCAGGGCCGCTTCGAGCTGCGGGAATCGCTCGACGAGCGCTGCGTTCCCGTCCGCAAAGTGATCTGAGAGAACAGAGAGCGCGCCGGGCCGGATCGGTTCGCCAGCGATCTCGACCTCGGACATGAAGCGCGACTGGAGCTGGCGGGGAATGATGCGCCCCTTGCGCATGAGTTTTTCGAACACCTGATTGAGCGCGCGGCCCCGTGCCAGCGTTTCCGCAGACGGGCGGGCGGCCGGTTCCGCCGGCGTCGCGCGGCCGATGCCGGGGTCTGCGCCGAGCATGTCAACGATCTCTCCCGTCGCGTCCTCGGAATCGAAGAGTGCCGCGTCATAGGGCCGTAGATGCACGTTTCCGGTGCCGAAGACACCCTCCCAATGCCCCAGCGTCCCAGCGAGGTCCAACCAATGAGGCACGCCCTGAACCTCAGGAAATTCATTCAGAGCCGGGGCGATGCGGTTCCAGTCGGCAAGTGCCGCGCTGCGCCAGTTGTCCGTCCCGACCAGGGCGAGTTCCTGGCCGAGGTCCGCACGGCGTCCGTCAAGAATTGAAGCCTCATAGTGACGCACCAGCATCCGGGCCTGTTCGTCGACATGCATCACCACGTTGATGTCGGTCGAAAGCGGTGCCAGCATGGCTTTGAGGCGTCGCAATTCACCGGCATTGGGCAGGGTGGACAGTTGCAGGGCGGACAGGACGAAGACGTCCGGCCGGGCGCGGCCCACCTCCGACGCCATATCCTCGGCCAGCCGACGGGCCAGTGTTTCCTGCGCCTTGGGTGATCCGAACCCGCGGGCATAGCGCAGTTGATCGACATGGCCCGGGTCGGTCACGGCCATGTAAAGCTTGGTATGGTTGAGCCGCCCCATCCCACAATAGAGCACGCCCTCCTTCGCCAGCGCCCCGCGCTTGTCGTTGAACACGGATTGGAGGCGCTCGGCGCCGCAATTGGGCAGGCCGATATGAAGCAGGATCTTCATGCCTTGGCGCTCCGGCTCGCAGGGGCGGTCTCGCCCCCGTCGCTATCTTCCGCCGGGCGGTTCTCGTTCTCGTTCGCCTTGCCCCACCACGGAAGATCAACACCCGTAAAGGCCGAAATTTTCTCGGGCGCATGTGCGTCGGCGATATCGAATTCCAGGAAATCTTCAGCCCCGTCAAAGACATGCCGGCAGAAATTGATGTGCGCTTCGATCCAGCGTTCGATCTCACCGGGGTTCTGGCCGTGAAATTGCGGCAGGCCCGGAACGTGGTTGTCCGGCAGGCGCGTCTTGCCGAGGTTCGACCAGCGCCGGATGCTGTCCGCATGGCTTTCAGGGTCGCGCCGTGACAGCAGGAACCGCGCCCCGGGATGGTGTGCGCGGATGGCCGCGATGATGGCCCAATCCGTCTGCGGCCAGAAATTGCGGCCGCGTCGGACCACCGAAATCTCGGTATAGGCATCGAAGTCCGCCATGTCCGCCAGCGGGTCGCCGCTTTCGAAATACCCTTTGTACATCAGCCGCCCGACGAAGCCGACCTTGTTGCCCTTCGCATCCCGCGCCATCCAGTCGGCCACGCGCAATCCGGCGGCGTTGAAGGCGGTGGCGAGCGTTGTGGTGCCCGACTTCGGCAGGCCCAGATTGATGATCTTCGGCACGCTCACGCGATCAGCTCCATCAAGGCGATCTCGGCCGGGCTTTCGTGCGGCGTGGCAAGCAGCCGCGCGCGCAGATCCTGATAGCCGGGACGCGACAGGAGCGCATCACGCTTGGCCCGGTGCGCGGCGCAAGCAGCAGCATGCAAGTCGGCCACACCGGGGAGCGCCATGAGCGCCGCCATTTCCTCTTTCAGTCGGGGCAGGCAACGCAGGATCGAGCGATCCTCCCACGACGGGTCGTTGCGTTCACGCCAATAGCTGTCGTCAAATTCCCGGTTCTCGCGGTTCACATCGCCCCGGTCGTTCTTGACGAGGTAACTGTCGAGCGACCGCAGGGCATAGTGGTTGAGCGTCGCAAACTCCCGCGCGCCTTTGGCCGGGAACTTGCGTTTGCGGTTCTTGTTCGCGGCGGTGCGGAATTTCCACGGCACGTCGCGCCCCGATCCGTCCGTCCAACCGGGCCGACCGGCCTTCTTGATCCCGCCCTTCATGAACGGGCGATGCGCGCCAAAGTATTGCACCGGAAAATCGTTCCGCGTCAGGGTCTTGACCTCCTGGGCCAGCTCATCGCACCAGATGTCCGGATTGTGGGAGTAGGTGAATTGCTCGATCACCGGCCGGTCCTCGAAGGTCTCGACCCCTCCGTTCGCCATGAACTGGAACGTGAGCGAGATCGCATGCGGGTTACCACAGGCCGCGATCAATTCCGGGATCGTCCCGTCACCCACATGAATGTTTAGGAACTCGTCCACATCCGCGACCCAGACCCAGTCGGCCCCGGCCATCGCCGGCTGGCGCGTGGCGTGTTTCAGCGCTTCCATCTGGTAGTTGCGCCCCTCGGCGGGGTTGGGCAGGTGGGTCACGAGCCCCTCGGACGCGAGCGCATCCAGCATCGTGTCCGTCCCGTCGTCGCAATCGTTGGAGTAGAACAGGAAGTCCGTGACGCCGATCACGCGGTTGAAGGCAATCCACTCGATCAGAAAGGGCCCTTCGTTCTTCACGCAGGTGACGGCGGTGATACGCATCAACGCGCCTCCGTCCTGGGATCGGGAAGGGTCATCATCTGTCCGCCTGCTCGTCTGTCGCCGGGTCGGCCCGGTCTCACGTGATTATTGCCATACTATGCGCAAAATGCGGGAAAATCGTCAACTTTTTCCCAAGGGGTCCGGTTTCTGCTGTGCCATCGCGGTGACAGGGCTGTCCGCGCGCAACCTGACAGTTTCGTGCGTGCCGACACACTTGACCCTGCCGTGCCGGACATGTCCCATGCGGGCGAGGGAGGACCATGAATGACCGACATTCCAGCCGATATCGACGGCGTCGAGGCGATGCTCACGGGCGAGGATTACGTCGTGGGCCGCGCCCTCGCCACCGTGACCTTTCTCGCCCTGAAACTGGGACGTCCCCTGTTTCTCGAAGGCGAGGCAGGCGTGGGCAAGACGGAACTCGCCAAGGCGCTCTCGACCGGGCTGGGTCGCCGCCTGATCCGGCTGCAATGCTACGAAGGGCTCGACGCCTCTTCGGCGGTCTACGAATGGAACTTCCCGGCGCAGATGGTGGCGATCCGCACCGCCGAGGTGACCGAAGGCACCGACCGGGAGGCGTTGACGGACGAGCTCTTCTCTGACCGTTACCTGATCCGCCGCCCGCTGCTTGAGGCGATGTCGCCCCAGCCCGGCGGTGCGCCCGTCCTCCTCATCGACGAACTCGACCGCACCGACGAACCTTTCGAGGCCTTCCTGCTGGAGGCGCTCAGCGATTTCCAGGTGACGATCCCGGAACTCGGCACGATCCGCGCGCCGGAGCCGCCCATCGTTATTCTCACCTCCAACCGCACGCGCGAGGTGCATGACGCGCTCAAGCGTCGTTGCCTCTACCACTGGGTCGATTATCCGTCTTTTGATCGCGAAATGGAAATCCTCGCGGCCCGCGCCCCCGAAGCTTCCGAGACGCTCTCGCGCGAAATCATCGCCTTCGTGCAGCACCTGCGCACCGAAGACTTGTTCAAGAAACCGGGGGTGGCCGAGACGATCGACTGGGCCAAATGCCTGCTCGCGCTCGATGTCATCGACCTCTCCCCCGAAGTCATCGCGGACACACTGGGCGCGATCCTGAAATACCAGGACGACATCCAGCGCCTCGCGGGCTCCGAAGCGACCCGCATTCTCGAAGACTCCCGCAAGTCCCTCGAGCTTGCGTGATGGTCTTTCCGGTCCCGAAATATCCCGGGGGTGCGGGGGCAGCGCCCCCGCGTGGGTCGGATGGCGCGCAAGCGTCATTCGAAACCTGACATGGTCGCGCTTCCCGACCTCGACCTGCCGGAGAACCCGCGCCTCACGGCCAACCTGACCCATTTCGCGCGTGCGCTGCGCAATGCCGGGCTCAAGGCTGGGCCCGGCAAGGTGCTGGATGCCACGCGGGCGGTCGCCGCTGCCGGGTTCACCTCCAAGACTGACTTCTACTGGACGCTCCACGCCGTCTTCGTCTCTCGCCCCGAAGAGCGACGGGTGTTCGATCAAGTGTTCCGCCTCTATTGGCGTGATCCACGGTTCCTCGAACACATGATGTCGCTGATGATGCCCGCCGTGCGCGGCGTGCAGGACGAACGCCGCGCCAAACCTGCCGAGAAACGCGCGGCGGAGGCTTTGCTCGACGGGATCGAGCCGGACATGCCCGAAGGGCAGAACGACGATCCGGAAGAGACCGAAATCGAAGTCGACGCCACCCTTACAATGTCGCGCGAAGAGCGCCTGCGTACGCTGGATTTCGAGCAGATGTCGAATGCCGAGGTGGCCGAGGCGAAACGCATCCTCGCGCGCCTCACGCTCCCGGTGAAGCCGCTGCAATCGCGCCGGACGAAGGCCGCGCTCCACGGGCGGATGCCGGACTGGCGGCGCACGATGCGTGACGCGATGCGGCAAGGAGGCGAGATCCGCGACCTCGCGACCAAGGAGCGGCGGCTGCGCTGGCCAAACCTTGTCGTGCTTTGCGATATTTCCGGTTCGATGTCGTCGTATAGTCGGATGGTCTTGCATTTCCTCCATTCCGTCGCGAACCAGAAGGGCGCCGGATGGGCGAAGGTTCACGGGTTCACCTTCGGGACGCGCCTTACGAATATCACTCGTCACCTCTCGACCCGGGACGTGGACGCGGCGCTGGCCGCCGCCGGTGCCGAGGCGCAGGACTGGGAGGGAGGCACGCGCATTGGCGAGTCGCTTCACGCCTTCAATCGCGACTGGTCGCGCCGGGTCATGGGGCAGGGGGCGGTCGTGCTGATCATCACCGACGGGCTGGACCGTGACGACCCCGCGCGTTTAGCGCGCGAGATGGAGCGGCTGCACCTGTCGGCCCGGCGCGTCATCTGGCTCAACCCTCTCCTGCGGTGGGAGGGTTTCGCGCCCAAGGCTGCCGGCATCCGCGCGATGCTGCCCCATGTGGATACGTTCCGCGCGGGCCATAACATCGCCTCGCTCGCCGATCTGGCGCAGTCGCTCGCCCGCCCGGACGATCCGGGTGAGAAGGTGCGGCTGATGGGGCTGCTCTGAAGGCGCGTCAGGTGCGCAGGCCGGTCTCTTTCAAAAGACCCAGGCGTTTGGCTTCGTAATAATAGCCGCGCGCGTACCACGACATCGCCCGGTCGATATCGCCATCTGCAACCATGTAAGCCCCGCGCAGGTACTTGCCCGCGTATTTCAGGTTCACATCCGGGTTGAGCAGTTCGGACGCCGGGCCGCGATGGCCCATGGTGCGCGCGGTCTGCGGCAGGATTTGCAGGAGGCCCCAATAGGGGCCGTTGCGCGCCGCCGGATTGTGTGTCGACTCGCGGATCGCCTGACGGTGCACCAGTTCGCGTGGGATCTCGTAGTGGTCGGCCCACTTGTTGATGAGCGCACGCAGTTCTGGTGTTTCGTTGGGAAAAAGCGGCGGGTTGTAGCCGTCCCGCGGGCGCGACATGGTCCCGACCCGGAAGTCGCCACAGCCCGCAAGCGCGCCAAGTCCGAGCACGAGGGCGGTGCGGCGCGTGAACTGTTGCATGGTTGTCTCCGGCTGTCCCAGATCGGTCTTGCCGCGATTCCGCGGATTTCGGAAGTGCGGCGTCAAAAACCCCTCGAAAACAGCGATTTCGCGCCTATCTCACGCGCACCGGAAGTCGGGTGAAGCCCCGGAACCGGGCGAGCGGCAGACGTTGCGCCGTGCCGTCGGGTGCAAGCTCGGGGAACCGTTCGACGAGCTTGCCAATGGCGATACGTCCCTCGATCCGCGCAAGCGTCGCGCCGAGGCAGACGTGGATGCCAGTGATAAAGGCGATCTGACGGTTCGGTCTGCGTCCGAGGTCGACCCGATCCGGATCGGCAAACTGCGCCGGGTCGCGGTTCGCGGCTGCGATGGAGGTGTGGATATAGGTGCCTTTGGGCAGCACCCTGTCTTCCAGTTCGATGTCGTCGCCCGCCCGTCGGTTGCCGATCTGAAGCGGGCTCTCGACCCGCAGGAATTCCTCGACCGCCGTCGTGATGAGGCCGGGGTCCGCGATCAGGCGCCGGTGTTCACCGGGGTTGTCCAGAAGCGTGCCGACGGCATTGCCCACAAGCGAGGTGGTCGTCTCGTGCCCCGCGTTCAGCAGGAAAATGCAGTTCTGGATGAGTTCCTCTTGCGTAAGCCGCGTCCCGTCTGCCTCGCCGAAAATCAGCGCCTCGAGAACCTCGCCTTCAGCAGCCCCATCCGGGTTGGCGCGGCGATGCGTTATGAGGTCGTCCAGTACTTCGGAAAACTCCGTCACGGCCCGATTGCCAGCGTCCAGCCGATCCTGCGGCACCACGGGATCGAGCGCGCCGAGTATGGCGAGGGAGTAGCTGCGCAACTGCGGCCGGATCTCTTCCGGGACGCCCAGCATGAACGAGATGATCTCGGTCGGCAGGACCTTGGCGAAGTCGTCGATCATGTCGAACCGGCCCATTTCATCCACCCGGTCGAGCAGCCGGTCCACGATCCGGTCGATCAGGGGCTCGAACTCTGCCAACTTGCGGGGGGTGAAAGCACCGGCCAACAGCTTGCGCACGACGGTATGCTTCGGCGGGTCGTTGAAGACGAGCGAGGTCGTGTGATGGGTGCGCAGGGGACATTCCCCGAACTTGCGCCCGAACTCCTCGGTCTTGTCCGACAGCATGTCGCGGCTCTGATACACCTTCTGGACATCCGCGAAGCGCGTCAGAAACACCGATCCGTCGGCGTTTTGATGCACCGGGCTTTCCCGCCGCAGCCGCGCGAGCGTGGGGTAGGGATCGGCGATGAAAGCTGCGTCGATCTCGTTGATGTCGAAGCGGGGCATCGTGCCGTCCATTGTAACCTCCTCCCAAAGCCCGCCAACACTACGGGGGCGGACAGTCGGGATGCAAGGCGGCGATCAGCGTGACAGCGTCTGCACCACGTCGGCCGCCAGTTGGCGCAGCGCGAGGCCGGAGGCATTGGCGATGGCGGCAGGCGATGTGTCGGGCAGGGGGACCGAGATGTCGAACCGCTCGATGCGCTCGCGGATGACATAGCCGTAGGACGAGATGGCGTATTGGCCGCGCAGGTCCAGCGTCCCGTTTTCACGGGCGACCATTTCGGACACGCGCACATGCACGGCAGCCTGCGGCGGGTTTTCGAGCGGCCAGGGCTCGGACGCGGTGGTCGCGGTGGAGGTGCGCGCGATCTCGTCCGTGAGAAGCTGCGTGACCGCGCGCTGCGGGTCGTCTGCCCAGAGCGCGTTGTCGACGGCCACCAGCGCACCGTTGTCGTTTTCCAGCATGATCTCGGAATCCTCGGCATAGGCCGGGAGTGAGACGTCCATGATCTCCAGCGTCGCCACGCTGACCCGTTGCACCGCGTCCGGCCGGGTCGGTCCGGTGTCGATCAGGTAGCGCGGCCCATCGTTCCCGCAGGCGGCGAGCAGGATGAGGGCGAGGGGGGCAGCGATACGAAACATGGATTACCGTCCGAACAAGAGGGAATTGGGATTGCGCTCGATGGCGCGGGCGAGTTTCGAGAGCGCTTCGGCGGCGGCCTGAACCTCGCGCAGCGAATTGAGCGTCTCGCGGCTGAAGGTCGACTCGCTGCCATAGCTCGCCACGACCCGTTCCGCCTCGCGTACCAGCCGTTGCAGGCGGACGGACAGGTCGGGGAGTGTCTCTACCGCGTCGCGAATTGCGTCGGCGGCTTCCTGGGCAGACGCCGTGGCCGCATTCACATTCTCCACCGCGCCGCCTTCGCGCAGCTCTTCGAGCGCCCCACGCGCTTCGTCCAGTGCCGCGGTCACGCTCTGAGGAATGGCGCGCGCCTCTTCCGTGTCGATGAGTGCATCGGCGGAGTCGAGCAATTCGCGCGCCGAGGCGAGGAATTCCTCGATCTCAAGCTGGTTGGCCTTTTCCGTGAGTGCGTTGAGGCGCGTGATGAGATCGGTGAACTCGCCCGCCGCCCCGCTGATGTCGCCCGCGAAATCGGTGACCGACTGCGCGGCGGTCTGCACACTGTTGAGCGCCTCGACGAGGTTCGCGACCGTTTCAGCCTGCCGGAGCGTTTCCGTGACGGCCCTCAGGTCGGTGACGACCCCGCTGATCTCGCCCGGAAGCGCCTGAACCTCGTCGCTCCCGACCACGCCGCGCGCGTCCGCAAGAAGTGCCACGAATTCCCCCGGCGCGTCGCGCAGGGCGTCATCAGCCACGAAGGATTCGATGGTGGCGAGGGTCGAAATGGTCTGGTCCAGCAACTCCTCGACCGGCAGGTTGTCGATTCGAGTGAGAAGACCTTCAGCCGTCGCGCCGATGTCTGGCAGCTCGGACTCGACCGATGGGATCAACGGCGGCGTGTCGGGCAGGGTGACGAGTGCGGCGGGTTCGGGATCGGGCAGATTGACCAGCTCGACCACCAGCGACTGGCTGAACATGGATTGCAGCCCGAGCCGCGCCCGCAGGCCGTTGCGCACCGCTTCCGAGAAGAAGTCGATGACACCCTCTTCGCCCACGTCGGCCGGCAGGCCGATCCGGCCGGGATCGATGGACAGCGTGGCGCGCAGCCGCACCTCGCGCCGCTCGTCGGTTTCGCGCACGCGGGCGTTGATGGCGGCGACGGTGCCGATCCGGACGCCCCGAAGCGTGACGGCCGACCCCTGTGCCAGGCCGCTCACGGATTCCTCGAACTCCACCGACATCTCGACGGTGTTCTCGAACGGGTCCTCGAAGGCACTGCTGCGCGCGGAATCCTCGTTCTCGTAAAGCTCGAAGACCTGTCCTTCCATGATCGGTTCGCCGCCGGAGAAAACCGTATCGAAGGTCAGCCCCCCTCGCACCACGTTGGCCAGCGAGCCGACCGAAACGTCGAGCCCGCCAGTGCCGAGGCTGAGCGACAGCCCGGAGGTGAGCCAGAAGCGCGTCGCCGATGTCAGCAGCTCGTCGTAAGGTTCGCGGATGAATGCGTCGAAGACCACGCCGTCGCGGGTGAACAGCAGCTCAGGCCGCTCGATCTTGCCCACTTCGATCCCCTTGTGAAAGATCGGGGCACCCACCGAAAGCTGGCCCGCGTCGATGGCCCGAAGCGTGATGCGCGTGCCGACCGCGCCCGGCTCCACCAACGGCGCATCCTCGCGCCCCGTGAACCGGTCGAAGGCCGCGCCCGGCGAAGGCTCGAAATCGGCTTCGAGATAGACGCCCGACAGCACCGTGGTCAGACCTGAGACGCCACTGGTCGAGACCTCTGGGCGCACGACCCAGAACTGGGCATCTTCCGGAAGGGAATCGGCAATCGTCCTGTCCAGACGCGCGGTCACCACCACCGAGCTGAGATCGGGGACGAAGGCGACGCTTTCCACGTTGCCCACGATCACGTCCCGGTAGCGCAGCGTGGTTTCGCCGGCGACGATCCCGCCGGCATTTTCGAACGAGATTTCAATGGTCTGACCCCGGTCGAGCCAGGTTTGCCAGGCCACGAACAGCGTCACCAGAAGGGCGGCGATGGGAATCAGCCAGGCCAGCGACAGATTGCGCCAGAACGACGGCTTGCGTCGTTCGATCTCCATGTCGCCGGGGCGGGAGTCGCTCATGTTTCGCTGCCTTTCGCGCGCGGAGGATACTCTACGTCCCAGATAAGCCGCGGATCGAAACTCAATGCCGAAACCATGGTGAATGCAACCGATAAGGCGAAACTCACCGCCGCGATCCCCGGCTTCACCGTCGCCGTGAAGTCGAGTGTGACCAGTGAGGACAGGATCGCGACTACGAAGACGTCGATCATCGACCAGCGCCCGATGAACTCGACGATCACGAACAGGACATGGCGGCGATCGGCATTGAGCCGAACCGTGCGCGAAATGGACAGGGCGAGATAGGCGATGGCTGCGAACTTGCCGAGCGGGATGACCACCGATGCAACGAAGACGATGACCGCGACGCCGTAGTCACCATGTTCGGCCAGGTCCACGACCCCGCCCACGATGGTGTTGTCCGTCGTGCGCCCGAGGTTCGTCGTCTGGAGCATGGGGAACACGTTGGCGGGGATGTAGACGATCAATCCCGCGATCAGCCACGCCCACACTTTTTGCAGGCTGCGCCCGTCCGGCGGGGACAGCGGCGTTCCACAGCGCAGGCACCGGGCCGCACCACCCGGATGCACCTTGCCGCAACTGGTGCAGCCGGCCAGACCTGCCGCATGGGCGGTCAGGATCTGCGTCGCGTGTCCAGCGTCTTCCAAACCGTTACCCTGCTCATGAAATTGTCTTTGAAGACGGTCACCACGACGAGTGCCGAAAAGGCCCAGAAGGCGGGGCCCAGCGAAACATGGGCCAGTCCCGCAACCTTCACCAGCGCCACCGCAACACCGACGAGGAACACCTCGACCATCGCCCAGGGCCGCAACGTCTCGGCATAGCGGAACACCGGCGCGGCGAAGCGCAGCGGATACCAGCCAAGAGCCATCGGCCCGAGGACGTAGAGCAGCGACGCAAAACGCACCAACGGGATCACGATGATCAGCGCGGCCATGCCGTAGGACAGCGGTGCGTTCAGCCCGCTGGAATAGACCGCCACCGTGTCGAACAGCGTGGCCCGGCGTACCATGCCCGCCGCCTCGAGCTCGAGAAACGGAAAGAACAGCGCGCCGAACAGAAGGATCAGGGCGGCGAAAGCCAGCATGATGATCCGGGTCATGGCGAGTGGCCGCGGTGCCTCGATCACCGAATGGCAGCGCGGACAGGAGGCGATATCGCCCGCGCCCACATCGCGGTCGCGCAAGAGCGCATCGCAGGACGGGCAGGCGATGTAGGAGTCAAGCTCACTGTCAGCGATGATCGGGTGGGCAGCACCTGTCATGCGGTCAACCTGCACCCTTTTGAGAGGGAATAAAAGATACGCCCTCGTGAGGTGGTCTCACCCCCGGATCAGCCGCCACAGATTGAGCGCGAGGTCACCAAGATCACCCATCCGTGCCGCCAGCTGCTCACCCGCGACACCGGGGGTCGTGTCACGCGCTTCGATCCGTCGGATCAGGCGCGCGAGCCGCCGCCGATGCGTGCCGGTCGCCACCTGGAGCGGGTCCGCCAGCATCCCGGCGAATGTGGTGACCACCGAGATCACGACGGCCAGCCCCCCGGCGGTCAGCGCCAACCGCCAGCCGGGCAGGGCGACGGGAAAGATGTCGTAATAAACGGACCCGAGCCAGGGGCCGAGCAAGAACCGGTCGATGGCCGCACCGCGCGCCCCGGCATCCGCCACCGGTCCGATGAGCGAGAAGAGTCCCGGCGTCGCAGCGCCGAGCAGCAGGACGCCGGTGATGAGCAACAGCGCTGTCGTTGTAATCTCTGCGACAGCCGTGCGCACCGCGAGGTAGTCCTCTATGGCCGCATCGGTCGCCGCATCCGTCCCGGTTGCGGAGCCGATGACGTTCTGGTCCGCAAGGAACGTCCGAAGCCGCGCCTCGATGGCCCGCGAAACGTCCGTGCGCAACCCGAACCGCCGCGCCGCCAGCCACTCTGCTGCCTGTCGTTTGCCCGCCAGCCGCGCTCCGAGCGCCGCGAAACGCGCGAGAAGCGCCGGCACCGCAAGGAACACGTTCAAGGGCGCGCGCACCAGATCGCGTCCGAGTGCCGCCCTGTGGAGACGCCTGGTCCCCGCGAACCCATAGGTCGCCCGCACGAACGCCTGCAAAGCCGCCCGCCGTTCTGGTGTCGGAGAATCATTCGGTGCCATGCGTGGAATATGTGTGCGACGCTGTCCGATGAGAATGGCCGGAGCGGAATTTGCTCGTGCGCCCGTTCCGGTCGGTCTGTCATCAGGGTCGGCAAAAAATGGCAAGACATCCCCCCGAAGCTGTCAGCTTCGGCAGCTGAAAAAAGCAAGCCTTTGATGCGAAGGGATTTTTGGCTCCGGCGGTAGGGATCGAACCTACGACCAATTGATTAACAGTCAACTGCTCTACCGCTGAGCTACGCCGGAACACGGAGGCGCGTATAGCAACGGGAATTTGCCCCGTCCAGAGGGAATCGTCACAAAAATTCCGTCTCAGGCGCGGGCGAAACGGGCGTCTGGTGCGAGCTTTGGGCTGGCGGTGACCGCGCCGCGTGTAGCGAGGTCTATGAGATGGGCGAAGACGTTGCGTTCGGCGGCCGGGATCAGCGTGTCCGGCGTATCCGTGTAGATCGTGCGGGTGAGTGTCGGGACGGTGGCCGGGCCTTCCGCCAATGCCTCAAGGATCGCGCGCTCGCGTCCTTTCCGGTGGTCCATGAGCCACGCAAGGCGCGCCTTTGGGTCCTCGATCGCGGGGCCGTGGGCCGGATAATGGATACGGTCGTCGCGGGCCAGAAGTTTCTCGCAGGAGCCCATGAATGCCGTCAGGTCGCCGTCCGGTGGCGACACGAGCGACGATGCCCACGCCATGACGTGATCTCCCACGAGCACCGCGTCGCCGATCGCGAAGCTCAGGTGATTGGAATAGTGTCCCGGGGTCCAAATCGCCTCCACCTTGCGCCCGCCGCCAATGTCGACCTCGTCACCATCCGCGAGCACCACGTCCGGTTCGAACGCCCGGTCCACCCCTTCGCCGCCCGCGGGCATACCTTGCGCGACCAGATCGGACATGACCTGCGACCGGCCCGCCGTGGCATCGCCGAAGGCAAACACCGGCGCCCCGGTCTTGGCAGACAGTCTGCGGGCGAGGGGGGAGTGGTCGAGGTGGGAATGGGTGACGAAAATCTGCGCAACCGTTTCCCCCGGCGCGAGTCCGGCCAGCAACGCGGTCATGTGGTCGGGCAGGTCCGGACCGGGATCGACAACTGTGACCGCGCCTTCGCCCAGCACGAAGGTATTCGTCCCCCAATAGGTCATGGGCGACGGATTGCGCGCAATGATCCGCCGGATGCCGGGCTCCAGTGTTACCATCTCGCCATGTGCGGGCATGTCATCGGGCAGGTCCATCGCGCCACGAAACCTGCTTGCCGCCGGATTGGCAACCCGGCTGGGGCACCTTTTGAGCGGGAACAGCGAGCGCGCTCAGGCATGGTCAACGGAGGGAAATGGTAGGCCCGGCAGGACTTGAACCCGCAACCAAAGCGTTATGAGCGCTCTGCTCTAACCAATTGAGCTACAGGCCCACCGTGGCGATTTGACTAGTCGGGGCAGGCCGGGTCGTCAAGCGGGCGCGGCGCCGTTCGGGCTGGCGGTCCGGCGGGAATCGACTAAACCTCGCGGCTTTGGCTCCGGCGTGTTCTGCCGGGGCGGGTAACCGAAGGGATTGAGATGAAAAGAAAACTGGCGCTCGCATTCGCGGGCGGTGTTCTGGCCCCGGCCGCGATGGCCGGTGAGTTCTGTGTTCTGGACGAGGGCGTCCGGTTCGCCTGCACTCTTGACGGCGGCGCCAAGGCCGTCGAGGTCTGCGACATGATCGAGGCGGACGGGGCGCGTGCGAGCTATGGCTATTTCACGCCGGGGGCCGCGCCGGAGCTGACGCTCGAAGTGGACATGGCGAGTGTTCACTACGAGCCGTGGAACGGCATGGGCGGAACCATCTGGGAAACCGTCAAGTTCTTCGCCGATGATGGCGTCCATGCCTATGAGGTCTGGTATTCCGGCGACCGAGACGCGGGCGAGGAGGTCGCGGGCGGGCTGAACGTCTACAGCGGCAACGACATGATCGCGTCGAAGGACTGCGATGCCGGGTCGCTCACCCATGACATCCCCGCCCTGATCGACGCGGTCGAGACGGCGCAGATTTCGCCGTGACCGCACCGGGCAACGGCCCTATGCGCCGTTGCCTTTCCCGCCCGCCTGCGCTACGCGCGGTGGCATTCAGACGGGGGGCTGCCATGACCAGTGACAAGAACGGGATCACCTATGCCGACGCGGGCGTGGACATTGACGCCGGCAACGCGCTGGTCGAACGGATCAAGCCAGCGGCGAAGCGCACGAACCGCCCCGGAGTGATGGCCGGGCTGGGCGGTTTCGGGGCGCTCTTCGATCTGAAGGCCGCGGGATACACCGACCCGGTTCTGGTCGCCGCAACCGACGGTGTCGGCACCAAGCTGCGGATCGCGATCGATACCGGGAAGGTGGACACGATCGGCATCGACCTTGTCGCCATGTGCGTGAACGACCTTGTCTGCCAGGGCGCCGAGCCCCTGTTTTTCCTCGACTATTTCGCGACCGGCAAGCTCGCGGTCGAGGATGCGGCGCAGATTGTCGAAGGCATCGCCGAGGGCTGCCTGCAATCCGGCTGTGCGCTGATCGGTGGCGAGACCGCCGAGATGCCGGGGATGTATGCGGACGGCGACTTCGACCTCGCGGGCTTCGCCGTGGGCGCGATGGAGCGTGGCGGGGCCCTTCCTGCGCATGTCGGCGAGGGTGACGTGCTTCTGGGGCTGGCCTCAAGTGGGGTTCATTCCAACGGCTATTCGCTCGTGCGAAAGCTGGTCGAGGTTTCGGGACTGGGCTGGGACTCACCCAATCCTTTTGGCGAAGGCACGTTGGGCGACGCGCTGCTCGCCCCGACCAGGCTCTACGTCAAGCCGGCGCTCGCCGCGATCCGGACGGGCGGCGTTCATGCGCTGGCCCATATCACCGGCGGGGGCCTGACCGAAAACCTGCCGCGCGTGCTGCCCGAAGGCGGACAGGCGACTTTGGACCTCGACGCCTGGACCCTGCCTCCGGTCTTTGCATGGCTGGCCGAAACTGGCGCGATGGATGAGGCGGAACTGCTCAAGACCTTCAACTGCGGGATCGGCATGGTCCTGGTCGTCGACCCCGCGTCCGCGCGTGAGGTGACTGCGGCGCTCGAAGCCGAGGGCGAAACCGTCGTGCAGATCGGGCGTATTGGTGCGGGCGCGGACGGCGTGAACTACCTGGGCTCTCTCATTTGAAGCGCGTCGCGATCCTGATCTCCGGGTCCGGGTCCAACATGGTGTCCCTGGCCCAGAGCATGACGGGGGATCATCCGGCGCGCCCCGTGCTCGTTCTGTCGAACGTGCCGGAGGCCGGCGGGCTGGCCCGGGCGCAGGCGCTGGGGATCGACACCACGGTGGTGGACCACCGGCCTTACAAGGGCGACCGTGCTGCCTTTGAGGCCGCTCTCATCCAACGGCTTGACGCCGCCCAGCCCGACATCCTTTGCCTGGCCGGCTTCATGCGGATTCTGACGCCCGGCTTCATCAACCACTACGCGGGCCGAATGCTCAACATCCACCCCTCGCTATTGCCGAAATACAAGGGGCTCGACACCCACGCCCGCGCGCTCGCGGCCGGTGACGGCGAAGCCGGGTGCAGCGTGCATGAGGTGACGGCGGAACTCGACGGGGGGCCGATCCTTGGACAGGCGCGGGTGCCCGCCCTTCCGGATGATACGGCCGAAACCCTCGCCGCCCGCGTCCTGCCTTTCGAACATCGGCTCTACCCGGCGGTGCTGGACCGTTTCGCGCGCGGCGACCGGACCCCCGTGACGCTGCCCTGACCCCTTCCGCTCCCCTTGTTTTCCCGGTAGAGGGGGGAGCGACGCGCAATAAAGACCTGTAGAATGAAAACAATTACGACGACCGAAGCGCTGGCCGACTACTGCACGCGCGCCGCAGAATTCCCTTACGTCACCGTCGACACGGAGTTTCTCCGCGAACGGACCTACTACTCGAAACTCTGCCTCGTGCAGCTCGCAGTGGCGGGCGACGACGACGAAGAGGACGCGGTGCTGGTGGATCCGCTGGCCGAAGGCCTGTCGCTCGAACCACTTTACGATCTTTTCAAGGACGAGGGCGTGGTGAAGGTGTTTCACGCTGCGCGTCAGGACCTGGAGATCTTCTTCGTCGATGCAGGGGTCATTCCGTCCCCACTTTTCGACACGCAGGTGGCCGCGATGGTCTGCGGTTTCGGCGATCAGGCGGGTTATGAGACGCTGGTGCGCAAGATCGCCAAGGCCCAGCTCGACAAGTCCTCGCGTTTCACCGACTGGTCGCGCCGTCCGCTCACCGATGCGCAGAAACACTACGCCATTGGCGACGTGACGCACCTGCGTGTGATCTACGAATACCTCAAGGCCGAGTTGGAGAAATCCGGCCGCGCCAAATGGGTGAAGGAGGAGCTTTCGGTCCTCACTGACCCCGACACCTACATCGTGAATCCGGACGAGGCGTGGAAACGGGTGAAAACCCGCACAAGCTCGGGCAGGTTCCTTGCCATCGTGCGCGAACTCGCCCGCTTTCGCGAGACCTATGCACAGGAGCGCAATATCCCGCGCAGCCGCGTCTACAAGGACGACGCGCTCATGGAGCTTGCCTCCACCAAGCCGCGCGACGCAGGCGAACTTGGCCGGTCGCGCCTGCTTTTGCGCGAGGCGCGCAAGGGTGACGTGGCTGAGGGGATCCTCGCCGCCGTGAAAGCCGGTCTCGATTGCCCCCAGGACGATCTTCCGCGCGTCGAGAAAGACGGGCGCGACAAGCTTCAGGTCAACCCGGCGCTGGCCGACCTGCTGCGGGTGCTGCTCAAGGCACGCTGCGAGGAGACCGGCGTCGCCCAAAAGCTCATCGCTTCGGCGGCTGACCTCGACCTGCTCGCCGGCGGCCGTCGCGACGTTCCCGCGCTCAAGGGGTGGCGGTCCGAGGTGTTCGGCAAGGACGCCCTGCGCCTGTGTGACGGGGAACTGGCGCTCGGAGTCAAAGGACAGACGGTTCAGGTCATAGAAACCTGAACCGCGTTCCCGTTTCGCAAGATTTCTCAGGGGGGTGCGGCTTTGCCCGCGCTCCGACTCGCGCTTTTTGACAAGGTCAGCGGCGGGTGGTGAGGCTGTTGTTCGCGCCGACCACGCGGATGCGGCTGGCGCTGCCGAGTTGCACGTCCGAGACGTAATGCGCGACCGTGATCTGGCGGGCCTGCGGGCGCGACTGGCGTGTGGCCCAAGGCGGCGGGGCGACCACGAAATCGTAGGTCATCACACCGTTCACCGGTTCCTCATCGTTCTGGGGAACGAGCTCGGCCTCCCAGTACCCAAGGCGGGGTGGCAGACCCACGGCGCGCACGAGGTAGCCGCCGGAGGCGCGTTCGATGGCGAGTTGGGTGACCTGCTGGATCGGGCCGCGGTAGGAGTCCTGCCCGTCGGGGAAGCCGTCACGGGGTTCCAGGGTCACCAGTTCCTCATCGGTCTTCGGGCCGAACCAGTTGAACGGGTTCAGGCTTACGCCGCCCGAACACCCGGACAGAACCACCCCTAGTGCAATTGCGCCGAAGATGCGGAAAATCATGTGCGTCCCCCTGTGCCTGCCTTGGACTAGCCCAAAGCGCGGGCTTTGAAAACCCGGATCATGCGGCCTCCGGGCGCGGGGGTGGACCTTTGTGGCCTTCGCGCCTAGGTGAGGGAGAAAGGAGAGCAGGATGGCCACGGACGCATTCGAAGAGATCGTCGAGGATTTCGAGTTTCTGGACGACTGGGAAGACCGCTACGCGCATGTGATCGACCTGGGCCGCGCAATGGACCCTTTGGACGAGGCGCTGAAGGTGCCTGCGACCAAGGTCGACGGCTGCGCGAGCCAGGTCTGGATCATGCCCGAGATCGAGGCGGGCACCTTTCGGTTCAAGGGCGATTCCGATGCGTTGATCGTGCGCGGCATTATCGCGGTGCTGGCCGCACTCTATAACGGCGTCCCGGTCGCTGAGGTCCCGAAGGTCGATGCCAAGGCCGAGCTCGGTCGCTTGTCGCTCGAGGAGCATCTCTCGGCCCAGCGGTCCAACGGGCTGACGGCCATGATCCAGCGTATCAACAAACTGGCGGTCGAAGCGGCCTGACGAGGCGTGGGCGAAATGTGCTCGGGCAAGCCCGTGCGCAGGATTTGCGCCGCCGCGCCTTCGGCGCGACGTCGCGGTGACGAGAGGGCGCTGACCTCTCGTGCTCTCCCGAAGTATTTCCGGAACGAAGAAGATCAGAGGCGTTGGAGCGCGATTTCGAGATCGCCGTATCCGGTCGGACGGCGTTCATAGGTGAGGCCGAGGGCGTCGGCCGCTGCGCGGGCTTTGGCGTCGAGCGCGGGGTCATCGGTCTGGGCGAGGTGGACCAGCGTCTCGTAATTCCCGAAGTACATGTCGCGCAGCTCAGGGTGGCGGTCGAGCCCGAGGGGTTTGGTGACGAACGCGTCGAACTGGCGGGCGAGGAAATCCGTGAGGTAGAAGGCCGTGACCTCGCCGCGTTCGGCGAAGGTGTCGTTGCCCTCGAAGAAGCTGTAGCAATGCGGGCCTTCGATCATCTCGATGCCATGGCGGGCGCAGAGTGCCGCGATTGCCCCCCCTGAGCCGCAGTCGGCATAGGCGACGAAAAGCCGGTCGTAATCGGCCGCGTGACGGTCGATGGCCGCCTCCAACGCCGGGGCGATCCGTTCCGGTCGGTTGTGCAGGATGGCGGGCAGGCAGGTGACATCGACATGGGCAAGCCCGTTCGCCCCGATCACTGCGAGGATTTCGCGCGCGAGCGCGCCGCAGCCGATGACCAGCACGCGGCCCGTGCCGCTGGCCGCGAGGCCGGTTTCGCGCAGGTCCGCGTCGTCCGGGATCACTTGAAGCGCACCGCGGTGCCGTAGGCGAGGATCTCGCTCGCCCCTTGGGCGATGGTCGACGTTTCGAGCCGCGCCCCGATGACGGCATCCGCGCCGAGCGCCCGCGCTTCATCAGTCATGCGATCCAGGGCCTGCTCGCGCGCGCCGGCCAGGAGTGCGGCGTATTCCTTGACCTCGCCGCCCACAAGGTTGCGCAGGCCGGCCACGATGTCGGAACCGATGTGTTTTGCGCGCACCGTGGAGCCGCGGACCAGGCCAAGAGGTTCGATCTCGCGGCCGGGGAAGGTGTCGGTGGTCAGAATCTGCATCACTTTTCGATCCGGTCGTAGTGGTCGTCTTCGGTATTGGTCAGCCGGTCTGCGACAACGCGCCAGACGATGTAACCCACGAGGGCCGCGGGGATCACCGCGAGCCAGCCTGCGGGCCACTGAATCGAGGCGGCGATCAGAGTTCCGGCCCAGACGGTAAGCCCGGCAGCGGCAATCACGACGACGAGGATCAGGACGAATTTGTCGAGGGGCATGAGTGTCTCCTTTGCCCATTCAAGATGGGGCGGTGGTGCGGCTCACGCAAGCTTGCGCGCGAGGATGGCGAAGCGGCCGGGCAGCAGCGGGCAGGGGCCGTAGCTGTCGCGCAGGTCCGCTTTGAACCCGGCGGCGTCGAGCAGGCGCGTCACTTCGCCCGGTGCGAAGAGCTGTTGACGGTGCGTCTCGGTATGGCTCCCTGCGGGCGTGTCGACCGTGATCTCGCGCGTGATCTCGCCCTCATGTTTTCGGCTGCGAGCGGTGAGGGTCCAGTCCTCACCTGTCCGCCTGCCGGTGCTCTCGGGTGTGTCGGGGCCGGGCAGGTCGAACAGGAAGTGGCCGCCGGGGGGCAGGGCCCGGGCCGTCGCCTGCACCGCGCCTGCCAGTGATGGCGGCGCATAGGCCAGCACTTCGCCAAGCGCGGTGACGGACGTGCTGCCCGGCGGGATCAGCGGTTGCGCCGCGTCGCCGACGGTCACGGCGAGCCTGCGGGCAGTGGCGAGGCGCACGAAGGCCTCGGACTGATCGATGCCCGCCCCCGGGATGCCTTGGTCGCGGGCATGGGCCAGCCATGTGCCGTCGCCACACCCGAGGTCGAACAGGCGCGGCGAGGTGAACCCGTCGCGGACTTGCGCCGCGAGCCAGTCGAAGGCCGGGCGGAACGTGTCCGCGAACGCGGCGGCATGGACGAGGGCGAGAGCGGTGCCGTACATGATCAATCCCGCTTCTTGCCGAGTGCGTTCCAGGCGATCGAGAAGAGCAGAACGAGCGGCAGCACGGCATAGAAGACCTGCTGCGTCAGGTGTTCGGTCAGGATCGCCTCGATCAGAACGTAGGCGGCAAGGCCCGCCGAGGCTAGCGCGAGAAGCGTGAGAAGGATGCGTCTAAGGCCCATGGACCGTCTCCCGGAACGGGATCACAGATAGCGGCCCGGTTGGGGCGTTTCCACCCCGGCCCGCGCAAATGCGGGGCCGGGGTCGGGAAATCAGCCGGCGGAGGCCCGGTTGTGCTTGCGCGCCATGAATGTCTTGGCGGTTTCCACGGCCACTGCGGCGTCGCGGCAGTATGCGTCGGCCCCGATGGCCTTGCCGAATTCCTCGTTCAGCGGCGCACCGCCCACGAGGATGATGTAATCGTCGCGCTTGCCCTGGTCGATCATCGTGTCGATCACGACCTTCATGTAGGGCATCGTCGTCGTGAGCAGCGCGGACATGCCCAGAATGTCGGCATTCTCGGCGGCGAGCGCGTTGAGGTACTTGTCCACCTCGCAGTTGATGCCGAGGTCCACCACTTCGAATCCGGCACCCTCCATCATCATCGAGACGAGGTTCTTGCCGATGTCGTGGATGTCGCCCTTCACCGTGCCGATCACCATGCGACCGATGGTCGGTGCGCCGGTTTCGGCAAGGAGCGGCTTGAGGATCGACATGCCGGCCTTCATCGCGTTGGCGGCGAGCAGCACTTCGGGGACGAAAAGGATGCCATCGCGGAAATCGTGGCCCACGATGGTCATGCCGGCGACGAGCGCCTTGGTGAGAATGTCGTAGGGCTCCCACCCACGCTCGAGCAGGATGTTGGTGGCCTCCGCGATCTCGTCGGCGAGACCGTCGTAGAGGTCGTCCATCATCTGGGCGACGAGTTCCTCGTCATCGAGCTCGGACAGGATGATGTCGTCTTCTTCGTCGGCCATTGGCCTTTCCTTTCAGGCGGTTCGCGCGTGTCTTCCTCTACATGCGGCAAATTGGCCGCGCAATGATGACCAATTGCGACATGTGGAAATGGCGAAACGACCTTTGCACGCAGGCATGAATGTTCTACTAATGTTCTCATGAGCAGTGAAATCACTCATATTGAACATGAGCGCCGCCGCGGTAGAGGCGCTGCGACCAATGCGACCGGGCGGTTCGAGCGTCACGAGCGGGTGGCGGTCAGCGACGGTTGGACACCTGATTCGGACGGGGCGATCCGCACGCAGGTGAGCCTTGAGGCGCCCCGGAGTGCGATCACCCGCAACACCTCGCCCGACGTTCCATTCGACCGATCGATCAACCCCTACCGGGGTTGCGAGCATGGCTGCGTCTACTGTTTCGCGCGGCCAAGCCATGCCTGGCTGGGGATGTCGGCGGGGCTGGATTTCGAGACCCGGCTGATCGCCCGGCCCGGCATCGGGGCAGTGCTGGCGGGCGAGTTGTCCCGTAAGTCCTATCGACCGGCGACGATTGCCATCGGAACGAACACCGATCCCTACCAGCCGATCGAAGGCCGTTACCGGGTGATGCGCGAGGTGCTTGAGGTGCTGCGCGACTTCCGCCACCCGGTCGGGATTGCGACCAAGGGAACGCTGGTCGAGCGGGACATCGATATTCTGGCCGAAATGGCGGGCGACGGGCTGGCCCATGTCGGGGTCTCGGTTACGACGTTGGACGCGGACCTGTCGCGTCGCATGGAGCCACGGGTGCCGTCGCCGGAGCGGCGGCTGGCCACGATCCGTCGTCTGTCGGACGCAGGCGTTCCGGTGCGGGTCATGATCTCGCCGCTCGTGCCGGGGCTGTCGGACAGCGAGATGGAGGGGATCATGGCGGCAGCCGCAGATGCCGGGGCGCGGGCGGCCAGCTGGATCATGCTGCGTCTGCCGCGTGAAGTGGCAGGGCTGTTTCGCGACTGGCTGGGCGAGCACTACCCGGATCGGGCGAACCGCGTGCTGGGTCATCTGCGCGACATGCACGGCGGCGAAGTCTATGACAGCACCTTCGGTGCGCGGATGCGGGGCGAAGGGCCATATGCCGAGATGATGAACATGCGGTTTCGCGTGGCCCAACGCCGGCTGGGGCTCGCCTCGCACCTGCCGGACCTGCGCACGGACGTGTTCCGCATTCCGCCGCGCGCAGGGGATCAACTCGAGCTTTTCTGAGGGGCTGTTTCCGAACAGCGCGCCTGCGGCGCACCTCTACGCCTCGCACCCGTCCGGGGGACGGGCGCTCAGGCAGGCGTGTGGCAGCGGTGCGGGTCAGCCCCGGCGGCGGCGGCCCGTGCGTTCGCGCGGCTTCGGACCCTTGTCGTCAGTCCCGTCGCTGGCTGATGAGAAGCCACCGAGGGCCTCAGCGATGGCCTCCAGTGAGGGCGCATCGCCGCGCGGGCGGGTTTCCAGCGCCTCGCGCATCCTTTCGAGGTGCTCGGGTGTCGTGCCGCAGCATCCGCCGATGATCGTCGCGCCGCAATCGCGCGCCATGACAGCGTAGTCGGCCATGAGGTCCGGCGTGCCGTCGTAATGGATATGACCATGAACGAATTTCGGGATGCCCGCGTTGCCCTTGGCGATCACCGTGCGCTCCGTGCCCGCTTGCCGGAATCCAAGGACCGTGCGCAGGAGGTCGGAGGCCCCGACACCGCAATTCGCGCCGAAGCCGATGGGCGGGTTCGGCAGATTCTCGACCAGCTTGGCGAGGTCGGCGGACGTGAGGCCCATCATCGTGCGCCCGGCGGTATCGAAGCTCATCGTCCCACACCAGGGCATGTCGGCCAGTTCCGCGCCACGCGCGGCGGCTTTGTATTCGTCGGGCGAGGAGATCGTCTCGACCCAGAGCACGTCGGCTCCGCCGGCCTTGAGCGCGTCGGCCTGTTCGTGGAACATCTCGACCGCGCCGTCGAACGACAGCGGGCCCATCGGTTCCATGATTTCGCCCGTCGGCCCCATCGAGCCCGCGACGACGACCGTTCGACCGGAGGCGTCTGCAACCTCGCGCCCCAACTCGGCGGCGATCCGGTTCAGCTCGCCGACCCGGTTCTGGGCGTCGTGCAGCTTGAGGCGCGATGCGGTGCCGCCGAAGCTGTTTGTCAGGAAAATGTCCGAGCCTGCATCCACGGGACCCTTGTAGAGCGCGCGCACGCGCTCCGGGTGGTCGACGTTCCACATCTCAGGGGCGTCGCCCGAAGTGAGGCCCATGTTGAACAGCGTTGTCCCGGTGGCGCCGTCCGCCATGAGCCAGTCGCGTTCGGAAAGAAGTTTGGTGAGCGCGTCCTGTGACATGCCTTGGCCTTTCTGTCGTCGGTTGCGCTCATGTGCCACGAATGCCGGGCCGGTGCAATTCGGCTCACGGTCGCGGGCGCGGCGGCGGGCGCAGGATTTCGCGCGTGATGTCGAGCGCGCCCAGGAGAAGTGCGGTGCGGGTCGGGGCGGCGAGGTAAAGCGTCTCCCAACGCGGGGCGAAAGCGCTCTTGAACTGGCGCAGTCCGCGGGCACCGCTGGCCCGGTCGAGCAGAGCGCGAAGGCCCGTGAACAGGCGCGGCTCGCCCGGCACGTTCTGCGTGGGCACAGCGGCGAGGGACACGCGAGGGATATGTGCTGCGTGCGCCGCCGCGATCGCATGCGTGACAAGCATGTACATGATCCCGTCGGGCGCGTCCGGGTCCTGCCGCATGAGGTCGAGCGTGTGTTCGTGACGGTTGGCATGGAGCGTGATGAACCCCCTGAGCCGCCCCTCCGGATCATGGGCGAGACAGATCGCCGCCCGGGACAGGGTAGCCGGATTCCAGACTCCCATCGAAAAGCCGCGCTCGCCGCCCCGGGCACCCGCCCAGACGTGGGCGAGAGCCTCCATCTCGTCGAGTGGCAGGGGCACCGGGTCGCCCGGCGCGATGGTGGTGACGGTGAGTCCTGCGGCTTCGGCCTTGCGCAGTTTTCGTCTGAGTTGCCGTCGATCCGCCCCGGTGGTCGAGAACGTGGCCGGCGTCAGAAACGCTTCCCGCGCGATGGGGAGCAGCGCCCAGTCCGTGCGACGGGCGAATACGGCAAGACGGGCGCCGCATTTGTAGATAACCGGGGCGGTCAGGGTCGCGCGCGCGCGGTCGCGCAGTCCCTCGAACACCTCCCCGACCCGCGAGTCGCGGGTCAGCGGATCACCCAGCATGATGAGCGACTGGCCCGAGCGGGCCACCAGAGCGGTTGGCCAGGCGCGGCTGTTGGACAACAGATCAAACCGCCCGTGTCTCAGGAGCGCGGATTCGGCGCGGGGCGCGGTATCCAGCGCAGCTTCGACCATGAGCGGCAGGTTGCGCGGGTCGACCTGTTCGAGTGCCGCATTCGCGGTTGCGGGCAGGGGCGGGCGCATGGGCGGACGGGCCAGAAGCACCGCGCCGATCAGGGCGGGCAGGGCGTAGTAGACTGCGCGGTAGGCGAGAACAGCGGCGAGCAGGGGTTCGGGCGATGTGGCCGGCAACAGCGCCAGCAGCGCGACCTCGAACGGCCCGACTCCACCGGGGGTCGTCAGGACCAGCCCCGCGCCGAGAGCCAGAAGATAGGCCGCGACGAGTGGGCCGAACCCGATCTCGATCCCCGTAGGGAGCATCGTCCAGAGCACGGCGCCCGCCGCGACCGTATCGACCGTGGTGAACCCGAGGATAAGCACGATGGCTTTCAGTGGCGGGAGCGGCCAGCGGGCGAGCGGACCGGGCCGCCATACGCTCAATAAAATGCAGAGATAGGCCAGTATCAGAATGGCGACCGCGGCGGGGGTCGCGTACGGCACCGCGACGCCAAAGGTCAGGACAGACATGGCTGTGAGGACAGCCCACGCGGCGAAAAAGGACATCGTGACGATGGCCGAAATGCGCGTCGCGTCCAGCAGGCCGAGCCCCGGCAGCATTCGCCAGCGAACGAATGTGCCTGTGAGAGTGCCCATGCCCACGGTCTGGCCAACCGCGATGGCGGTCATTCCGCTGCGCGCGGCGCGGCGCGGGTCGGTGTCGCGGCCCACGAGCCGGTGGACGACCACGTCGTATTGCCCGAGCGCCCAGAAGCTGATCCCGGTCAAAACGATGCCGAGCGCCCATCGTACCGGCCCGACCGTGCCCAGACTCGCCCGGATGTGGGCGAGGTCGAGTTCCGCGATCCGGTCGCGCAAGAGCAGAGCGAGCACCCCGAACACGACAAGAGGCGTGATCTGGCGCAGGAGCACAGCCCGCCCGACACGTCCGCGTTCCATAGGTGCGCTCCGGTGTCCCGGATCGATCCGTGTCCTCATGCCGCTCGCCCTCATCTTGCGGGGCGAACCTAGGCCACGCGCTCATAAGGCGCGGTTAACAGCTTGAATTGATCGCATATGGCGCAGTGGCCCCCCGCCAATCGGGAAGATGATCAACGCGCTTGCGGCAAGACCGCCTCGCCATGCGGGGTCTGGTAGTCGTCCATGAACATCAGGAAGTCGCAGATGAACGGCTGGATGTGACCAGGCTGCTCGGCATGGAGGCTGTGGCAGCCATAGGGGACGATTCCAAGATGCGCGTGGGGAATGGCGCGGGCGAGGGTGATCGTCTCTTCGACCGAGACGAGGTGGTCGTGTTCACCACCGAGGACGAGCGTCTGGCAGCGGATACGTTCCACCCGGTCGCCGGGATAATTGCCGTCGCTCACGTCGCGCCACATGCCCGCGACCTGTGTGAAGAAGCGGTCGAAATCCGGCTCGGGGTTGGTCGCCTCGTAGTCTGACACGGCGGCGGGCGACTTGTGCCGGTAAAGGTCCGGGGTCATCCGCCCGATATGGGTTTCCAATACAGAAGGGCGGGGGCGCCAGGCGCGTCCGGCCAGCGAGATGACGCCGCTGATCGGCACCCGGCCACGCGCGGCGACCTCGAGCGCGGCGGTGGCACCATCGGAATGGCCCAGAAGCACGGGACGGTCGAGGTCCAGCTCCTGGATGACATATTCGATATCGTCGGCGAGTTGCGGATAGCTCAGCGGCCGTTTGCCCAGCGTCGATCGCCCGTGCCCCCGCAGATCGAGGAACACGCAACAGAATTCGTCGAGACCCGGGAGCAGGTCTTCGAACTCGGCAAGGCTTCCGGCCCCGCCATGCAGAAACAGGATCGGCCGGGCGTCGGGATCGCCCATCGTCTGGACGTGTAACGCGGCGCCGCCGACATGAATCTTCATGCCCTTGGTATGCATTGTCTCTCTCCAGTTTGGTTGGAGCGACAACGCGCGTCTGCCGCGCATGTTTCCGATTATCCCGTTGAAATCGGCGCATAAATGCCGAAAGGCACCCTGTTTCAGGATGCCTTTCGGCAAGTTTTCACCTAATTATTAAGGGCTTAGACTTCGCCCATCAGCTGCGCTTTCGCCTCGGCCAGCAGGGCCACGCGTTGGGCGCGGATTTCGTCGGCCGAGCTCTTGTCGCCAAGATCGCCCGCCACCTTGCGCACAACGTCTTCGTGCCCAGCTTCTTCGAAATCGGCCTTGATCACGGCGGTGATGTAAGCGTTCAGCTCTTCACCGCTCTTGCCCATCAGCCCGGCTGCCCAGATCGCGAGCAGCTTGTTCGCGCGGGCCTCGGCCTTGAACTTCATTTCCTCGTCGTGAGCGTACTTGTTCTCAAAAGCGGATTCGCGATCGTCGAAAGTGGTCATGTTCCCGTGGTCCCAGCTAGAGCCTGTTTCCACTCCATATGCCCCCTCAAACGGCCTGCCGCAACCCCTGCGCATCCTTGCGGGGCTTGGGGCAATCGACTATAGCGCGGGAATTGGCGGGCGTTTTGCCGGCCGCGGGAAAGGCTCACGTTTCATGGCACGACGCAAGAAGCTCTACGAGGGCAAGGCCAAGGTTCTTTATGAAGGCCCGGAACCCGGGACGCTCGTTCAGTACTTCAAGGACGATGCGACCGCCTTCAACGCACAGAAAAGGGACGTGATCGAAGGCAAGGGTGTGCTGAACAACCGGCTGTCCGAGTTCTTCATGACCGGCCTCACCGCGATCGGCGTGCCCAACCACTTCATCAAGCGGCTGAACATGCGTGAGCAGCTCATCCGGCAGGTGGAGATCGTGCCGCTCGAGATCATCGTGCGCAACTTTGCCGCAGGGTCGATGGCCAAGCGTCTCGGGCTCGAAGAGGGCATGGCACTGCCGCGTCCCATCGTGGAGTTCTCCTACAAGGACGACGCGCTCGGCGATCCGCTGGTGCCCGAGGAATACATCATCGCTTTCGGCTGGGCCACGCAGCAGGACCTCGACGACATCGTCGCGCTAGCCCTGCGGGTCAACGATTTCATGTCCGGCGTGATGCATGGCGTGGGCATCAAGCTCGTCGACTTCAAGATCGAGGTCGGGCGCGTCTGGGACAACGATTTCATGCGCCTCATCGTCGCCGACGAGATCAGCCCGGACAGTTGCCGGCTGTGGGACATGGACACCGGCCAGAAGCTCGACAAGGACGTGTTCCGCCAGGATCTCGGCAACCTGTCCGATGCCTATACCGAAGTGGCGCGGCGGCTGGGTGTTCTGCCCACCAACGTGACCCACGCGACCAAGCCGACGCTGATCAACTGAAAGGAGCCGCCGCGATGAAAGTGCGCGTTGACGTGATGCTGAAAAACGGTGTTCTCGACCCGCAGGGGGAGGCGGTGCGCCATGCGCTCGGCAGTCTCGGCTTCGACGGGGTCGATGGCGTGCGGCAGGGCAAGGTGATCGAGCTCGACGTGGCCGAGGGCACGACCGAGGACACGGTGCGCGACATGTGCGAGCGGCTTCTGGCCAACACGGTGATCGAGAGCTATCAGATCCACATGGGCTGACAACGCCCTGACGAAGAAAGATAAAAGCCGCTCCAACCGGGCGGCTTTTGTCTGTCAGGCGGGCGCGTCATCAATAGGGAATGTCAGGCGCGCGGCGGTTCCGGTCTCGTCCAGCCGGGGCTCCCACGATCCCGCGAGCTGGGCGACCGAGGCCTCGATCACGGCGAGACCGATGCCGCTGGTGTGCGAAATCGGGCCCATGCCCACCCCGTCGTCCGACAGTTCGATCACGACCGAGGCGTCGTTGCCGGCCTTTCCGGTGAAGCGCACCACGCCGGGGCGGTCGTTCGGGAAAGCGTGCTTGATCGAGTTCGACGCAAATTCGTTCAGGATCACCCCCACCGCCGAGGCTTGCTCCGCCGTCACCGCGCACCGCTCGAAATCCACCACGACCTGCACGTTCGGCGGGCTGGTGCCGTTCAGGATCGCGGCGACCTTCGAGGCGAAGTTGGCGAGGTCGACAACGTTCGTGGCCGACGTCCGGTACAGCTGCTCATGCAACGCGGCCACCATCTCCACCCGCGCCTGCACCTGTTTGAGCGCCTCGCGCACATTGGGTTCCGTGGCCTTGCGGGCCTGAATCCGCGTGAGGGCCGAGATCGACTGGAGCGAGTTCTTCACCCGATGGTCGATCTCCTTGCGCAGGGTCTCGGCCTGCGCGAGCGTCTGTTTCAGTTCGAGCTGCGCCGTCACCTGTCTTGCCAGAACGACAAGCGTCTCGCGTTGCAGGTCCGTGAGCTTCCGCGGCACTTTGTCCACCGCACAGAGCGCGCCGACCACATGGCCGCTCGACAGCCGGAGCGGTGCGCCGGCATAAAACCGGATGCCGTCCTCCTGGGTGACCAGCGGGTTACGCGCCGTGCGCAGATCCTGAGTCAGATCCTCGATCTCGATGAACTCTTCTTCCAGCACGACATAGGCACAGATAGAGCTTTCGAGGTTCGTCTCGCGCTCGTCGAAGCCCTGCGCGGACTTGAACCACTGCCGGTGGCGGTCCACGAGCGATACCATCGAGGCGGGCACTTCGCACATCCGGCAGACGAAAGCCGTGATATCATCGAATCCGGCTTCCGGATCGGTGTCGAGCACGTCGAGGGCCCGGAGAGCGGCAAGCCGGTCTTCATTTCGCGCCGGGACGGGCGGGAGAGGGGGGCGGTCGGGCATGAAGGGAGTGCGGTCCAATATCGTGTCGCGAATTAGGTTAGTGGCTTAATATGCATCTGACAAATGGTAAATGAGACTCTTGGTTCGAGCCCCTCGCTTGACCCCGCATGTCCCCGCGTCTAAAGCACGGCTCAAGCGCCACCGAGGGAGTTCCCCATGAAAGCCGCCGTCCTCGTTTTCCCCGGATCGAACTGCGACCGCGACATGGCCGTGGCTTTTGAGCGCGCCGGAGCGCAGGTCTCGATGGTCTGGCACAAGGACACGGCGCTCCCGTCGGACGTGGACATCGTGGGCGTGCCCGGCGGCTTTTCCTTCGGCGATTACCTGCGCTGCGGCGCCATCGCGGCCAAGTCGCCGATCTCGGCCTCGCTCAAGGCCCATGCGGACCGGGGCGGCTATGTGCTGGGTGTCTGCAACGGGTTTCAGGTGCTGACCGAGACCGGCCTCCTGCCGGGGGCGCTGATGCGGAACGCGAACCTCAAGTTCGTCTGCAAGGCCCTTGATTTGAAAGTGGAAACCTCGCAGTCGGATTTCACGAACGGCTACAACGCGGGCGACATCGTCACCATCCCCGTGGCGCATCATGACGGCAACTACTCGGTGGATGACGAAACGCTCTCGCGCTTGCGGGGCGAGGACCGGATCGCTTTCACCTATGCACAGAACCCCAATGGCTCGACCGCCGATATCGCTGGCGTGCTGTCGGAAAACCGCCGGGTGCTGGGCATGATGCCGCATCCCGAACGTGCGGTGGATGACGGTCACGGCGGCACCGACGGGGTGGCAATGTTCCGCTCGCTCGTGGCCTCTCTCGAAACCGCCTGACTTGAGCGTGCGCCCGCCGGGGCGTAAAACCGGTCCATGACGGATACGGACACCCACGGCGACGGGCATCGCCCGCCACGCTCGCCTGCCTTCGGCCTCGTGGGCCGGGTGCTGCTTGTCCTGTTCATCGCGGCGGCCATCGCGGTCGTCTGGGTGTCAAACACATGGCTCACCCAGCGCTATACCGAGAGCACGCGCTCGAAGGCGGAACTGCGCATCGCGCTCTACACCGGCAACCTGATATCCGAGCTTCAGCGCAACTCGGTCGTGCCGCTTCTTCTGTCGCGCGATCCGGCCTTCATCTCGGCGCTCAGTTCCGAGGATTTCGTGAATTCGTCGCAACGGCTGATTTCCTACCGGGACGAAATCGGGGCGCAGTCGCTGCTCCTGCTCGACCAGACCGGGCGGGCCGTGGCGGCGACGGATCGCGAGCGGCTGGGGTCAAACCACCGCTCGTCCCCGTATTTCGTCAACGCCTTGCGGTCCTCCGATACCGTCTTCACCACAGCCGAAACAGACCCCGGCGGCTTCGATTTCACTTATGCGCGCAAGATCCTGAACGGCGGCGAGCTGATCGGCGTGATCGTCGTTGTTGTGGACCTCGAGAAATTTGAGCAGAGCTGGGCCGGCATTTCCGATGCGGTTTATGTCACCGACAGCGAAGGCCGCGTGATCCTGACCACCGAGCCGCGCTGGCGGGGCCTTGCGGAGGCCGAGGCGATGGAAACGCTGCCGCCCCCTTCGGCCATCGAACGCGCGCTGGAGCGCACAGCGGAATGGGCCGCGCTGCCCTCCGAGGCCTTCTTCGCGGGCGACGACGTGATCCGTCAGACCGCGCGCATCCCGTTCCAGGGCTGGCAGATGACCAGCTTCACCACCTACGCCTCGGTGCGCGAACGAGTGAACGGTGTGCTCGCGCTCGAAATCATGGCCTTCGCCATCCTGCTGACCGCGGGGTTCTATGTCGTGAGCCGCCGGGCCACGACCGCGAGCCGGTTTTTCCAGCTCGAAAGCGCCGAACTGCGCCAGCTCAACACCGCGCTTCAACGCGAAGTGGCCGAGCGTCAGAAAGCCGAAAAGAACCTTCAGGTCGCCGAACAGACGCTGGCCCAGTCCTCGAAACTCGCCGCCCTCGGCGAAATGTCGGCGGCGGTGAGCCACGAACTCAATCAGCCGCTCGCGGCGATGAAAACTTACCTCGCCGGAGCCAAACTCCTGCTTCAACGGAAGCGGCCCGAGGAGGCGCTATCCTCCTTCCAGCGCATCGACGACCTGATCGAGCGGATGGGGCTCATCACCAAGCAGCTCAAATCCTATGCCCGAAAGGGCGGAGATGCCTTTCAGCCGATGGATGTGCGGACCTCGGTGTCGATGGCGCTCTCCATGATGGAGCCGCAGCTCAAACGCCGGCAGGTGCGCATCACCCGCAACGTGCCGCGCGAGCCGGTGATGATCATGGGCGACAACGTCCGGTTAGAGCAGGTGCTCATCAACCTCCTGCGCAATGCCATCGACGCGACCAAGTCCTCGGACGACCCGCAGGTGGACATTCTGCTCACAGGGGGGGAACAAGTTGTCATCTCCGTGCGTGATAACGGGCCGGGTGTCGAAGACCTCGATCAACTGTTCGAGCCGTTCTACACAACCAAGGCGCCCGGGGACGGGGTCGGACTGGGTCTGGCCATTTCCTCGGGCATCGTCAACGACTTCGGCGGGCGCCTCACAGCGCGAAATGGAACCGCCGGGGGGGCTGTATTCGAGGTGGAACTACCTATCTTGAAAGAAGCAACGACAAACAAAACGACGGGCGCAGAAGCCGCGGAATAAACGGCAAACGCCCGGCCGGACGGGATAGGTCCGGCTTTTTCAGGCCCGATAGGGGGGCCGGAGGGTACCAAGAAGAATGGCACAGGCAATGAAAATCGCGATCGTCGATGACGAACAGGATATGCGCCAGTCGATAAGCCAATGGCTCGCGCTCTCCGGGTTCGACACCGAAACTTATCCGTCGGCCGAAGAGGCCCTCAAGAGCGTCGGGACAGATTATCCCGGCGTTGTCATATCCGACATCCGGATGCCCGGCATGGACGGGATGCAGCTTTTGAAAAAGCTGATGAGCGTGGACAGTGCGCTCCCGGTCATCATGATCACCGGCCACGGCGACGTGCCGATGGCGGTGGAGGCGATGCGGGTCGGGGCCTATGACTTCCTCGAAAAACCGTTCAATCCGGACCGGATGACGGACCTCGCCAAGAAGGCCACGCAAAGCCGCCGCATGACGCTCGACAGCCGCATCCTGCGGCGCGAACTGGGCGACGGCACGACCATCATGAAAAAGCTCGTGGGGGCCTCGCCGCTCATGGAGCGGCTGCGCGAGGACATTCTCGACATAGGGCAGGCCGACGGCCATGTCCTCATCGACGGCGAGACGGGAACCGGCAAGACGCTGGTGGCCCATGCGCTCCATGCCGTAGGCGCCAAGGCCGGACGCCGCTTCGTCACCGTGCGCTGCGCCGGGCAGGACGAAGAGACGCTGTCACGCAAGCTTTTCGGCCCGATGGAAGAGGGCGGGCGACTGCCCCATGTCGAAGAAGCGCGCGGCGGGACGCTCGTGCTCGAGGATATCGAGGCGATGCCCGACAGTCTTCAGGCCAAGCTCCTGGGCTGGATCAACGATCAGGGAACCCCGCCCGAAACCCGCGTGGTCGCCGTGTCGAACATGCAGGAAGCGGGCAAGACCTGCGAGGATGCCCTGCGCCCGGACCTGTTCTATCGCCTCGCCACCATGACCATCACGCTGCCCCCGCTGCGCCAGCGCGGCGAGGATATCCTGATGCTGTTCACCCGCTTCGCAGACCAGTTCGCCGAGGAATACGGCTGTGCGGCCCCCAGCGTGACGGCGCAGGAGGCGGCACAACTGTTGCAGGCGCCGTGGCCGGGTAACATCCGCCAGCTCATCAACATCGCCGAGCGTGCTGTCCTGCAAAGCCGCCGCGGCACGGGCACCATCGCATCGCTCCTGATGAACGACCACGACGACGTGCAGCCGGTGGTGACGACCGAGGGCAAGCCGCTGAAAGAGTATGTGGAAGCCTTCGAACGGATGCTGATCGACAACACCATGCGCCGTCACAAGGGCTCGATCGTCGGCGTGATGGAGGAGCTGTCACTGCCGCGCCGCACGCTCAACGAGAAGATGGCGAAATACGGCTTGCAGCGGTCCGACTATCTGTAAGTGCGGCCCGGGTTCACGCCCGGGCAGCCCCCGGACCTGACTTCAACGCATGGGAAATGGCCGCGAGGCTGCGCCTAGCTGCCCTGACGGCGGGCGCGCCCGCCCTTGCGTTTGGCGAGCATCGGCGCGCGCTCGGGCAGCACCTCCATGACCTCTCGGCGTTCCATGTCGCTCATCCGGCTCCATCCCGCGATCTCCTGGATCGTGCGGTAGCACCCGATGCAGATGCGCATTTCCGGGTGGATCTGGCAGATCTTGTTGCAGGGCGACAGGGGTTCGTCGCGCATCCAGACGTCGTCAGTCACAGGTGCCTCATCCGGTCGAGTGCGCCTTGCAGGATATAGCCCGCCGCGACGTGGTCGATCACGCCGGAGCGCTTGGCGCGGGAGGTGTCGGCCTCCAGCAGCGCGCGCTCGGCGGCCACGGTGGACAGGCGCTCGTCCCAGTAACCGATGGGCAGATCCGTCAGGCGCGAGAGGTTGCGCGCGAAGGCGCGGGTTTTCTGGCAGCGCGGACCCTCGGTCCCGTCCATGTTGCGCGGCAGGCCGAGGATGAGCCCCGTAATGCCCCGCGCGGTCGTGAGCGCGAGGAGTGCTTCGGCATCCTGCGTGAACTTGCGCCGCCGGATGGTTTCAAGCGGTGTCGCGACCTGCCGCATCCCGTCAGACACGGCGACGCCGATGGTCTTTTCCCCGAAATCGAGTCCCGCAAGCGCGCCCGCCCCGGGAAGGGCGGAAGCGAAGTCTGCAATCTCGTCGTGAATCACTCGGCCACCCCTGCGTCGCGGGCGGCGGCGCGAATCTGTTCGAGGTCTTCGGGATGTTCGGCAAAGCGGGACTGCGCCTCGCTCCAGATCGCCTGCGCCCGCTCGGTGTCGCCAAGCACGCCCAAGGCACGCAAGAGGCGGGCCCAGTCGGATGCCGGGCCGCCTTCGGACGCCAGACGCTCGGACAGGCCGTCGACCATGCCCCGGATCATCTGTGCGCGGTCCTCCTCGGACATCTCCGCGGCGTTCTCCATGTCCTGGGCCGACGGGCCGCGCGGGGCGTCCTCGCCCTCGCGCGGGGTGTAGTTGACGCCTGCGGCGCGGGCGAGATCCCCGATCTGTGCCCGGATCGGCCCGATCCAGGGCGAGTCGGTGGGCGAGTTTTCGAGCAGCGTGCGCCACATCCGGAAGGCAAGGTCGGGGCGGCCTGTCTGCGCGAAGAGAAGCCCCGAGTAATAGCGCGCGACGCCGTTCTGCGGGTCGATGTTCAGGGCGCGGGTCAGGGCGGTCTCGGCCTCGGGCGAGACATAGCCTCCGGCAGCAAGGATCAGAAGCTCGGCAAGGTCGGCATAGTCCTGCGCCCCGACGTCATCCTCACCGCGTGCCTCGATGAGCCTCGACTGCGCACGGTGGGCCGCGCGGTAATTCTCCAGCGCGGCCTCATGGCGGGCGAGCAGGGCAAGCCCCTGAATGTCGCCCGGGCGGCGGGCCACGGCCGTGCGCAATTGTTCGACGAGGGTGACGTAGTCGGACGGCACATCGGCATTGGGCCCTTCCCACGCCGGCATTTCGGCTTCGGCGGCGGCCTGATCGGGGCGATTCTCGCGCGTTTCGGCGGCGAGCGATTTGCGGAGATCGAGGGGAAGGTCCGGATAGCCCGGCGCGCCGAGGTTGCTGTAGACATAGGCCCCGCCAAGCCCCAGCAAGACCGCGATGCCCGCCGTGGCCGCGATGCTGGCCGCACGCGGTGCGCGATGCGCCCCGTCCTGTGCCTGTGCGGCCCGGTCGGCCTCGAGCAGCCTGCGCGAGATTTCGACCCGCGTGCGTTCGGCCTCTTCCGGGGCCACCACGCCGCGGGCGAGGTCGCGATCCAATTCTTTCAACTGGTCGCGGTATATCTCCATGTCGAATTCGGCGCTGGCCCGCGCCGTGTTGCGCGCGGGCGAAAAGAGCGCGTAGCCCAGAACCATAACGATGAAGAGTGCGGCAAGCGCCGCCAGCATCCAGAACCCCATGGTCCCTCCCGAAAACTCTCCTTCATCTATCCGCTTGTGACGCCCGGCAAAACCCCCTGCGACATGAGGGCGCCGCCCACCCGCGACAAGTTGATGTCGCATTTGCGCCAACGGGTGCCGGTTGCCGCATTGGCAGCGCGAAGCGTGTTGGTATGTTGCGCCCGAACAAGCCTGCGGGGAGTCGCATGAAACGCTATTCAGCCTTTGCCATCGCCCGCGAGGCCCTGCGCTACCACACCGGGTGGGAACGCGCCTGGGGCAATCCGGAACCCAAGAAACGCTACGATGTCATCGTCGTTGGCGCGGGTGGGCACGGACTCGCGACAGCCTTTTACCTCGGCAAGAACTTCGGCATCACGAATGTCGCGGTGATCGAGAAGGGCTGGCTCGGTGGCGGCAACACGGGCCGCAACACGACGATCATCCGGTCGAATTACCTGCAGGACCCGTCTGCGGCGATCTATGAAAAGTCGCGCTCGCTGTATGAGACGATGAGCCAGGACCTGAACATGAACGTCATGTTCAGCCCGCGTGGCGTCATCATGCTGGCCCAGACCCATCATGAGGTGCGTGGTTATCAGCGCACGGCCCATGCCAATGCGTTGCAGGGGGTCGAGACGACGTTTATCGGGCCCGAGAAGGTCAAGGAACTCGTCCCGATCATCAACCTCGACGGGCCGCGTTATCCCGTTCTCGGCGGGCTTTGGCAGGCCCGTGCGGGCACGGCGCGTCACGATGCGGTGGCCTGGGGCTATGCCCGCGCCTGCACCGACATGGGCATGGACATCATCCAGAACTGCGCAGTGCAGGGGGTGGAGACCGAGGCCGGTCAGGTCAAGGCGGTGAACACCTCCAAGGGCCGGATCGAATGCGGCAAGCTCGCGCTGGTGGTGGCCGGGCATTCGTCCGATCTGGCCGAAATGGCTGGCTTCCGCCTCCCGGTCGAGAGCGTCGCGCTTCAGGCGCTCGTGTCCGAGCCGATCAAGCCCTGCATGGACGTGGTCGTGATGGCCAACACCGTCCACGGCTACATGAGCCAGTCCGACAAGGGCGAGATGGTCATCGGCGGCGGCACCGACGGGTTCAACAACTACACCCAGCGCGGCAGCTTCCACCATATCGAGGAAACCGTCCGCGCGCTGGTCGAGACGTTCCCCATGATCTCGCGCCTCAAGATGCTGCGCCAGTGGGGCGGGATCGTGGACATGACCGGCGACCGGTCTCCCCTTATCTCGAAAACACCCGTGGGCAACATCTTCGTGAACTGCGGCTGGGGCACCGGCGGGTTCAAGGCGATCCCCGGCTCCGGCTGGGCGATGGCCGAGCTTGTCGCCAAGGGCGAACCGGGTCCGCTGGCGGCCGATTTCGGTATGGAACGCTTCCGCGAAGGCCGGTTCATCGACGAAAGCGTCGCGGCGGGGGTGGCACACTGATGGCCGATCACCGTGACCGCAAACGCGGGGCGCTTGTGGAATTCATCCGGGAATTCCCGGTGGTTACCCTGCGCTCATCCGGGAACTCTCTCCTGTCGGGCGGCGTTGTCCGTCCAAGCTGTGATAGCACAGGAGCACACCAATGGCTGAACATACGAGCGATACGACCAGTACGACCGTCCAGTCGGACGGTGGCAACACTTGGCTCGCCATCATCGTCGGCATCCTTGTCGTCGTCGTGGCCATCATCGCGTGGTTCGTTTTCGGCGACGCGTCCGGCAACGCGAACGGCGGCATCGACGTCTCGATTGACCGTGGCTATGAACCGGAAAACTCCATCGGCGAAGCCGTGGGGTATTTCGAAGGCACTGTTGACGACAGCGCCGACGGCGTGGCCCGGTAACTCCCCTGAAACCCAAGACATGACCGGCCCCGCGCCCCGTGGCGCGTGGGCCGGTCTTTTGCGTGGCGCCCCCGCCACCCGAGACGGAGGCGCGACATGCTGATCCTCACCTGTCCTTATTGCGGCGTGGAGGCCGACGAGACCGAACTCGCCCCGGGTGGCGAGGCGCATCTCAAGCGTGAAACGGTCGGTGCCTCGGACGAAGCGTTCGAGGACTACCTGTTTCGTCGCGAGAACCCCAAGGGCGTGCATTTCGAACGCTGGCGCCATGCCTATGGCTGCGGCAAATGGTTCCTCGCGGCCCGCCACACCGTGACGCTCGAAGTCTACGGGACCTATCCGGCCCAGACGCCGGAACCGCCCAAGGACATCGTCGCCGCGATCAAGAAACGCCTGCCGGAATGGGAGGGTCGGGGATGAGCCATCGTCTCGACGGAAAGGGGCGGCTTATCGACCGTTCCAAGCAACTGCGCTTCACGTTCAACGGCAAGTCCATGACAGGCTATGAGGGCGACACGCTCGCCTCCGCGCTTCTGGGTGCCGGCCAGTCGGTCATGGGCCGCAGTTTCAAGTATCACCGCCCGCGCGGCGTCGTCGCCGCCGGGGTCGAAGAGCCCAACGCACTGATGAACCTGGGGCGGGGTGGCCGGTTCGAGCCGAACCAGCGCGCCACCACCACGCCGCTCTTCGACGGGCTGACCGCGACGAGCCAGAACCACTGGCCGTCGCTCGACTTCGACGTGGGCGCAGTCAACGACATGGCCGCGCGTTTCCTGCCCGCCGGGTTCTACTACAAGACCTTCATGTTCCCGCGTTTCGCGTGGAAGCACGTTTTCGAGCCGTTCATCCGCAAATCGGCGGGGCTGGGCCAGTCTCCGACCGAGCCGGATGCGGACCGCTATGAACACGCCTATCACCACACCGATGTCCTCGTGATCGGCGGGGGAGTCGCGGGCCTTACCGCGGCCCGTGCTGCGGGCGCCGGCGGAGCCAAGGTCATGGTGCTGGAGCAGACCGCCCACTGGGGCGGGCGCGCGCCCGTGGACGGCGGCGAGATCGACGGGACCGACCCGGAAACATGGGTGAACTCTGCCGTTGAAGGGCTTGAAAACGCTCAGAACGTCACGCTACGGCCCAATTGCATGGGCGCCGGTGTCTATGACCACGGTTATGTGCTGGGCTATGAGCGTGTGGCCGAAACGACCCCCGGCGACGGACGCCCGCGCCACCGCCTGTGGCGCATCCGCGCGAAACAGATCGTGACCGCCACCGGCGCGATCGAGCGGCCGTTGTCCTTTCCGGGCAACGACGTGCCGGGCGTCATGCTCGCCTCGGCCGTGCGCGACTATGTCGTGAACTGGGGCGTGGCCCCCGGCAAGCGCACGGTGATCGTGACCAACAACGACGACGCCTACCTGACCGCGCTCGCGCTGAAGGCCGCGAAACTCGAGGTGCCCGCCATCATCGACGTGCGCCCGACGCTCATGGGGCCACTGGCCGAAAAGGCGCGCAAGGCGGGCATAAGGCTCATGTCGGGCAAGGCGCTTGTCGGTGTGAAGGGAAAGAAGGGCGTGACCGCCGTGATGGTCTCCGACCTCGAAGGCAAGGCCTCCCCGGAAGCCATCGACTGCGATTGCGTCGCCATGTCCGGCGGCTGGTCGCCCGTCGTCCACCTGTGGTCGCACTGTGGCGGCAAACTCACCTGGGACGATCATGAGGCGATATTCAAGCCCGACCCGACACGCCCGCCGCTGGGCGCGGACGGGCAGGCCTTCGTCGCGACCGCGGGCAACGCCTCTGGCGCGATGGGTCTGGCCGAGGCGCTGGCCGACGGACACGAAGTCGGGCGTCAGGCGGCCAAGGCCGCGGGCGGCACGCTGACCCGAAAAGCCGCGCCGAAGGCCGCCGAGACCGAACGGCAGCCGATCAAGCAGGTCTGGATCATGCCGACGTCGGCGGGTCCCGACAAGCGCATGAAGATGTGGCTCGACTACCAGAACGACGTGAAGGGGTCAGACGTCCAGCTCGCCGCGCAGGAGGGCTACCAGAGCGTCGAACACGCCAAGCGCTACACCACGCTCGGCATGGCGACGGATCAGGGGAAACTGAGTAACATCAACGGCCTCGCCGTTCTTTCTGATGCACTGGGTCAACCCATCCCGCAGACCGGCACGACCACATTCCGCCCGCCCTATACACCGATCAGCATGGGCGCCATCGCGGGCGAAGCGCGGGGGCCCCTGTTCCAACCGATCCGTCGCACCCCGATGCATGCGCTGCACGAAACCGCAGGCGCGGTGTGGGAGCCGGTGGGCCACTGGCGCCGTCCGTTCTGCTTCGCGCGCACCGGCGAGAGTGACCACGAGGCGGTGAACCGAGAGATCGTGAACACACGCGAGAATGTCGGCATGCTCGACGCCTCGACGCTGGGCAAGATCCTCGTCACCGGGCCGGATGCGGGCAAGTTCCTCGACATGCTCTACACCAACATGATGTCGACGCTGCCGGTGGGCAAATGCCGCTATGGCCTGATGTGTTCGGAAAACGGGTTCCTGTCGGATGACGGCGTCGTGGCCCGGATCGACGAGCAGACCTGGCTCTGCCACACCACGACCGGCGGCGCGGACCGCATCCACGGACACATGGAGGACTGGCTCCAGTGCGAATGGTGGGATTGGAAGGTCTACACCGCGAACCTGACCGAGCAATACGCGCAGGTCGCCGTGGCTGGTCCGAAAGCACGGAAAGTGCTGGAGGCTCTGGGCGGCATGGACGTCTCGAAAGAGGCGATGCCCTTCATGACATGGCACGACGGCACGCTCGCCGATATCCCGGCGCGGGTCTTCCGCATCAGCTTCACCGGCGAACTCAGCTACGAGATCGCGGTGCCCGCCAACCGTGGCGCGGAACTGTGGGAGAAGGTGCGCGAAGCGGGGGCCGAACACGGCATCCAACCCTACGGGACCGAGGCGATGCACATCATGCGCGCCGAAAAGGGCTTCATCATGATCGGGGACGAAACCGACGGCACCGTGATCCCGCAGGATCTTGGCCTGCACTGGGCGATCTCGAAGAAGAAAGAGGACTATCTGGGCAAGCGCGCGCAGGAACGGTCTTTCATGGCCAGCCCGGACCGCTGGCAGCTCGTGGGTCTCCAGACCCTCGACGGCTCGGTCATCCCGGACGGGGCCTATGCGGTGGGCGAGGGGCGAAACGCCAATGGCCAGCGCAACACCATCGGCCGCGTGACCTCGACCTACTACTCGCCGACCATCAGGAAGGGGATCGCGATGGGCCTGATTCACGAGGGACCGCAGCGGATGGGCGAGGTGGTCGACTTCGCGACCCTCGACGGCACCGGCACGGTCATCAAGGCGAAGATCGTCGACACCTGTTTCTACGACAAGGAAGGAGCCAAGGCCGATGTCTAAGGCTGTCTCCGCGCTGAACGGCGCCACCGTCACGGGCTTCGCCCGCGTCACCGATACGGGCTGTCGCGGCATGATCACGCTGCGTGGCGCGCCCGAAGTGCTCACGCGGGTGGCGACCGCGATCGGCCTGCCGACCCCCGATACGCTCCATATGGCGACGAAAGAGGGGCTGGCCGTGGGCTGGATGTCGCCCGACGAACTGCTGGTTCTGTGTCCTTACGAGGATGCGCCGGCACTGGCCGAAACGGCACGCGGGGCTGCGGGCAAGGATCACGCGCTGGTCGCTGTCGTGTCGGACGCGCGCGCCGTGATCCGGGTCGAGGGCGAGAAGGCCGACGAGGTTCTGCGCAAGCTCACGCCCGCCAACCTCGACGCTTTCGAGCCCGGGATGATCCGGCGCACACGCCTTGCCCAGGCCGCGGGGGCGTTCTGGAAACCCGATGCGAATGGGTTCGAGGTCATGTGTTTCCGCAGCGAAGCCGAGTACGTCTTCGGCCTGTTGGAAAACGCGGCCCAGAAGGGTGCCGAACTGGGCCTCTGATCCGTACGAATGGGGTGACATACGGGCGCGGACGATGTTTCGCGCCCGCCGGTTTTGCGAAACGCGACGGCGACGCGTGCGGTTCCCTGCACAGCTCTCGTGCGCGAAATTATCCGCCGCAAACGGGAAATCCGCCCCCGCGCCCCTTGACTGTGTTCGTGGCGGGGGCCCATCTAAGGCCCAACGCACACCAGAAGAACAGGGGGATATCCCAATGGCATTCGAACTTCCCGACCTTCCGTACGCCCACGACGCGCTGGCCGATCTTGGCATGTCGAAGGAGACGATGGAGTATCACCACGACATCCACCACAAGGCCTATGTCGACAACGGCAACAAGGCGATTGCCGGCACCGAGTGGGAAGGCAAGTCCGTCGACGAGATCATCAAGGGCACCTATGACGCGAACGCCGTCGCCCAGTCGGGGATCTTCAACAACGCCTCGCAATACTGGAACCACAACCAGTTCTGGGAAATGATGGGTCCGGGCGAGAAAAAGATGCCGGGCGAGCTGGAAAAAGCGCTCACCGAAGCCTTCGGCTCGGTCGACAAGTTCAAGGAAGACTTCTCCGCCGCCGGCGCCGGACAGTTCGGCTCGGGCTGGGCCTGGCTGGTGAAAGACACCGACGGGTCGCTCAAGGTGACCAAGACCGAGAACGGCGTGAACCCGCTCTGCTTCGGTCAGACCGCGCTTCTGGGCTGCGACGTGTGGGAGCACTCTTACTACATCGACTTCCGCAACAAGCGTCCGGCCTACCTCACGAACTTCCTCGACAACCTCGTGAACTGGGAAAACGTCGCCTCGCGCATGTGATCCCTGACCCAAGAGTTGCTGAACGGTGGCCGCCCCAAGGGGCGGCCGCTTTTTTTTGTGGGTTTGGTCTGCACAGGCGCAGACCAAACCTCCCGGTCGGGGCTTTGGGCCCACCAAAGCAAGCTCTGGAACAGGGCGCGCGCGCGAGGCGTTTTGGGGGAAAGGCGAAAGGAGGCTCACATGGCTGAACGCAAACGCTCCAAGGACGGACATAGCGAGACTGAAGAGATCCTCGGCGGCAAGCCCGAAAAGCTGGACGAGACCGCGCAGGAAGGGGCCAAGGGCGGCAACCTTCAGCGAAAAGTCGGCACGAGGGACGAGGAGAAGCGGGTGGATGAGACCTCCGCCGGCAACACCCGCCCGCTGGGTGGCGACGAGGACGGGTCGGGTGACAAGGAAAAGGTCTGACCCGACCCGTATACGGAACCGAGGCCCCGCCAGTGAGCGGGGCCTTTTTCTGTCAGTCCGGGTGAATGTCGCGCGGCGTGCAGCCCGCCTCCAGAATGACCGCCGTCCAGTTGATGTCCGCCGTAAGGCCGAGGTTCGCGAGCCATGCCTCCTGCGCGCGGTAGGCGCCCTCTTCCTGCGCGGCGGGACAGTAGAAGTGGTGCGGGGCCTGCCGGTGGTGGACCAGTTCATGAAGCAGCACGGCCATGTCTTGAGGGTCTTCTGCCGACCACGGCTGCACGAGATAGATCGTCCCGGTCTCCCCATCATAAAGCCCGCGCGTGTCGCCGTGACCGCGTCCCGGCAGACCGCCGATGAGGTTCGCGTCCCGCGGCATGATCAGTTCGACGCGGGGCGCGGACCCGCGCCGGGGCCAGGGGACATGGGTATCGAGCCAGTCCTCGAGCATCCCGACGAGGGGCGCCCCCACGACATCTGACCGCGTGAGCGCCGCCGGGTGGACGTCTTCGGCTGACACGGGCGTCAGCGGGGCGATCAGACACAGGGAGAGAGTCGCCAGCCAGCGGCCGACGCGGGGCAGGTAAGACATTGGGATGTCTCCGTCTTTGGATGGATTTGGTTTTGAGCCTGATTTGATGCTAAAATCTGAAGGCACCGACCGCAAAAGACGGTTTTTCACCTGCGGATGAACGGGATTCACGCGCAATGGGACGCAAGCTTCCACCCTTCGCCGCGGTGCGCGCCTTCGAGGCCGCCGCCCGGCTCATGAGTTTCAAGGATGCCGCCGATGAGCTGTGCCTGTCACCCTCGGCGGTCAGCCATCAGGTGCGCGCGCTGGAGGAGTTCCTCGACACCCGGTTGTTCGAACGGCGCGGCAACGCCATGCACCTGACGTTCACGGGCGAGACCTATGCGGGCCGCCTCGCTGGTTTGCTGGACGGGATCGATGGCGCGACGCGCGAAGCCCGGGCCGGGGCGCAGCCCGAGGTATTGCGTGTGCTCTGCACGCCGGGCTTCGCGGCGCGCTGGATGGTGCCGCGCATGGGCGGCTTCGCCCATGCCGACCGGCTGCGGCTGCGCGTCTCGGTCGGGGCGCCTTCCACCGATTTCGCGACGAATGACGCCGATGTGGTGATTCACTGGGCCGACGCGCCGGTGCCCGGTGTGATGGTCGAACCCCTGATGTCGTCGGCGCGCTATCCGGTCGTGCGTCCGGACATCAAGGCGCGGCTGGGGATCGAAACGCCTGCGGACCTCTGCCGCGCGACGCTCATGCATGACGAGACGATGGATATGTGGGCCGAGTGGTTCGAACTGGCGGGGCATTTGCCCCCGCAGATGCCCGCAGGCCCGGAATTTCCGAACTGCGAGCTGGCGACCACGGCGGCAGAGCAGGGCGGAGGCGTCGCGCTCGCCTATGACATGATGGTGCGTGACACGGTGGCCTCGGGGCGTCTCTTGCGGCTCTTCGATACCGTCACGATGCCTTTCGTCATCTATTCCTTCGCCTGTGATGAGGCGCGCGCAGAGGAGCCGTTGATCGCGGCCTTCCGCACTTGGCTGCACGCAGAAGTGGCGGAGGACGCGCGGCCCCGCACCGTGGTCAGCGCCGCCGAATAAGACGGAACTCCGCCAGAGCGCAGAGCGTTTCCCTTTCGATATGACACCGAAAAGGAGCCCCGCGTGACACAGATCGAAAATGGCACTTGGGTGCTGGTCGCTGACAGCGAAAAGGCCCTGTTTCTCGAGAACGTTGCGGATGGAGAAAACCCGCATCTCATCGTGACCCGCGAGGAAGAGCAGGAAAACCCCTCAGACCACGAACAATCGGCAAACCGCCCCGGCCGGATGAACGACACCGGCGTTCAGCAACGCTCGTCGCTGGACGATACCGACTGGCACGAACTGGCGAAGGAACGCTTCGCATCCGACCTTGCCGACATCCTGTACAAAAAGGCGCACAAGGGCGCGTTCGACAAGATCGTCATCGCCTGTCCGCCGCAGCTTCTGGGTGATCTGCGCCACGAACTGCACAAGGAAGTGGAAAGCCGCGTCGTCGGCGAGGTGAAGAAGCTTCTCACCAACCATCCGCTCGATGAGATGGAAAAGATACTCAAGGAAGAACTCGAAGCGGCCTGACCCGCGCATCAGGCGGCCACCCTTTGGGTGGTCGCCATTCCGGGCGCTTGACCCCGTGCCGAGGGTCTGTCACGTCGCACGCCTCGGGCATTTATTGGGACGAACGACGTGAGCTATACGGTCAAGGGACTTCTGGCGATGATCGGCGCTTGCGTGATCTGGGGCCTGTCGTCGATCTACTACAAAACCCTGTCCCACGTCCCACCGCTTGAGGTCCTGTCCCACCGCACGCTCTGGTCGATGGTGTTCTTCGGCCTTCTGCTCGCATTTCGCGGTCGACTGAACGAAGTGGTGCGGCTCATCGGCAGCCGTCAGGTGCTGTTGGTGGCGCTCGCGGCTGTGATGATTTCGACCAACTGGTTTTTCTTCATCTTCTCGGTGCAGACCGGGCGCGCGCTCGGGGCCTCGCTTGGCTACTACATCTTCCCGCTCGTCGCGGTGCTGCTGGGCGTTGTGATCTTTCGCGAACGCCTCGGCCCGGTTCGGGGACTCGCGGTCGCCATCGCGGCCGTCGCTGTCCTCATCCTGACCCTGGGACTCGGGGCCGCGCCGTGGATTTCCCTCACCCTCGCAGGCACCTTCGGCTTTTACGGTGTCGCGAAGAAAGGCGTCGTGGCCGGGCCCGTGGCCAGCGTCACGGCAGAAGTGGTGCTGCTCGCCCCGCTTGCGATCCTCTGGCTCGTCGGGGTCCATGCGTTGGGATGGGAGGGGATCGTGGGCCGCAACCTTGGCGCGTTCGGGACCAACTGGCACGACACGCTGCTTTTGGCCTTTTCCGGTGTTCTGACCGGCACGCCGCTGATCCTGTTTTCCTACGCCGCCAAGCGGTTGGGCTACGGGCTCGTGGGATTGCTGCAATACATCAACCCCACGCTGCAATTCCTTGTGGCGACGTTTCTTTTCCTAGAACCGGTCACGCGCTGGCACCTGATCGCTCTGCCGCTGATCTGGCTGGCGCTCGCGCTCTATTCCTTCGTGACGCTGCGCGAGGAAAGGGCCGCGTCCAGGGTCCGCGCGAGGGACGCGACGTCGGCCGCGACGCTGACGTAATCGAGCAGCGAGGCATCGGCGAAGCCCTGTTCGATGACGTGGCGCATCAGGCCCGTGAGCGGGTCCCAGTAGCCGGCGGTGTTGAGCAGGATCACGGGCTTGTCGTGAAGACCAAGCTGACGCCATGTGAGCACCTCGAAGAACTCGTCGAGCGACCCGGCCCCGCCCGGAAGCACCACGACGGCATCCGAATTCATGAACATCACCTTCTTGCGCTCGTGCATGTTCTCGGTGACCACGAAACTCGTGAGGTCGCGCTTGCCGACCTCGAGGTCGAGCAGGTGGGTCGGGATCACCCCGAAGGTCCGGCCTCCGGCCTCCTGCGCCGCCTGCGCCACCGCGCCCATCAGCCCGACATCGCCCGCACCATAGACCAACTGCCAGTTCCGGTCGGCCAGAAGCGCCCCCACGGCGCGCGCGTCAGTCTCGAAGGCCGGATCCGCGCCGAAACGTGAGCCGCAGAAGACACAGACAGAGGCATGAGGGGCGGACATGGGTTAGCCTTTCGGGAAAGTGTTTTGACCCGTGATAGACCGGTTGATAAGGTCGCTCAAGCTCTGGGGAAACGGGGCGTTCGGGGGACGGCGAAAGGGTAAGAATGGGCAGCTTGCTGAAAGGTTGGCTGGGATGGGCCTTGGGCGCGTCCGCAGCCGGCGTTGCCGTGGTGGCGGGTTACGTCGCCACGATGGACGATCCCGCGCCGCAGGATGTTTCGTCGACCCAAACACCGGCCGAGCCGGAAACGCCACCGGTCGGGTCCGAGGCGCCGGCGCAGACGCCAAGCGCACCCGAGATCACGGATGTGGCTTTGGGCGATGACGGCACGACCGTGTCCGCCACCGCTGACCCCAATACCACCGTGCAGGCGCTCGTCGACGACAAGGTCGTGGGCGAAGCCATGACCGACGAGGCGGGCGAGGTCACGATGCTCCTCGACCTGCCGCGCTCCGCCGATCCGCGCGAGCTGCGCCTCGCCGCGCTGCCCGAAGGTGGCGGCGATCCGGTCTATTCCGTCACCTCGACGCTCCCGCCGTCCGCCATCGCGCCGTCCGAGGAGGCGACCGACGAGGCGCCCTCCGACGCGCCGGACGTGGCCGAAACGCCTGACGCTGGGCCCGACAGTCCTGCGCCGCCGGTCTTCGGCAACATCCGCTTTCCCGCCAAGGGCACCGCCGTCGTGGCAGGGCAGGCAGATCCGGGCGCTGACGTCGTCATCTTCCTCGACGGTCAGGAGGTGGCCACAGCGACCGCCAACTCCTCAGGCGATTTCGCCGCTCTCTTCGACCTCGCCCTCTCCGGCGTGCCGCGCGTCGTGCGCATGGCGATCCGCCCGCCTGAGGGCGCGCTCGTCTATGCCGAGGACAGCCGCATCGTAGAGCCGCGCGAAGCGCCCGTGCAGGTCGCCGAAGCGCCGGTGGACGCGCCCGAAACACCGGACGCCGCAGCCGTGACCGAGGCGCCGACGGAAACCCCTGATGACGAGCCGCTGGCGCTGGCCGATGCCTCGGACGCGATTGCGCCGGATCAGCCAGAAAGCCCCGTGACCGTCGGGCAGCTGCCCGAAGCGCCCGCAGAGGATACCGGCGCACCGGAGGCCACAAGCGCCCTCGCGCCCGAGACGGTGCCGAACGCCTCCGAGACCCCGGTGAGGGACGCCGCGCCCGAGATGGCGGCGGCCGAGGGTGAAGACACGTCCGGCCAGACCGACCCGGCGCCAGCCACGGACGACACGACCGAGATGGCCGCACTTTCGCCCGAACCCGCCTCGCCCGAGCCGACCACGCCGGACACCACACAGCCGGAGGCGTCCGCGCAGGAGATGCAACCCGACCCGGAACCCGAGGTCGCAGATACACCGCCGGCAGACCCCGCGCCGGATCAGGCTGCCTCAACGCCAGAGAGCGCCGACGACGCCCCCGCAGCGACGCCGGAGGCTGACGACGCCGAAGTGGCCGCAACGACGACCCCGGACGCCGACCTCCCGCCGCGCGTCCTGCGCGCCGACAGGGACGGGATTCGCGTGATCGAAGAAGTGCGCCCGGCCGACATGCCCGACCTGTCGCTCGACGCCATCGCCTATGACGATGCGGGCGAGGTGACGATTTCCGGCCGGGGCGAGGGCGGTCAGCAGGTGCGCCTCTACCTCGACAACACCGCCGTGGGCGAGGCCACCGTCGGCCCCGACGGGCAGTGGCGCCTGACTCTGCCCGACAGCGTGGCGCCCGGTATCTACACCATGCGCGTGGACGAGATCGGCCCGGACGGCGGCGTGACCGCACGGGTGGAGTCGCCTTTCAAACGCGAAGACCCCGAAATGCTCATGGCCGCCCTTGGTCAGGACACACCGGACACGACGCCCGCCGGGGCAGCGGAAACTCCGCCTTCCGATATGGCCGACACGGCCCCGACGTCTGCGCCCGCCACCACTGACGCGCCGGTGGACAGCACGCCCCCAGACGCGCCGGACGCGCCGCAAACCGCCGACGCCCCGCCTGCGGACGCTGCCACACCGCCGCCGGACGCGGATGAGACGCCGCTCGCTGGCACGCCCGAGACGCCGGACCCCGACACCGCGGCAACCGACATGACCGGAGCCGCAGACCAACCGCAGGTGGACAGCTCCGCGCCGGCCGTGCAGGCCGCCGCCGCCCCACCGGCCGCGCCGGAGGCGGAGCCGATGATCTCGGCCATCACCGTGCAGCCCGGCTCGACCCTCTGGGCGATCTCGCGGGAGCGCTACGGTGACGGCCTGCTGTATGTGCAGGTGTTCCAGGCCAACCGCGACAAGATCCGCGACCCGGACCTGATCTATCCCGGCCAGGTCTTCAACCTCCCCGAAAACGTGGAGTGAGGCTGGCCTTTTCCCCGACGAGACCCTAGGTGAAAGGCTCTGACGGGAAGGGACAGGCATGAGACGACCGGGCAGCGGCAAGAGATCTGTAAGCGAAGCACGGCTCGACGGGACGCAGGCGGGCAGCGGCCTGCGCACGATCAAGCGGGTGTCGCCCTATCTCTGGCCCAAGGACAACCGCGAGGCGCGCATCCGCGTCGTCGTCGCGATGGCGCTCCTGATCGGGGCCAAGCTCATCGCCGTCGTCACGCCGTTTTTCTACAAGGCCGCCGTCGACGGGCTCACCGGCGAAACCGGCACCAATGCCGCCTGGCTGCTGGCCATCGGCGCGATCGGTCTCACGGTCGCCTATGGCGTGGCGCGGTTCCTGTCGGTCGGGTTTCAGCAGCTGCGCGACGGGGTCTTCGCCAAGGTGGCGCAAGGCGCGCTCCGGTCGATGGCGCTTGAGACGTTCCAGCACATCCACGCCATGTCGCTGCGCTATCACATCACGCGCAAGACGGGTGGGCTGAGCCGGATCATGGAGCGGGGGGTGAAGGGCGTGGAGTTCCTCCTGCGGTTCCTGCTGTTCAACATCATCCCGCTCTTCATCGAACTGGCGCTGGTCTGCGGGATCTTCTTTTTCGCCTTCGACGTCTGGTATCTGGCCGCCGTGGTGGCGACCATCGCCGTCTATATCCGCTTCACCTTCGCCGTGACCGAATGGCGCGTGAAGCTGCGCAAGCAGATGAACGATCAGGATACGGATGCGAACCAGAAGGCCATCGACAGCCTTCTGAACTTCGAAACCGTCAAGTATTTCGGTGCCGAGAAACGCGAGGCGCGGCGCTACGACAGCGCGATGGAAGGATACGAGGGCGCGGCGATCAAGACGTCGCAGTCGCTGGCTTTCCTCAACGCGGGCCAGAGCTTCATCATCACCGGCGGGCTCGTGGCCGTGATGGTGATGGCGGCCATCGGCGTGCAGAACGGCTCTCTGACCACTGGCGACTTCGTCATGGTCAACGCCTACATGATCCAGATCACCATGCCCCTCAACTTCCTCGGCAGCGTGTACCGTGAGATCCGGCAGGCGCTCGTCGACATGGCCGAAATGTTCGACCTGCTCGAACAGCCCACCGAAGTGGCCGACAAGCCCGGCGCGCCTGCGCTCGAGATGAAGGGTGGCCGGGTCGAACTGGATGCGGTGGAATTCGGCTATGACCCGGAGCGCCCGATCCTGCACGGCGTGACGATCACGGCGGCGGCTGGCGAGACGGTGGCCATCGTCGGCCCCTCCGGTTCGGGCAAATCGACCATCGGGCGGCTTCTGTTCCGGTTCTACGACGTGACCGGCGGCGCGATCCGCATCGACGGGCAGGACCTGCGCGATGTCACGCAGGAAAGCGTCCACGACGCCATCGGTGTGGTGCCGCAAGACACGGTGCTGTTCAACGACTCGATCCGCTACAACATCGCCTACGGCAAGGACGGCGCCTCCTACGCCGAGATCGAGGCGGCGGCCAAGGCGGCAAGGATCCATGATTTCGTGATGAGCCTCCCCGAAGGCTACGACACGCAGGTGGGCGAACGGGGGCTCAAGCTGTCGGGTGGCGAGAAGCAGCGCGTGGGCATCGCGCGCACGATCCTCAAGAACCCGCCGATCCTGCTTCTGGACGAGGCGACCTCGGCGCTCGACACCGAGACCGAACGCGACATCCAGCACTCGCTCAAGGAAATGGGCCAGGGGCGCACGGTCATTACCATCGCGCACCGGCTGTCCACCATTGCGGATGCGGACCGGATCGTGGTGCTTCAGGACGGGCAGGTGGTCGAAGAAGGCGGCCACGACGCGCTCCTGCTCACCGGCGGCAAATACGCCTCCATGTGGGCGCGCCAGCTTGCCGAGGAAGAAGACGAAGCCGCCTGACGGCAGACGTTTCCAAACGGAGCGCGGGCAAGCCCGCGCACAGGATGAGCACCGCCCTGCGCAAGGCGCAGGTCGGCGGGGTGAGGGGCGCTGCCCCCGAAGTATCTCAGAAGCGAAGAAGAGGGGGCGCTATTCGGCGGCCTTGATGTCGGGGCCTTGCCTGGGTGCGGGCTGCGCGTCGTCCTCGTCCGGCGCGGTCTCTACGCTGTCGGCGTCGATCCCGTCTCCGGCCGAGCGGCGGGCGGTGAGGAGGTAGTCGAGCTCGTCCGCAGTGGGCGTCTCGTCCCCGTCATCTTCCTCGATCGCCGGCGCGTCGAAGTCCCATACGAACTCGTCAACCTTGGTCTTTCTCGCCTGTTTCTGAAGCGCGAGGTCGCGCGCGGTGCGCGAGCCGCGTCCCCAGGTCATGGACTTGAGGCCCGCGAAGCTGCGGTAGGCGCCGACGCCCACCCAGACACGCAGCGCCAGCATGGAGGGCGTGAAGACCAGCGTGAGGATCGTCGCGATCCCGAGGCCGAAGACCACGGCGGTCGCGAGCTGGACCCACCACAGCGCGGTCGGCGCGTTGACCGAGTAGCCGCCGTTGATGAAGTCGAACGAAAGGCCGAACATCATGGGCGCGAGGCCGGCCATCGTGGTGATCGTGGTCAGCAACACCGGGCGGATGCGGCTTTCGGCCGTGCGGGTGATCGCCTCGATGCGCGGCATGTAGCGCGCGTATTCCTGGTAGGTGTCGATCAACACGATGTTGTTGTTCACCACGATCCCGGCGAGCGCCACCACCCCCGTGCCGGTCATGATGACCGAGAAGGACTGGCCCATCACGAGCATCCCGAAGAGCACGCCCGCGGTGGACAGCACCACGGCGAGGAGCACCAGCACCGAATTGTAGAACGAATTGAACTGCGCCAGCAGGATGATGAACATCAGGAACAGCGCGCCCGCGAAGGCCTTGCCGAGGAAGGCGGTCGATTCCGACTGGTCAGCGAAGTCGCCCGCCCATTCGTAGTCGATCCCCGGCGGCAGGTTTCCGGCGTCGAGCCATTCGGTGATGCGCTCGATCCGCTCGGTCGAGGTCACGGGCGTCTTGCTGAAATCCTCGGGGTTGGAGGCCGCGTCGATGATGCGGTCGGCCTCGGTCACCGGGAGCGTGCGCGTGTCGCCCGCAGGATCGGTCAGAACCACGAGGCCCGGGTCCACCGCCGCCTTCACATCGAAATAGCGCGCCTGGTCGATCCGGTCGATCTGGGCCAGGGTCGGCACCGCCTTGCGCTCCACGAAGTTCGACAGGGGCACAAGGCCCTGCGCCGTGCGCACCTTGAGCGTGTCGAGCGTGGACAGGACGCGGTCTTCCTCGGGGAAGCGCACGCGGATTTCGATTTCCTCGTCATTGCCCTCGACGCGCATCGTGTCGAGCATCAGGCCGGTGGTCACGAGCTGCACCATGCCGCCCACGGTGGCCACGTCGGCGCCGTAGCGCCCGGCTTCCTCCACGTCGATGTCGAGCTGCCAGTCGATACCGGGCAGGGGGCGCGTGTCCTCGATCTGGGCGAGGCCGGGAAGCGAGTGGAAATAGTCGTTGGCCGTGTCGGTCGCGGCGAGCAGCGTGTCCCAGTTGTCGCCCTTCAGGCGCAGGTTCACAGGCTTGGTCGAGGCGGGGCCACCGGCGATGGCCGCCACTTCTGTCGGGATGGCGGGAAGTTTGGCGAGCTCTTCCTTCAGCCGTTCGACCACCACCTTGCCGTCGTAATCCGCGTCCCGGATCGTGCGGGTGTAGGGAATGAGCCCCAGAAGCTTGTCGTCGACCGTGTAGGAGGGGCGATCCTCGAAAGTTGCGATCTCGATCTGAACCTGTCCGATGGTATCGCGGGGTCCGGCGGCGCCGCCCGTGTTCTGGTTCAGCCCGCCTTCACCGGCGAAGGCGAACGCATTCTTCACGCCGGGGATGGCCAGTACGACCTCCTCGACCCGCTGCACCATCTCGTCCTTTTCCTCGATCGAGAGGTTGCCGCGCCCGCGCACATACACGATGGCCTGCTCAGGCGCGGTATCGGCGAAGAAGTCCACGCCGTTGTTGTTGCGCCCGTAATCCATGCCGATCCCGGCGACCAGCGCGATCACGAGTCCGATGGTGACCAGCGGCATGACAGGGTTGCCAACGATGGCGTTGATGACCACGCCGAAGCCCGTGCGGCGATAGGTGCCGGTCGGCTTTTTCGGTTTGCGCTGCGGCTTGGCCGCGTCGAGCAGCACGGTCGTAAGCAGGGCGGACAGAATGAACATCACGCCACCGGGGATCATCGCGGCGGCCCCGTCGAGCGGGTTGTTGCCTGCGCCGAACAGATAGTCCGGGTTGGCGATCTGCATGGCCGAGACGAAAAGCAGGCCGAAGGCCGGCAACACCAGCAGCGCGCGCACGATCCAGGGCAGGGGGCGCAGCCCGTGCGAGGCACGCTCCAGCGAGCGCGACAGACGGCCCGCGACGCCGCCCATGACCGGCAGGTAAATCAGCGCGACCAGCAAAGAGGCGGTCAGAACGTAGATCAGCGTGCGCGGCAGCATCCCCATGAACTCGCCCGGGATACCGGGCCAGAACAGCATCGGAAGAAAGGCGCAAAGCGTCGTGGCGGTGGACGAGATGATCGGCCAGAACATCCGCTTGGCCGCTTCCGTATAGGCCGACATCGGCCCCACGCCTTCGGAAATGCGCTTGTCGGCATATTCGACGACCACGATGGCCCCATCGACCAGCATCCCGACGGCAAGGATCAGGCCGAACATGACGATGTTGTTGATCGCGACGCCGAGCACCGCGAACAGCGCGAAGGTGAGCAGGAACGATGTAGGGATCGCGAAGCCCACAAGCAGGGCCGAGCGCATACCCAGTGACGCCAGCACCACGATCATGACGAGCGCGATGGCGGTGATGACCGAGCCTTCGAGTTGGCGAACCATCGAATCGATGACATGGCTCTGGTCGTTGGAGAACCGCACCTGAACCGCGTTTTGCAGGTCTTCGGGCCATTCGGCCTGCGTGTCGCGCACCAGTTCCTTCACCGTCGCGACGGTATCGACGAGGTTGAAGCCCTTGCGCTTGACCACTTGAAGGGCGACCGTGCTCTCCCCGTTGAACCGCGCGGTGCCCGCCCGGTCCTCGAACGCCAGCCGGATTTCGGCGAGGTCGCCCAGCGTCACCACCCGGTCACCGTTCACCTTGACCGGCAGGCCATAGATGTCCTGCACGTCGTTGAACGAGGACGGGATCTTGATCGACGTCGCGCCGGAGTCCGTGGTGATCTGGCCCGCCGCGATCAGCTGGTTGTTGTTGGTCACGACCTGAATCAGCTCGCCCGCCGTCACGTTGTAGGCTTCGAGCTTCAGGGGGTCGATCAGGACCTCCATCATCTCGTCCCGCGCGCCGGTGAGCTGGGCTTCGAGCACGGGCTCGATCCCTTCCACCGTGTCCTGCATTTCGCGGGCGAGGCGGATCAGCGTGCGTTCCGGCACCGAGCCGGTGAAGTTGACGACGACGATGGGGAATTCCGAGAAGTTGATCTCGTTGACCGAATACTTGTCGGCCCCGTCGGGGAACTTGGCCTCGGCGGAATTCATCGCGTCGCGCACATCGGCGATGACCTTGGTGCGGTCCCATCCGAATTCGAATTCGAGCGCGAGGCCCGCGTAATTCTCCGCCGCCGTGCCGGTCATGGTCTTGAGCCCGTCGATATCGGCGAGCTCCTGTTCCATTGGCCTGACCAGCAGGTTTTCACTGTCCTCGGCGGAAATGCCGGGGAAGGGGACCGAGACGAACAGCGCCGGAATCTCGATATCCGGCTCGCCCTCTTTCGGCAGGCCGACATAGGCGGCGATCCCGGCGGTGAGCGACAGCGCGATGAACGCGATCACCATCCGTGCGCGGGTCGCAGCCCAGTCGACGACGCCGTTCATGTGCCCGACTCCTGATAGGTGGGATCGACCGGAACACCATCGGTGACGTAATCCTGCCCGACCACGATCACGGCGGCTTCGTCCGGCAGACCCGCGACCCAGACCCCGTCGGTCGAGTCGCGCACGAGCTCGACAGCGGCGAAGCGGGCGACGTTGTCCTCGTCCACCACGCGGACGCCAAGGTCGCCGTCATTGTTCAGGGTGAGCGCCGATTGCGGCAGCAGATGCGCCGTGCGCCCCGCGGATGAAATGAGGATTTCGGCCGTCTGCCCGTCGCGGATGGCGAGGTCCGGGTTGGCCACCTGCGCCTCGACGCGGAAGGTCCGGGTCACCGGGTCGGCGGCGCGACCGATGAAGGTCACCTGTCCCAGCACCTGATCGCCCGTGGCAAGCCGCGCGCCGACCTGAGCGCCCATCGACACGCGGTTCACGTCAGCCTCGGCCACATAGCCGACGAGCTTCAGCGGATCGAGTTGTACGATGGTGGCGCAAAGCGCACCGGGCTGAAGCAACGCGCCGATCTCGGCGGTGTCGTCTTCCAGAAGCCCGGCGAAGGGCGCGCGGATCTCAAGGTCGCCAAGCGCGGCCTCGGCCTGCTCCACGGCGGCCTGCGCGCTCTCGAAGGCAGAGCGGGCGGACAACACCCGGTTTTCCGCGGCGAAACCACCCTCGGAGAGGCGTTCGGCGGCGTTCAGGTTCTGGCGCGCCTCGGCCAACTGCGCCTCGGCCTGCTTCAGCGCGACCTCGCGCGTGCCGGGGGCCAGTTCACAAAGCAGTTCGCCCTCCGCGACCGCATCGCCCTTCGACACCGGCGCGTTCACGACGCGGCCCGAGGCTTCGGACATAAGTTCGACCTGCCGCGTCGCCTCGGTCTCGCCCCGCACGACGACGGCGCTGTCGATCTCCTGCGCGGTGGAACGCATCGCGACGACCGAGACGATCTGATCGCCCGCGTCGTCTGCGGTGGTCTCCGCCGTGTTGGATTCGGTCGCGGTGGCCGGTTCACCGCCCACGAAATCGCGCACCATGTCACGTTGGAAGACCAGCATGAATAGCACAGCGACCGTCAGCAGTGCCGTAATGATCGGAATTGGTCGCATGTTGTCTCGCTGTCCCGGGTCGTACAATACGGTTCAGATAGAACCCTCGGCCTTGCGCAACAAGGCTTCCGTTGCATCCTATGCGCATTACAAAGCCGATTGGATCACTTTTGCCGCGCCCCTTGGCAAAGGTCGCGGCTTTCCGGTAAAGAAGTGGGCAAAAGCGACGTGAGAAATGGCTGGGGGCCGGGCGATTGAGCAATCCCGATAGTTTTATCGACGAAGTGACCGAAGAGGTCCGGCGCGACCGACTGTACGGCTTTTTCCGCAAGTGGGGCTGGGTCGGTGTGCTGCTCGTCGTCGTGATCGTCGGCGGCGCTGCGGTGAACGAGTATCTCAAGGCCCGCGACGCGCGTCAGGCGCAGGAGACGGGCGATGCCCTTCTCACGGCTATGGACACGGAGGGGGCCGAAGCGCGGCTTTCTGCGCTGGACGCCGTGCCGGCCGAAGGCGACGCCGCTGCCGTGATCGACCTGATCCGCGCGGCCGAGGCCGAAGATGCGGTGACCGCAGACGGTATTCTTGCGAGTATCGAGAGTGACGCGGCCCTGCCGACGCTCTACCGCGATCTCGCCACGATGAAACGCGTGCTCCTGCCGGATTCGCCCATGAGTGCAGCCGACAAGGCGGCAGCGCTGGAGCCGCTGACGACACCGGGCGGGCCGTTCCGGGTGCTGGCCGAAGAACAGCTTGCGCTGGCCGATGTGGCCGCGGGCGACAGCGAAGCCGCCCTTGCGCGGCTGCAAAGCTTGATGGACGATGCCGAGGCGGGGGACGCAGTGCGCGACCGGGCCTCGCAACTGATCGTGGCGCTTGGCGGCACGGTTGAGTGAATGAGCGCGGGGGCGGAAAAACCGACCCGCTTGAGAACGGGCAGAGCTTGGGGGACACGGGCGTGACACGCAATGGATGGATCGGGCTTCTGCTCATGGGCGCCGTGGCGACCGTGAGCGCCTGCGACAAACGGGAAGTCATTTTTCAAGGCGAGCGCGAGAATATCTTCGCGCCGGACCCGGCCATCGCCGGGGATGCCGCCGCGGCCCGGTTCGCGGAAGAGCAGGCGGCCCAGAACGTCAACGTCAGCCGGGCCGTGTCCCTGCCGGGGCAAAGCTCGCTCGGTTCCTGGACGCAGGTGGCCTCCAACGCCCAGAACAATGCGCCGCATGTGGCCTTCTCGCCCGCCCCGCAGGTTCTGTTCAACGTGGGCTTCGGTCAGGGCAGCACCCGCAAGCTCAAAGTCACCGCCGAGCCGGTCGTCGCGGGCGGTCAGGTCTTCGTCATGGATTCGCGCCAGACCGTCGTCGCCCTCACCACCGGAGGCGAGACGCTGTGGTCCGCCGACCTCACCCCGCCGGGTGAACGGGCCGGGCAGGCGTCCGGCGGCGGGCTCGCCTTCGCGGGCGGCACGGTGCTCGCCACGACGGGCTACGGCGAACTGATCGCGCTCGACGCGGGCTCCGGTGCCGTGCGCTGGCGTCAGGACCTTGGCGGACCCGGCTCCGGCCCGCCCACCGTGTCCGGCAACACCGTCTACGCCATGTCCACGAACAACCTGGGCCACGCCGTGACCCTGTCCAACGGCCGTTTGCAATGGACGCTGCCCGGCACGCCGCAAACCCCCGGCGTTCTCGGCGCGGCGGCCCCGGCGGTCAACGGCGGCACGGTCATCATGCCGTTCTCGCTCACCTCGCTCGTCGGCGTGAACGCACAGGCCGGTGAGCCGGAATGGGTCGTCCCGATCAAGGGCGGTCGGCGCGGCAAGGCCTATGCCCAGATCAACGAGATTGCGGGCGCGCCGGTCGTCTCCGGCTCCACGATCTACGCAGGCACCGCAGCCGGGGCGAGTGTCGCGGTCTCGACCAACGGCCAGATGCGCTGGACCGCGCGCGAAGGCGCCGTGGGACCGATGGTCGTCGCGGGTGGATCGCTCTTCATGGTGGGTGACAACCTCGAACTCGTCCGGCTCGACGCCTCGACGGGCGAGCGGATCTGGGGCGTGCCCCTTCCGGGATACACCAAGGACAACCCGCGCCGGTTCAAGGCGATCTTCCCGAGCTACGGGCCCACGCTGGCCGGTGGCCGTCTCTGGGTCGCTTCGGGCGACAAGATGCTGCGGGCCTTCGATCCGACCAACGGCGCACTCGTCGGCGCGGTGGAACTGCCCGCCGGGGCCGCCTCGCGCCCCGTGATCGTGGGCGGCATCGCCTATATCGTCAGCGAGAAGGGCTCGCTCATGGCCTTGCGCTAAGGCGCGCAGAGGACTATGCGGGCGCCTTCACGTCCGGAGATCTGACATGACCTTCACCCTCGCCATCGTGGGGCGGCCCAATGTGGGCAAGTCGACGCTGTTCAACCGGCTCGTCGGCCGTCGCCTCGCGCTCGTCGACAACCAGCCCGGCGTCACGCGCGACCTGCGCGAAGGCGATGCGCGCCTCGGCCCGCTCCGTTTCACGGTGATCGACACGGCAGGGCTGGAGGACGCGACGGACGACTCGCTCGAAGGCCGGATGCGCCGCCTGACCGAGCGCGCGGTCGAGATGGCCGATGCCTGTCTCTTCCTGATCGACGCCCGCGCCGGTGTGCTCCCGACGGACGAGATCTTTGCCGACATTCTGCGCAAGAAGAACGCCCACGTCATCCTCGCCGCCAACAAGGCCGAAGGGTCCGCGGGCGAGGCGGGGATGATCGAAGCCTGGGGTCTGGGTCTCGGCGAACCCATCCCGCTCTCCGCCGAGCATGGCGAAGGTCTGGGCGAACTGGCCGCTGCCCTGACGCCGATTGCCGAAGAGATGGCCCTGCGCCCGAGTGCCGAGCCGGAGACCGAGGTGGATGTCGAGGATGGTCAACCCCGCGTCCCGACCCGCGAAAAGCCGCTTCAGGTCGCCGTGATCGGGCGGCCGAACTCCGGCAAATCCACCCTCATCAACAAGCTCATTGGTGAGGAGCGTTTGCTCACCGGCCCCGAGGCCGGGATCACCCGCGACTCCATCTCGCTCGGCTTCGACTGGGAGGGCACGCCCACGCGCATCTTCGACACGGCGGGGATGAGGAAGCGCGCGAAAGTGCAGGAAAAGCTTGAGAAATTGTCCGTCGCCGATGGCCTGCGCGCAGTGAAATTCGCCGAAGTCGTCGTCGTCCTGCTCGACGCCGCCATCCCGTTCGAGCAGCAAGACCTGCGCATCGCCGACCTTGCCGAGCGCGAAGGGCGCGCGGTCGTGGTCGCGGTGAACAAGTGGGATGTCGAGACGGAAAAACAGCAAAAGCTCAAGCACTTGCGCGACAGTTTCGAACGGTTGCTTCCGCAGTTGCGCGGCGCCCCCCTTGTCACCATTTCGGCCAAGACCGGGCGGGGGCTGGACCGGCTCCACGCGGCCGTGATGAAAGCGCACGAGATCTGGAACCGCCGCATCTCGACCGCCAAGCTCAACGACTGGCTGGCCGAAATGATCTCGCAGCACCCGCCGCCCGCGCCGGCCGGTCGCCGGATCAAGCTGCGCTACATGACCCAGGTGAAGACGCGTCCGCCGGGGTTCGTGGTGATGTGTTCCAATCCCGAGAAACTGCCGGAAAGCTATTCGCGCTATATCGTCAACGGGTTGCGGGACGACTTTGACATGCCCGGCACGCCGATCCGGCTGCACATGCGCAGTCAGGCGGACAAAAACCCGTACAAGAACAAGACGAAGTCCACCCCCTCGCGGCTGCGCAAGCACCTCGGAAAAGGCCGCGCGGACGACTAGAGGCGCGTCGCCCCCTCGTCGCAACAGGCGAAGACGGGGCGATAGCCCGCGTGAAGCGGTCTCAGTTCAGGTATTGCATAGGGTCGACGCTGGACGTGCCCTGACGTACCTGGAAGTGCAGCGCGGGGTTGTCGGCCGCCCGGACCTGCGCGATGGACTGGCCCCGGCTCACGCTGTCGCCCTTGGACACGGCGATATTGTCGATCCCCGCATAGACGGTCAGCAGGTTGTTCTCGTGGCGCAGCACGAGGATCGGCACCTGTTCCGTATCGCGGGTGATCGCCGCCACCGTGCCGGCCTGTGCCGCGCGCACCGTGGCGCCGGCACCGGCGGCGATGTCGATCCCGTCCGACTTGCCCTTCACATAGGCCCCGACGATCCGCCCCTCGGCGGGCATCGCCATCGCCGCTGACGTGGTGCGGCTTGAGGAGAGGTTGGGGGAGGAAGGCGTGTCCGCCGGTCCCTCGGCCGCCGTGCGGCCCGAAGTCGCCGGGAGCGGGGCCGCTGAGGAGGGCGGAAGCGGCGTGGGCGTGCCCACACCGGGCGCCGTGTTTGTGTTGGTCTGCGCCGTCTGCGCCGATTTCGGCGGAATCAGCAGGTATTGCCCCTGACGCACCGACAGGGCGCTGTCGAGGCTGTTCCATTCCGCCAGCGACCGCACCGACACGCCATACAGCCGTGCCACGGAATAGGCGGTCTCGCCCGCCACGACCTGATGCCGGATCGGCTCGGCCCCGCCGGAATTGGCACTCGGCGCGGTCGCGGCACCCTGCGGGTTCGGCCCCACGCGGTCGAGCGCGTTGCCCGCCAGCGTGGTCACGTCCACGTCGCTCGTCCCGCTGACCTTGCGCGGCAGCGCCACGATCTCGCCCCCGCGCAGCGTGGCGCCGGCGTTCAGCCCGTTGTAGCGGCTGAGTTCGGCTTCCGAGATCCCCACCCGCGCGGCCAGCGTCGTCAGCGTATCGCCGTCACGCGCCACCGCCACCTGATAGGTGGGGTAGGAGATGATGCCCCGCGCATCGGGCTGCGGCCGCGCCGCCGTGCGCGCGTCCCGCGCGGCATCGGCGGTGGAGAAGCCGTTGCCAAGCCCCCGCAGGTCGAAATCGAGGTCGAGCCCACGGCCCGACGAACTGGCACAGGCCCCGAGCGCCACAAGGCTCGTCCCAAGCACCAGCATCCGCGTCACACGCGAAACAGAACCCATTGCAATATCCATACTGCCGCCCTCTTGTCCGGACCCGTGTCTCCGGGTCTTCTGCCCTGGCCGCTTTAGTCTTGCCCCAGACCTTCCACAAGCGGCACGAAACGCACCGGAAGGATTTCTTCGTAGTCGAACCCGTCCGTGCCCCGTGTCACCTTGATGAGGCTCTGAACGTGATCCGACTGTCCCACCGGCAACACCATGATACCGCCAACGGCCAGTTGAGCCAATAGGGGCCCGGGCGGGTCCTCGGCTGCGGCGGTCACGATGATGCGGTCGAAGGGCGCCTGTTCGGGCAGGCCAAAGCTCCCGTCGCCCGTGATCGCGGTAATCGTATGCAGGCCCAGCTCGTCGAACACCCCCCGCGCGTCGCGCACCAGCCCCCGGTGACGGTCGACGGTATAGACCCGGCGCGCGAGCTTGGCGAGGATTGCGGCCTGATAGCCGGAGCCGGTCCCGACCTCGAGCACCTTGTCGCGCGACTGCACGTCCAATGCCTGCGTCATCAGCCCGACGATGGAGGGCTGGCTGATCGTCTGACCGCTCGCGATGGGGAGCGGCATGTCCTCATAGGCCCGTTCGGCGAAGACCCCGCGCACGAACAGCCCCCGGTCGATGGCCTCCATCGCGTTCAAAACACGGGTATTCGTGACCCCCTTGGAGCGCAGGTGAAACAGGAACTGCATCTTGCGCGCGGCGATGGGGTCGTTCGGGTCGCTCATGCCAGCGCGCGCTCCAGCGCATCGAGCGCGTCATGGGCGGTCAGGTCGGCACGCATCGGCGTGACCGAGATATAGCCGTCGAGGTTCACCGCCGCGTCCGTGCCCGGCGCCGTGGGGCGGTGCTGTGGCCCGCCCTTGATCCAGATGAACCGGCGGCCCGATGGCGACAGCGTCGGCTCGGTGCCGAAGAACGTATCCTCCCGCCAGCCCTGCGCGGCGGCCCGCATCCCCTTGACCTCGGCGGCGGGAACGGGCGGAAAATTGACGTTGTAGAACAGCCGGTAGTCGGCGGTTTCCTGCCAAGGTGCACGCTCAACGATGGCGCGCACCGTGTCAGCCCCGTGGGCGGCGGCGGCCTCGAACATGTCGTCCAGCTCGATGTTGCGCGGGCCGAGGAACTGGGACAGCGCGATCGCGGGCAGGCCCTGAAGCGCGCCCTCCATCGCCCCCCCGATCGTGCCGGAGTAGAGCGCGTTTTCGGCGGCGTTGTTGCCCCGGTTCACGCCCGACAGGATCAGGTCGGGCGGCTCCGGCAGAATGTCTCCGATCCCGGCGAGCACGCAGTCGGCGGGGCTGCCTTCGGCGGCGAACCGGCGCGGGCCAAGCTCGGCCACCATCATCGGATGGGCGTAGGAGATGCAGTGACCGACGCCCGACTGTTCAAAGGCGGGCGCCACGACCCAGACCTCGCCGTCCGGCCCTGCCACATTGGCCGCAATGGCCTCCAGCACCTTCAGCCCCGGCGCGTTGATGCCATCGTCGTTGGTGATGAGAATGCGCATTTCGCCCCCGGTTAACCTGTGTCTTTCAATAGGTCAGGCGGGGCGCACCCACAAGGCGGCGCGCGGTGTCGTTACCCGCCGAGGAGTTCCGGCAACAGCCGTTTCGCCTCATCCGCGGGCTTGGCAAGCGCATCACGGTCTTCTCCGGGATGGAACCGCGCGCGCATGGCGCTGGCCAGCGGTTTGGGCGTCAGGATGCGCACCTTGGGGCCAAGTGCTGCGGTCTCGGCCTGCCAGCTGCGCGCCAGCGCCATTTGCCCGGCCTTGGTCGCGCCGTAAGCCCCGAAGAACTTCTCGCCCGCGTGGTCGTCATGGAAAAACGCCGCCGTCCCGGCCTCGCCCAGCAGGGGGGCCACGAAGGCGATCAGCCGCGCCGTGGCGTCGAGGTTCACGGCGATGGACTTCTCCCAGTCCTTTCCCGCCAGCGCGACGTGGTTGGCGGGCATGAGCTGCTGGGCTTCCACCGCGGTATGCGCCCAGACATCGACCTTGCCCCAGCGGTCGTGTATCGCGCGGCACAGCTGCGCCATCGCGTCGGAATTGGTGACGTCCATCGGGGCCAGCGTCGCCTCGCCGCCGGCCGCCTTGATCTTGTCGTCCAGTTCCTCCAGCGCGCCGGTGGTGCGCGCCACGGCGACGATGTGATGCGTCGGGGCCAGTTCCACCGCGAGCGCCGCGCCAAGGCCACGGGACGCGCCGGTGATAAGGGCGATCTTGTCGGACATATCTCACTCCGATTGGGGTCGGGGGCGGTATCCCATCCATAGCGGGGCCTGTCCAGAGGGCGCGTCGGCCTCAGAGCGGGACGAAGACGAAGGTGGTTGTCGGGCCTTCGTGGCTTGGCATCTCGATGACCAGAACGTCGTGCGTGTCATTCAGTGCATAGGGATATGGGCCGGGTATGAAACCGAATGGCGGGCCTGCGGTCACGGTGGTCGCGATCTGCGCCCCCACGCAGGTCATCGTCGGTTTTTCCGCCGCTTCCCGGTCGGTGGACATGACCAGCCGCAGGTTCACGCCGAGGATGGTGCCGATGCCATCGGTGACATCGAGGTCGATGTCACCATCCTCGGTCACCATGTCCGCTTCGGTGGGGGCGAAGGTGTCGAGGTCGACGTCATAGGCGACCGAGAGCCCGCCCGGCACACGTCCGGCAAACGTCGCTTCACCGGGGCATCCGCCAGGAACGGTCATGTCGGGCGGCGGGACGATCTCATGCGCTACGCCGTTCAGTTCGAGCGTCACGCTGCCCTGCGTGGCACCGTCGGGCAGCCGGGCCGGGGCGTAATCCATCGCGAAGCGTCCGTCGCTCCCGATGGTCAGCTGCGCCTCCACCACCGGCACCACGATGGACTGGCCCGCGTCGCTTATCGCCACACGGACAAGTCGCCATGTGCCGGGCAGGGCGTTGTCGATGGGCGTCGTGGCCGCCGTTTGCACGATCTGCGACCCCCACGGCGTCGGGGTCAGGGAAATGTCCATTTCGTCCGACAGGGCGGGGGTGGCGGCGCAGAGGGCGGTGAAAAAAAGCGGGCGCAAAAGCGGGATCGTGAAATACATGCCCGATGGTGCCACGCGCCCGGTGATCCCGTCCAGTCTCAGCCCACCGGGATCGGCGGGATGAAGATCGAGTTTCCGTCGGCCCGCGTGACGACGACACCCGCCTCGGAAATCTCGTAGATCAGCCCGATCTGGCTCCGCTCGCCTACTTTTACGCGCATGATGTCGCCCCGCGCCATGCGAAAGAGCGCGGACATGTCGTCGGGCTTGCCCGCGATGCCGATCAGCTGCACCTGGTCGAGCCGGATCTCGTCGGTCTTCGTCGCGTTCAGCGCCACGAAATTACTGTTCCCGCCCCCGGCGGAGGACGCGTTGGGTTCTGCCATGATGTCACCTCAGGTTTCGCGAGGGAGTGGGCCTCGCTCAAAACTAGCGGAGGGGGGTAAACAACAGGTTCATTGTCAGGGAAAGAGGGGCCATCCGCGATGGGCCGGGAATGGCCGATGCTCATGCTGCGGTGCGGCGAAAAAACGCCGATACCCCTTGTTTCGTGAGTGCAGGCTCGCGAAAAGCGGCGCTATTCCGCCGCTGTCTTGAGCACGAAACCCTTGTTGAGCATGTCGCGCGGGGCCACCGGATACTCGCCGGAAAAACACGCGTCGCAATAGGCCGGCGCGCTGTCGTCGCGCCCGGCGGCTTCACCCACGGCGCGGTAAAGCCCGTCGAGCGAGATGAAGTGCAGGCTGTCGACGCCCAGATGCTCGCACATCTCGTCCTCGGTCATATTCGCGGCAAGCAGCTTGTCGCGCTCCGGGGTATCCACCCCGTAAAAGCACGGCCAGGCGGTGGGCGGCGAGGCGATGCGGAAATGCACCTCGGCCGCACCGGCGTCGAGGATCATGTCCTTGATCTTGCGGCTCGTCGTCCCGCGCACCACCGAGTCGTCCACGAGGATGACCCGTTTGCCCTCGATCAGCGCCCGGTTCACGTTGAGCTTGAGCCGCACACCCATGTTGCGGATCTGCTCGGTCGGTTCAATGAAAGTCCGGCCCATGTACTGGTTGCGGATGATCCCCATCGCATAGGGAATCCCCGATTCCTGGCTGTAACCGATGGCCGCAGGTGTACCGGAATCCGGCACCGGGCAGACAAGGTCCGCATCCACGGGCTTCTCCCGCGCAAGCTCCACACCGATCTGGCGCCGGGTTTCATAGACCGAGCGACCGCCGATGATCGAATCGGGGCGCGAGAAATAGACGTGTTCGAAGATGCAGAACCGGGACTTTTGCGGGCGGAAGGGATGGCGGCTCTCGACGCCCTCCTTGGTGATGACCACCATTTCGCCCGGCTCGATCTCGCGCACGAACTTGGCGCCGATGATGTCCAGCGCGCAGGTCTCGGACGACAGCACCCAGCCATCGCCCAACTGGCCCAGAACGAGCGGGCGCACGCCCAGCGGGTCGCGCACGCCGATCAGCTTGGTGCGCGTCATGGCAACGATGGAGAACGCCCCCTCGACCCGGCGCAGCGCATCCTCGAGCCGTTCGGCGGCGTGCTTTTGCAGCGACCGCGCCATCAGGTGAATGATGCACTCAGAGTCGCTCGACGACTGAAAGATCGAGCCACGCTCGATCAGCTCGCGCCGAAGCTCATGCGCATTGGTGATGTTGCCGTTATGCGCAATCGCCGCGCCGCCCATCGAGAACTCGCCGAAGAACGGCTGCACGTCACGAATGACCGCGCCCTTGGACCCGGCTGTGGAATAGCGCACATGCCCGATCGCAAGCGGCCCGGGCAGCGTTTCCATCAGCGATTGCTTGGTGAAGTTGTCGCGCACATAGCCGAAGCGACGCGCGGAGTTGAACCCGTGTTCGGGGTCGTGACACACGATCCCCCCGGCCTCCTGGCCGCGATGTTGCAGGGCGTGAAGGCCGAGCGCCACGAAGTTGGCGGCATCGGCAAGGCCGATAACGCCGAAAACCCCGCATTCCTCTTTCAATTTATCATCATCGAAGGGGTGCGAAGGCGGCATGGCGGGCTGGCGAGCAGCAGACATGTGGAGCAAATCCGAATCCGGTGGCAGCGTGCCCCCTTACCTAGAGCAGCTTGGCGCCCCTGTCACGGGGCGGCGGACCGAATGTAACGATTATATGTTAGCGGCGCTTATTCGGTCGGGGTGGTCGAGTCGGCGGTGCAGGTCGACACCAGCTCTTCATACCGCGCCACGATCCAGCCCGGCGCGTCGTCCGGGATCTGTTCGTTCAGGTTGTCGGTCGAGCGGGCAAAGACCTTGGCGGTGCGCGAGTTGTCGACCGCGTCGATCGTGTCCGCCGTCACCACGTTGTCATAGACGATGAGCGCTACGGCCACGAGGAGGATACCCCGCAGCACCCCGAAGACGAAGCCGAGCGCCTGGTCCACGCCCCCCAGCGCCGAGCGCTGGATCACGCTGGAAAACAGCGGGGTGAACAGCGACACGACTACGAGGGCGAGCGCGAGAACACCGGCGAAAGAGGCGATGACGGAGAGTTCGCAGCTTTCGGCGATGAAGTCGCGCAGGACCGGGATTTCCTTGATGAGCGGTACGAAACGCGGCGCGAAGAGATAGGCGATGACCGCCGCCGCGACCCAACCCACAATCGCCATGCCCTCGCGCACGAAGCCGCGCGAATAGGCGAGGATCGCGGATACGAGGATGACCAGCGCGACAACGCCGTCGACAATCGTGAACCCGTCCATGTATCCGTCCCTCTGTATGCGGCGCTCAACCCGCGCCGAACATATCCCCAACAAATCCGGCCAGATCCGCGTATGATTTCAGGGCAAGCCCCGAGTCTTCCCCGGCCTTCGATCGCGCGGGCGCGATGGCGCTTGTGAAACCAAGTTTTTGCGCCTCTTTCAACCTGTTTTCGGTCTGGCCCACCGGGCGCAGGGCGCCGGAGAGCGAGATTTCACCGAAAACCACCGTATCGCGCGGGATCGCCACGTCCTCGCGCGCCGACAAAAGCGCACAAGCCACGGCAAGGTCGGCCGCAGGCTCGCCCACCCGCATCCCACCCGCCACGTTGAGATAGACGTCCAGCCCGGCGAAGGGAATCCCGCAACGCGCCTCCAGCACGGCGAGGATCATGGCAAGCCGCCCGCCGTCCCAGCCCAGCACGCTCCGGCGCGGCTGGCTCAGCGGCGAGGGGGCGACGAGGCACTGGAACTCCACCAGCACGGGCCGCGTCCCCTCGATCCCCGCGAAAACTGCCGCACCGGGCGCGGGCTCGTCGCGGTCCGACAGGAACAGGGCCGAAGGGTTGGCCACTTCGGCCAGCCCGCCGCCCGTCATCTCGAACACCCCGATCTCGTCGGCCGGGCCAAAGCGGTTCTTCACCGCGCGCAGAATGCGGAACTGGTGGCCGCGCTCGCCCTCGAAATACAGCACCGTGTCCACCATGTGCTCCACCACGCGCGGGCCCGCGATCTGGCCTTCCTTGGTGACGTGACCCACGAGGATCACGGCCATGCCGCGCCGCTTGGCGAAGGTGACAAGCTCGTGCGCGGCGGCCCGCACCTGGCTCACGCTGCCCGGCGCGCTGTCCACGTTGTCCGCCCACATGGTCTGGATCGAATCGATGATGGCGAGGCCGGGCCGCTCCTCCTCCAGCGTCGTCAGGATGTCGCGCAGGTTGGTCTCGGCAGCGAGCTTGACCGGCGCATCCGCCAGCCCCAGCCGCTGCGCCCGCATTCTGACCTGCGCGCTCGCTTCCTCGCCCGAGACGTAGAGCGTCTTGAGCCCGGCCCGCGCGAAATGCGCCGCCGCCTGCAATAGAAGCGTCGATTTCCCGATCCCCGGATCACCGCCCACGAGGACGGCAGAGGCGGGCACCAGCCCACCGCCCAGAACCCTGTCGAACTCTGCCACGCCCGATTCCGTGCGCGGGGGCGGTGCCTCGGTCGAGGACAGATCGCTCAACGCCACGCTGCGCCCGCGCGCCGCCCCGAGCGTCTTGGAGGCGGGGCCGGAGGACAGCGGCTTTTCCTCGACGATGCTGTTCCACTCGCCACAGGATTCGCAGCGCCCGGCCCATTTCGAGGTCGAGGCACCGCAGCTCTGGCAGACGAAATTCTTGGTGGTTTTGGCCATGCAGCCTTGTGCCTCGCAGGTCGCTCATGCGCAAGCGCCCCTGGCCCCTTCTTCGGTCCGGAAATACCTCGGGGAGCGCGAGGGGCAGCGCCCCTCGCACGGGTCGTGGCGGCGCCAGCCGCCGCGAAACTCAGTCGCGCGGTTTGTGCAGCAGCGTCACCAGCAGGGAGGCCAGCACGCAGAAGGTGAACAGATACAGGCCCCAGCCGACCTCCACCCGCGTCATCGCCACGCCCTTGATGATGACGACGTAAAGCGCCATCAGGAAAATATCCGCCATCGCCAGCCGCCCGAGAAACCCGAAGACCGGCTTGGCCCGCTCACCCATCCTTCCGAACTGGATCAGCGCCATCCCGGCGACCTTGATCGCGGGTGCGACGATGGCGAAGAGAAAGACGATGAGCGCGAGGAACAAGTCCTCCTGCATCAGCGCCCAGAGGCCCGACACCACACTCACCTCCTTCAACCCCAGAAGCGGCAGGTTCAGCCCCGCACGCAGGAGCGGCGCGACCCAGGCGATGGGAAACAGCAGGATGAGAGAAAGGTTGAGCCAGCGAAGCCACATCATGGGACCGGATTAGCCCCTCAGCGCTCCGGTTTCGAGGGAAAAGGGGGCCGGGCCGGGGTGCGGGCCTTTTGCGGCATGGGCACGACGATGGCGTCATCCGCGACCTCCGTGGCGACCTCGAACCCCAGTTCGGGCAAAAGCGCCATGAGATCCGCTTCCAACGCGGCCAACTGCGTCTCCACGACATGTTCCTCGGTCTCGATCTGCTGCATCCAGTGGCGCATGTCCTCGGTGGTCTTCTTGGCCAGCGCGATGGTCTCGAGGAATGTGTCGATCTCCTCCTGACGCTGGCGCAGAAAGCCCCGCGCACGCTCCACGGACGTGTCGGAATAGACCTTCGCGAGATCGCGCGAGGTGTGGCTCATCTGGGCGGCAAGCTCCAGAATGTCGGGCTCCAGCGCGCCGAGGTCGGGGTGGTCGCGCAGATGGGTGATCCGCTCACGCACCGAGTCGAACTCGCTCCCGATCCTGAACAGCCGCTTTCGGTCGGCCTCGTGGCTCACCCGGTAGGCGCGGGCGACATCGTCCATCGAGACGGCGAACTCCCGGTGGCTCTTTTCCAGCTGCATGATCCGGGTCGTCGCGGGCAGGTAAAGGGCGAGCAGGATGAAGGTCACCGTCGCGCCGACCTGAAGATACATGCCCGCCTGCGCGATCTGCTGGCCCCCGGCGCTGGCATAGATTTCGAGCCACGGCATGGCCCCGATCATCGCGCCGACGGACAGCACGCTCAGGACCAGCGCGGCGATCAGAACGACGCCCATCACGAGCACCTGCACCTGTCGCTGCGCCGCGGAAAACAACCCGGGAACCGAAGCCATGAACACACCCCCTGCGGTGCGCCCCAGCCCCCCAAGACCACGTCACGCCCGACAAAATCGAGCATAAACAGAATGTTGAGGGGTGATAAGAAGGATTATCGAAAACAGTGGGGCCAAGACTGCGCCACCGTTTCCAAATCGGGAACGCCTATCTGTCGGGCTTTTGCGGCACGACGGGGCGCCCGGCGGACAACTGCGATTTATGCGTCATCGGCACCACTGAATGCGTGGCGCGGCGCGGCGGTTCTTCCGCTGCGATGCCCAGTTCGGGCAGCAGCGCCTTGAGGTCGGCTTTCAGGGTCTCGACCTGACGGTCCACCACCTGTTCCTCGGTCTCGACCTGCTGTTTCCAGTGCTTGAGGTCCTCTGTCGTTTTCCTGGCAAGCGCGAGCGTCTCCTGAAACGTCTCGATCTCTTCCTGCCGCTGGCGCAGGAACTGGCGGGCCCGCTCGACCTTGGTGTCGGAATAGACTTCGGCGATATCGCGTGACGTGTGGCTCATCTGGGCGGCAAGCTCCAGCACCTCGGGCTCCAGCGCGCCCAGATCGGGATGCTCGCGCAGATGGATCAGCCGTTCGCGCACCGAGTCGAACTCCCCGCCCGCCCTGAACAGTCCGGCGCGGTCGGCCTCGTGGCTCACCCGGTAGGCGGCGGCGATATCGTCCATCGACACGGTGAAGTCCCGGTGGCTGCGTTCAAGCTGCATGATCCGGCGGTTCGCGGGGAGAAACAGCATAAGCAGAACGAAAAGCGCCGTTACGGCGATCTGCACATACATCCCGGCCTCGGGGATGACCGCACCACCTGCGCCCGCATACAATTCGAGCCAGGGCAGAAGGCCCAGAGCCCCGCCAATCGTCAGGGTGACGAGGGCAATTCCGGCGAGCCCGACAAGGCCCAGTACGATCGTCTGCCCCTGCCGCTGGGCGGCCGCTAGAAGTCCGTGTGATCCCGTCATGGTCGATCCCCTCGCGTCGGTGATTGCGGTGCGCGGGCGTTGCGCACCGCGTCACGTCCCAAACGCGACGGTCGGCGAAAAGTTGCCTGCCCGATGCGATTTTGCGGGACTGCGGGTCTCTAACGGGCGAGGAACCGGGCGAGGAGCGGGTCGTCCGCGGTCGCAAGATCCGCGACCCGGCCATGCCACCGCGCCCGGCTCGCGTCGAGCAGCAGAACCTCGTCCGCGATGGTGCGGATCGAGGCCATGTCATGCGTGATCGTGATGGCGGTGGCCCCGAGGTCCGTGACGAGTTCGCGGATCAGCGCGTCGATATCGGTGGAGGTCACCGGGTCCAGACCGGAGTTCGGCTCATCGAAGAACAGGTAGCGCGGCGTGCCGACGATGGCGCGGGCCAGTCCCACGCGTTTCTGCATCCCGCCCGAGAGGTCAGCGGGGAAAAGGTCGGCCACCCGGCTCTCCAGCCCGACGCGGTCCAGCGCCTCTTCCGCCCGCCGCCGTGCCTCAGCGCGGCCCAAGCGCTTGCGCCCGTTGCGCAGGCGAAAGGCCACGTTCTCCCAGACCGTCATGCTGTCGAAGAGCGCCGATCCCTGAAACAGCACGCCGGTCTGCTCCAGAAACCCCCGCCGCGCGCGCCGCGTCATGGGCGCCCCGTCGATCACCACGCGGCCCGCGTCCGGCGCCATGAGGCCCAGAACGATCCGCGTCAGCACCGATTTTCCCGTGCCGGAGCGACCGAGCACCGCAAGGCTCGACCCGTCCTCGAGCGTGAGCGAGATGTCGTCCAGCACCTGCTTTGTCCCGAAGCTTTTGGAGATATGTTCGAGCGCGATCATAGGCCGAAGAACAGTCCCGTCAGGGCCACGTTCGCAGCGAGGACAAGGATCGCGGCGGCCTGAACCGCGCTCTTGGTGGCCATTCCGACGCCCTGCGCCCCGCGCCCGGCATTCAGCCCCGCATGACAGGCGAGCGTCACCGCGATCCCGCCGAAGACCGCGCCCTTGGTGAGCGACAGGGTGATGTCGATCGGGTCGAGGAAATTCCAGCTCGTCGTGATGTAGGACGGCCCGTTGAAGCCCAGTCCCTGCGTGGCGACGACGAAGCCGCCGAACAGGCCCAGAATATCGCCAAGCGCCACCAGCACCGGCACCGTCACCAGCCCCGCCAGCACGCGTGGCGCGGTGAGGTATGTCATCGGATCGGTCGACAGTGTCACCAGCGCATCCACCTGCTCCGACACCTTCATCGTCGCGATCTCGGCGGCAATGGACGACGTGACGCGCGCGGCGATCATCAGGCCCACCATCACGGGGCCCAGTTCGCGCACGATCCCGATGGCCACGATCTGCGGCACCACGGCCTCCGCCGAGATGCGCGAGCCGCCGGCGTAGATCTGAAGCGCCAGCGCCGCGCCCGTGAATACGGCCGTCAGTCCGACGACCGGCAGCGACAGCCAGCCCACCTGAAGAAACGCACCCGCCAGCTCGCGCGGATAGCGCAGCGTGGCGGGGATACGGATCAGGGCATTGAGGAAGAAGAGCGTGACCGCGCCTGTCCGGCGCATCAGGCCGAGCGTGAAACGCCCGAGGAGCGTCAGGGGCACAAGCGCCCGCGTCACGTCCGTCCCCGCTCATAGGTCCGCGCGTAGCGGTGGCCAAGTTGCGTCAGGATCTCGTAGCCGATGGTGCCCGTGGTGTCCGCGATATCGTCCACACCCTGATGGGGGCCGAGCAGCGTGAGCACCGGGGGCACCTCGCCCAGATGGGTGATGTCCACCCCGATCAGGTCCATCGAGACCCGGCCAAGGATGGGGCAGGGCGTGTCACCGTGGAAAAAGACCCCCACGTTCGACAGATGCCGCGTGATCCCGTCGGCATAACCGCCCGAGACGGTGGCGACGCGGGTCGGGTGGTCGGCGATCCAGCTGTTGCCGTAGCCCACCGTCTCGCCCGCCACCAGCTCGCGCGCCTGAATGACGGGCAGGTCGAGGCTCACGACCGGCTGCGCGCTCTCAAACGGTCGCGCGCCGTAAAGCCCGATGCCGGGGCGCGTGAGGTCGAAGTGATACTCCGGCCCCAGAAGGATACCGCCCGTGGCAGCGAGCGACAGGGGCACGTCCAGCCCGGCGCTCATCTCCACGAAGGTCTGAAGCTGGCGCGGGTTCATCTCGTGCGCCGGTTCGTCGGAACAGGCGAGGTGAGACATGATGAGTCGCGGCCCTGCGGCCAGCGCGATGTCACGCACCGCGCCCCATTCGGCGGGCTCCATGCCCAGCCGGTTCATGCCGCTGTCCAGCTGGATGCCGAAGGGATGATCCGGCAGCGCCTCGAAATGCCGGGTGAGCTGCTCGACCGAGTTCAGCATGGGCACGAGGTTCAGCCCCTGAATGAGTTCGGCATCGCCCGGCATGTGACCCCCGAAGACCGAGATTTCGGGGCCGGGGCCAAGCGCCTCGCGCACGGCGGCCCCTTCCTCGGCGACCGCCACGAAAAACCGCCGCGCCCCGGCTGCCGCCAGCGTGCGCGCCACCCGGCCCGCGTCGAGCCCATAGCCGTCCGCCTTGACCACGGCCGCCGTCTGCACGTCCGAGGCCGATTTCCCGTCCAGCGCGCGCCAGTTCGCGGCGAGCGCATCGAGGTCGATGATGAGCTGTCCCGTTGCCATGCGGCGTGGTTTGTCCGCGCCTCGCGGCAAGGTCAAGAGCAAAGCGGCCCGCCTAGTCGGCGCGTTCCGTGACGATCCGGTTCTCCTGATGGAGCGTCTTGTGAACCGGGCATTTGTCCGCGATTTCGATAAGCCTGTCGCGCTGTTCCTCGGTCAGATCGCCCGCAAGCCGGATCATGCGCCGGAACTCGTCCACCTTGCCCGACGGCGTGTCCGGGTCGGCGTCCTCCGCATGGACCTTGGAATGGGTCACGTCGACGCGCACGTCCGTCAGCGGCCACTTCTTGCGCCGGGCATACATGCGGATGGTCATCGAGGTGCAGGCCCCGAGCCCCGCGGCGAGGAACCCATAGGGCGACAGGCCCCGGTTCGTGCCGCCGAACGAGACCGGCTCATCGGCATAAAGGTGATGCGGCCCCTGTGTCACATCCTGCAAATACCCCTCGGGATCGGCCTCCTGCACCCGAAGCACGCCCTCCGGCGCGCCCTCGCGCGTCTCGGCCTCGCCAAGATCGAGGTAACGTCCGGCCCAGGCCGCGATCACCGACGCCGCGTATTCCGCATCTTCGCCCCGCGAAAGCAGGTGATCGGCATCATCCAGCGTCACGAAGCTCTTGGGGTGAATGGCGGCGCGGAAAATGGCTTCCGCATTGTCGATGCCCACCACCGTGTCGCGCGGGGCGTGCATGATCAGCAGCGCGGCCTTCAGGTTGTGAATGGCTGCGGTGAGTGTCTCGGCCCGGATATCCTCCACGAAGGCCCGCCCGATGGTGAATGTGCGCCCGCCAAGGTCCACCTCCGCCGCGCCCTCCCGCGTGATCTCGTCCAGATGGTCGGCGAAGTTGTGCGTCACATGATCCGGCGCGAAGGGCGCGCCCAGCGTGACCACTGCCTTGATCCCCCCGATCTCGCCCGCCGCGCGCAGCACGGCCGCACCCCCGAGCGAATGACCGATGAGCAGGGTCGGCGCCAGATCGCGCGCCCGCAGCGTCTCGGCAGCCCGCACGAGGTCTTCGACGTTCGAGGTGAAGGTGGTGTTTGCGAACTCCCCCTCGCTGTGGCCCAGCCCCGTGAAGTCGAACCGCAGGACCGCGATCCCCGCCGCGGTCAGCCGCTGCGCGATGCGCCGGGCGGGCAGAATATCCTTGGAACAGGTGAAGCAATGGGCAAACAGCGCCGTCGCGCGCACCCGCCCCGCAGGCAGGTCCAGCCGCGCGGCAAGGGTGGAGCCGTCATGCCCCTGAAATTCGAGCTTTTCCGTCGTCATTCTCGTCTCCCGTCCGGTTCTCAGCCAAGCTCTGCACGGATCACACGGACAATGCCACCCGGCGGGGTCACAATCGCGTTTCGCCGCCGCCGCGCTTGCCGTAATCAAGGCGCATGAAGAACCGGCTCTCTCCCATTCTGCGCAATCTTGGCCGCGTCTGCCTCCTGCTCGTCGTGGCGGGGTATCTGGGGCGCGTCCATCCGGCGGGCGACAGCGTGGCGGTGTTCCGCGTGTATTTCGCCGGTCTGCTGGTCCTGAGCGGTGTCGGCCTGATGATCGTGGGCCCGCGCGGAGCGGGGGCGGTGAACGCGGCCCTCGGCGCGGGCATCATCGCGACACTGGGGATCTTGCCGTGGGGGACGCAGCAAGACCCGCAAACAGGGCAGGGTGCGGTGATCCGCCACTACCAGAAAAACCTGCTCTTTCATAATGATAACCCGGTCGAGGTGCTCGAGGACATCCTCGCCCGTGACCCGGACATCGTGACCTTGCAGGAGGCGGTGGGACGCTCCGGCAATGTCCTCGCCCCGCTCATGCGCACCTATCCGGCCCATATCGCCTGCGACGCACCGGAAAGCTACGGCCTCGCCATCTTCGCCCGGTGGCCCGCGATCGACGGAACGGCCTTTTGCGGCGACCGATTGGCGGGCGTGCAGGTGGAGGCGCCCGAAGGCCCGCTCTGGGTCGTCGCGACCCACCTGCGCTGGGTCTGGCCTTATCCCAACGCCGAAAATGCCGATGCCATCGCCGCGCGCATCGCGCAGCTTGACGGGCCGATCGCTTTGGGCGGCGATTTCAACGTCGTTCCCTGGGCCCACAGCGTCACGCAGATCGCCGAAGCCGGCGGGCTCACCCGTGTCGGGCGCAGTGCCGTGACCTTCGCGGCGGGCGGCCTGCTGCGTGTCCAGATCGACCATGTGCTCGCCACCGGGGGGACCGGGCGCTCCGAACGCCTGCCACGGCTCGGCTCCGATCACTGGGGCGTCTGGGCGGAATATTCCCTGACGAGGCCATAAAAAAGGGGCGATCCGCGGCATCTGCCGGGATCGCCCAAGAATGAAGGGAGCCTTCTGTCGCGGACCTGTGGGAAAACCACGACTGGGGCTGCGCCCTCCTGACCATGTTCTCTCGAACAAGTCCGTTATCGCCCGGTAATTTGGTGCCCGATGGGTGGAAACGGGGCGGAAACGGATTGTTCACGCCCCGGTTTCGTCACAGGTGGGGGTAACCCTACCTTCTTTCGGGTGGTTAACGGCTTGGTTCATCCCGATTTCGTCACATTCGAGCGGCGCGGCGGCCCGATCAGACCGGGATGCTGACGAACCGTCCTTCGATCCAGCGCCGGATATGGGACGGACCCCGACCCGGAGATTCGCTGCGGCCGCGCAGGGCGGCGGTGAGGCGGCTTTCGCTGACGTGACGCTGGAACTGCTGCGCGTCGTCGGTCCTGAAAAATGTGCTGTTCAACATGGCTCTGCTCAATTGTTCAATTTTGTTCATGTGGTGTGGTGCGCTTATGCGGGTGCCCGGTGTCCGGGTTTGGGAAACAAAATGCCGAACTCGGTATGTTTTCGTGCCGGACCGGACACAATTGACCTTGGGTCAGCTGTCCGGATCGTCCCCCTGTCCCCTGATCTGGGTCAAGGAAATCACGGCCCGGACCGGCCACTCTGGCATCGCACAAAGACGAAACAGGCCCGATGCAGTCGAAAATTCGCCCCCCATACGGTGCTACCTTCGCGGCACTCGCGTTCGCTCTCGCCGCCTTGGCCGGATGCAGCCCGACCGCGCTGGACACGGCCACCATGCCGAACGAGGCCGCGTGGCGCGCCGAGCTTGCCGATTGTTGCGAGGCTGAGGGCGGCGTGCCCGACCCCGTCGTCCTGTTTCTCGAACAAAATTCCGCCGACCTCCCGCGTGTGCTGCGCGAAACCAAGGTGCGCACCGCCTATCTGGAAGAGCAGGAGGACGCGCAGGCCGCGCTCCTGTCGCGGCTGAAGCCTATGGACGTCATCGTCACCCGAAGTGCCGCGCGCCTCTCAGGGGCCAATTCCTATGCCTATTTCGGTCATGCCGCGCTCTATGTCGGGTCCGAGACGGAGTTGCGGGCCGCCGGGGTCTGGACCCACCCCGCCGTGCGCCCGCATCAGGCCGCGATCCGGGCCGGCGCCGTCGCCATCGAGGCCACCGATACCGGCGTCCACCTCTCCGCGCCCCGCGAATTGTTCGAGGCCGATACCGTCGCCGTCCTGCGCCCGGACGGCTGCGCCTGCGCCTGTACGGGCCTGCCCACCGCCTTTTCGATGATCGGGCGGGCCTTCGATTTTCACCTCAAGGTCGATGACGGCGACCCGGACCTGATCTGCACCGAGCTCGTGGCGCTCGCACTCCCCGGCGTGCCGCTGCCGCAGCGGGAGCTTTACGGTCACGACGTGATCCTGCCGGATGAGGTCGCGGCCCACGCGATTGCCGGGCGCCTGCCGCTCGATTTCGTCATCGCGATCGAGGGGTTTCCCGTGGGCTGGCGTTTAAGGTCAGAAAAGGACATTGCCGCGCGTATCCTCGGGGCCTACCGGAAGTAGGCGCGCCGGGGCCGCGCCTCGATCACTTAACTCTTGGTCTCGTCATCCGGGTTCGAGATGTCGGGGTCGTTGTACTCCCCCGGATCGAAGTCGTCGGGATCGTACCGGTCCGCGCCCTCCGCGATGCCGGTCACATGCGTCGTCCCGGTCTCCTGGTCGAAGACAAGCCCGTAATCGGCGCGGCCTTCGGACTTGTAACGCAGGTATTCGTGAATGCCCGCATAGATGAAGGCCACCGCGAACGGCCCGATGATGATTGCGGCGATCAATTGAGCATCCATGAGAAAGCTCCTTTGCAGTCGTGTCGATGTGCCGGGTACACGGACCAACGCGCACAGGGCGCTGCCGGGTCCATCCACTCTTCTGACGGGCGCGACGTGAGGGGCAGGGTGGAGGCCAGGGCGGTCCAATGTCAATCACACCGCAAACGCTCCGGGCGCGGCGCGACGGCGATTGACAGGCGCGCACGGCGTCAGGCTACTCTGAGCGCACGGGACGCTCAAAGAAATCCAAAAGGGCAGTATCAACATGCGCGCATTCGTCATCGGCCAGATGCAGATCCACAGCCGCGAGTGGATGGACGACTACTTCGCCCGCATTCCCACCGTCGTCTCCGACCACAAGGGCCGGTTCCTCGCGCGGGGCGGCGCTCCGGAACGGATGGAGGGCGACAGCGCGCTGCCCGACGCGGCGTTCGTCATCGAATTCCCGGACCGCGCCCACGCCCGCGCCTTCTGGAATTCGGACGAATTTCAGAAGCTGGCCGTACTGCGCCGGTCCGGCTCCGCGCTCAACGCGATCCTTGTCGACGCGCTGGACTGAACCGGCACCGCCACCCGGACACGAAAAAGGGCGCCCCGACCGGGACGCCCTCTGTTCTGTGAACCGACCGGATCAGACCGAGTAGTACAGCGCGTACTCGATCGGGTGCGGGGTGTGTTCGAAGGCATAGACCTCTTCCCACTTTAGCTCGAGGTAACCGTCGATCTGGTCCTTGGTGAACACGTCGCCGGCAAGCAGGAACTCGTGATCGGCGGCAAGGCTGTCGAGCGCCTCACGCAGCGACCCGCAGACCGTCGGGATGCCTTCCAGCTCCTCGGGCGGCAGATCGTAGAGGTTCTTGTCGGACGACGGGCCCGGATCGATCTTGTTCTTGATACCGTCGAGGCCGGCCATCAGGAGTGCCGCGAAGCACAGATAGGGGTTCGCCGCCGGATCGGGGAAGCGGGCTTCCACACGCTTGGCCTTCGGGCTTTCCGTCCACGGGATCCGCACGCAGCCAGAGCGGTTGCGGGCCGAGTAGGCGCGCAGAACCGGGGCTTCGAAGCCGGGGATCAGGCGCTTGTAGGAGTTGGTCGACGGGTTGGTGAAGGCATTGAGCGTCTTGGCGTGCTTCAGGATGCCGCCGATGAAGTAAAGCGCTTCCTGGCTCAGGTCGGCGTACTTGTCACCGGCGAAGAGCGGCTTGCCGTCCTTCCAGATCGACATGTTGACGTGCATGCCCGACCCGTTGTCGCCTTTGATGGGCTTGGGCATGAAGGTCGCCGTGCGGCCATAGGCCTGTGCAACGTTGTGGATGACGTACTTGTATTTCTGAAGCTCGTCGGCCTGCTTGGTCAGCGTCCCGAAGATCAGGCCCAGCTCGTGCTGCGAGGTCGCGACCTCGTGGTGGTGCTTGTCCACCTTCATGCCGAGCATCTTCATCGTGGTCAGCATTTCCGACCGGATGTCCTGGCTGTCGTCCGACGGGTTCACCGGGAAGTAGCCGCCTTTGTAGTCGGGACGGTGGCCCAGGTTGCCCATCTCGAAATCGGCATCGGTGTTCCAGGCGGCGCCGTCGGCGTCGATCTCGTAGGACACCTTGTTGGGCGACACGGCGTATTTCACGTCGTCGAACAGGAAGAACTCGGCCTCGGGGCCGAAGTAGGACACGTCGCCGATGCCGGAGGACTTGAGATAGGCCTCGGCCTTTTCGGCGGTGCCGCGCGGGTCGCGCTCATAGGGTTCGCCGGTGTCCGGCTCGACGATCGAGCAGTGCACGCAGAGCGTCTTCTCGGCATAGAACGGGTCGACATACACGCTGTCGGGATCGGGCATGAGTTTCATGTCCGATGCTTCGATGGATTTCCAGCCGGCGACGGAGGAGCCGTCGAACATGAAGCCCTCTTCGAGGAAATCCTCGTCGACTTCGTCCGCGATCACCGTGACGTGCTGCAATTTGCCGCGCGGGTCGGTGAAGCGGATATCGACGTAGGCGATATCCTCGTCCTTGATCAGTTTGAGAACGTCAGCATTGCTCATTGTGCGTCTCTTTCCCCTAGGTTTGTCAGTGTGAGAAATGGAAAGGCGTCAGACGGCGTCGTCGCCGGTTTCGCCGGTGCGGATACGGATTGTCTGCTCGATCGGCGAGACAAAGATCTTGCCGTCGCCGATCTTGTCGGTCTTGGCGGCGCTCACGATCGCTTCGATCGCGCTATCGACCTGATCGGAGGAAAGCACGACCTCGATTTTCACTTTCGGCAGGAAGTCGACGACATATTCAGCGCCCCGGTAGAGCTCGGTATGGCCTTTCTGGCGCCCGAACCCCTTGACCTCGATCACGGAGAGCCCCTGTACGCCGATTTCCTGAAGAGCTTCCTTCACCTCATCCAGCTTGAACGGCTTGATGATGGCTTCGATCTTTTTCATGGTTGTCCCCCCTCGGAAATCAGGTTCGAGGCCCACAGACCACTTCTCATCCGGGGCCACAATTGCATAGGGTTTCGGTAGCAGGAGCGTGGCCGGGATTCCAGCCGCTTCGCATAATATTTGTGCAAACTGCACGCGATCCGGGCGGTTTGCGAATAATCGAGGCAGAAACCATGTCCGAACTCGTCACAGCCGCCCAAATGCGCGCCATCGAAGAGGCCGCCATTTCCTCCGGTGCCGTCACCGGGCTCGACCTGATGGAGCGGGCCGGGCAGGGCGTGGTCGATGCGGTGCTGCAAGAATGGCCCGATCTCGCTGCGGGCGCACACAGGGCCGTGGTCCTGTGCGGGCCGGGCAACAACGGCGGCGACGGCTTCGTCATCGCACGCTTGCTGGCCGCGCGCGGCTGGTCGGTGGAGGTGTTTTTCTACGGCGACGCGGACAAGCTGCCGCCGGATGCGCGCACGAACTTCCTCCGTTGGGCCGACCTCGGTGTCATCCGCGATTTCCGGGCCGGGATGGTCGACCCCGATCACGGGCAACTCCACGAGGCACCGCACCGCGCCAGAAATGCCGCCTTCGAGGCAGCGGTTCACCCGGACACCGGATGCGCTCTCGTGGTCGATGCCTTGTTCGGCACCGGTCTCAGCCGGCCGATCCGCGATATCGCGTCCGAGACGCTCGGCGCCGCAAACGCGTTCGGATCCGCCCCGGCCCCGGTCCGCCGCGTTGCCGTCGACCTGCCCAGCGGTTTGTGCTCGGACAGCGGCAGGGTTTTGTCGGCAGAGCCGGAAGGCCGGCGCGATGGGACGGTGTTCACGGCGGATCTGACGGTGACCTTTCACGCCGCCAAAGTCGGCACGGTCCTCGCACGCGCGCCCGATCTGATCGGCAAACTGGTCGTCACCGACATCGGGCTGGCGCATGACGCGGGCGCGGCGAAAGACGTGGCGCGGACGGTGACCGCCCCGCTGCATCCCCTGAGCAAACTCAGCGACGGGCGCGGCAAATTCGGTCATGGCCATGCGCTCGTCCTGTCCGGCCCCTCCGCCAGGACGGGGGCCGCGCGGCTTGCGGCCCGCGCGGCGTTGCGGGTGGGGGCCGGATTGGTCACCCTCGCCGCCCCGCATGAGGCGCTGGCCGAAAACGCGGCACAGCTGACCGCCGTCATGCTGGCCGAGGCGGACGATGCGGCGGCGCTGGAGGGTCTGCTCACCGATCAGCGCCTCAACGCCTTGGCCCTTGGCCCCGGTCTCGGCCCGGACCACGCCCGCGACCTCCTGCCGACCGTGCTTGCCACCGGGCGGCCCACGGTGCTCGACGCCGATGCGCTCACGGCCATCGCGGGCGCGCCCGACGCGCTTTTCCCGCTTCTTCACGACAAATGTGTGCTTACCCCGCACGGCGGCGAGTTCGCGCGGCTCTTTCCGGACCTCTCGGATCGGCTCGGCGAGACCGCGGACCGGGGCCCCGCCTGGTCCAAGGTCGACGCCACCCGCGCGGCGGCCGCCCGCGCAGGCTGCACGGTCCTGTTCAAGGGCCCGGCCACCGTCGTCGCGGACCAGACGGGCCGCTGCCGCGTCAACGCGGCGCTTCATGACCGCGCCGCGCCCTGGCTCGCCACGGCCGGGTCTGGCGATGTGCTTACGGGGCTGATTGTCGGACTTCTGGCGCGGGGCTGGAATGTCCCGGCCGAGGCCGCCGCCACCGCCGCATGGCTCCACACCGAAGCTGCCCTCAGCTTCGGCCCCGGCCTCATCGCCGAGGACCTCCCCGAAGAACTCCCCAGAGTCCTCCGCGCTCTCGGCGTGTGATCTTTCCGGTCCAAAATATCCCGGGGAGCGCGAGGGGCAGCGCCCCTCGCTCGGGTCGCCCGCGCCAGCGGGCGAAACCCCTCAGCTCTTCATCTTGCAGGTGTTCACGCCGATCACCGAATAGATCGCGCACCAGCCGGTGATCGCGGTGAACAGCGCGATGACGCCCACCACCAGCAGCACCCAGCCCAGCACCGTCCCGATGTTCATGTAGAACAGGACGAGCGCGACGATCCCGATGACGCCCCGGACGATCCGGTCGGCGTTGCCTTCATTGGTCTTGAACATGATGATCTCCAGTCCATGCGTGTCAGATGGGCAGAGTCTATCCTCACCTTCACGATATTGCATGTGACGTGGTCACACAGCGGGACTGTCGATGAGCTTTTCCAGCGCGCGCGCATCCAGCACCCGGACGAGGCCCCGTTCATGGGCGATGATCCCGGCCCGGTCCAGCCGGTCGAGCCTGCGCGAGACGACCTCGCGCACCGAACCGATCGCGCGCGCCATCGCGGCCTGCGTCATCTCGACCACGCCATCCTCGGCCCGCTCGAGGAGGAGGGCAGCCAGCCGCGCCTCCACCCGCAGAAAGGACATTGTCTCGATCAACTGCATCATCGCCTGCATCCGCTCGGCGAACGCGGCGAAGACCACCTTGCGAAAGGCCGGGCTGCTGTCGACGAGTTCAAGAAAGACCGGTCGGGGGATCAGGACGAGCCGGGTGGCCTCGGTCGCCACCGCCTCGGCGGAATAGTCGTCGCCGCCCAGAAGCCCGAGGGTGGACTGGATGCAACTCTCGCCGGGCTGCACTTCGTAGAGCAGGATATCGCGCCCGTTCGGACCGACGAGGTGAACGCCGACATGACCGCTCAGCACGACCACATAGCCTTTCACCGTCTCGCCGGGTGAAAACAGAACGGCCCCGTTGGGCACATCCTGAGGGGTCAGGCGGGCGAGTGCGGTCCGGGCGGGCGGCTCCAGCGCCGCCAGTTCCTCGGCCGCATCGACCCAGCCCATCAGGTCATCCCCGCCCGCGCGCCTCGAACCGGGGCAGCATGGCCGAGAAATCCGTGCCCTTGCCGTCCTCGGCCTCCACGAACTGCGCGTAAAGCTCCATCGCGGCCTGCCCGATGGGCGTGTCCGCATCGGCACTTTCCGCCGCCTGCATCGCAAGGCGCAGGTCCTTGAGCATCAGGTCGCTCGCGAAGCCGGGCTTGTAGCCGTTGTCCGACGGGCTCTGCGGTCCCACGCCGGGGGCGGGGCAATAGGTGTTCATCGACCAGCTCGACCCGGACGAGGTGGACACCACGTCGAACATCGCCTGCCGGTCCAGCCCCAGCTTGTCGGCCAGTGCGAAGGCCTCACAGGTGACGATCATCGTCGCGCCGAGGATCATGTTGTTGCAGATCTTCGCGGCCTGACCGTTGCCCGAAGGGCCGCAATGCACGGCCTTCTGACCCATGATGTCGAAGAGCGGCTTGACCGTGTCGAACGCCTCTTGCGAGCCGCCTGCCATGAAGGTGAGCGTCCCGCCCGCGGCCCCGCCGACACCGCCCGACACCGGCGCGTCGATGGCCAGAAGCCCGGCCTCCATCGCCATGTCGGCCGCCGCGCGGGCGCTGTCCACGTCCACGGTCGAGCAATCGGCGTGGCACGCGCCCTTGTCCATCGCGGGGATGATCTCGGCGGCCACCTTCTTCAGGATCTCGCCGTTGGGCAGCATGGTGATGACCACCGCCGCACCCGTCGCGGCCCCGGCGGCGCTGTCGGCCTTGGACACGCCCTCCGGCATGGGCGCGGCCAGGTCGAACCCCGTCACCTCGTGGCCCGCCTTGGCGAGATTGGCGGCCATCGGCCCGCCCATGTTGCCCAGCCCGATAAATCCGATCTTCATGCTGTCCTCCCTCAGAGTGTAAGCGCCGCGTCACCCAGCGGCGCGCGCATCCGGGCGATGTCCGCCTCGGGCACCTCCTCGATGCTGGCATGGCGCCAGTTGGGGTTGCGGTCGCGGTCGATGATCTGCGCGCGGATGCCTTCGAGGAAATCCCCGTGCTCCATCGCGCGGTAGGTGTATTCGAACTCGTAGACCAGTACCTGCCGCACGCTCTCGGCGTTGCGTGCGCGGGCGATGTTGGCCAGCGTGCAATGTACCGAGAGCGGCGAAGCGCGGCGCAGCGCCTTGGCCGCGGCCTTGGCCGTCTCGCTCTCGCCCGCGTCGCATTTGGCGGCGATCTCGGTGGCAGTGCCGTCGAACAGCGTGTCGATCTCGGCCTGAACCTGTGCCAGCGGGCTTTCGGGCGCGGGTTGCGCGGCGGTGGCCACAAGGCCCGCGTCGCCTGACTCTTCCAACTGCGAGATCAGGTCGAGCCAGTATTCCCGCTCGATGTAATGATCGGCAAATCCCGCGTGGATCGCATCACCCGGCCCCATGCGCAGCGAGGTCGCGCCGAGGTATTCGCCCAGCTTGCCGGGCGCGCGGGCGAGGAGGTAGGTTCCCCCCACATCCGGCACGAGGCCGATCCCGGTCTCCGGCATGGCGACCTGGCTGGTCTCGCCCACGACCCGGATCCGGGCGTGCCCGCCCACACCCACGCCGCCACCCATGACGAAACCCTGCATGAAGGCGACGATGGGTTTGGGATATTCCGCGATCTTGGCGTTCATCCTGTATTCGTCGCGCCAGAAGGTGCGGCCGAATTCGTAATCACCCTCCAGCCCGCGCTCGTACATCGCCTGAATGTCGCCGCCCGCGCAGAACGCCTTGTCGCCCTCCGCGTCGATCACGATCAGCGACACGGCCTCGTCGTCGCGCCACGCATCCAGCGCCGCCTCGATGTCGAGGCACATCTGGTAACTCAGCGAATTCAAGGCCTTGGGCCGGGTCAGCGTGATGCGCCCTGCGCGCCCGACGGTGCGGATGGACAGTTCGGTCATTTCACCCCCGGTCCGCGAGCATCTGGCGGCTCACGATCAGCCGCATGATCTGGTTCGTGCCTTCGAGGATCTGGTGAACCCGCAGGTCACGCACGATCTTCTCGATCCCGTAATCGGCGAGGTAGCCGTAGCCGCCATGCATCTGAAGACACTCATTCGCCACGTCGAAGGCGACATCGGTCACATAAAGCTTGGCCATCGCGCAGAACTTGGTGGCATCGCGCGCCCCGGTGTCGAGCTTCCACGCCGCCTGCCGCAGGAAGGTGCGGGCCGATTGCAGCTTCACCTCCATCTCGGCCAGCGTGAACTGGAGCGCCTGGAACTGGTCGATGGGTTTGCCGAAGGCCTTGCGCTCGCCCATGTAGGCCAGCGTGGTGTCGAGCGCGGATTGCGCGCCGCCAAGGGCGCTGGCCGCGATGTTGAGCCGCCCGCCATCAAGCCCGGCCATCGCATAGGCGAAGCCGCGCCCTTCCTCGCCCATGAGGTTGTCATGGGGGATGCGGCAGTCGTCGAACTGCACCTGCGCGGTCGGTTGCGCGCGCCAGCCCATCTTGTCCTCGAGCCCGCCGAAAGACAGCCCCTCGGTCCCGTCCTCGATCACCATTGCCGAGATGCCCTTGGGGCTGTCGTCGCCCGTGCGCACCATCGTGAGGTAGGCGTCGGAATAGCCGCCGCCGGAGATGAAGGCCTTCGTGCCGTTCAAGACCCAGCTGTCGTTGGTCTTCTCCGCCTTGGTGCGCAGCGCGGCCGCGTCCGAGCCGGAGCCGGGCTCGGTCAGGCAGTAGGAGAACACCTTTTCCATCGACGTGAGGGCCGGCAGCCAGCGCGCCTTGTCCTCGTCCGTGCCGAACTTGTCGATCATGCCGCCGCACATGTTGTGGATCGACAGGAACGAGCCGACAGAGGGGCAGGACATTGCGAGCGCCTCGAAGATCAGCGTCGCGTCCAGACGGGTCAGGCCGGAGCCGCCCTGATCCTCGGAAACATAAATGCCGCCAAGGCCCAGCTCGGCCACCTTGGGCCAAAGCTCCTTGGGGATCGTCCCCTGCTTTTCCCAGTCCCGGGCATGCGGTGCGATATTGTCCTGGCCGAAGCCGAGGGCCATGTCGAAGATGGCCTCCTGCTCCTCGGAAAGCGCGAAATCCATCCTATCCTCCCCGACAGAAATGAACGTTGGTTCAGTTTCAGAATGGGTCAGGGGCCGGTGCGGCACAAGGGGCAATTCCTCAGATGGGATTTGCACGGATGCAAAGGGGTCCGCCGTTTGGCGCCCCGGCACCGGAATTTGCGCGGGTCCCGGCGGGCCGGGCAGGGCGCATCCGCGCCCCGTCGCCGCCATGCGTGACACCGGCCACGGCCCGCGCCTCACAGCCCGTCGCCGAACTCCCCGATCAGGGCCCGCACGACGTCTCTCAGCGCATCCTCGCGCGACGACCCCGCCTCCTGCGCGGCCTCGAACACCCGGCGCTGCCGGTCCGCCGATGTGCCGCGCGCGATGATGGCGCGCGCGGCTTGCAACTCGGTCCGGCACCCCAGCGCCTCGGCGTCCTCGTCCAGCAACTCGATCAGCTCTTCGATCAGGTCGCCCACCGGCACGATCTCACGCCGCCCGAAGTCGATCAGCCCCCGCGACGCGCCGTAGCGCTGCGCGAGCCAGCGGTTTTCCGAGATGAGGAAGTTGTCGTAGATCCGCCACCGCTGGTTGCGCCCCTTCATGCGCCACAGATACCGCGCGAGGCATTGCACCAGCGCCGCGATGGTGAGCGTCGTCTCGATCTCGGGCGACACATCGCAGATGCGCGTCTCGATGGTCGGGAACTTGGCGGACGGGCGCAGGTCCCACCAGATTTTCGAGGCATCCTCGATCAGGTCCAGCTCCACCAGCGCATCCACCGAGCGCTGAAACTCCGCCCAACTCCACAGCTTCGGCGGCAACCCGGTGCGCGGCAGGTTGTCGAAAACCGTGAGGCGATAGGATGCCAGACCCGTATCCTCGCCCTGCCAGAAGGGCGACGAGGCCGACAGCGCCAGGATATGCGGCAGGAAATAGGACAGCTGGTTCATCACGTCGATCCGGTCCTCGCGGTCCGGAATGCCCACATGCACATGCATCCCGCAGATCAGAAGCCGCCGCGCCACACCGCCCAGATCACGGCGCAGATCGTTGTAGCGTTCGCGGTCGGTGTGATGCTGCTCTTTCCAGTCGGAAAACGGGTGGCACGCGGCGGCGATCGGGGCGAGCCCGTGTTCGGCGGCGCATTTCGCCACGACCGACCGCAGGTGGCGCAGATCCTCGCGCGCCTCGGACACGCCGGCGCAGACATGGGTGCCGATCTCGATCTGGCATTGCAGGAACTCGGGGCTGACCTGATCGTCAAGCTCGTTGCTACAGGCCTCCATCAGCGCATCGGGCGCTTCCGCAAGGTCGCAGGTCTCGCGATCGACGAGCAGGTATTCCTCCTCGATCCCGATGCTGAACGGGGGTTCCGTGGCGGACATGTTAGGGCTCCCGCGTGGCTTTTCGTCAGAGTGCGACGGAACGCCGGGGCTGACAAGCGCCTCAGGCGGTGCCGAATATCTCGGAATGGACCCGCGCAGGCAGCCCCAGTAGCTCCAGGGCTTCCTCCTCGCTGCGCGCCGCCAGGAACCTAACCCCGTTCACCCGGTCCCATGTCCGGTTGACGAGGTTCGCGACGGTCCGGGTCATCTTGGTCGGCGCGACCGCGACCACCACGGTCGGATGCGCGGGGTCGTAAAGCCCCTCGGCCGTCATGGCCTGCATCGACATGATCTCGGCATAGTCGCGCTCCCAGTCGGTGACGCCCGAGAGGTCGATCAGGTGCTTCTGTCCGGGGCGGAAGTCGGGATGCCTGAGATAGGCACGAAACACGTCGACGCTCTCCTGCACCACCATGCGGCCGGTGTATTCCACATAGGTGAGGTTGATCTCGGGAAGGATTCGAAACTGAACCGGCATTGGATCTCCGTGCACGCAGGGCACAGAATACCCGCCGGTGCCGTTCGGTCCAGCCCCCTTGCCCCCCTGCTTTAGGTGGTCAGATAAGCCGGACTTGCGTGCCGATCTCGGCCAGCGCGAAGAGCTCTTCGATCTTTTCGTTGTACAGCCCGATGCAGCCGTCCGACGACCGCCGCCCGATCTTGCGCGTGTCGTGGGTGCCGTGGATCAGGTAGGCGGGCCAGCCCAGATACATCGCATGGGTGCCCAGCGGGTTTTCGGGACCGGCGGGCATCACGTCGGGCAGGTCCGGAAAACGCTCGTGCATGGAGGCGGTGGGCGTCCATGTCGGCCCCACCTTCTTGCGCACGATCTCGGTATAGCCGCGCTTGGTCAGATCGTCCGAGCGGGGCACCGAGGTCGGATACAGGCGATACGTCTCGCCGTCGCCGCCCCAGTAATGCAGCGCCTTGGACTGTGTGTCGCAGACGATGGCCCCGAGTCCCAGCGTATCGAAATGGTCGCGCCAGTCCATCGCGCGGAAGGACGACACGTTGCGGCGCGCGAACTCCGGCGCGGTCTCGTCGCTGGAATCGACGATCTGCGGCTCGGTTCCCTGCGCGCGCAGGATCGCGGGGGTGACGAGGGGGAGGGCGCTCGCGGCGGCGAGCAGCCGGCGACGGGTGAATGTCTGTGCCATTGTCTTGCCTGTCAGTTATCGTTTGGCCGACCCGTATCACAGCGCCCGCGCAGGACAACGCACCAAAGCGTGAGGACCTATGCGTTCAAGTGAATGTGACCGTCAGGCCACGCGCCTGATGTCACTGTCCGTCATGCTCAACGCGCTGAGCGCGGAAGCCACGGTGGTGTGCAGGGTGACGGAGACACGGGGCACGGCCTGCGTGAGGATTTGGAACACCTTGACCAGCGCGCGGGTCTGCATATCCGGGCTGACGATGCTGAAGGCATAGGCGTGTGCGGAGGACTTCGTGGTCCGCACCAGCGTCGGGACAAAGTTCTGCACGTCGCGAAACGACAGGTCGATGTCACGCACCGAAGTCAGATCCACGACGATCCGATAGGGGCTTTCACGCGGCGCATCGGCCAGGAACTCCGCGAATTGCTGCTGCATGTCGTCAAGCGACACGACCCCGTCACATCGCACATAGGCGCTTTCGGAAACGGGGGATCGGTAGATATGGATCGGCATCGCGCGCTCTCGTTGAAGTCGTGGGAACTCGTGAAAGCGGCCTGCCGGCCACGGGGTACGGAGAGGGCCAAACACGCGGCCCTCTCCGAAGTATTGCACGATCAGTCCATCGCTTTGAAGGCGAATTCGCCGCCGTCCTTGATGCCGGAGAACCAGCGTTCGGTGACTGTCTTGGTCCGGGTGTAGAACCGGAAGGCATCGGGGCCGTACTGGTTGAGATCGCCGAAGGCCGACTTCTTCCAGCCGCCGAAGGTGAAGTAGGACAGGGGCACCGGGATCGGGAAGTTGATGCCGACCATCCCCACGTTCACACGGGATGCGAAATCGCGCGCCGTGTCACCGTCGGAGGTGAAGATCGCCGTGCCGTTGCCGTACTGGTTCTTCATCACCAGATCGAGCGCCTCTTCGTAGTTGTCCTTGCGCACGGTCGACAGGACGGGTCCGAAGATCTCTTCCTTGTAGATGTCCATGTCCTCGGTGACGTTGTCGAACAGGGTCGGGCCGACATAGAAGCCGTCCTCGTACCCCTGAAGCGAGAAGCCGCGCCCGTCTGTGACGAGCGTCGCGCCGTCTTTCTCACCCGACGAGATCAGGCCCTCGATCCGCTCCTTGGCCTGCGAGGTGATGACCGGGCCGTAATCCACGTCCTTCTCCGAGGTGTAGGGGCCGACCTTCAGCGCCTCGACCTTGGGGGTGAGCTTTTCGATCAGCTTGTCGGCGGTGTCCTTGCCGACCGGCACCGCGACCGAAATCGCCATGCAGCGTTCGCCAGCCGCGCCGAAACCGGCACCCACCAGCGCGTCGGCGGCCTTGTCGAGGTCCGCGTCGGGCATGATGATCATGTGGTTCTTCGCACCACCGAAGCACTGCGCGCGCTTGCCGTTGTTGGCGGCACGGCCATAGATGTATTGCGCGATCGGGGTGGAGCCGACGAAACCGACGGCCTGCACCGTCTCGTTGTCGAGGATCGCGTCCACCACTTCCTTGTCGCCGTTCACGACCTGAAGCACGCCATCGGGCAGCCCGGCTTCCTTGAGCAGTTCGGCCAGCATCATCGACGTGGTCGGGCAGCGTTCGGAGGGCTTGAGGATCATCGCGTTGCCGGAGACGAGCGCGGGGCCCATCTTCCACAGCGGGATCATGGCCGGGAAGTTGAAGGGCGTGATGCCCGCAACGACGCCCAGCGGCTGACGCATGGAATACAGGTCGATGCCCGGCCCGCCGCTGTCCATGAACTCGCCCTTGAGCATGTTGGGCGCGCCCATGCAGACCTCGATCACCTCGAGCCCGCGCTGCACGTCGCCTGCGCCATCGGGCAGCGTCTTGCCATGCTCCCGGCTTACGCTCTCGGCCAGCTTGTCCATGTCGCGATTGATGAGACGGGCGAATTCCATCATCACCCGGGCCCGGCGCTGCGGGTTGGTCGCGGCCCAGGCTTTCTGCGCTTCGGCGGCTTTCGCCACGGCGGCGTCCAGCTCGGCCGCGCTCGACAGGGTCACCTTACCCTGAATTTCCCCGGTCGCGGGGTTGTAGATATCGCTCGTGCGGGACGAGGCGGAGGCCTCGGTCTTCCCGTTGATCCAGTTACCGACTTCGTACATCGAGAGTCCTCCTCTAATCCTGCGTCGACAATAGGCTTGCAAATTTGCGGCGGAAAGCGGCAACATTTCAAAACGTATTGCGAAAATGCGGGTGCGTTGGCGCGCCCGGCCCGGACGGGACACCGGGCACGCTGGGACTTGGGGGCAGTCATGGAACTCGACTGGGACGATCTGCGGATATTCCTCGCCGTGGCGCGGGGCGAAAGCCTGTCGGCGGCGGGCCGCGTGCTCAACCGCGACCCGGCCACGGTGGGCCGGCGCATCTCACGGCTTGAGGAGGTAACGGGCGCGCCGCTCTTCGCCCGCTCACCACAGGGCTACGGCCTGACCGACGCGGGCCAGCGCCTGTTGTCCCATGCCGAGGACGCCGAACAGGCCGTGACGCGCGGTGCCGAGGCGCTGGCGGGCACCACCGGCGGCCTGTCGGGACAGGTGCGCATCGGCGCGCCCGACGGCTGCGCAAACTTCGTTCTGCCGCAGGTCTGCGCGCAGATCGCCGCCGAACACCCCGAGATCGAGTTGCAGATCGTCGCGCTTCCCCGCGTCATCAACCTGTCCAAGCGCGAGGCCGACCTCGCCATCGCCGTCTCGCCACCCACCACGGGCCGTCTCACGGTGCAGAAGATCACCGACTACCACCTCCACCTCGTCGCGGCGCGGGTCTACCTCAAGGAACACGGGCCGATCGAGACGCGCGACGACCTCGCCGGTCACCCGGTCGTGGGCTACATCCCCGACATGATCTTCGACAAGGAACTCGACTACCTGTCCGAGATCGGGGCCGAGCGCGTCACGCTGGCCTCAAATTCCGTGTCGGTCCAGCTCGGTTTCCTGCGCGAAGGGGGCGGCGTCGGCATCGCCCATGACTTCGCGCTGCCCTTCGCGCGCAACCTGCGCAAGGTGCTGACCGACGAGGTCTCGCTCACCCGCAGCTTCTACCTCGTGCGCCACGCGGGCGACGCACGCATCGAACGGATGAGCCGGGTGGCCGACATGCTGATGTCGGGGCTGAAGGCCGAAGTCGCCCGTCTGGAAGGTCTTACTTGACAAGACGTTATGGCAAGAGCGACCTTTGAATTGCGCGAGCGAGTGCGCCAATACGGAGGAAGCCATGCTGGTCAGCCAGATTCTCAAGGACAAGGCAACACAGGGTGTCCTGACGGTCACCAAGGATACGTCCGTGGCGGATGCCGCCGCCTTGCTGTCCAAGGAGGGCGTTGGGGCCGTGATCGTCTCCGAGGACGGGGTTCATGTGCAGGGCATCGTCTCCGAGCGCGACGTCGTGCGTGAACTCGGCTCGCGCGGCACGGACTGCCTCAGGGACCCGGTGTCGGCCATCATGACCGAAAAGCTCATCGGATGTCTGCCGGGCGACCGCGCCATTTCCGTGCTCCAGAAGATGACCGAAGGGCGTTTTCGCCACATGCCGGTGATGGAGGGCGACGAAATGGTCGGCCTCGTCTCCATCGGTGACGTGGTCAAGGCACGGCTCGAGGAACTCAGCCAGCAGGCCGAGTCGCTCAAATCCATGATCATGGGCTACTGACCACCGGCGCACCGGCCCCATCCGCGCGCCCTGCCTGCCGAGCCCGAAACCCTGTGTTTGATCCGCCTTTTACGGCGCGGCCCGACCGCGCCCCACGGATCAAACGAGTCGGGGTTGCAATCCCCCGCGCAATATAGTTGCGTGCGACGGGGCAGAAGGAGAGCAGGCCATGCGCGTCGCGTTGTACCCGGGGACATTCGACCCCATCACCATCGGGCATATCGACATCATCAAGCGGGCCTGCCTCATGGTCGACCGGCTCGTGATCGGTGTCGCCATCAACCGCGACAAGGGACCGATGTTCTCGCTTGAAGAGCGTGTGGCGATGGTGGAGGCCGAATGTGCCGCCCTGTCCGAACAGACCGGGACCGAGATCGTCGCCCATCCGTTCGAGAACCTGCTCATCCACGCGGCCCACGACGTGGGCGCCTCGATCATCGTGCGCGGCCTGCGCGCCGTCACCGACTTCGAATACGAATACCAGATGGTCGGCATGAACCGGGCGCTCGACGACACGGTCGAGACCGTGTTCCTCATGGCGGACCTGAAGCACCAGGCGATCGCCTCGAAACTGGTCAAGGAAATCGCCCGGCTGAACGGGGACGTGTCGAAATTCGTCACCCGCGAAGTGCGCGATCAGCTTTACGCCAAACTCGGACGCAACTGATCAGCCATAGACGGCGCGGCGGGCGATGGTCTTGGCGTCGTAGGGGTTGAGGCCCAGATCCTCGATGGCGAGGTCGGTGGGCAGCGCGGCGATGGCGCGCCGCGTCCGATTGTAATGGGCGCGTTTCGCGAGCGCGGTCTTCATCTTGGTATAGGCAGTCATTGCAGCCTCCGGGGTTGATCGTTTCTCAACCCCGAAGATAGGAACGCCGCGCCGCAGCACAATTGACGGTTAGCGATAACCGCCATGTCGTGTCTGCAAGGCGGTTTCAGATGGCGGCGTCGACCGCGCGCACCGTCTCGACCGTGCGTTCGACCTGTGTGAGCGGCAGCATATGTCCCGCCCCCTCGACCAGCTCCAACTGGAAATGCGGATATTGGTCCGACATCTCCTCACCCTGTTTGCGGTAGTCGAGGATGCGGTCCTCGGTGCCGTAAAGGACACGGACCGGGCAGGTGATCTCGTCATACCGCTTGTATTGCTTCGAGATGACGCCGCCGACGGCCATGTAATCGCGTGAGGTGTTGAAGAAGCTGCGCGGGCGCAGGGACAGCAGCCCGCCACCCTTCACCGTGTAGCCCTCGGGCACCGGATCGGGGCCGAAGATCTCGGTCCGGGTCAGGTCGGCGTTCTTCGCGCTGGTCGGCACGGCGACCGTTTCGGCGACAAGACGGCGCAGCCACGGCGTTCGGATGCCCAGGGCGGCGAAGCTCTTGGCCTGCATCTGCGAGGGGCGCAGCAGCGGCGCGATCAGCGCGAGCCCGCCCACTTTCTCCGGCGCGCGCAGCGCCAGCGCCGAGGCTATGGCCCCGCCCAGCGAATGACCGAGGATGATCGGGCGCTCCAGCCCCAGCTGGTCGATCAGCTCCTCGACATAGCCCGCCTGGTCGTCGATTCGCGCCGAGGCCGCCTCGTCCCGCTCGGAATAGCCCATGCCGGGCCGGTCGATGGCGATCACGCGAAAGTCGCGCGACAGCGGCCCCGCCAGCGACATGGTGAGCGAACGCAACTGACCGCCAAGCCCGTGAATCATCACCACCGGCCGCCCGGAACCGCCGGTGTCGGTGTAGTGGAGCCGCCCGGTCGAGATCGCGGCGAACCGCCCGGCAGGGGGCACCGCCGCCTCGGCCTGCGCGGCAAGCTCGCGCGTGCGCTTCATCTGGCTCAGAAGCCAAAGCCCGACAGCCGCGCCGATGAGCGCGAGGACAATGAGTATGGTTTTCAGGATCATGGGGTCCTCCGTTTCGCGAAGGCTACCCGGCTCTCCCGGTCTGCAAAATGGTGTTTCGCAGAAGCTAACGCAACGTCGCCCGGCCAGCCCCACGACCGGCCGGGGTTTTGGGCGTTACAGCCGCTTGCCGATCTCGACCGCCGTGTCGAGCATCCGGTTCGAGAAGCCCCACTCGTTGTCATACCAGCTCAGGATGCGCACAAAGTTGCCGTCCATCACCTTGGTCTGGTCCAGCGCGAAGGTGGAGCTGTTGGGGTTGTGGTTGAAATCGACCGAGACGAGCGGCTTGTCGGTGTAACCCAGAACGCCCCTGAGCGGCCCGTCCGCCGCCGCGATGATCGCGTTGTTGATGTCGTCCACCGTCGCATCCCGGTCCAGCTCGATCGTCAGATCGACGCAGGAGACGTTGGGCGTCGGCACCCGGATCGCGACGCCGTCGAGCTTCCCGTTCAGTTCGGGCAGGACAAGCCCCACCGCCTTGGCCGCGCCGGTCGAGGTCGGGATCATGCTCATCGCCGCCGCACGGGCGCGGTAGAGATCCTTGTGCATCGTGTCCAGCGTCGGCTGGTCGCCGGTATAGCTGTGGATCGTGGTCATGAACCCGCGCTTGATGCCGAAGCTGTCTTGCAGAACCTTCGCGACGGGGGCGAGGCAGTTGGTCGTGCAGGACGCGTTCGAGACATGCACGTCCTCGCGCGTCAGCGTGTCGTGGTTCACGCCGTAAACGATGGTCTTGTCCGCACCCGACGAGGGGGCCGACACCAGAACGCGGCTCGCCCCGTTCTCTAGGTGGATCTTGGCCTTGTCGCCCGTGAAAATGCCGGTGCATTCCAGCACCACGTCCACGTCGCCCCACGGAAGCTCCTTGGGGTCGCGGATGGCCGTCACCTCGATCGGGCCGCTGCCCGCGTCGATGGTGTTGCCGTCGACCTTCACCTCGTTGGGGAATTTGCCGTGAACACTGTCGTATTGCAGCAGGTGCGCGTTCGTCTCGACCGGGCCGAGGTCGTTGATCGCGATCACCTCGATATCCGTGCGGCCCTGCTCATGGAGGGCGCGCAGCACGTTGCGACCGATACGGCCAAAACCGTTGATGGCGACTTTGAGGGTCATGGGGATCTCCTTGCTCGCGGAACTGGGGCTTGGAATTCTGGCAGAACGCTATCGTTTCGTTAACGCTAACATCAACATCTGCGTGAAAACTTCAAGGGGCACGCGTTCGCGATGCCCGCTTTTTCAGCGCCAGAAGGCGATCCAGTCGAGGAATTCGAACATTTCCTTGCCCAGAAAGACCGAAGCGCGACCGCCGTTCAGGATCAGGTCCCAGGCGATGCAGGCCACGATGATGAGAAACAGGATCAGGGCAAGACGGTTCGTCATGGCGGTGGTTGTGGCTCAAGGGGGGCAGGCGGGCAAGAAAAAAGCCCCGCCGAAGCAGGGCTCTTTCAAGACGTGCGATCAGGGGTCAGAGCCGGCCCATCGCCGCGGCCACATCGGCCATGCGCGCCGAAAAGCCCCACTCGTTGTCGTACCACGCCATCACGCGCACCGTGCGGCCCACGACGCGGGTCTGGTCGGGCGCGAAGATCGAGCTGTATTCGGTGTGGTTGAAATCGACCGACACTTTCGGCTCGGGATCATAGGCCAGCACGCGCTTCATGTTGCCCTCGGCAGCCTCGCGCATGACCTCGTTCACGTCCTCCACGGTCACGTCACGGCCCGCTTCGAAAGTGAGGTCGATGCAGGACACGTTCGGCGTCGGCACCCGCATTGCGGTTCCATCGAGCTTGCCGGCGAGTTCGGGGAGGACTTCGCCAAGCGCCTTCGCGGCACCCGTGGTGGTCGGGATCATCGCCATCGCCGCCGCACGGGCGCGATAGAGGTCGTCGTGGCGGCGGTCCAGCGTGGGCTGGTCGCCGGTATAGCTGTGGATCGTGGTCATCACGCCGCGTTCGATCCCGATCTTGTCGTTGAGCACCTTGGCCAGCGGGGCGAGCCCGTTGGTCGTGCAGGAGCCGTTCGAGATCATGTAATGGGACGAGGCGAGCTGTTCGTCGTTCACGCCGAACACGATGGTCTTCTGCACGTTCTTGGCGGGGGCGGAGATCAGAACCTTGCGCGCGCCGCGCTCGATGTGGCCCTTGGCCTTTTCGCCATCGTTGAACTTGCCGGTGCATTCCAGCACCACGTCGCAGCCGGACCAGTCGAGCGCGTCCATGTCGTAGGTCGACATCATTTCCATCGGGCCGCGCCCGATATCCATCGTGTTGCCGTTCACGCGGATCTCGTCGGGGTAGCGTCCGTGGATCGAGTCGTATTTCAGTAGATGCGCGGTGGTTTCCAGCGGGCCGGTGGCGTTGACCTTCACGACCTGGATATCGTTGCGGCCCGACTGCGCGATATGCGAAAGCGTGCAGCGCCCGATGCGCCCGAAGCCGTTGATGCCGACGGTGACGGTCATGTCAGAAACCCCTTTGCGGTCGTTCATGGTCCAGCGCTAGGTCCTGCGCTTTGTTGATCCTGTGGCTGGATATAGGGTGTGGGGCCGGTTCAGACCACCCGGATTTCACCTTCCATGCCAGCATGTTAGCGAAAACATGCGGCGCAGACATGGCGTTAGCGGAACCGTTAACGGTAACGATGTGTGCCGTCGTATGCCGAGGACGATGGAACCGGGGCAGGGATTCGCGGCTTGCGATCCGGAAGCGGTCCGATACTTTCGGACCCGAACGGCACAACGGGCAGGGACGACATGAGCGGGCTACTGGCACTTCTGGACGACGTCGCGGGGATCGCGAAGATCGCGGCCTCATCGGTGGACGACATTGCGGGACAGGCTTTCAAGGCCGGGTCCAAGGCCGCGGGCGCCGTGATCGACGATGCGGCGGTGACGCCCAAGTATCTCACCGGGTTCGATGCGAGCCGGGAGTTGCCCATCGTGGGCAAGATCGCGCTCGGGTCGATCCGCAACAAGCTCCTGATACTGCTGCCCGCCGGGCTTCTCCTGTCCAACTTCGCGCCGTGGGCGATCCCGCCGCTCCTCATGCTGGGCGGGTCGTATCTGTGTTTCGAAGGGGCCGAAAAGGTGTGGCACGCCCTCTTTCCCGGCGAACATGTCGTGCATGACCCCAAGGTTCACGAGAACCCTGACCCGGCGCATCTGGAACAGCAAAAGGTGCAGGGTGCGATCAAGACCGACTTCATCCTGTCTGCCGAGATCATGACCATCGCGCTCGCGGCGCTTCCGAAATCCACGCTGTGGATGGAGGCCGCCGCGCTCGCCGTCGTGGCCTTCGGCATCACGCTCGCCGTCTACGGCTCCGTCGCGCTGATCGTGAAGGCCGATGACGTGGGGCTTGCGATGGCGGCCAAGGGGCGGCTGGGCCTGACCCGCGCGTTCGGCCGGGGGCTCGTGAAAGCGATGCCGAAATTCATGAAGCTGCTGACCATCGTGGGCACTGCCGCGATGCTCTGGGTCGGTGGCAACATCATCGTCCACGGGCTGCACGAGATGGGGTGGCATGTGCCCTACGACTTCGTCCACGACAACGCGGTGGCGGTGGGGGCGATGGTCTCCGAAGGCTGGCGCGGCGCGGTCGAATGGATCGCCACGGCGGCGCAGGACGGTGTTCTCGGCCTCGTGCTGGGTGTCCTGCTGATCCCGGTCGCCACCCGCATCGTCGGCCCCGCTATCGCGGCTGTCACCGGCAAGAAAAGCGCGGCGCACTAGGGCGGGGCGTCACTTGTAGTGGCGCTTGAGTTCCTCGGCGAACAGCTCGTCGAATTCGGTCGGCGTGATCCACCCGACCGGCGCATCGTCAAGGTCCTGACCCAGGAACAGCTTCACCGCCGCCACCGCGTGCCAGCTCTGGCCGCCGGCGGCGTGATAGGGCCGCATGGGGACGCGGGTGCCGTCCTTCAGCACGAATTGCGGTCGTGCGGTGCCGGTATCGGTTCCCGTCGCGCCCACCGTGCTGATCTCGGCCGTCTCGATGTCGCTCAGGTTCCAGTCCCACGTCTGGCGTCCGTTCCGGTCGTCGACTACCAGCACCACGCTGTCCGCCGCCCGGTCCAGCGTCAGGGTCGAGGTCATCGCGCTGCGCTTGCGGTAGACATACATGGCGACGATCAGGATCGCGGCGATGGGCAGCAGTTCCCAGAACCCTTCCCACGCCATGAACAGCGCCACACCGGCGAGGAAGACGCTCGCCGCCGTCAGCGCGAAGCGTTTGTCGGCCTGCGTATCGGTGAGGACGAGTTTGGTGTCGGTCTTGTCGGTGAGGCGCATGGCGGGGCCTTGGGTCGGGGAGGGGATGACCCGACCTTAGCATGAATCCCGGCGATGCGGGGTTTCAAGGCGGCGACCCCGTGTATGGCCGGGCGTATGCACGCGGTATGTACGCCGTGTGCACACAGTGTGCATACAAATCCGCGCACAAAAACGGGGCCCACAGGCCCCGTCTGTTCATTCATGCAGGTTGGATCAGCCCAACAGCGCCTTGACCTTTTCGACCACGGCCTCGGGCGTGATGCCCATCTGCTCATAGATCGTGGGGGCCGGAGCCGAGGCCCCGAAGCCCTCCATCCCGACAAAGGCCTGCCGGTTTTCACGGCCCCGCTCGCCCAGCAGCCAGCGGTCCCAGCCGCCGTCGCGCAGCGCCGCTTCGACACCCACCCGGACGGGACCGGCGGGCAGCACCTTCTTGCGGTAGGCTTCGTCCTGCTCGGCGAAGAGTTCCATGCAAGGCATTGAAACGACACGGGTTCCGATGCCCGCCTCGTGCAGGATGTCGCGGGCTTTCATGGCGATCTCGACCTCCGACCCGGTGGCCATCAGGATCGCCTGACGCTTGCCCTCGGCCTCGGCCAGGACGTAAGCGCCCTTGGCGGTGAGGTTGGAGTTCTTGTGCTCGGTGCGCAGAGTCGGCAGCCCCTGACGGCTCAGAGCGAGGCAGGAGGGCGTCGACTTGGTGGTCAGCGCCATCTCCCACGCTTCCGCCGTCTCGACCGTATCGCAGGGCCGGAACGTCCAGGTATTCGGCGTCGCCCGCCAGATCGCCAGATGCTCCACCGGCTGGTGCGTCGGCCCATCTTCGCCAAGCCCGATCGAGTCGTGGGTCATGACGTAAGTCACTGGAATCCCCATGAGAGCCGACAAACGGATCGCGCCGCGTGCGTAGTCGGTGAAGCACATGAACGTGCCGCCGTAGGGACGGATGCCGCCGTGCAGGACAAGCCCGTTCATCGCCGCCGACATGCCGTGTTCGCGGATGCCGTAATGGACGTAGCGCCCCTTGCGGTTCTTCTCATCGAAGATGCCCAGATCGGCCGTGAGGGTGTTGTTGGACCCGGTCAGGTCCGCCGAGCCGCCGATGTTTTCCGGCATGATCGGGTTCACGACCTCAAGCACCATTTCAGACGCCTTGCGGGTCGCGACCTTGGGCGCTTCCTCGGAAATCTGCTTCTTGAGCGCCTTGATGCGGGCCGAAAGCTTCTTGGGGGCCTCGCGGGCGAATACGCGCGCGATTTCCTTTTGCCGTTGCTCGGAAAGCTCCGCCACGCGGCCTTCCCACGCGCGGCGATCCTCGGCCCCGCGTTCGCCGATGGTCTTCCACTGGTCGGCCACCTCGTTCGGGATAACGAACGCGGCGTGCGGCCAGTTGTAGGTATCGCGCAGCTTTACGATCTCGTCTTCGCCCAGCGGCGAGCCGTGGGCCTTGGCGGTGTCCTGCTTGGACGAGCCGAAGCCGATGTGGGTCTTGCAGTCGATCAGCGTCGGTTTTTTCGACTTCTTCGCCTCGGTCAGCGCGCGGTCGATGTCGTCGGGGTCGTGGCCGTCACAGGCCAGAACCTGCCAGCCCGACGCCTGGAAGCGTTTGCGCTGGTCAGTGATGTCGGACATCGAAATCTCGCCGTCGATCGAGATGTTGTTGTTGTCCCAAAGGACGATGAGCTTGGAGAGTTTGAGCTTGCCGGCAAGGCCGATGGCCTCCTGGCTGATGCCCTCCATCAGGCAGCCGTCGCCGGCGATGACGTATGTATAGTGGTCCTGCACCTTCTTGCCGAAGCGCGAGCGCAGCATTTCCTCGGCCATCGCCATGCCCACGGAGGTGGACAGGCCCTGACCCAGCGGGCCGGTCGTCGTTTCGATCCCCTCGGCATGGCCGAATTCCGGGTGACCCGCCGTCTTGGAGCCCCACTGGCGGAAGTTCTTGACCTCTTCCAGCGTCATGTCGCTGTACCCGGTCAGGTGCAGCAGTGCATATAGCAGCATGGAGCCGTGTCCTGCCGACAGGACGAACCGGTCGCGGTCTGGCCAGTCGGGGCGGGCGGGGTCGAATTTCAGGTGTTTCTCGAACAGGACGGTGGCCACATCGGCCATGCCCATCGGCATGCCGGGGTGCCCGGAATTCGCCGCCTGGACCGCGTCCACCGCGAGCATGCGAATGGCGGCGGCTTTCATCCAGTGATCGGGGTGTTTTTCACGAAGGGCGGGAATGTCCACGGCGGCCATCCTTTGTTGGTGTTTGCGCTGTCAGGGTCTCTTAACAGCCATCCCGGCAAGATCAAGCGCGCAAGCCAAGTGGTTGAGCGCAAAGGGGGCGCAATCGGCCAGACCTTGGGCTAGGATCGGCACGGGGCTTGTGTCCGCGCGATTCGCGGCGTGGTTGCACGTCGCCTGCGGGCAGGGCAAAGTCCCCAAGAGGACAACGAAGGACAGGCGGAGCATGAGCGATATTTCCGAGCTTCAGGCACGCATCGCCAACGCGCTCGACCGGATCGGCACGGGGCTCGATGCATTGGCGCAGCCCGCGCCGGACACCGGCGGCGACCCGGCGGAAGTGGCGGCCCTGCGCGCGCAGCTCGAAGACGAGCGCACGGCAAACGCCCAGCTCGAGGAGCGGGTGCGCACGATCCGGGAAAAACAGGATTCGACGGTCGAGACGCTGGCGGGCGAGGTGGAGCGGCTGACGCGCCTGCTTGCCACGCAGGAAGAGACGGCGTCGCGGCTGGCGCGGGTGAACACCGAACTGCGCTCGAACAACGCGGCCCTGCGCGAGGCGATCTCGGCGGGCGTGGCCGAGCCGCATCTCGTGAACAAATCCATGATGGCCGAGCTCGACGCGCTGCGGGCCGCCCAGTCGGCGGACCGGGCCGAACTCGACGCCGTTCTGGGCGAACTCGACGCGATGATCGCGGCACAACAGGGAGGGTCGGACCATGCCTGACGTGACGATCACCATCGGCGGACGCGATTTTCAGGTCGCCTGTTCGGAGGGCGAGGAGCATTTCCTCAAATCGGCCGCGGCGATGCTGGACACCGAAGCGCAGGTCATGGTCGGCCAGATCCGCCATCTGACCGAGGCGCGGATGCTACTGATGGCCGGGCTCATGCTGGCGGACAAGACCGCCGGGATGGAAGACGGGCTGAAGGTCGCGGAAAAGCGGATCGCGGCGCTTGAGGCGGAATTGGCCGAGGCGCGCGCCGCAGCGGGCGAAGGCCCGGCGTCCATGCGTGACTCGTTGGCCGAACTGGCCGCCCGGGCCGAGGCCATCGCGGCCCATGTCGAAGACAAGGCCGGCTGAGCGTTTCCGCAATGCGCGCGGGCAGGCCCGCGCACAGGTTTTGCGCGTCTCCGCCTTCGGCGGGCACGCGCGGCGGGCGCGCTTGCCTGAGCGGGCCGCATTCTGAAATGTAAGGACTATTGCTTGAGAAGCGCTTGAGGGGCCGGTCCGCCCCTCAAGACGCGTGTTCCAGCGTGGTGCGAGTCGCTGCCGCGTCAAGGACGGGCCGCGGCGGGGCCGCGGTCGGCTGCGCCGATCCTTGACCCGTCACCGACTCACGGTCTGCGCGGTGGCTTAGCCGTTGGCTTCGCGAATCTTCTCGGCGGCATCCTTGGAGTAGGTGATGCCCTCGTCGTCGAAGAGCTTGTCCAGCTCGCCTGACAGCGTCATCTCGGTGATGATATCGCAGCCTCCGACGAATTCACCCTTCACATAGAGCTGCGGGATCGTCGGCCAGTCGGAATAATCCTTGATCCCCTGACGGATCTGGTCGTCGGCCAGCACGTTCACATCGGTGAAGTCGACGCCCATGAAATTGAGCACGCCCGCGACGCGGGAGGAGAAGCCGCACTGCGGCATTTCCTTGGTGCCCTTCATGTAGAGCACCACGTCGTTCGCGGTCACGGTTTCCTTGATCTGGGTCTCTGCGGTCATTTGGGTCATCCTTGGTCGCGCGGTGTCAATTCGGGGCCTTGGTGGTCAGGGCGAGCGCGTGAAGGTCGCCGTTGGGACCGTCCATCTTGCCCTTGAGCGCGGCATAGACCGCGCGCTGTTGTTGCACACGGTTCTTGCCACGGAAGCTTTCGTCGATCACTTCCGCCGCCCAGTGATTGCCGTCTCCGGCAAGGTCGGTGATCGTGATCTGCGCGTCCGGAAAATCCTCGCGAATGAGGGCTTCGATTTCCGATGCTTCCATCGCCATAGGTGCTTATCTCCCCGTTTTCCTGCCCCAGATGTAGAGGGGGGCGCGGCGCGCCGCAAGGGCGCGGGCTTACACGAAGTCGCGCAGCCGCGGCAGGAAGGCGGCGAGCCGGGCGGGGGCGTCGGAGGACGAGAAGGCGGCGAGGTCGGCCTCGGTCCACTCGGCGTCGCGGGCATAGATCTCGAGCAGCGCCTCGCGCTCGGCCTCGTAGCTGTCGGGCAGGTCCAGACGTTCGGCGACGAGGAGCAGTTCGATGCCGTCGTGGACCTTGCGCATGGTGGCGAAGGCGTCGAGCATCGGCTGGGTGATGTCCGGGGTCCTGGCCCAGGTGGCGCCGTCGAAGACCTCCTGCGTGACGCGCTGGCCCGCGCCGCGACACTCATAGGCGACGCAGCCCGGAAACCCTTCTTGCTCCAGCCGGTTGTAAAGCGAGCAGCCCAGTTTGCCGTTCAGGTTCGGGCAGGGCAGGCCCGCGGGCTTGTCGATCGCGAAATCCTCGCCTTCGTCGAAAGCGAGCGCGATGCAGCAGAGCGCGGCGCAGTTGCCGCAGTCGGAAGTCATGTCGGGGATGCGTGCCATAGGTCGCCTTTTCGCGCGACGGGCTGTCGCGTGCAAGGGGGATGGCGCGGGGTGTCTGGCCGCTCAGGTCGCGGTGGCGGCGAAGCTCGTCCGGTAGATGTCGGCGAGATCCGCGAGCGGGGCTTCGGAGGTGCCGAATTTCACGCTGTCGCCGGTGAACTTGCCGACCGAGTGGATCGGGACACCGGCGCGCCCGGCTGCGGTCATCAGCGCTTCGGCCTGATCGAAGTTGCAGGCGACGAGGTAACGCGCCTGATCCTCGCCGAAGAGCGCGGGCGTAGCGTCTGTGTCGAGATGGACGCCGACGCCGGCGGCTTCGGCCAGTTCGAAGGCCGCGAGGGCAAGGCCGCCGTCGGAGAGGTCGGTGCAGGCGCGGATATTGGCGCGGTTGGCGCGGATGAAGTCGCCGTTGCGCCGTTCGGCTTCGAGGTCCACCTGCGGCGCGTCGCCGTCTTCACGGTTAAAGACTTCCGCGAGCAGGGCGGACTGGCCGAGGTGGCTGCCCGGCTCGCCGATCAGGAGGGCGACGTGACCGTCGCGCACTTCGCCGCCGATGAGGTCTTCGTCGAGGTTTTTCAGAAGGCCCACGGCGCCGATGGTGGGGGTGGGCAGGATGCCGGTGCCGTCAGTCTCGTTGTAAAGCGAGACGTTGCCGGACACGATGGGCATGTCCAGCGCCTTGACCGCCTCGCCGATGCCCTGAATGGCGCCGACGAACTGACCCATGATTTCCGGCTTTTCCGGGTTGCCGAAGTTCATGTTGTCGGTGGTGGCGAGCGGCGTGGCGCCCACGGCGGTCAGGTTGCGGTAGGCCTCGGCCACCGCCTGTTTGCCGCCTTCGACGGGGTTCGCCTTGACGTAGCGCGGCGTCACGTCCGAGGTGAAGGCGATGGCCTTTTCGGTGCCGTGCACGCGCACGATGCCCGCGCCCAGTCCGGGGCGGCGCACGGTGTCGGCCATGACCATGTGGTCATATTGCTCATAGACCCACTGCTTGCCCGCGTAGTTGGGCGAGGCGATCAGGCCCTTGAGCCCATCAATCGGGTCGATCTGGGGCACGTCGGCCAGCGGCTCGGCCTCCGGCGTCGGCTCCCATGGGCGGTCGTATTCGGGGGCATTGCCCGACAGGGCGCGCAGCGGCAGGTCGGCGCGGCAGGTGCCCTGATGCATAATGAGGAAGCGGTCCTCGGGGATCGTCTCGCCCACGATGGCAAAGTCGAGATCCCATTTGTCGAACACCGCGCGGGCCTCGGCCTCTTTCTCCGGGTTCAGGACCATGAGCATGCGTTCCTGGGACTCCGACAGCATCATTTCGTATGCGGTCATGTTCTCTTCGCGCTGGGGCACGGCGTCGAGGTCGAGCTTGATACCCAGCTCGCCCTTGTCGCCCATCTCGACGGCCGAACAGGTGAGGCCGGCGGCCCCCATGTCCTGAATCGAGATGACAGCGCCCGTCGCCATGAGTTCCAGCGTCGCTTCCATCAGCCGATTCTCGGTGAACGGGTCGCCCACCTGAACCGTGGGGCGCTTCTCCTCGATCGTGTCGTCGAATTCGGCCGAGGCCATGGTTGCGCCGCCGACGCCGTCACGGCCCGTCTTGGCGCCGAGGTAGACGACGGGCATGCCGACGCCGGAGGCCGCCGAGTAGAAAATCTTGTCGGTGTCTGCGAGGCCCGCCGCAAAGGCGTTCACGAGGCAGTTGCCGTTGTAGGCCGCGTGAAAGCGCACTTCGCCGCCCACGTTCGGAACGCCGAAGCAGTTGCCGTAGCCGCCGACACCCTCGACCACGCCATGCACGAGGCGCTTGGTCTTGGGGTGGGTCGTTTCGCCGAAGGAGAGCGAGTTCATCGCGGCGATGGGGCGCGCGCCCATGGTGAAGACGTCGCGCAGGATGCCACCCACGCCGGTCGCCGCGCCCTGATAGGGTTCGATGTAGGACGGGTGGTTGTGGCTTTCCATCTTGAATACGATGCACTGGCCGTCGCCGATGTCGACGATGCCCGCGTTCTCGCCGGGACCGCAGATGACCTGTGGGCCAGTGGTGGGCAGGGTGCGCAGCCATTTCTTGGAGGACTTGTAGGAGCAATGCTCGTTCCACATCGCCGAGAAGATGCCCAGCTCTGTGAAGTTCGGCGCCCGGTTCAGGATGCGCAGGATGTCGGCATATTCGTCGGGCTTGATCCCGTGCGCTGCAATGATCTCGTCAGTGATCTCAGGCTCGGTGGTCATGCGCGGGTCCCCTCAAAGCAATTGCCCGCCTCATAAGGGATGGCGGGCGCGGGGGGAAGGGGGCAGGCGTGCGGGCAAAAAAAAGACCGGGCACAAGGCCCGGCCTAAGTCCAACAGGGAGGTGAAGCGGTCGATGACGACCGGCTTCGAGGGGGATTTATGGGCGCAGTGCCCACCAAGCAAGCAGCGCGTGAACAAAGCTGCTATGCAATTCCTGCATGGCTCGCTGAGGTTCACTCAAGTTTTTGGAATCTCGGCATTTTCATGCGGAGCCTGTTCGGGATGTTGCGAAATGGCAACGAAAACAAGGCCTCAAGGGTCAGGCAGTTCCGGTGGCCTGCGCCAATTTGCGGTGTTCGAAGATCTCTTCGGTGACGAAATCGCGGAAGGCGGCGATGCGTTTCGAATGCCGCAATTCCTCGGGATAGGCGAGGAAGACGGGAATTTCGCGGCTTTCCTCTTCCGGCAGAACCCGCTCGATCTCCGGGAAGTCCTGAAGGATGTAGTCGGGCAGCACGCCGATTCCGAGGCCGTTCAGCACGGCTTGCAGCACACCGAAGTAGTTGTTCACCGTCAGGAGCGAGTCGACGTTATGCGTCAGGATTTCCTGGGTGAAGGTGGCGCCGGCGCTGACCTGCGCGGAATTGGTGTTCTGGCAGATGATGCGGTGCGCGGCGAGGTCGTCCATCTTTTCGGGCCGCCCGTGGGCGTCGAGATAGGCTGGGCTCGCATACAGCCGCATGTTCACGCCCATGAGCCGCTTACGGATCAGGTCGGCCTGAGACGGTTCCTTGAGCCGGATCGCCACGTCCGCCTCGCGCATGGGCAGGTCGAGCACCCGCTCTTCGAGCATGAGGTCGATCTTGAGGTCCGGGTATTGCTCATACAGCTTGGCGAGGCGGGGGGCGAGCCAGAGGGAGCCGAAGCCGGTCGTGGTGGTCACGCGCAATTCGCCGAACACTTCTTCCTTCGAGTCCCGGATACGGGCGACGGCGGCGTCGAGGCGCTGCACCATCGCGCGGGAGGCATCGAAAAGAAGCTCGCCCTGTTCGGTGAGAATCAGGCCGCGTGCGTGACGGTGGAACAGGGTGGCATTGAGGCTCTCTTCCAGCCCGCGAATCTGGCGCGACACGGCCGACTGGCTGAGGTTCAGCGCATCACCGGCATGGGTGAGGCTGCCGGCATCCGCGACCGCATGAAAGATTCTGAGTTTGTCCCAGTCCATTTTTTTCGCTTGTTGCCTTTGTCCGCCGAAATGCGAGGGCTTCTTACCATCATCAAACCGTGAAAAGCCAAGCCTCTATGTGACAAGATAAGACTTTTACAGGTCAAAACAATTGACCTACCCTGAATATGCCCAAGAGCTAGCCGGAGGAGCGCGCACATGCGGCAAGATGTATCACTTCACGACCGTTTCGACCTCGACAAAAGCCCGGTGCTGTTGAACGGCACGCAGGCCATGGTCCGGCTCATGCTGGTCCAGGCGGCGCGCGACCGGGCGGCGGGGCTGGACACGGCCGGGTATGTTACCGGTTATCGCGGCTCGCCGCTGGGCGGGGTCGACAGCTGGATGATGCGGGCCGGGCGCGACCTTGCGGACGTGAACGTGCGGTTCGAGCCGGGGTTGAACGAGGATCTGGCGGCCACTGCGCTGTGGGGTTCTCAGCAGGCCGAACTGCGGGGCGAAGGCAAATACGACGGCGTCTTTGGCCTGTGGTATGGCAAAGGGCCGGGGGTGGACCGCACGGGCGACGTGATGCGCCATGCCAACATGGCGGGCTCCAGCAAACATGGCGGCGTGCTCATGGCGATGGGCGATGACCATACCGGCGAAAGCTCGACCGTGCTGCACCAGTCCGACTGGGCGATGGTCGATGCCTATATGCCGGTCCTGTCGCCGGCCGGGGTTCAGGAAATCCTCGACCTTGGCGTTTATGGCTATGGATTGTCACGGTTTTCCGGGCTTTGGGCGGGTCTGAAGCTGATGAAGGACACGGTGGAGGCGACGGCGGTGGTCGATGGGCGGCCCGACCGCATGTCGCTCGTCACCCCCGACGACTTCGCGATGCCTGACGGTGGGCTCAACATCCGGCTGGTCGATGACCGGATCGCGCAGGAAGCGCGGATGATCGACTACAAACGGTTCGCCGCCGAGGCCTATGCCCGCGCCAACCGTATCGACCGGCGTGTCTGGGGCAAGGACGGCGCGAAGATCGGGTTCGTCGCGGCTGGCAAGAACTGGCTCGACCTGGTTCACGCGCTGTCGCTTCTCGGGATCGACGAGGCGGAGGCCGAACGGCTCGGCATCACCACCTACAAGATCGCGCAGACCTGGCCGCTGGACATGACGTCGTTTCACGAATTCGCGGAAGGTCTGGACCTGATCGTGGTGGTGGAAGAAAAGCGCAAGCTGATCGAGGTGCAGATCAAGGAGGCCATCTTTGACGACCGGCGCGGGCGCCGCGTCTATGGCTGGCACAAGGGCGACACATGGGAACACGGGCGCCAGATGGAGCTGTTCCCGACGCGCTATGCGCTGGACCCGGTGTTCATCGCGGAAAAGCTGGGCGAGATCCTGATCGAGGAGGGACGCGACACCGAGGCGATCCGGGCCGGACTGTCGAAAATCGCGGCGGCCAAGACCGCCGACAATGCCGAGCAGATCGCGGCGCGTCTGCCGTATTACTGCGCGGGCTGTCCGCACAACACCTCGACCAAGGTGCCCGACGGATCGCGCGCCTATGCCGGGATCGGCTGTCACTACATGGTGCAGTGGATGGACCGCTCCACTCTGGGCTTCACCCATATGGGCGGTGAAGGCGCGAACTGGATCGGTGAGGCGCCATTCTCCACCCGCGAGCATGTGTTTCAGAACCTGGGCGACGGGACCTACAACCACTCCGGCATCCAGGCAGTGCGTGCGGCCATCGCGGCGGGCACGAACATCACCTACAAGATCCTCTACAACGACGCCGTCGCGATGACCGGCGGGCAGGCGAACGAGGGCGGGCTGGACCCCTACCGGATCGCTGCCGAGATGACGGCGGCCGGGGTCAAACGGCTGGTGGTCGTCCACGATCCAAAGGAAGAGGTGGACCCGGCACGTTTCCCCAAAGGCGTCGAGGTGCGCGAGCGGGATGAGCTGGAGAATACCGAGAAAGAACTTCGTGATATCAAGGGTGTAACGGTCCTTCTTTACGTTCAGACCTGCGCGGCTGAGAAGCGGCGTCGGCGCAAGAAGGGGGCGTTTCCGGACCCGGACAAACGCATCCTCATCAACACCGACATTTGCGAAGGCTGCGGTGATTGCGGGGTGCAGTCGAACTGCGTCGCGATCACCCCGGTCGAGACGGAACTGGGCCGCAAGCGGGCCATCGACCAGTCGGCCTGTAACAAGGATTTCTCCTGCCTCAAGGGGTTCTGCCCGAGCTTCATCGAGGTCGAGGGCGGCACGCCGCGCAAGAAAGCCGCGCCGAACATTTCGCTGCCCGACCTGCCGGACCCCACGCTGCCCGCGATCGACGGGACGTGGAACATGGTCGTCACGGGCGTTGGCGGCACCGGCGTCGTGACCATCGGCGCGGTGCTCGCGCAGGCCGCGCATATCGAGGGCAAGGGCGCGGGCATGATGGAAATGGCCGGTCTGGCCCAGAAGGGCGGCGCGGTGGCGGTCCACCTGCGCGTGGCGGACGCGCCCGAGGATATCTCGGCCATCCGCGTGGCGACCGGCGAGCTCGACGCGCTGATCGGCGGCGAACTGGTGGTGTCGGCGGATGCCACGACGCTGGGCCTGATGACCACGGGCCGCACCGGCGGCGTGGTGGACAGCCATGAGACGGTGACGGGCGATTTCACCCGCGACACCGAGTTCCGTATTCCGGGTGACCGGCTGGAGCTGTCGCTGGAGGCGCGGCTGAAGGACAAGCTCACGCTGTTCGACGCGACGGAGCTGGCCGAAGGCCTGATGGGCGACTCGATCTATTCCAACATGATGGTGCTGGGCGCGGCCTGGCAGGCGGGGCTGGTGCCCATCGGGTTCGAAGCGCTGATGCAGGCGGTCGAGTTGAACGGACAGGCGGTGGAGCGCAACAAGCGCGCCTTTGCCGCGGGCCGCTGGGTCGTGGTTGACCGGGAGGCGGCCGAGCGGGCCGCAGGGTCAAAGGTGGTCGACAAGCCCTTGTCCTTGGAAGAAAAAATCGCGTTCCGCGAGAAGCACCTGACGGCCTATCAGTCCGGGCGTCTGGCCAAGCGGTATCGCAAACTGGTGGACCGTGCGCCGGATGAGGAGATGCGTGAGGCCATTGCGCTCGGCTACCACAAGTTGCTGACCTACAAGGACGAATACGAGGTCGCCCGGCTTCTGCGTGAGACGCGGGCCAAGGCGGAGGCGGCTTTCGAGGGCGATCTGTCGCTCAAGGTGCATCTGGCGCCGCCGGTGATGAACGGCACGGCCCCCGACGGGCGACCCAAGAAGCGGGCGTTCGGGGAGCGCACGGTGCGTGCGCTGGGTCTGCTGCCACGGCTCAAGCTGCTGCGTGGCACGCCGCTCGACCCCTTTGGCCGCTCCGACGAGCGCAAAATGGAGCGCGCGCTCATCACCGAGTATGAGCAGGACATGGAAACCGCGCTCGCGGCCTATGGCCCGGAGACGGCCGAGACGGCGCAGGCCCTTGCCCGCCTGCCGCTCTCGATCCGCGGCTTCGGCCCGGTGAAGGAGGCAAATGCCCGTGAAGCGGCCAAGACACGCGAAGCCCTGCTGGCCGAGATCCGCTCGGGTGGTGCGCCGGCGGCACAGGCGGCAGAGTAAGCGCTTTCAAACGGCGCGGGCTTGCGCCCGCGCAGGTTTTGCGCCGCCCCGGCTGCGCCGGGACGACGCGGTTGGAGGGGCGCTGCCCCTCGCCGGGATTGCAGGCAATCCCGCCTCACCCCGAGGTTTTCTGAAAACAGAGAAGGGGGTGGTCGCGTGTTGACCGGCGGCGCGTGGCGCGGCACGGGGTGCGCGGTGGTGCCGGGTGGTGCATTCGACGATGGATTTCCGGTCGGAACGGACCTATGCCTTTCGCCAATGCCCGTGGGCTGAGGCGCCACGGGGACGGTTTCAGGCAAACGGCACGGGGCGCAAGGCTATGGCGGTTGGGATTTTCGACTCGGGACTCGGCGGGCTGACGGTGCTGGATGCCGTGACGAAGCGGCTGCCCGAGGTGCCGTTCGTCTATTTCGGGGACAATGCCCATGCGCCCTATGGTGTGCGCGATGCCGACGATGTCTACAACCTGACGACGCAGGCCGTGTCGCGGCTGTGGGACGAGGGGTGCGACCTTGTCATCCTCGCCTGTAACACGGCCTCGGCGGCGGCGTTGCGCCGGATGCAGGAGAGCTGGATTCCGGCCGACAAGCGTGTGCTGGGCGTCTTCGTACCGCTGATCGAGGCACTGACGGAGCGCAAGTGGGGTGACAACAGCCCGCCGCGCGAAGTGGCGGTGAAGCATGTGGCGCTGTTCGCGACGCCGGCGACCGTGGCGAGCCGTGCGTTTCAACGGGAACTCGCCTTCCGGGCCATCGGGGTGGACGTGGAGGCGCAGGCCTGCGGCGGCGTGGTGGATGCGATCGAGGAGGGGGACATGATCCTTGCCGATGCGCTCGTGCGCTCGCATGTCGATGCGCTGAAGCGCAAGATGCCGACGCCCGAGGCGGCCATCCTGGGCTGCACGCATTATCCGATCATGGAAGAGGTGTTTCAGGAAGCGCTGGGGCCGGAGGTTGCGGTCTACAGCCAGGCCAACCTGGTCGCGGCCTCGCTGGCCGATTACCTCGAACGCCACCCGAAGATGCTCGGCACCGGGACGCAAGGCAGGTTCCTGACCACCGGAAATCCGGCCAAGGTATCTGCCGGGGCCACGCGGTTCCTGCGGCGCAAGATCGCGTTCGAGGCTGCGTGAATTGCGCCAAGGCGCGAAAACCCTTACATGCGGTGCGATACTTTCTGCGAGGCGCACATGACCCACAAAATCGCCATTCTCGGCGCGTCCGGCTATACCGGGGCGGAGCTTGTCCGGCTCATCGCCACCCATCCGTCGATGGAGGTGGTGGCGTTGTCGGCGGACCGAAAGGCCGGGATGGAGATGGCAGAGGTTTATCCGCATCTGCGCCACCTTGACCTGCCCAAGCTGGTGACGAAGGAGGAGATCGACTTCTCGGCGGTCGACCTGTGTTTCGCGGCCCTTCCGCATGGTCTGTCACAAGCGCTGGTGCGCGATCTGCCGGAGCATGTGAAGGTCGTGGACCTCGGCGCGGATTTCCGGCTGCGCGATCCGGACGACTATAGCAAGTGGTATGGCAACGAGCATGTGGCGAAAGAGCTTCAGCCCGCCGCCGTCTACGGTCTGACCGAGTTCTATCGCGACCAGATCCGCGGCGCGCGGCTGGTGGCCGGGACGGGCTGCAACGCCGCGACCGTGCAGTTCGCGCTCAGGCCCCTGATAGAGGAGGGGCTGATCGACCTCGACCGGATCATCTGCGACCTCAAGAACGGGGTGTCCGGGGCTGGCCGGTCGCTCAAGGAAAACATGCTGTTCGCGGAGCGGTCCACCGACGTGACGGGCTATGCCCAGGGCGGCAAGCATCGCCATCTTGGCGAGTTCGATCAGGAATTCAGTGCTATCGCAGGGCGCAAGGTCGAGATCATGTTCACCCCGCATCTGGTGCCGGTGAACCGCGGTATCCTTGCCGACTGTTATGTCGAGGGCGACCCCAAGGCGATCCACAATGCGCTCGTCGCGCGTTACGAGGCCGAGCCGTTCATCGAGGTGCTGCCGTTCGGGCAGGCGCCGGGGATGGGGCACGTCATGGGCTCGAATTTCTGCCACATCGGCGTGATCGGCGACCGTGTACCCGGCCGGGCGCTGGTCGTGGCGACGCTGGACAACCTGTGCAAGGGGTCGAGCGGGCAGGCGATGCAGAACGCGAACCTGATGCTGGGCGAGGACGAGACGACCGGACTTATGCTCGCCCCGGTGTTCCCTTGATCGTGATCAAGGCTTTCGCGCGGATTGAGGCTATAAGAAAGCGCTCGGCAATGGAGGACAGGGCATGGCGGGGATGAAGGGTCTCAAGAAAAAGCGGCGGGTGCAGATCATCTTCGTCACCATCGGCGCGCTCGTGCTGGCGACGGGGCTGATCGGCTTCGCTTTTCGCGACGGGATCAACTATTTCCGTTCGCCCACCCAGGTGGCCGAGGAGCCGCCGGCGCCGAACGAGGTGTTCCGGATCGGCGGGCTTGTCGCCGAAGGCTCTCTCGTGCGCGGGATGAGCGAGACGGTCACGTTCTCGGTCACAGACGGGGCCAATACGATTCCGGTCGAATACAAGGGCGTCCTGCCGGATCTGTTTGGCGAGAATCAGGGGATGGTCGGCACAGGATCCTATGTGAACGGAACCTTTCAGGCCTCTGAAATCCTTGCGAAACATGACGAGGATTACATGCCGAAAGAGGTCCTCGATACGCTCAAGGAGCAGGGCGTCTACGTCGACCCGAACTCCTGATTTCGCCTGCATTAACCAATTGAGAGGAGCCTTTGTCCCGCAATCCTAGTGCGGAGGCCAAGGCAGATGCGAAGCGTTCGAGAGATCGCGACAGCGATCGTCGCCCGTGAAGGCGGCTATGTGAACGACCCCGACGATCCGGGCGGCGCGACCAAGCATGGCGTGACCATTGGAACGATGCGGCGGCTGGGTATGGACCTCGACGGAGACGGGCAGGTGACGCCTGCGGACGTCAAGCGGTTGAGCCGCGGGCAGGCGACCGACATTTTCATCCGGCATTACTTCGAGGCACCGGGCATCGCGTCGCTGCCGGATGTGCTCCAGCCTTCTGTGTTCGACATGTATGTCAACGCGGGCGCGAACGCGGTGCGCATCCTGCAACGGCTTCTCACGCGTATGGGCTTTCCCTGCGCCGTGGACGGGGCCATCGGGCCGCAGACGGCCGGGGCCGCGCAGGCGGCGGCGGCGAAGGCTCCGGATCATATCGCGGACGCCTATGGCATCGAACGGCGCAACTACTACTACCGGCTGGCCGACCGGCGACCGGCGTCGCGCAAATACGCGCGGCGGCGCGACGGCGGCAAGGGCGGCTGGATCGTGCGGGCTGAAGAGTTCATCTCTCCCAAATACCACCTGACGGAGGCCGCGCATCGCGCGCGGGTGGCATCATGGGGCTGATCGACGGTGCCATGAACCTCGTCTTCGGCAGCGGGCGGAACGTGGTCCGCGAGACGGCGGGCGTGTTCTGGGAGAACGCCGAGGCGCAGGCGGTGCGCGAGGCGGCCCGCCATTCGGCCGCGCTCGACCAGTTCGCGCACGAGTTCGCCCTGCCCGGTAAAGGCTGGTTCGACCGCTTCATCGACGGAATCAACCGCGTGCCCCGGCCCGCGCTGGCACTGGGCACGATCGGGCTTTTCGTCTCGGCGATGGTGGACCCTGTGTGGTTCGCGGCCCGGATGAACGGGATCGCGCTGGTGCCGGAGCCGCTGTGGTGGCTGATGGGGGCCATCGTGAGTTTTTACTTCGGGGCGCGTCATCAGGTGAAGGCGCAGGAGTTCCGGCGGTCCGTCGCGGCCACGATCGCCTCGACGGAAAGCGTGGTCCATAACCTCGGCGTTCTCGACAGCCTGGAAGCGGGGTCGCGGGCGCAGGGTGATCCGAACCCGGCGCTCGAGGATTGGAGCCGGGATGGGAAGTGACGTTCTCATCAAGATCCTGACGGATCACGGACCCTGGGTGCTGCTCGTCTTCTACCTGCTGTGGCGCGATCTTCAGAAGGATCAGGCCACGCGCGCGGTGCTCGACTAGAACTCCGCGATCCTGATCGAAATCACGACGATCATCCGGGAACGGCTTCCGAGCCGGGGCAGGGAGCTGTGACGGGCCGGGTGCGCGATCTCTGGAGGGGCCTGCGCGACACGCTCGCAGGCCGCGGACTCATCCGTGCGCTGGAACGGCATCGGCGCGCGGCGGGGGAACTGGACCATGCCGTGCGAGAGGTCCTGGGACATGAAACAGGCGATTATCCTCATCCTTCTCACCGTCCTCGCGCTTGAGGCAGGCTTCCTGCTTCTGGGCTTCGATCCGGTGGCCGAGATCGTCTATGGCGTCATCGCGTTGATGGCGGCGATGATCGCGGCAACCTTCCTGTGGCTTTGGCTGGAACGCACGACGCCGCTGGCTATCGGCATGGTGGTGAGCTGGTTCGGGCTCGCGTGTCTTGCGGCGTGGTGGTGGCTTTACAACCTGCTGGGCGCGCCGGTTTGGGCACAGACGCATCCCGCGATCTTCAGCGTGCTTGCGCTGCCCATCGTCGGGTCGATCCTGCATTTTGCGGTTATTCAAAGAAGCTTCGGATTCCACGGAATGCACTTCCTGTGGCCGATCTTCGCGGCGATCCTGGTGTCGGTCGCCGTCTACGTCACGGTGTGACGGATGCGGGTGAGGCCTTCTGGCCTCACCCGGAAACTCAGAACTTGTAGCCGACGCCGACCTTGAAGTCGGTCCGGTTGCGGTTCATGCCCGCGCCCATGACGCGCAGGACTTCGCCGCGCACCATGTAGTTGCCACCGAAAATGGCTTCACCGCCTACGCCGAAGTCATAGACGAAGCCGGCGCCACCGGACATGAAGCCCGTGCCGCCCTTGCCTTAGAGCATGAAGTTGTCGCTCATCGCGTAACCGGCGCGCGCGTTCAGCAGGCCCGTGACGGCCATGCCGGTCGGCGTGACGACGCTCGTGGCCCAGTCGTACTGCACCTCGGCTTCAGCGCCGAGGATAAAGCCGTTGCCGACCCCGTAGTTGTAGCCCGCCCAGACACCGACCGCGCCGTCGAGGCCGGTCCCGGCCGGCTTGGCGAAGTCGTTCTGGATGAAAGCGCCAGCGTAAAATCCTTCAAAGCCCTGTGCCGCAGCCGGGGTGGCAAACGCTACCGCCGTCACCGCGAGCGCGGCCGCCGTCGAAACATTCCAAATGGTACTGCCCATTTCGATCTCCTTAATCCGTGCTGTTCTGCACGCTCATATGTTTTTCGACACTATGCAGTCACAGCAGCGGACACGCAAAGAAAATGCGTTAATAAAATGGCGGTTCTCTGTCTCAGGGTTGTTTATTGGTTACAATTTCATCGCGAGACCGGCCCAAAAGTGGCCTTCGACGCCAAACTCGACGTCATTCTGCGGATTTTCTTCCAAGTCGGTCTGAGGAAGCCGCTCTGGGCTGCGGCTGGGAGTGTGTCCCAATGGTCGGGGATTCGACAACCCACGGGTGCGGGCCGCGACCGAGGGACGCTCTTTCGTTGAAAACAGCCCTTCTGGCACGACAGGCGTGTTCAAATCCTGACTCAAGCCAGCGTGCGGAGTGGCTGAGACCATGAGGGCGACAAGGATACAGGAAAGTCTGTTCATGGCGCGAGAATGCCATGAAAGCCGCGGCGGAGCCAGCCCGCCGCGGCGATACGTCCGTGATCAGAACGTGTAGGCGAGACCGGCCTTGGCGACATAGTTCGCCGGGCCGCCCGCGAAGGATTGGTAGCGGTCCATGCCGAGGCGGAGCGAGGCCCCGTTGCCCATGGCATATTCTGCGCCGGCGCCCAAGGTGTAGAGCGTCGTGCCGGTGGAATCGGCACCCGCGCCGACCTTACCGTAGAGCATGACCGGCGAGCCGAAGTCATAGCCCAGCCGCAGGTTACCGGTGTAGATGTTCGGATTGCCCATTGGGAAATAGGCATCCGCCTCGACACCGACGTAGCCGCCGGGGGAGAACTCGTACATGTAGCCCGCCTGCGCGCCGAAGCCGTAGGTGTTGGGACCGGAGAAGAAATCGCCGGAGCCGTAGGCGCCGAGGTAGAAGCCGTCGAAATCCTGCGCGCTCGCCGCCGTGGCGCCGAGGGCCAGGCCAAGCCCGAGGGCCGTTGTCTTGATGTAGCGGTTCATGTGACCTCCTAAGTCGTTGTCATTGGGCGGGTGCTCGGTCCCGCGTGTGGTCAACTGTCCCGACCGTTGTGCTAGCTCAATTCACGCAGCCACGCCGTGTTCCAACGCAGCAGTCACGACATTGGCAGCGTGTTGCCGGCTTGCGACGGGGCATGGGCGGGAGACCGCCGGTGACAAAAGCGCGACATGGGCGCACAGGCGATTGGCGCAGCGTGCGAAAAGGTCTAGAACCGGCGCATGATTGCAGAGCTTGGACATGTGGCACTGGTGCTCGCCTTCGGCGTGGCGATCGTGCAGATGGTGGTGCCTTTCGTGGGCGCTCAAAAGGGGTGGTCGGGCTGGATGGCGATGGCCGTCCCGGCGGCCTCGCTCCAGTTTCTCCTGATCGCGGCGGCCTTCGCCGCGCTCACCTATTCCTTCGTCACGTCGGATTTCTCGGTCCGGCTGGTCACGCTCAACTCCCACAGCGCGAAACCGATGCTTTACAAGGTGTCGGGCGTCTGGGGGAACCACGAGGGGTCCATGCTCCTGTGGGTGCTGATCGTGGCGCTGTTCGGCGCGATGGCGAGCTGGTTCGGGAGCGGCCTTCCGCCCCGGCTCAAGGCGCTGGCGCTGTCGGTGCAGGCCGCCATCGGCGTGGCTTTCCTCGCCTTCATCCTGTTCACCTCCAACCCGTTCCTGCGCCTCGCGCAGCCGCCCTTCGATGGACAGGCCCTCAACCCGCTGTTGCAGGACCCCGGGCTCGCCTTCCACCCGCCGTTCCTTTACCTGGGCTACGTCGGGCTCTCGATGGCGTTCTCCTTCGCCGTCGCAGCCCTGATCGAAGGCCGGGTCGACGCGGCCTGGGCGCGCTGGGTGCGGCCCTGGACGCTCGCGGCCTGGATCTTCCTCACCATCGGCATCGCGCTCGGCTCCTGGTGGGCCTATTACGAGCTTGGCTGGGGCGGTTTCTGGTTCTGGGACCCGGTCGAGAACGCCTCGTTCATGCCGTGGCTCTTCGCCGCCGCGTTGCTCCATTCGGCCATTGTCGTGGAGAAACGCGAGGCGTTGAAAAGCTGGACGATCCTGCTTGCCATTCTGGCTTTCGGGTTCTCGCTGATCGGCACGTTCCTCGTGCGCTCGGGCGTCATCACTTCGGTCCATGCCTTCGCGAACGATCCGGAGCGGGGTGTCTTCATCCTGATGATCCTCGGCGTCTTCACGGGCGGTGCACTCACGCTCTATGCCTTCCGCGCTTCGACGATGGAGGCGAAGGGCGTCTTCGGCATGGTGAGCCGGGAATCGGCGCTGGTGTTCAACAATATCCTGCTCGCCGTGTCGTCCATCGTCGTCTTCATCGGGACGATCTGGCCGCTGGTGGCCGAGATGTTCTTCGACCGCAAGCTCTCGGTCGGGGCGCCGTTCTTCGAGGCCGCCTTCACTCCGTTTATGGTGGTTCTGGCCATCGCGCTGCCGTTCGGCGCGTTGATGCCGTGGAAACGGGCCAAAATCGGGCGGCTGATGCGCCCGCTGGTGCCTGCGCTCGTGCTGGCCGTGCTCGTGGCACTGCTTGCCTGGACGATGCAGACGGAGCGAACGATCCTTGGACCGGTGGGTTTCCTCCTCGGTGCATGGCTCGTGGGTGGCGCGGCAACGGACCTGTGGAGCCGGCTGGGCCGTGGGCCCATCGGCGGGCGCCTTGGCCGGATGGTCCGCCTGCCGCGCGCAGACTGGGGCCGGGTGACGGCCCATGCCGGGCTGGGCGTGGTGTTCATGGGTATCTCCGGGCTGATGGCCTGGCAGATCGAGGATATCCGCGTCGCGCAAAGCGCGGCCCCTTTCGAGGTCGCCGACCTGACCGTCACCATGAACGAGGTGCGCCAGGAGCAGGGGCCCAACTACCTGACTACCGTGGCCGATATCACGGTGCGCGGCGAGGACGGCAACGTGATCGCGTTGCTCCAGCCTGAAAAGCGGGTCTATCCGGTGCAGGCGATGCCAACGACGGAAGCCGCCATTCACAACGGGTTCTGGCGCGACATCTACGTCGTGATCGGGGACAAGCAGGATGGCGGCGGTTATGCCGTGCGGACCTTCATCAAGCCCTTCGCGAACTGGATCTGGGCGGGCTCGCTCATCATGGCGCTCGGCGGGCTTCTGAGTCTTTCGGACCGGCGCTACCGGGTCGCGGCCGGTGCGACACGCCGGACTGCTGTGCGTGGAGTGCCCGCGGAATGAAACGGCTCATCCTCGCCCTGATGATCCTGGCCGCCAGCCCGGCCCTTGCCGTGAACCCGGACGAGGTGCTGGATAATCCGGCGCTGGAAGCCCGCGCGCGCGATATCTCGGCCGGGCTGCGCTGCGTGGTCTGCCAGGGTGAGAACATCGACGAATCCAACGCGGACATTGCCCGCGACCTCCGGCTTCTCGTGCGCGAGCGACTGGTCGCGGGCGACACGAACGAAGAGGTGGTGGACTTCATTGTGGAGCGTTATGGCGAATACGTCCTGATGAAACCGACCACGGGCGGGGCCAACATCCTGCTCTGGGGTGCGGGCCCTGCGCTGTTCATCCTCGCGGCCCTAGGCGCGATGGTCTACCTGCGCCGCCGGTCGACATCCACGGGGCCGGGGTCCGATGGCCTGTCGAAGGACGAGCAGGCGCGGCTGGACGAACTCCTCGGAAAGTGAAGCGTCACGCGGATAGCGGACAGATTTCGCCCGGCTGACGGGGCGTTGCGCTTTCCATCCGCGAGCGACCGGCTAGTCTCCCCGCAAACGAGGAGGCGCGGATGGACTACGACACGATTCTTTATGACCTGACCGGCGGGATCGCCACGATCACGCTCGACCGGCCCGACCGGATGAACGCGCTGACCCCGCAGATGCGGGCGGAACTGGCCGACGCGCTCAAGCGGGCGTCGGAGGCTGCGCGGGTGATCGTTCTGACCGGCGCGGGGGCGGCGTTCTGTTCGGGCCAGGACCTTGGCGAAGGGACCACGGCGGCGGCCGTGGACCTTGAGCGTGTCTTGCGCGACGAATACGAGCCCATCATTCGCGCCATTGCCGAGGCGCCGGTGCCCGTGATGGCGGCGGTGAATGGCCCGGCCGCGGGCGCGGGTGCCAACCTCGCGCTGGCGGCGGACGTGGTGATCGCCGCGCGCTCGGCCTATTTCCTTCAGGCCTTCACACGGATCGGCCTGATGCCGGATGCGGGCGGGACATATGCGCTGCCGCGGCAGGTCGGGTTCGCCCGCGCAATGGGCGCCGCCCTGTTTGCCGACAAGATCGACGCCGATCAGGCCGCCGACTGGGGCATGATCTGGGAGGTGTTCGACGACGCCGTGTTCGAAGACGGCTGGCGGGACCGGGCGAGGCAGCTCGCCGATGGCCCAACGCAGGCCTACCGCGCGGTGAAGACGGCGATGCGGGCCTCGTTCGAGAACGACCTCGAGGCGCAGCTGTCGCTCGAGGCGCGGCTTCAGGGCAAATGCGGGACGACACGCGACTTCAAGGAAGGCGTCATGGCATTTCGCGAGAAACGAGCGGCCGCCTTCGAAGGGCGGTAGCGGGTTCGCGGCAGCTTACGGTCCCGCGACCCGTCGGGAGCCAGCCCCCAGACCCCCCGAAGGGTTTAAGAAGCAGAGACGGAATATGCGAAAGGCCGCCCGGTGGGGCGGCCTTCGTCATTTCGGCAGGTGCGGCGCCTAGCGCTTTTCGACATCCACGTAATCGCGCAGCGTGTCTCCGGTGTAGAGCTGGCGCGGGCGGCCGATTTTCTGTCCCGGATCGGTGAGCATTTCCTTCCACTGCGAAATCCACCCGACCGTGCGCGACAGCGCGAAGATCGGGGTGAACATGGCGGTCGGGAAGCCCATCGCCTCGAGGATGATGCCGGAATAGAAGTCGACGTTCGGAAACAGCTTCTTCTCGGTGAAGTAGGGGTCCTCCAGCGCCTGTTTTTCCAGTTCCTTGGCGACCTGAAGCGTCGGGTTGTCCTCGATCCCCAAGAGGTCGAGCACCTCGTCCGCGGACTGCTTCATCACCTTCGCGCGCGGGTCGAAGTTCTTGTAGACCCGGTGGCCGAAGCCCATCAGGCGGAAGGGGTCGTCCTTGTCCTTGGCGCGGGCAATGAATTCGGGGATGCGGTCGACCGAGCCGATCTCCTTGAGCATTTCGAGGCAGGCCTGGTTGGCGCCGCCGTGGGCCGGGCCCCAGAGGCAGGCGATACCGGCCGCGACGCAGGCGAAGGGGTTGGCCCCCGAGGAGCCGGCAAGGCGCACGGTCGAGGTCGAGGCGTTCTGCTCGTGATCGGCGTGCAGCGTGAAGATCCGGTCCATCGCGCGCGACAGGATCGGGTTCGGCATGTATTCCTCGGCCGGCACCGAGAAGCACATGTTGAGGAAGTTCGACGCGTAGTCGAGGTCGTTGCGCGGATACACGAAGGGCTGGCCGATCGTGTACTTGTAGGCCATCGCGGCAATGGTCGGCATCTTGGCGATCATGCGGATCGAGGCGACTTCGCGCTGCCACGGGTCCGCGATGTCGGTGGAGTCGTGGTAGAAGGCGGACATCGCGCCGACCACGCCGACCATGATCGCCATCGGGTGCGCATCGCGGCGGAAGCCCGAATAGAACTTGGTCATCTGCTCATGCACCATCGTGTGACGGGTCACGCGGTACTCGAAATCGTCGATCTCGGCCGCGGTGGGCAGGTGGCCGTAGAGCAGCAGGTAACAGACTTCGAGGAAGTGCGACTTCTCGGCCAGTTGGTCGATGGGATAGCCGCGGTGCAGCAGCTCGCCCTTTTCGCCGTCGATGAAGGTGATGGTCGAATCGCAGGAGGCGGTCGACGTGAAGCCGGGATCGTAGGTGAATACGCCGCCCTGAGCATACAGCTTGGTGATGTCGATCACGTCGGGGCCGGCGGTCGGTGTGTAGATCGGAAGCTCAAGTTCCTTGTCGCCGAATGTCAGCGTCGCCTTTCCAGTCTGATTCACCATACGTCCTATCCCTTCGTTGGGGCCCGCTTTGAGCAGGGCTGATTACTGGCTGGCCTCATTGAGGCGGGCGATCGTTTCGTCCCGCCCGAGGACCAGCATCATGTCGAAAACACTCGGGGTCGCCGTCCGACCGGCGAGCGCGGCCCGCAAAGGGGCGGCGAGCTTGCCGAACTTGATGCCGTGGGTCTCTGCCGATGCGTTGAGAATAGTCTCCAATTCGTCGCGGTTCCAGCTAGCAGTTTGCAGCTGCGGCGTCAATTCCGCCAGTATACCACGGGATACATCATCGAGGTTCGCCGCTGCCTTTTCCTCGCGCTCGATGGGGCGTTCGGTCAGGATAAAGTGCGATTTCTCAAGGAGTTGCGGCAGGGTCTTGGCGCCGGTTCGCGTGAAGGGAAGCGCCTCCATGAGCCCGCTGACCTGGCTTTCGGTCAGGTTCGGCTGCGACGTCGCGTCAAGGAAATCCTGCAGTTGCGAAATAAGGTCGGCGGGCTCGGTCATCGCGATGTGCTGGCCCGACACATGGTCGAGTTTCTTGAAGTCGAGACGGGCCGCGCCTTTGCCGATCCCGGTGATGCCGAACCACTCACGCGCCTGTTCGTCGGTGAACACCTCATCGTCGCCGTGGGACCAGCCGAGGCGGGCGAGGTAATTGCGCATCGCGGAGGCCGGGTAGCCGAGCGCGCGGTACTCCTCGACCCCCGCCGCGCCGTGGCGTTTGGACAGTTTCTTGCCGTCGGGCCCGTGAATCAGCGGGATATGGGCAAAGACCGGCACGTCCCATCCCATCGCGTCATAGACCATCTTCTGACGCGCGGCGTTGTTGAGGTGATCGTCACCCCGGATCACATGGGTCACGCCCATATCGTGATCGTCGACCACGACCGCGAGCATGTAGGTCGGCGAGCCGTCCGAGCGCAGGCAGATCATGTCGTCGAGCTGGTCGTTACCGAACCGCACGTCCCCCTGAACCGCGTCCGCGATCACCGTCTCGCCCTCGCGCGGGGCCTTCACGCGGATGACGTAGGGCGCATCCGGGTGGGTGGCCGGGTCCGCATCGCGCCACGGGGATTGGAACAGGGTCGATCGGCCCTCGGCGCGGGCGGCCTCGCGGAACGCCTCGATCTCCTCCTGCGTGGAGAAGCACTTGTAGGCGGTCCCGGCGGCGAGCATCGCTTCGGCCACCTCCACATGGCGCGAAGCGCGCTCGTACTGGCTGACCGCCTCACCGTCGTAATCCAGCCCAAGCCAGTCCATCGCGTCATAGATCGCCGCCGTCGCCTCGGGCGTGGAGCGGGCGCGGTCCGTGTCCTCGATGCGCAGCAGGAACTTGCCGCCGCGACCGCGGGCGTAGAGCCAGTTGAACAGCGCCGTGCGCGCACCGCCGATATGCAGGTAGCCGGTCGGAGAGGGTGCGAAACGGGTGACGACGGGGGTGTTGGACATGCGGGCGTTAACCTTTCGGAAACCAAGACAGGCGTAGCGTCGCGCGAGGGATAGACGGGACGGGGATGGAGGACAAGAGTGCCCTTGGTCATGGCCATCTCGGATCGGCTGGAGGAGCTGCGCGGGCGACTGATCCTTTTCGCCCCGGTGTTCCTCGGGATCGGTATCGGGGTCTATTTTCTGCTGCGCGCCGAGCCGGACCTGACCGGCTGGGCCGTGATCGGGAGCGGCGCGGTTTTGACGGCCGGTCTTGGCTGGTGGATCGGGCGCAGCGCTCTGGCCGGTTTCGGCCTTCCGTTCCTCGCGCTGGCGGCCGTGCTGGCGGGTCTGCTGATCGCCGGTGCGCGAACGGCATATGTTGCGGCCCCCGTGCTCGACTTTCGCTACTACGGGCCTGTCGAGGGGCGCGTCATCATCATTGACCGGAGCCAGTCGGACGCGGTGCGGCTGACGCTCGACCGGGTGCGGCTGGACGATGTCGCGCCGTGGAAAGTGCCGCGCCGGGTGCGGGTATCGCTGCACGGATCGCAAGGCTACCTTGACCCTGTGCCGGGGATGCGGATCGCTGTAACGGCCCATTTGTCAGGCCCCGAGGGACCGGTGGAGCCGGGCGGCTTCGACTTTCGGCGTATGTCGTGGTTTCGCGGAATCGGTGCGGTGGGCTATGCGCGCAAGCCCGCGCTGCCGCTGGCCCGGCCCGAGGCCGCGCTGCCGATTCACCGTCTCAGGGCCGCCATTTCCGAGGCGGTGCAGGCGGAGATACCGGGCGAAGCCGGGGCCTTTGCCGCCGCGATCACGACCGGAGACCGCTCCGCGATGGGGCGCGAAACGCTGGAGGCGCTCCGGGCCTCGAACCTCGCGCATCTTCTGGCGATTTCCGGGTTGCACATGGGGCTGCTCGTGGGCTTCGTGTTCGGATCCGTGCGGCTGGGCCTCGTCATGATTCCGGGTGTGGGGCCGTCGATGGACGTGCGCCGGATCGCGGCGGTGGTGGCGCTGGTGGCGGGGGCCTTTTACCTCGCGCTCTCGGGCGGGGCCGTATCGACCTCACGCGCCTTCGTCATGGTGGCGGTCATGCTCGTCGCGATCCTCGTGGGGCGGCGGGCGCTGACGCTCAGGGCCGTGGCCGTGGCGGCGCTCATCCTTCTGCTCATCAAGCCCGAGACGCTGGTGGAGGCGGGGTTCCAGATGTCCTTTGCCGCGACCACGGCGCTCGTCTTCGTCTTCGGGGCGTTCCGGCACGTCGAGACCCGCAGGTTGCCCGGCTGGGCCAAGCCCATCTTGGCCGTTGTCCTGTCGTCGCTGGTCGCCGGGCTTGCCACAGCCCCGTTTTCAGCGGCGATCTTCAACCGGGTCGCGCATTATGGGCTGATCGCCAACGTGGTCTCGGTGCCGGTGATGGGCGCGCTGGTGATGCCGCTGGCGGTGCTCGCGGCCCTGCTGTCGCCCGTTGGCCTGAGCTGGATCGCCCTCGACCTCATGCGCTGGCCGATCGAATGGATCCTGTGGGTGGCAAAGCGTGTGGCTGCCCTCGACGGCGCCGTGGGGCATGTGGTGGCGCCGCCGGCGGCAGTGATGCCGCTCGTCGCGCTCGGGGGCCTCGCGATCGTTCTGTTGCAGGGGGGCGGGCGCGGGGCCGGGGTTCTGGCGGTGGTTGCAGGGCTCGGGCTCTGGACTCAGGCCGAGCGGCCCCGGGTGTTGATCTCATCCTCCGGCGGACTGATCGGCGTGATGACTCCCGAGGGGCGCGCGCTCACCAAGCCGCGGGGCGAGGGGTTCGCGGCGCGCACCTGGCTTGAGAATGACGGCGATCCGGCAGACCAGGAGGCGGCGGCCGCGCGGCACCCCGAAGGCGGTGACGCGCGGTTCGCGCTGCCGGGGCTGGTGCTGGCGCAGGTGGCCGGGCGCGGGGCGGCGGATCGGCTGGCCGATGCCTGCCCTGGCGCGGATCTGGTGGTGTTCTCGGCCAAGCCGCTTGAGAGGTATCCGGCGGGTTGTTCGGTGCTCGACCGGAACATGTTGGCCCGCACCGGCCCCATCGCGATCCATGATGGGCCGGATGGCCCGCGCTTTGTCGCGACAGCCGAGACGACGGGGCTGCGCCCCTGGTCGGCAGCCTTCACGAAAAAGGCGCGGCGGGTGGCCCCCGTCGCGCCCGAACTTCCGTTTCTGGTGGCGGATCAGTAGCTGCGGATCAGCCCCACGAGCTTGCCCTGAACCTTGACCTGCCCCTGTGGCAGGATGCGCGTCTCGAACGCCGGGTTGGCGGCCTCCAGCGCGATCATCTCGCCCGCGCGGCGGAAGCGTTTCAGCGTCGCCTCGTAGCCATCGACCTGTGCCACGACGATGTCGCCGTTATCGGCATGGGAGGTTTCGCGGATGATAACGACGTCGCCGGAGTTGATCCCGGCATTGATCATGGAATCACCCTTCACCTCGAGCGCGTAATGCTTGCCCTGGCCGACCATCGAGCCGGGGACCGAGACGTGGCTCTGCCCATCCTCGATCGCCTCGATGGGCGTGCCGGCGGCGATACGGCCCAGAAGCGGCAGGTCCGTCGCGGAGCCTTCGAGCGGCATCGCCTGCGCCGGTCGGCTGTCCGGGCGGTCACCATCGATCACGCGCGGCTCGAACCCGGACTGGCCGGAGGGGTCCAGCGCCTCTGGCAGGCGCGTCACTTCGATGGCGCGGGCGCGGTGGGCGAGGCGGCGGATGTATCCGCGTTCCTCGAGCGCCGTGATGAGCCGGTGAATTCCTGACTTGGAGCGCAGTTGCAGCGCTTCCTTCATCTCGTCGAAGCTCGGGGGGACCCCGTCGCGCTGGATCCGCTTGTGGATGAATTCCAACAGGTCCAATTGCTTTTTCGTCAGCATTCCACGCCCTCCGGCTGCCCGTTATGTTCCATGACCGCACGGGTCTGTTCGGGTAAAGTTCTACCCGTGTTCCCGTTTCGTGTCAACGCTGTGCAATCAGAGCGGGAGATATTCGACCGTTTCGCCGGCCTTGCGCGTGGGGTCGTCGGGCGGGCGCACGATGAGCGCATTGGCCGTTGCGAGAACCGACAGAAGCGCGGAATCCTGCGTGCTCATGGCCGCGATCCCGTCGGGGGCAACAACGGCGCGCATATAGTGCTGACGCGGCCCGTTTGGCGCGAGGTCGGCTGTGAGCGTCGCGGTCTGCGTGGCCACCGGATCGCCGGGCAGGCCCAGCATGGCGCGCAGGGCGGGCAGGATGAACACCGTGCCGCACACCATTGCCGAGACCGGATTCCCCGGCAGTCCGACCATCAGTGCCTTGCCAAGCCGGCCCGCCATGAGCGGTTTGCCGGGGCGCATGGCGACCTTGTAGAACGCCTGTTCCATGCCGAGTTCGGCGGCCACGGGTCCGACGAGGTCGTGGTCCCCGACCGACGCCCCGCCGATGGTGACGACGAGATCGGCGCTGGCCGCAAGGCCGAAAACGAAGCGCAGGCTCTCGGCATTGTCGCGCGCGATGGGGAGGAGGCGGACGTTGGCACCCTCGGCCTCCAGCATCGCTTTCAGGCCGAAGGAATTGGAGGCGATGATCTGGTCCGGGCCGGGGTTTTCACCGGGCATGACCAGTTCGTCCCCCGTCGCGATCAGGGCGATGTCGGGTTTTTTCGCGACCGTGACCGCTGGCACGTTCATCGAGGCGATGAGCGCCACGTCGCGCGGGCTGAGGCGGCGGGGCGCGTCGACCGTATCGCCCACGCGGAAATCGTTGCCCGCCGGGCGGATGTTGGCCCCGTCCGACAGGTCGCGGTGGAGGGTGACAAGGTCGCCGGAGCGGTCGACGTCCTCCTGGATGATGACGCGGTCGGCGCCCTCGGGCACCGGGGCGCCGGTGAAGATGCGCACGCATTGTCCGGCACCGACACGGCCGGAAAACCGTTCACCCGCTTTGGCTTCGCCGATGACCTTGAACTGCGCTTCCGGATCGGCCTCGACGCTGTTGAGCGCATAGCCGTCCATCGCGGAGGCCGCGAAGGGCGGCTGGTCGCGGGTCGCGATGACGGGGGCCGCGAGGATGCGTCCGGCGGCCTTAGCCAGCGGCACGGTTTCGGTCCCGACCGGGCGCACCAGATCGAGGATGCGCGTGCGCGCCTCTTCAACTGAAATCACGACTTTGCCTCGTAAGTACCTGACTTTCCGCCGGTCTTTGCGAGAAGCTTGATCCCCTCGATCCGCATACCCTTCTCGGCGGCCTTGAGCATGTCATAGACCGTTAGCGCGGCGGTCGAGACGGCGGTGAGCGCCTCCATCTCCACCCCTGTCTGGCCGGAGGTCTTGACGGTCGCCGTGATGCGCACACCGGGCAGGTCGTCGTCGGGTTCGAGATCCAGCGACACCTTGGTCACGGGCAGCGGGTGGCAGAGCGGAATGAGATCCGCGGTCTTCTTGGCCCCCATGATCCCGGCCAGCCGCGCGATCCCCAGCACATCGCCCTTCTTCGCGGTGCCCTCTTTGACCAGAGCGAGCGTCGTGGGTTCCATGATAACGTGGCCCGTGGCAACGGCGGTGCGGTCGGTGACCTCTTTGGCGGACACATCGACCATGTGGGCCTGTCCCGCCGCGTCGAAATGGGTGAGCTTGCCGCTCATACCGGCACCGGATCCTTGAGCAGCGCGCGGGTCGCGGCCTCGACGTCGTCCTGCCGCATGAGGCTTTCCCCGATCAGGAAGGCGCGCGCCCCGACGCCGGCCATGTCTGCAAGGTCGGCAGGGGTGGAGAGGCCGGATTCGCAGACCAGAAGACGATCATCCGGGGCGAGCCTGGAAAGCTCGCGGGTCGTGTCCAGCGTCGTCTCGAATGTCTTGAGGTTGCGGTTGTTGATCCCCAGCAGCGGGGATTTCAGGGTTGTGGCACGCTCCAGTTCGTCGGCGTCATGCACCTCCACCAGCACGTCCATGCCCCATTCGAACGCGGCGGCCTCCAGCTCGGCGGCCTGTCCGTCGGTGACGCTCGCCATGATGATGAGGATGCAGTCGGCCCCGAGGGCGCGCGCTTCGACCACCTGATAGGTATCGTACATGAAATCCTTCCGCAGTGCAGGAAGCGTCGTCGCCGTACGGGCCGCGATCAGGAACGAGTCGTCGCCCTGAAAAGACGGCCCGTCCGTGAGCACCGACAGGCAGGTGGCGCCCCCGGCCTCATAAGCGCGGGCGAGCGCGGGCGGATCGAAATCGGCCCGGATCAGCCCCTTGGACGGCGAGGTCTTCTTCACTTCCGCGATGAGCCCGTATCCGGTATCGGCAGCCTGTTTCAGGCGCGTGGCGAAGCCGCGGGTCGGCAGGGCGTCGCGTGCGGCGGCCTCGACCTCGGGCAGCGGGCGCGCGGCCTTGCGCGCGGCCACGTCGTCGAGCTTGTAGGCCTTGATCTTGTCGAGCACGTTGGTCATGGCCCCGGTTTACGCAGGGCGCGGGACTTGGGCAAGTTGGTGTTGTCAAAATGTGTACGGCTTGCGCCGCACGCTCGTTTCCTTGTCGGGAAAGCTCAGGGCTCACCGAAGGGACTTGCTCTCGGGCGAGGCGGGGGGCAGGCTCGGGCGCGGAGGATTTGGCATGGATCGTTTCGACGACATTCCCGAAGTGGCGTTGGACTGGCATCGGGCCGGGAAGGGCGCCGTGCTGGCCACGGTCGTGCAGACCTGGGGCTCGGCCCCGCGCCCCGTGGGCAGCCAGCTTGCCGTGTCGGGCACCGGCGAGATCCAGGGATCGGTGTCGGGCGGCTGCGTCGAAGGCGCGGTCATCACCGAGGCGCTGGAGGCGGTCGAGGACGGCGAGTCGCGGCTTCTGACCTTCGGGGTGTCCGATGACGAGGCCTTCGCCGTCGGGCTGGCCTGCGGCGGCAAGATCCGGGTTCTGGTGGAGCCGGTGGGCAAGGCGGTGCCTGAGGCGCTGCTGGCGGACGTCGTCGAGAAGCGCGCGGCGCGGGTGCCGGTCGGCTATGTTGTGAACACGGACAGCTGGGAGCGGCGGCTTGTGGGCGCAGGCGATTTCCCCGACCGGTTCCGGGGCGACCGCTCGGGATTCGAAGACGACGTGGTGACCTTTGTCGGCATTCACAATCCGCCCTTGCGGATGATTATCGTGGGCGCGGTCCATATCGCGCAGGCGTTGGTGCCGATGGCGCGGCTCGCGGGCTACGACCCGCTTATCATCGACCCGCGCGGGGCCTTTGCGCAGGATCACCGCTTTCCCGGCGAGGACATCCGCGAGGACTACCCGGACGAGGTGCTTCCTGACGTCGGGCTGGATGCGCGCACGGCTGTGGTCACGCTTTCCCACGACCCCAAGATCGACGATCCGGCGATCGAGGCGGCGCTCGCCTCGGAGTGTTTCTATCTTGGCTCCCTCGGCTCCACGCGCACCCATGCGAAACGGGTGGAGCGGCTGACCGGGCGCGGCTTCACCGAGGCGCAGATCGGGCGCATCCACGCGCCTGTCGGGCTCGACATTGGCTCGCGTTCGCCCGCCGAGATCGCGGTCTCGGTCATGGCGCAGGTCACGCAGGCGCTGAGGCAGGGCTGATGGAATTCGGCGCCGTGCCTGTCGCCGAGGCCGAGGGCGCCGTGCTCGCCCATTCCGTCGCGTTGGAGAGCGGGCGGCTCAAGAAGGGCCGGCGGCTGGATGCGGCGGATATCACGGCGCTTCAGGCGGAGGGGCTGGCGCAGGTGACCATCGCGCGGCTTGGACCCGGTGACGTGGGCGAGGATGAGGCGGCGCGTCTGCTGGCCGAGGCGCTGATCGACGGTGCCGGGGGCCTCAGGCTGTCCGAACCTTTCACGGGACGGGTCAATATTCATGCGACGGGGATCGGGCTCGCGCGACTCGACGCGGCGCGGCTGAACGCGGCCAACGCGGTGGATGACATGGTGACGCTTGCGACCGTGCCGCCCTGGCACCGGATGGGTGAGGGGGGCATGGTCGGGACGGTCAAGGTCATCGCCTATGGCGCGCCGCGTGCCTCGGTCGAACGGGCGTCGGACCTTGCCCGCGGCGCAGTGAGACTGGCGCCGGTTGTGACTCCGGATGCGACGCTTATCGTCACGGATCATGAGGCGGGATCGGGCGAGGAGACCGGCAAGGGCTTCCGCGCGATCGAGGCGCGGCTCGATGCGCTAGGGATGCGGCTCGCGGCCACCCGGCGCGTGGGGCATATGACCGACGCTGTGGCAGAGGCTATTGCCGGGGCGGAGGGCGCGATGATCCTGATCCTCACAGCCTCGGCCACGTCCGACCCGCACGACGTGGGGCCGGAGGCATTGAGGCGGGCAGGCGGCAGCGTCACGCGCTTCGGGATGCCGGTCGATCCGGGCAATCTTCTGTTTTACGGCACGGCCGCGGACGGGCGCCCCGTGATCGGCCTTCCGGGCTGCGCCCGCTCGCCTGCGCTCAACGGCGCGGACTGGGTGCTGGAGCGGCTCGCAGCGGGCCATCCGCCCACATCTGGCGAGGTTGGCGCGATGGGCGTCGGCGGGCTGTTGAAGGAAAGCCCGGGGCGCAAGCAACCACGTTCGGGCGGCTAAGTCATGCAGGCATGGTCGCGAAAATGTGCAGCCGATATGCGCCGGGATAAAAAATTCCGGTTCTCAAGTCGCCGCAACGGTGTTCTAGTTACATGACAATAGGGAGGAAATCATGACTGACGTTACCATGACCATTAACGGTCGTGCCGTCTCCGGAGCCGTGGAAGGTCGAACCTTGCTTTCGACATTCCTGCGCGAGACGGCGGGTTTGACCGGCACCCACATCGGCTGCGACACCGCGCAATGCGGCGCCTGCACCGTCCATGTGAACGGGGCCTCGATGAAGAGCTGCACCGTCTTCGCACAGGAAGCCGACGGGGCCGAGGTCACGACGATCGAAGGCATGGCCAACGCTGATGGCTCGCTGAACACGATTCAGCAGGCGTTTCAGGATCATCACGGGCTCCAGTGCGGCTTCTGCACGCCGGGCATGGTGATGACCGCCGCCGCGCTGCTGAAAGAGAACCCGAAGCCCTCGGAAACCGAGGTGCGGGATTATCTCAAGGGCAACCTGTGCCGCTGCACGGGCTACCACAACATCGTCAAGGCGATCATGGCCGCGTCCGGACAGGACGTGAGCGCCATCGCCGCCGAATAAGCCGGCCTGCAAGCCAGCGACTATCAGGGAGGATAGACATGCCAGCAGATGGAGGTATCGGCGCATCCACAAAGCGCCGCGAGGACATCAGGTTCCTGAGCGGAACCGGACGTTACACGGACGATCTCAACCGGCCCGGTCAGGCCTATGTCTTTTTCCTGCGCTCGAACGTTGCGCACGGAAAGATCAAGTCGATCAACACCGATGACGCGGCCGCCATGCCGGGCGTTGCGCGCATCTTCACCGGCGCCGATTTCGAAGGCGTGGGCGGCATCCCCTGCGGGTGGCAGGTGACCGACAAGCACGGCCAGCCGATGCAGGAGCCGGCCCACCCGGTTCTGGCGCAGGGCAAGGTGCGCCATGTGGGCGATCCCATCGCCGCGGTGGTGGCCGACACGGCCGAACAGGCGCGCGACGCTGCCGAGGCGATCGAGGTCGATATCGAAGACCTGCCCGCCGTGATCGACATGAAGAAGGCGGTCGAGGAGGGCGCGCCCAAGGTGCATGACGACCTCACCTCGAACCTCTGCTATGACTGGGGCTTCGTCGAAGAGAACAAGGACGCGGTGGAGCAGGCGTTTCAGGACGCGGCCCATGTCACAACGCTGGAACTCGTCAACAACCGCCTGATCGCCAACCCGATGGAACCCCGCGTGGCCATCGGCGATTACGACCCGGCGGGCGATATGTCGACGCTCTACACAACCTCGCAGAACCCGCATGTGATCCGGCTCCTGATGGGGGCCTTCGTGCTGGGCATTCCCGAGCACAAGCTGCGGGTCGTGTCCCCGGATGTGGGCGGCGGCTTCGGCACCAAGATCTTCCACTACGCGGAGGAAGCGTTCTGCACCTTCGCAGCCAGGGCGCTCAAGCGCCCGGTCAAGTGGACGTCGTCGCGCTCCGAGGCGTTCATGTCGGATGCCCACGGTCGCGACCATGTGTCGACCATCCAGCTTGCACTGGACGCGGACAACAACTTCACCGCGCTGCGGACCGACACCTATGCGAACATGGGGGCCTATCTCTCCACCTTCGCGCCGTCGGTGCCGACGTGGCTGCATGGCGTTCTGATGGCCGGCAACTACAAGACGCCGCTCATCTATGTGAACGTGAAGGCGGTCTTCACCAATACCGTGCCGGTGGACGCCTATCGCGGTGCCGGGCGGCCGGAGGCGACCTACCAACTCGAACGCGTCATCGACAAGGCGGCGCGCGAGCTGGGCGTCGATCCCATCGCGCTGCGTCGCCAGAACTTCATCACCGAGTTCCCCTATGCGACCCCGGTTGCGGTGGAATACGACACCGGCGATTACCACGCGACGATGGACAAGCTCGAAGAGATCGCGGACCTCTCAGGCTTCGAGGCTCGTCTGGCCGAGTCCAAGTCGCGCGGCAAGCTGCGCGGGCTGGGCGTCAACTGCTATATCGAGGCCTGCGGCATCGCGCCGTCGAACCTCGTCGGGCAGCTCGGCGCGCGTGCGGGTCTGTATGAATCCGCGACGGTGCGTGTGAATGCCACCGGCGGGCTTGTCGTGATGACCGGGTCGCACAGCCACGGGCAGGGGCATGAGACCGCCTTCCCGCAGGTGATCGCGGAAATGATCGGGATCGACGCTTCGATGGTCGAGATCGTCCACGGCGACACCGCCAACGCCCCGATGGGCATGGGCACCTACGGCTCGCGCTCGCTCGCCGTCGGCGGCTCGGCGATGGTCCGGGCGACCGAGAAGATCATCGCCAAGGCCAAGAAGATCGCGGCCCACCTGCTCGAAGCCTCGGAAGGGGATATCGAGCTCAAGGATGGCGCGTTCTCGGTGGCGGGCACCGACAAGTCGGTGGCCTGGGGCGACGTGACGCTCGCGGCCTACGTCCCGCACAACTACCCGCTCGAGGTCATCGAGCCGGGGCTGGAGGAGACGGCGTTCTACGATCCGAACAACTTCACCTATCCCTCGGGCGCCTATGCCTGTGAGGTGGAGGTCGATCCGGACACCGGCAAGGCCACGATCGAACGGTTCGCGGCGGCCGACGACTTCGGCAACATCGTGAACCCGATGATCGTCGATGGTCAGGTTCACGGCGGGATCGCGCAGGGCATCGGTCAGGCGCTGCTCGAAGGCTGCGTCTATGACGAGGATGGTCAGCTTCTGACCGGCTCCTACATGGACTATGCCATGCCCCGTGCCGATGACGTGCCGTATTACCACGTCGACCATTCCTGCCAGACCCCGTGCACCCACAACCCCCTCGGGGTGAAAGGCTGCGGCGAGGCGGGCGCGATCGGCTCGCCACCGGCGGTGGTCAACGCCGTGGTCGATGCGCTTCAGCGCAACGGATCGTCCATCACCCACATCGACATGCCGCTCAGCCCGTCCCGGGTCTGGGCCGCGATGACCCAGTAAGGAGACTGCGCCATGTATGATTTCGAACTGACACGGCCCACCTCGCTGGCCGATGCGATCAAGGCGCTGGGGGAGGAGGACGCACAGCCCCTCTCGGGCGGGCAGACGCTCGTCCCGACCCTGCGCCAACGGCTTGCCATGCCCTCAACCCTCGTGTCGCTCACCGGCATCGAAGAGCTGAAGGGCATCAAGAACGAAGGCGGCACGCTCACCATCGGCGGGGCCACCTGCCATGCCGATGTGGCGCGCGACGGGACCTATCCGGCCCTGTCCGAGCTCGCTGGCCTGATCGGGGACCCGCATGTCCGCAACCGGGGCACCATCGGCGGCTCGATCGCCAACAACGACCCCTCGGCCTGCTACCCGGCCGCCGCGCTCGGGTCCGGGGCGACCATCGTCACGAACAACCGTGAGGTCGCTGCGGACGACTTCTTCACCGGCATGTTCGAGACCGCTCTGGACGAGGGCGAGATCGTGACCGGCGTGAAATTCCCGGTGCCCGAGAAGGCCGCCTATGTGAAGTTCGAGCAACCCGCTTCGCGCTTCGCTCTCGTCGGCGTCTTCGTATCCAAGGGGGCCGATGGCGTGCGCGTCGCGGTCACCGGCGCCTCCGAGGGCGGCGTGTTCCGCTGGAGCGAGGCGGAGGACGCGCTGTCGTCCAACTTCTCGCCCGATGCGCTGGACGGGCTGTCCGTCCCGGCGGACGGGATGATCGGCGACATGCACGGCTCGCCCGCGTACCGGGCTCACCTCGTGGGTGTTCTGACGAAGCGGGCGGTGGCCAAGGCCGGCTGATCCGTCCGATCGAAGAAAAATGAAGGGCCGCGCTTCCACCCGGAGCGCGGCCCTTTTCGTGCGGCCGGAAAAATCTCCGTGAATCAGCGGCTTATCGCCGACACCCCGCCTTTGTGACGTGGCGTGTGAGGAACCCGGCACCCTCCGTCTGCGTTACTGGCCCAACACATGACTTCCTGAGGGAAAGAAACGGAGATCACTCAATGCTGAAGAACGCCATGAAATCCACCTCGGTGGTGGCGCTGTGCACCGCGCTGATGACGCCCCCGGTGCTGGCCCAGAACGCCGACGAGAACCTTGAAGAATGCGGCGTCACAGGGCCGTTCCCCTGCGTGCTGGAAGACGGCACCAAGATCGAGAACGCGATGGAGCTTGCCTCCGAGACCCTGATGCCGGGCAACGACGAGGGTGAAGAACAGGCCGAGACCGCCCCGCAGGCACCCGAAACGCCGGCCGAGCCGGAAACGCCCGCCGACCCGAATGCACCGGGCGAAAAAGTTGCCGAAGACACTCCGGCGGCTGACGCCCAAGGCGAAGCCGACGCGCAGGTCGAGGCGACGGTAGACGCCGAAACCGATGACTCCGGCGTTGTGGAGGACGTGGCGGAAGGCACGATGGAAGCCGGCGAACAGGCGGGCGAGGCGATGGCCGAGACCGCGGAAGATGCCAGTGAAGCTGCCGAAGACACCACCCAGGCTGCCGAACAGACAGCCGAAGACGCGGGTGAGATGGCCGAGGAACAGGCTGCCGAGGCCGGCGATGCTGCCGAAGAAACCGGCAACGCTGTCAGCGACGCCGTGAGCGATACTGTCGAGGCAGGCCGTGAAGCGGTCGAAGACCTTGCTGACGCCGTGACGGGTGGCGACGACGCGGAAGCCGAGGCGACCGCAGAGGCCGAAGCTGAAGCCGAGGCAGACGCGGAAGCGACGGCCGAAGCCGAAACGGACGCGCAAGCCGAGTCTGAGACCACTGCCGAGGCCGACGCTGAAGCGGAAGCTGAAGCCGAAACGGACGCGACGGCCCAGGCCGATGCGGATACCGAGGCGACGTCGGACGAGGACGAGCTGGCCGACGCGCTGGAAGAGGCGGAAGGCGACGCGTCTGCCGAGGCGACGGCCGAAGCCAACGCCGAAGCCGAAGCGGGCGACGAAGAGATGACCGCCGGTGAGCGCATCGAGGAAAACACCGATGCCGAAACCGCGCAGGCTCCGTCCGCGCCGGAAGAGCCGATGGAAGACGAAGCTCCCGAAGCGGCGGCCGCTGCCGAAGGCGACGGTGACACGACTGTCGAGGAAGACATGGCCTCGGACGAAGATGTCGTCGTTGAAGAAGTGACCGAGGAAACCGCGCGCTCGTCGAACGAAGAGTTTGAAACCGAGGCCACGGTGACCGAAGAAGCTTCGGCCCAGACGAACAACACCGGCAATCAGAACAACTCCGGCCTGAACCGCGACCTGACCGATTTCGAGAAGCTGGTCCTCGCCGGGCTTGGCGGTGTGGCCGTCGGCACCATCCTCGCCAATGGCAAGGAAATCGTGTCGAACTCTGGTGACCGGATCGTCGTGCAGCGTGAGGACGGCACTTACGAAGTCCTCAAGAACGACGACCAGATCCTGCGCCAGCCGGGCGTTGTCGTCTCCACCAAGAACTACGATGACGGGTCCACCCGCACCGTGGTCGAGCGCCAGAACGGCGTGCGCATCGTGACCATCCGCGCAGCCGACGGCACGGTCCTCAAACGGACCCGCGTGCTCCAGAACGGCGACCGCTATGTGCTGTTCGACGATACGCAGCAGGCCCAGCCGGTGAGCCAGGAGGACGTAGCCGATTACGAGCCGATCGACGACATCAGGACATCGACTTCGGACGAACGGGCCCTGCGCCAGGCGCTCATGGCCTCGATGGATCGCGACCCGGGCCGCAGCTACTCGCTGCGTCAGGTGCGCCAGTTCTCGGGTGTGCGGGACCTCGCCCCCGTGATCGAGGTGGACGCGATCACCTTCGACACCGGGTCGTCGACGATCCGTGCGGGTCAGGCGGAAGAACTGTCCGCACTCGGTCAGGCGATCCGCGAAGTGATCGAAGAGCGCCCGGGCGCCGTGTTCCTCATCGAGGGCCACACGGACGCCGTGGGCGGCGCAGCCTACAACCTCGCGCTCTCCGACCGTCGCGCCGAAAGCGTGGCGCTGGCACTGACCGAATACTTCGACGTGCCGCCGGAGAACATGATTACGCAAGGTTACGGCGAGAGCGAATTGAAGATCGTGACGTCGGATGCGGAGCGCGCCAACCGTCGCGCGAATGTCCGCAACATCACGCCGCTGCTTCAATAAGCGATTGAAAAGATATGGAATCGGGCGCGGGGGTTTGATCCCCGCGCCCTTTTTCTGCGTAATGAGGTAAAGTGGTTCCAGACAGAGAGGTACGCCAGATGGCCAAGGACGAAGTCCCCATCATCGCCGCCAAATCCCCCGTCGAGGTCGAGCTGGAGGAGGGCAAGGAATACTACTGGTGCCGCTGCGGCCGCTCGCAGAACCAGCCGTTCTGCGATGGCTCCCACAAGGGAACGGGGTTCACGCCGGTGGGCTTCACCGCCAAGGAAACGGGCACGGCCACGCTGTGCCGGTGCAAGGCGACGGGGGATCAGCCCTACTGTGATGGGACCCATTCCACGCTGGACGACGACCTCGAACCGGGCGACCCCTCGCCGGTGAACGAGGGCGACGGCCCGCCCAAGGCCGAGGCCACACCCGAAGAGCCGACGGTCGAACGCATCCACAAGCTCGCACGCGAAGGAATGTCCGGCCCTCATGGCACCGTCGATGCGATGGGCGTGCCGCGCAAGGACCTGCCGGCCTGGGACGATATCCTGCTCCTGCCCGCGCAGGTGGCGCGCAAGCCGCTGATGGACGATGCCGACGTGGCGACCGGCGTGACCATCGGGCCGCGCGCCGACAAGCCGCTCGCCCTCGACATTCCGCTGTTCGTCACCGACATGAGCTTCGGTGCGCTATCGCCCGAGGCCAAGATTTCGCTCGCCCGCGGCGCCGAGATGGCGCGGACGGGCATCTGCTCGGGCGAGGGCGGCATGTTGCCCGAGGAGCAGGAAGCCAATTCGCGCTACTTCTACGAATACGCCTCCGCAGGGTTCGGCTGGTCGCCGGATATCGCCGAGAGGGTGCAGGCCTTCCACTTCAAGGGCGGGCAGGCGGCCAAGACCGGCACGGGCGGCCACCTCCCGGCGTCCAAGATCACCGACAAGATCGCCGAGGTGCGCGGGCTGGAGAAGGGGCAGGACGCCGTGTCGCCCGCCACCTTCCCGGATCTGCACACGCCCGAGGATTTCGCCAAGATGGCCGATGAGGTTCGCGAGCGGTCGGGGGGCATTCCGATCGGGTTCAAGCTGTCGGCCAACCATATCGAGGATGACATCGACTTCGCGCTCGCCGCCGGGGCCGACTACATCATCCTCGACGGGCGCGGGGGCGGCACTGGCGCGGCGCCCCTGATCTTCCGCGACCACATCTCGATCCCGACGATCCCGGCGCTGGCCCGGGCGCGCGCGCATCTCGACCGGCGCACGGGGCGCGAGGTGTCGCTGGTCATCACCGGCGGGCTCAGGGTGCCCGAGGATTTCGTCAAGGCGCTGGCGCTCGGCGCGGATGCCATCGCGCTTGGAAATTCCGCGATTCAGGCGGTGGGCTGCGTGGGAGCGCGGATCTGCCACACGAACAACTGCCCGACCGGGGTCGCTACCCAGAAACCAGAGCTGCGCAAGCGGCTGGACGTCGAGGCCGCCTCAAAGCGGCTCGCGCGATTCTTCGGGGCGTCGACCGAACTGATGCAGGTGATGGCGCGGGCCTGCGGCCACGGGGCGCTGTCGGACTTCGCGCCGCGCGACGTGACCACCTGGAAACGCGAGATGGCCGATCTGACGCGCATTCGCTACGCGGGGCTCGCGGGCGAGGCCGAGTGAAAACGAAAAGGCCCTGCCGCATTGGCAGGGCCTTTGGCATCCGTCACATGTGACGCGACTACTTGGTGACCGGACCGATCATCATGATCATCTGGCGGCCTTCCATCTTGGGCATGTTCTCGACCTTGCCGATTTCCTTGGTGTCCTCGGCCACGCGTTCCAGCAGTTCCCGCCCGAGGTTCTGGTGCGCCATCTCGCGCCCCCGGAACCTCAGCGTCACCTTCACCTTGTCGCCGTTTTCAAGGAACTTCTGCACGTTGCGCATCTTGACGTCGTAGTCGTGGATGTCGGTGTTCGGGCGGAACTTGACCTCCTTGACCTCGATGGTCTTCTGCTTCTTGCGTGCCTCGGATTCCCGCTTCTGCTGTTCATACTTGAACTTGCCGAAATCCATGATCTTGCAGACGGGCGGTGTGGCGTTCGGCGAAATCTCGACAAGGTCGAGCCCGACTTGCGCGGCGAGCTCCATGCCGCGTTCGGGCGTCACGACGCCGACGTTTTCGCCTTCGGCACCAATCAGTCGGATCTCAGGGACCCTGATCTTTTCGTTCACTCGGGGGCCGGTATCGCGCGTTGGCGGCGCGTTGTGGGGTCTGCGGGCTATGGTCTAATTCCTTCGTTCGTTTACGGGAAGTTCGGGGCTGAAACGTAAAGGCGGCAAAGGGGGCTTTCAAGCCGTTATCTGCTTGGAGCGCCCTGTTTTGCCTGTTCTCTTGACGATTTCCGCCGCGCACCCCTTATCATGGAGGGCCGCCACCTTTGGCGGTCTTTTGGGAGGGCATCACATGGGCCGTGGGATCATCGCGTTAATCGTCGTCGCTGTGCTGGCTGTCGGGGGCTATGTCCTCCTGTCGCCGGACGAGGAAGCGACAGGGATGCGCGACGCGGTATCGGATGCCGCCGAGGACGCGCAGGAGGCGGCGGGCGAAGCCGTGGAGCAAGTCACCGGTGACACGCCGGAGCCGGATGAGACCCCGCCGTCGGCGGCCGAGGAAGCCGCGAACGCGGCGCGTGAGGCGGCCGGCGCCGAGACCGACGGTGAGCGGACGCAGGAGATGGTCGACGGCGTGGCCGAGAGCCTGCGCTCGATGGCCAACGAGGCCGCGGAAGATGCCGAAGAAGCGGCAGGTCAAGCGGAGGACGCGGCGGAGGCCGCCGTGGACGCCGCAGGAGACTCGGCAGAGGTGGCGAGCGAAGCTGCCGAGGATGCGGGTGCCGCCGTCGAGGACGCCGGGGCCGCGCTGGCCGAGACCGTCGAAGCCGCCGAAGAGGCCGCAGAGCAGGCCGCGGCGGCGGCCGCGACGGCCGAGGCTGCCGCAGAGGGCGCCACCGATACCGCGCAGGCCGCCGCTGAAGGGGCCGCGTCGTTGGCCGAGGACGCCGCCGAAACGGCGCGCGAGGCCGCCGACCGGGCCGAGGATGCTGCCGAGGAAGGCGCAGCGCGCGCCGCGCGGGAAGCTGAAGAGGCCGCCCTCAACGCCGCTCAGGCCGCGAACCGCGCCGCTGAAACCGCGCGCAGCGTCGCGGGCGATCCCCCGACGCTGGAAGACTACCTGACCCGTGAAGGGTTCAATGCGGACGCGCTGAAACTGGTCGTGGCCCGCAGCGATCTGGACGAGGTGCAGAAAGCCTCGCTCACGGCCAAGCTGGAGGCCGCCGCCCGCGACGAGACGCTGATCGACGCGGTTATCAGCGAGCTGGACGAGGCGCTCGACCCGTAAAAAGAAAAGCCGCCGCAAGGGGTTGCGGCGGCTTTCCGATGTCTTGCCTCAACAAGGATCAGTCGAGGAAAGCCTTTTCGACAACGTAGTGCTTGGGGTCCGAATTCGCCCCTTCCTCAAGCCCGTAGCCTTCGAGCATTTCCTTGAGTTCGAGGTTGAAGGCGAGGTTGCCGCAGATCATCGCGCGGTCGGTCTCAGGATTGAGCGGCTCGACCCCGAGGTCGGCGAACGCCTCGCCCGAGCGCATGAGGTCGGTGATCCGTCCCATCTTGACGCTCTCTTCGCGGGTCGTCGTCGGGTAGTATTTCAGCTTGGCGAGGTTCTCTTCCCCGATCAGCTCGGCCAGCAGTTCGTCGCTCTTGATCTGTTCGATCATCTCGGCACCATAGACCAGCTCGCCCGCCTCGCGGCAGGTGTGAGTGATGATGACCTCGTCATAATCCTCATAGGTCTGTGGATCACGCAGGAGCGAGGCGAACGGGGCGAACCCCGTGCCGGTGGCGAAGAACCAGATCCGCTTGCCGGGCAGCAGCGCGTCATGGACGAGCGTGCCGACGGGCTTGGGCCGCAGGATGATCTCGTCGCCCGGCTGGATGTGCTGAAGTTTCGAGGTCAGCGGGCCGTCCTGCACCTTGATCGAATAGAACTCCAGCTCCTCGTCCCAGGACGGCGAGGCGATGGAATAGGCGCGCAGAAGCGGTTTCTGCTTGCCCGTCTCGGGGTCCGGATCGCCCATCAGGCCGATCATCACGAACTCGCCCGAGCGAAAGCGCAGGCTTGCGGGCCGGGTGCAGCGGAAGGAGAACAGCCGGTCGGTCCAGTGCTTGACCTCGGTCACGGTCTGGGCGTCGGGCAGGGTGGGAACGGGTTTGATCTTCTGTGCGTCGGTCACTGGGGTCACATCGTTCATAAGAATTGCGGGGGCCTAAGCCCCCGTCCTCTCGTCAGGCTATACAGGAGGTTGTGCTGCGCGACTACCCGCGCAGCCGCGACTGATGGTCATAGGACTGCCAGTCGGCGCGGAAGAGCCATTGCTCCTCCGGCTGGCGGGCGGCGAGCGCCTCGGTGATCTCCACCTCGTCGAAGCCCGCGCGGCGCGCCATCGCGTATTGATCCGCGATGAGACCGGCACCGGCGCGCAGGCGCCCGGTGTAGCCCATGAGGCGCAGCGACTTGGCCGTGGTGAACCCGCGCCCGTCGGCGAAAGAACCGAAGGAGATGCGGATCGCGCGCGCAGCCATGAGCAGGTCGCGATGCGCGTTGAGGTCATCGTCCGGAGTCACGTCGATGCCGCAGTCCTCACAGCCCGCACCGGCGGAGATGCCTTCCAGCGACACGAAGCCGCCGGTGAAATCGTCGGGGCCGAAGCCCGTGTCGGTCACGAGGGTCGTCATCCGCGCACCACCTTTCCGTCGATGAAGTGAATTCCGCATTCTTCCTTGTCCTGCCCGCGCCAGCGTCCGGCACGGGGGTCTTCGCCCGGTTTCGTGGCCGAGGTGCAGGGCGCACAGCCGACCGAGGCAAAGCCCTTGGCGGTCAGCGGATGGTTCGGGAGGCCGTGCGATTTCATGTAATCGCGAAGCTCCTGCCCGGACCAATGGGCGAGCGGGTTGAACTTGAGCCGGTCGCCTTCGATCTCGGCAAGATCGAGTTGCGCGCGCTGGCCACCGTGGACCCGCTTTCGCCCGGTGATCCAGCCGTCGAACGGCGTCAGTGCGCGCTCCAGCGGCAGAACCTTGCGGATGTCGCAGCAGGCGTCGGTATTGCCGACATGCAGGCGGTTGAACGGGTCCTTGGCGGCCAGGTCTTCCGGCGCGGGCCGCACGAGTTGCACGTTCGTCAGGCCGAGGATCAGGGCCACGTCCTTCTGATAATCGAGCGTCTCGGGAAACAGCATCCCGGTTTCGAGAAACAGAACCGGCGCGCTCTGGTCCACGCGGCTCACCATGTCGAGCAGAACGATGGACTCGGTCCCGAAGGACGACACCAGTGCGACATGGCCATTTTCGGTCAGCGCGGCTTCGACGACGCCCTGGGCGTCCATCGGATCGAACCGGTCATTGATCCGGCGGGCCACCTCGTGACGGTCGGGATATGCGAGAGCTTCAAGCGGCATTTCGGTTCGCCTCTTCGTCATAAAGCGCAGCCTTGAAGGGCTCGGCCCCCGTGCGTGCGATCGTGTCGCGGAACCGCTCGCCTTTGGCGCGCAGGTCGAGATAGGCATGGATCAGCCGTTCGATGGCGTCCACAACCTCGTCATAGCCGAAGCCGGGGCCGGTCTTGTCCCCGATCTTCAGGTCGGGTCCGGCGTCACCGCCCAGCGTGATCTGGTAGTTCTCGACACCGGCCCGGTCGAGTCCGAGGATGCCGATGTCACCGAGGTGGTGATGGCCACAGGCGTTGATGCAGCCCGAAATCTTGATCGCCATTTCGCCGACCTCGACCTCGTAGTCTTCCAGCCGCTCGGCGATCTGCTGTGCGATCGGGATCGAGCGGGCGGTCGCCAGTGCGCAGTAATCCATGCCCGGGCAGGCGATGATGTCGGACGCGAGGCCCACGTTCGCGGTGGCGAGGCCGGCGGCCTTGAGCTCGGCGAAGAGCGCGGGCAGGTCGTCCTTGGCCACATGCGGCAGGACGAGGTTCTGCTCCTGCGTCACCCGGATCTCGTTGTGCCCGTAACGGCGGGCCAGATCGGCCACGCGCCGCATCTGATCCGCGCTCGCATCCCCCGGCACACCGCCGTGGGGCTTGAGAGACACCATCGCGATGGCGTGGTCGTCCTGGTAATGCGGGCGCAGGTTGATGTCGGCCCAGCTGCGGAACACCGGATCGGCGGCGCGGGCGGCCTCAAAGCCGTCCGTCGGACGCACGGGCAGGGCGGGCGGCTCGAAGCTCGCCTGAAGCTCGGCCAGAAGCTCCTGATCGGCGCCCTTGAACTGCGGGCGGATCGCTACGAACGCCTCGTCCACGCGGGCAGAGAATTCCTCCAGCCCCATCTCGTTCACCGTGATCTTGATGCGCGCCTTGTACTTGTTGTCGCGCCGGCCAGCGAGGTTGTAGACGCTCAGAACCGCTTCGAGATAGGGCAGCAGGTCCGCCTTGGGCAGGAAATCCCGGATGACCCGACCCACGACGGGCGTGCGGCCAAGGCCCCCGCCGACGAGGATCTGGTAGCCGATTTCACCGTCCTGCTCGACGATGCGCACGGCGAGGTCATGCGCCTTGGTCACGGCGCGGTCGTTCGGGGAGCCGGTGACGGCGATTTTGAACTTGCGGCCCAAGAACTGGTATTCCGGGTGGTCCGTGGACCAGATGCGGATCAGCTCGGCCACCGGACGCGGGTCCATCAGCTCATCGGCATGGGCACCCGCCAGCGGATCGGCGGTCACGTTGCGGATCGTGTTGCCCGACGTCTGAATCGCGTGAAGGTTCACGTCGGCCAGCCGTGCGAGCATGTCTGGCACGTCTGGCAGCTTGGGCCAGTTGTACTGAATGTTCTGACGCGTGGTGAAATGGCCGTAGCCACGGTCCCAGCGCTCGGAAATCTCGGCCAGCACGTCCAGTTGGTCGGCATTCAGCGTGCCATAGGGAATGGCGACGCGAAGCATGTAGGCGTGCAGTTGCAGGTACAGACCGTTCATCAGGCGCAGGGGGCGGAACTCGTCCTCGGTCAGCGATCCGTCGATGCGGCGCTGGACCTGCGCGCGGAACTCCTCGACCCGGCGGTCGAGGTAGGTGCGCGTCGGATTGTTTTGTGCGTCGAGCATCAGGCGATCCCCCAGGACTTGCGGGCCGGGGCCGACGGGCCGGCGGCCCGGAAGCTCTCGCGGAAGTGGTTGGGAACCGGGCCCGCGTCGGTGTTGTCGGCGGGGGCAAGGTAGGCACCCACGGCGATTTCCGGCTGGCTCTCGGCGAGCGTCAGACGCTCCTCGGCGCGCTCGGCGTCGGTGATGAATTCGGCCTCGGTCATGGACGAGACCCACTTGCCGTCGGCGGCAAGGTAGATGACGGCACCCGACAGCAGATCGTTCGCGCTGACGATACCGGGCTGGAAGCGTTTGGCCATGGATTTTGCCTCTTCGCGGTGTTGCTTGCGTTGCCCATAGATATAGGACACTTTCCCGAAACCGGACTAGGTGCGGCGGCGAATAAGGACGCCTGTTCTGCCTGTGCCATCTGATCGGGTGATTGACCCATGAAAGGGGAGTGTCGCAGGATGACGTTACGGCTGGATGACATCGACCGGAAAATCCTCAACGAATTACAGGAGGATGCGAGCCAGTCGCTCGACGTGATCGCGGGAAAAGTCGGCTCGTCCAAGACCCCGGTCTGGAACCGGATTCGCAAGATGCGCGAGGGTGGCGTGATCGGGGCGCAGACCGTGATCGTCGATGCTGAGAAACTGGGGTTCGAGGCCTGTTTCTTCGTTCTGATCCGCACCTCCGAGCATGAGGCCGCGTGGCAGGACAAGTTCCTTGCCACCCTGCGGGCCCGGCCCGAGGTGATGGAGGCGCACCGGCTGGCGGGCGAGATCGACTACATCCTCAAGGTCCGCGTCGCGAATGCCCGTGCCTATGACGAATTCTATCAGGCGCTGATCTCCGAGGTGAAGATCTTCAACGTCACCGCGCTCCTCTCGATGGAGGAGATCAAGTTCACCACGCAGTTGCCGCTTGTATGACGGCGATCAGCGCTTTGAAATCGTGACGTTTTTCGTGACGCGGGCCGAGGTAAGCTGAAGCCCCGGCATGACCTGGATCAGGTGCTGACGCCCCTTGAAGCTGAGCTGGAACAGCCGCATCGGCGCGGGGCCGGTAAGCTGCGTGACATAAGCGCCATCGGCCAGCCTGCGCGCCTCGATCAGGGCAGCGGGTTTGCCGAACATCGCCTGCGCGCGCCAATCGCGCACCAGCATCTTCTGACGCGCCGAAATCACGATGTCGCGCCCATCCCCGTTCTCGTCCAGAACCGACGGGCGGATGCGCACAACCTCTGCCATCGGGACCGTGCGGACCGTGACGTTTTCGAGCGTCACGACGCCCCGGTCATAGGTGATGATGCCGTCGCCGGGCGTAAGAAACTCGACCGGGATCGACCCGTCCGTTGTCATCACGTTGGTGCCGAGGCCGAGGCCCGAACGGCACAGGGGGATCGTGACGCGAAGGGGCTGTCCCTGCGCGACCCGAGACATGATCTGGGTCATGGTGTTACCTGCTCAATTTTGCCTGTTTATTTTTCTCCAGCCTAACCAAACAAAGGGTTAAGCGCCAAGAAAAAACGGCAAAATCTTGGCGATAGGCTCTCGCCAGCGCCCATCCGTGATGCTAAATCCACGCCCGTGCGGGTGTGGCGGAACTGGTAGACGCACCAGATTTAGGTTCTGGCGCCGCGAGGCGTGGGGGTTCGAGTCCCTTCACCCGCACCATTTCAGACAAGGCGTTTTCATGCCGCGCATTCTGTTTTCCACGATCGGTTCGCTCGGCGACCTCTATCCCTTGCTGTCCGTCGCCATCGCCCTGCGTGCGCGCGGGGCCGAATGTCTGTTTGCCGTCCATGCCGATCAGGCGCCGCTTGTCGAAGACGAGGGGTTCGCAACCATGCCGAACCTCTATGGGTTGGAGGGCACGGCGGATACGCTGGGACTGTCCGAGGCAGAGCTGATCCGAAAAACCTTCGACGATCCGCAGTTCCTGTTCCGCGAAATCCTGCCCTTCGACCTTGCCAACGTAACGCGGCAGGTGCGCGACTGGATGGGCGAGGTCGATCTGGTCGCAACGACGTTTCAGGCCGAGGCCGCGAGGCTCGCCGCCGAGCTGGAAGGGGTGCCGGTCGCGAGCCTGATCCTCCAGCCGATGATGGTCTTCGACCCCTCGCAGCCGCCGGTCATCCCGTCCATGCCGCCGGTCATCGCCGCACCCGGTACGCTCGGTCGGCTGTGGAACGCAGGTGTGCTGCGGACCGGAATGGCGGGCATCCGTGCGATGCACGGCCACAGGGTGAACGCAGCCCGCCGCGAGCTTGGCCTGCCCAGGCATCGCGGCACGCCGTGGTTCGACAGTGGCGTGCGCCCGGTTCTGCGCCTTGGTCTCTATCCCTCGCTGCTGCATGACCATCCGCCCGTCGTGGATCCGCCGGTCACGGTGACGGGTTTCACGCCCTTTGAGGGCGACGCAGAGGGGCTGGACCCGGCGATTGCCGCCTTCCTCGACGCGGGCAGCGCGCCGGTCGTCTTCACCCTCGGCTCCAACGCGGAATACCTCGATCAGGATTTCTATGCCCAAAGCCTCGCTGCTGCGCGTCAGATCGGGCGGCGTGCCGTCCTGCTGACAGGTAAAGGCTGGGGCGGGGTGGCCGAGGGCGATGATGTCATCCAGCGGCCCTATGTCCCGCATCAGCACCTCTTCCCGCGTTCTGCCGCGATCGTTCACCACGGTGGCATCGGCACGTTCTGCCGCGCGCTGGAGGCGGGCAAGCCGCAACTTGTCGTGCCCTTCGGCACGGACCAGCCCGACAATGCCGCCCGGGCCGAACGCATGGGTCTGGCGCGCACGCTGCCTGCCAAACGCTATTCGCAGGCGCGCGCAACCGAGGTGTTGGGACAGCTCCTCGCCACCTCACAGGCTGAGGCGAACGCGGAGCGCGCAGCCTACCGGATGGCGCAGGAAGACGGGCCGGGCACCGCCGCCGAGGCCATCCTGAGCGCCCTGAGTGCGCGCCCCGCCTGAAATCCGGGCAAACCGCTTGCACCGCCCGCGCCGCGTCAATAGAAGGGCGAGAAATTTCCGGCGGCGCGACGCGTGCGCCCAATCTGCCTATGAAGGAAACCGAAGATGAGCGTCACCGAGACCCAGAACGACGGCCTCAAGCGCGGCTACAAGATCGTGGTGCCTGCCTCCGATCTGGACGCGAAGGTCAACGAGAAACTGGCCGAAGCCCAGCCCGAAGTCGAGATGAAGGGCTTCCGCAAGGGCAAGGTGCCGATGGCCCTGTTGAAAAAGCAGTTCGGCCAGCGTGTGCTGGGCGAAGCGATGCAGGAAGCCGTCGACGGCGCCATGAACGACCACTTCGAGAAATCCGGCGACCGCCCCGCGATGCAGCCCGAGGTCAAGATGACCAACGAGGACTGGAAAGAGGGTGACGATGTCGAGGTCGAGATGTCCTATGAGGCGCTCCCCGATATCCCCGAGGTCGACCTCTCCGACCTGAAACTCGAGCGGCTCGTGGTCAAGGCCTCGGACGAGGAAGTGCAGGAAGCGCTGACCAACCTCGCCGAGAACGCCCAGAACTTCGAGAAGCGCAAGAAGGGCTCCAAGGCCAAGGACGGCGATCAGGTCGTGCTCGACTTCGTGGGCCGCGTGGATGGCGAGGAATTCGAAGGCGGCGCGGCGGATGACTTCCCGCTCGTGCTCGGCTCCGGCCAGTTCATTCCGGGCTTCGAAGAGCAGCTCGTGGGTGTGAAGGAAGGCGAGGAGAAAGACGTCCCCGTGACCTTCCCCGAGGAATACGGGGCCGAGGCGCTGGCCGGCAAGGAAGCCGTGTTCTCCTGCACGATCAAGGAAGTGAAGGAGCCGAAGGCGGCCGAGATCGACGACGACCTCGCCCAGAAATACGGCGCCGAAAACCTCGACGCGCTCAAGGCGCAGGTCTCCGAGCGGTTGGAGGCCGAATACGCCGGTGCGGCGCGTCAGGTCATGAAGCGCGGCCTGCTCGACGCGCTCGACGGCAAGGTCTCCTTCGACCTGCCGCCCTCGCTGGTCGAGGCGGAAGCCAAGCAGATCGCCCACCAGCTGTGGCACGAGGAAAACCCCGACGTCGAAGGGCACGATCACCCCGAGATCGAGGTGAGCGATGACGCCCAGAAACTCGCCGAGCGCCGCGTGCGCCTCGGGCTTCTGCTCGCCGACATCGGCCAGAAGGCCGAAGTCGAGGTGACGGATGCCGAGTTCACGCAGGCCGTGATGAATCAGGCCCGCCAGTACCCGGGGCAGGAGCGTCAGTTCTTCGACTTCGTCCAGCAGAACCCGCAGATGCGCCAGCAGATTCAGGCGCCGCTGTTCGAGGACAAGGTCGTGGATCACATCGCCGAAAGGGCTGAGGTGAGCGAAAAGGAAGTCTCGAAAGAAGAGCTTCAGACGGCCGTGGACAAACTCGACGACGAGTGATCCGTCCCCGTGACGTTGCGTGACAGGCCGCCCTCCGGGGCGGCCTTTTTCGTGGGCGCTGCTAGGGTCGGGGCAAGGAGGATGCCATGACCGATTACACAGGATTCGAAGGCGACGATTTCAACGGGTTCCGCGCGATCGACCGCGAGGGGCCGATCCATATGCTCAATCTCGTGAAGGTGCGCGAGACGGCGACTTACGAGGACGGACGCGAATGCCCCGGGGTCGAGGCCTACAAGGCCTACGGGCGCGACAGCGCACCGGTCTTTCAGCGCGTGGGCGGGCGGATCGTGTGGTCCGGCAGGATGGAATTCATGCTCATCGGCCCGAGTGACGAGGACTGGGATTTCTGTTTCATTGCGGAATATCCGTCGGTCGATGCCTTCGTCGAGATGATCAAGGACCCGGTCTACCGGGAGGCGATGGCGCACCGGCAGGCGGCGGTGAAGACCTCGCGCCTCATCCGGATGGAGCCGGGCAAGGCCGCCGGCGGCTTCGGCTGAAACCCCTGAAAATGGCCGTGCACGGCGCGTACACAGGCTGTGCACAAACTGTACATACGCTGTGCATACGACCCTGTGCCGGCGTCCGCTCTTCTTCGTTTCAGGAAACCTCGGGGGTTTGGGGGCAGCGCCCCCATTCCGCCTGAAATCTCGTCCGAGATTTCAGGCTCCCAAAGCGCGCGCCCCCGGGCGCGCACCGCTGTCGACCATCACCCCCGGCGGCGGTTGCGTCCCCCGCGGCGGCCACCGGCCGCGCCGGCCGCGCCCTGGTTCACGGAGTTGAACTTGATCCACTCCGCGCCGTGCGGGTCGTTGTCGAGCAGCATGTTGGCCGCGCGGATCGCTTCCATCTCCTTGCCCGGCTTGTACCGGGTCGAGCCCAGGCCGAAGAGCGTGACGAAGGTCTCGTCGTCGATGCCCTCGGGCAGGATGATCCCGGCGGCTTCCACTTCTGCCTTCTTCTCGGCGATCTTGGCTTGCGGGACGGGGAGGGCCAGCGGGTTCATGATGGCCGACGTCATACCGGCGGCGGCGGCCATCGGGAGGAAGGCGTTGTTGATGCCGTGACGGTTGGGCAGGCCGAAGGAGATGTTGGACGCGCCGCAGGTAGTGTTCACGCCCAGCTCGTCGCGCAGGCGACGCACGAGAGTGAAGACCTGCTTGCCGGCCGTCGCCATCGCACCGATGGGCATGACGAGCGGATCGACCACGATGTCATGGGCCGGGATGCCGAAATCGGCGGCCCGTTCCACGATCTTCTTGGCCACCGCGAAGCGCACGTCCGGGTCTTCGGAAATCCCGGTGTCATCGTTCGAGATCGCCACCACCGGCACGTTGTATTTCGCGATCAGGGGCAGGACGAATTCGAGCCGCTCTTCCTCGCCCGTGACGGAGTTCACGAGAGGGCGACCCTTCGTGACCTTCAGACCGGCTTCCAGCGCCGCGGGGACCGAGCTGTCGATGCAGAGCGGCACGTCCACCAGCCCCTGCACCAGTTCGAGGATCGCCGTCATCAGGGGCGGCTCGGTCTCGTTCGGGTTGGGGTTGGAGTTGTAGACGACGCCCGCGTTCACATCGAGCACGGTGGCCCCGCAGGCGACCTGCGCCACGGCGTCTTTTTCGACGGTCGAATAATCGCCCGCCTCAAGCTCGGCGGCGAGCTTCTTGCGACCCGTCGGGTTGATGCGTTCGCCGATCACGCAGAACGGCTCGTCAAAGCCGATGGTGACGGTCTTGGTCGCGGATTCGAGAACGGTGCGTGTCATTATCTGTCCCTGTGCTGTCCGCGCGTCACGCGCGGCCCCCGTTTGAAATCAATGCCTTGAGGCGGTCTTTGTCATATTCGGCCTCAAGCCGGGCGGCTTCGGCCTCGGCCACCGCCTGTGGCTCGCCCTCGACCTCGACCGGGCCTTCGCGGCGCCATTCGGCGAGGTAGTCGTCGGTGCCGGCAAGCCCCGCGCCCATCGCGGCGCGGTCGATGGCCTGTTCGAACCGCTCCGTCAGCGGCCGCTTGGCCGCCGCGCGTCCGCGCCCGACGATGACCTGTGCCGGGATGTCGCGCCAATATACGATCGTGACCTGAGCCATGTGCCCTCCGTTTCCCTTCCCATAGCGTATGGGGCGCGTCGCGCAGGCCGGTTTGCGACGTCTCGCCGCGTGATAACGCCCCCGGAGGCCGCAAGCCACCCGGGCGGGAATGAAAGTTTCGCATGATGATCTTCGCATATCACGAAGCTTGCCACCGGGACGTGGCGCCACTACCTTGAAGGCAACTCGATATGGAGGGCGTGTAGTCATGGCGCCCAAGCGTCCCGAAGGTGCGGGCGCGTTCCCGAAAGCGGTCGAGCAGCCCGCGCCGGTCAGGCCGGATCCAGACAGCCTTTATGCCGCACTGGATCTCGGCACCAATAGTTGTCGTATGCTGATTGCCCAGCCGAAGGGTAATCAGTTTCACGTCGTGGACAGCTTCTCGAAGTCCGTGCAGCTGGGCCAGGGGCTCAGTGCCTCCGGGCGTCTGTCGCGCGCCTCGATCGCGCGCACGGTTCAGGCGCTCAAGATCTGTCAGCGCAAGCTCCAGAAGCACGAGGTGAGCCACATGCGCCTCGTCGCGACCGAGGCTTGCCGGCGCGCGGCCAATTCCCGCGATTTCATGCGCTTCGTACGCCGCGAGACCGGCCTCAGGCTGGAGGTGATCCAGCCGGAGGAGGAGGCGCGGCTCGCCGTGATCTCCTGCGCGCCGCTCGTCGGGCGCAAGACCGAGCAGCTTCTGGTGGTCGACATCGGCGGCGGCTCGACGGAACTGGTGTGGCTCGACCTGTCCAAAGTCGCCCCCAAGGACCGGCAGAAATCCATCATGCGCCTTCACGCGGGCTTCAAGGGCGATCCCGGCCCGTTTCCCGTCGCGCGGGTCGTGGACTGGATCTCGGTCCCGCTGGGCGTGGCGACTCTGCGCGAACAATTCGACGACGTGGACGACGACGCGGCCCGCTTCGCGCTCATGAGCTGGTATTTCGAAGAGCAGCTGGGCGAGTTCAGCCCGTTCCACAAGGAGCAGGCGCGCGAAGGGTTCCAGATCATCGGCACCTCCGGCACCGTCACCACGGTCGCGGCCACGCATCTGGGCCTGCGCCGCTATGACCGCAACAAGGTCGACGGGCTGCGCATGACCTCGGACCAGATCGACAAGGTGATCCGCGGCTACCTCGCCGCCGGTCCCGAAGGGCGCCGGCAGGACCCGCGCATCGGCAAGGACCGTCAGGCGCTCATCATGTCCGGGGCGGCGATCCTTCAGGCGCTGTTGCGGGTGTGGCCCACGGATCGGCTTTCCGTGGCCGACCGGGGGTTGCGCGAGGGGCTGCTCTACGCGCAGATGTCGTCCGACGGCGTTCTGGAAGACTCGATTTAGGCATGGTGAAGAAACCCGGTACCAAAGGCTCCTCCGGACGGGGGCAACGTGACCTTCGCGTGAAGGTGAAGACCGCGCGCGGGCGCAAGCTGTCCTCGACCCTCTGGCTCGAGCGGCAGTTGAACGACCCCTATGTCAAACGGGCGCGCGACGAGGGGTATCGGGGGCGTGCTGCCTTCAAGATCCTCGAAATCGACGACAAGTACCGTTTCCTCGTGCCCGGTGCGCGGGTCGTGGACCTCGGCTGCGCCCCCGGCGGCTGGCTTCAGGTCGCGGTGGAGCGGGTGAACGCGCTTGGCGAGAAGAAGGGCAAGAAGGTGGGCACCGTGCTGGGCGTCGATCTTCAGGAAGTGGAGCCGGTCGCCGGGTCCGACGCCTATCAGCTCGACTTCATGGAGGATGACGCGGACGAGAAGGTCAAGGAATGGCTGGGCGGCAAGGCCGACGGGGTCATGTCCGACATGGCCGCCTCGTCTTCGGGTCACAAACAGACCGACCACCTGCGCATCGTGGCGCTTTGCGAAACGGCGGCCTATTTCGCCTTCGACGTGCTGGAAGAGGGCGGGACGTTCGTGGCCAAGGTTCTGGCCGGCGGAGCGGAGGGTGACCTCCAGAAACTCCTCAAGCAGAAGTTCACCAAGGTCGCGAACATGAAGCCGCCCGCGTCGCGCTCCGACAGTTCCGAGAAATTCGTCGTCGCCACAGGGTTTCGCGGGTGAGTCGCACGCGCTGCGCCGCGCGATTGTCTGCCGCCCGGAAACAAACATGGTTAACACCCGTGTATTGACCTCAATATGGCGACGCAAACCCCTGACATTCCATAAAAATTTGGGTGATCGCGGAAACGTGAGCTAGGCTGGTCTCAAGGTATTTGACCAAATCCGTTTCCAAGGGGGCCAAGATGAAACTGGGATTTTCCACGGGGATACTGTGTCTCGCCGCGACCACGGCGCTGGCCGCGCCCGAGAACCTGCCGGAGCCGGCGACGGCGGAGATGTTTCCGAAGATCGACATTCAGCAGGCCATGCTTGGGCGGTCGTTGTTCTTCGACCCGATCCTGGCGGGCAACGAGAACATCGCCTGTTCCACCTGTCACCACCCGAGCCTTGGCACCTCGGACGGCATGTCGCTGTCCATCGGTGAGGGCGGGGTCGGGCTTGGCCCGGACCGTCGGCTGGGCGCGGGCGAGCATGTCTACGCCCGCATCCCGCGCAACGCGCCCGCGCTGTGGAACCGGGGCTCGACGGATTTCCGGACCATGTTCCATGATGGCCGGCTGCAGATCGACGCGACCCGGCCCGAAGGCATCCTCATGCCCGCGGCCCGTGACCTCGAGCGCCCGGTGATGAGCCCGCTGGCCGCTCAGGCGCTCCTGCCCATCACATCACCCGACGAGATGGCCGGGCAGCATGAGGAGAACCCGACCGCGGCGCTGGTCGAGAAAATGCGCTTCATGGGCGATGACGGCGCATGGTCCGCCATCGCGGCCAAGGTTGAGACGGTGCCCGAGTACCGCGCGGCGTTCGACTGGATCATTGGCCCGGATGAGCCGCTCCACATTACCGATATCGCCAACGCGCTCGCCGCCTTCATGACGTTCGAGTTCCGCTCTACCGACGCCCCCTTCGACCGCTACCTGCGGGGGGACGAAACCGCGATCACCGGCCTCGCGGCGGAGGGGATGGAGCTGTTTTACGGTGACGCCGGGTGCTCCGGCTGCCACGCGGGCACGTTCCAGAGCGATCATCAGTTCCACGCCATCGGGATGCCGCAGCTTGGGCCAGGCAAGGCGCAGGTCGCCGACCGGGCCTATGCCGATATCGGGCGCATGGCGGTCACGGGCGATCCGGCGGATGCCTACAAGTTCCGCACGCCGTCGCTGCGCAACGTGACGCGCACGGCGCCTTACGGCCATGCGGGGGCCTATGCCACGCTGGAAGCCACGATCCGCCACCATATGAACCCGAAGGACAGCCTCGCGGCCTATCGGATCGATCAGGCCCTGCTCCATGCGGTGACCACGGACCACCCGGATACCGAGGCGATGGATGACCCCGAGGAGATGGCGCGCATCGCGGCGGCGATCGAGTTCGAGGGGGTGAATATCACCGAAGACCAGATCCCGGCGCTCATCGCCTTTCTGGGAACGCTCGAAGACCCGGTGGCGCTCGCTGGGCGGCTGGGTGTGCCCGACCGCGTGCCGTCGGGGCTGAAGATGGACGAGGTCCGTCCGCCCGCGCTCGCCACGGCGCCAACGCCGCCGCGCGCCACACCGAGCCCGGCGCGCGTGTTCCGGGCGTTCGCGCAAAGCGGCGAGGTGCCCATCCCGGATCGCGGGCCGGTACGCCCCGCCGACATCTCGCGCACGGAGCTCGTGCGTGTTGACCGGGAGATTACGGCGCTGCTTTCGCGCTGACCGCTCGCTCTTCTTCGCTTTGTTGAGACTTCGGGGGTCGGGGGCTGGCCCCCGATCCGCCCACGATGGCGGGAACCGCCGTCGCGGGCTTGCACGGCGCGCGGGGACGCAAGGCCCCGCGCACAGTCAGATCAGTCCACCTGGTCGACGTAATCGCCGTATCCTTCGGCCTCCATGTCCTCCAGCGCGATGAAGCGCAGGGCGGCGGAGTTGATGCAGTAGCGCAGGCCGCCCCGGTCGGGCGGGCCGTCGGGGAAAACGTGGCCCAGGTGGCTGTCGCCGTGAGTCGAGCGGACCTCGGTGCGCACCATGCCGAGCGTGCGGTCGCTCAGTTCGTTGATATGGGCGGGTTCGATGGGCTTGGTGAAGCTGGGCCAGCCGCAGCCCGACTCGTATTTGTCGGACGACGCGAACAGCGGCTCGCCCGACACGATGTCGACGTAGATGCCCCGCTCCTTGTTATCCAGAAGGGCGCCTGTGCCGGGCCGCTCGGTGCCCGACTGCTGGGTGACGTAGAACGACATTTCGTCCAGCGCGGCCACCGCATCGGGGTTCTTTTCGTATTTCGCCATGTGATCCTCCGTTCTTCAGGAGGAATTTGGGCCTCGCGGCGCGAAAGTCCAAGCCCGAAGGCTCACTTCCGCGTCACTCGCGGCGCGGGCGCGCGATTTGCCGGGGCTGTCCAAGGGGGATAGTGGCGGAGAGACAGGGATTCGAACCCTGGGATCCCGTGAAGGATCAACGGTTTTCGAGACCGCCCCGTTCGACCACTCCGGCACCTCTCCGCGGGGGTCTGGCGGGCGATGTAGTGGAAGCTCGGGACGGGCGCAACCCATATCTTTCTGAAATCCCCGGGCATATCGCCGGTCGCGGAGGATCGCCGGTCGCCTCCCTCTCACAAGAGCGTTTCTTGAGACAGGCGGGCAGGGCGTTTAGGTTGTGCCCAGTTGCCTCAGGAAAGGACAGCATCGTATGACCTTCCAACGTCTCATGACCGGCGCCGCCGTCGCGGTCGCCGCCATTTGTTTCAGCGCCGCGCTCGTCGCGGCGGACCGCGAAACCAGCCGCGAATTCCTTGAAGTGACCGGGTTCGACGTCGCCATCACCTCCATGCAGCAGGGGGCGATGAACGGGCCGGGCATCGCCGGGGCCGACCCCGACGCCTTCGGGTCGGAGTGGGAGCGGCTGGCCGAAGAGGTGTTCGCGCCCGACGCCATGATCGAAGACACGCTCGACATGATGGAAGCGATCATGCCGCAGGAGCTTGTCGCGCATGGTCTGGAGTTTTACGGCTCCGAGTTGGGTCAGCGGCTGGTGGAGGCCGAGAACGCCTCGCAGACCGTGGCGAGCGAACGCCAAATGGCCGAAGGCGAGATGATCGTCACGCGGCTTGCGGATGAAAACCCAGCCCGGATCGAGGAATTTCGCCGGATGACACGGGCGATCGGCGGGGTCGAGCAATCGACGCGCGCGATCATCGAGATTCAGCTGCGCTACATGATGGCCGCACAGGCCGCCGGGGCCTCGGACGTGCGGTTCTCCGAGGCAGAACTGCGCGAGCTTCTGACCGAACAAGCCGACCGGCTGAAAGAGTCGATCTCGATCAGCTCGGTCTTCGGGTCGGCCTATGTCTATCAGGATTTCAGCGACGAAGAGGTCGTGGCCTATCGTGAGGCGCTGGAGGACCCCGAGATGCAGCAGGTCTATGAGATCCTGAACGGCATCCAGTACGAGGTCATGGGCGACCGGTACGAAAAACTCGCGGCCCGTCTGGCCGACCTGTCGCCGCAGACCGACATCTGAGTCGTCACATCCGCGCCGTGGGCGAGGGCGCGGGGCCGCCCGCGGCCTCCTGCGCGGCCAGCGCGGCGGCCACGTCGTCGGGGCCCAGCTCTGCGAGGGGTTTGTCCAGCAGCGGGGCGAGGAACGGCTCGTCTAGGCCCAGCACATCCTGACCCAGCCGGTGCGACAGGTAGATGCGCAGGCACATGTCGGTTGCGCGCGCCAACACGAAGGGCGGCACGACCGAGGTGTCCGGCCCGTCGCGGGCCACGGTTTCGCTGCCGTCGGGCGCGACTTTGAGCTGGAAGGCGGGCAGCGTCCGCTTTCCGGTCCAGTCCGGCATGAATTCCATGATGTAGCGGTTGCGCCGGACGTCGAAAGCCGGGCGGGCCATGATTTGGTCGCGGGCGGACGCGGTCCTGGCCGGGGGCACCCGCGTTTCGTCACCGTGGGGCACATGGAAGACGAGCTTCGCGTCGAGGTCTTCGCGCGCCGTGCCCGCGCGGGTCAGCCGTTCGTAGAAGTCGTCGTCCTCCCAGCCGTAGCCGACTTTGAACTCGTTGATCCCGCCGACCTTCGCCAGATCGCTGCGGTGAAGGAAGACGGTGCCGTTGATGTGAATCTCGTGCTTTTCGACGATGCGGAAGTTGCCCGCAATGTAGCGGCCCGGCGAGGGCATGTGCTTTTCGAAGAACCCGTCCTTGATGAGGATGTCTCCGTCGATCTTGAGCACCTTGTCGAACCGGGCGAGCCGCAGGCCCATGTTGAAAGCCGACGGCGAGTGCCACCCTTCGTCGGCCACGAGGCGGGGGATGCGGATGCGCGGATCGGTCAGGCCGGCGTCCGCGAGCGACTGCGCGACGGGTTCGTCGGAATGCCAGTCCACGATGATGATCTCGTCGATCTCGGGCCGTTCGATCCATGTCGGCAGGGCCTGAAGCAGGTTCTCGGTCCGGTTGCGCACGGCGGTGACGAAGGTAATGCCCGGTGCGCTTTCGGCAGCGATCGCGGGCACGGGGCCGGAGACGATAGGCGCCGTTGGAATCGGGGGCCTGGCGGGCAAAGGTGCCTGCGCGGCTTCCGGTGTGGCATGGGCGGGCTTGCCGCGACCCAGGAGTCGTGAGAAAAACGGTTGCGCGGAACGGGTCATGAAATCTGGGCCTCGTCGGAAATGTACGGGCGGAACCATCCCCATTCGCGCGGGGCGCGTCAACGCCCGGCGCACGCGCTGCAAACCCTTGACACAGGGGGCCGGAGCGTCGATACACGCGGCTCCTGCGGCAGGGATTCTCTGCGGCGGGCGAACTCATATGAAACAACGCCCGGATACGGGCGCGCTGTTCGAGGCCGGGGAGACCCCCGCAAACGCCGGATCGCCGGGGCCACAGAACGCGGGGAAAAAAGGAAGACCCAATGTTTGCAGTCGTGAAGACTGGCGGCAAGCAGTACAAGGTTCAGTCGGGCGACGTGCTCCGCGTCGAGAAGCTTGCTGCCGAAGCCGGTGAAAAAATTCAGTTCAACGAAGTCCTCATGGTCGGCTCGACCCTTGGCACCCCGCTTGTGGATGGTGCCGGCGTTCAGGCCGAGGTGATCGACCAGATCAAGGGTGAAAAGCTCATCCACTTCGTGAAGCGCCGCCGTAAGCACGGGTCGCAGCGCACCAAGGGCCACCGTCAGCAGCTGACGCTGCTCCGGATCACGGACATCCTGGAAAAGGGTGCCGACAAGTCCGGTATCAAGGCCGCCGTGGGCGCAGGCTCCGTCGCCGCAGCCCCCGCCGCTGCGAAGCCGGCCAAGAAGGCCGCGCCGAAGAAATCCGAGGCGAAAGCCGAGCCCAAGGCCGAGGCGAAAGCCGCACCGAAGGCGAAGTCGGACGCCGCTGACGACCTGAAAGAGCTGTCAGGTGTTGGCCCCGCGCTCGAGAAGAAGCTGCACGAGGCTGGCGTGACCACCTTCGCGCAGATCGCGTCGTGGACCGAGGCCGATATCGCCGAGATGGACGAGAAGCTGAGCTTCAAGGGCCGGATCGAGCGTGAAGGCTGGGTCGAACAAGCCAAGAAACTGGCGAAGTAAGGAGAGAGCGAAATGGCACACAAAAAAGCTGGTGGTAGCTCCCGTAACGGTCGCGACTCTGCGGGTCGCCGCCTTGGCGTCAAGAAATTCGGTGGCGAAGCCGTCATCCCGGGCAACATCATCGTGCGTCAGCGCGGCACCAAGGTGTGGCCGGGCGACGGTGTCGGCATCGGGCGCGATCACACGATCTTCGCGACCGCCGAGGGCCGCGTGACCTTTGCGAAGGGCCTCAAGGGCCGCACCTTCGTATCCGTGCTCCCGGCCGTGGAGGCCGCTGAATAAGCCGACACCCGGCAACGAGATTGAAGGGGGATCGGCGCAAACCGATCCCCCTTCGTCGTTCTGGCGTGACGGAGGGAGGCCCGAACGCCACATGCATTTTGCCCGTCCCGATGTTACCGGGGCCGCGCTTTCGAGGAGGGAAGCGTATGAAAGTCGAAACATTCATGGTTAGTGATCAGGCCGTGGTCGAGACCGACCGCTTCGTCCTGCGTCCGCCCAAGTCGTCCGATGTCGGGATGCTCGCGCATTACTCGGGCGACCGGCGCGTGGCCGAGGAAACCCGCTCGATCCCGCATCCGCTGCCGCCCGGCGTGACGGAAGCCTTCGTCACCCGCGCGATGCAGTCCGACCGGACCGAGGATGTCTGGATCATGGACGGCTCTAGCGTTGAGGGCGGCGACCGGGGGCACGAGGTGCTTGGCGTCATCAGCCTGACCCGCATGGACCGCAACCAGACGCAGCTTGGCTACTGGGTCGCGCCGCCGTTCTGGAACACCGGGCTGGCATCCGAGGCGGTGCAGGCGCTGGTCGCATCGAATCCACTGGATAACGATACGATTTTTGCCGAGGTATTTCAGGACAACCCGGCCTCGGCGCGGGTTCTTACCAACGCGGGCTTCGCCTATGTGGGCGACAGCGAGGCGTTCTGCCTGGCCCGCAACGCCAACGTCCGCACCTGGACCTACTGCCGGAAGATGCGCTGAGGCCATGACCGGCGCGGCGCAGCCCTTGGGCGCGAGGGATGACCTCGTCACGCCGCGCCTGACGATCCGGCGCCAGACGCTTGCCGATACGGCCGCGCTGCACGCGCTCATGTCCGACTGGGCGCTCGTGCGCAACACGGGCCGCTGGCCGTATCCGGTGACGCGGGACTTCGTGGCGCAGCGGATCGTCGAGCGCGACACGCAGCCGGGGCTGTACGGCATCGCGCGCCGCGAAGGCCGCGTCATCGGCACGGCACAGGCGGCGGACGGCGAGATCGGCTATCTGATCGCGCAGGCAGAATGGGGGCAGGGCTATGCCACCGAAGCCGCCCGCGCGCTGGTCGCCTATGGATTCGACACGCTGGGCTGGCCCGAAGTGCGTGCCAAGGTCTGGGCGGACAACCCGGCCTCGTCCCGCGTCCTCATCAAACTCGGCTTTCGCGAGGCGGAGCTCTTCACCGATCACAACATGGCGCGCGGGCAGGACCTGCCGTCGATCCTCTACCTACTGCCAAAGCGCGACTGGGAGGGCTAAGCGGCCCTTGAGCCGCCTCCCGTTTCCCTCTATCGCAGGGGCTGACAGAAAGGCCCGGACCCATGAAATTTCTCGATCTCGCAAAGGTCTACATCCGCTCGGGAAGCGGTGGGAACGGGTGTATCTCGTTTCGGCGCGAGAAGTTCATCGAATACGGCGGGCCTGACGGCGGCGACGGGGGGCGTGGCGGAGACGTGGTGATCGAGGTGGTCGAGGGGCTGAACACGCTTATCGACTTCCGCTATCAGCAGCACTTCTTCGCCAGGAACGGCCAGCCCGGCATGGGCAACCAGCGCACCGGCAAGTCGGGCGACGACATCGTTCTGCGCGTGCCGGTCGGCACCGAGATCCTCGATGAAGACGAGGAAACGGTGATTGCCGACATGACCGAGGTGGGCGAGCGCCTTGTCATCGCCAAGGGCGGCAACGGCGGCTTCGGCAACCTGCATTTCAAGACCGCCACCAATCAGGCGCCGCGCCGGGCCAACTCCGGCCAGCAGGGCGTGGAGCGTACGATCTGGCTGCGGCTCAAGCTGATCGCGGATGTGGGGCTTCTGGGCCTGCCCAATGCGGGCAAGTCCACCTTCCTCGCTGCGACCTCGAACGCGCGGCCCAAGATCGCGGATTATCCCTTCACCACGCTGGTTCCAAACCTTGGGGTCGTGGGCGTGGACAACGTGGAATTCGTCGTGGCGGACATTCCCGGCCTGATCGAAGGCGCGCATGAGGGGCGGGGGCTGGGCGACACCTTCCTCGGCCATGTCGAGCGCTGCGCGGTGCTCATGCATCTTGTCGATGGCACGGTCGAGGATGTGGTGGGCGATTACGCGACCATCATCCATGAACTCGAGGCTTATGGCGGTGTCCTTGCGGACAAGCCGCGTGTGACGGTGCTGAACAAGATCGACGCGCTGCTCGACGAGGAACGCGAAGAAAAGCGCGCCGCGCTGGAAGCGGCCACCGGTGGCACGGTCTATGAGATGTCCGGTGTCGCCAAGGAGGGCGTGACCCAGGTGCTGCGCGCGCTCAAGGCCGAGATCGGCGCCGACCGGTTCCGCCGCAAGAAGGCGGAGGAAGCCGAGGAGGACGAAAAGCCTTGGCAACCCTGAGCCTGAGCGAAGCGCGTCGGCTGGTCATCAAGATCGGCTCTGCGCTTCTGGTCGACACGTCCACCGGCGCCCTGAAATCCGATTGGCTGGCCGGGTTGGCGGAGGACGTCGTGCGGCTCAAGGCGCGGGGCACGGACGTGGTGCTGGTGTCGTCCGGGTCCATCGCGCTGGGGCGCGGTGTTCTGGGCTTGCCTGCCGGGAGCCTCGCGCTGGAGCAATCGCAGGCGGCTGCGGCCGTGGGGCAGATTCGGCTCGCGCGGGCTTATGAAGAGGTGCTTGCGCCCAAAGGGATCACCACCGGTCAGGTGCTGGTCACGCTGGAGGACAGCGCGGACCGGCGGCGCTACCTCAACTCCCGCGCGACGTTGGAGCAGCTTCTGACCTTCGGCGTGGTGCCCATCGTGAACGAGAATGACACGGTGGCGACGGACGAAATTCGCTACGGCGACAACGACCGGCTCGCCGCGCAGGTGGCGGTGACGGTGGGGGCGGACATGACGGTCCTGCTGTCGGATGTGGATGGGTTCTATTCAGGAAACCCCAGGCTGGACCCGGATGCGCGCCATTACCCGGTGGTCGAGGAGATCACGCCGGAGCTGATGGCGATGGCGGGGGATGCCGGCACGGGCCTGTCGAAGGGCGGGATGAAGACCAAGCTTCTCGCGGCCCAGACCGCGATGGCGGCGGGGTGTTCGCTGATCATCACCGAGGGGAGCGTCATGGGCCCCCTGTCTGCGCTGGAAGACGGCGCGCGCGCCACGTTGTTCGTTGCGCGCCAAGACCCGAGCGCGGCGCGCAAGCACTGGATCGGGTCGATGAAGCCCAAGGGGACGGTGACACTGGACGCGGGTGCGGCAGCGGCGTTGGGTCGCGGAAAGTCACTTTTGCCAGCGGGCGTGACCCATGTGACGGGTCGGTTCGGGCGCGGGGAACCGGTGGAAATCCTCGGGCCGGGCGGGGCGCACATCGGGGCCGGGCTGTGCCGCTACACCTCGGACGAGGCGCGATTGCTGGCGGGCAAGCGGTCGACCGACATCGAGGCGACGCTGGGCTATCCGGGGCGCGCGGCGCTTATTCACCGGGACGACATGGCGCTTTAGGCTGAGCGGTCTGCGGGCTTTTCGGTTCGGCACACCGGGAAGAACGGACACCTCATGTGCGCGCTCCGCTGTGGATTGCGACATCAGGTTTTGACGCGGCCCCGCCTTGGGCGTATCACTCCCGCACCGATCTGGAGGCACCGATGAAAGACGCAGAGAACATCCCCGCGCTGATGCAGGAGCTGGGCCGCAAGGCCAAGGCCGCCGCTCAGGAGCTGGCCTTTGCGCCATCGGAGGCCAAGCGGCATGCGCTCGAGGCGGCGGCGGACGCGGTCTGGGCGCGGCGCGAGGAGATCGTCGCGGCCAACGCGAAGGATCTCGACTATGGCCGCGAGAAGGGTCTGACGCCGGCCATGATGGACCGGCTGATGCTGGACGAAGCGCGAATTCAGGGCATGTGCGACGGGCTGCGCGCCGTGGCGGCGCAGGACGACCCCGTGGGCGCGGTGCTGTCGGAGTGGGACCGGCCGTCGGGCCTGCATATCAAGCGCGTGCGCACGCCGCTGGGCGTGATCGGCGTGATCTATGAAAGCCGCCCGAACGTGACGGCGGATGCGGGGGCGCTGTGCCTCAAATCCGGCAATGCCGTGATCCTGCGCGGCGGGTCCGAGAGTTTTCATTCGTCGGGCGCGATTCATGCCTGTCTGGTCGAGGGGCTTGTCGCCGCCAGTCTGCCCGAAGAGGCGATCCAGCTTGTGCCGACCCGTGACCGCGAAGCGGTGCGCGCGCTTCTGACCATGACCGACTATGTCGACGTGATCGTGCCGCGCGGGGGCAAAGGCCTCGTCGGTCTCGTGCAGCGCGAGGCGCGGGTGCCGGTCTTCGCCCATCTGGAGGGGATCGTGCATGTCTATATCGACAAGGCCGCCGATCCGCAGAAGACGATGGACGTGGTCATCAACGCCAAGACCCGGCGCACCGGTATCTGTGGCGCGGCCGAATGCCTGCTCGTTCACCGCGATGCGGTGGAGCTGGGGCAGACGGTGATCGACGCGCTCATGGAAGCAGGTGTCGAGGTGCGCGCAGGCACGGGGCTGACCGGCACGGTCGCCGCGACCGACGAGGACTGGGGGACCGAGTACCTCGATTCCATCATCGCGGCGAAGGTGGTGGATGACCTCGACGCCGCGATCGACCATATCCGCACCTATTCCTCGGCCCATACCGACGCGATCCTAACCGAGGACGATGCGGCGGCGGCCCGCTTTTTCGAGCGTATCGACAGCGCGATCCTGATGCGCAATGCCTCGACCCAGTTCGCCGATGGCGGGGAGTTCGGGATGGGGGCAGAGATCGGGATCGCCACCGGCAAGATGCATGCGCGCGGGCCGGTGGGGGCGGAGCAACTGACGTCGTTCAAGTACATCGTCGAAGGCGACGGCACGACCCGGCCCTGAGCGTTGCGACATGGTGCGCGCTGACGCGCGCGCAGGTCTTGCGCCGTCCTGCGCTGACGCGCAGGTCGTCGCGGCAGGCGGAGGGGCGCTGCCCCTCCGCACCTCCCCGAGGTATTTGAGGACCGAAGAAGATCAGACCCGGATTGTGATCTGCGTCTCGTCCAGGTCGACCGTGAGCCTGCGGCCCTGTGCGAGGGCTTCGGTCGGCAGGAGGGCAAACTGGATGCGGGCCGGGGCGACGGGATCGGCGGCCGGCGCGGACAAGAGCGACCAGAGCTCGGGTTCCACGCGCAGGCGCTCGGCCGTGCCGGTGATGGTGAGGTCGTCGCCCGCCTGCGTCACGGTGACCGTTCCGCCGTAGGGCATCGCGGCATCGAGGCAGTTCACGGCGAGGAGCACGCGTTTCGCGTCACGCCGGGGCAGGTCGCCCGGAACCCGCCAGTCCACCTGCGCCTTGCGTTCGCTGCCTGCGAGTGCCTCGGCGATGTCACCTGCGCGTACAAGCGCGCCGGGCTCTGCCGCGCCGAAGGCGATGCGGAAGAACCGGATGCGGCCCTGGGCATTGGCAAGGCTCTCATGGATCAGGGCCATTTCGGGGGTTTCCCCGGCCCCGGTGAGCGTCATAAGCTCGATCCCGTTGCCGATGGCCCCGAGGGGGCTGGCGAGATCGTGGCAGATCCGCGATCCGATGAGCGCGACCAGGTCGTCCTTGTCCGACATCAGGCACGACCCCGAAAGGCAGGAACGATCATGGACCCCTTCGCCTCGCTTCTCGAACCCGGTATGCTCGTGCGGATGCCCAGCCAGCCCCACTGGGGGCTGGGACAGGTGCAGTCCAACATCGGCGGCAAGGTCACGGTGAATTTCGAACATGCGGGCAAGCAGGTCATCGATGTCTCCCGGGTCGATCTGAGCCCCGTGTTCGACGACGAGTGACGCGCCTTAGGCGGGACTGACCGGAAGCTATCACAACCAGTGCGCGAGTCAAACCGGCGGCGCAGGCTGCTGTTGCCAATCGCCGCCACGAACCCTAGAACCCGGTCACAGAACCAGGAGCGCGCCGCCGATGTCCGACAGCAGTCCCCGCTACGAGCTTCTCATAGCCGAGACAGAGGACGATGTTCGCGACGCTCAACGTTTGCGCTATCAGGTCTTTGTCGAGGAGCTGGGCGGTGACGGGGTCGATGTGGACCATGAAAACCGGCTCGAGCGCGACGAGTTCGACAGGTATTTCGACCATCTGATCCTTTACGACCGCGCGCGTGCCGAGGGCGATCAGGCCGTCGGGGCTTACCGCGTCATGCGCGACGATCAGGCGGAGGCGCTGGGGCGTTACTACACCGATTCCGAATACGATCTGACACCGCTCAAGACCTGCGGGCGCAAGCTGCTCGAGCTCGGGCGGTCCTGCGTGCATCCGGACTACCGGGGGGGCTCGGCGCTTCCGCAGCTCTGGGTCGGGCTGATGAACTATTCGGATGCGCATGGGATCGACGTGATGTTCGGGGTGGCGAGTTTCCACGGCACCGACCTTGACGCGATCCGGCTACCGCTGGCGCATCTGCATCACAACCATCTTGCGCCGCCGGAGTTGCGCACGCGGGTGCTGGACGAATTCTATGAGTCCGCGGACCTCATGGATCCGGCCGAGATCGACGAGAAGGCGGCGATGAAGGCGATGCCGGCGCTCATCAAGGCCTACCTTCGGCTGGGCGGCGTGATCGGGGACGGGGCCTTTGTGGACGCGGCCTTCAACACCACGGATGTCTGCATCATCGTGGACATGGCCAAGGTGCCCGCCAAGCAACGCGCGATGTACGAGCGTCTGGCCCGGCGCGAGGCTTCTGCGTGAGCGACACCTGGGACGACGTGGCCCCCAAGCCGGACCTGTCGGTCGGGCCGCTGGGCTGGGTCATTGCCGTGGTGCGGGGTGTTCCGGTGATCCTTGTTCTGCTCGTGGGCCTTTTGCTCACCGCGCTCGTGCGCCCGTTCGAGCGGCTCGTCGCGGGTGAGGGGCGGCCGGTCACGCCCACGATCACGCGGGCCGTGTGCCTGTCGGTTCTGGCGCTGATGGGGCTTGGCCTGACCGTGCGCGGCACGCCGATGCGGGGGCCGGGGGCGGTGGTGGCCAACCATTCCTCATGGCTCGATATCTTTGCGCTCAACGCGCCGAAGCGGATCTATTTCGTATCCAAGGCCGAGGTGGCGGACTGGCCCGGTATCTCGCTGCTGGCCAAGGCGACCGGGACGGTGTTCATCCGGCGCGACCGGCGCGAGGCGCGCGGGCAGGTCGAAGTGTTTCGCAGGCGTCTGGCGCTGGGTCACCGGCTTTTGTTCTTTCCCGAGGGTACGTCGACGGACAGCCGCCGCGTGCTCACCTTCAAGACGACGCTTTTCGCGGCCTTTTTCGACGATGCGCTGCGCGAGACGATGCGGGTTCAGCCGGTGAGCGTGGTCTATCATGCGCCGCGCGGGCGCGATGCGCGGTTTTACGGCTGGTGGGGGGACATGGACCTTGGCCCCCATCTGCTTGCAGTGCTGGGCACCTTTCCGCAGGGGCGGGTGGAACTGACCTATCACGACCCGGTGCGGGTGGCGGATTTCGCCAACCGCAAGACGCTCGCCGCCCATTGCGAGGCGGCGGTGCGTGGTCCGGTGCTGGAGTCTCTCGCGGGTTAGTGGCGTGCGGCGGCCAGTGCGGTGAGCGCGGCCACCGGATCTTCGGCGGTCCAGATCTCCTCGCCCAGCGAGAAGAAATCGGTGACCGGGGAGAAGTCGCGCACGACCGCTTCGGTCAGCGCCCCTTCGGCCACCACCGGCACTTCGATCATCTGCGACCACCAGTCGAAAAGCTCGCGTTCGGCGGCGGTGCCGTCGCCCAGACCGGTCGTTCCCACCGGCCCGAAGCTGACGTAATCGGCGCCCTGTTCGCCCGCCGTGAGCCCGTCATGGCGCGACGCGGCGCAGAAGGCGCCGACGATGGCATCCTTGCCCAGATCCTTGCGCGTCTTGCGAACATGGCGCGCGCCATCGGTGAAATGCACGCCGTCGAGGCCGAGGCGTTCGACCATCAGCACATGATCGGTGATGACGAAGGCCACGTCGCGGGCGTGCGCCACCTCGCGGCAGGCATCCGCCGCGCGCGCGATCGCATCCTCGTCGCGTGTGGCGAGTTCCAGCCGGAGACAGGCGATCTCGACGGCGTCGAGCGTGCGCGCGAGTTGGTCGGGGAAGGTCGAGAGCTCCACCTGCGGCGGGGTCACGAGATAAAGCTGGGGCAGGTCGGTATCGGCCATGTGGCGTCCTCGGTTGCGAGTCGCGGTGTTCTACAAGCGTTTGGCGCGAAAGGCTACTTCGGTGGCAGGGTCGCAATGAAGCTCAGGGCCATGTCGAGCAGCTTCGTGCGCAACAGGTCGTCGGCCAGCCCGTCGCTGCTAATGGATACGAAGCCACCCATCGTGCGCGCGCCCATGACCATCGGGGTCACGCCGTCGAGGGCGAGGGCGGCCGGGGCGTTTTCCTTGCCCACGCGAAACAGCGCGCCGCCTTCGGACGCGCGGCGCACGCCGCCGATCATGTGACCGTTCTGAAAGAAGCACAGGCCGCCGAACATCGCCTGTTCGCTCAGGCCCGCGAGCCCGCCAAGGTCGGTGCGCAGGATTTCCGCCTCGCCGTCGTCATACGCCATCCGACCCTCCTTGCCCGCCTCGCGCGCACAGCGTAACACGGCCGCCATGAGCGACGAAGGTGAAACAGGACCGCAGCCGGTCTTCGTATTGGTGCGCCCGCAGATGGGCGAGAACATCGGCGCCGCCGCGCGCGCGATGCTGAATTTCGGGCTGGAGCGGATGCGGATCGTGGCCCCGCGCGATGGCTGGCCGAACCCGAAAGCGGTGGCGATGGCCTCGGGCGCGGGGCGGGTGCTGGACGCGGCGAGGGTGCATGACGACCTCGCGGGCGCTCTGGCCGATTGCGATTACGTCTATGCCACCACGGCGCGGGCGCGCGAGCTTGCCAAGCCGGTGCGCACGCCGGAGCGGGCGATGGAAGAGGCGCGCGCGATGCGGGCGGAGGGCAAGAAGGTCGCGGTGCTCTTCGGCCCGGAACGCGCCGGGCTAGAGAACGAGGATGTGAGCCGGGCCAACGCGATCATCACGGTCCCGGTCAATCCGGAGTTCGCCTCGCTGAACCTTGGCCAGTCCGTGCTGCTCACCGCCTATGAATACGGCCGCCAGACGATCGAGGCGGCGCCGGAGGTGGTCAATCTCGCCAAGACCGATTTTGCCACCCATGCCGAGGTCGAGGCGCTGGCCAACCACTATGAACAGCGGCTGGACGAGGTGGGCTACTTCTTTCCCGAGACGAAGGCGGCGGGGATGAAGGTGGTGCTGCGCAACGCCTGGACGCGTCTGCCGCTCACCCGGGCGGATGTGCAGATGTTTCACGGGATGATCCGGCAGATCTTCCGCAAGCTGGGCGACTGACGCCCCGTCTTTCCGGTCCGAAATATCCCGGGGGTGCGGGGGCAGAGCCCCCGCTTGATCGTGGGGTGCGGGGGCAGAGCCCCCGCCCTGGTCGGACCGGGCGCAGGCCCGGTTCGATGTCAGGCCGGACGCCGCGCCGCGATGACCCAGACCACGGCAAGACCGAGCGAGATCAGCGCGTTCAGATTGGCCATCGTCACGCCCAGCAGTTCCCACGGGATTTCATCGCAGCGCACGAGGGGCGCCGACATGATCTGGTTCATCAGGTCTTCAGCGGACAACCCGGCGGTGGGCCCGCCCGTGCAGCTTGCCGGACCTTCCCACAGCCCGCGCTCGACGCCCGAGTGAAAGATCCCGATCCCCCCGGTGGTGGCCGCAGCAAGCGCGCCGAACCAGCACAGCCAGCGCCGCCCGAGGGCGAGGGCGAGCGCACCGATGACGATGGCAACGGCATGGGGATAGCGCTGCCAGTAGCACATCTTGCAGGGCGCGTAGCCGAGCGCCTGAAAGATGAAGGCACCGCCAAGCAGGGCGATCGAGCCCACGGTCGCGATGAGCGCGTAGTGTTTCCAGGTCAGGGTCATAGGTATCTCACCACATAAAAACCGCCGATCAGCAGCACGACCAGAAGCGTGAACATCAGGGTCAGGCGCTTCTCGATGAAGTCGCGGATCGGCTCGCCGAATTTCCAAAGCAGGCCCGCGACCACGAAGAAGCGCAGCCCCCGGGCAATCACCGACGCGATCATGAAGACGCCGAAGTTAAGCCCGGTGGAGCCCGACAGAATCGTGATGACCTTGTAGGGGAAGGGCGTCACGCCCGCGATCAGCACCATCCACGCGCCCCATTCGTTATAGCGCACGGCGAATTCGTCGAAATAGGCGTCCTTGCCATAGAACTCGAGTACCGGGCGGCCCACCGACTCGAACAGGCCCCAGCCGATGTAGTAGCCCGCGACTCCGCCCGCGACAGAGGACACAAGCGCGACGCCGGCGATCAGGAAGGCCCGGCGCGGGGCGGCGATGATCATCGGGATCATCAGGATATCGGGCGGAATCGGAAAGACCGAGCTTTCGAGGAAGGCCACCAGAGCCAGCCCCCAAAGCGCGTAAGGCGATTGCGCAAGACCAATGGTCCAGTCGTAAAGTCGTCTCAACATGCCCGGCCCCTTTTTGCCGAACACAAGCACCCAAAACCGGGCGGGGGTCAAGCAGATCGGGGCGCTTTGCGGTGTCGCGCGTGTCACCGGCGCGTGAGGGCCGCGCAGTGCGCAGGCGCGTTCGTGCGCCGTTGACGGAGACGCCCCGCGCGGCTAGACGGTGCCCCGTGCCCGAGTGGCGGAATGGTAGACGCAGGGGATTCAAAATCCCCCGGTAGCAATATCGTGTCGGTTCGAGTCCGACCTCGGGCACCACTTTTCTCTCCATCGCGACCCGACGGTCGATTGTTCACGCATGCGCATGGGTCTGGCCGAACCGCCCGGATGGTTGTGCTGAACGGGCCAACCGACTCAAATCCCTGCGGTTGATTCGGGTTTTTTTAAGGTCCTGATTTCCCCGATCCGCATTTATTCTGCGGATTCGGTGGGATTGACGCCGAAATGAGAACGTTAACCAAGTCAGGCACTTGGTTGATCGACGGTCGCTCCACAGCGCGACAACTCATCGGGCGCTGAATTCTACTGTTGTCGTTAGGGAAACAAAAATCAGCGGGATTTGCGCCCGATTTCGGCGCGATCTGGGGATAAGTCAACAATTCCTGTGGATAACTAGGTGAGACTGCCGGTTTCGCATACCCGTAATGGTTGTAATTGTTCCGCAATCGGAAACATGGGGGGTATCCTCACCCATGTGCCGCGCGATCTTGGTGATGAAGTATTAACCAATGCGGCGCGCACGCCGATGTGATTTCCTGAGAATTCCCTTTTTTGGACACCGGTCCGGGGCTACCTTCAATCTTGCCCAACTGGGGGGCGATGTCTGAAGGCCACGGGGGCGGCCGCACACGAAACCACGGTTTGCTGTGGGGTAGAGGTGTGTGCCGACTGCTCTGTTGGGTGGTCAGCAAGCAGTGCGGGCGATGCGTGCGGGATCGGGGGGTTCCACATGAAGCGCCAGGCCTGCCGGGTCCCGAACGGGCCCGCTCTCTCCTCATTCGGCAGGTGTGACCAAGATGTGTGCGGTTATCCCGTGGCTACGCGATGTCGCTCGACGCTTGGGTAGGAACGAACGCCTAAGGTGAGGGGACAGACAAGACATGACGTCTTTGACCGATTTCAGACAGATCGCCTGTGCAACGCGCACGGGCGCCTTCGGCGTTCGGCTATTCCAACCAAACGAATTGAGCGACGACCAATCCGGTTCGGACTCGGATCGGATTGAAATCATTGCGCGTACCGGAGCTGCCAACAGCCACGCCCGCCGCGGACTTGAGCAAGGGAACAAGTGAAATGACCTACTCGAATAACACTTCCAACTGGCAGCCGACCGGCGAATACCGCCTCGACTGGGATCTCACCGGCGCGGACGGATCTGCCTCGCTCGTGTCCTCGCTGGGGAACCAGGACGTCATGGTCTCCGTCTCCACGCCGCAGAACGGCGCCGGCGAGCAATTCACGCTCGACCAGGGCAAGCTCGAGAGCGCGGACAACGTGAAGACCTCGAACGAGACGACCATCGAGTTCGGTCAGGCGGTCACCGACCTCAACTTCCAGATCGAGGACGTGGACAGCAAGCTCGACACCTACAAGGGCAAGCACGATTTCGACGACAAGGTCACCGTCTACGCCTATGGGCCGAACGGCGAGCTGCTGGACGTCGACTTCTCGGACCTCCATTCCTCGCACGAGGTGGACGGCAACTCGGTCGAAGGGAACGCACACCTCGACGAATACGGCGAAACCTCGCGCGACAACGTGACCGTCAAGGTCGCGGGTCCGGTCGTGAAGCTGGTCATCGTGCACGAGAGCGGCGGGGAAGACGACGAAAGCGGCGTGGTCCGCCTGACCGACATGGGCTTCAACTGCGACCCCGATGGCGGCGGCGACCTCGACGGGATCGTCCAGAACGACGACGACGGCGACCTGATCGACGAGAATTACGACGGCGATCCGCATGGCGACATGATCGACAATGACGACGCGATCCTGCCGGGCGAGAGCGGCGACGACGACATCGTCTATGCGATGGGCGGCGACGACACGATCCTCGCGGGCGATGGCGATGACGAGGTCTACGCGGGCGACGGCGACGATTACGTCGAAGGCGGCGACGGCGACGACATGATCCGTGGCGACAGCGAAACCCGTGAGGGCGACGTGGACGGCGGCGACTGCGACGTGACCGCGAATGCGGGCGACGACACGCTTCTCGGCGGTGCTGGCAACGACACCATCTATGGCGAAGGCGGCGACGACTACATCGAGGGCAACGGCGGCGACGACGTGCTCTACGGCGATCACGGCCAGGACGGCACGACCGGCCCGCAGACCGTGACCATCGACTTCAACGACCTGTCGTCCGGCGACATCGTGTCGGGGCAGTATGACGGCGTGACGATCTCGTCCGCCTCGGGCGCGAATCCGGCGATGATCTTCGACACGGACAACCCGACCGGCGGTGACGACGACCTCGCCACCGACAACCTCGGCAACGTGCTGATCCTGTCCGAGGACGGGGATTCCAACGATCCTGACGACAACCAGGGCGGCGGCACCTACATCTTCGACTTCGAAGGCGACGTGCGCGTGGACAGCCTGACCTTCCTCGACAACGACGAAGGCCCGGCGACGCTGCGTTTCTACGATGCTGACGGCAACCTCACCGGCACGCAGACGGTCGATCCGACCGCGGCGGAAGGCCAGAAGGTCGCGTCGATCAACGTCGACGGCGTGTCCAAGATGACCGTGACCCTCGTGGGCTCGGCCGCGATCGACAACCTGGTCTACACGACCGATGGCGGCGATTGTGATCCCGGCACCGCGGGCAATGACACGATCCTCGGCGGTGAGGGCGACGACCTGATCTATGGTGAGGACGGCGACGATACCCTTACCGGCGGCGAGGGAAGCGACGAGTCCTACGGCGGCGACGGCGACGACACGTTCATCGTGGACAATGCCGACGATGCCGCGAACGACAAGGTCGTGGGCGGCAACGGCCCGGACCAGAACACGGATTACGACGTGCTCGACCTCACCGGTGCGGGGCCCGTCACGATCAATGCCACGGCGGATGAGACCGACGCGGATGCCTTCAAGGGCACGGTGGTCTTCGAGGATGGCCAGACGCTGAGCTTCAGCCAGATCGAAGAAATCATCACCGACGGAGGGAACGACGATCCGGACGCGGTGGACGACACCGCCACGACGACGGAAGACGAGGCCGTGATCATCGACCTGCTCGGCAACGACAGCGATCCCGACGGCGACACGATCACGATCATCTCCGGGACGAATCCGTCCAACGGCACGGTGACGGATAACGGCGGCGGCACAGTGACCTACACGCCAGATGCGGGCTTCACCGGGACGGATACCTTCACCTACACGATTTCCGACGGGAACGGGGGCACGGACACCGCGACGGTGACGGTCAACGTCAACGATGGCGGCGACAACACGGTCGACGCTGTGAACGACACCTACACGATCGACGAGGACACCACGCTCATCGTCGATGTGACAGCCAACGACTCGGACCCGCAGGGCGATGACTTCTCGGTCACGTCGGTCGGGGCGGCGACCAACGGCACGGCCACGCTCCTGGGCGACGGCACGGTGCAGTACAAGCCGAACGACGACTTCAACGGAACCGACAGCTTCACCTACACCATCACCGACGATCAGGGCGCGACCGACACGGCGACCGTCACGATCAACGTGGGCGCGGTGGACGATGATCCGGACGCCGAGAATGACGTGACCCTCACGGACGAAGGCGTCGCGGTCGACATCGACGTGCTGGCCAACGACAGCGATCCGGATGGCGACACCCTGACCGTGATCGACTATGCCCAGCCGACGAACGGCGACGTCACGGACGGACCCGGCGGCACGCTGACCTACACACCGGATGCCGACTACACCGGCACGGATACGTTCACCTACACCATCTCCGACGGCAACGGCGGCACCGACACCGCGACCGTGACGGTCGTGGTGGGCGACGTGGACGACAACACGGTCGACGCCGTGGACGATTCCGGCACGACGACGGCGCCGCAGCCGGTGACCATCGACGTTCTGGCCAACGACACCGACCCGCAAGGCGACACCTTCTCGATCTCCGGGTTCACGGATGGTGGGAACGGCACGGTGACGGCCAATGCCGGTGGTCAACTGACCTATACCCCGGACGCCGGTTTCACGGGCGTGGACACCTTCACCTACACCATCGTGGACTCCCAGGGCGCGACCGACACGGCGACCGTGACGGTGACCGTGAACGAGGGGCAGGCCAACACGGTCGATGCCGTCGACGATGCTTATGACGTCGACGAGGACACGACGCTGATCGTGGATCTCACGGCAAACGACTCGGACCCGCAGGGCGACGATTTCTCGGTGACCAGCGTGGGAACGCCGGCGAACGGCACCGCGACGCTCAATGCAGACGGGACCGTGACCTACAAGCCCAACCAGGATTACACGGGCACCGACAGCTTCACCTACACGGTGACGGACGACAAAGGCGCGACCGACACCGCGACGGTGACTGTCGATATGGCACCGGTGAACGACAATCCGGATGCCGAGGATGACGTGCGCGTCACCGACGACACCGATCCGCTGGTGATCGACGTTCTGGCCAATGACACCGATGTGGACGGCGACCCGCTGACCGTGACGGATGTGACCACGCCGAGCTTCGGCACGGTCACCGACAATGGCGACGGCACTGTGACCTACGACCCGATGGACGACTTCACCGGGACGGACACGTTCGACTACACGATCTCTGACGGAAACGGCGGGACGGATACGGCGACCGTGACCATCGTTGTGAATGGCGACGGTCAGATGAACTCGGTCGTGGCGCGCGACGACAGTGCCGACACGATGGGCGACAACGTCGTCGATATCGACGTGCTGGCCAACGACAGCGACCCGCAGGGGGACACCTTCTCGGTCATCGCGAACACCGACCCGTCCAACGGCTCGGTCGTCGACAATGGCGACGGGACCTTCACCTACACGGCGGATGCTGGGTACACGGGGATGGACAGCTTCACCTACACGATCCAGGACGACAAGGGCGCGACGGATACGGCGACGGTGACGGTGAACGTCACGCAGCAGGGCGTGAACACGGTGGATGCGGTCAACGACATGGCGTCGACCACCGCCGGGACCGAGGTCACGATCGACGTGCTCGCGAACGACAGCGATCCGGAGGGCGACAGCTACGCGGTAATCTCCAACACGGATGCCGCGAACGGCACTGTGACGGACAACGGCGACGGAACCTTCGACTACCAGCCGGATGCCGGGTTCACCGGGACGGACACATTCACCTACACGATCCAGGACGACAAGGGCGCGACGGATACCGCGACGGTCACCGTCTCGGTCGGCATGGGTCCGATGAACACGGTGGACGCGGTTGATGACAGCTATGACATCGACGAGGACACGACGCTGATCGTGGACCTGACGGCGAATGACAGCGACCCGCAGGGCGACGACTTCTCGGTGACGAGCGTGGGCACACCCGCGAACGGCACTGCAACGCTGAACCCGGACGGGACGGTGACCTACAAGCCGAACCAGGACTACACGGGCACCGACAGCTTCACCTACACGGTGACGGACGACAAAGGTGCCACCGACACGGCGACCGTGACCGTCAACATGGCCCCGGTGAATGACGCGCCGGATGCCGAGGACGACATCACAGTCATCGAGGAAGGCACGCCGGTGAACATCGACGTCCTCGCCAATGACGAGGATGCCGACAACGATCCGCTCACCATCACCGCCTATGACCAGCCGACGAAC
>NZNT01000016.1 GCA_002695005.1 Maritimibacter sp.
TCGGATGAGCCGCTGGTACGGTTCACTAAGGTCTTGGGGCTATATGATGATGCCTTGAAACAGCTTGCATCGCGCGAAATCAATCGCCCCGATATAGTTTTGGTCTGCATTCCTCCCGACGTGCGAGAAAGGGCAGGAAACGTGACTAAGGAGCTCTCTGACGAAGCCAAAGCCGTCGCAAAGAGTTTTGCAAAGAGGCAAAAGTCTCGCCAACTCGACTTGTTGGATTTACTTGAAACTGTTGAAGAAGGGCCTGACGATCTCATCAAAAGGGATCTACACAACGCACTTAAAGCCAAAGCTCTTAAGTATCGCTTACCGATTCAAATCGTTACACGAAAACTACTTCACGAAACGAACGAGAGCGAAGATCCTGCGACCCGGGCTTGGAACTTCAGCGTGGGCTTGTACTACAAGTCTGGGGGGGTGCCATGGCGACTCAGGCCGGAAGGTCCGCAAACGTGTTTTGTGGGGGTTACATTCCATCACGTTGAAAGGGCAAAATCTCACATCGTGCGCTCAAGTCTCGCGCATGCCTTCTCAAGCGACGGCGAAGGTTTCGCGATTAGGGGAGGCGGAGTTCCGGTCGAACCTGGACAAGCGCTGAATGTACACTTGTCCTATGAACAAGCTTTCGACTTAGGAGAACGGATTATTTCCGAGTATCGTCTTCGAACGGGTGCGGCGCCACTACGGGTTGTCGTCCACAAGACAAGCGATTTCGACGACGACGAGCGTGAAGGCTTCCAACAAGCTCTTGCCGACATACCAATCGTTAGCCTGATTACGCTGACACCCAGTCCCTTGCGGCTATTCAGATTTGGAACTTATCCGCCAAAAGTTGGGACTGTTTTTTCAGTCAATGACACTCGCACGTTTCTGTACACAACGGGGCTGATTCCGGAGGTTGGGACCTATCCCGGACCGCATATTCCGCAGCCGGTTGAGATACGCGGTGTGACATCGGAGAACCTAGAAATTGCTGCACGAGACGCGTTGAACCTCACGCGTATGAATTGGAATACGGCAGATTTGAAGGGTAGGCATCCCATAACGTTGTCGTTTGCCAGACGGGTCGGAGGAATTTTGACGGAGTTTGGTGACGAGGATCCAGAAGAGACATCTTTTCGCTACTTTGTTTAGCGCGCGGAACCTTACATAGCTTGAACGCGCCTCACCCTTCGCCATGAAAACTGTGTCAACAATCACTCACAGCTTTCTTTCGATCATTTTCCCACTCCTCAAATTTGGCAGCCAATTCGTCCGGCATCGGGCCTTCAGGCTCAGGAAGATCGACGAGAAATCTCCATCGTCGATCCAGGCCTGCAAGAGATACCTCGTCAGTGCTTCCTCTCTTCGCGAAGGCATTGAACATTTGTGCAAGTTCCGGAGAAACTGGCTTACCGTCTTCGTTGCGTTTAGCAACCCAGAGGACTACGTCGACCAATTCAAGGCCTGAACTTTCATCGCCAGGAGAAAACCTCGGAGGGATGTCTGGCATATTCGTCATGTCCATTTCTGGCATGCCAGGGCCCATGCTTTGCTTGTGACCCCTAAGTCTTCGATAGATATCTGAAAGCTCCGCCTGTGCCTTGTTAAATTGCGTCTGACGATCTACCACAATGCTTCGGACGGTCCTCGATTGCTTGCGTGCTTGGATCGCGATGTATTGCAGGACTTGTTGGAAACCGACTAGGTTCGGTGAAATCTGTAGAGCGCTGTCCTTGTTGCCTGATCCATAGCTGATCTCATACGGGTTGGCGGCCGCCCACTTCAGGGCTCCCGAGACCAGTTCTTGAGAACGCGTGTCTGGCAAACTTGGGATACGTTCAAGCAGCTTCGAGCAGATTTTTTGAAGCGCTTCTGCCGCCCTCGCTGGGTTTGTTTCTTGCCTAGCAGCCCACGCAGCTTTTGCGGTCTCCTCATCGAAGAGATGGGCCACCTTGAATGTGAGGATGTATCGTAGAGGGGTCCAGTAGTGAGGCCATGGAACAGCTTCGTTTAGCCCCGCGTCGAAAACCTGGTCAAAAAATGTGATGATTGCATGGTCTGGCTTTGCAACCTTGTATAGGGAGAAGCGGATGTCACGCTTCAATGCGAAACGCCCAAGATCGGTGGCTATTTCGGACAGTCGAGCAACGCCCAGTTCGTTTGCATGCAATCGGTCCACACCCAATCTAGCACGCAGTGCCTTGAGAAGTGGCTCAGCAGTAACGTCGAGGTTTGTTTTCGAGGTGAGCAGCCCATAGTAGAGTACTGGCTGGGCCGTATCGAACAGGTTGTTGCCAGTATTTCCACTTTCGTCGACATAGCAGTACAATTGATCGGCGTCCTTCTATTTTAGCCCACCTAAGCGTTATCGGTGGGTTTTTGACCACCGTAGGCATCAAGCACCATTCTGAAGTAGTCTTTGGTCTTGTCGACGTGTTCGCCAAGGCCAGGCCAAGCGAAAGGAAATGTTCCGGATGTCGACGACCACTCGATTTCTAACCACAGCATTTTTCCAATGGCTTCAGCTTCGGGTGAGTCCTTGCCCTCCGGCCAAAGGTCCATATCAAGGGATATCCAGGCTTCACCATCATCGTCGACACTGATTTCAGCGCTGAGAGCAGCAAGTCGCTCGGCAACGTTACTTGCATCATCTAATAGAGCTGCACGGAGTAAGAGTTCGGCCTTTGCCGAGTCCATATTCATTGTTAAGGCCATTCATTCCTCCAATAGTCTCAATTTGAGATAGGCATGCCAGCGAGATGAAGAAAGGGGCATCGGTGGATATCGGCTTCGAGTGTGCGGCAACGCAGCCAAACTGGTAGGGCCGAAAGACCGGATTGGGCCGTCACCGCCTGCCGAGGCGACCCAACCTTGAAAGCTGCGCGAGCATTCGGGCTCCTGTGCCGATCCCGTCGCCGGGCGGAGCAGCGGTTGGCCCTCCGGCAGTATTGGGTCGGCTTGGCAAGGCCTGCACTCCGAAGAATTGGCGCGCACGCAGCGCTGCATACTCCGCCCCCGTAGCACCTCCGATGGCGTATCGGTTGTAAACCTGTTGGCTACCTGCAAGCCCTCTGGCGAAGGCATAGCTTCCCCCGAACCCAGCCGATAGTGCTGGCATCATGATGTTGCCGGAGATCGTCCGAACCAGGAAGGGCGTTGCGATGATGAACCCCTTTGCCATCAGCACCATCATGAAGAACGGAATGAGCGCGCCGATGTTGGAGGCGCCTTCCGGGTCGCCCAACTCAGCAAGTAGCGCACGCGAGACACCCGTGATGGTCGCGAACACGCCGGCGACGACGATCGGGTACATCGCAAAGGAAATCAGCGCCGAAAGCCAGCGCGCGAAATAATCCTTGGTCACTTCGAACAGGGTCAGGAATATCATGACCGGCGCGATCCCGATCAGAAGAGCGATCATGAGCCTGGATGCTACGACGATGAACGCCGCCAAGCCACCGAGGATCGAGAGCAGCAAAACCCCAAGGGTGTCCAACAGGGCACCGGCCATCCAGTTCAGTTCAGACCCCGCGGCATTCAAATAGTCCCCGAGCGCCGCAATCAGGTCATCGAACTCCTCTGCGAAGGTGCCGGATGGGCCGGGTGAACCACCGCCGACTGAGGCCACGAGCGACCCGGCAATGCTGTCGATCCCGTTCAGGATCGCCGCAGCAAGGATGTTGAACTGCACCCAGTTGGTTGCAAATGCGCCTATCAGCCCGACTTTCACGGCGAGCCAGAAGGCCGTGCGCCCGTCCATGGCGCGATACTGGTAGATCGTGTTGATGAAAACCAGAATGACAACGAGCGTGGTGCCGAGTACCAGCATCGTTCCGACTGTTGCGGCGACCGCACCAAATTGCGTCTCAGCAGCGGTATTGAGATAGCCTTCAGCCGTTTCCACGAAGTAAGTGACGACACTCATGGAGCTCTACCAGTTTCCAGCAGCTTCGCAGATTGGGATGGCTTCGCGCCGAAGCTCATTAGCCTGCCGTCGGTATTCTGACGTCGCTTCCACGATGTCCCAGTATTCAGATGCGGCGAATTGCTCGACGAAGACACCTTCAGCAGCCTCCCAAGACGGATACCGCGTGGGGCATTCGCAGCTTTGGGCTTCAACGATGCGTTGCATGCTCTGTGCCCGATAAATCTGTTGGATCAGGAGCCGTTTGTGGGAACCGCGCACATCGATGTCCTGGATCCACTGTGGCTCTGGGGGCTGGTCGGGACAGACATCTGGCGGGTTATCGCGCGTTGGGGTCAGGTTCCGTTCAGCGACGCCAGCGGTTGCGCTGAGAGCGACGAGCAGGCTTCCGATTGCAGCGGCTCGCATCATTCTGATGCTGCCTTCGTATCAGCGGTCTCGCGCTTCAAGAACGTGGTATAGCCGTAGTCACCGGCTTCAGCTGTAATGACTTCCCACCCCTCCGCGCCGCGCTCATTCAAGGCGCTTCGCATCGCGTCGTAGTCCTTTTGCTTCTTCACCTGGAAAAACAGGATGTCATATTCAAAGGTCCTCATGGGTAAGCTCCGATCTCGGTTGTTCCGGGGAGGTAGAATTCGGTGATGCCGCGCCTGCCGTCGTGTCGACCGGCCTGAATGATCACGTCTATGGAATTTTCGATGTATTGGATCATGTCGGCATAGGTCATCGGGATCTCGGTCTTGAGCGCTGCGATGGCCAGACGCTGCACGGCGAGTTGCGGGGTCTCGGCATGTAGCGTGGTCATGGACCCGCCATGTCCGGTATTGATCGCTTCGAGGAAAGTCATCGCCTCTTTGCCGCGCACCTCGCCGAGGATGATGCGATCCGGGCGCATGCGCAACGTTGCGGTGAGCAGCACGTCGGCTGTCTGGAACTCCGCGTCGCGATTGGCGATGAGGGTCACGGCATTGGGCTGGGTCGGCAGAAGTTCGGCGGCTTCTTCGATGGTGACGATACGTTCTTCTGCAGGCACATGAGAGAGGATCTTCCGCGCGGCGACGGTCTTGCCGGTGGAGGTGCCGCCCGAGACGATCATGTTGAGCTTGTTGTCGACGCAAAAGGCCAGCGCATCGTCGATCACGCCCGCGGCCACCACTTCACGCAGTTCCCGGGTCTTCTCGAGGCGGAGTTCTTCGAGCTTGCGCTCCTTGCCATAGAGGAAATCAAGCGCGATCCCGTCGAGCGGCAGGCTTGAGAAGAACCGCAAGCTTATCGACATCGCCGAGATCACGGCAGGCGGGGTGATGACCTGTGCGCGGATCGGGCGCCCTTTGTATGTGATCGAGACCGAGACGATGGGGCGGTCCTTGCTCATCGTGGTATTGGCGGAGGAGGCGATCTGGTTGCCGAGGTCTTTCACTTCGGTTGCGGTCAACGCCCGGTCCAGCTTTCGCATGAAATGATCGCCCTGGAATTCGCCCCAGCAGCTGCCGTCGGGCTTGATGCAGATCTCGATGACATCGTCGCGGGCGGCAGCGTCGATCCGATCAAGCGAGGTTTGGAGATAGCTCAGCGACATGGGCTCAGAATATCTCCAGATCGCGGTCGACCATCACCGTCACGCGAGCCCCCTGGTCGACATAAATGACGGGACCGATTGAGAGGTAGTCGCCAATCACACTATCCGTGGCATCGGCAAGATCATCGCCTACGTCTTCGAGCACGTCCGCGGCGGTTTCGTCCTGCACATTTGCCGCAGCGGCGCTTGGCGCTGCGGAGATCAGAGAAATCAACGCCGCCGAGCCAAAGCGTTCATCAAAGCGCGTGTCGACAAAGCCGGTCACACCCGAACGACCCAGTTCATCGCCCCCGAAGGAGCTGATCTGGATGGTTTGATTGTCAGGCAGGATGATCCGGTCCCAGGCGATGGTGACCCGGCGCTGCGCGATATCGACGCCAGAACGATACCGCCCGATGAGACGGGACCCGCGCGGGATCAGGAGGCGGGAGCCATCGAAACTGAACACGTCTTCGGAAACAACAGCACGCGTCTGGCCGGGCAGGGAACTGTCGAGAGCGGTTTCCATGACGGCCTGGATCATCGTGCCCTGGTTGATGGTGTTGGACGGATTGGCGATGACCTCAGCTTGCGTCACCGAAGTGGGCAGCGCGCCGTTCAGTACGAAATCTGTCACTTCGCCGAAGGTGCGTTCGGTCAGAGGCGTCTCATTTGCACCGGAGGTGCCGGCAAAGGCGATGGTGGGCGAGGTGATGCGGCGCTCTTGAAACGCCCGTTCTTCAGCCGCGCGGCGTTCAAGTTCCGCGAGCCGTCTTGCTTCCTCCTCGCGGCGGAGCCGCTCTTCTTCCCGCGCGCGCAATTCGTCCTCGGTGGGGCCGATGGGCGCGGGAAGGGGCCGGTTGGCCTCAAGCTGCGCAAGTTCGAGGTCCATGCGGAGTTGCTCAAGTTCGCGATCACGCGCCGTGAGCTCATCGCGAAATTGCTGTTGCGCGGCCTCTGACGCGGCTTGCAGCGCCGCGATTTGGGTTGTCAGCGCATCGATGGCTTCGGCGGCAGCGGTATCTTCCTCGACGACGGGTTCGGGCGCATTGCGCAACTCCTCGATCTGGGCCTGAAGGGCGGCGAGCTGCGCCAGAAGCTCGGCGTTGGGTTCCACCGGTTCGGGTGCTGCCAACACCACCTCGGGCTCGGGTGGGGGGAGGGTTTCGATGGCGCCAAACCCGTCGCCTTCGTTTTGAAATACGTCCGGCGTGGCCGTGGGCAGGGCCTCCTCTTCTTCGGGTTGGGACAGGAGATAGAGCAATGCACCGCCGGCACCGATCACGAGGACAACGACCAAAGCCAGCAGCGGCGAGCGTCGCGGGGCAGGGGGTGAGCTCGCGCCTTTGCCCTGCTCAAGGGCGGCGAGACGTTTCTCAAGGTCCGCGTTTTCGGTATCGCTCATGATCCCACTCCCGCAGGTGGTGTGGCCTCGATACAGACCACCTCGTCTCCGATCCGCAGCACCCATTGCCTGTTCACCCCGGAAACCCGGATCACGCCGTCCTCGGTGGCTTGCGTGTTGACCGTCCGTTCTCGGCCATTGCCGTAGCGGAAGATCGCGGGCACCGGCGCGTTCCGCGGGAATTCGAAATACGTAAACGTCCCGTCATCCCAGACACGGGTGGGGGTGAACTCGGTCCGCGCGCTGGCCCCGTAGTTGTAGTTCGGCGCTTGTGCCGCGATGGCCCGCGCGGGCCGTGCATTGTCTTCGGGGTAGCGGAACTGGACCACGTAGAAGGTCGGGCTGCGGGTCTCCTGGACGTTGAAGTAGTAGCTGCGGCGGTTGGTATAGACGGTCACATTGGTATGCCCCCCGCGCGCGACGGGCTTGATCGCGAAGGCTTGGCCGCCCGGCACGCCGTCGATCTCGAAGCCCTCCGTGTCGCCTGCGATGATCGAGCGGATGCTCTCGCCTTCCCCGAACTCGACCGTGGTCACATGGGTGAGCGACACGCTGAGGCGGTAGACCTGACCTTCTTGATATGTTGCCAGCCGCACCCGATTGTCATTGGGCCCGCCACGCGGGATGGCTTCGGCGAAAGCAAGGCCGGGCAACAGGGCAATCAGCAATATGAAAAGTCGAGCAGGGAACAAATTCAATTCTCCAATCTGTCGGAGCGGACGGAATATTCGAGGACCGTGAAGCCGAAGGGGTTGGTCCAGACCTCATCGATGGAGCGGCGGGTCTCGGGGCGGAACTCGAAGAGAAGCGTGGCAGTGAAGAGGCCTGTCTGAACGCCATTGATAGACGTCAGGCGCTTGCGCAGGCGGACCGTGGCGCGGTTGGTGCCGATCCGGTTGATGCTGAGGATTTCCACGTCGAGCCGGGCATTGGGGCCATAGACGGTCGGCGGGTAATTCTCGTTGGCGCTGTTCCAGATTTGGCGCAGCCCGCTCTCGGCGGCCCCGTCCGAGCGGCGCAGAACGCTGCGTATGCGCAGGTCGTTGTCGAGCTGGTTGTAGACCTCCCGGTCGGTCACATAGCGGAAGACTTCTGCCTCGATGATAGCCTGGTTGGCTGTGACAGACGTCGCGCCCACCGAAGCCTCGGGCAGGGCAAAGCCGGTGGCGGGATCATAGGGCACGACCACAGGCGGCGGATCGACA
>NZNT01000017.1 GCA_002695005.1 Maritimibacter sp.
GGCGTGACCCGGTTCCTGGGCGAGGACAACATCCACCCGCACAAGACCGAGGCCATCGCCGAGGCGGTCCACCGCGCCGAAGACGACATCTGCGCGACCTGCACCCTGCGGGTGTTCAAGGAATGTGCCGGCAAGCCCGGCCCGGACAAGGGCTGACGCGCGGTGCCGGAGGCGTCGCCCGCCACGGCCCCGGTGATGATGGCGGGCTTGCCTGCGAAGCGGGTCAGTCGGCCGCGCCTGTCCGGGTGAGGTACTCATGCGCCAAGCGCCGCGTGGTGGCGATGAACCGCGCGTTGCGGGCGGTCGCGCCGTCTTCCTCCAGCCGCGTCGCGATCCAGCCGACATAGGTGGCGGCGCGTAGGACGAGGAACAGGTCGAGCGCATCTGTGTCGAGGGGGCGCAGGGCACGGTAGCCGTCGAGAAGCGCGGTTTTCAGCGCGTCATACTCCGGCGCGTCCATGTTCTTGAGCAGCGTGGTCGCCACGTCGAACAGGCGAAACCCGAAGCCCGCGTCGTCGAAGTCGATAAGCTGGATCCTGTCGCCGTCCACCATGATGTTCTCGCGCACGATGTCGGCATGGATCAGGCCGTAATCGAGGCCGGGCGCACGCCGGGCGAGGTCCGCGCCCGCCACGTCGCGCAGCCGGGTGAACAGGGCGCGGTCCTCCGCGTCGAGCGTGGGGTTGTCCCAGAACCGGCCCCAGACCGGCAAATCGCCCACCAGCCCCGCGTGGTCCCAGGCGCAGCGCGTGAAATGGGCGGGCGGGGTCCAGTCGTCCAGCGCGGCATGGAGCCGGGCCATATCGCGCCCGATGAGGTTGAACAGCGCAACCGTGTGCGTGGGGTCGAGCGGAGTATCGCTTTTGCCCAGCGGGGCACCGGAGAGCCAGCCGAGCATGTCGATCTGCACCCCGTCGACGACATGGACGACATCGCCGGAGGCCGAGGGGATCGGGGCGGGCACATGCAGGCCCGCCTGTCGCGCGGCCTCCATCATTTCGAGTTCCGAGATCAGCTCGTCGTCGGAGCGATAGCCCGCGCGGTGGAGGCGGAGGGCATAGGTCGCGCCCGCGTGGCGGACCTGATGCACCGCGTTCTCTCGCGCGGCGAACAGCCGGTGTTCGGCCCCCGCCATGCCCCAGAGCGTCAGCGCGGCTTCGACCGTCCCGCTCATGACAGCGGCGTGTCCCTGAGCACGGTGTCGAGCGCGTCGAAAAGCATGTCGGCATTGTCGATGGAAAACACCATCGGCGGCCTGATCTTGAGCGCGTTCTTGTGGCGGCCCAGCTTGGACAGGATGAACCCCTCGTGGCGCATCGCGTTGATGAGCCGGTCGGTATAGGCGCTGGCGGGCGACTTGGTGGCGCGGTCCGTCACCATCTCGGCCCCGAAGATCAGGCCCGATCCGCGCACGTCCCCGATCACCTCGTACCGGTCCATCAGGTCGCGCAGCCGGGTCTGGGCATGGTCGCCCACGACGCGCGCGTTCTCGACCAGCGCCCGCTCCTGGATTTCACGCAGCACGGCGAGGGCGGCGGCGGCGCTGACGGGATTGCCGCCGAAGGTGTTGAAATAGCGGTAGCCGGAGCGGAAGGCGGCCATCGTGTCGCCGGTCGTCACCACGCCGCCGACAGGGTGGCCGTTCGCCATCGGTTTGCCGATGGTCATGATGTCGGGCACGACGCCCATCTTCTCATGCGCCCACAGGTGCGTGCCGGTGCGTCCGAACCCCGACTGCACCTCGTCACAGATCAGAAACCCTCCCGCCTTGTGCACCACGTCGGCGGTGGGTTTCAGCCAGCCGTCGGGGTGGTGCGGGAAGCCTTCGTTCAGGAAGTAGGGGCAGATGACGAGCGCGGCGAAGCCGGTGCCGTCCGCTTCGAGCGCCGCGATCTGCGCGGCCACGGCGGTGGCGAAACCGGTGCCGTCCGGGTCCGGGGTGCGGTAGCTGTCGGGCGCGTCGACGAAGCGGAAATACTGGTCGAGGCCGAAGCCCACGGTGGGCACGTTGGATTTGCTCAACTGGCTCACCAGCGCCGTGTTGCCGTGATAGGTCGCGTCGGTCGCGATGACCCCGCGCTTTCCCGTCACGGCTTCGGCCATGCGCAGGGCGACATCGTTCGCCTCGGACCCGGTGCAGGTCATCAGGAGGGTGTCGAGGCTGTCGTCCAGCGTCGCGGTCAGCGCCTCGGCATAGTCGAGGATGCCGTCGTGAAGATACCGGGTGTGCGTGTTGAGCGTCGCGGCCTGCGTCGCGATGGCCTCGACCACGCGCGGGTTGCAGTGACCGACCACGGGCACGTTGTTGTAGCAGTCCAGATACCGCCGCCCGTCCGCGTCCCACAGCCAGACCCCCTCGCCTTTCACGAAATGGACGGGGTCGTCGTAGAAGGTCGAGACGTTCGGACCGAGGAGCCGTTTGCGGTCGGCGATCAGGTCGGCCTTTGTGCGTGTCATCGGGTCAGTCTCCTGGTGTGGCGTGGGTCCGCGTCAGCCTGTCGGAAAGTTGGGGGGCAGGTCGCCGCCGAGCGATCGGGTCACCGCCGCGCAGCCGCGCCGCAACTCCCGGATAATGTCGTCGCGCAGGTCGTCGGTCATCCGGGCCTTGGGCACCGGCACGGCGATGGTGCCGATGGCGACCGCGTCCGGACCGAAGAAGGGCATCCCGTAGGACTGGATGTCGCTGGTGAACGTCTGGTCGGCGAAACTGTAGCCCTGTTCGCGCGTCCTGCGCACCAGATGCAGCAGGTCGGACTTGGCGATGACCGTGTTGGGCGCATAGGACAGACGGTCCTGCGCGATGGCGTAGTCTGTCGCGTCCTCCGGCCCGAAGGCGAGGATGGCGAGGCCCGAGGCGGTTGCGTGCAGCGGCAGCATTTCGGAGTCGTCGAAGATGACCCGCGTGCCGTGAACCTTGGGGTCGGCGTGGCAGACGGTGGACATCATGTCGCCCTGGAGAAGCGCGGCGTGGACCAGTTCGCCGAGGCGCGTGGCCATGTCGTCGACCACCGGGCCCAGCACGCTGCGCATCGGAAAGCTGCGTTCGCGCACGGCGGCGAGCCGGAGGATCGCGGGGCCGAGCCGGTATTTGCGGGTCGCGGGGTTCTGTTCGAGGAAGCCGTTTTCCTCCAGCTCGACAAGGTGGCGGCGCACGGTCGCCTTGTCGGCCTGGGACAGGCGCACGAACTTCGCCAGCCCGATTTCGGCGTCTTCGGACGAAAAGTGATTGAGCAGGCCCAGTGCCTTGGTGATCGTCCCCATCGGGGTCTCCCCTCGCGGTGCGCGTCGTTCGACAGGCCCGTGGTGGCAGGTTCGCCGCGCGGGGGCAATGTTTTTGACTACATAGTGTCGAATAATGACACTCTTCGATCCGTCAATGTCCTTGCGCAAGTGCCATTGCATACTTTTAAAGTTATATTGCATATTGACTTGGCCTTCACCTTACACAAGGATCAGGACCAGTACGATTTGCAGACCCGGGCCATCCCGGTGTCCGACAGGAACCAATAAGGGGACCACGTCCGGCAGGCCCGCACCGCGCGCCGATCGGACCGGGGGGAGCGAAAAACCGGGGCCACAGTCGGGCGACAACTTCGGACGCGCATACAAGGCGAGCTGTGTTTCGGCACGTTTTTGGCGCAGATCAGATTTTCAGGGAGGAAAGAATGAAGATGAACGTAGAAACTCCGGCGCTCTCAGGCCTGTCGCGGCTTGCGCTCGCCACCGTCATGCTGGGCTCGGTCGCAGCCGCACCGGCCGTGGCTCAGACCCTGCGCCATGCCGTGGGCCTGCCGGAAACCAGCTATAACTACGATGCCGCTGTCGCGTTCGGCGAAGCGATCGAGGAGAACACCGATCTTGAGATGAAGGTGTTCGCCCTTTCGCTGCTCAGCCTGAACGAGATTTCGGGCGGTGTGCGTGACGGTCTGGCCGATACCGGCTTTACCCTGTTCCCGTATTTCCCGGCGGAATATTCCGAGATGAACCTGCCGGCCGACCTGTCGCTTCTGGCGATTTCGGACCCGGATACCAAGTGGCCCGGCCCGGCGGTCATCGGCGCGTCGATGGAATACATCATGCTGAACTGCACCGACTGCCAGGAGCAGTTGAAGGGCCTGAACGCGGTCTACCTGAACGGTGCCGCGGCCGTGGAATACGGTATGGTCTGCAACAAGCCGGTGACATCGATCGCTGATCTTGAAGGTCTGAAGGTGCGCACCGGCGCCGCCGACCAGGGCCGGTTCGCCGATTACTTCGGTGCCGTGCGCGTCGCGCTGTCGGGCAACGAAATCTACGACGCGCTCAGCACGGGCAACGTGGATTGTTCGTTCAACCAGGGTGAGAACCTTGTCGGCCTGCGCTACATCGAGATCGCCGACCACTTCAATCCTGCGATCATGGGCAGCATGTTCGCCGGTCTCGCCACCACCATGAACCGCGACACCTGGCAGGATATGTCGGAAGAGAACCGCCGTGGCATCCTGACCGCCGCCGCTGTTCAGCCGATCGTCAGCTGGATCCTGAACAAGGAGCGCAACATCTCGGCCGTCGAAGAGTTCCGTGCCGCCGGCAAGAACGTCTACGACATCTCGGCCGAGGATCAGGCAAAGATCGCCGAATTCATCGCGCAGGATCTCGACGTGGTGCGGGCCGAGTACAACGAGAAGTACGGGCTTGAGGACGTCGACGGCAAGATCGAGACGATCACGGCCCTGATCGAGAAGTGGAAGGGTCTGACCAACGAGATCGACGTGATGGAGCAGGAGCCGTTCATCCAGCTCTACCTCGACGAAATCATGTCGAAGGTCGATGTCTCTACCTACGGCATGGATTGATCTGACAGGGCGGGCGCCGGATCGGGGCCCGCCCGCGTAACGCCGAAAGGGTCGCCATGTGCGGCCCTTTCAACAGCAAACCCAGAACATGCCCCGACCGCATGACGGCACGGGGCGGAGGCGAGCCGGCAAGATGAAACCCGTGCTGAAAGTCGTCGACGCCATCACGATGGTCCTGAGTGTTCTGGCCGCCTGTGCGGTCGTCATCATGATGGTCCAGGTCACGCTCGATGTGGTGATGGGGTTGCTCTTCAACAAACCGCTCCCCGCGACCCTGACGCTGGTCGCGAAATATTACATGCCGATGGTGACGTTCCTGCCGCTCGTCTATGTTGAGCGGCTGAACCAGCATGTCGCTGCGGACGTGGTGACCCAGTTCCTGCCCCTTGGGGGACAGCGGCACATGGCGGGTTGGATATTCCTGTTCAGTGCGGCGGTCTGTGCGATGCTGACATATGCGACCTGGTTCGAAGCGGTCGACAAGTTCCAGACCGGTTCCTTCGCGATGGAGCGCAACATGAAGATTCCGATCTGGCCGGTGCGCTTTGCGGCCCCGGCGGGCTATGCGCTCATCACAATGCTGCTCGTTCTCAAGTTCGTCGCCTACATCACGCGTAGCACCGCGTTCGACGACAAGCGGCATCCGTTTCCGGGCTTCGCCGATACGGGGAGCAAAGACACATGAGCGACGTTGAAATTGGTCTGGCCGGGATCGCGATCCTTCTGGCCCTGATCGCCATGCGCGTGCCGATCGCGATCGCGCTGTTTTCGGTGCCGTTCGTGGGCATCTATGCCCTGTATGGCTGGCGCCCGGCCTTTGGTGCGCTGAAGGTCATCCCCTATGACTTTGCGGCGAGCTGGGAGTTGAGCTCGATCCCGATGTTCCTGCTCATGGGGTATCTCGCCTATCACTCGGGCATTACCGCGGGCTTGTTCGATGCGGCGCGGGTGTGGCTTGCCCGATTGCCGGGCGGGCTTGCGGTCGCCAGTATCTTTGGCGCGTCCGGGTTCGCGGCGGTCACCGGGTCGTCGGTCGCCACGGCGGCGGCGATGGGCCGGATCGCGGTGCCCGAAATGCTCAAGCACGGATACGATCCGCGTCTGGCCACCGGCACGGTTGCGGCGGCGGGCACCATCGGGGCGCTCATACCACCAAGTATCCTGCTCATCCTTTATGGCATCATCGCTGAGGTGCCGATCAACAAGCTGTTCCTGGGCGGGGCCGGGGTCGGCCTGTTCTCGGCCTTCGCCTATGTCGTTCTCGTCATCGGCTGGGCGACGTTGAAGCCCGAGGTCGCGCCGCGGTCCTATGAACAACATACGATGCGCGAGAAATTCACCGAGTTGCGCAAGGTGACGCCCGCGCTGCTGCTTGCCTTTCTCGTCTTTGGCGGGTTGTTCGCGGGGCTCTTTACCCCGACCGAGGCGGGGGCCGTCGGTGCCGCGCTTTGCGTGCTGATCGCGGCCGCGCAGCGCAAGCTGACCTGGCGCAATTTCCGGGTGTCGGTGGCCGAAAGCTTCGCCACCACCTCGGCGCTCCTGTTCATCGTGATCGGGGCCAACCTGTTGGCGCGGTTCGTGGCGCTGTCCGGTGTGGACGGCTACATCTCGGACGTGATCGCGTCGGTCAGCACCTCGACCTACCTGTTCCTTGCGGGTGTCGTGGTCATCTATCTGATCCTGGGGATGTTCCTTGAGCCCACGGGCGCGATGATCATCACCCTGCCCATCGTTCTTCCGGTTGCGGCGACGCTCGGGGTCGATGAACTCTGGTTCGGCATTTTCCTCGCCAAGCTCCTGGAGGTGGGCATGATCACACCACCGATCGGGTTGAACGTGTTCGTGTTGAACGGGGTCGTGGGGAAGGTGTCATTAGGCGAGATCTTCCGGGGCACGGCCCGGTTCATCGGGGCGGACATGGTCGTTCTCTTCCTGCTGGTGCTGGTGCCGGGGATCGTCCTCTTCCTTCCGAACCTCTTGAACTGAGCCGCGCCTGCGGGCGCGAAAGGAGACCGACATGAAAATCGCCGTGTTTTCAGCGACCGGGGATCAGGGCATCGCGCAGGTGCGCGAAGCGGCGGCGCAGGGGCACGACGTCACGGCAATCTCGCGCAATCCGACGCGCGCGGACCTGCGTGACGGGGTGACGCCGCTGGCCGCCGATTACGGCGATCACGACAGTCTGCGCGCGGCGATGGACGGGGCCGAGGCCGTGCTTCTGAACCTGCCTTCCACCTCGTTCCAGGCGGCCGAGCCGCAGATCGAGGCGGTGCGGGTGATCGCGAAAGCTGCCGCCGCCTCGCCCACGCTCAGGACACTGGTGTTCAACACCAGTATGCCGGTGCCCGACGAACGCATGGGCATCGCGGCACAGGACGCGCGGCTTGAGATGCGGGAGATTCTGCTGGCCTCCGGCGCGCCGGTCGTGGTCATTCAGCCGGTCGTCTATATCGACAACCTGCTCAAGGCCTGGGCCTGGCCCGAGATCGACCGCGAAAACCTGATCCACTACCCGCATGAGGAAACGCTCGACGTCTGCTGGATCTGTCACGCCGACCTCGCCAAGCTGATGGTCGCCGCCGCCGAGCGCCCGCACCTTGCGGGCCGGGTCTTCGCCGTCGGCGGGCCCGAGGCGATCCGCGGCCCCGACCTTGCCCGCAGGCTGGGCGCGGTGTGGAACCGGCCCCTGCGGTTTCAGACGATGCCGGTGGCGACCTGTGGTGAGGTGATGGCCTCAGTGTTCAAGAGCACCGCCTCGCTCGACAGCGCCACATTGGCGCGCGAGATGACGCTGAAATACACATGGTATAACGACCCCGAGGATCGGCCCTTTTATGTCGACATGGGTCCGGTGCTGGCCGAGCTTCCGGTCGAACTCACTTCGCTCGAGGACTGGGCCGCGCGGCAGGTCTTGCCCGAAACCGCCTGATGCGCGGCGCGGGTGCCCTGTCCGGCCTTGCGCTCATCGGGCCTCGCGCACCCGGAACGCGCGGTGCGCAAAGCGCCATGTGCCGCCCTCGTAGCGAAACAGGTCGTCATATTCCCCGAACTGGGTGCGCGCCTCGCCCCCGGTCGTCGTCAGATACTCGACGGTATAGACCCGCGCCGTCGCCGCATCGCCCGACACCTCGACCCGCCCGAGGTGGGAAAAGAAATGCACGGCGGCATAGCCCGCCATCGCCGTTTCCCATGCCGACAGGATCGCGGGCGCGCCTGCAATCTCGCGGTCCCGGATCGACCAGAGCGCATCCTGCGTCCAGCAGTCGATCCACGCCGCCCCGTCGCGCCGGTTCACCGCGTCGCCATAGGCCGCGATGCGTTCGAGAATGGCGAGCTTGGCTGTCGTGTCGTCCATGTCGTGACCTTTCCTGTGCGCATGTCGCGGGCGACCGTATGCGAGAAACCCCTGGCGAGTATACCCGTGAACCCGCCCCGAAAAAGGACCATCCCGCATGGATCGCCTGTCCCTCCACCCGCTGACCGCGCTCCGCTCGACCACGTCCGAGTTCCTGGACATCGCCGGGCGGCTCGCCTGCCCGACCGTGTCGTTCTTCGTCCATGCCGGGCGCAGCGCCTGCCCCCATGTCGAAACGCTGGCCGAGGCGCGTGACCTCAAACGGCAGGCCGAGGCGCTTGGCATCCGCATTTGCAGCCTCGACGTTTTCTCCATCGGCCCCGACGGCCTGCCCGACAGCTTTGCCCATGCGCTTGACCGGGGCGCGGCGCTTGGCGGCGAACGGGTGACGGTGACGGTGGGCGACCCGGACCTTGCCCGCGCCCGCGCCGCTCTCGACACGTTCTGCGGCATGGCGGGCGAGCGTGACCTTGCCGTGCATGTCGAATTTCACGCCTTCGGCACGCTGAATACGCTGGCGGATGTGCGCGATTTCCTCGCCCTGGCCCCGACGGACGCGACGATCAGCGCCGACGCGCTGCATTTCTACCGCAACGAGGTTGGGCTGGATTCGCTCCTCTCCGGCGACACCGGCCCCATCGGTCACGCCCAGATCTGCGACGGGCCGCTCACCCGGCCGCGCGACGAATGGCTGGAGGAGGCGGTGACGGATCGCCGCCTGCCCGGTGAAGGCGACTTCGACCTCGTCACCTTCCTGCGCGCCCTGCCCCGCGACGTGATCATCGACATCGAGGCGCCGACGCTGGCCCATCCCGGTGCCTCGGACGAAGAGCTGTGCCAGCGCGCCCTCACCGGCGCCCGCGCCCTCATGGCCCGCGCCTTTGACGACAGCGCGCAGGGGGCGACGACATGAGCGAGGCGAAACCCAACAAGCGCGTCACCCTGATCGAAAAGCGCAGCGACATGTCGGACAAGGCGTTCCACGCACACTGGTCCGGCCCCCATGCCGAGATCGCGCGCGACCTGCCCGGCCTCGTCTGGTACATCCAGAACCACGTTCAATCCGTGCTCTGGCCCGCGGGCCATGTGCCGACCCATCTGGGTATCGCCGAGATCGCCTTTCGCGACCCGCGTGACATTTTCGACCGGATCGACAAGTGGGAGCGGGTCGGGGAGCTGCGCGAGGACGAGGGCCGGTTCCTGTCCACCCGCTACGGCTGCTGGACCCGCGCGCGCGGCACGGCCGTCATGCCCGCGCAACGGCGGATCGTGGTGCAGATCGGGCGACCGGACCCCGACAGGGCCGAGGCGGTCGGCCATCAGGTCGCCGAACTGGCCGCGCGGATCGACACGCACCTGCCCTGCCACGTCGAGGAGTGCATCGGGGAGTCGCCAGATGCGCTCACCGACCCGCCCGGCTGGTTCCTGTTCGTCGAACTGCCCGTCGCCGGGGACATCGCGGATCAGCTCACCGCCGACCTCGACCAGCTTCAGGGCCTTGGCGTCAGCGCGGTCGCCCACCTCGTCCATGCCGAGGCGAAGCGCCTGCCCATCGACCTCAGCCTGACCCCATGACGACCGAGCCTTTGCCCCCCGGCGAGTTCCACCTGACGCCCGAACGTGACGACCGCGTACGCCAGATGTCCGGCGCACCCGCCCGCCTGGGCGCCCGAGCGCATCCGATCTTCGCTTTCGTCGGAGCGCTCGGCGGCCTGCCCATGCCGATCAAGGCGCTGAGCGAGTCCCTCGGCCTTGCCTTCGATCAGGGGCCGGTGCTGGCGGGTTGCGTCATCGACCTGACCCGCCCGCTCGAGGTCGGGCGGCGCTACACGGTGGCGGGCCGCGTCGAGGGGATCACGCGCAAGCCGAGCCGCCGCTTCGGTCACGCCGATCACCTGCACCTCGCCATCGCGCTTGGCGATGGTGCGCCGTTCACCGAGATACGGCTTCACATCATCTTTCCGGCAGCGGAGGCCCCATGACCAAGTTTCCCGACACGCCCTTCGGCCCCATCTCCGGCGACGACATGGCCGCGTGGTGCGCGCTTCTGTCCGACGACAACCAGATCCACCTGTCGCGTGAGGCCGCGGAGGCCGCAGGCTTCGGCCCCAACCGCGTGAACCCCGGCCCCGCCAACCTCGCCTATCTGCTGAGTGCCGCGATGGAGGCGGACCCGGAGGCCAACGTCACCCGGATCGAAGCGCGGTTTCTGGGTAACGTGCTGGAGGACGACGACCTCACGGCCCGGAGCGACGGCGACACCGCCACGCTCACCCGCGCGGGCGAGGCTACGCCGGTCCTCACCGCCACCTTCCGCTTCGGAGACGACACATGAGTGACCCCATCGCACAGGCTGCGGCCACCACCGTCTATCCCCTGATCTCCATGCGCGCGCGCACCACGCCCGATGCGCTGGCGCTTACCGATGGCACCACCGACCTGACGTTTCGCGAAATGCTCGACCGGGTGGACCGTTGCGCCGCCGCGCTGGCCGCGCAGGGTCTGACACGCGGTGACCGGGTCGTCGTGATCTCGGAAAACCGGATCGAATACACGCTGCTCGAACTCGCGGGCGCGAAACTGGGCCTGATGACCGCCTGCCAGAACACCCGGCTCGCGACCCCGGAACTGGCCTATTGCGCCGGGCTGGTGGAGCCTTCGCTCATCGTCGCCTCGCCCCGCTATATCGACACGGCGCGCGAGATTGCCGGGGGCGTGCCTGTCACCGGGTTCGACACCCTGTCGGCGGAGGGCGAGACGACCTGCGCCGCCCAGCCCGAGGACGGGCTGTTCATCATCTACACCTCCGGCACCACGGGCCGGCCCAAGGCCGCCGTCATCAGCCACCGCGCCCAGCTTGCCCGGATGAGCGCGATGCGCCTAGACCTCGGCATCCTGCCCGGTGACGGCTATATCTCATGGGCGCCGATGTATCACATCGGGGGGACCGAGCACCTTGTGACCGCGCTGTTGTCCGGTGCGCCGGGCTATGTCGTGGACGGGTTCGACGCGGACCGGATCATCGACGCGCTGGAGCGGTTCCCGGTCGGCTGGCTCATGCTGGTGCCCGCCACGATCGAGCCGCTGATCGACCGGCTCAAGACCCGCAAGCCTGCGATCAAGGGCGTGCGCGCCGTGGGCTGCATGGCCGACCTCGTCCCGTCCGACGAGATTGCCGAGATCACGGCGCTGGTGGATGCCCCCTACCTCGATTCCTTCGGGGCGACCGAGACGGGGATGGGGCCACTGTCGGGCAACCTGATCCCCGCTGGCACGCGACCCACGACATTCCCCAAGCGTCTGACCATGCTGACCGAACTGCGCCTGTGCGACGCCACGGGCCGCGACGTGCCCGACGGTGAACCCGGCGAAGCCTGGGTGCGCGGGCCGACGGTGTTCTCTGGCTACTGGAACAACGCCGAGGTGAACGCCAAGGATTTCGCCGACGGCTGGTTCCACATGGGCGACATGTTCCGGCGCGATCCCGAGGGCTACATCTTCGTCGGCCGCTCCAAGTATCTGATCAAGTCGGGGGGTGAGAACATTTACCCCGCCGAGATCGAGCGCGTCCTGCTCTCGGACCCGCGCGTGGCCGACGCCATCGTCGTGCGCAAGGCAGACGACAAATGGGGTGAGGTGCCGGTGGCCGTGATCGTGCGCGCCTCCGACATGAGCGAGGAGGACGTGACCACGCTCTGCCGCGCCCAGCTTGCCGGATACAAACGGCCCAAGGGCGTGCTGTTCGTGGGGATGGACGACCTGCCGCGGTCCGTCAGCGGCAAGATCCTGCGCGAAGAGGTCGAGAAACTGGTGTAGCGGCGCGGTCGCTCAGCCGGGTTCGACAAGCGCGCGGCTCGCATCGACAAGCCGTTGCGCGCGCTCGACCGGCCCCACGCCCGCTTTCGCCAGCCGCTTCATCGGCACTTCCATGTCGATGGGCGTGTTCGGCGGAAGGGCCGCAAGGAAATCGGCAAGCGGAAACGCCCCCTCGCCCGGTATCCCGCGATCCTCGACCGCCTCGCCGAACGGGCTTTTAGGGGCCTCCATCGGCCCGTCGCAAATCTGCGCGGCCCCGATCAGGCCGGGGTCGGTGGCGACAAGGTCGGCGACCGTGCCCCCGGTGCGAAACAGGTGGAGCGGATCGACCAGCAGGCTCAGGTTGTCATGGCCGATGTCCAGCAACAGCCCCTCGCCCGCCCCGATGGAACGACATTCGGAGAACTTCATGAACTCGATGCTTACGGCGATGCCCCGCGCGGCGGCGGCATCGGCCAGCGCGCCAAGACCATCCGAGGCCCGGCCCCGGTCACTGTCCTGCACCAGGGCGGTGAGGCGCGTCGCCCCGATCTCGGCCCCGAGGTCGAGCGCTGCTGAGAAATCCACAACCTTCGTCTCCGGCCCGATCGAAAACACCTCGACATTGTGGACACCAACGCCCGAGTCGCTGCACGCGGTGCGGAACGCGGCGACGTCTTCGCGGGTCACACGCGGAAAGATGTCGAGATCGGGCGACGGCGGGGTGACGAACACTGACACGGTATCCACGCCGACCGCCCGCGCCACGGCCGGAAGATCGACCGGCTTCACGTCGCGCAGGCTCAGTTGATGCAGGGCGAGACGGGTCATCATGCGCCCAGGTAGCTGTCGATGACGGCCTTGTTGCCGGCCAGCTCGGAACTCGCGCCCTCGAACGAAATCTGACCCCGGTCGAGCACATAGGCCCGGCTCGTCGCCTCAAGCGCCCGGTGCGCGTTCTGTTCGACGAGAAGCACGGTCAGCCCCTCGGCGTTCAGCTTTTTCAGCGCGTCGAACACCTGATCGGTGATGAGCGGCGACAGGCCCAGCGACGGCTCGTCGAGCAACAACAGGTGCGGCCCGCCCATCAGCGCGCGCCCGATGGCGAGCATCTGCTGCTGACCGCCCGACAGGGTGCCCGAGATCTGGTCGCGGCGCTCTTCGAGCACCGGAAACAGCTCATACACATGGTCGAGCGAATAGATCGTCTTGCGTTTGCCGCGCGCGATGAGGCCGACCTGGAGGTTCTCGTAAACGCTCATGTCCGACAGAACCTGCCGCCCCTCGGGCACATGCAACAGCCCCGACCGCGACACCGCGTAGGGCGACATGCCCCTGGTGTCGGTGCCCTCGAAAATGACCTCGCCCGACTTGCGCTTGACCACGTTGGACAGCGCATTGAGCAGCGTCGATTTCCCCGCGCCGTTGGAACCGATGAGCGCGACCATCTCGCCCTCTTCGACACGCAGCGACACACCGCGCAGCGCCTTTACGCCGCCATAGGAAACATGCAGATCGTTGATCGTGAGTGTGGTCATGTCAGTGCCCCGATGTTCCGATATAGGCCGCAATGACCTGTGGGTCGCTGGTGACGGTCTCCGGGCTGCCCGAGGCGATCATGCGACCGCTGTCGAGCACATAGACCTGTTTGCACAGGCGGGTGACGAAGCCGACGTTATGTTCGATCAGCAACAGAGCCATGCCACTTTCGGCAAGCTCGCGGAAGATGGTTGCAAGCTCGTCGCTCTCGACATCGTTCATGCCCGCCACCGGCTCGTCAAGCAGGACGATGTCCGGCTCGGCGGCGATGGCGCGCATCATCTCGACCCGGCGCTGGTGGCCATAGGCAAGGTTGCCCGCCTCGTATTCCGCGTAATCCTCCATGCGGAAACGCCGCAGCAGATCCCACGCCTTCTCCTCGAACCGCTGGGTGTCGCGGCGTGCGGAGGGAAGGCCCAGAAGCTGGCTCAGGATCGACGCTTCTTCGCGCCGGTGAAACCCGATCAGCACGTTTTCCAGAACCGTGGCCTCGGGCAGAAGCCGGATGTTCTGGAACGTGCGCGCCACGCCCTTGCGCGCCACCACGTCGGCCCGGTCGGTGGCAAGGCTCACGCCATCCACCGTGATGTCGCCCTCGGTCAGGGCCAGCACGCCGGAGATCATGTTGACCACCGTCGACTTGCCCGCGCCGTTGGGTCCGATCAGCCCCGTGATCTCACCCGGACGCACCTCCATCGTCACCTCGTCGACCGCCTTCAGACCGCCGAAGTGCTTGGCCACGTTATCAAGATGTAGAGACGGCATCGCGGGCCTCCTTTTCGCTGGCGCGCTTCTGCTGTTGCCGCGCCTGTTTGCGGCGGCGGAACCAGAACACGATCTCGTCGCCCACGCCGTTGGGCAGGAAGGTGATGACGAGGATCAGGATGACCCCGTTCACGGCCTGCCGGTTCTCGGCCAGAGGCCGGGCGATCTCGGGCAGCAGCGCCATGATGAGCGCCCCCATGATCGGGCCAAGCAGCGTGGTGCGCCCGCCAAGGATCACGACCGTCAGGATGTTGACGATAAAGGCGAAGCCATAGTTATGCGGCTCGATCTGGAAGGTGTAGAGGCTCTGAAGCCCGCCGAACAGACCACCGAGCGCACCCGACAGGATGAACGCGATGATGTGGTACTTGCCGATGTTCACACCCAGCGACGAGGCCACGCTTTCCTCTTGCCGGAGCGCGTTGAACACGCGCCCCATGCCGGAACGGCCGATGTTCCACAGGACGTACATGGTGACCGCCACGACGGCGAGAAGGATCCATGTATTCACCTCTCGCGGGATGCCCACGATGCCAAGCGCACCGCCGGTGAACCCCTCGCCATAAAGCAGAAGCGACAGGATGATCTGCACGAAGGCCAGTGTCGCGATTGCCTGGAACGCGCCGCGCAGACGGGCCAGCGGCAGGGCCAGAACGCCCCCGACGGCAGCGGCCAGCGCGGTGCCCAGGATCACGGTCAGGAAGATCGGGATGCCGGTCTTGGTGGCAAGGATCGCCACACAGTAAGACCCGAGGGCCGCAAAGCCTGCCGTCGCGATCGAGAAGACCCCGGCCCGCAGCGCGATCTGCTGGCTGTAGCCGAACCCGACCGACAACAGGAAGAAGTCGATGATGGGCTGGTAGGCAAGGTAGAACTGCATCATTGGCGGGTACCCCCTGCGACGGCATTGATGTCACCGAACAACCCGTTCGGTCGCACCAGAAGCACGAGGAACAGCAATCCGAAGATGATGGCGTCCGTCAGACCCGAGGGCAGATAGGCGACGGTTAGCGATTGCGCCACGCCCAGCATGAGCGACGCGATGATCGCGCCTTGCACGCTGCCCAGACCGCCGATCACGACGACCACGAAGGCGCGCAGCATATATGGCTCGCCCATCAGGAACTGGATCGAGTTGAACAAAAGCCCGATGAGAACGCCCGCCAGCCCGGCCAGCGCCCCGGCGATGAAGAAGGTCTGAAGGTAAACGCTCTGCGCGTTCACACCCAACAGGGCCGCCGCGCGCTCGTTCGTTGCGACGGCGCGCACCTGCCGCCCGAAAGTGGTCTTTTTCAGGTAGAAGATCAGGGCCGCCACCAGCACCGCGACGGTCGCGAGGATCACGATCTGCAACAGCGAGATGCGCAGGCCGAAGATGTCGTAGAACTGGATCGGGAACGTCCCGAACGGAAAGTTGAGAACCTGCGTGTTCGACACCTGCTGCGCGATGGACACGAGGATCAGGTCGACGCCGATGGACGACACGAGCGCCGGAAACTCGGCATTGCCGCGCTTGCGCAGGGTACGGAAGGCGATGAGGTCGATCAGGATCGCGATCAGGCCCGTGGCCAGCATCGAAAAGCCGATGGCCATGACGAAGGGCAGCCCGCTGATCGTGCAGTAGTACGCGATGAACGCGCCCGCCATGAACGTCGCGCCATGCGCGAAGTTGAGGAGTTTCTGAACCCCGAAGATCAGGGTGAAACCCAGTGAGAAGAGCGCGTAGACCGACCCGGAGACCAGCCCGTTCAGGATTTGCTGTGTTAGCATGCCATCCACCTGTTGTGGGGAGCCTGTCCCCGATAGACGAATAAGGGGCGGCGGCGGACCGCCACCCCTTTGGGACAGGGTTTACTCAGGCGCGACGGTGAATTCACCGTCTTTGACCTGAAGAACCTTCATGCCGAAGAAGGGCACGCGCTCTTCGTCCAGGGTGTAGGTATGCGTTCCGACGACGACCGGAACGTCCTTCTGCTCGCCAAGCGCATCACGCACACCTTCGCGGGTGGCATTGCCGGCTTCGGCGGCGTCACGGATCGCATGTGCCACGACCTGCATCCCGGAATAGCCCATCGCGTTCCATTCATCGGCCGGGAAGCCCATCTTCTCTTCGAAGTTTTCCGCGAAGGCCGACGAGAATTCGTTGTCGCCACCCGGCACCCAGGCACCGATCAGGTAGACGCCTTCGACAGCCGCTCCGCCCTTCTCGATGAAGGTCGGCGACGCGAACGCGTTGTGACCGAGGATGGCGGTATCGGGGTCGAGCCCGGCCTGTTTGAGTTGGAGGATGATGTTGGCCCCCTGCGCGGCCGGCGTGCCGACGAAGACGCAGTCCTGATCCGACGAGGCGACCTTGGTGGCCAGCGCCGAGAAGTCGCTGTCGGCCAGCGCCACACCGTCGTTCGACACGATCTCGACACCCGCTTCGGTGATGAGGTCTTCATACATCCGTTGAAGCGCGACATAGGCTTCGTTGTCCTTCACGCCGATGACGGCGCAGGTTTCGACGCCCAGCGTTTCGGCGGTGTAATCCGCGATGAAGGGCATCGTGATGCTGGCGGGCTGGGTCATGATGAACGACCACGGGCCGTTTTCCAGCACTTCCATCGAGTTCGTCGTGGTCATGACCGGGAATTCCCGCTCGTTCGCCACGTTAGCCCCCGCAAGCGCGACCGAACCCGAGGTCGGGCCCATCACCATCAGCGTCGCCGGATCGGCGGCGAGGCGCGTGATCAGCGACAGCGTCTGGGTGCGGTCGGTCGCGTCATCCTCGACGGAGAAGACCAGCTTGTTGCCCTCGCCGAAGAACCCCTGTTCGTTCAGCTCTTCGGCGGCCAGAACGGCCCCGTCGGCCACGTTCTTGCCGATAAAGGCCGCGCCGCCCGTGAGCGACTGAAGAATCACGGCCTTGTAGTCTTCTGCATGCGCAGAAGCGCCTGCGAGCATCATGGCGGCAGCACTGGTTGCCGTGAGCATAAGTGATTGCGTTTTCATAGTTTCCTCCCATTGAGTGGCCGGGCTTTGCATCCGTTTTCTGTCCGGATCGGGTCTGTGGCCTCACCCCGTTGCGTAATTTGTATGGTGGACTTGTTCATAAATATACAAGACAATCAATGAAATTCTGATCCTAAGCCGGGCAATCGGGGCCGTGCAGACAGGACAAACCAAGAGGATCAGAGGGAAAACAAGCCGACACGACGCTGTTTCAAAGGGGTTCTGCGCAATTTCCCCTTGTATACGGAGCGAGTGTTTTCCATACTCAATACTCTGAGGGAGGCCAAAATGGCGACGACGGGAGGAACACGCATGCTCGATTTCAAGGCATTCACGGCCATCACGACGATCGGGGATCTGCTGCTGCGCACCGCCTCTGTCTATCCGGACAAGGACGGGATCGTTTTCCCTGACCGCAGATTGACCTTTGCCGAGCTTGAGCGCAACGCGATGGACCGCGCCCGCGGCCTGCGCGCGCTGGGTGTGGAGCCGGGCGACCATGTGGGGATGCTCCTGCCCTCCTGCATCGAAGCGGTCGAGACCTTCTTCGCCATCGCGCTGATCGGCGCGGTGTCGGTCCCGATCAACGCCCGCTACCGCAGCGCCGAGCTTGGCTTCGTCGTCGAGAACGCCGACCTGACCGCCATCGTCACGCAGGGCAAGGTGGCCGAAGGGCTCGACTTCATCGCGCGGCTGAACGAGGCGTTCCCCTCATTGGCCGGCCAGCCCGCCGACGCGGCCCTCGACCTTGCCGAGGCCCCGCTGCTCAAGCGCGTGATCCTCACCGGCAATGATACGGCCCCCGGCTTCACCTCCGACGCGGCCTTCCGCGCGGCCGTGGGCGACGTCACCGACGAAGACATCCACGTCATCCGCAACCGGGTCCGCGTCAGCGACACCGCGCTTATGCTTTATACCTCCGGCACCACCTCGCACCCCAAGGGCTGCATGATCGCGCATGAAAGCCTGATCCGCACCGGGCAGGCGATGGCGAAACGCTATGACATGACCGAGGCCGACGTGTTCTGGTCGCCGCTGCCGATGTATCACATCGGGGCGATGTTCCCGCTCTGCGCCGCCTATTCGGTCGGCTCCACCTATCTTTCGATGCAGTATTTCGACGCAGGCGTCGCGCTGGAAATGATCCAGACGGAAAAGGCCACCGTCACCTATCCGAGCTTCGGCACCTTCATCGGCGACATGATCTATCACGACGATTTCGAGAAGCGCGACCTGTCGTCGATCCGCATCATGAACTCCAACATGGCGATGCAGCCGGCGAGTTTCGCCAAGGCCATTCAGGAAAAGATCCCGAACGCGATCCAGGTCGGCACCTTCGGGATGACCGAAACCTCGGGCACCGTGACCACCAGCTTTCCGACCGACAGCTACGAGGAACGCACCCGCCGCCTCGGCAAGCCCTTCGACGGGCTGGAGGTCAAGATCGTGCATCCCGAAACCGGCCCCTGCGGCACCGACGAGATCGGCGAGATCTGCGTGCGCGGCTTCTCGATCTTCACCGAATACTACAAGGACCCGGAAAAGACCGCCGAAGCCAAGCGTGACGGCTGGTTCCACACCGGCGACCTTGGCGCTTTCGATGCGGGCGGCACGCTCATGTTCCACGGGCGGCTGAAAGACATGCTCAAGGTCGGCGGCGAAAACGTCGCGGCGCAGGAGATCGAGGCGATGGTGACGGGCCACGAGGCCGTCAAACTCTGTCAGGTCGTCGGCAAGCCCGACCCCCGCCTGCAAGAAGTGCCCGTCGCCTTTGTCGAACTCATCCCCGGCAGCAAAGTCGAGCCGGACGAGATCATCGCCTTCTGCAAAGGCAAGATTTCCAGCTTCAAGATCCCGCGCGAGGTCCGGTTCATCACCGAATGGCCGATGTCGTCGTCCAAGATCCAGAAGTTCAAACTGAAGGAGATGCTGGAGCAATGAGTGCCACGCGCGAAGAGGCGATCCGCCTGATCCAGGAAACCTATTACAACGGCATCGACGCGGGCGACATGGCGCGCGCCGCGTCCGCCCTGGCCGAGGATGTGGACTGGTCCCATGCCCAGGTCTGGGCGCATCACGGCTTTGCCCGCGCGGAACCGTCGGGGTTCACGAGCCGGGCCGAGGTCGAAGATTTCCTGTCGGCCCGTGTCGATCAACTGGCCGAGGCCAAAATCCGGCACCGGATCGACACCCTCGTCTACGAGGACGGCAAAGGCGCGTTTCTCGGGTTGGTCGAGGGGCCGGGCGGGGAAACCAAGCCCTTCTTCGTGTGGTTCGAAATCGAGGACGGCAAGATCAGCCGGTACACGTTGCGCCCGATTTAATCCTCGGGCGCCAGCGTCACCTTGATCCCGTCGAGGTCATCCGACATCTCGATCTGGCACGACAGGCGCGAGTTCTCCTGGTAGTGTTCGGAAAATTCCACCAGCTCGAACTCGTCCGGCGATTGCTCTCCGGTCTTGCCCAGCCAGTCCTTGTCGACATAGACATGACAGGTGGCGCAGGAACACATCCCGCCGCAGATCGACGCGATGTCGAGCCCGCCGTTGTCGCGCAGGTTGAGCATCAAGGACAGGCCGTTCTCGGCGTCGATGACTTTTTCCGACCCGTCGCGGTCGACGGCGTTGATCTTGGGCATGGGGTCCTCCGTGTTTCGGATGACAATATTGTATCCAAATGACGCGGTCAACGCATACAAACTACAAGTTGATGCGTGGTGAGGTGCCGTCCCAGGCCGCGCAGGTCTCGTCGATCTTGTCGAAAAACTTGAGCAGTCCGGGGCTGGGCTGGACAAGCTCGAGGATGCGCCCGGCGTTGTCCGGGTCCGTATCCAGGTAAGCAAAAGGTATCTTTGCCTTGGTGATGCCCCCCTGAAGCACCCCGATTCCCCGCTCGGCCCATGCGGCAAGGTCAGCGTCGAGGTCTTCGGAAAGCGCGCAGACGTGGTGCAGCCCGCCGCCCGTCTCGGCAAGAAACTCGGTAAAGATCGACTCCCCGCCCCCAGTCTGCTGAATGATCTCGATCTGCATCCCGTCATGGCTCGCAATCGCCACGCGGGTCTCGGCATCGCAGGGCTTGCCCCGGAACGTGACCGAGGCATAAGGCACTGTTCCCGTGACGAAAAACGGCCCCACACCCATGACATCGACCCAGTGATCGACCGCCGCGTCGAGGTCATCGACGACATAGCCCATCTGCATGATCCTGCCGAAACGTCTGCCCATCGCGGCCTCCTTAAAAATACAGAACTTAGGGTTTGCATATACGAGAGCGGCTGATAAAATACAAGAAATTCAGATCTTGCGCGCCACCACTGCCGCGAGGCGAGGAGGAAGACCCATGAATCCGAGCGAAGTCCAGTCCATCAAGGACCAGCAAGCCTACGAATCCAAGCGCGGCGGCCCGCCCGAGGGCTTCCCCCAGCTTCCCGACATTCCCGGTGGCCGCTATGTCGACCCCGAGTTCAACAAGCTCGAAACCGAACGGATGTGGCACAAGACTTGGGTCTATGCGATCCATGCCGACGAGGTGCCCGAGGTCGGCTCCTACGTCCAGTGGACCCGCCTTGGCGAGCCGCTGTTCTTCATCCGGGGCGAGGACGAAACGGTCCGCTGTTTCTACAACACCTGCCGCCACCGCGGCGCGCCCGTCGTCACCGAAGAGTCGGGCAAGTCGCGCGGCGTGACCTGCAAATACCACGGCTGGACCTACAACACGCGCGGCGAGCTGATCAATCTGCGCGACCGCCGCGATTTCGTCGATCTCGACATGTCCTGCCGCGGCCTGATCGAGGTCCGGTGCGAGAACATCGGCAACCTCTATTTCGTCAACCTCGACTCCGAGGCCGAGCCGCTGCGCGACTTCCTTGGACCGGCAGCGCGCGATCTGGACGAGGTGAAGCCCGAGACGCTCATCCTCGTCGACAAGACGGCGATCAAGGTCAACTGCAACGTCAAGATCCTGCTCGACGCGTTCATGGAGACCTATCACCTCAAGTCGATCCACCAGAACACCGTCGACCGCTTTCTCGACCATCGCGGCACCGCGATCACGCTCTGGGACAAGGGCCACAGCCGCATGGTCACGCCCTACAAGCGCGAGGGCTGGAAAGACCCGGGCGTCAAGGGCCTGCCGGAAGTCGAGGGCGTGGACCCGTATTTCGAGAGCACCAACTACTCGCTCTTCGCCTATCCCAACTTCGTCTCGCCCATCGCGCCCGCCGGTATCCCGGTCCTGTGCTTCTGGCCCGACACGATCGACACGATGACGATCGAGGTCCACTGGTTCGCCCCCTCGTGGGGTGACGGCGAGCGGCCCGAGCGGTGGGACATGCGGCTCAAGAACTTCCTCGACATTCTGGATGAGGATCTGCAATTCGCCGATAAGATCCAGAAATCGGTCGAAAGCGCGGGCCTGCGCGGCTTCCCCCTGAATTATCAGGAGCGGCGCATCTATCACTGGCATGCCGAACTCGACAAACGGATCGGGGCCGAGGACGTGCCCGAGGAACTGCGCGTTCCCGACAAGCTGGGCGAGTGGGTCACCGATTTCGACCCGGCCGAGGCGACCAAGGCCGCCGAACCGGCCGAGAGCTGACCCGACATGAGCGCCACCTCCCCCGAGCCGCCGGTCCTCGCCGCGCGGCACGGGTCGGTTTGCGTCATCACGCTGAACCGGCCGCACGTCTCGAACGCGATGGATGCCGAGGGGTCATATCTCGTCGACCGCTATGTGCGCGAGGCCGAGGCGGACCCTGAAATCGGCGCGATCATCCTGACGGCGGCCGGGGACAAGGCGTTCTGCGCAGGGATGGACCTGAAAGAAGCCGCCGAGCGCGGTGCGGGCCACGGGCTGGTGCCGGGCGCGGGGTTCTGCGGCGTGACCGAACGGGTGATCGAGAAACCGGTGATCGGCGCGATCAACGGCGCGGCCGTCGCGGGCGGCTTTGAAATCGCGCTGGCCTGCGACTGCCTCATCGCCGCCGAAGGCGCGCTGTTCGGCCTGCCCGAAGTCAAACGCGGCATGGTCGCCTTTACCGGCGGCGTTCAACGGCTTGCCCAGCAACTCCCCCGCCAGATCGGGATGGAGATCATCACCTGCGGCACGCTCCTCCCCGCCGAACGGCTGGAGGCGCTTGGGGTCGTGAACCGCACCGTCCCGCGTGAGCGGCTGATGGACGAGGCGCTCGCCTTCGCCGACACCATGCTCGCCAATTCGTGGAAAGCCATCCGCTTTGGCAAGGCGCTTTTCAACGACGCCCAGAACGAACCGCTCCCCGCCGCGATCAACCGGGGGCACGCAAATGCAGACCGGCTTATGCGATCCGAGGACAGCCGCGAGGGTATCGCGGCCTATGCCGAGAAACGCGATGCCGACTTTCGGAGAACGACATGAACGACCAGGCAGCCGAGAAACCGAACTGGGGCCTCACGCCCGAGGAACTGGCGACGCACAAGACGATCTTCGCCCCCGACCTGCTTGAAGGTCAGCGGTTCCTCATCACCGGCGGGTCGATGGGCATGGGCAAGGCGATGGCCTTTCTCTGCGCCCGCCTCGGCGCCAAGGTGATGATCTGCGGGCGGCGCGAGGAATTGCTGCAAGAGACGCAGCAACAGGCGAAAGACCTGATCGGCGCCGACATCCATTATCGCCCCATGTCGATCCGGGACGAGGATCAGGTGGACGCGCTGCTCGACGAGACGTTCGAGGAATTCGGCGGTCTGGATACGCTCGTGAACAACGCGGGCGGCCAGTATCCGCAGAACGCCATCGACTTCACCCGCAAGGGCTGGAAATCGGTCATCGACCTGAACCTCAACGGCACATGGTGGATGATGCAGGGCGCGGCCCAACGCTGGCGCGACCGGGGCGAGCCGGGGCATGTCGTGTCCAACGTCGCCCATGTCGAACGCGGGATGCCGCAGGCCGCCCACACCTGTGCCGCGCGCGCGGGCGTCATCTATCTGACGCGCACCGTGGCGACCGAATGGGGCCCGCTCGGCATCCGGGTGAACTGCGTCGCCCCCGGCGCCATCGCGACCGAGGGCCTGTCCAACTATCCGCCCGAGGCGACGAAGCGCTTCAACAACGTGAACCCGTTATTTCGCATGGGCGACAGCTGGGACGTGGCCGAGGGCGTCGTCTATCTCTCCGGCCCGTCCGGCGATTTCATCACGGGCGAAGTGCTGACCATCGACGGCGGGATGCGGATGTGGGGCACGGTCTGGCCCGCCGGCGTGCCCGAGCAATTCCAGAAATACTGAGGTGGCGCGGCGCTGACCCGATCGGGGATCAGCGCCCGCCGCGTCTCAATCGCGCGGGATCAGGGACATGACCGCCTTGGTCACCCCGCCGTCCACGACCAGTTCGTGACCGTTGATGTAACTCGCGCCTTCGCTGTCGAGCCACATCACCGCCTGCGCTATATCGTCCTCGGTGCCCAGCCTGCGCGACGGCACCGCGCCCGACCGGCGGGCCCGGGCCGCTTCGTTCTGATAGATGCCGGTGGACATGCCGCCGTCGATCATCCCCGGCGCGACGGCATTCGCCCGCACCCCGGACGGCCCCCATTCCTGCGCCATCAGCTCGGTCAAGGCCGCAAGGCCCCGCTTGGACGAGACATAGGCATTCACGCCGGGCGAGGTCGCGATGCCCGCAATCGAGGTGACGTTGACGATGTGACCGGACCCGCGCTCGACCATGCCCCTGGCCACCAGCCGCGCCATGCTGAACGCGCCGGTCAGGTTGATCGCGGTGATCCTGGCGAACTCTTCGGTCGTCATGTCCAGGAGCGGGGCGAACTGCACCACGCCTGCGTTGTTTACCAAAAGGTCGGGCACCGCCCCGAGCGCGTCCAGCGCGGCAATCAGGCTCGCCTCGTCGGTCACGTCCCCGACAAGGCTGCGCCACGGCACGTCCCTGGCTTCGGCCAGGTCCAGAACGGCAACCTCGTACCCCCTGTCATGCGCCTCCCGCGCAATCGCGGCGCCCAGTCCGGTGGCCCCTCCCGTGATCAGTGCCAATGGCATTGGACGTTTCCTCCCGTATACATTAGACTACTCATTGAAACACAAACTCCTGACGGGGGGAAGCGCGATGGCAACGGCAACGAACCGGATGCAAACGGTGGGCGAACACCGGACGCTCTCAACCCTGCTCGACCGCGCGGCCGAACGGTTTGCGGACCGGCCCGCCCTGATCGACACGACGACCTCGCTGACCTGGGCCGAAGCCCGCGATGCGCTGGACGCGGGCTCAAACGCGGGCGATGGACCGGTGGCGCAGGCGCTCGCGGCACTCGCCGATCTCGGCCGGGGCGAGGTGGTCCGTTTCATCGACGTGCCGGCGGATGTGCCACCGCGCACGGACATGGTGTTTGCCGCCACGCGCGCCGATGGCACCGTCGATGCGGTCTGCCATTCGTCGGCCGACGCGGCGCATATCGGAACCGCGCTCGCCCTGCGCGAACAGGTCACGCCGGACGACCGGATCGCGCTGGCCGCAGCGGTGTCGAATCCCGGGTTCTGGTCGATTCTGGCTGTTTCCTTGGCCTCGGGCGCCACTCTCGACCTGTCGGGGGACATGGCGCAGGCCACGACTGGCTGGCTTATCGATCCCGACGCGGTCACGGCCTACACCCCGCAGCCGCACCTGAAACGCCTGCATCTGCGCGCCGGGCGGGAGCGTTTGGCGGAGGTCGCGGCAGCCCAGCCGGGCACCCGGATCGTGAACGGCCTGTCACTGCCAGAGACCATTGGCCCTGTCCTGTCCAGCGACCCGCGCGACCCGGCGGGGACAATCGCCACGACCAACGGCCGCCCCCTTGGCGGGGTCGAGGTCATGATCGTCGATCCCCGCACCGGGATGGACGTCATACTCTACCAGACCGGCGAAGTGTGGTTGCGCGGCACGGGGGTCTTCCTCGGCTACGCCGGACGGGCGGGCGCAGGGTTCACCGACCGTTTCTTCCGGACCGGCCTCCTCGGCCATCTCGACAGCGAGGGGCGGCTTGTCCTGCCGAAAGCCGAAGAAGACGCGCTTCTGAGCGGCTGGTAGGCCCGTTCGGACCGGCAATCACGCGTTTCTGCGATTGTTTTGTATACGCACGTCAGACTCCCATGATACAATGTATCAAAGGGAGGACCACATGGACAAGAAAACGGATCGTACGGTGGACGTGCTGGTGATCGGCTCCGGCGGCGCGGGGCTCACCGCCGCCGCGACCGCGCGCAAGGCCGGGCTCGATGTTCTCGTCGCCGAGAAAGAGCCGGTCTTCGGCGGCACCACCGCCACCTCCGGCGGTGTCATCTGGATCCCGAACAACCGCCACGCCAAGGCGCTGGGGAAAGAAATCGGGGTTCACGACACGCCCGAAGACGCCCGCACCTATGTCCATATCGAGGCCGGGCAATATGTCGACGAACCCCGCGTCGAGGCTTACCTGAAATACGGCCCCCTCATGGTCGATTTCATCGAGGACCAGACCGAGGTGCGCTTTCACGCGATGGAGTTCCCCGACTACCACCCCGAGGAACCGGGCGCGTCCAAGATCCGCTCGCTCGGCACGCTCGAATACGACGCGCGCAAGATGGGGCCGCTGATGAAAACGCTGAAGGGCGAGCTGCCTCAGACGCTGTTTCTCGGTCTCGCGCTTGGCTCATCGCTCGAAATGAAGACCTTCATGAAGGCCGGGCGCTCGGCCAAGGCGATGGGCTTCGTGATGAAACGCATGGTGCGCCACTTCCGCGACCTCGCGCTGCACGGCTCGACCCAAAGCATCGTGCGGGGCCGCGCCCTGATCGCCCGCCTCGCCCGCACCCTCGCCGACGACGGCGTGCCGTTCTGGCTGGAAAGCCCCGCCCGCGAACTGATCGAGGAAAACGGGCGCATCACCGGCGCACGGCTCGCCACCCCCGACGGGCTGGTCGAGGTGCGCGCGCGGCACGGCGTCGTGCTCGCCGGGGGCGGCTATCCCCGCGACCGCGACCGCCGCCGTGACCACCACCCCGGCGTCACCGCGACGATGGACCCGGTCCTGCCCGTCCCGATGGGCAATACCGGCGACGGCGCGCGTATGGCCGAGGGGATTGGCGCGCGGTTCAACGGCCACCTGTCCTCCGCCGCCGCATGGATGCCGACCTCGCAACTGCCCGGCGCCACCGACGAAACCGGGGTCTGGCCACACCTCGTGGACCGGACCAAGCCCGGGTTCCTGATGGTCACGCCGGACGGGCGCCGGTTCGCGAACGAATCGCAGAACTACCGCGACCTCGGCATCCACATGATCGCCGCGTTCGAGGACCGCGGCACCGACGCCGCATGGCTTATCGCCGATCACCGCGCGATCAAGCGCTGGGGCATCGGCTTCGTGCGCCCCTTCCCCATTCCGCACGGGCATTATGTGCGCAGCGGATACCTCAAGCGCGGCCAGACGCTTGACGACCTCGCCGCGACCTGCGGCATCGACGCGACCGAGCTGCGCGCCACCGTCCACCGCTTCAACGGGTTCGCCAAGGCGGGGGTGGATGAGGACTTCGGGCGCGGCGCGTCGGATTACGACCGCCATCACGGCGACGACGAGAACCACCCCAACCCCGCCCTCGGCGCGTTGGAAACCGGACCGTTCTACGCCGTGCGCATCTATCCCGGCGAGATCACGTCCTACAAAGGCCTCGCCACCGACGTTCATGCCCGCGTGCTCGGCCATGACGATCAGCCCATCGCGGGGCTGTATGCCGTGGGCAACGATCAGGCCAACGTGTTCGGCGGCGGCTATCCCGGCGCGGGTGGCACCATCGGGCCGGGCATGGTCTTCGGCTGGATCGCCGCCAAGCACATCGCGGAGAGCGCAGGCCACGCGCTGCCCGGCATCGCCCCGGCGGCACAGGCGGAGTCGGCCGCATGAGCGCCGCGACCCGTTCCTGCGACGTTCTGATCGTCGGCACCGGGGGTGCCGCCTTCACCGCGGCCCTCGCCGCCCGCGATCAGGGGCTCGACGTCGTGATGGCGGAAAAGGCACCTTACTTCGGCGGCACCACCGCGACCTCGGGCGGCGGCCTCTGGGTGCCCGGCACGCGCCATTCCAAGTCCATCGAAGAACAGGCGGGCGAAACCGACGACCGGGACAAGGCGCGCCGGTATCTTGAGATCGAAAGCGGTCAGCACCTCGACCCGGTCAAGATCGACGCCTTCCTCGATGACGGCCCGCGCATGATCGACTTTCTCGAGGACAAGACGCATGTGCGTTTCATGGCCATGCCCTTCCCCGATTACCATTCGGAGCAGGAGGGCGCGTCCTGCGTCCGCTCGATCTTTACCCAGCCCTACGACCTGCGACATCTCGGCCCCCTCGCGGACAAGCTCAAACGCGAGCTGCCCCAGACCTCGTTCATGGGCATGACCATGCGCTCGGGTGCAGAGGTGAAGATGTTTTTCACCGCGACCCGGTCGTGGGCGGCCTTCAAACACGTTGCGAAGCGGATGACGGGTCATGCCGTCCAGATGCTGCGCTACGGTCAGTCGCAACAACTGACCACGGGCCGCGCCCTGATCGCAAGGCTGGCGAAAAGCGCCGACGAGGCGGGGATCGACATCCTGCTCTCCTCCCCCGCGACCGACCTGATCCGCGAGGGCGACGCGGTGACGGGCGCGGTTCTGGGCACCCCAGACGGCCCGCTCAGGATCGAGGCGAAGGCGGTGATCCTCGCCGCCGGCGGCTATGCCCGCGACCCCGCCCGCCGCGCGGCCGAGCACCCGAAACCGGTCAACGATCAGCCGGTGGTCGCCCCCCTGCCCACGGGCAACACCGGCGACGCGGCGAACATGGCCGAGGCCATCGGCGCGCGGTTCCAGTCGAACGCCGCGAATGCCTCGGCCTGGATGCCGGTGTCGAAACTGCCGGGCGTCGATGATTTCACGGGGGTCTGGCCGCATCTGGTCGACCGCTACAAACCCGGCTTCGTCATGGTCCTGCCGGACGGCCGCCGGTTCGCCAACGAATCCGCGAGCTATCATGATCTGGGGCGTGAGATGATCGCGGCGATGGCGGCGCGCGGCGCCGAACACGCCTGGATCATCGGTGATGGTCCCGCGGTGCGCCAATGGGGAATCGGGCATGTGAAACCCTGGCCGATGCCCAAGGGCAAGCTGGTGCAATCGGGGTATCTGCTGGTGGCTGACAGCCTCGATGCACTTGCCCGGAAAGCCGGGATCGACGCTGGCGCGCTGGTGGACGAGATCGAGCGATTCAACACCCACGCCCGCACCGGCGAGGACCCCGCGTTCCACCGGGGACGCGCGCCCTATGACCGCTATCACGGCGACGAAACCCAGACGCCGAACCCAAGCCTGCGACCGTTGGAGCGCGGCCCGTTCTACGCGGTCAAGGCGTTCGCGGGCGAGATCGGCAATTTCAAAGGGCTGGCGACGGACGAACATGCACAGGTGCTCGACACCGCCGACCGCCCGATCCCGGGCCTTTATGCCGTGGGCAACGACATGGCCAATGTGTTCGGGGGTGCCTATCCCGGCGGCGGGGGCACGCTCGGCCCCGGCATGACCTTCGCCTACCGGGCCGCGCGTCATGCCGCGGATCAGATCAGGGCGGGCTAGCTCAGCGCCAGCTTGGCCGCGTTGGCCCCGGCCACGCGGCCAAAGATCACCGCATTGCCCACCGAGGCCCCGCCACCGGCATAGCACGGGCCGGCGAACCCGCCGGTCGTCTCGCCCGCCGCGAACAGGCCCGGCATCGCACGATCCGCCTGATCGCGCACCCGCGTTTCGGCGTCGATGCGCAGCCCCGTCCCGGTCCAGCACACGATCGCGGGCCGGATGCGCACGCCATAGAACGGCGGCGTTTCGATCGGGCGCAGATGGCCCTCGTCCTTGAAATAGGCACTGTCATGGCCCGCGCGGGCATCTTCCGAGTACCGCTCGGCGGTCGTGACCAGCGCGGCCGGGCGCACCCCGATCCGCTCGGCCAGGTCGGTGAGCGTGTCGGCCCTGACCACCGGGCCTTTCTCGGCGAATTCGGCCAGCCGGTCGGCGGCCCAGTTCGGCGCGGGATGCGCCTTGGCCTCGGCCCGCGCGGCCTCATCGAACACTGCGAAACACTCGCCCGCCGTCTGGGTCGACAGCACTTCGGACAGCACGGAATACTCGGTGGATTCGTCGATGAACCGCCGCCCCTCGTGGTTCACATGCACGACCCAGGGCGGCAGATAGCTTTCGACGTCATGGGCAAACCCCGGCGTCATCAACAGCAGCCCCCGGTCATGGCCCACAAGCTCGGCCCCGGCACGCCGCGCCATTTCCAGCCCGTCGCCCCGGCACTCATCCGCGCCGATATACCACGCGAGTTCGCCCTGTTTCGCCGCCGACGGATAAAGCTCGGCCCAGAGCCGCCGGTTGGCCCCGAACCCGCCCGAGGCGATGATGACCGCGCCCGCCCGGATCGGGTCGCCGTCAACATAGACGCCCGTGACCCGGCCCCCCTCAACCACCAGCCCTTCGGCCCGCGTGTGGGTGGCAAGGTCCACGGACCGGCCCGACAGCGCGCCCTCCAGCACCTCGGCAATCTCGGCCCCGTGCCCCTCGGCCCGATGCCCGCGCCGGATCTTGTCCACGCCCGAGACATAAAGGTTCTCAAGTGGGAAATTCACGCCCAGCCCGACCATCCATTCGAAGGTCGGCGCGGACAGGTCGCAGTAGCGGCGCACCAGCGCGGGGTCCACTTTGTATTGGTTCACGGTCATGTAGTAGTGAAACTGGCTCTCCGCGTCGTCCTCGATCCCGGCCTGCCGCTGGAGCGAGGTTCCGGCGGCCCAATAGACCCCACCCGACAGCGCGGTCGATCCGCCCGCCCTGGCCCCGGCCTCGATCAACAGCACGCGCGCACCGGCATCGGTGGCCTCGATGGCCGCGGCCAGCCCCGCGCCCCCGGCCCCCACGATGATGACGTCGTAATCGGTGTCAGACATTCACACGCTCCTCCCGGTCCGCCTTCATCATGTCCGCTGCTTTCTCGGCGATCATGATGATCGGCGCGTTGGTGTTTCCATGCGGCAGGCGCGGCATCACCGCCCCGTCCACGACCCGCAGGCCGGCGATCCCATGCACCCGCAGGCGCGGGTCGACCACTGCGCCGCGCGCCGGGTCCGGCCCCATCTGGCAGGTGCCGACAGGGTGCAGGTTCGCAATCGCCGCGCCGCGCAGCCAATCCTCGATCTCGTCATCGGTGGTATGCTCGGTTCCCGGCGCAATCTCGCCCTCGACGTAACCCGAGAGCGCCGGTTGCGCCGCGATATGGCGCACCAGCTTGACCGCCCGTACCATCGTCGCCCGGTCCACGGCGTCGCGAAAGAAGTTCATCCTGATCTCGGGCGGCGCGGTCGGGTCGGTCGAATTCAGCCGGATCGTCCCAGTCGAGCGCGGGTCGAGATGCACGGGGCTCATCGTGAAACCGGGGAACGGATGCGCCGTCATCCCCGCCTTGGTGCGCCCCGCCACCGACCACATGTTCGTGTTGATCTGGATGTCCGGCCGGTGCTTGTCAGGGGTCGAGCGGGCAAAGACCCCCGCGAATATCCCGCTCGACGCCAACGGCCCGCGCCTGGCCAGAACGTATTGCGCCCCGGCGATCACCTTGCGCAGCGGGCTGTTGGCCAGCTCGTTGATCGTCACCGGCTTTTTGCAGCGAAACATCAGCGAGCAATAGAAATGGTCGCGCAGGTTCTCGCCCACCCCCGCCAGATCATGCACCACCGGCACGCCCCGGTCGCTCAGGTGGCCCGCCGGACCGATCCCCGATTGCAGCAGGATCTGTGGCGAGCCGAACGACCCCGCCGACAGCACCACCTCGCCCCGCTCGGACAGCATCGCGGTCTCCAGCCCTTCTCGCCGTTTGTACTCCACGCCGATGGCGCGCCGCCCCTCGGTCAGCACCCGCGTCGTCTGCGCCCCGGTGATGACGGTCAGGTTCGCGCGCCCCCGCACCGGGTTGAGATAGGCGCGCGCCGTCGAATGACGCCGCCGGTCCTTGGTCGTGGTCTGGAAATGACCCGCACCCTCCTGGGTCGCCCCGTTGAAATCGCGGTTGCGCGGCAGTCCGGCCTCACAGGCGGCGGCCACGATGGCATCCGCCACCTCGTTCCCGCCCGCCTGATCCGACACCCGCAGCGGCCCGCCGGTGCCGTGCAGGTCATCGCCCCCGCGCGTATTGTCCTCGGCCTTCTTGAAATAGGGCAGCACATCGTCCCAGCCCCAGCCGGTGTTCCCCATCTGCCGCCAGCCGTCGTAATCCTCGGGATGACCGCGGATATAGAGCATGCCGTTGATCGCGGACGAGCCACCCAGAACCTTGCCGCGCGGCTGATACATCCGCCGGTCGTTCAACTCCGGCTCCGGCTCGGTCTCGAACATCCAGTTCACCTTTGGATTGGTGAACAGCATCGGATAGCCCATCGGCGGCGTGATCCAGAACGCTTTATCTTCCGGCCCGGCTTCGAGCAGCAGGACACGCGCTTCGGGAATTTCCGACAGCCGTGTCGCCATCACCGCGCCGCCAGAGCCGCCCCCGACGACGATATAGTCAAAGGGGGTCACACCACGCCCGTGATGGTGTCTATCTCTGCCAATTCATCCTCGCTCAGCGCCCATCCGGTCGCCGCCACGTTGGCCTCGATCTGGCTGGGCTTGGTCGCGCCCGCCATGACGCTCGCCACCATTGGCCGCGTGAGCAGCCATGAGAACGCAAGCTCCACGAGCGTGCGCCCGCGCGCCTCGCAAAACGCCATGAGCTTTTCGGTCTTGTCCCAGTTTTCTTCCGTCAGATAGCGCCCGGCCATCCCTTCGAGCTTGTCGAACCGGCTCCCCTCGGGGATCGCGTCGCGCTTGTATTTCCCGGTGAGCAGCCCGCTCGCCAGCGGGAAATACGGCAGGAACCCGATGCCATAGGCCTCCAGCGCCGGGATCAGCGCGGTCTCGTTGTCGCGCCGCAGCAGGCTCAGCTCCGCCTGCGTCCCGATGAACCGATTGGTCCCCAGTTCGCGCGCGATATATTCCGCCTCGACCATCTCCCACGCCGCAAGATTGCAGCAGCCGATATAGCGCACCTTGCCGGCCCGCATCAGATCGTCCATCGCGCGCAGCGTCTCGTCGATGGGCGTCTCGGGGTCGGACCAGTGAAACTGGTAAAAGTCGATGTAGTCGGTTTTCAGCCGGATCAGGCTCTCATCAAAGGCGCGCACGATATTGGCGCGGCTCCCGCCCTTCGACCCGTCCGGCATCTTCAGCCCGGCCTTGGTCGCCAGCACGATGTCCTTGCGCCGCTCGCCCAGAACCTGACCCATGATTTCTTCCGACCCGCCGCCATTGCCATAGACATTGGCGGTGTCGAAAAACGTGATCCCGGCGTCGATGGCCGCGTCGATCACCGCGCGGCTTTGCTCAAGGTCGATGGTCCAGCCGAAGTTGTTGCAGCCCAGCCCGACGGTCGAAACCTTCAACCCCGAACGCCCCAGATTGCGATAGTCCATGACGCGCTCCTCAGATGTTCACGGCGCGGCCATAGGCGGCCATCACGGCCTCCTTCATGACCTCGGAAATGGTGGGATGCGGATAGATCGTGTCGATTATCTCGGCTTCGGTGCTCTCCAGCTCCATCGCCGTCGCGAACCCGTGGATCAACTCCGTGACCTCCGGCCCGGCCAGGTGCGCGCCGATCAATTCTCCGGTCTCCGCGTCGAAAATCACCTTGGCCATGCCCTGATCGTCGCCAAGCGCGATGGCCTTGCCGTTGGCGAGGAACGGGAACTTGCCGACCTTGATCGTCCGCCCGGCCTCCTTGGCCTGCGCTTCGGTCAGACCGATGGAAGCGACCTGCGGATCGCAATAGGTGCAGCCGGGGATGCGGTCCTTGTTCATCGGATGCACCGCCTCGCCCGCGATGGCCTCGACGCACAGCGCGGCCTCATGCTCGGCCTTGTGGGCCAGCATCGGCGCGCCGGTGATGTCCCCGATGGCATAGACCCCTTTGACGGTGGTGGCCCCGGCCCCCGTCGTCGGAATCAGACCCTGTTCCAGCGCGATACCAAGCGCCTCCAGCCCCAGACCCTCGGTATTGGCCACGACCCCGGCGGCGGAAATGACCCGCTCGACGTCGAGCGTATCACCCCGCGCCAGCGACAGGGTCACACCCTTCTTCGACAGTTCCGCGCCCTCGATCTTGGTTCCCGTCCGGAACGCGATGCCGCGCTTTTCCAGCGCCTTTTGCATGAAGGCCGACACCTCGGCATCCTCAGCGGGCAGGATGCGGTCGACCATCTCGACCACCGTCACCTCGGTCCCCATCGCGGCATAAAAGCTCGCGAATTCGACGCCGATGGCCCCCGACCCGACAATGGCAAGGCTCTTGGGCGCGGCCTCGGGCTTGAGCGCTTCGAAATAGGTCCAGATGCGGTCGCCGACCGGCTCCAGCCCCGGCAAGACACGCGGGCGCGCCCCGGTGGCGATGATGACGTGATCGGCTGAATATGTGCCGTGCGATTTGACCCCTTTGGGCGCGGGCGCCTGCGGCTCACAGGCCGGCTTGTCCGGCGCGCCGACCTCGACCGTGCCCGGGGCGGTCAGTTTCGCCTGCCCCCAGATCACGTCCACCTTGTTCTTCTTCAACAGCATCCCGACCCCGCCATTCATCCGCTCGGCAATCCCGCGCGAGCGTTTGACGATGGCCGCGATATTCGGCTTGGCCTTGCCCGACAGGTCGATCCCGAACGCGTCCGCGTGCTGCATATGCGTCAGCATCTCGGCGGACCGCAGCATCGCCTTGGTCGGGATGCAGCCCCAGTTGGAACAGATGCCGCCCAGATGCTCGCGCTCGACAACCGCGGCCTTGAGCCCCAGTTGCGCGGCCCGGATCGCCGCGGTGTAGCCGCCGGGGCCGCCGCCGATCACGATGATGTCGTAGTCTGCCATGGTTATCGTCCCTTGAACTCTGGTTTGCGCCGCGCGATGAACGCCGCGACGCCTTCGCGGAAATCCTCGCTTTGCGCTGCTGCAACGAACTGGTCACGCTCGGCGGCAAGCTGGTCGGCCAGCGTGGTGCGCGGGGCCGCGTCCACCAACCGGCGAAAGCGCCCGAAACTGGCGGTCGGCCCTTTGGCGATCTGGGCGGCAAGCGCCCGCGCGACCTCGTCCACCTCATCCGCCGGGCACAGCCGCGACACCAGCCCCGCCGCCTGCGCGTCCGTGGCCGACAGCGGCGCACCGGTCAGCATCATGTCCATGACGCGGGCGCGGCCCAGCCGGTGGGTCAGGAACCACGAACCGCCACAATCGGGCACGCCCGCCACCTGGTCATAGGCCATGACGAATTTCGCGCCCTCATCGGCCACCACCACGTCGGCATTGGCCACGAGCGACAGCCCGGCCCCCGCCGCCACGCCCCGCACGGCGGCCACGACCGGCGCGTCGTTTTCGCGCAGCGCAAGGATCGCGGGGTTCAGCACCTCGAGCAGCGCATCGACCACCTCATGCCCGCGCGCGGGATCGGCGGCCATTGCCGACACGTCACCGCCCGCAACGAACGCGCGCCCCTCGCCCGACAGCACGATGGCGCGGATAGCGGGGTCGCCCGTCACATCCGCCACCGCCGCCGCAAAGGCCCGCGCCAGCGGCAGGTCCAGCGCGTTGAGCGCCTCGGGCCGGTTGAACCGCAGTTCGGCCACCGCGCCCGCTTTGGTCACCTTCACAAGATCGGTCATGTGGCAAAGTCCTCCCCCCTTCGTATACGGAATTTCCGTCTTGTGTGTAAAGAAAGCATTTCCCGTATTCACGGCGCGGCCCCCGCAAATCTTCGGTTTTCAGTTATTTATGCCAGTCTCCGCGCAAACGCACCGCAAGCCGCCCCGCGATCTTTCCTTGCCAATGGACAGGAAACGGGTTTTTCTGTATACGAACGTCAAAGGGCCGAACCGGGCCGGAATCAAACGGGAGGAACAGGCATGGATCTTGGCCTGAAAGGTAAGAAAGCAATCGTCACCGGCGGCACCAAGGGCATCTGTCGCGCCCTGCTCGACATTCTGGTCGAGGAAGGCTGCGACATCGCCTTCTGCGCGCGCTCGGAAGATGACGTGAAAGCCACGGCGGCCGAGCTTGACGGCAAGGGCGTCAAGGTGATCGGCGGCGTCGCCAACGTGAAAGAGGTCGAGGGCTACCAACAGTGGCTCAAGGATGCCGCCGAAGAGCTAGGCGGCTGCGATATCTTCGTTCCCGGCGTCTCCGCCGGCGGCGGCATGGACGGCGAGAAGAGCTGGTATAAAGCCTTCGAGATCGACCTCATGGGCGTCGTGCGCGGCTTCGACGCGCTGTTTCCCTACATGAAGGCCTCGGGCAATGCCTCGGTCGTGTTCATCTCGACCACTGCGGCGGTCGAAACCTTCATCGCGCCGATGCCCTACAACTCGATCAAGGCCTCGCTCATCACCTATGCCAAGCAGATGAGCCAGTTCCACGGCAAGCGCGGCATCCGCTTCAACGTCGTCTCCCCCGGCCCGATCCTCATCGAGGGCGGTTCCTGGGCGCAGATCCGGGATTCGGATGAGCCGTTCTTCAACTCGATCCTCGCACAGCAGCCCGACGGACGTATGGGCGAGGCCGACGAAGTGGCCAAGTGCATCGCCTTCCTCGCCTCCGACGCGGCGAGCTGGGTCACGGGCACCAACCTGATCGTGGACGGCGGCTTTACCAAGCGCGTGCAGTTCTGATCCCTCATGGTCATCCGCTATGATGCGCCCCTGAACCTTCTGGTTTCGACCAAGGGGCATCCGTTCGACAAGCCGGCCTTCTTCGGCATGTTCGACGACATGCGCGGCATGACATGGACCCATGCGGAACAGCCCGCCACGGCGGCGCTGATGTCACCTGAGAGCGCGTCGGATTTCGACGCGCTCTTGTTCTACGACGTACCGGGGCTTCAGTTCAAAACGCCGAAAGCTCCGAACCTGATCGAACCAACTGATGCGTTCAAGACGGGGTTCCGGGATCTGCTCGACGCGGGCAAACCGATGATCTTCCTCCACCACGCCGTCGCCGGCTGGCCGCTGTGGGACGAGTATGCCGAAGCCATCGGGACGCGCTTTTTCTACCAGCCGGGCCAATACAAAGGCCGCGACTATCCCGACAGTGGATACCTGTTCCCGGTCGAATTCACCCTCACGCCCGAGGGCGACCATCCGGTGACCGAGGGGCTGGAACCGTTCAAGCTGACCGACGAGCTTTACCTCATGGACATGCTCGAGGATGACATCGTGCCGCTCCTGCGCGCCGACTTCGACTTTGAGCAGGACAATTTCTATTCCGCCGCCAACGCGCTCAACGCCCGGATGTGGACCCGCGACGGCTGGTCCCACGGCCCCGGCACGAACCTCATCGCCTGGGCCCGCGCGGCGGGCAACGCCCCCACCGTGACGATCCTGTGCGGCAACGACGCCACCACCTATGGCGACGAGAATTTCCGCAGGCTCTTGCGCAACGCAATCGACTGGGTGACGAGCGACGCGGCGGCCGACTGGGCACGCAGGCAATGACCGAGCCAAGCGAAACCGTCTCCGCCGCCGGGGAAGAAACCGCCGCAACGATGCTGGCCCGCGCCGCGCGGGACTGGCCCGACACCACCGCGATCATCGTCGATGACGCGCGCCTGACATGGGCCGAGCTTTACGCCGAGGCCCGGCAATGGGCGCGGGCGCTCCGCGGTGCCGGGGTGGCTCCGGGCGCCCATGTCGGCGTGCTCATGCCCAACTGCATGGATTACGTCCGCCTGTTCTATGCCACCGGGATGATCGGGGCCGTGACCCTGACCATCAACGCGCGGTTCAAGGACGATGACCTCGCCTATGCCGTCCACCATTCCGACATGGACCTCTTGTTCATCGGCGGCCACGCGCTCCCCCACATGGATTTCCACGCGATGCTCACCCGCATCTACCCGGATCTCGACATCTGGAACGGCGGCCCCCTCGACCTCGAAGAGGCCCCGCGCCTGCGCGCCGTCTACAACCTCGCCGACCCGCGCGAGACGACATGGCCGACGCGCGAGACCTTTCTCGCCGGGGCCGACAGCGTGCCCGACGCCCGCATCGACGCGCTGATCGCCAGCACCGCGCCCGACGACCACGCGCTGATGATGTATTCCTCCGGCACCACGGCGCATCCCAAGGCCTGCATGATCACGCACCGGACCCTGTCGATGATCGGCCAGAGTTTCGCGGAACGGTTTGAGCTTTCGCCCGCCGACAGCGTGATGAACCCCCTGCCCTTCTTCCACATGTCCACGATGCTTCCGATGGCCGCCTGCCGCGCCTCGGGCGCCACGCAGATCTGCACCGCGCATTTCGAACCGGGGCGCACGCTGGAACAGATGGAGGCAGAGAAGGTCAGCTTTGGCTACCTGTCCTTCCCGACGCTGGTCAATCAGGTGATCCAGCACCCCGACTTCAAAACCCGCGACCTGTCGTCCCTGCGGTTCCTGCACACCGTCGGCCCCGCCGACCTGATGGAGAAATACACCCGCGCCTTCCCCGCCGCGCAATACATCAACGCCTACGGCCTGACCGAGGCGACCGGCGTGTGTTGCTTCACCGACCCCCGCGATCCGCCTGCCGAGGCCACGCAGGTGTCGGGCCGCGTGTTCGACGGCGTGCTGGCCAAGGCGGTCGATCCGACCACCGGCAAGGATGTCGGCCCCGGTGAACGCGGCGAAATCTGGATCGGCGGGTTCTGCCTGTTCGACGGCTATTACAAGGACACCGACAAGACCGCCGAGACGCTGGTCGACGACGGCAAATGGCTACGCACCGGCGACATGGGCTATGTCTCGACCGACGGCCACATCACCTACGACGGGCGGCTGAAGGACATGCTCAAGATCGGCGGCGAAAACGTCGCCGCGCTCGAGATCGAGACGTTCCTGTGCTCCCACCCCGACATCCAGATCGCGCAGGTGATAGGGGTCGAGGACGATCACCTGTTCGAAGTCGCCGCGGCCTATGTCGAGCTCATCCCCGGCTCCACCCTCACCCCCGAAGAGGTGGTGGACCACTGCATCGACCAGATCGCCAGCTACAAGATCCCGCGCTACGTCCGCATCGTGGACGCCTGGCCGATGTCGACCACCAAGATCCAGAAGTTCAAACTCTCCCGCGACTTTTCGCGCGAGGAAAAGATCGACCCCAAATCCCGCGCCCGCGCGTCCTAGCGCAACAGCCGGACAAGCATCCGCGCCCGGTGATCCTGCCCGCCATAGAACACGGCGAGCAGGCGCACGGTTTCGGTTTTTTCGTCCGCGTCGAAATAGAACACCGCCCGCCCCTTGGTCACGCTGCGCAGGCCCGGTCCAAGCTCGGGCCGCAGCGTGCCCTGAAACGGCACGGCACCCAGTCCCTCCATCGCCGTTTCGATCTCGCGGATGCGGGTGGCCGCGCGGTCGAACGCCACGTCCGGTTCGTCGCCGAAATCCTGTGCCGCCTGATAGAGAAAGTCGAAGATCAGGCTCAGGTCACGCGCCACCGCCGTGGCGCGAACAACCTTATAGGCCAAGGTCCGCCCGCTTGCGTGCCAGCATCGCCTCAGTGTCGGCCCGCCCCGCGTCGAGCGACACGAAATCACCCCGGCGCCGCTCATCCAGCAGAACGCGCAACGCCTCGGTCGTGGTGGATTGATCGCGCATCAACTCCAGTCCATGCTGAAGCACCGCGCTCATGCTGGGAAACCGCCCTTGCGCGACAAGCTCGCGCGCAAAGGCATCTTGCGTTTCTGTCAGTGAGATCGAGGCTTTCACGCTCATGGCCGGCTCCTGATGCTACTCAGTAGTATATGAGGCCCGCCCCAACCCCGTCAACCCGCCTCCCGCGCCGCCTTCGCTGCCTTGGCCGCCGCCACGATCTCGGCGTTGGTCGGGTTGCGGCGCAGGGTGACACCGCCGTTCACCTGCATCACCTCGCCGGTGATGAAGCAGCCGTCCGTACAAAGCCAGGTGATCGCCTCGGCGGTGTCCTCCAGCGTGCCGACGCGACCCAGCGGATATTCCTTCTCGAACGCGCCGACCACGGCGGGGTTTCGCGCCGCCCGCTCGGTCATCGGCGAGGCGGTGAAACCGGGGGCCACGCTGTTGGCCCGGATGCCGCGATGCCCGAACTCGTTGGCGATGGTGCGGATGACCTGATCGATCCCCGCCTTGGTGCCCATATAGGCCGAATGGTCGTCCATCATGATCTTGGCCGTCGCGGACGAGACCTGAACGATCGACCCGCCATCCGCCATCTCGCGCAGCGCGGCCTGAAAGAACTGAAACGGCCCGACGAATTGCAGGGCGCACATCTTCTCCAGCTCCTCGCGGGTGTTGTCGAGGAACGGGGTCAACAGACCCCAACCGGTGCAATTGACCGCCAGATCGATGCCGCCGAACGCATCGACACAAGCCCCGACCATCGCCGCAAGCTGCGCCTCGTCGGTGATGTCGCACAGCGCCCAGGCCCCGCCGATCTCATCCGCCAATGCCTTGAGCGGCCCCTCGTGCCGCCCGGCCACCAGCACCTTCGCGCCCTCGGCCGCGAACTGGCGGGCGGTGACCTGGCCAAGGTTGCCCTCGGCCGCCGCGCCCAGAATGATCGCGCGTTTGTCCTGTAGTCTTCCGGTCATCGTGTCCTCCTCAGACATCGGGGGTCGGCCAGTCCTCGCGGATCGGCGCAGCGCCGTCCCAGTCGGCCGCGGCCTCCCGGACCTGGCGGAAAATGGATTGGCGGGCGGGGGTGTATTCCGTCACCTCCCAGGCGAAATGCGGGCGCTTCGGATGCTCGAAATAGGCGATCCGGCCCAGCCCGGTATGGGCGTCGAACACCTGCCGGTAGCCCCGGTCGCGCGCGGCCCGCGCCACCGCATCGACATCCGTCACCCAAGACGATGTGCTGTGCGGCACCAGACCATCACCGAACCGGTCCAGAAACCGGGAATAAAGCGTCGGCGCGGCACTTTTCTGCACGATTACCTCAAGCTGAAGTCCGGCCCCGTGGGTCAGCGCCGCATCCACGACGACGGGCGTCTCCACCCCGTCCACCCGGCTGTTGGGCACCGCATAGTCGCGCTTCACGAACCACGGGCCGACCCCCAGGCTGTCGGTGAGAAACCCGAGCGCACGGTCGAGGTCATCGCTCACATATGCGATCTGCCGGATCTCGCCAAAGATGCTCATGATGGCCCCACCTCTCTTTCGTATACCAATACAGCAGTTTTCGCATACACGAAACCCGGAACCATCAAGGGTATCCACCCCCCATTCGATCACAACGTGTGAAAAATGGTGCGTTCCCGCGCGAAACCTGTCGAAAGCACAGCATTGTTCTGGATCAACGCGTATTCGGAATGTTATAGTAAAAAACACGAAATAGATTGCAGACGACTGCGGAAAGGGCGGATCGCCAATGGCCAAAACTTCGGGCATGACTCACGCGCAAACGGTTCGACTTGCACTGGAAGACGACATTTTCGCTGGGCGTCTGGCCCCCGGTGCCTCGCTCGATGAGGAGGCTCTGGCCCGACGGTTCTCGGTCTCCCGCACCCCCGTGCGCGAGGCGATGTTGCAGCTCATCCAGTCCGGCCTCGTCGAAAAGCGCCCGCGTCAGGGCGCCATCGTCGCCCAGATCGACCTGTCCGACATGATCCGCCTGTTCGAGGTGATGTCGGAACTCGAAGGCATCTGCGCGAAATTCGCGGCCCGGCGCATGACGCCGCAGGAACGCACCGCGCTGCGCAAGCTGCACGAAGCGTCCGAGGCCGCCTACAAGGCCAACAAGGACGACGAGTATTACCACCTCAGCCGCAAGTTTCACCTGATGGTGATCGAGGGCACGCACAACCACGAACTGATCGAGACGACGAACCGTCTGGGCATCAAGCTCGTCCCTTACCGCCGCTTCCAGCTGTCCTATCCGGGCCGCTCGGAAAACAACCTGCGCGACCATGAACATATCATGGAGGCGATCTGTGCCGGCGATTACGAAAAGGCCGCCGACCTGTTCCGCAAGCACACCAACGTGCAGGGCGACGTGCTGGCCGAATACATCGCGCTCGGCGACCGGGAAGTCAGCAAGCTGAAATCCGCGGGCTGAACGGCCCCCGAACATGGAAAAGCCGCCGGGGGAGGAGACCCGGCGGCTTTTCTTGATCGCGGCTGCCTCAGGAAACGAGTTTCAGGGGCGCTTCGACCAATCCCTTGAGCGTCGACAGGAACCTGGCGGACAGCGCCCCGTCCACGGCCCGGTGATCCGACGACAGCGTGGCCGACATGACGGTCACGAACCCGACGCCCCCGTCGATCTCGCGCGCTTCCCGGCGCGGCCCGCCCACGGCGAGGATCGCGGCCTGCGGCGGATTGATGATCGCGTCGAAATTGCGCACCCCGAACATGCCGAGGTTGGACAGGGTAAAGGTCCCGCCGCTCAGATCCTCGGCCGTCAGGCTGCGGTCGCGCGCGCGGGTGGCGAGGTCTTTCGCATCCGCCGCGATGTCACGCAGGCCCCGCCCCGCGACATTGCGCACCACGGGGGTAATCAGCCCGGCATCGATGGCCACCGCCATCGCGATATCGGCCTGATCGTAAGGCGTGATCCCGGTCTCGGTCACATGCACGTTCACGTCCGGGTGCTTTGCCAGCGCCAGACCACAGGCCTTGATGAGCAGATCGTTGACCGACACCTTGGGATCGCCTTCGTCAGCCGATCCGTTCATCCCCCGGCGCAGGTCCATGAGCGCGTCGATCTCGATATCGACGGTCGTATAGAAATGCGGCACCGTCTGTTTCGACGTGGTCAGCGCCTTGACGATGGATTTGCGCATCCCCGTGAACGGCTGCTCCGCGCCCGCATTCGCCGGCCCCGAAGCCGCCGCGACCGCACCACCGCGCGCCACCGGCGCCGGACGGGTCCACAGCCCAGCGGCCAGCGCGGCCTCCTGCGCGTCCTCCAGCGACACCCGGCCCTTGCGGCCCGTGCCGGTCAGACCCTTGAGCGCAATGCCAACCTCGTTGGCGAACTTGCGCGCGACGGGGCTCGCCAGAACACCCGCGTTCTCGGCCCGGATTTCCTCTGCGCTGCGCTTGGGCGCGCCGCCCGAGGCCCGCGCCACGTCATCCTTCGTCACCTTGCCGCCCCGGCCCGTGCCCTCGACGCTGCCCAGATCGACACCGCCCGACTGGGCCGCGCGTTTCGCCAGCGGCGTGGCCTTGACGTCTTTCGCAGACTCCGCGGCTGGCGCGGGCTTGGGCGCCTCCTCCCCGCCCTCTTCCGACGGATCGAACGAGGCATCGACCGGCTTGAAGTCGGCTATGAACGCGTCGATCGCGGCATCGTCCACCGACGCATCCGCCATGACGGCGATCAGCGTGCCGACCGGCACCGTGTCGCCCTCGGCCACCAGAATCCGGCGCAACGTGCCGCCCTGATCCAGCTCGACCACATTGACGATCTTGTCGGTCTCGACATCGACCAGCTCGGCGCCCTTTTCGGCCGCGTCACCTTCGGCAAGGTGCCACCCGGTCACCGTGCCTTCGGACATTTCCAGACCCCATTTCGGGAGTGTGATTGGCGTAATCTCGGTCATCTCACGCTCCTTCCATCACGCGACGGATCGCGGCTTCGATATCGCCGGGGCTCGGCACATACATGCGTTCCAACTCGCGCGCGAAGGGCACCGGGGTATGCGGCGCGGTCACTTTCTCGACCGGCGCGCGCAGGCTCGCAAACCCCTTAGACGCGGCGATCCCGGCGATTTCCGAGGCGATGGAACACATCGGGTTCGACTCGTCCACGACCACCAGCCGCCCGGTCATCGACAGGCTTTCCAGCACCGTCTCTTCGTCCAGAGGCGACGTCGTGCGCAGGTCGATGAGGTCACAGGTGATCCCCTCTTCGGCCAGCTTGTCGACCGCCTTCATCGCGAACGGCACCATCCGGGCCAGCGCCACGACGGTCACGTCGGACCCTTCGCGCACCAGATCGGCCTCGCCGAACGGGATCAGGTATTCGCCGTCCGGCACCTCGCCCTTCTTGGAGTAAAGCGCCTTGTGCTCGAAAAACACGACCGGATCATCGTCGCGGATCGCCTGCTTCATCAGCCCCTTGGCATCCGCCGGGTTCGACGGCACCACGACCTTCAGCCCCGGCACGGCCGTGAGCATCGGATAGATCGTCTGGCTGTGCTGGGCGGCGGCGTTCATCCCCGCCCCCATGCTCATGCGCAGGACCACGGGCGTTTTCGCCTTGCCCCCGAACATGTAGCGGAACTTGGCCATCTGGTTGAAAATCTGGTCGAGCGAGACACCCACGAAATCCGCAAACATAAGCTCCGCCACGGGCCGCATCCCGGCGAGTGCCGAACCGTTGGCAAGCCCGACAATCGCGCTTTCCGAGATCGGCGTGTCGATCACCCGGTCCGCGCCGTACTTGGTCTTGAGCCCCTTGGTGACGCCAAAGATCCCCCCGGCCGCCTCGATATTGCCCGAGGTGCCGCCGGACCCGCCGGCCACGTCCTCGCCCATCACGATCACGCTCGGATCGCGTTCCATTTCCTCGTGCAGCGCCTGGTTCAGCGCGTCGCGCATCGTCAATACGGCCATCTCGCGCCTCCCTCAGTAATCGATGTAGACATCGGACATCATGATGTCCCGACCCGGCGTCGGGCCATTGCGGGCGCTATCGACGCTCGCGTCGATCAGCTTGAGCACCTCGTCGTCGATGGCGTCCAGCTCCTCGGCGGTAAAGATGCCCGCGCCCGTGACCTTGTCGCGGATCGTCATCAGCGCGTCCTTGGTCTCACGGAAATTCTTGACCTCGTCCTTGGCGCGGTAGTTCTGCGGATCGCCCTCGAAGTGGCCGAAATACCGCGTCGCGGTCGCAAGGATCGCGCTCGGCCCGTTGCCCGCGCGGGCATGTTCGATGGCTTTGCCCGCCGCTTCGTATACAGAGAAATAGTCGAACCCGTCCGCCTCCCAGACCGGCATGCCAAAGGCCTCGGTCCGGGTCTTCAGATCGCCGCCGATGCCATAGCTCGCGCCGGTGTGCTCGGAATATCCGTTGTTCTCCAGCACGAAGACCTTGGGCAGCTTCAGCACCACCGCCATGTTCATCGCCTCGAACACCGTGCCCTGGTTCGACGCGCCGTCGCCGGTGAAACTCACCGAGACCGACCCGTCGCCCCGCGCCTTGCACGCCACGGCGGCGCCCACGGCAATCGGTTGCCCGCCGCCGACGATCCCGTTCGCGCCCAGCATCCCCTTGTCGAGGTCGGCAATGTGCATTGACCCGCCGCGCCCTTTGCCAAGACCATCGGCGCGCCCGTAAATCTCGTGCATCATCCCCTTGGGGTCGCAACCACGGGCAAGGCAATGCCCGTGCCCCCGGTGCGTCGAGATGATGAAGTCACTGTCGCGCAGGTTTTCGCAGACACCGACCGCGATGGCCTCCTGCCCCGAATAGAGGTGCGTAAAGCCCGCGATCTCGCCTTTCGGGTTCTCCACATGCAGGCGTTCCTCGAACTCGCGGATCAACCGCATCTGCCGATAGGCCTGCCGAATCTGGTCCGGACTTTGCTGCATTGTATCCTCCCGTGGCACCCGTCAGTGTCAATTTTTGCGCTTTTTCAGCGATTGGATATATTCATCTCAGATTTTTGTGTATATGAAAAGACCTGTTTTTGTATTCAGAGCGGAGGAGACGGCCGAATGGACTTCCAACTGACCGAAGAGCAGAAGAGCCTGCAAGAGGCCGCCCGGCGTTTCGCGCAGGAGCAACTGCCGGAGCTGGCCAAGGAACTCGAAGCGAAATGCGAACCCGTCCCGGCGGAGTGGCTCAAGCGCTACGCCGACATGGGCTTTCTCGGGATCAACGTCGGCGAACAGTACGGCGGACTCGGCCTTGGAAATCTCGAAGCCCTGCTGGTGGTTGAGGAATTCGCCAAGATCAGCTCCGCCGTCGCCTTTCCGGTTTTTGAGAGCTGCGTCGGCCCCGTCCGCGCCATCGAACTGTTCGCGCAGGACAGCCTCAAGGACCGCGTCATTCCCCGCGTCTGCGCGGGCGAGGCGGTCGTGGCCGTGTCCATGTCCGAACCCGACGCGGGCTCGGCCCTCACCGACCTCAAGACCAAGGCGGTCATCGAGGGCGACAAGGTGATTCTGAACGGCACCAAACGCTGGTGTTCGGGCGGCGGCCATGCCGACGGCTATGTCGTCTACTGCCGCATGTCCGACGAGCCCGGCGCCAAGGGCATCGGGGCGGTCTATGTCGAAAAGGGCACCCCCGGCCTGTCCTTCGGCCCGCAGGAAGAGCTTATGGGCTTTCGCGGCGTCCCGTCCTCGGACCTCAACTTCGACGACGTGGAACTCCCGCTCGACGCGGTGATCGTCCCCGCCGGCGGTTTCAAGAAACTGATGGAGGCGTTCGACCTCGAACGCTGCGGCAATGCGACCATGTCGCTCGGTCAGGCCTCGGGCGCGCTGGACGACGTTCAGGGCTATGTGCAGGAGCGCAAGCAATTCGGCCGTCCGATCGTCGAATTCCAGGGCGTGCAGATCAAGCTGGCCGAGATGAAGATCCGCGTCGAAGGCGCGCGCCTTCTGATCCACCGCGCGGCCTGCAACGCCCAGGACGGGATGCCCTCGATCATCGAAAGCTCCATCGCCAAGTGCTATGCCAACGAGATCAGCCGCGAAGTGACCGGCACCGCCGTGCAACTCATGGGCGGCTACGGCTATTCGAAAGAATACCCGATGGAACGGCGCCTGCGTGACAGCTGGGGCTGGGGCATTGCGGGCGGCGCCATCGACATCCAGAAAGTGAACATCGCGTCGGCCATGGTCGGGCGGCGGTTCAACCAGCGGGTCGGATAAGGGGGCGCCATGCTACCGGGCGGACAGAAAGACTTTCAGGATGCCTGCTCGACCATGCAGGTGCCGAAAACGGGCGTCTTTTTCACCACCATCGGCAGCCAGGAGGTCATGCTCGCGCGCGATCCGCAGGGCGAGATCGTGGCCTTCTCCGGCTTCTGCACCCATTCCTTCGGCAAACTCGAAGGCGGCGACGTGGAGGGGGGTGAGATCACCTGCCCCCACCACGGCGCGCGCTTCGACATCCGCACGGGCAAGGCGAAATCCGCCTGCCCGAACCTGCCGAAGTTCGATGTGAAGATCGAAGGGCGCCGCGTGCTCGTGAAGCCGAACCGCTAAAGCCCGTTCAGGAAGTCGTCCAGCGTTTCGGCGAACACATCGTTGCGGTCGCCCACGATCATGTGGCCCGCCCCGGTGACGTCGCGAAACTGGGCCTTTGGCGCGATTTTCAGGAATTCGGCCACGCTGTCGTCATTCACCAGATCGCTGTTCGACCCTCGCACCAGCAGGATCGGCACGGTCGCCGCCGCCAGCGCGCCCTCGAGCTGACCCAGACTTTCGGGTGCCATGCGCGACGACTTGCGCCCCACGATGAACTGCGGGTCCCAGTGCCACCTGAGCCGCCCGTCGGGCCGCTCGCGCAGATACCGGCGCAGGCTGTCGCGGTTCGACCGCCGTTCGCCCCGGTCGGTATAGCCCGCGATGGCCTCGGCCGCCTCGTCATAGCTGGCGAACCCGTCCTCCAGGTGCTTGCCCATGAACCCGATGATCTTGTCCACGCCCTTTTCGTCGATCTTGGGCGTGATATCGACCAGCACGAGACCCCGGCACGGCGCATCCGCCCCCTGCCCCGCGACCAGCAGCCCGGCATTGCCACCCAGCGACGCGCCGACGATCACCGGCGGCTGCGCGAACTGCCGCGCCACCTGCTCCAGATCGCGCCCGAAGCGCGGGATGGTGTAATCCCCCGCCGCGTCCCAGTCGCTCTCGCCATGCCCGCGCAGGTCGAGCGCCACCGCGTGCCAGCCAGCGGCACCCAGCCGCTTGGCCACCCGGCTCCAGGCATAGCGGGTCTGCCCGCCGCCATGCGCCAGCACCACCGCCGGCGCGTCGTCAGGCCCGAACGTCTCGCCCACCAGCCGGACGCCGTCGTCCATCTCATAGGTCACACGGGTCGCGCCCGGCTCGCTGAAGTCCATGTTCATGTCGTCTCTCTCATCGTCCATGCCAATCCGCGTCGGATCAGCCTGTGATATACCGGATGGTCCCACGACCCACGTTCGACAAAGGGATAGAACTCGGTCACGGGCCGCATGTCATAGCGCCCCCGCGTGTGTCCCAGCGTAAGGTAGAGCACCGCCCCCGCCCCGTGGGGCCGCCGGTACATCACCTGATGCTCCGCCCGGGGCCAGTCGCGTGTATCGAACAGCAGCGTCTCGCCCTCGAACGTCGTGGTCAACAGCACCTCGTTTCCCGGCAGGTGATGTTGCAGGTATTGCTCATCCTCGACGAAAAACGCCCCCACCCCGTCCGTCAGCGCATCCGGCATGGCGGGCTTCACCTTGAACCGGCCCGGCGCCGGGTGCGCCGCGAACTGGCTCCCCAGCAGCGCAAGGAACCGCTCCGGCAAGGGCGGGCAAACGACCGGATCGTCACCGTTCAGCACCATCCGGCTGTTCGTGCCATGCAGCGCGAACCAGCGCCCGCCGCGCGCCACGAACGCCTCAAGCGCGTCCAGCCCCGCCTCGTCCGGCACCCTGTCGCAGGTATAGGTCACGATGACCTCGGCCGCGTCGATGGCGGCCGGGTCATACTGGTCGCGCACCGTCACGCGCATCCGCTCCCGTTCGGCCATGAAACCGAGCAAGGCGTGCCGCGCGTGGTCCATATCGTGATACGGCCCGCCGGTAATCAGCAGAGCCTCGCAGCGCGGCGGATGGGTCATTCCTGCGCGCGCCGATAGACCAGATCGGTCGAGGAAAAGCTGAACGCCACCTCGCCGTCCTGATTGGTCACCCAATGCTCCAGCACCGCCAGCCCCACGCCGGGGCGGCTGGCCGAGGGGCGTTTCGACAGAACCCGCGACGACGCGGTGAGCGTATCGCCCGCCCTGACCGCGCGGCGCCAGCGCACGTTGTCCCACTGGACACCACAGACCCAGTCGATGTTGCCGTTCACCTCATGATCCATGATCCGCCACAGCGCCGCGGTGTGGATGCCGCTCGCCACAAGCTCCCCGAACAGCGACTCTTTCGCCGCCTCGGCGTCGTTGTGGAAATACTGCGGGTCATACTGCCCGGCAAAGGCGATGATATCCTCGGCGGTGACGGTCAGCGGTGAGGATGTCGTCTCCTCCCCGATCTCCAGATCCTCCCACTTGCGCGCGGGATGCGGGTCAGTCTTCACCGACATAATCCATCAGCACCTTGTGGAAATGCCGGATGCGCAGCTCCTGATCGCCCAGCCACAGCCCGTCGAAGGCCGCCGAATGCATCCCGCGCTGCACGCCCGGCAGGTTCGCCGCATCCTGATCGATGACCAGCCCCATCGACCGCTCGCCATGCTTGAAGCGTTCGTTGCGCGGCTTGCGCTTGGGCGGCTCCTCGTCTTTCTTGAACAGTTTGAACATCTGGACGTCGAAATACATCTTGTCCGGGTCCGTCTCATGCGGACGCTGCCGAAACAGCATCAGGTCCTCGGCATGGGTGTTCATCGTGATGTTGGGGAAGATCATGTAGTGGTAATCGTCCGTCAGCTGCTCGTCGTTCAGGTCCGAGTAGTCGATCCCCATCTCGGCCCCGTTCTCGCGCTTGTGCTTTTGCAGCGCCCCCCGGATCTCGCTCACCCGCCCGTCGAAATCCGCCGGGTCCATCCCCGCCTCTTTCATCGCGTGCTTGATGAGGTGCGGAATTTCGGTCGTCTCGTTCACCCGGTGACTGATCGTCGCGAAGGGGATGAGATAGCGGTTGTGCTTCTCATAGGTGTCGATCTGAAGGTGCTTGTCCTCGATGAAGTAAAGCAGCTCGGGATGGATGCCCTGCACATGGTAGCTTTCGTTGAAGGCGTCCACGCTGGTCTTCCAGTTGCACTCCCACTCCACGGTCCAGTCCGTGACCTTCACCATCCGCTCGAAATGATAGGGGCCAAGATGCTCCTTCAGCGGATGGATGAAATCGTCGAATGACTCGCCGTCGGGATCGAGGCTGAAAAAGACAAAGCCGTTCCATTCCTCCACCCGCACCTCGGTCAGCCCGCCACAGGGCGGCTTGCCCTGCGGAAAACTGTCGATGTCGGGGATGTTCTCGAACTCGCCCGACAGCTTGTATTCCCAGTGGTGATAGTTGCAGCGGAACGTGGTGGCGTTCCCCTGCCCCATCATCAGCCGGTTCCCGCGATGCTGGCACACATTGTAAAAGCCGCGCGCGGTCCCGTCGGGCTGGCGCGTCAGAAGGATCTCTTCCTTGCCCAGCGACGTGACGATGTAATCCCCCGGCTCCTCGATATCCTGCGAGGCACAGCCCCAGTTCCAGATCTTTGTCCAGAGCCGGTCCCATTCCTTCTGCATGAAGTCATGGCTCGTATACCGCTCCTTCGGAATCATATCGGTTCCGAAATCGGGATCGTCGGTTTTCTCGATCGGCGTCTTGGTGAAGTCGCCCGGTTTGACGCGTTGAATGGTCATCACTCTCTCCTCACGCGGGATCAGAATTGCACGCCCTTGGTGTAGCCGCCGTCGACGCGCAGCGTCGCGCCGGTCACCCACTGGGCTGCGGGGCTGGCCAGGAACACGGCCGAGCGCGCGATCTCTTCGGCCTCGGCCATGCGCCGCGTCGGCTGTTGGCGCAGCACGCCCGAATAGGTGCGCGACCGCGCCACCTTGATCATTTCCCAGTTCGAGCCGGGAAACATCGTCGGGCCGGGTTGCAGGCAGTTCACCCGGATACCCTTGGGCGCGTATTGCTCGGCCAGCTGCTTGGACCACGTCACAAGCGCCGCCTTCATCGAATTATAGGCCATCGGAGACACGAATGTCTCGGCCGCCGCCATCGACGAGATAATCAGGATCGAGGCATTGTCGCTTTTCTTCAGATGCGGATAGGCCTCTTCGACAGCGCGCGTGGCGCTCATCAGGTCGATCTCGAACGACCGATACCAATAGCGTTCCTCGTTCGTGCCGCCCCCGGCCGAAAGGCTGCATACAAGAAGGTCGAGTCCGCCGAACGATTCACAGGTGTCGCGCGTCCATTGCCGCACCGAGTCCCCGTCGCGGCCCTGAAGCGCGGCCCCGAAACTGCGCACCCCGTGGCCTTCGATTTCGGCCCGCGTCGCCGCGATCGCCTCCTCGCCCCGCGCGCAGATCGAGACGTCGCAGCCTTCCTCCGCAAGCAGTGTCGCGATTGACTTTCCGATGCCCCGGCTGCCGCCCGTCACGGCTGCTTTCATCCCCTTAAGGCCAAGGTCCATGCCCGTTTTCCTCCGTCTTTTCGTATGCTGGGTCGTCAGGCAGACCGACGCAACAGGCAACCCCAACGATTGCCCTTTACATGTATATCACCACCGACCTATTGTATACCCATAAGCCATCCTTCGCATAATGCGTTCCGTTGACGCAGCCTGCCGCGAAGACAATGGGAGGAAATGGATGAACGACAGTTCGGTAAAACCGGCACCCGTGGGCGACACCGCGTCGAACCCGAAATCGGCGTCCGGCGGCATACTCGCGGGGATGAAGGTTCTCGACCTCAGCCGCGTCGTCGCGGGGCCTCTTGCGGGCCAGACGCTCGCGGACCTCGGGGCGGATGTCGTCAAGATCGAACGCGTGGGCGGCGGCGACGACCTGCGCACGCTCGGCCCGCCGTGGGTGACCTCCCCGGACGAGTCGCTTGAACAAAGCACCTACTTCCAGACGGTGAACCGCGGCAAACGCTCCCTCACCCTCGATTTCGCGGACCCGGACGGGGCCGAGATCCTGCGCGGTCTGGTGGCCGAGGCCGACATCTTCATCGAAAACTTCCGCACCGGCACGCTCGCGCGCTACGGGCTGGGGTATGAAGACCTCGCCAAGATCAATCCGCGCCTGATCTATTGCTCGATCACCGGCTTTGGCCAGACCGGCCCCTATTCCGACCGCTCGGGCTATGATTACCTCGTGCAGGCGATGGGCGGGCAGATGGCCGTCACCGGCCTGCCCGATGGCATGACGGGTGCCGGGCCCATGCGGGTCGGCGTGCCAATTGCTGACATCACGGCGGGAAACAACGCGGTCATCGGCATCCTTGCCGCGATCATCGACCGCGAAAAGACCGGCAAGGGCCAGCAGATCGACATCGCCCTGTTCGATTCACAGGTCGCGCTCCTGCTCAACTCGCTGTCGGCCTGGCTGAACGCCCGCGCCCCCCTGCCCCGCACCGGCAACGACCACCCGACCGCCGTGCCCAACGGCGTGTTCGAGGTCGCAGACGGCCATGTCCTCATCGCGACCTTCAACGACCGCGAGTTTGCCCGCCTGGCCGAGGTTCTGGGCCACCCCGAATGGGCCACGGACGACAAATACGCCCGCTCCCGCGACCGGCTCGCCAACCGCGTGGACCTGTCGCGCGACATGACCGAGGCGCTGTCCCATCACGGCAAGCAGCACTGGATGAAGGTCATCAACGGCGCCAAGGTCTCCTGCGGGCCGATCAACGACATGCCCGACATCGAGACCGACGAACAACTCGTCGACCGCAACATGTTCGTCACCCTGACCCACGACCAGATCGGCGACGTGCGCGTGGTGGGCAGTCCGCTGAAATTCTCGAACACGCCCGTGGTCTACAACTGCCCGCCCCCGCTTGCGGGCGAACATACCGACGAGCTGTTGCGCGAGCGCTTGACGCTCACCGATGCGCAGATCGAAGATCTCCGGGCACGCAAGATCATCTGAGGGGGATATCGTGAGCGACACCGGCGCCGAAGCCCGTTATCTGGCCTATCTGTCGGATGGTCGGTTCATGCTGCAACGCGATCCGATCTCGGGTGAGGCGATCTTCCCCCCGCGCCTGCGCCGGCCCGGAGGCGGCCCCGCGCTTGACGACTGGGCCGAAATGTCCGGGCGCGGCACGGTCCATGCCGTAACTGTCCAGCAAAAACGCGACGCGGCCGCCCGCGCCATCGTCCTCGTCGATCTCGAAGAAGGCGGCCGGATGCTGTCGCAGGTCACGGGCACACAGGCCGAGGCCGTCACCATCGGCATGGCCGTGCAGGCCCGCGTTGTGGCCGACGCCGACCTGCCCCATGTCCTGTTCGAACCCGCCGGGGACGGCGCATGACCGGCTTCCCCCGCGCGCGCACCTCGGTCGTTGGCGCCGCGACCTTCGGCCTTGGCGAATGTCCCGGATACAACGCCCTCGAAATGACGGCGCAGGCCGGATACCGCGCCCTCGACGATGCCGGGATCGGGCTGGAGGAGGTCGACGGCCTTTTCGTCGCCCTCCCCGACGACTACCTCGGCGGGCTGGCCGTGGCCGAATACCTCGGCATCCAGCCCAAGATCACCGACAACAACCGCACCGGCGGCTCGTCCTTCCTGTGCCACGCGATTCACGCGGCCCTCGCCCTCGACGCGGGGCTGATCGACGTGGCGCTGATCACCTATGGCTCGAACCAGCGCACGGCGTCGGGCGGGCTTGTGTCGGCGCTGAAATCCTCGGTCTACGAGACCCCGCACAGCCCGATGATACCCGTGGGCGGCTACGCGCTCGCCGCGAGCCGCCACATGCACGACTACGGCACGACGCGCGAAGATCTGGCGCAGGTGGCCCTCTCGGCCCGCGCCTGGGCGAATTTCAATCCCGAGGCCTTCCGGCAGGGCGACATGACGCTCGACGACGTGCTCGGCGCGCGCATGATCTCGTCCCCGCTGACCGCCCGCGACTGCTGCCTCGTCACTGATGGTGCAGCCGCCGTGGTGATGACCCGTGCCGACCGCGCCCGCGACACACGGGCGCCCATCCCGCTTCTCGGCGGGGCGCAGACCGTGACGCACAAGGAAATCGCGTCGATGCCCGACCTCACCGTCACCGGCGCCGCGATCACCGGGCCGCAGGCGATGGCACAGGCGGGCATCACCCCCGCCGACGTGGACTGCGTGCAGCTCTACGACGCCTTCACCATCAACACGATCCTGTTTCTCGAAGACCTCGGCTTCTGCCCCAAGGGCGAAGGCGGCCGCTTCGTCTCGTCCGGCGCCATCGCCCCCGGCGGCGCGCTGCCCACCAACACCAACGGCGGCGGGCTCTCCTGCTGCCACCCCGGCATGTATGGCCTCTTCACGATGGTCGAGGCCGTCCGCCAACTCCGGGGCGAGGCCGGCACCCGCCAGCTCGCCTCACCCGAAATCGCCGTAAGCCACGGCAACGGCGGCGTGCTGTCCAGCCAGGCGACCCTGGTCTTCGGCACGCCCGCCACCGTCTGAACAGGGAGGACCCAATGGACGACGCACTACTCAAACGGATCGACCGGCTGGAAAGCCGTAACGAGATCCTCGAACTGATCGCCAAGTACTGCAAATCCTGCGACGACCGCGACGTGCCGCTCCTGCGGTCGATCTTCACCGAGGATGCCGTCGTCGTCTCGCAAGACGGGATGATGGAGGGGATCGGCCGCGACGGGATCATGGAAATGTATCGCAAGCGCTTCGAAGTGCTCGCCATCTCGGTCCACTGGACCCACGACAACATCATCACCTTCGACGAAAATGACCCGGACCGCGCCACCGGCGAGTGCTTCTGCCACGCCGAATCGCACCGCAACGGCCAGACCCTCGTGGGCTCCCTGCGCTACGACGACGAATACCGCCGCACCAATGGCGTCTGGCAGTTCTCGAAACGCACGCTCAAGTTCCTCTACTACGTCCCGGTCGAGGAATACGGCGAGGCGCTCGGGTCAAAGAAACGGATGCGCGCCTATGGCGACCAGCGCGTGTCGGACTACCCCGAGACGTTCGAGTGCTACAACAACTGGGCGCGCCACTACGAAGGCGCCTGATCTGGGCCGGGGGCCTGGGTTCAGGCCCCCTCCCCCTCCGCCTCCTCGAAGGCACCCGGGACCAGTTCCTCCCAGAACGCCGCGATCCGCTCGGCGTTGAGTGCGCTCATCCAGCCGTGCCGCTCGAAGTCGTCGCGCGCCGCGCCTTCCAGCCGTGACAGGAACATCCGCTTGTCCGCATCCCGCTGCGTCGGGCTGCGCGCATCGACCAGAGCCTTGATCCGGGCCAGCCGCCGCGCCCGCTCGCTCGACGGCGCGGGGGCGGCCGCGGCCTGCACCTCCGCCCCGTAATCGGCCTTGATCGCCGCGCTCAGGTAGCGCACCGGGTCGCGCACCCCGTCCTGCCCGGCCACATAGTCGACCTTGCGCGTGACATAGGCCTCGCCATGCTCCGCGATCCACTGGCGGGCAAGCCGGTCGCTCACCCCCAGTTCGCGCAGACGGCGATAGACCGGCCCGTTGCGAATCCCCTCCCCATCGTCGAGGTCGAGGATCGCGAGCTGCGGATTTTCTTCGATCAGGAACCGGATGTCGGTGACCTGCCGCCCCATCTTCTTCACCTCGGGGGTGACGAGGATGTTGGACGTCTTGTTCACCTCGGCCACCGCTGGCTTGATGATCTTGGCGTTCAGATGCTTGTAGCTTTCGTAATACGCACTGTCCGACACACCCATCAGCCGCCGGAACAGGTCGAGCGACCACCACCCCGTGCTCCCCGTTCGCACGAAGCGATAGCAGTTCTCATACAGCGCCAGCGCGTGACCCGATGTGAACCGCCGCTGGATGTTGAGGTTGATGAGCGCGAACACCTTGGGGTCGTGCAGCTTCTCGGCCAGCGCATCGGAATAGGCGTATTCGCAGACCCCGCCCTTGAGCTTGGCATAGGACAAAAGGCTCGACACGCCCCACTCCTGCCGCCCCTCGGCGTCCAGCATGTCCCACTCGGCCACCGTCTCGGCCAGCCCCCGCAGGCTGTCCTTGAGCGTCTCGAAATCGTTGGAGTTGTAGCCGATCATCATGCACAGCGTGCGCGCGTCGATCTGGTGGCGGCGGCTTGTGGTGAGCGTGTCATAGGCGTTGAGCAACAGCACATTGCTCAACTTCCGCTGTAATAGGGTCAATTTCCCCGAAACGTGGATCGCCGCCACATGCTTCTTGACGGCGCCTCGCCTGAGCGATCCGGTCAGCCGGTCCCGCGCAATCTCATCCATACTGTCACCTGCTCGTTCTTTTTTCTCAGTGTCCGCGATAAGGCACCCGCGATCAAGCCCGCTGTTGGCACCTTTCAGCCCATCCCGTATCCGGGTCCCCTCCCCTGCCCGCTCGAGCGTTAAGGGACCCGTTTGCGGGACGGCGCTGTGGACAAGCCAGGGTGCGTGCGGTCCATTAGGGTCTAATTCGCCAAAAACCCCTTGTTTCCGAACGAATCACGACTCGTCCCCCGCGAATCGGTTGCCCTCGTCCTGCAAACAGGTCCCTTTCGCCCTGCCCGCGGGTGCCGCCCATCCCGCAACCGGGTCCGCACCTGCCCGTAACCCATTGGCGAAAAAAACTTTTTTTCTCAGCAAAGACTTTAAAGTCCTGAAATAAAACTAAAGCGTCGGGCTGGGCTGCTTTCTATATATTGGGGTTTGAAGGGGTCTTGCCCCAAATCGATTCACTTGAGCCCCGGCATGTGCGATAGTTTCCACGATATCGCAGAGAATAGCGAACATGGAGAGGCACTCATGGCAACCAAACCCCCGAGCAAGCAGGACCTACCCCCCTATTTCAACATCGACCCGGGTTTCGCCGCGAAACGTCTTGCCGAGCCTATCGAGACCGCCCGATTCGCGAAAGCCGCCGCTTTCGCTATGCGCGGGCGCGACGACCTCGCCAAACGCGGCTACGCGCCCGACGGCAACAAGCGGCTGCGCAAGTTCTCGATCTGGGAGATCACGCGCTACCTGATCCCGGTCGCCGCCGCCCATCTGCGCCGCGTCCTCAAGGCCAATCCCGACCTGCCCCAGGGCGAGGGCGAAGCGGGCGCCAAGTGGTTCACGCTGGAAGAGGTCATGGTGATCCGCGACCACTTCGCCACCGAGGGCGCGGCCGGCAAGGCCTACAAATCGTGGCGCCCCGAGGGGCTCCCGGCCAAGGTCGTGGCCGTCGCGAATTTCAAGGGCGGGGTCGGCAAGACCTCGACCGCCGCGCATCTCGCCATGAGCGCCGCGCTGGACGGTTACAAAGTCTTGGTGATCGACCTCGACAGTCAGGGCTCCATGACGTCGATTCTCGGCGGCAAGGTCGAGGATGAATGGATGACCGCCTTCCCCCTGATCGCCCGCGACTATGCCAAGGCCCTTCAGGCCGAGAACGTGGTGCGCGAGAACGCGGGTCAGGCCCCCTACCCCTTCGACGAAACCCTGACCGAGGCGCTCGAGGTTTCGCCGCGAAACCTCATCCAGGAAACGCACTGGCCGAACATCGACCTCATCGGGGCGCAGCTCAACCTCTACTGGGCCGAGTTCCAGGTGCCGGTCTGGCGGATGCAGCTTCGCTCCTGGCCCCTCTGGGACGCGCTCCAGAACGCGCTGGAGGATAGCGGGACGCTGGACGACTATGACATCGTCCTGCTCGATACGCCCCCGGCCCTCGGCTATCTCACGATCAACGCGCTCGCCGCCGCCGATATCCTGCTCGTCCCGCTCGGCGCGTCGTTCCTCGAATTCGATTCGACGGGCCGGTTCTTCGACATGATCTATTCCACCTTCGCCTCGATCGAAGAGGGCGAGAATCGGGTCAGGCGCCGGGACGGCCTTCCGGAAATGCGCTTCGAATGGGACGCCGTGCGCGCCATCATCACCCGCTTCGACGCGGCCCAGCAGGCGGACCTGGCCAACGTGATCCAGGCCTATTTCGGCGACTTCATGACCGCCTACCGGCAGGAATTGACCGCGATGGTCGGGCAGGCGGGGGAGCAGGTGTCGGGGATCTATGAAACCGACTACCGCGACTTCAACCGCGAGACCTATGTGCGCGGGCGCGAGACGTTCGACGGCACATGGGCCGAGGTGAAATCGCTTATCCTGGGGTCGTGGTGGCGCGATCAACAGATGGCAAACGCTGCAAACGAGGAGGCGTGATAGATGGCCAAGAGACGCAAGCTTGAGGCGCCGAGCGCCGCTGACCTCACCGCGCTGGAGGCGGAGTTTCGCCGCGAAACCTCCCCCAAGGGGCCGCTGTCTGCCCCCATCGCACAGGTCGCCGCCGACACGGCCCAGGCCGCCGATCTGCGGTCGGCCGAAGAAAAGGCCGAGATCGCGCGCAACCGGAGCGACGCCGAACGGTTGCGCGAGGCCGAGGGGGCAGGGCGCCTCATCGCGGAAATCCCGCTCACCGACATCGACGAGGGCGCGCTGATCCGCGACCGCATGTCGATGGACGGCGAGGAGCTCGAGGAACTCAAACGCTCCATCGCAGCCCACGGCCTGCGCCTGCCCATCGAGGTGTTCGAACGGCAAGACCCGGTCGATGGCAAACGCTACGGCCTTCTCTCGGGCTATCGCCGGTTCATGGCGGTGCAGGGGCTCCATGACCTCTGGGACGGCGACCGGTATGAGACGATCCGCGCCGTGGTCCGCGACCCGGGCGCGATGGGCGGCACCTTCGTCGCGATGGTCGAAGAGAACGAGGTGCGCGCCGACCTGAGCCATTTCGAACGCGGGCGCATCTCGGTGCTCGCGGCTCAGGAGGGGGCCTTCCTCAACACCGAGGCGGCGGTGGATGCGCTGTTCGCCACCGGGTCGAAAGCCAAGCGGTCCAAGATCCGGTCCTTCGCGCTGATCTTCGAGGAGCTGGGCGACATGCTCGTCTATCCCGAGAGCCTGCGCGAGAAGGACGGGCTCAAGCTCGCCACCGCGCTGCGGGCCGGGGGGGAATCGTCGATCCGCGACGCGCTCGCCGAGGCCGCGCCGCAGACCCCGGAGGAGGAGCTTGCCGCCCTGCTGGCCGCCATCGAGGCCATGACTCCGGCGCCGGTGGACGCGGGCAGGGGAGGGCGACCCAAGCGGGCGGCGACCCGCAGTCGGACGACGGATGCTGGCTTCCGCGTCGATGTGGAGCAGGACGGGGCCGATTGGGTTCTCCGGCTGTCTGGCGAGCGGGTGACGGCCGGGCTGATGCGCACCATCGCGGATGAGGTCGAGGCGCTCCTGTCGCGCGAGTGAGGGGGTTTCGCCGCGAAACCACCGGGGTAGGGGGGTCGCGTTTCGCGGCCCCTTTCTCGTTCCGGAGGCCGGCGGCCCGGGTCAGGCGCACGGGGATAGCGGCGCGTCGAAAACCTGCGCCGAGCCGCTGTCGGGCGTGGCGTCCGTGTGAACATCGAGGTTCAAGATTTCGCGTCGACGCCGTTCGCCCGGGTAACCGATCAGCAGGGTCGCACGGTCACGAAGGTCGCCCAGGCAGCGGGGCAGGGGGGCGTGCCCTTCATCCGGCGCGTGGTGTCCGAGGCGGGCACTTGGGCGTTGCCAGCCGGAGCCGGTGGCATGGCGGGGCAGGGCAGGGGGGTGCCTTGTGCGATGTCAGAGGGTAAATTATACTCCTGAATGATACGCATACGCTCGGAGGGTGAAATGGGACGCATCAAGGTCAATCTGACACTCGACGCCGAGGTCGCCGAGACCGCACGGTCGCTGGGGCTGAACATGTCACGGCTGGCCGAGGCCGCCATCGCGGATGCGGCGAAGGTTGAACGCAACCGTCGCTGGCGCGAGGAGAACGCGGAGGCCATCGGGCGCTATGGCGATGAGGTCGCGGAGGAGGGTCTGGCGCTTTCCAGGTTCCGCAGCTTCTAGGGCAGGGGCATGGCGCAATTCGACCTATACCGGCTGGCGAGCGGTCAGCTTGTCGTGGATCTTCAGACCGACCTGATCGGCATCGACGCCTCGCGGATCGTCGCGCCGTTGCGGGACGCGGGGCGCTATGCGGCGCTGCCGGGACTGACGCCGGTGGTTGAGGTCGAGGGGGCGGCATGGATCGTGCGGGTGCAGGAGCTTGCCGCCGTGCCCGGCGCGGAGTTGCGTGAGCGCGTGGGGTCGCTGGAGGCGGAGCGCGATGCCCTCAAGCGTGCGCTGGATATCCTGATCGACGGGGTCTGAACCGGGGTAGGGGCCCATGACATTCTTTCACGATACCAACGCTTGAATTGTGGGGCAGGGGCGGTCTTCGGGCCGTCGATATCACCAGCCGACCCGGGCTGCGCGATATATTGGGGAGACGGCGTTTGGCGAAAAAATTGACGCCGCATAATGGAGATTATGTAATATCTGCCCGCTGATGCGGTGACACGCGTGCCTTTGGGCCAGTGTCGCATGAAAAACGGCCCGGTGCTCGCGCTCCAGGCCGTATTTCTGCCACCCCGCCGGGTCGGGTCAGGAGACCGCGCCAAGTCCCGTGTCGAGGGCGTCGATGATCGTGTCGGCCTCGCTTTCCGATAGGATCAGCGGCGGCGACAGGATGATGTTCGGGCCCGACACGCGCACCATCACGCCGGAGTCGAACACGGCGCGGTGGATGGCACCGATGGTCTTCTTGTCGATCGGCGTCTTCGCCTCGGGGTCCGAGACCAGTTCCATCGCCGTCATCATGCCGTGACCGCCGCGCACGTCGCCCACGATGTCATACTTGTCCTTGAGCCGGTTCAGCCCGTCGAAAAGCTGCGTGCCACGCGCCGCCGCGTTGTCCTTGACGTTCAGGCGCTGGGTTTCCTGCACACAGGCGATGGCGGCCGCCGCGCCGACCGGGTGGCCGGAATAGGTGTAGCCGGAGCCGATGAAGGCCTTGCCGGTCTTGTCGCCCTCGAACACCTCGGCGATGGCTTCGGAGATCATCACCGCGCCGAAGGGGAAATAGCCGTTGGTGATGGCCTTGGCGGTGGTCATCATGTCCGGCTTCACGCCCCAGTGGCGGCTGCCCGACCAGTCGCCGGACCGGCCGAAGGCGGTGATGACCTCGTCCGCGATCAACAGGATGCCGTGGCGGTCGCAGATCTCGCGCACGCCGGGCATGAAGCTTTCATGCGGGGGGATCACGCCGCCTGCCCCGAGGATCGGCTCCATGATGAAGGCCGCGATGGTTTCGGCCCCCTGAAAGGCGATCTCGTCCTCGAGCGCGGCGAGGCAGAGCTGGGCCAGCTTTTCGGGGTCGGTCTCGTTGAACGGGTTGCGGTAGGTGTAGGGCGCGGGGATGTGGTAGCAGCCGGGCATCAGCGGCTCATACTGCGTGCGGAAATTGGCGTTGCCGTTCACGGAGGCGCCCAGCGTGTGGGTGCCGTGGTAGCCCTTTTTCAGCGACAGGTATTTCACCCGCCCGCCCTCGCCGCGCACCTTGTGGTACTGGCGCGCGAGGCGCAGCGCGATTTCCACGCTGTCGGACCCGCCGGACGTGTAGAACGCCCGCGTGAGGCCGTCCTCGGCAAAGAAATCCCGCAGGATTTCCCCAAGCTCGATGACGTTGTCGTTCGAGGTGCCGCGAAAGATCGAGTAATACGGCAGGCGGTCGAGCTGCGCGGTGATCGCGTCTTTCACGGGCTGGCAGGAATAGCCGAGGTTCACGTTCCACAGCCCGCCCACGGCATCGACCAGGCGATTGCCGTCGACATCGGTGATATGCACGCCCTCGCCGCCCACGATGATGTCGGGGGGATTGGCCTGACTGTCCGCCGGGTGCGCCATCGGGTGCCAGATGTGGCGGGCGTTGTGTTCTTTCAGGAAGTTGCTGTCTTTCATGTGTGCCTCGTCGCTTGGCCCCGGCTCACGGTCGGGACAGGGGGTGTTCGGGGGGGTAGGTGCCGCCCAGGGATCGGGTGATGTCGCGCGCGGCCTGGATCAGCGGGCCGCGGATGGTCGCGAGGTGGTCCGGGGTGGCGCGCACGGAGGGCACCGAGACCGAGAGCGCGCCCACCGGCCTGTCGCCGGAGCCGAAGATCGCGGTGCCCTGCGAGGCGACCTCGGGATCGAAGGCGTTGGCACTGCTTGCAAGCCCCGTGCGGCGGGTTTCGTCGATGAGGGCGCGCAGCGTGTCCGGGTCGGTCACCGTCTGATCGGTATAGGCGGTCATCGCGCCGTTGAGGATGCGCGTGCGCAGGTCGTCGGAGCTGAAGGCCAGCACGGCGAGGCCGGAGGAGGTCGCGTGCAGCGGCAGAAGCTCGGACAGGTTGAAGTGGACCTGCACCCCGTGACGGCGGGGATCGGCGAAGTAGATCGGGGAAAGCTGGTCGCCCTGAAGAAGCGAGGCATGGACGAGCTCGCCCACGTCTTCGGACAGGCGGTGGACCACGGGCCGGATCAGCGCACGGGTCGGATAGGTCGCCTCGCGCACCGCCGAGAGGCGCAGAATCGCGGGGCCGAGGCGATAGGCCCGCGTGGTCGGGTCCTGCTCCAGCCAGCCGTTCTGCATGAGTTCGACAAGGTGGCGATGCACCGTCGCCTTGTCCCGCCCGGTCAGCTTCACGAAGTCGCCCAGACCGATTTCGGCGCGGGACTTCGAGAAAAAGTCGAGCAATTCAAGTGCTTTGGTGATCGTTCCCATGTGTCTCCCCATGTTTTCGCGCGCATTCTGGCGACATGGCTCAGTGACAGTTGTTGACAGAAGCCCCTCGGCAAGGCAAGTTATTTTAATACCGCCGGTTCAAATAATAAACCGATCAACCGGGCTGGCGGGGATCCACTGGAGGTAAGACATGAAGAAGATATTGCTCGCGGCCACATGCGCCATCGCGATGCCCCTGACCGCTGCTGCGGAATACCCTGAACAGCCCGTCGAATTCGTCGTCCCGTTCCCGCCGGGCGACCTTGAGGACGTTCTCACGCGGATGATCGCGGACGAGTTCCAGTCGCAATACGGCGTTCCGGCGGCGGTCGTGAACAAGCCCGGCGGCGGCGGCGGCCCCTTCCCCGGCGCGGCCGAAGTCGCGGGTGCGGACCCCGACGGGTACACCATCGGCTCGTTCGTCGTGGACGTGCCCGTTGTCGGCCCCGAGACCGGCATCCCGGCGCTTGCCGAGAACCCGTTCGACCCCATCGGGATTTTCCTGACCTATCCGTTCGTCATCGCGACGGCGGGGGATGCGCCCTATTCCTCGATCGACGAGCTTGCGGCCCATGCGGCGGATAACGACGTGGCGCTTGGCCATTTCGGCAATTTCCTGATCCCGACGCAGGTGACGTTCGCGCTGGCCGCCGAGAAGGGCTTTTCGTTCGGCTCCGATGCCGCGTTCGACGCGCTCGACTGCAACACGCTGGCCTCGGGCGATGCGGATGTCATCAACACGACGCTGCAACTGATCCTGCCCTGTCTGGACGACGTGAAGGTGCTGGCGTCGATCGGGGGCGAGCGGCTGCCGCAGACGCCCGACGCGCCGACGGTGGGCGAGCTTGCCCCGACGCTCGATCTTGCGCTGTGGAACGGTCTGTTCGTGCCCAAGGGCACCCCGCAGGACGTGCGCGACAAGATCGAGGCGGTCGCCATGACGGTGATCAACTCCGACGCGGCCAAGACGCTTGCCGAAGAGACCGGCGCGCTGGTCTACTGGACCCCGGCGGACGAGGCTGCGGCGCAGATCGAGAAGGACATGGAGACCCTCGGGACCGTGTCCGGGCTCATCGGTAACTGAACAGCCGGGCCCGGCAGATCCGCCGGGCCCGTCTCCGTAATGGAGAGGTTCCATGAAGACCTTTCAGGACCTGTTTCGGCGCTACAGGCGGCCGGGCGATTTCTTCATCGCCCTGCTGTCGCTTCTGTTCGCGCTGTTCCTGCTGATCAACCTGCCGACGCAGGCCCCGTGGCTGGAGAATGTCAAAACCTTCGCGCAGCCCGCCTTCTGGCCCGGTGTCGCCGTGATCGGGATGGTCGTGTTCAGTGCGCTGCACCTGTTCGGCGCCATCGTTTCGGAGCGTATTCCGGGGCGGATGGCCGAGGTGGTGGAGTGGATCAAGGCGCTTGAATTCGCGGCGTGGTTCATGGCCTATGTCTGGCTCGTCCCGCTGCTTGGCTACCTGCCGTCGACGCTGGTTTTCACCGTTCTTCTCACGCTCAGGCTGGGGTATCGCGGCTGGCGCTGGATCCTTGGCGCGGCGGTCTTCGGCACATTCGTCGTTCTGGTCTTCAAGGGCTTCCTTCAAGTGCGAATCCCGGCGGGGGAGGTGTATGACTACCTGCCGTCCGGTCCGTTCCGCACCTTTGTCATGACGTATCTCTGATGGTTGAACTCCTCTCCGGCATTCAGATGCTCGCCACGCCCGCGGTGCTGTTCGCGCTGCTCGTCGGGTCCATCGGCGGGGTCATCATCGGCGCCATTCCCGGCGTCGGGGCCCCGGTGGCCATCGCCATCCTGCTGCCCGCGACCTTTTCGATGGAGCCGCTTGTCGGGTTGACGATGCTTCTGGGCATCTACGGCTCGTCGATGTACGGCGGGTCGCTTCCGGCCATCCTCATCAACACGCCCGGCACGGCGGTCAACGCGCTGACCACCTATGACGGGCATCCGATGACCAAGAGGGGCGAGGCGCTGCGCGCGCTCGGCCTGGCTTATGGGGCCAGTTTCGTGGGCGGCATCCTGTCGATCCTCGCGCTGATCCTGCTGTCGCCTGTGCTGGCCAAGGTCGCGCCCATGTTCGGCTCGCGCGAGATCTTTCTCGCCGCGTTGCTGGGGATCGTGCTGGTGGTCATCGCACACCGGGGGCAGACCTTCGCCGCCGGGTCGCTGGCCGCCTTCGGCATCCTGCTGGCCACCATCGGGCTGGAGCCGGTGCGCTATACCCAGCGCTACACTTTCGGGTTCGATTTCCTGTCCTCGGGCGTCGACCTCATCGTCGTCGTGCTGGGGCTGTTCGCGCTGTCGCAGGGCTTCCTGCTGGCGACACGGCCCGACGAGGCGCCGCAGGGCGCGCGGGTCGTGGGCAACCTGTTCAAGGCGATGACCGGCGTGTTCCGGCACAAGCGGATCGCGGCGGCGGGCTCGGGCTTCGGCGTGCTGATGGGCATCATCCCCGGCGTGGGCGAGTTCACGGCGCAGTTCCTGACCTATACCTATGCGCAGAAGACATCGAAGACGCCGGAGGAATTCGGCAACGGCAGCCCCGAGGGCCTGATCGCGTCGGAAAGTGCCAACAACGCGGTGCCGGCGGCGGCGATGATTCCGCTGCTCGCGCTCGGTATTCCGGGCGAGGCGCTGACGGCGATGATGCTGTCGGTGTTTTACGTCCACAACGTCGTGCCGGGGCCGGGGCTGTTCCAGAACCAGCTCGACTTCGTTTACGCGCTGTATATGGCGATGCTGCTTCTCAACGTGCTCGTGGTCATCTTCGTGGGGCTGTCGTCGAACCTGCTGTTGCGGGTGATCCAGATCCCGACGCGGTTCCTTGGGATGACGATCCTCACGCTCGGTTTCGTCGGGGTCTATTCCCTGCGCAACTCGATCACCGACTGCGCCGTCGCGACGGTCTTTGGTATCCTCGGGCTGGTCCTGAAACGGCAGAACCTGCCGACGGTGCCGATCATCCTCGGGATGGTTCTGGGCGGGATCATGGAGGTCAAGCTGCGCGCCTCGATGGCGCGGGTGAAGACACCGCTCGATTTCGTCGACCGGCCCATCGCGGCGATCATCGCCGGTGCCATCGTTCTCCTGATCCTCGTCCATATCTGGGGCGTGATCCGCGAGCGGCGGGCCACCTCGCCCGAGGACAGCCACGACCACGACATTCACGATTCACAGCAAGGCTGACCCATGCTCGACAAAGCTCGTATCGAGACCCTGCGCAGCGCAGAGGTGCCCCCCGCCAATCACCTGATCGACGGCGACTGGGTGCCTGCCTCTGATGGCGGGCGGCTCGACGTCCTCTCGCCGCTCGACGGTCAGGTTCTGACCACCGTGGCGCGGGGCACGGCCGAGGATGTCGCGGCGGCGACCCGGGCCGCGCGGCGCAGTTTCGACGCGGGCGTCTGGGCCAATGCCGCGCCCGCGAAGCGCAAGGCGGTGATGCTGAAATGGGCCGCGCTGATCGAGGAAAACGCACTCGACCTCGCCGTTCTGGGGGTGCGCGACAACGGGACCGAGATCGGCATGGCGTTCAAGGCCGAGCCGATGTCGGCGGCGGGCACGATCCGCTATTACGCCGAGGCCATCGACAAGATCAACGGCGAGATCGCGCCCACCGACCCCTCGGTTCTGGCGCTGGTCCACCGTGAGCCGGTGGGCGTCGTGGGGGCCATCGTGCCGTGGAACTTCCCGCTGATGATCGGGGCCTGGAAACTGGCCCCGGCGCTGGCCGCGGGCAACAGCGTGGTTCTGAAGCCTGCCGAAACCGCCTCGCTGTCGCTGATCCGGCTGGCCGAGCTTGGGGTCGAGGCGGGCCTCCCGCCCGGTGTGCTCAACGTCGTGACCGGCGAGGGCGCGGTGGTGGGCGAGGCGATCGGGCTGTCGATGGATGTGGATGTGCTGGTCTTCACCGGCTCGGGTGGCGTGGGGCGCAGGCTGTTGGAATATTCCGCCCGGTCGAACATGAAGCGGGTCTACCTGGAGCTTGGCGGCAAGTCCCCCAACATCGTTTTCGCCGACGCGCCCGATCTGGACGAGGCGGTCAAGGTGTCGGCGATGGGGATTTTCCGCAACTCCGGGCAGGTCTGCGTGGCCGGGTCGCGGCTGTTGGTGGAGCGGTCGATCCACGATGACTTCGTCGCCAAGCTGACCGAGGTCATGGGCGGTCTGAAGGTGGGTGATCCGCTGGACCCCGACACGCAGGCGGGCGCGGTGAATTCCGAGCGCCAGCTTGCGCAGAACCTGTCGTTCGTGGGTGAGGCGCGCGAGGCCGGGCGCAGCGTCATCGGCGGGTCGCGCATCCTCGAGGAGACCGGGGGCTATTACATGGAGCCGACGCTCGTGACCGGCGTCAGCCCCGCCGACCGCATCGCGCAGGCCGAGGTGTTCGGCCCGGTGCTGGCCGTGATCCCCTTCGACACGGAGGACGAAGCGCTCGCCATCGCGAACGGCACCGACTACGGCCTCGCCTCGGCGGTGTGGACCGCGAACCTGTCGCGCGCGCACCGGATGATCCGGGGGCTGCACGCGGGCGTCGTCCATGTGAACACCTACGGGGGCGCGGACAACACCGTGCCGCTGGGCGGCGTCAAACAGTCCGGCAACGGGCACGACAAGTCGTTGCACGCGCTGGACAAATACCTCGACCTCAAAACAGCATGGATCAAGCTATGAGTGAGCCCACCATCCTTGTCGTCGGCACCTATGACACCAAGGACGACGAACTGTCCTATATGACCGGCGTGATCCGCGATCAGGGCGGACGCGTCTTGACGATGGACGTGAGCGTTCTGGGCGACCCGTCTGAGCCGACCGATATTTCCAAGCATGACGTGGCCGAGGCGGGCGGAAGCTCCATCGCGCGGGCCATCGCGCATGAGGACGAAAACCTCGCCATGCAGGACATGGCGCGGGGTGCGGCGGCAATGGCCGCCCGGCTGTATCAGGAGGGGCGGTTCGACGGGGTGATCGTGCTGGGCGGCACGATGGGCACCGACCTGTCGCTCGACGTCTGTTCCGCGCTGCCGCTGGGGGTGCCGAAATACATCGTCTCGACGGTCAGTTTCTCGCCCCTGATCCCGCCCGAACGCCTGCCCGCCGATGTGCAGATGATCCTTTGGGCCGGGGGGCTTTACGGGCTGAACTCGGTCTGCAAGGCGTCGCTGTCGCAGGCGGCGGGGGCCGTGCTGGGGGCCGCGCGGGCGGTGGAGAAGCCTGCGCGCGACCGGCCGCTGATCGGGATGATGTCGTTCGGCAAGACGGTGCTGCGCTACATGGTCGATCTGAAGCCGGCGCTGGAATCGCGGGGATACGAGGTCGCCGTGTTCCACGCCACCGGCATGGGCGGGCGCGCGTTCGAGAGCCTTGCGGGCCAAGGGGCCTTCGCGGGCGTCATGGATTTCGCCCCGCAGGAGGTCGGCAATCACATCATGGGCTCGACCGTCACGGCGGGCGAGGACCGGATGACCAACGCGGGCCGCACCGGCACGCCGCAGATGGTGTCGATCGGCTGTTACGACCTGATCGACATCGTGGGCTGGCAGCCGGTGCCCGAGAAGATCGCGAGCCAGGAGATTCACGCCCACAACCGCCTGTTGTCCTCGGTGATGATGACGCCGGACCAACGCCGCGAGATGGCGCGCGCGATGTGCGCGCGGCTGGCCGGGGCCACGGGGCCGGTGACGTTCCTGCTGCCGCTGCATGGCGGCAACGAATGGGACCGTCCGGGGGGCGTTCTGTCCGATCCCGAGGGGCTGGCCGCCTTCATCGACGAGATCCGCAAGAGCGTGCCGGACAACGTGGAGCTGGTCGAACTCGATTGCCACATCAACGACCCGGCCTTCGTGGAGGCCGCGCTGGAAGTGTTCGACGGCTGGCGGGCGCAGGGGTTGCTTGGCTGACCGTCGCCCGTCCGCTCAGTCGAGCGAGAACAGCACGTTGGTCTGGCCGGTGCCGGAGGAGGGGAAATACTCGGTCATCACTTCGCCCCGGCCCCTGTAGCTGTCCCATCCGAGCGCGCCGAACAGCATGACGGAGTCGTGCATGTCGCCTTCGCCGTCGCAATACTTCGCGTAGTCGGGGAGCATCTGGAGGAACAGCTCGGTTTCCCCGTTCTGCCACAGCTCCAGCACCCGGCGGTCCACGACCTCGTTGAATTTCGAAGATATGGTGAAGGTGCCGTTGTTCTCGGCATAGATGTCGTTGGGCCAGATCCGGTGGCTGAGCGAGCCTGAGGCGATCAGCGCGACCTTGCTGTCGGATGCCTCGATGGCCTTGCGGATCGCCGCGCCCAGGCGGCGGGAACTGTCGAGGCTGTGAACGGTACACATGGCGGCGACCGACACGACCTTGAGCGCCGCGTCGTCGTTCATGTAACGCATCGGGACGAGCGTGCCGTATTCAAGCTCCAGGCTGTCGATCTGGTGGCTGAGGGTATAGACGCCGTCGTCGGTCGCGGTCTGCGCGATCAGGTCGCCAAGCGCCGCGTTGCCTTCGTATTCATAGGGCAGATCCTTGATGAACTGCGGAAACTCGTTCGAGGTGAACAGCCCCTTGAACCGGTGGTTGGCGTTGATGTGATAGGCCGCATTCACCAGCCAGTGGGTGTCGAGCACGACGAAGGTGTCGGCCCCGGCGGCGCGGGCCAGCTCACCGATCCGACGGTGGCCGTCGATGGCGGGCTGGCGTTTGCCCTTCAGCGGGCCCTCCTGCTCGGACATGATCATCGTCGGGACGTGGGTGCATTTCGCCGCGAGAACCAGTTCTCCCATAGTCTCCTCCTGAAGCCGTTAACATGTTCATTATATGCGTATGGGAGCGCCCGGCGTTGATCGAGGTCAAGTCGGGTTCAGAATTCGCGGCGCAGGGCCAGCAATCCGCCGCGCAGCGTGCCCACGTCCGACCCGACGGCGAGGAACTCGACACCCTTCGCGGCGTAGCCCTTGGCAAGCGCCCGGTCGCTGGTGAGGATGCCCGCCGCGACGCCGGCACCCCGGATGCGGGCGAGCGCGTCGTCGATCGCCGCCTGCACGTCCGGGTGGCCGGGATCGCCCCGGTGGCCCAGGTCGGCGGCGAGGTCGGCGGGGCCGATGAACACGCCGTGGACGCCCTCGACCGCGAGGATGTCGTCGAGGGCCGACAGCCCCGCGCGGTTTTCGACCTGCAACAGCAGGCAGACCTCGTCATTCGCGGTGTGCAGGTAGTCGGCCTCGGCCCCGAACCCGGATGCACGCGCAAGCGCCGCGCCCACGCCGCGCATCCCGAGTGGCGGATAGAGCATGGAGCGCACCGCCTCACGCGCCTGATCGGCGGTTTCGATCATGGGGACGAGGATGGTCTGCGCCCCGATGTCGAGCATCTGCTTGATCTCGGCGCGGTTGTCGTCGCGCACCCGGACCACGGGATGCGCGCCGCCCTGCCCCACGGCGCGAAGCTGGGCCAGCACGTCGCGCAAGCCGTTGGGGCCGTGTTCCCCGTCGATCACCATCCAGTCGAACCCGGTATGGGCGGCGAGTTCGGCAACGCTCGGGTCGCCCAGCCCGACCCACAGGCCGATCTGGGTGTCCTTGGCGAGAAGGCGTTTCTTGAACGTGTTGGCGGGTGCGGGCATGGCGGTTACTCGAAGCTGATGGACACGTCACCGAAGGGGCCGAAATCGGCCTCGATCCGCGTGCCGGGTGGGCATTCAATGGGCGCGATGAACGAGCCGGAGAGGATCACCTGCCCCGCCTCGATCTTCTGTCCATACTGGTGCATCCGGCGGGCGAGCCAGACAAGCCCCATCACGGGGTCGTCCAGAACGGCGGCGCCAAGGCCGGTGGCCACGACCGCGCCATTCGCGCGCAGGATCGCGCCGGTCCAGCGCAGGTCATGGGCGTCGGGGGCGTGGTGCTGCGCGCCCAGAACGATGCCCGCGTTGGCGGCATTGTCGCTCACCGTATCCACGATGATGCGCGGCTGGCCGGTGGCCGGGTCCTTGCGCTGGATGCGGGTGTCGAGGATTTCCAGCGACGGGACAACGTAATCGGTCGCCGCGAGCACGTCGTCGCGCGTCACGTCACCGTCCAGCGGGGCTTTCATCACGAAGGCGATCTCGGCCTCGATGCGGGGCTGGATGAACCGGCCCTTGGGCACGGTGCCGCCGGTGGGAAACACCATGTCGTCATACAGAACACCGCTGTCGGGCGTGTCGATGCCAAGCGCATCCTGCATCACCTTGGAGGTCAGGCCGATCTTCCAGCCCACGATGTCACGCCCCGCCGCGAGCTTCTGCGCCATCTGCGCGGACTGGATGCGATAGGCGTCGTCCAGCGTCATGCCGTCGTGGCGCAGGGACAGGAGGCCGATCTGTTCGCGCGCATCCTCGGCGGCCAGAAGGTCGGCCGCAGCCCTGTCCACCTGTGCGTCGGTCAGGGTCATTCGTCCGCCACCCCGTTGCGCAGGATGCCGATGCCGGGGGCCTCGACCTCGATCACGTCGCCGGGGACGAGGTATTTGGGCGGGTCGAACCGCGCCCCCGCGCCCGAGGGCGTGCCGGTGATGATGATGTCGCCGGGCGACAGCGTGGTGAAGGTCGAGATATAGGCGATCTCTTCGCGGATCGGGAACATCATGTTCCTGAGTTCGTCCTGCTGACGCACCTCACCGTTCACGCGGGTTTCGATCGTCGCCTCGTCCAGCTGCGCGGCATCGGTGAAGGGGACGAGCCAGGGGCCGATGGCCCCGGTCGCGTCCCAGTTCTTGCCCTGCGTCACGTTGAACTTCGCGTGGCGCACCCAGTCGCGGATCGTGCCTTCGTTGCACAGGGTGAGCGCCGCGATGTGGTCATAGGCATCCTCCTGCGCGATGCGCCGACCGCCTTTGCCGATCACGACGGCCACTTCGCCCTCGTAGTCGAGCGTGTGGTTCTCCGGCGGGCGGATCAGCGGCGTGTCATGGCCGGTGAAGGAGGACGGGAAGCGCGGAAACAGCGACATGTGCTTGGGCTGCGCGCTGCCGTCCTTGTACTCGGCGTTGCGGTCGGGAAAGTTCACGCCGACGCAGATAATCCGGTCCGGGCGCGGCACGGGGATGAGGAAGGTCACGTCCTTCTCGGCCCAGGACGCGGCGCGTCCCTGTCCGGCGCGCACCAGCTCGTCCAGCGCGCCCGCCTCGATCACCTCGCGCAGGGTGGGAAACCGCGCGCCGAAGTCGGGCGTCAGATCGACGAGGCCCGCGTCGGTGACGAGGCCGTAGCGGTCGCGGCCCGCGGCACGGAAGGTGGCCAGTCTTGCGGGTATGTTCATATCCATATCCTCACGCTACTCCGCCGAAGCAGAGGTATTTGATTTCCACGAAATCCTCGATTCCGTAGTGCGATCCTTCGCGGCCGAGGCCCGAGGCCTTGATGCCCCCGAACGGGGCTTCGGCGGTCGAGATGAGGCCGGTGTTGATCCCCACCATCCCGTATTCGAGCGCCTCGCCGACCCGCCAGACCCGCGCATAGTCGCGCGAGTAGAGGTAGCTCGCCAACCCGAATTCGGTGTCGTTGGCATAGGCGACCGCCTCGTCCTCGGTCTCGAACTTGAACAGCGGGGCCACCGGGCCGAAGGTCTCTTCGCGGGCGACCGCCATGTCCGGCGTGACGCCGGTGATGACCGTCGGCTCGAAGAAGGAGCCGCCAAGCGCGTGGGGATTGCCGCCAAATGTGACCTGCGCCCCCTTGCCGGTCGCGTCGGCGATGTGTTCGCGCACCTTGGCCACGGCGGCATCGTCGATCAGCGGGCCGAAGACGACATCGGCCTCCATCCCGTCGCCGACCTTGAGGGTCGACAGACGTTCGGCCAGCTTCTCGGCGAAGGCATCATAGACGCCCGACTGCACATAGATGCGATTGGCGCAGACGCAGGTTTGCCCGTTGTTGCGGAACTTGGAGATGATCGCGCCTTCGACCGCGGCGTCGAGGTCGGCGTCGTCGAACACGATGAACGGCGCGTTGCCGCCCAGCTCGAGCCCCAGCTTCTTCACCGTGTCGGCGGACTGGCGATACAGCTCGATCCCCACCTCGGTCGAGCCGGTGAAGGTCAGCTTGCGCACGATGGGGCTGGCTGTCATCTCCCCCCCGATCTCGCGCGCCGAGCCGGTGATGACGGAGAACAGCCCTGCGGGCAGCCCGGCGCGTTCGGCCAGCTCGGCGAGCGCGATGGCGGAGAACGGGGTTTGCCCGGCGGGTTTGAGCACCATCGCGCAGCCGGCGGCAAGCGCGGGGCCGGCCTTGCGGGTGATCATGGCGTTGGGAAAATTCCACGGCGTGATCGCCGCGACCACCCCGATGGGCTGCTTGATGACGACGATGCGCTTGTCCTCGGCATGGCCGGGGATCACGTCGCCGTTCACGCGCCGGGCCTCCTCGGAAAACCATTCGATGAAGGACGCGCCATAGGCGATTTCGCCCTTGGCCTCGGCCAGCGGCTTGCCCTGTTCCAGCGTCAGGATCGCGCCGAGGTCGTCCTGGTTCTCCATCATCAGGTCGTACCAGCGGCGCAGGATCTGTGCGCGGTGCTTGGCGGTCTTCTTCGCCCAGTCCTTTTGCGCGATTTGTGCCGCCTCGATGGCCGCGCGCGTCTCACCCGCGCCCAGGCGGGGAACGCGCCCGATGACCTTGCCGGTCGCCGGGTTCGTGACGGCGATGGCGTCGTCGCCGGCGGGAACCCAGTCGGCCCCCACCAGAGCGGCTTCTTTCAGAAGGCTCGGATCGTTCAGCGTCATGGCGCGATGATCGGCGAGGCTTTGAGATCGGCGTCGCGGGTGTCGACGCCGGTGAAGGCCGACCCCTCCTCGAACCACGAGCGCGGCGCGGGCGCACCCCAGAGCGTCTGGCGCTGCGGGTCCTTGAGATCCCACTTGATCGGTTCGAGGTCCGGGTCGACCGTCTGGTAATCGGAGCAGTAGATTTCGATCCGGTGCCCGTCGGGGTCGAGGATGTAGAGGAAGAAGGCGTTGGAAATGCCGTGCCGCCCCGGTCCGCGTTCGATGTTGCCGACGTAGCCGGTGGTCGACATCAGGTCGAGCAGGTCGATGATGTTGAGCGGCGTTGGCACCCAGAACGCGGTGTGGTGCAGGCGCGGGCCGTGGCCGTTGGTGAAGGCGATGTCATGCACGCCGCCCTTGCGGTGGGTCCAGGCGGCCCAGAGCGCGCCGGTTTCCTCGTCCTCGGTGTATTCGGTCACGCGGAAGCCCAGCTTGCCGTAGAATTCGACAGCGGTGTCCACGTTGGGCGCGAAGCAGTTGAAATGGTCGATGCGCAGCGGTTTGACGCCCCGGTAGAGCGCGTATTTCTGGTGGATCGGTTCCAGCCGGTCCATCTTGAAATAGAACTCCATCGGTGCGCCGAAACAGTCGCGGGTGCGCAGGGTGCGGCCCTGATAGGGGCGCTCGACCCATTCCGTCGCGTGACCGATCCCTTTGAAATAGGTCTCGGCCTTGTCGAGCTCGTCCTCGGACCAGACCTTGTAGGACAGGTAGTCGATGCCCGCTTCGGGCTTTTTCTTGAGCACGAGGCAGTGATGCCCCCGCTCCTCCATCGCGCGCAGATAGATCGTCTCGTCATCCTCGTCGGTGACCTGAAGGCCAAGGATATCGGTGTAGAATGTCCGGCTGGCGGCAAGGTCGGTGACGCCGAATTCCACATGGCTCAGGCGGATGATGTTGAACGGCGGGTTCAGGTTCGGGGCGGGAATGGGCATGGGTGTCCTCCTCGGAAGTATGGCAGGGAAACGGGGGCTCAGCCGCCCAGTTTCGGGATCTTGTGATGGGCGCGGGGGAAGCTGACGTTGACGGTTTCCATGTAGAAATCGAACGACCAGTCGCCGCCGTCGCGGCCGATGCCCGAGGCTTTGACACCGCCGAACGGGGCCGGGAGGTGACGGATGTTTTCCGAGTTCACCCACATCATGCCCGCGTCGAGATTGTCGGTCATCCACATCGCCCGGTCGAGGTCCTGGGTCCAGACATAGGCGGCCAGCCCGTATTGCGTGTCGTTGGCGATGGCGAGCGCGTCTTCGTCGTCCTTGAACGGGATCGCGGTCAGGACGGGGCCGAAGATTTCCTCCTGCGCGATGTCCATGTCGTTGGTCGCGCCGGTGAACAGCGTGGGGGTCACGAAACACCCGGCCTCGCCCACCTTCTCGCCGCCGGCGGCGATGGTCGCGCCCGCCGCACGGGCCTTGTCGAAGTAGGAGAGCACCTTGCCCTCATGCACCGGATGGATCAGCGGGCCGACCACGGTTTCGGGGTCGAGCGGGTGGCCCACCTTGATCGTCTTCGCCACCGCCGCGACCTTGGCCGTGAAGTCGTCATAGATGCTTTCATGCACCAACAGGCGCGAGGACGAGGTGCAGCGTTCGCCGTTCAGCGAGTAGATCATGAATGTGGCCGCATCCACGGCGCGCTCCATGTCGGCGTCTTCGAACACGATGACGGGGTTCTTGCCGCCCAGCTCGAAATGCACGCGCTTGAGGGTGTCGGCGCCCTGTTTCATGATCATCGACCCGGTGCGGCTTTCCCCGACAAAGGCGATGGCCTTGATGTCCGGATGCTCGGTCAGGCGCTTGCCGGCAGTTTCGCCCAGCCCGTTGACCACGTTGAGCACACCTTTGGGGAGCCCCGCGCCCTCGGCGATCTCGACCAGCAGCTTGGCGGTCATGGGCGAGAACTCGGCGGGCTTGTGAACCACGGTGCACCCGGCGGCGAGCGCCGGGGCGATCTTCCACGTCGAGAGCATGAAGGGCGTGTTCCACGGGGTGATGACCCCGACCGGGCCGATGGGGCGGCGCGAGGTGGTGTTCATCTGCGTGGGCGTGCGGGTCACGTCGCCGTCTTCGGCGGACGGGGCCTGATCCGCGAAGAAGCGGAAGTTGGCAGCGCCGCGCAGCGCGGCCTTGGACATGAAGCGCAGCGCCTGCCCGGTGTCCATGCACTCGGTAAAGGCGATTTCCTCGGCCCGCGCCTCGATCGCCTCGGCGACCTTGATGAGGATCTTGCGCCGCTCGGCCCCCGGCGTTTTCGACCAGAGCGGAAAGGCGGCTTTGGCGGCGGCGACGGCGCGGTCGATGTCCCCGGCGTCCGACTTCGCCACCGGGGCGAGCGTGCTGCCGTCCACCGGGCTGATCGTCTCCATCGTCTCGCCCGAGATCGCGGCGACGGTTTCGCCGTCGATGTGGTTCAGGACGCCGCTGTCGCGAAACGCCGCCATGTAGCCTTGGGCCTTTTGGATATTGTCGTCCAGAACACTCATGTCTCAGTCCTTCTTCTGCCCGGACAGCCGGGCGTGAATGGGGGTGTCCTTCCAGCTCAGCTCCGGGTCGATGACGCGGATTTCGAGCGAAAGGGCGAAATGGGGGGTCGAGAGCGGGCCGCGCAGCGCGCCCTGCACGGCGGCGAAGATCGCGTCGCCTGCGGCCTTGAGCGCCTCGGTCGTGCGCCCGGCCCCGACCGACAGGGTCATGGCGAGAAAGTCGTTTTCATCCAGCCCGTCCGCCACGATGGCAACGTCGGCCCGGTGCAGACGCACGCGTATGCCCGCCACCGGAAAGATCCCGGCATCGACCATCGCGCCATGCGCGGCACGGGCCAGAGCGGCCATGTCACAGCGGGCGTCCAGCCCGCCGGAATATTCCATCGACAAATGCGCCATTGATTCGCCTCCTCGTTACTGAACATGTTAAATAACTTGCATCATGTCAACGATGATGGTTTCATTGTCGCCAGACGATGCGAGGATGGCCCCATGTCGAACCCCAAACTGCGCGATGGCTTCGAGCTGTCGGAAACCCGGCGCACCCTACCGATTGCCCTGCTGAGGCTGCGCGAACGGCTGATGAGCGAGTTTCGCCCGATCCTGACGGCGCATGGCACGACCGAACAGCAATGGCGGGTGCTGCGCGTGCTGATGGAGGCGGGCGAGATCGACGCGACCGAACTGGCCGAGCGGGCCTGTATCCTCCCCCCGTCCCTGTCGCGCATCCTCAAGACGCTGGACGCGAAGGGGCAGATCAGCATGGACCGCAATCCGGGCGACGGCCGCCGCGCGCGCATCCGGCTGACCGCCGAGGGCGACGGGTTCATCCGCACCGTGTCGCCGGAGAGCAGCAAGGCCTATGAGCGGATCGAGGCGCGCATCGGGCGGGCGCGCATCGACTCGCTGCTCAATGACCTCGACGCCGCGATCCGCGCGCTGGATGCCGACTGAGCGGGGCGAATTTCACGCGATCCCGACCACCGGGAGGGTTGCGCCCGGCAAGGGCGGCAGTTACCGCACCGCAACCGTAGCCCGGGCCCTCCCGGCTGTTCAGGAGTGTCACCATGAAACCCCCCGTTCCGACCCTGCGCCCGGTCTGCACACTGACCATCGAGCTTGGCCCGATCCGCGAGATGGGCGAGGGGCGTGGTGGCCGGCGCCGGATCATACCGATCACCGGCGGCACCGTCACGGGCGCGATCACCGGGCACCTTCTGAACCTCGGGGCGGACTGGCAGCTTGTCTATTCCGACGGGACCGCGTTTCTCGACACACGCTATGCGTTCGAGACCGACGACGGCGCGCTGATCGAGGTCGTGAACCTCGGCTTTCGCCACGGCCCGCCCGAGGTGCTGGCGCGTCTGGCCAAGGGCGAGGCCGTCGATCCGACAGACTACACCATGCGCACCTCGGCGCGGCTCGAAACCGGCGACGCCCGGTATGGGTGGGTGAACCGGACGGTCTTCGTCAGTTCCGGCAGCCGGAGCGCGGACGGCGTCATCATCGACCTCTACGCTGTCGACTGAGCCGGGAATGGCAAGCTGGGCCCGCACCGCTGTCACGCGCCTGTCGCCGCGCCGTCGCTGGCACGGCGATGTCACGCGCGAAACGCTGCGCAAGGACGCGGTGGCCGGGCTGACCGGTGCGGCCATCGTCCTGCCGCAGGGCGTGGCGTTTGCGCTGATCGCGGGACTGCCGCCGGAATACGGGCTGTTCTCGGCCATCGTCGTCGGGGTGATCGCGGCGCTCTGGGGCTCATCACGCGTCATGGTGTCGGGGCCGACCACCGCGATTTCCGCGCTGGTCTTCGTGACGCTGTCCGGTTTCGCCACCGCCGGGACGCCCGCCTTCATCGCGCTGGCGATCACCCTCACGCTCATGGTCGGGATCATCCAGTTGATCGCCGGTCTGGCCGGTCTGGGTGCGCTGATCGCCTTCGTGTCACATTCCGTGATCGTGGGCTTCACGGCGGCGGCGGCGGTGCTGATCGCCGTGTCGCAGCTTCCGGCCATCATCGGGGTCGAGGTCGAGCGCGGGGGCGAGGTGGTGGAGCGCATTTCGCGCCTGATCCCCGAGCTTGGCGGTATTCACTGGAGCGCGCTTGTGGTCGGTGCCGTGACGCTTGCGGGTGTCATCGTGATGCAGCGGATCGACAAGCGCATCCCGGCCTTCATCCTCGCGCTGGTGCTGGGAAGCCTCGTGGCGCTCCTCCCGGTCTGGCCCGACGGGCAGATCGCGTTCTTCGACCCGCTCACTTCGGTCGTGCCCGCGCTGACGGTTCCGAGCTTCGACCTCGACCTCTGGGGGCAGCTTCTGCCGGGGGCGGCCGCGATCGCCTTTGTCGGGCTTCTGGAGGCGATTTCTATCGGCAAGACCTTTGCCGGGCGGCGGGGCGAGAAATACGACAGCAATCAGGAACTGATCGGTCAGGGCCTGTCCAACACCGTCGGCAGTTTCACGCAGTGTTACGCAGGCTCCGGTTCGTTCACCCGGTCGGGGGTCAATATGGAAAGCGGGGCGCAGACGCCACTTGCCGCCGTGTTCGCCTCGGTCATTCTGCTGGCCGCGCTGCTGGTCGTCGGGCCGCTGGTGCGCTTTGTCCCGGTGCCCGCGATGGCCGCCGTGATCCTTTATGTCGCGTGGCGGCTGGTGAACGTGGCCGAGATCCGCCACATCCTTGAGAGCAGCCGGAGCGAGACGGTCATCCTGCTGTCGACCTTCCTGACCGGCATCTTCTCGGAGCTGGATTTCGCGATCATGGTGGGCGTGCTCGTCTCGCTCGTCGTGTTCCTCAAGGACAGCTCGCAGCCCCTCGTCGCGGTCGGTGCGCCGATGGTGGCCAACGGGCGCCGGGTGTTCCGCAATGCCGAGGCGCTGGACCTGCCCGAATGTCCGCAGATCCGGATGATGCGGGTGGAGGGGCCGATCTTCTTCGCCTCGGTCGAGCATATCGAGCGGGAGTTCGACCGGATCGAGGCGCGGGCCGAGACGCGCCAGTCGCGTATCCTGAACCTCAAGGGCGTCAACAAGATCGACCTCGCGGGCGCGGATTTCCTGATCGACCGGGGCAAGAAGGCGCGGCGGCAGGGGCGCGATCTTCACCTCGTCGCTGTCGCCGCCCCCACCCTGCGCGCGCTGGAGCGTCTGGGCGTGACCCGGTTCCTGGGCGAGGACAACATCCACCCGCACAAGACCGAGGCCATCGCCGAGGCGGTCCACCGCGCCGAAGACGACATCTGCGCGACC
>NZNT01000018.1 GCA_002695005.1 Maritimibacter sp.
CGAGGCTGTCCAGACCGCCGCCGGAGCATCCGTATTGCATCACCATGTCGGGCTCGCTTTCGAGCTGGGTGAAGGTGTCCTGAACGGTCTGGAGGTTCAGGATCTCGCGCTGCGGATCGTATTGCCAGAGCCGGAGGGGATGGCGCGCCAGACCGGCAAAGGCATAGCCGCGCGCCAGCAGATCTTCATAACGGGGCGCGTAGCCCGGGACATGGATGAAGCTGGCGAAATCGAGATCGCGCAACAGGCGGCCGTTCCAGTTCTCCGGGACGCGGATGAGCCAGGAAGTGCCGTCGGGCAGAACGCCGCTATGCTCGCGGAATGGGGTTTTGTCCTGTGCCGAGACAGGGGCTGCAAGGCTGGCCGCAAGCGCTAGGCAAAGCATCTTCTGCCCCGCCCGATATGAAAATCGAAACATGGTTCTCCTCCAGGTTGTGTTTTGGATGGCGCAGAGCTCCTCTCGTCCCGCCATCCTGTCAATAAACGTAGATGGCTAAATTTATGAGTGTCAAGTTCATATTTGCGTAAGGTCAAAGCGTTTTTTTTTTCGAAATTGCGCCAATGCACAACTGCTGATCGGCTCCGGACGTCAGACACAAGATTTTAGGGCCGTTGCCAAAGCGGAACAGCTGAAAAGTCGCGACGCTGATCTCTTTGATTAATCAGCGTTTATGGTTACTCTACCCTTCGAATAATACAGCGAACTCCTCACGCAGCTCACGCTTCAGGATCTTCCCGCTCGCATTCTTCGGAAGGCTGTCCCGCAGGGCGATGTGCTTGGGTGTCTTGAATACGCTGAGCGCGCCGCGGCAGTAATCGGTAACCTCTTCGGCGGTCACATTCTGCCCTGGTTTTGGCACCACGACGGCGACGACGGCTTCGATCCACTTCGGATGCGGAACGCCGAAGACAGCAACCTCTGCAACCTTGGGATGTCGAAATATGGTCTCCTCGACCTCGCGGCTCGCGACGTTCTCTCCGCCGGTCTTGATCATGTCCTTCTTGCGGTCGACGACGTAAAGATACCCATCCTCGTCGAACCGTCCGAGGTCGCCACTGTGGAACCAGCCGTTGCGGAACGCCTCTGCCGTCTTATCGGGGTCGTTATAGTAGCAAAGCGTAAGGTGGGGGCTTCTGTGCACGATCTCGCCAACTTCCCCGACCGGGACCTCATCGTCCTGATCGTTGACCACACGCGTCTCGACATTCAGGCCCGGACGGCCCGCGGATCCTAGTTTGGTCAGCTGTTCTTCCGGTCTGAGGATTGTCGCGCAGGGCGCCATTTCGGTCTGGCCATAGAAATTGTAGAGCCGCATGTTCGGCAGTCGCGCCGACAATTCCTCGATGATGGCGGTCGGCATGATAGAGGCGCCGTAATAGCCCTGACGCAGGCTCGACAGGTCGTGCTTGTCAAACTCGGGATGGCGCAGCAGCAGGATCCAGACCGTGGGCGGACAGAAAAGCTTGGTCACCTTTTCCGCCTCGATAGCGGCGAACATGGCCGCCGGGTCGGCCCCATCATGCAGGATGCTGGTCGCGCCGAGGTAGAGGTCGGGGGTCAGGAAGCAATCCAGTTGGGCGCAATGAAAGAGCGGAAGGCAGTGAAGTTCGACAGTGTCCGGCTGCATCTCTCCATCCACGATGACGGTGACGTACTGATCGAGCAGCGCGGAAGTGCTCATCATCGCGCCCTTAGGCCGGGATTCCGTGCCGCTGGTGTACATCATCTGGATCGGGTCGTCGGGCTGGACATCTGTCCAAGGCTCGGAGGCATCGGCACAGGCAAAAAGGTCTTCGACCGGGCTCCACCGGTCGGACACCGCTCCGCCCCCATGCGCGATAGAGAGCAGAATGTCGGGGCCGCCCCCGATCCGGTCCAGCGCCTCCTCCGCGACCGGGCAGAGCGTATCTTGGCAGATCAGGCCACGGGCCCCAGAGTGATCCAGAATGTAGGCGACATCCTCGGCGTTCAGCATGAAGTTGACGGGCGTTGCGATGGCCCCGATCTTTGCGAGCGCAAAGCGGACGATGACGAACGCACGGCTGTTGCGTGACAGGATGGCAACCCTTTCCCCCTTCGATATGCCAAGCGATATCAGTGCATTCGCAGTCCGGTTCACCACGTCGTTCAGATCGGCGAATGTGTCCCGGTGCTCGCGGAAGGCGAGGGCGAGCCGGTCTGGATACCGGGCCGCGCTTCGCCGCAGCAGATCGCCCAGCTGCTGGCTGCGTGCCCTTTGCTGCTCTGCGCCGGTCTGAATCTCGAGACCTGTGTTCATGGTTTTGCCCTCCCTGTCACGGTCGCCATGCGGGCAACCCTCCTGAAAATCTCTGTGTCGCTTTGATGCCCTGTCCGCCTCGGAATGTTGCGACTATTGCGTTAGGCTTGGCCGGTGGTTGAGCCGGCCATGCCCTTGAATGCCAACCGCACGCTTGTACGACCGGCAAGTGCAGGGCGCCCGAATTATTGCCGAAGCGATGTCAATGTGGTCACCAGGCTCTTGCTGGTTTCGTCAGTGATCTCTGACGCGAGTTCGGCAAAGACCGGGTCCCAGGCCGGGGCGAGACGTTGGCGATTCTCTTCGGTCACGCGATAGAGGTTGGCCGTTGTTTCAACCTGTGTCAGCGCGGTCTCGTTGATGGTGCGCAGGCCTTTCGTTCCACTCAATGTTGTTTCGGAGGACACGCGTTCGACGGTTGCCCGCTGCTCTTCGCTCAGCGCATCCGAGACATCCATTCCGACAACGGTAATCAAGGCATTGCCGGTCAGCTGGTAGCCCGAGAAATACGGCGCGACCTCGTACATTGAACTTGCAAGGTAGATCGTTGGAACGGTCAGCGAACAGTCGACGGTTCCAGTCTGAAGTGCGGTGTAGACGTCAGAGGCCGGCAGGGCGACTGGGCTGCCGCCAAGGATCTCGACCTGCTTGGCCTGCCAGCGTCCGGCTGCTCGGATCTTCTTTCCCGCCCAGTCGTCTATGGTTTCGACAAAGGCGTCGCGACAGGCCAGCACGCCGCTGCCCACAGCGTCGAGCGCTTCGGGGATCGAGACCAAACCACCATTGAAAGCGGCCTCGAACTGCACCTCTCCGCCGGTGGCCTCGGCCAGGGTCTCAGCCCATGTCACCCCGATCTGCGAGAATTCGTTCGCGGCATTGAAGGGGAGCGAGTAGGGATGTTCTTCGGCGATCGCCCCCGTCGCGAGACACAGCGCACTTGCCGATATGACTGCAAATTTCTTCATGTGTTTTCCTCCCTGGTTGGTGCGGGCTGATTGCCGCGCACTTGTATCAGCGAGCGCGTCTGCCTCCTCCGACAGGCGCGCAGGCCTTCGGCCCCGCGTGTTGTCAAACCGATGCAGGACCGGCAGAGTCTGACGCCCTGAACCGGACGCCGGACAGCGCTTCCTTCTTCACGCGATTGCGGAAGGCTTCGATGGTGTCGGGCCAGTGAGTGAACACCTTGCCGGTGCCGCCGACCCGGTAGTAGGACACGCAGTTCCCCTGAACGAGGACGCTGGCATCGGCCCTGGCCTGGATATCGTCGTTGAAGGCGGCATAAGCCGCTTCGTCGACCTCGAGGATGTCTGCACCGCGATCTTCGGCCTGCTTCATTGCATCAAGGATGAAACGGGTCTGCGCCTCGACCATGTCGGTGACCGACGCGCCGCCGCCGTTCGGGCCGCAGATCATGAAGAAGTTAGGAAACCCTTCGACCATGGACCCGAAATAGGCGTGCGGGACCTCCTGCCATTCCTGCGCGAGGACACGGCCTTGGCTGCCGGTGATGGTCAGGTCGCCCATCATCCCGGCTGGATCGAAACCGGTGGCCCAGATCACGACATCGACCGGGTAACGCTCGCCGTCCACATCGACGATCGCGTCCTCCGAAAGGCCGGACACACCGCGTCCGATCAATTCGACGTTGTCGCGTTCGAAAGCCGGGTAATAGTCGGTGCTGAAGAGTGGTCGCTTGCACCCGAACCGGTATTTCGGCGCCAGCACCTCGCGGGCATGCGGATCCTTGACCTGTTCGTCAAACAGCTTGCGCCAAGCCGCTTCCTGTTCCGCGATCACGGCGCCGTTCATCGGAAACCGGGACTTGGCGATCACTTCGAAACGGTCGAACCATTCCTTGCGCCGTTCCAGTTGCTGACTGGCAAACTCTTCGCTGTCGCGATCGATATCCGCAAAAGAGATGTCCGGACGCGGCATGACATAGGAGGGGGTACGCACAAAAACATAAAGCTTTTCAGCATGTTTCGCCGCATAGGGCACCACCTGGATTGAGGTCGCACCGCCACCGACGACGGCCACCCGCTTGCCGTCGAGGTCAATATCGTCGTTCCAGAAAGAGGTATGGATGGACTGGCCCTCGAACCCGTCGAGGCCCTTGATCTCAGGCAGGGTCGGCTGCGAGAGGAGGCCACCGGACCAGATCAGCATCCGTGCGGCCCAAGTCCGGCCATCGCGACTCGTCACGCGCCAGCATCCGGCGTCATCGTTCCAGGTGGCCTGACTGATGCGAGTGTTGAACACCGTCTTGCGGGTCACGCCATACCGGTCGGCGAGGTCGCGGAGATAGGCTAGTATTTCGCTGCCTGGCGCGAAATTGGTCGACCAACTGGTGCCGGGGTAGAAGCTGTAGGCGTAAAGGTCGATCGGCGTGTCGCAGGCGATATTGGGATATCGGTGCTGCCGCCAGACGCCGCCCACGCTATCTGCGGCCTCGATGACGGCGATGTTGTCGTATCCGCTTTCGATCAATTGCGCAGCCGTTCCGACGCCGCCTAGTCCTGCGCCAATGATGAGCACGTCCAGCAAGGTGTCGTCGCTCATGATCCGACCCTCTCATGTCCGTTTTGGAAACCGGTGTCGGGGCGTACCGTGTCGTCCTGCATGCTATTCCTCCCTATTCGGCGCGGTTCGGCGTCTTCAGGCCAGGTCATTCCGTTCATCCGGACGACGGTGCCGAAAGTCCGATCCGGGCGGGACAGTCAGGCCCTGGGGCCTGACATCCAGATTTCACCTTAAGATTGCGGGCCGATCTCCTCCTCCGGCCGGTGCAATCGGGCGGCGTCGGGACTAGCGGCCGTAGTATGCCGTGAAGGTGGTCGACGCGATCTTGTTCTGATGAACCATGAAGCCGACCATCGCGGCCGAGGCCTGATCGTCGAGCGGCAGAGCTTCAACGCTCAGGGCGTGTAATGTGAATACATAGCGGTGCGGCTTGTCGCCCGGTGGCGGAACCGGACCGCCGTAGATCGGGGCGCCCCAGTCAGATCGGCCCTGAACAGTCGGCATCGGAAGGTCGCCGGTCGCTGCGGCGTTTTCCGGAATGCTGGTTGTCCCGGCGGGGATGTTGAAGAGGATCCAGTGCCAGAACCCGCTGCCGGTCGGGGCGTCGGGATCGTACATCGTGAGGGCAAAGCTTTTGGTCCCATCGGGCGCCCCGCTCCATTCCAAGCCGGGCGACTTGTTGTCGCCGGTGCAGCCCCAGTCATTGAAGACGAAGGTTTCGGGGATCGTTTCGTTTTCAGGAATGCCTACGACATTTATCTTGAAGGTGCTCGCTGTCGCGTCTGCCATGGTATACTCCATTGTTTGCTGGCTTAGGTTTGGTCTGTTCAGGGGATCAGGACGACCTTCCCGAACGGGCGGTTATCTTCGACATGGCGATGCGCCGCGGCAGCTTCGCTCAGTCGGAAAGTCTTTTCCACGGGCATCACGAGTTCTCCGGCGGCGACATCCGAAAGCAGGCCCGAAATCATTTGTCCGATTTCGGGAAGGTGCATGACTTTGCCGAAGATGAAGCCTGTGACCGTGACCGCGGATTGTCGGATCGCGGCAGGGTCAAGCGTGGGTTGAACGCCGCTTGCCATGCCGACCATGACCAACCGACCCCGGGGGCGAATGGCGGCAAATAAGTCGGAAAACTTGGGGCCACCGACAAGGTCGATCGCTAGATCGACACCATATCCCCGGGTCGCCGCCAGAGTTTCGGCCCTGATGTCGCCCGTCCTGCCGTCGATACCGATATCGAGACCGAGCGTCTTGAGGGCGGCGATCTTCTCGGGTGAAGAAGCGGTGCCGATCACCCGGGCGCCGGCCCGCTTGGCGATCTGGACGAGAGCGATACCCACCCCTCCGGAGGCGCCGTGGATCAGTAAAGTTTCACCCGATCTCAACTGTCCGTATTCGAAGAGCGCCTGATGCGCCGTTCCGAAAGCAACCGGCACTGTTGACATCGCCTTCAGATCGGTACCGGCGGGGACCGGGTAGGCGAAATGTTGGGGAACCGCGAAGAGTTCGGCATGAGAGCACGAGAAGTTGAACCCCACAACGCTGTCGCCGGGGCGCAGTGATTTGACCTCGGGTCCGACCATGGTGACGGTCCCGGCGGCCTGATAACCGCCAATCCGTCGCGCTCCGTCCACCGGCGTTATCCGCCGATGCAGGAGATCACCGCCTTCGATGCTGATGGCGCTGACTTTTATCACGACGTCCGCCGGGCCGCATGTCGGGTCTTCGACATCGCCGTATTGCAGGACTTCCGGTGCGCCGGTTTCGGTGTAGAAGGCCGCTTTCATCGCGTATCCATTGCTGAAGTCGTTCAGGTCCGGCCCGCTGCCGGGCCGTCGGCCCTTGGCAGCAGGATTAGGGGTCGGGGCCCCGATGGCTTTGATTGATGGCGCCCTCCGGCGCGCAGGCCGGCGCTATTCGCCGACCACCTCGATCAGCCAGGGCCGATTGCTTGCCTTTGCCGTCTTCAGACAGGCCGACAGGTCATCCGCGGTCGTCACACGTTTGGCTTCAAGACCCAGGCTCTGAGCGAACTGGGTGAAATCGACCGGTGCGGATTCCCAGGTCCATGCCATTTCGTTGCGTTCCTGAAGACCGGTCGACATGTCGTAGACCGCATCGATCGCATCCGGGACACAGAGCCAGCCTTGGTTGTTGTTCACCACGAAAACCACAGGCAGGTTCTGCTGCGCAGCCGACCACATGCAGGTAGCGCTGAACATGAGGTTCCCGTCTCCGAGGAAGGCGAGAACCCGTCGATCCTCGGCGCCCATCTGCATGCCAATCGCCGTCGGCGCGCCCCATCCCTGCGCACTGCCTTTTCCAGATACGGCGTGGAAATTCAGAGGGTCGTCGAAGTCGTACATCGTCTCGACATGCCAGCCGAGGGTGCTGCCTGCCTGAACGATAATCCAGTCGGATCCGCACTGCTTGTACACTTCGCGGATGAGTTTCTTTTGCGGCACTGGGGACTGATCGCCTGGTAGCGCGTCCGCCTCTTCGATCGCGGTCTGCCGGGCTTGTCTTGGTGCGGCGCAGATCTCGCGGTTGCGTGCCCGTGCGTCTTCGGCGACAGGCGTGTGCTTCAATATCTCGACCAGCCGGGCGAGGCTTGGTTTCGGATGACCGTGCAGGGCCACGTCCGGCCAGAGTTGCTTGGCGGTCAGCATCGGATCGACCGACAGCGTAACCAGCCGCGTCCCGGACGGCAGCATCCGCTTTTCATCGGGCACGCCTTTTTCGGTGAACTCATAGCCGATGGCAAAGGCGACGTCTGCCTCAGCTAGGATCGCGGCATTGTTCGCCGGAGTGCCGACATACTGGTGGTGGCTGGTCGGGAACCCCATGAAGGAAGGATCCTGTTCGGACACAACCGGAGCGCCCACTGCCTCGGCAAGTGCGACCATCTCGTCGACGGCCCGGAGACGCCCGACCTCACTGCCGCAAAGCAGCACCGGCCGACGCGCTTCGCCCAGAAGCCGTGCCGTTTCCGCCAACCCGAGTTCGTCCGCGACCGGCGCGTCGAACGTACGCATCCGCGCGTAGTCCTCGCGGGGCGGGGGGCCGGACAATTCGATATCGTAGAGGTCCGAGGGGATCGAGATATGGACCGGGCCCATGGGCGCGGTCGATGCGATTTCCCAAGCGCGGGCAAGGATTTCGGGAATGCGCTCAGGCGTCGTGATGTCGTAGTTCCATTTGGTGAACTGCGCGCTCATTTCGGTCAATGAGCGAGGAGTCGCGGCATACTGATCACGTCCGCTTGTCGTGCGCGACCCGGTCGTCGACACTATCACCATGGGAATATTGTCCGCCCAGGCCGTCGTGACCGACATCATCGCTAGAGCGGTGCCGGAGGCGTGATACACGATGCAGAACGTCGGCTTGCCCGTCTGACGTGCGTAGCCCTGCGCCATCATGGTCAGGTTCGTCTCGTTCAGATGGCTTACGCAATTTATCTCTTTGCGGCGGGTCATCAGGGCGCGGGCCAGTCCCAGCATTCCAAGCCCTGTGATGTTGAATACCTTTTCGGCGCCAAGTCCGACCAGCGTGTCGATCAGCAGGTCTGCCCCGGTGTGAACCGCGTCGGCACGCCGGGCGGTCTGTGCATCAATGGCGTCGTTTCGAAGGTTTCCCATTCGATTTCCTCCTCCAGAATTTTGGATGACCTGACCATGTTCCTGCGTCGTCCTCGCTCGGCGCCGAATGCGGTCTAGTAATCTGTCATCCTGAGGACAGCGTAGGCATGGCCATCGGTGTTACTCAAATTGATTTAATCTTCAGATAAAATCACGAGGGTGAATAAAGCTTGTTTCGGTGGATTTTCCAGTCACGTCGCGGCCTAACGCAACAATCTGAAATTATTGACGAACAATCTGCCCCAATGAAAGCAGGCACGACACATTCAACATGAAGACATTGGGCACAGATCACCGCGGTTCAATGACATCCTTTACGTTCCAGGCCGCCATCGGCAGCTTCAAGATTTGCTCTCTGATCCATGTGTGGCCCTTGTCCATCTCTTGGCGCCGGTGCCAAATCAACAGCACCTGAAGCGTCTCTGTCTCGAACGGCAGGCGCGCCCTGACGAGGTCCGCCCGTGCCCGAATCGGCGCCACGGCCGGGTCAGGGACCGTGGCAATCAGTGAGGTGCCGAGAAGGATTTCTGAGAGTACGGACGCGTGAGGCAGGGTCAGCGCTATCTTTCTGGGGCGCTCCATCTGCTTGAGGGTGACATCGACCGGATGGCGATGCGCAGGCGTGGCCCGTGTCAGAACGTTGATATGACGATGTGCCAGGTAGACGTCGAGCGGGATCGTGCTGCCTTCCGTAACTCCTATCTTCTGCGCGTGTTTGGAGCAAATCAGTGCGGAATAACGGCAACTTGCCATGTGCTCTCGGCTGAAGCGCTCGGAGATCTCCAGCCGGCCGATGGCGAAGTCGGCGTATCCGTATTCGAGGAGCGTTTCATATTCGTCCAAGGGCGCTTCGAAAACGCTGATCTCTATGTTCGGCGCTTCGGTCTCAAGAACCTTCATAAGTGCGGCGATATAGGTCTCTTCTCCCACGTCGGTCGCAAGGATGGTGAAGGCTCGGGTCGACTCAGCCGGGACGAAGGACAACCCTTGCATGATAGAGGTCTCAATTCCCTTGAGTCCCTGTTGCACCGGATTGCTGATCATCTGGGCCAGGGGCGTCGGCTCCATTCCGTTGCGCGTCCGCACGAAAAGCTGATCGCCAAGCGTCTGCCTGAGCCGGTTGAGGGCGTTGGAGACCGCTGGTTGTGTCATATTGAGTCGATCCGCCGCGATCGAAACGCTTCTTTCCTGCTGAATCGCGTCGAAAACTTTCAGCAAGTTCAGGTCCAAGTTGTTCAAGCCGTGCATGCTCCCCCCTAAATTCACCACGCGAATAAAGCCGCCCCTCAATATCAATTTGCATAGCTTAGAAATCTACGCAATATCGAATTGAAGGGTGGTTCGACCGCCCGCAAGGGACCGCAACACATCCGGACACATCTGGGTTCGCACGTGTTGAACCCTTCAGAGCCAAGGGCAAGACGTCCGGCCGATGAGCGACCGAACCCTGTGCGTAGGGAGCACGGCGGGTCCGGAAGACCGGCAGTTATCTGGACGAAATCTAACCCGCAGCATCGGCGAGTCCGCAGGCACCGGAGAGGACCGGTGCTGGGGTCAGGAGAGGGGAGCCGGAGTGTTTGGCCCACAGGGCCACCGCACCGGGAGGAGAGGAAAATGGCAAGGCCTGAATGCCCTGAGGTCGTAATCGACAGCATCGCATCATCCATGTTGCTAGCTGTGACGCCACCGGCGCCGCCTCACGAGACCCCCAATGCCGACCAACGCGGCCGGAAGTGAATTCATGCCTCTGCGCTGCGCGCAAGGCCTGAAAAGGGCGTCAACCGATCGCAGTGACGGGGACAGCCAACCAAATGGGAGGAAACAGAAATGACAAAACTGAAGACAGGTGCGCTAATTGCGAGCATCATCGGAACGCAAGCCGCAGCCGACATGCAGTATTCACTGCCATTCAACGAGACCAACGAATTCTCGAAGATCGGTATCGAGTGGGCCAACGCGGTATCCGCCGCGACGAACGGCGAGATCACTTTTGAGCCGGTCGCAAACTCGGCCCTAGTGACGATTCCGGAAACGCTCGATGCCATTCAAGGCAGCGTGGTTCCAGCCGCCATGGGTGTGGCTTCGGCCATGGCTGGTACGATCCCGGCCTTTGGCTATCTGGAGCTGAACCTCAGCGTCCCGGTGAATAATCCGCTGACCGAAGAGGCGATGCCACAGATCTTTCCCGACGTAGAAAAGCTGTTGGCGCCCCATGATGCAAAGGCGCTCTGGATCATGCCCGCCTTCGGGGGCGGCCTGGCTTGTACCAGTGAGATCCTCGAATCCGTGGAAGAGTGGAGCGGCAAGAAGGTTCGGACCGCTGGCCGCTGGCAGGCCAAGCAGATGGAAGCGGCTGGCGCGAGTCCTGTTTCTCTGCCAGCGTCGGACATCTATCCGGCCTTGCAGAACGGCACCATCGATTGCGCGCTGATCTCGGGATCGATCTACCTGTCCAACTCCCTCTACGAAGTCGCTCCCTACTTCTCGGACTACGGGTTCGCGGGCAACATGTTGATCACCTTGGTCGGCGCGGACGTGTGGGACGACATGACGGACGAGCAGAAGAAGATCGTCACCGATCTGTCGAACGAGACCACCGTGAAGGGCACCAAGCAGCTTCGCGAAGTGAGTGTCCAGGAAGCCGAGAACATCAAGGCCAAGGCAACCTACCATAAGGTCACCGACGAAGAGTTGGCAAACCTGCTGCAAACCTGGGACCCGGTTTATCAGGAAGCCATGGGCGAAGTGACCGACGAGTTGGGCAAGCATCTTGTCGACACGCTTTACGCTTTCGGTCGGTAAGAGTGCCGAGATGGCATTTTACCAATCTCAGCCCTACCTGGGCTTCAAACGAACGGTAGAGGGCGTAAACGCCCTCTTCACCTTCGTCGCTTGTCTTCTGATCGCCGCCATCGGCTTGATCGTGGTGGGCGCAACCCTGGCCCGCGCCTTTGGCGAACCGCAGATGTGGGCGCACGACTATGCTCAGATTGCCTTCACCTACGTTGTCTTTCTGTCGCTGGCACCTGCGCTTCAGTCCGGACAGCATGTAACGGTCGAGTTGTTCGAAGGCTTCCTTCCCAATTGGATCCGAAAGTACCTCGATCACGTTGCCGCCATCGCCTGCCTCATCTTCGGGATCGTCTTCTGCTGGTACCTGTGGAAGCTGACGTCCCGCGCCTTTTCCGACAACCGCCTAGCCACTGCGGTGATCGCAGTTCAGCTCAAGTGGATACAGGTCATCGGCCCGATTGGCGTCCTTCAATTCGTGCTTACGGCTGTGCTCCGACTTTTCGAAGCACAACAGCGGTTCGCCGCCACGGAACAAGACTAGGAAATTCACATGGAAGCCTTGCTTTGGTTCAGCGCCTTCATTGGCGCACTCATATTCCTGCTGGCGCTTCGCATACCGGTTGCGGTTAGCATGGGTCTCATCGGCATTGTCGGTACGGCAGCCTTCGTGTCACCCCGAGCCGTCGTCCAGATCGCGAACATCGCATACTCGCAGACATGGAGCTTCGTGCTCGTCATCGTGCCGCTCTTTGTTCTGATGGGCGAGGTGATTGCGCTATCCGGCCTCGGTGCCGCTCTCTTCCGGGCGGCTGCGATATGGCTCAGGCGGCTGCCCGGCGGCCTTGCCATCGGGACCATTGCCGCAAGCGCAGGTTTCGCTTCGGTCTGCGGCTCGAGCCCGATCACCGCAGCGACAATCGGCGCAATGGCCGTCCCCGAGATGTCCAAGCACGGCTACGCCCGCAGCCTGGCCGCGGGTGCTACGGCCGCCGGGGGAACGCTCGGCATCCTTATCCCGCCGTCCGTGCCGATGATCCTTTACGGAGTGATCACCGAAACGTCCATCGGGGGGCTTTTCCTTGCCGGGATCCTGCCGGGGCTCATGATGGCCGCATTGCTGTCCGGCACGGTGATCCTGCAAGTCCTCATGAACCCGTCGATCGCTCCGGCTATCACGCATAGGGTCAGCTTTACCGAGCGGGTCAAGACAAGCGCCGAAGCCTTTCCGACGGTCCTGATCGCCGTAATGATCATCGGTGCCCTCTACGCGGGCATCGCCTCCCCATCCGAGACGGGTGCCTTCGGAGCGGCAGCGGCGGTACTGGTTGCGCTCGCGCTTGGCAAACTAAAAGGGGGTGTTTTGCCGAAAGCGCTGCAGAAGACCGTCCGGACGACAGGGATGTTCATGCTGCTTCTTGTCGGCGGGCTCTTCAGCTCTTTCGTTCTGACGCGTCTTGGCGTGCCGCAGGATATCTCGAACTATCTCACCGGTCTTGATGTCCCGCCATGGGTCATCATCGTGACGATCAACATTCTGCTCCTGATCATGGGTATGTTCCTTGATCCGCTCAGCATTCTCGTGATCGTGGTGCCGATCTTTCTCGATACCATCGTCGGTCTCGGCTACGACCCGATCTGGTTCGGTGTGATCGTGACCATCCAGATCGAGATCGCCGCCATCACCCCGCCAGTCGGACTGAACCTATTCGTCCTGCGGACGGTTGTGCCCGACCTGTCGATCACGGAAACGGCAAAGGGCGCGATCGTCTTCGTGATCCCCATGCTGCTCGGGATCGCCCTACTGCTCGTCTTCCCCCAGATCGCCCTTTATTTGCCAAGTCTGAGGTTCTGAAGCATGCGTCCAAATATGGAGCTGGGACATCCTAGGTGTTGTCGCATGTTGGGTGGTGTCACGTGAATTCGCTGAATTTTCAATTTGGCATCGGGTTGGCTGCTCAGGCGACATGCGCCGGCGATTTCCAGGCATCGAAAGCTTCGAGGCGGTGATACCGGATAGTAAGAGCGGTACGGCGCCGGACTTTCTCTTATGAGAGGTCTACGCCGCTTACGCACAGATTAACAAACCGGCAACCTCGCCCCCGTGAACGTGACAACACCGCGTGGTCAGCGGACTAAGGCTGAACGTCGGTGACCGTATTCATCAGTTCACATCCGGGGCGGGGCGGGTATGGCTCCGCGCTAGAGCGGAGCCTGGAAGCCGTCGTCGATGATTTGTATTCCGGATTGGTTTCTTCGGAACAGGCCCGACAGGTCCACGGTGTCGTCTTGTCCGACAAAGCCCAGGTCGACTAGGCGGCCACTGCGCGACGACGACAGGCTGTCCTGTCAGCGGGTGGTGCGGATCAGTAGATCACGGGCTCCTGCTCCAGACTGACTCCGAACTTTGTACGAACGGCGTGCACGGCGTCTTGGGTTGTGAACCGGCATGCAAGATTGACCCCTGTATTGGGGTAATCGGCGTCCAAAAGTGACCCCCCTGATATTTCTGTTCAGAAGCTTCCTCAAAGGATTGAGGGAGCGATTTGGGGATGTTGGTTGTGGAGACGATTGCGAAGATCAGGCGGGCGCATTTCATCCAGGGGAAGTCGATCAAGCAGATCTGCCGGGAGCTGCGGGTATCACGGAACACGGTGCGGAAGGTGGTGCGGTCCGGGGCAACCGAGTTCAGCTATGACCGGTCCACGCAGCCCCGCCCCAAGATCGACCCGTGGCGGTCCGATCTGGATGAGATGCTGGCTGAGAATGACCGGCAACCCAAACGCCAGCGGCTGACACTGGTTCGGATTTACGAAGAGCTGCGCAACCGGGGTTATGACGGCAGCTATGATGCGGTGCGGCGCTATGCGGCGAGTTGGTCGAAGGCGACCCGGGAAGCTTCCGCCGCTGCCTACGTGCCGCTGAGCTTCGACCCGGGCGAAGCCTATCAGTTCGACTGGAGCCATGAGGTTGTCCTGATTGACGGCGTGACCACGACGGTGAAGGTTGCGCATGTGCGCCTGAGCCACAGCCGGATGCCGTTTGTGCGGGCCTATCCCAGAGAGACACAGGAGATGGTGTTCGACGCCCACGACAAGGCGTTTGCCTTCTTCGGTGGGGCCTGTGCGCGGGGCATCTACGACAATATGAAGACCGCCGTTGACGCGATCTTCATTGGCAAGGATCGGGCCTATAACCGGCGGTTCCAGCAGATGTGCGGCCATTACCTGGTCGACCCGGTGGCCTGTACCCCGGCCTCGGGCTGGGAGAAAGGCCAAGTCGAGAACCAGGTCGGCGTGATCCGCCGGCGCTTCTTCGTGCCGCGTCCGAAGTTCAAATCCTATGCCGAGTTGAACGCCTGGCTGGAGGATCGCTGCCTGGCCTATGCCAAGGCGAACAAACATCCAGAGTTGCGCGACAAGACGATCTGGGAGGTGTTCGAGGACGAGCGCCCGAGCCTTGTGCCTTACGTCGGCCCTTTCGATGGATTCCATGCAGTTCCCGCATCGGTGTCCAAGACCTGCCTCGTGCGGTTCGACAAGAACCGCTACTCGGTCGATGCCCGGGCGGTCGGGCGGCCGGTGGAGATCAGGGCCTATGCCGCCCGGCTGGAATGCTGGCAGGATGGGCAAATCGTTGGCCAGCATGAGCGGGCCTTCGGGCGGGACAAAACCATCTTCGATCCCCTGCATTACATCCCCGTTCTGGCCCGCAAACCCGGCGCCCTTCGCAACGGGGCGCCCTTCAGGGAATGGGAGCTGCCGGTGCCAATCCGCCGCGTGTGGCGCAAGCTGGAACGCCAGCCGGGCGGTGACCGGCAGATGGTCGACATCCTGAGCGCCGTGCTGACCGACGGGATTGATGCGGTCGAGGCGGCCTGCGCCGAAGCCCTGTCGCACAATGTCCATTCCGCAGGCGTCGTGCTGAACATCCTGGCCCGGCACCGCGAGCCGCCACCACCCCTGACAATCACCACCCCGGATGCGCTGAAGCTGGCCTGCGAGCCCATTGCCGACTGCAACCGATATGACAGCCTGAGGAGAACACAGAATGGAAAGATCCGAGGTAATCGACGCGATGGGAAAGCTGAGGCTCTACGGAATGAGGGCCGCCTATGACGAGGTCCTGACCACCGCCGTCAAACGCCAGCACGAGCCGCAACAGATCATTGGTGACCTGCTGACCGCCGAGATCAGGGAGAAGCAGGCCCGGTCAGTCAAATACCAAATGACCATCGCCAAGTTGCCGCTCGCCAAGGAACTGGAGGAGTTCGACTTCGAGGCCGCCGAGGTTAACGAGACCCTGATCCGCGACCTGGCCAACGGCGACTTCCTCGACCATCAGCGCAACCTCGTCCTGATCGGCGGCACAGGCACCGGCAAAACCCATCTTGCCGTCAGCATCGCCCGGACCTGTATCCGGGCAGGGCGCCGGGGCCGGTTCTTCAACGTGGTCGACCTGGTGAACAAGCTCGATGCCGAAGCCCGCGCCGAGCGCCAGGGCCGGACCGCCGACCTGATCTCCCGCCTCGACTTCCTGATCCTGGACGAGCTCGGCTATCTGCCCTTCGCCCAGACCGGCGGCCAATTGCTGTTCCACCTGATCAGCAAACTCTACGAACGCACATCCATCATCGTCACCACCAACCTGGCCTTCGGCGAATGGCCCAGCGTCTTCGGCGATGCCAAGATGACCACCGCACTGCTCGACCGGCTCACCCACCATTGCGAAATCGTCGAAACCGGTAACGAAAGCTGGCGCTTCAAGAACCGCGCATAGCGCCAACCCGAAACCCCGCAGGCCCGCCGCCGCTGCGCTATGTGAGGGCTACGCAGCGCCGGGCCTGCTCACCACCAAGGGGGTCAATATTGGATGCCGATAGGGGGTCAAACTTCAATGCCGATTGACACATGGCGCTTTCCCGTCGTCGGAACGGCAGGTGTCAATTTTCTGCCCGGTTGTTGAGCCAGTGACCGCAGGTCTGCCGATGGGTGGCGCCCTGATCGTTCAGCGCGGCCCGGTAGGAGCGCAATCGGTCGGTCACGATCTCATCTGCGCGCTCATGCTTGCGCATTGCTTTTCTTATGAATTTCATGGCGGCTTCCGGTCCCGGGTCTTGGTCACAAAGCTTTCGAGCACCTCGCCTTCATGATCGACCGCGTGCCATAGCTAACAGCGTTCACCGTTGATTTTCACAAACATCTCGTCGAGGTGCCACCACCAGCGACTGGACTGCATTCCCTCACTCCGACGCTTGCGGATCTCGGCCGCGAAAAGCGGTCCGAACCTGTGCCACCAATATCGGACCGTTTCGTGGCTCACATCGACGCCGCGTTCGTGGAGCAGGTCCTCGACATTTCGAAGCGAGAGCGGGAAACGGACATACAAGAACGGGGCCTCCAGGAACTGCTCGTCGATCTGCCGCATCAGGCCGAGGTTCTGTTCGGTCTCTCCCTTCGGCGCGTAGTAATAGGACGAGCGCGCGATCGACAGCAGCTTGCACTGCTGACCGATGGACAGCCGGGGATGGTGAGGCTCGATCATGCCGCGCCTCACTTCCCGCCCCAGGGCTTCAGCTTTCGTTCCAAAAAAGAGTTGGCCACCGCCAGCTCCCCGATCTTGGCGTGGAGCTCCTTCACCGGCTCTTCGTAGATCTCGGGTCTCTTGCGGCCGCCGCGCTCAAACACGCCGGACGCGCCTTCGAGCAAGGCGCGCTTCCATTGATGGATCATCGTCGGATGCACTCCGAACCGGCTCGCCAGCTCGGCCGCCGTTTCTTCACCTTTCAGGGCTTCCAGCGCGACCTTCGCTTTGAACTCGGGCGCGTGCTCCTTGCGTTTCGACATCTCTGATCTTCTTCTCGTCGAAGATCAGCAGACTGCAAATCGTAGTTTACGTCACTGTCCGAATTACGGGGGGTAGCTCAAGACCCTCCCTTCGAGATCAGGCGCTCGTGTCTCAAATCATCGGACGAAGGACACGCGCATATCGAACAAGCCTTCGACTTTCGCACCGAGAGCGTGGACAGAACTAACAGGTTTCACCGCGTAAATTTAGATATGTAAGGAAATTGTTAAATCCCGTGCGGCTATCAGCTACAAGGAGCTATAGGTCCAGTCTTACCTTTAGAAACATGCTCAAGCTCAGTTGGAGACAGCCTACATGGTCGATGCAAGATTGCTTGAAGATCGGCAGAATAGCCTTCTGGTGGCACTTCGCGTGCGGCACCGCGACGGTGACAGGTGCGCGGAGTTGCTGCAGAAGCTGAATGAGGTGCTTGTTCAGACAGAAGGCTTCAAGAGCCTCGACGTCATCCGCCGCGAGGGCGGGTTGGGCACGGATTTCTACGTCGTGGTGAGATTCCGGGACAGCGCAGCGCTTGATGCGTGGCGCAACTCGCCGAAGCGCGCGGCCGCCTTGGTCGACATCGAGGCCCTGGCGATAACGGACGTTTCACGTCAACAGGCTGCCGGGGCGAATATCTGGTTCGAGCCGGTTGGCTCACTCCCAAGCACACCACGCCCACCCCTGTTCTGGAAGCGTTGGGCCGTCAGCCTTCTGGCGGTCTATCCGGCACTCATCGTCCTGGTGACGGTGTTGTCCCCGCTCACCTCACGCGTTCCCCAAGCCCTGGGGTTGTTGATCGTCGCGGTGATCCTGACCGGCCTCACCACCGCGTTCATCGTTCCTTGGCTTACCCGGGCCCTGAATGGTTGGCTTACAGCACGCTGACGCGCCAACCGGTACGGGCCCAGGCAATTGGACTCAACTCGGACACACTGAAAGGCGTGGCTTTGGCCGGGCCAATCAAAAATCGAGGCCGAAGTCCACCGTGCCGGCCGAATGGGTCAACGCGCCTGAAGAAATATAATCGACGCCGGTCTCGGCAATTTCACGCAGGCGGTCCAACCGGACATTGCCGCTGGCCTCGGTTTTCATTCGTCCGTCAATTCGCTTCACGGCTTCCGCCATGTCCGAGCTCGTCATGTTGTCGAAAAGAACAACGTCGGCGCCACCGACCTTGATCACCTCGTCGAGCTGGTCCAACCCGTCAATTTCAATCTCGACCACGACCATGTGCCCGGCGTGCTTTTTGACGGCCTCCAGCACCTGCGTAACACCGCCTGCCGCGGCGATGTGGTTGTCCTTGATCAGGATCGCGTCGGACAAGGAAAATCGATGATTGTGGCCCCCGCCATGAAGAATGGCGAGCTTTTCGGCCAGCTTCAGGCCCGGCGTGGTCTTGCGCGTACAAGTAATGCGGGTCCCGGTCCCCGACACCGCCTTCACGTATGAGGCCGTCATCGTAGCCGTTCCCGACAGGCGACCAGCAAAATTCAAGGCTACGCGTTCCCCCGCGAGAATGGAGGCGGCCGCACCTTCGATCTTCATCAGGGTATCGCCGGCCTTGCATGCGGAACCATCGGCAACGATCGTCTCAACGCGCAGTTCGGGGTCGATCAGGCGAAAGGCAAGCGCTGCCAGTTGCATCCCGGAGACCACGGCGTCCTGCCGGGCGACCATTTCCGCATTGTACTGGGTGCCCTCCGGAAGAACTGCGCGCGTCGTTACGTCACCGGCAGTTCCCATATCCTCCATGATCGCGTTGCGCACCATCGGCTCAAGGATGATGTTAGGAACAGAAGCAGCGGTATTCACGGTTTGAAGTCCTTCGTATTGAGTTACGGGCGCCAATCACACAGGGCGCGAGTGCTCCTCACGCCCTGTGAACGCCCTGCTTTGAAAGGGAACCCTATTCGGCGGCCTGCGAGTCAGCCTTCGGGTTGACCAGGGTGCGCCAGTCGACGTCCTTGGAATAGACGCCCTCATGCGAGGCTATCAGCGCTTGCGGCACTTCGGCGTCGGTGCCGATGGCACGACCGCCTTCGGCGACCTTCTGCGCCGCATCCACCATAAGGCGGCGGAATTCCACGATTGCCAGGTCCGAGGCGCCGAGCGTGTCGGTTTCGCGCTGCACGCGGCTCCCCATGGACACCCACATGACGATATCCTCGTTAGGGATGCCGTCGACCCCTGTAAAATGCCCTTCCGCCATACGTTCGCGGTCTTGCAGGAAATCGTTTTCCAGCGTTCGCACGGGCCGCCACTTGTCGTCGACATCGACCCCCGGTACCGCATGGGCAAACTTGCGCCATTCCTCCGTCGAGGGCACGTTCGGACCACCAAACGCGATAAAGTGGAAGGCGGTCTCGTCATCGTTAATCGGCACGATCACGCTGGCCACTTTGTAGTTGTTGTTCGGCGGGATCAACGAATAGTAAGGTGCCACGAACTCGGTGATCCGCAGGTAGTTGTGGGTCTTCGCGTTCTTGATCGGCTTGCGGATCGCGGCGTAGTGGAAACCGTAACTTGTGGTCTCGGTTTGCATCCGCGGCGACTTGTCCGTCGATGGCCGATACCAGGACTTTTCGTCCGACGAAGCGCCTTCGACCCGCGCCGGAACCATGTTGGAGGAGTGCAGCGACGAGCTATGCGCGCTGTCGATTTGACCTTCGTGGATCTGCGCCCAGTTAGCCGGCACGCGGATCTTGAGGATCGAAACCTTCGTGTCTTCCTCGGGGGCGAAGGCCGGCGGCTGGAACTCCGGCATCTCGTCGCGGTCGCCAAGCCAGGCCCAAACGAAACCGCCCCACTCGCGCACCGGGTAGGCGCGTGCTTTGACCTTGTCCATGAGGGGGCTGCCTTCCGGTTCGGAAGACATCGCAACCACGTTGCCATCCACATCCATCTTCCAGCCGTGGTAGAGGCAGCGCAGTCCGCAATCCTCGTTGCGGCCATAAACCAGCGACGCTTTGCGATGCGGACAAAGCTCGTCGAGCATGCCCAAGCGGCCCTTGGTGTCGCGGAAAGCGACATAGCTCTCCCCCAGAACCTCGACGCGTAGCGGCTTGCCGTCGTTCTCGGCTACCTCTTCGATGAGACAGACGGGTGTCCAGTGCTGGCGCATGAGCTTTGCCATCGGGGCATCCCCGGTCACTCGCGTCAGCAGCTCGTTTTCTTCATATGTCAGCATGTCGTTCTCCTCCAGCAAGTGCAGAAATTTTCCACATCTATTCTTAGCTATCTAATTTTTTTTGTCAAGCTAGGCCGGCGGCGTCATCGCTGCAGCCAGCCTGCGAGACAGCGGTGCAGAAAGGGAAGGATCAACCCAGTGGACAATCCTGTCAGGCACAGGGCAACCAGAAAAAGTACGGCCGGTGTAGGCACGCCTTTTAGTAGGCTGCGCGAGGCGTATACGAGTAGCACAAGCGGCGGGTAGACCGCGAGCATACTAATGGCCCAACGTTTCCAGAAAGGCGGAGTTCTCGGGGTCGATGTTGCGCGCGTTTCGGCCACGTCTGTTCCTTTGTATCAGCATCGGTAGAAGTCATTCGGTCGGCCGGGCGCAAGAACCGCGCCCGGCCTTTCTCAGGCACTGGTCTCTTTCTGTGGGCCACCGCCGCGCATCAGCAGGGCGTAACGTCCGGCGAATGCGAGGATCACCAGAATCCCGCCCAACGCCACGAGCGTGAAAGGCATCACGGCGGCGGCCGCAGCCAATGTCAGCACCAGTCGTTCCACGCGCCCCAGCGGCAACCCGATTGAGCCTTCCACCGACACCGCGATCGCCAGCGTGGCCAGCACCCCGCCAGACACCGCGATGACATTGAACAGCGGATCCGACAGCAAAAGCAGACCGGGGTTGAACACGAAGGCGAAGGGCAGAAGGAAACCGACGACTGCCAGCCGCACCGCCGAAAACGCGATCTTGAATGGATCCTCGTCCGCGATCGCCGCGGCCGCGAGAGCCGCGACTGCGATCGGCGGTGTCAGCGCCGACAACACGGCGTAGTAGAGCAGGAACATATGGCTCTGGAGGATCGGGAATCCGAGTTTTGCCAGCGCCGGCCCCACCAGAACGGCGGCGAGGATGTAGGCACTGGGCGTCGGCATTCCGAGGCCGAGAATGATCGTCACGATGGCCGCGATCACCAGTGTCACACCGGGCTGGCCATTACTGATCGTCAGGATCACGTTGGCCGCTTTCATGCCGAGACCGGTCATCGACAGGCCGCCGATCACCAGGCCGGCGGCCGCACAGGCACCCGCGACCGGCAGAATCCGCAGCGTGGTCTCGCCGAGCCCTTCGACGATTTGCCAGGGCCGCAAGCGTGTCGCCTTCGTCAGCATGGAGGCAACGACGGCACCGACGACGCCGGCGCCTGCGGTGAAAGTGGGTGAATAGCCTGCGACCAGCGCCGCGACGATCCCCGCGATGGGGATCAGGAAGACCCAGCCGGTGCGGAAGGTCTCTTTCGCCGTCGGAATCTCGTCGTCCGAGGGGCGCAGGTTGAGACGAACCGCTCGCAGGTGCACCTGTGTGAAGACGCCCATATAATATAGAAGCGCGGGGACCAGCGCGGCGAAGACCACCTGCTGGTAGGCCACGCCGGTGTATTCGGCGAGGATGAAGGCAGCAGACCCCATGATCGGCGGCATGGCACTGCCACCGGTGGAGGCCGCGACCTCGACCGCGGCGGCGAAGCGCGCGCGGTACCCCAACCGCTTCATGACCGGGATCGTGATTGAGCCGGTGGCCACCACGTCCGACGTAGGGCTGCCGGACATCGTGCCGTACAGGCCGGAAGAGATGACCGCGATCTTGGCGGGACCACCGCGCGACCGGCCAGTGACCAACGATGCGATGTTGAAGAAGAACTCTCCACCGCCGGCCTTCGACAGGAATGTCCCGAACATGACGAACAGGAAGACATAGCTCGCGACGACCTGGATCGGAACACCGAAGACGCCATCGGTCGTGAAGACGAGAATATCCAGAAGGTAGCTGAATTCATCTACGCCATGCCCGAAGGGAGGGGGCAGCAGGTAGCCGAACAAGTTGTAGACCAGAAAGAGCACGACGACACCGGTCAGACCGAGCCCGGTGGTGCGCCTGGTGGCCTCCAACGTTAGTAGTAGCAACGCGGTGCCGAAAAACAGCTGCGCCGGTGTGAAGGCATGCAGAAGGCTGATCCGGTCAGCAATAGCGCTCGCGTTTACGAAAAAGAATATCCCGCACGCCAAGCTCAGCGCCGACAGCGCCCAATCGTAGAGCGGGATGTGGTCCGGCGCACGAGGCGTGGCCCCGATTGCGCCGAACATGATCGTGTAGATGCCGCAGACGAAGAGAATCCCCAGGATGAGTGGATCCGAGATCGTGAACAGGTTCGCGTAGATGACCCAGGCCGCGAAAACCGCCGCGACGACGATCAACACTCGCTGCGAACCTGCCGCAAGCTTGCGCCTGCGGCCGGTGGCGACGAGAGAACCAATCACTTGATCAGCCCCGCTTCCTCATATGCCTTCGCGGCACCCGGGTGGAACTCGAGCACGCTGGGCGTGGCGAGAAGCTCGGGCGAAAGTTGCTTCATCGAGCTGTGCACGGCGCGCACTTCGTCGATGTTTTTCACCAGCGAGCTTGCCAACGAGTAGGCGGTCTCTTCGGACATGGAGTCATTGGCCACGAGCAGCGCGCCGAGCGCGGAAGTGGTCACATCCGCTTCCTGGTTCGAGTAGCTACTGGCCGGGATGGTCATCGTGCCGGTGCCGAATTCCTCATTGGTGGCCGTGACCACGTCTTCCGGAACTTCGAGCAGAATGACGTCGTTGTTCTCGTCCACCGAGCGGAACGACGAGTGGTTGATGAAGATCCCGTTCGTGATCATGTCGAGACGACCATCCTGAATCAGGTCCGCCTGCTCGTTGGCACCCGCACGCACGAATTGCCCGCCGGCATCTGTGAGGCTTTCCTCGGTCACGCCCGCCTCTTCCAGCATGAACAACGCCACATTGGACGTGATGTTGCCCGAGCGGTTGATGCCGATGCGAAGCGCCGCGCCGCTGCCGGCGATGTCGTCGAGGCTGTCGATGTCGTACTCCTCGGCCACGGCCTTATCGAGGAAGAAGTGCATCGGCGCCCAGTTGTACATGTAGCCGATGGCACGCATGTTCTCGATGGGCTCAGCAAACGGCTCTCCGCCCTGGAGAGCGATCTGCGCTTCGGCGTCGTGCAACAGGCCCAAGTCGGTCCGGTCACTGCCAAGAAGACCGATGTTGGCGAAGCCGCCACCGGTCGCCTGATACGTGACGACAGAATCGCCGTCGTCGGCCTTGACGGCACGGTCGATGCCGGCACCCAGAAGCGACCACAGGCCACCCGGGCTGCCACCCGACAGGGTAAGGTTCACAGGATCGGCGGACACCGCCGTCGATGAGATCGCGAGGCCGAGCGTCGCGGCCAGAATCGAGTACTTCATGAGTCTCCTCCCTTAGTTTTGCATGAATCGCCTCCCAGCGATTCTCGGTTCGTGTCTCCATCCGGACGTGACCGCGGGCCGACCCGCCTGAACACGCGAGAATATTAGACGTCTACTTTCCTAGCTGCGATATTTTGCCACGTCAAGAAATTAGATATCTCAATTATAGCTTCAAACTATTGCTAGATTTCGCCCGACACCGCTCCCGTGATGGTTGCATAAACGCTCCCACACGGCCACTCAAATATGGTCAACCCAATCCGGACACGGTCGCGCCGACACCCCGGCGACGCCCGTCAAATCTTGGCCAGTGATCGGGTCGGCGGGACACGAAGTCCGCGCGCAGCACCATCTTTCTCATCTTGTTCGAGATTGCGGATGATGGTCGTCAAACCGTGTCGCAGGACCTTCACTTCGACTTCGCTTAACCCCTTGACCGCGATATCGTTGCTCTCCACCGCCATCGGCTCAAGCACGTCGCGCAATTCCCAGCCACGCTCGGTCAGAAAGGCATGCACGCGCCGCTTGTTATCGCCGACGTTGCGCCGTGCGATGAAGCCCTGCTCCTCCATCCGAAGAAGCGCGGTGTGGGTCGTGGGCTCCGTGAGGTTTGCGCGCTCGGCCAGTTCACGTTGCGACAGGCCGTCCGATTTCCAAAGAATGCGAAGGAAAATCCATTGCCCGAAGGTCACACCTTCGCTGGTCAGGCGCATCTGAAGCGAACGGTTGAAAGACCGCGCGGCGAGCCGGATGAGACGAGCGAGACGTTCTTCGTCGTAATCCGGGGCTCCGCCGGCCTTGGGGGCCGGCGTCTTACCCCCTGCCGAAATTTCATCGCTCATCGCAGATCAACCCCTTGATCGAAAATCCTCTTCCGGCCGGACCGGGCAGTGAAGCGCAGGATGGCCGTTCAGTCCGGGTCTGGCAAGTGCACGTTGCGAAACCGTGATTGACCCCTAAAGGAATGAGCATACCCGCTCATTCCTGCGTCATTCCTGCCGCCATTGCCTCGCTGTAGCCGGGACGCACGCGGACGTCGACCACCGCGACGGATCCACGGCCGACCGCGGCGATCGCCTCGGCAAATACCTCGCCCAAGTCTTCCATCCTGTCCACGGGACCGAAGGCCTCGGCCCCCTGGGCGCGCGCCATGGCGGCGATATCGATGTCCGGCTCGTCGATGGCCTGGCCTACGTGCTTGTTTTCGACGGGGCGGCCGCGGTCGCGGGCAACACGCTCCTGGTGGATTTCGTCGTTGAAGTAGGACCGGTTGTTGGCCACCACGATCAGCAAGGGCACCTCGTGATGCACGGCCGTCCATAGCGCCGTGCAGCCCATCAGGAAATCCCCGTCCCCCAGCACTGCAACCGGCAAACGCCCCTGCCCGCGCAGCGCCAAGGCAGAGCCGACCGCCATGCCGGGGCCAGAGCCGATGCCGGCACCGCCATCGTAGCCGAGGTAATCCAAGGGTGCCGCGAAGTCACATTTCTCGCCGTTCCAGCTGAGCGTCAACCGCAGGTAGCTGGGCTCATGCCCCCGCACCGCCAGGGCCAAGGCGTCTGCAAGGCTGTCGACTGAGATTTCGCCTTTCGCCCGTGGCTTGGGATCAGCGACCAAGAGCGCCTGTTCGCCCTGCTCCGCGACGTGACCGATGTCGCAAAGCGCTTTGACCACATCATCGGGGCGCGCCAATAGCGTGAAATCCGTGGCTGGCATCGCCTGGTGGTCCAGCGACCAACCGTTCTGAAGAAAGGGCTCGAGCGTCACGTTAACCACGCGGGTCGCGCCGGGCTTCAACCCGGCCTGATCCAGTGTCCCCGCAAGGTCGACCCAGTCGAAGGAAACGACAAGATCCGCGTCCGCGATCACCTTGCCCGCTTCGGGCGAGAGGAAGTAGCCCGGCGCTCCAGCATGCAGCGGATGGCGCGTCGGGAAGGCGGCCGCGACCTTGATGTCGGTCACCACCCTGGCGCCGAAGCGTTCGGCCAGCGCAACCCGGCGCTCCCAGTCTCGGCCATCGCGTGAAACCCGCCCCATCAGGAAAACCGGCGCCTCTGCGCCCTCGAGCATGTCCCACAACTTTTTCGCATCCGGCGCGGCAACAGCAGGAAGCTGCGGGGCCGCGTAGCGCGCCGGGTCGGGAAGCGCCGGCAGGACATCCAGCTTTTCTTCCTGAACGCTCACGTCGAAACAGACATAGGTGGGCGCCATCGGGGGCGTGGCCGTGATCGACGCGGCGCGCAGCATGGATGCCAGCGAGGCATCAAGCGAGGCCGGCTGGTCGTCCCACTTCACGTAAGGACGCACCACCGCCGCCTGGTCCCGCGAGGTATGCAACCAGTCGATCCACGGCCGCCGCTTGGCCGCATCGACCGGTCCGGTAGCGCCGTAGACAAGCATCGGTACCCGGTCGCACCAGGCGTTATATAGTGCCATCGCCGCATGCATGAGCCCCACGTTGGCGTGCAGGATCACGCCCAGGGGTTGCTCGGTCACCTTGGCCCAGCCGTGCGCGATCGCCACTGCGTGTTCTTCATGCAGGCACAGCAGCATCTTGGGATCACGGTTCCCCAAGTGGTTCACGATACTGTCGTGCAGACCGCGAAAGCTGGATCCCGGGTTCAGCGCGACGTAGGGCGTGCCCAGCTCACGCATCATCAATGCGATGGCATCGCTGCCGTATACGTCGGTGGTCTCGCAAGGAACCGGGCGGTCGATTTCGTCGCGCATCGGGCGATCCTCCTCGGGCGCGGGCTTCATTGACCGCCCAGGTTGATGTGAATGTTCTTTTCGTGGGTGAAGGACATCAGTTCGCCGATACCCTCCTCGCGCCCGATCCCCGACTGCTTCACACCGCCGAAGGGCGCGCCGAGGAAGTGGCGCCCCACCTCGTTGATCCAGACGAACCCGGCTTCGACCCGGTTCGCGGCCCGGTGCGCCGTGGAAAGATCGCGGCTCCAGATCGCGCACGTCAGCCCCACGTCGAGCCCGTTGACCTCCGACAGCATCTCGGCTTCGTCGGACCAACGTCGCACCGCCAGGACGGGACCGAAGATCTCTTCGCGGGCGATGGTCATCCCGGGGGTCACGTCGGCGAAGATCGTGGGCGCGATGAAGCAGCCGTCCTCGAGCGGCCCGTCCGTGACGGCATGGCCACCGGCCACGACACGGGCGCCTTCCTGCTTCGCGCTGTCGATGAAGCCCATGACCCGGTCGAAATGCGCCCTGCTGACCAGCGAGCCCATCGTGGTGCCTTCCTCGGTGGGAATGCCAGGCTTGAAGCGCTTTACCTTATCGGCCAGCCGCTCGACAACGGCGTCGTGCAACTCGTCGTGAAGGAACGCTCTGCTGGTCGAACCGCAGGATTGGCCGCACCAGCCGAAGTTCATCCCCGCGACGATCGCGTCCGCCACCTTGTCTGGATCACTGTCCGGATAGGCGATCAGAGCGTTCTTACCGCCAAGTTCCAGAAGTACCGGCTTTATCGTGTCGCTGGCGCCATGCATCACGGCCCGGCCCGCGCCCACCGATCCGATCAGGGTCACCTTGGCGACGTCCCGATGCGCAGCCAGACCAGCACCCGCTTCGGTGCCACCCGGCAGAACGGAAAAAACGCCAGCGGGCAGCAAGTCCTCGACGATTTCCGCCAGCCGCAGTGCCGAAAGCGGCGCCTGGACTGGCGGCTTGATGATAACCGCATTACCTGCCGCCAGCGGCGCGGCCATCTTGCCTCCACAGAACATGAACGGATGATTGAATGCGAGGATGCGCGCCACCACCCCCATCGGCTCTCGCGTGGTCATGTTCACCCGCTCGGGGCCCATCGGGATCGTGTCGCCCTTCATCTCGGTCACGAGGCCGGCGAAGAATTCCATTTGCGCGGCGGCGACGCCCGCGTCCCCTCGCATCTCGGTGTAAGGATTGCCACAGTTGGCCGCGTCGATCAGCGCCAACTCGTCGCCGTGTTCGCGCAGCCGCGCGGCGATTTCCTTGAGAATCCGGGCCCGCTCCAGCGGTGCGACATCGCGCCATTCGCGAAAGCCTGCATCCGCGGCAACCACGGCAGCATCGACGTCGGCCTGAGTGGCCACGGCGACGGGTGCCAAGGCCTTGCCGGTCGCCGGATTCACCGTGTCTTCGTAACCGCCCGCGCTCGGCTTGTGCCAGCGCCCACCGTAATAGAGATCACGGTGTTTCGGCAGCGATGCCTCGATATCGAGGCGCGATGACTCGCCCATCACAGGTCTCCTCCCCGTTTGTCGGGCGCGCGCCCTCTCCCAGAAGCCACGCCCATGAATTTGTCGTTTCGTGCCATATCGGCCGTCGGCGACGTCGCCACGACGTCTCTGCAGGTTCAGACCGCCATGTCGCTCAAGAGTTGCAGGAAACGCTTTCCGGACATCACTTCACGCAGAGGCAACTTGGCTTGCTCGGCGTCCAGTTCGGCGTCGTATGACAGCCCGCGCCCGTCCCAGAACCACCAGTAGACGATCTCGCCCTGCTTGTCGCGGATCGGCATACGGAAGGTAGGGAACGCGCTGTACGCCTCGGGCACGGCGACGTTTTCCACGAAACTGCACGCGGCGCCAGCCTGCGCCAGAGCCCGGTCGACCGGGATCATGGCCATGAACCGGGTCTCACCCGCGACCAGGGTACCAAGATCCGCGGGACGATCTTCGTGGAGCCCGTCCAGCGCGCGAACCACTGGCGGGTAACTCGGGTGCATATGCGTGACCTGCACGTAAGCAAGTCCGCCGTCGGTGGTGATTTCCAGCACGTCTCCGGGCTTCAGTTCACTCATCTTGCACCCCTTTCAAAGGCTGTAGGCTTCTTGCGTCGACGGATGGAACAACTCGTCCACCGAAACGTGTCTCGGCGACAGTCCCTGCGCGTGGTGATAGCCGAGGAACTTCTCAAGCACGTGCGCATTGCCAACGACGCCGTATGTCCAGGGGTCCTGCCCCATCAGCGCCTGCGCCCGGTTCAGGTTATCCTCGACGAAGGGCATCGTGACCTTGGTCGCCGAGGTATCCTGCAGCGCGTCCTGCGCCAGCTTTTTCGATTCCGAGAATGCCTTGAGCAGAGCGCCGGGAAGCCAAGGGTGCTGGTCCGCCAGGGTGCGGCGCACTCCGAGCACATGCATGATCGGGAACACTTTGGTACGTCGGTAGAAATCTTCGGCAGCGCTCACGCTGTCGGAGAACAGCCGGCCCACGTGCGGATGCCCTTCGGCAAAGCAGCGCGGCCAGCGCGGACCGATGAACCCGTCGATCTCGCCCGCTTCCAGCATGCCGTTCAGGGTGGCACCCTCCGGCGCCGCCTCAACGGTCACATCTTCCGGCAGGTCGACCTTGATCTTCTCCGGACGGCCCGGCGTGTCCATGCCGCCGCGCACCCACGTGACATCCGACGGACGCACACCGAAGTCTTCCTCTAGGATGCCACGCACCCAGACGTTGGCCGAAAGCTGATATTCGGCGATGCCGATCCGCTTGCCCCTCAGGTCTTCCGGCTTCTCGATGCCTTTGTCGGTGCGGATGTAGACCGAGGTGTGGCGGAATGCCCGGCTCAGGAACACCGGGATCGCAACGTAGTGCGGGTCACCGCGTGCAACAGAGATGGAGTACGACGAAAGCGACAGTTCCGAAATGTCGAAGGCCTGGTGGCGGAAGGCGCGGAAGAACATCTCCTCGGGCGAAAGCAGCATCGGAACCGGGTCCACCCCGTCGATCTTGACGCGACCGTCGACGATGGCCCGGGTCCGGTCGTAGTTGCCCATGGCGAGGGAAAGGGTCAGGTCGCTCAAGGTGTCATCTCCTCCTTATAAATTCCGCATTGGCGCGTGAGTTCGGCCGCCACGCCGGTTTCGGCCGAGTGCAGGATTGCGTGGCAAACCTCGAGGCTCGCCCGCCCCCAACGCCCCGTCTGCGCCGGAGGTTTGTTGTGCCGCACCGCGGCCACCAGCGCATCGATCACTGTCTCGCGCGGGACAGTGCTCAGTGGCGTCTCCTCGAAGTGCCGCGCGAAGTCGCCGAAAACCTCCACACCGTCGGGAGTGAGGCGCAGGTCACCCCGGTCGCAGAGCACGATGACCGGGCCGAAATGTTCATGGTGACGCGCGGTCGGCGGGGCGTCTCCGGCGCCATAGGTCCGCGTGGTCTTGAGGCGAGCCTCCGCCTCGGCGTCGAGCCCCTCGAGCGCCCTACGGGCGCGGCCGTAGACTTCCGGTGACTTGTCGCCACCGAGTTCGGCCACATTGTTCATCCAGATGTCGCTGTCGAAGTGGGCGTATCCCGAATAGGTCAGAGTGGCGAAGGCGCCGCCATGGAAGTCCATGAGGGCGGAATAGGCGCCTTCCGTCGGACGCGTCGGGTCCCAGGCCCCTGTCATCGCCGAGACACTGCGCCCGAGTCCGCCGCAGAGTAACCGCACGATGTCGATCTGGTGGACGCCCTGGCTGAACAACACGCCACCGCCCTCTTCGGTGCGCAACTCTTCGGGTCGGCGGGGACGGTAGAGGAAATCCGTGTAGTTGAAGGCCTGCACCATCCGCACGGCGCCCAGCGCGCCGCTGTCGATCACCGCCCGCGCCTGCAGGACCGGCGCATCAAAGCTGTGACTTGGTCCCACGATCAAGTGGACTCCGGCGTCTTCGGCCGCATTCACCATCCGATCGGCATCGTCGAGCGTGACTGCCAGGGGCTTGTCGACGAGAATGTGTTTGCCATGACGCGCCGCAGCCTCGACGTGTTCGGCATGCATCTGATGCGGGGTCGCGACATAGATTGCTTCCACCTCCGGATCGGCGGCCATCGCTTCCACGTCCGAATACCCCGTGCCGCCGAACTCCGCCTCGAAGGCATCTCGGCTCTCGGCCCGCGGCGCGGCGCAGGCCACCAGTCGCACTCGCGTATCGGCGCGGAAGGTGGGCAGCATCAACATGAATGCGCGGCCCAGGCCCGCCACGCCGATGCGGACGGCGTCAGAGGTCAAGAACGAGTTCCCCCTCTTTGGCTCGCGACACGCAGATCATGATGTTTTCGGACTTCTCCTCGTCCATGAGCACCATGTCGCGATGGTCTACCTCGCCCGAGAGCAAGCGCGTCTTGCACGTGCCGCAAGTGCCGCTTTCGCACGAACTCACTGTTGCCACGCCCGCATCACGCAGCGCCTCGAGGATCGACCGATCCTCAGGAACCGTGACGCGCTTACCGGACTTTTCGAGCACAACGTCAAATGCCTTGTCGTCTTCGCGCACCACGTCAACCGGCTTGAAGTCTTCGAAGTTCACGCGCCCCTCCGGCCAGTGGCCGGAGATCGCCTCGATCTCCTCCATCAATGGCGCGGGCCCGCAGCAATAGACATGCATGTTCTTGGGCTCTTCGAAATGGTCCCAGAAATCGTAGACCTTCTCCGGGTCGCCTTCGTCGTGATGCACCAGAAGACGATCCCCGAAAGCTGCGCGCATCTCGTCGAGGTATGCCGTGTCCTCCGGGCTGCGCGTGCAGTAGATGATATTGAAGGGCTTGCCCTCGCGATCGAGTTGCTGCGCCATGGAGTAGATCGGCGTCACCCCGATCCCACCGGCGATCAGCAGATATTCGTTCGCCTCGCCCATGGGAAAATCATTCTCGGGCGGCTCGACACGCAGTTCCGTGCCGACGGTCGCCTCGTCGTGCATGGACGCAGATCCCCCACGCGATTCCGGCTCCCGCTTGACCGCGATCTTGTACACCTCCGGGGCGCTGCCATCATTGATCAGCGAATACCGGCGCATCGCCTTCGATGGCGTCTCTATCGTCACGTGCGCCCCGGGCTCGAACGTCGGCAGCTCGGCACCGTCCAACGGGGCGAGCGTGAATTCGCAAATCTGCTCGGTCAACGGCCGCCGAGCTTCGACGCGCATGGTCAGATCCGTCATGAACCACCTCCTTCAAGCGCTCCCGCCGAACCCCGCGTCATACGGATCGTGGGCGCCGGAGAACATATATTTAGATTGCTAATTTGTTGTCAAGAGTTATGGAAAAGTTGTTTCCGCCTATGTGTTCGCTTTTCAGTTGCTACCCTTTGACCTGAAAACGCTCTCCGCAAAACCCGGGCAAGTCCATATCACAGTGCTTCTGTGCCCGTGCGCACCATCACGAAGTCGAAGCGGGACGACCAGATGGCGTCATCGTCGATCGTGCGGTCGAACGGTGCGACGAGGGATCGTTTGAGGCCGAAGACGTTCACCCGGACGTCACGGTCGAATTCTCGACCCGCATTCCCTCGCAACCTCGCTCCGGCCCCGGCATCCTTCCTGCCGTCATTGAGAAGTTCCGGGGGGGGGGGGATGCTCGTTGAGAACGGCTGATCCAACTGGATCTTCGCGCCATCGCGACACCTGAAATTGCCGAAGCCGTGCTTGCCGACGACAAGGACATGCTCCGCCAGACCCACGTTCTGCTGCACGTCACCGAACGCGTCATCTGGGCGAGCCTTTTCGAGATCCCAGCTCTGCCCGGGCTGCGGTCCCGCCCTCTGCTCACGTTCGAGAACTACACGATGTTCCTGCAGACGGTATCACGCGGACTAGGCATCGCGCTCGCGCCGGTCCAACTGATCAAAAACGACCTCGCCAAGGGTCGGCTGGTAACGGTTTCCGACATGGCGGTTAAGTCGCGTAGCGTCGGATACCTGGTCTACCAGCAGCAGATGGAGAACTACCCGCCGCTCGTCGCGTTTCGCGACTGGCTTCGGGAGACCATCGCGGACGACATCGCAAGGACGAATGGCGGGGGCGATCGGCAATGATCACGCGGCTCCGGCGAGGCCCTTCATGCGATTTGGGAATGAGTCGCGCATGTTCCGCCTGCGCTAGCGAAGTACGCTCGCCGCCTTTAATCGCCGCTCGCGCGCAGATACGGCAAGCTGCGCTACAACTGGAGCAACAGGATAGAAATCATGTCCGGCCGGCTCAAATAACGGAACCCCAAAAATTTCGCACTCATTTCTGATCAGTATCAGGAGTCAAGACCAGTCGGCTTGGTTGATGTTCGCTCCGTGACGGCGAGGATCGTGCTTAGTGCGTCGACGATGCCAGGGTGATAACATTGGTCTGTGCCGTAGGCGTCTCCTATTCGTTTTCTGAAGAGACGGCCGACAAGCCGATAGCACTTTCCAGCACGTCCGGCCGGCCGCGCAACTCATCGGTCGTGCCCGAGAAGACCATCTGACCCCGCTGCACTACCAATGCGCGGTCGCAGAAATCCAGAACGGTGGCCACGTGCTGCTCGACAAGGACGCAGCCGAGGCCTGTTTCCTCGACCATTTTCCGTACCGACTTCATGACGTCTTGCGCCAGGGTTGGCGAAAGACCTTCGAGCGGCTCGTCCAGCATTAAAAAGTCGGGCTTCGTCATGATTGCCCGTGCGATGGACAGCATTTGCTGTTCGCCGCCGCTGAGATCGGCGCCGAGATTCTGCATCCTCTCGCCAAGCCTGGGGAACAGTTTCACCGCCAGCTTGGTCCGATCGCGCTCGGCGCTGGCGACAATGAGGTTTTCGCGCACCGTAAGCGACCGGAACACGTCACGAGTCTGCGGCACGACCGCGACACCAAGTTGATTGCGTTGGTAGGCCGGCATGCCGGTTACGTCGACCCCGTAGATTTCGACCGTTCCGTGGTGGACTTTAGCGTCCCCCATCATGGCGCGCAGGATCGTGGTCTTTCCTGCCCCGTTGCGCCCGAGAATGCCCAGTTTCTCACCGGCGCTGAGCCGCACCGTGATACCTTCCACCGCAACAGTGCGACCATAGCCCGCATCAACGCTGTTCCATGCGATTTCCTTCGCCATCAGCTTGCCTCACCCAGATACATTGCCCGCACGTCCTCGTTCGCTGCGATTTCGTCCGGGGTTCCCGTGCAGAACACCCCGCCACTCACCAGAACGATGATGCGACGTGCAAAGCGGAATACGAGGTCCATGTCGTGCTCGATGAACAGGACCCCCAGCTCCGCTGGCAGGTTTTCGATCGCGTCCATGATGATGTGGCTTTCGCTTTGCGGAACACCCGCCGCCGGCTCATCCAACATGAGCACGCGCGGCTCCATGATCAGCGCGACGCCAAGCTCCACCAGTCGCTGCTCGCCGTAGGCAAGCAGGCTGACATCATTGTCCCGGCGATCTTGCAAACGCAGATCGGTCAACACGCGTTCGACGCTCTTCTCGATCAGGTCAGCGCTCCTACCCCCCCAGCCGAAACGATAGGTCATGCCGTTCTTCTGAATCGCGGCAACGCGCAGCGTGTCCGCTACAGTCATGCTGTGAAACAACCGCGTAATCTGAAATGTGCGGATCAACCCGCGATGGGCGCGCTGCCGTTGCGACAGCGCCGTGACCTTGCTCCCGTCGAGCATGACCTCGCCGCCCGTCGGGTCCAGCACACCGCTGATCAAGTTGACGAGCGTTGTCTTTCCCGCGCCGTTCGGTCCTATCAACGCCACCCGGTCGCCCGGGGCGATCGTCAGATCCACGTTGCGGGTAACCTGCAAGCCACCGAAGGATTTCGACAGGTTGCGTACTTCCAGAAGATTGTTCATGTCCGTGCCCCTTCGCGCAGACGGTTCACCGCGGCTTCGAGGCCACCGAACAGGCCCTTCGGCAGGAACAGGACGATCATGACAAGCATCGCCCCGATGAAGAGCATCCAGCGGACCGGATCGACCTCTGCCGCGTAATGGTGGATCATCATGAACACCAAGGCTCCCAGCAAGGCGCCCCAGAGGCGACCTGTTCCCCCCATGACGAGCATGACAAGAATCTCGGCGGAATACGTGACACTCAGCGTGTTCAGCCCGACCACCTGCACGGTCTGGGCCGATAGCGCCCCTGCCAAGCCGGCGATACCTCCGGAGAGGGTGTAAAGCGCGACCCTGTGGGCGAAAATACCCCCGCCGAGGGAGGACACGCGACCTCCGTCATCGCGCACCGCGCGGGCTGTCAGACCAAAGGGGGAGGCCGCGATGTGACGCAGAAGCAGGAAGACAAGCCACAGGACGACCGCCGCGTACCAAAAGGCGAGCCGCCCGTAAAAATCGAACTCGAACCTGCCGAAGAGCGGTTGCATCATGATGCCATAGAGCCCGTCATCCCCGCCGGTGACGGCACGCGACTTGTTGACGATCTCGTATATGATCTGCGTGATCGCGACGGTCATCATCAGGAAGGTCAGGCCGTGGGCACGCATCAGCATTAGTGCCGAGACCAGTGCGACGAGGCCGCCGGCAAGAATGCCTACCACAAGACCGGTCAACGGTTCGGCCCAGACATGCAGGGAATAGAGCGCAGCGGCGTAGGCCCCGGCACCGTACATGGCCGCATGGCCCAGCGTTGCAAGGCCCGCGAAGCCGACAACGAGATCGAGCGACAGGACGAGAAGCGCTGTGATCGCGATCTGGGCCAGAAACGCCTGTTGGTTAGGAAAGATCACGACCAGCGCCACGGCGACGATCGGTATGACCGCGGCGGCGCCAAGGGTTCGTTGGGTGTTTGTCATGGCGGGCCTAGGTCTTGGAGCTGCGCTGGAACAGGCCCTCGGGCCGCCAGCTCAGCACGATGAGCATGAGTGCATAGAGCGCGATGGTCGCGAATTCCGGGGCGAGGTATTTGCCTGCGGTTTCAACTGTCCCGAGCAGGATGGCGGCAACGAAGCTGCCCGCCATATTGCCCGGTCCGCCCACGGCGACGACCGCAAGGAAGAGCACGAGGTACTTCAGCGGATAATATGGCTCCACAGGCAAGAGCTCCGCGCCGGCGACCCCGCCTAGCCCGGCCAGCGCCGCGCCGATGGCGAATGCGGCGGCATAGACCCGGCGGGTGTTGATCCCCAGTTCACCCGCGGCACGCGGGTTATCCACGGTCGCCCTCAGTTTGACGCCGAAACGCGTGCGCTCAAACAGAAGCCAGATCCCCGCGAGTGACAAGAGCCCCAAAACCAGGGGAACGAACCGCTGCGTCGGCATGCTGCGGAAACCGAGATCGGTCGATCCGCGAAGAAACTCCGGCAGACGGATCGGGACCAGGGAATTGCCAAAGATCATGCCCGACAGGGCGATCCCCATGAATACGAGGCCGATTGTCAACAGAACCTGGTCCAGCTCGGGCCGGGCATAGACGCGGCGCACGAGCGCGATTTCAAGGCCGAAGGCAATGATCCCCGCGACCGCCGCCGCGAGAATCAGCGCGAGGACGTAGGGTAGTCCTAGCGCAGTAACAAAGGTGGCGGCCGCATATCCCCCGACCATCGCGAACGTCCCGTGGGCAAGGTTCACGAACCGCATGAGGCCAAGAGTGACCGTAAGACCGACCGACACCATGAACAGGACGAGCCCGTACGAAATGCCGTCGATCAGGATGCTTGCGATGAGCGAGAGCATGCGACCGTTCCCTTAGTCCTGCACGCCGTAGTCAGGCTGTGCTTCGTAGGTCTTGATCTCGCGGTTCACGAGACGACCATTCTCTTCCTGCTCGACCACACGGATATACACGTTCTGGATGATATCCCGAGTTTCGGCATCGATCGTGATCGGGCCCCGCGGGCTTTCCCAGCTGGCTCCGGAGATGGCGGCGATGGCCGCGTCCGGGTCCGGCTGACCTTCGGTCGCGCGGATCATCTCGTAGAGCGCATGAGTGCCGTCGAAAGCCGATACCGTGGCTGGGTTCGGCTCTGCGTCCGGGAACAGCTCCGCGAGCTTTTCCTTGAACGCCTCGTTCTCAGGCGACTCGTGCGCAGCGGAGTAGAAGTAGCCGGTTTCAAGCCCGATAGCAGCCTCACCCAGTGATTGCAGGTCGACTTCTTGTGTCTCGGACGTACCGACGAAGGCGATCCCCGCGTCATCCAGACCGTTGTTTCGGTAAGCGTTGACGAAGCTGTATGTGGGCGGGCCGTAGGGCAGGAACACGAACAGCGCATCCGGCTCCTGCAACTGGATCGACTGCAGGTAGGGGCCGAAATCAGTCGTCGAAAGTGGCATGCGGATGGTCTCTAGCACCTCGCCACCTCCCGCTTCGAAGGCTTTCACGAAACTGGTTTCGGCATCCACGCCAGGGCCGTAATCGCTCACGGCCGTCACCACGGTACGGTATCCCTTTTCGAGCGCGTTCTGCGCCGTCGGGACGGACACTTGCGGAAGCGTGTTCGAAGTGCGCACGTAGTACGGCGATTGCGACACCACGGCCGAGGCCGACGCGTTGAAGATAACCGTAGGTATTTTCGCTTGGGCAGAGATGCCCGCTGCCGCAATGGCATTCGGCGTAAACACGAAGCCCGCCAAGTATTGCACTCCGTCACGCGCGACCAGTTCCTGCGCAAGGGCTCGCGCCCGCCCCGGATCAGGGGCTTGCAGGTCGCGGTAGATGAACTCGACCTCGATGTCTTCTGTTGGCTGCCCGTTCATGGCAACGTAGGTTTCCACGCCTTGCCGGAACGGTTCTCCGAACGAGCCTGAAAACGGACCCGAGAAGGGGCCGATCACGCCGACCTTGACGGTTTCGGCCATGAGTGGCGCTGTCGAAATGGCCGCCACTGCGGCGGCTAGTAGAAGTTTCGTGAGTTTCATGGGGTCCTCCCTTTCCAATATCCGGTTCGAGCGCATCTTTGCGCCCGCCGGTCCTATGCAGCGCCCCATCAAGGCAGCGGGACGCTGCTACGTCAGTAAGATGCTCGACGGTTGTCCTGCTTATAGGGGGCGGGTTGGACGGTGGCCCGGATGTTGATCTGCGGGTGTCCCGGGTTGCCCCATACGACTTCCACCTCATTGCCAATCTCGGCCTCGGCCACATCGATCGTGCAAAGCGAGAGCATTTCCCGAAAGAAATACGAGTAGCCGCGCGAGGTGGTCGTGCCGACGTCTTTGCCGTTCTTCAGAACCCGGTCGCAGTACATGAAGCCGCGCTGATCCCGCGGGATTTCCATCCAGTCGTAGGGCGTTTCCTTGCCGAAAAGCGAGGCGAAGACCTTAATCACGTCCTCAGGGTTCCAAACCAGGGTGCGGATCACCCTGCGTGGGTTGGCTTTTTCTTCGGCCAGCGCGTCGCGACCGATGAAATCGTGACCAAGGTGGATGCGATTGGCCCAGCCCAGTTCAACGGGGCTGCGATACCAGTCCGAAACCTTCTGACCCTCAAAGCTGCCCGCGACGTTGAAAGTCGAGGCGAAGGCAGGCATCGCCGAACGGAACTCTTCAAGATACCCGGCCATCTCCGGTTCAAAGATCGCTGGGAGGTAATCGGTCACGATGGTCGGGAAGCAGGCTTCGAGGTGGTTGATGAAAGCCGCACGCCCGCCAAGTTTGCGGATGCCGAATTCCTGGCCGGCCTCGAGGATCGCGTCGTAAACTTCCTGGCTTTTGTTGATGTCGCCTTGAAGCTCGAACCCGAGTTCACCGGCCATGCCCTGACGCAGTGCCACTACGTCGCAGCCAGCGATCTTGATGTGGCCGTTATACATGAACTTCACGTCGCGCAGCTTCTGTCCGCAGGCCTTTTCGACGACGTGGATCGCGTCGGGCCCCTGAACCTGAAAATTGAACCAGTCGTCGGCTTCAGACGTCGCGTTGTAGTCGCCGTGGCGCATCTTGTAGTCGACCCAGAAAGTGCCCCGGCCGAAATGCATGAACTCGTCCTCGCCCAGCCGCGTCAGGATGCCCTCGGCGATCAGCTTGCCATTCTCGTCGGTGTGAATGACGTGCTTGGACTGATTGAGCTCGAACTTCTCGAAGTTGTTAACCGAGGTGTCCGCGAACAGCTTGAGCGCGTCCGGGCCCCGGAACCGGCGCTCCCAAAGGAACGACCAGTCGCCTATGTAGCACCCTTCCTTCCAGGACATGCTTTCATCCTGCCAGTCGGTGTACTCGGGCTGGCCCCATCGCGTCGTGAAATAGCCTTCCGGCGTGCGCCTCAATGTATCTACTTGGTTCATCTCTTCTTCCTCCAGTTGACAGCAGGCACAGAATCTCCGTTCGCTTTCGACGAGGTCAAAGCGGTGGGGCGCGCCGGCGATTTCGGGTTATTATTTCCTGTTGGCTCTCTTCGCCTTCTCGGCAATCCAAGGAATGGGTTCGTCCTTCGCGCGCAACAGCTGAAGATATCGCGCCGCGCAGAAGGAATGTTCATGTGCCAGCCGTTCGGCCCGCGTGGCTTCGCCTTTCCGGATGCACTCCACGATCGCGCGGTGCTGCTCCTGCGCCATGATGAGCACCTTCTTCACCGCCGCATGGTTAAGCGAAAGCGATTCAACGAAAGCGTTCGGCGAACCGAATGGCAGCGCTTTTATCCGCTCCAGCGACATGGCCAGCATCTCGCTTTCCGACGCTTCCAGCAAAAGCCGGTGAAATTCATTATTGAGGTGGACGTACTCGGTCTGCTCGCTGTCGGTCGTAAGACGCCCCACGACATCATCGAGCTCCGTCACGACGCTCTCCATCACCTGAAGGTGCGAAGCAGAAACATCGGCTTCGGCAGCGAGACGGGCGGCCATGCCTTCCAGTATCCCGCGGATCTCGATCGCCTGGAACACATCCTGCTCCGTATACGATTTGACCTCGTAACCGCTTTTCTCGCGCTTCGCGAGGAGCCCCTCTTCGGCAAGCTGTGCCAAGGCGGCACGCGCGGGCGTACGCGACACACCGAAGCGCTCCACGATCAGCGGCTCTGACACCCGAGACCCAGGGGCGAGCGTTCCATCCACGATGAGCCCGCGCAGCCCGAGAAAGGCCGTGAGTGTCTGGGACTTTGTGTTTTCCGATTCGCTCAAGGCGGTCTCCTCCATATGCTTTTTCTTAAAGCATACAGAAGATAGTTCAAGTCATAACGTATACGTTTGCGCCATATTTGAGCTACAGATGGCGATAGTAACCGCATTACGTATACGTTCTGGCCTTGGCACCGCTCAGGGCATAAGGCTGGGTAAGAGCAATGAAAATGCAGGAAAAATGCTGAGCAGAAGCAATCTGACGAGGTCGGCGGCAAGGAAAGGCATCACACCTTTGAAGATCCCGACCAAACCGATCTCTCGGTCTATGGAGTTGATGACGTATACGTTCATACCCACAGGCGGTGAGATGAGACCGATCGAGACCGTCATGACGATAATGACCCCAAACCAGATCGGATCGAACCCCATCGCGATGACCGCAGGGTATACGATCGGGATGGTCAGGAGGACGATTGCGATTTCGTCCACGAAGGCGCCCAACAGCAGGTAACCCAGCAGAAGCAACGCCATGATCATCGCTGGCGCCATGTCGAGAGCGATAATGAAGCCGGTCAGATTCTGCGTGGTCCGAGTGATTGCAAGGAAATAGCCGAAAAGGAATGCACCGATTGCGATGGTGAAGATCGACGCCGTCGTGCGAAGGGCTTCGATCAGACATTCGCGAATGGCGGGGAAGTCCAGACGTCCCCGCAGTACGCCGATGATCATGGTACCGACCGCCCCAAGGGCCGCCGCCTCGGCTACGGTGACGATACCGAGATACATCGATCCGAAGACGAGCGAAAACAGCAAGAGCGTCGCCCAAACATCTCGTAGCGCCCTCATCCGCTCTCGCCGCTCGGTGCGCTGCGCAACGGGGAATGCCTCGGGTCGGCGAAACGACACGATCCAGATCGCGCAACTGTAGAGTGCAACCGCAAGCAGGCCCGGAAGAATCCCCGCAATGAAGAGCGTGGCGACATCCTGCTCCGTCAAGATTGCATAGACCAGCATCGCGACGGACGGTGGAATGATGATGCCGAGGGTGCCGCCGGCGGCGATGCTGCCCGCGGCAAAACTCGCTTCGTATCCTTCCCTGCGCATCTCCGGCATGGCTATTTTCGTCATGGTCGCGGCGGTTGCGAGGGATGAACCATTGATGGCGGCAAACCCTGCGCAGGCAAGGATCGCCGAGACGGCGAGTCCTCCACGCCGATGTCCGACGAAGACACGGCTCACCCGAAATTGTCAATCGGCGTTGAAGTTTGACCCCCTTTCGGCGTCCATGTTTGGATGCCCCCTTCGATGCAAGGATTTTCTCTGACTTTTTGAGCGCGTGATCGAGTGCGGTCATGTTTCAGGCCTCTCAGGTGCGGCCAAGAC
>NZNT01000019.1 GCA_002695005.1 Maritimibacter sp.
ATTGATTTCGTAATGGAGGGTTTCTGGCTCATCGTAACCGCCAAGGAGTGGAGATGAGACAGAAACCCGGAAGACAGAAAGAGCCCGCCGAGAAAGTCGGCGGCGCCATAGGAGGGGTAATCGGGCTCCTCATTGTTATCGTGATTGGGGCCATTGTCGGATGGCTCGCGAGCCTGATCGTGAAAGGCAGCGGTTCAGGCCTCCTAATGGACGTGATCTTCGGAATCGGTGGGTCGATCCTCGCAGGCTACGTCCTGCCCCTCGTCGGCATCAATTTGGGCGGTTGGGCCGGCTCGTTCATCGCGGCCCTCGTCGGTGCAATCATACTTATCCTGATTGTCCGGCTGATCCGCAAAGGAGCTTGATGATCAGGCCGTATGACGCCGCAAGACTACTTAGAAAGGACGCAAATAATGCAGGGCCATTTCAGGACCAGATTTCCAACTCTATGGAGCGCCCTTATCATCTCGTTGCTCGGCACGATGAGTTCCGCTCAGACGCCGTCGCTCATGCAAGATGCCTGTGCCCGCGCTGCGCAAACCTATTTCCACGACTACACCGCCAAGTCCAACATGACCTACAACGGCACGCGCACCGACGGTACCCAAGCAATCAATGGTCGCATCTTCCTCGAGACCCGGTTCGAGGACGTGGCATGCTCTTTCGATCGCAGCGGTCGGCAGATGGTCGAGTTCTTTGCCGAGGGTCAATACCAGCCGGCGATGGTCCATACGAGTACCGGCACCAACACGACCGTGACAGGCGTGTCCGCGAACGACATCCTGAACGTGCGTAGCGGACCGGGCGTCAGGTACAAAGTCGTGGGGGCTCTCGGGAACGGGTCGCGCGTGCGCATGCTTGACTGCGCGATGCAAGGCAATGCGCGCTGGTGCCAGATCGAAATGCTGACGGACATGCGCGAACGCGGCTGGGTAAATGCCCGCTACCTCTCCACTGGAGCGGCGGTTCAACAACCCAGCCCGCCTGCTGCCGATGTCGGCGGAACGACGACAGAGCGTGTGCGGTTCGTCTCAGGCACTTCTGGTGCCGAGTTATCTGGTGCTCTGCCCCCGGGAGCGTCCCGCCGTTATGAGCTGGGTGCCAGCGCGCGACAGATGCTGAACGTTCGCCTGTCTCCGAACAGGTCCGGCCTGTCGTACCAGATATTCAATCCCGACCGCTCGTCGCTCGTGTCCCAGATACCCGCGTCTCAGCCTTATCGAGGGCAGCTCTGGCAGACCGGCGATCATGTGATCGAGGTCATCAATCGCTCCAACCGCAGACTGAACTACAAAGTCGAGGTCTGGATCCGCTGACAAACTCAACAGAAAAGACTGATCAAGAAGGAAGCTGAATGCAGAATATTGAAAGATGGATGATTGGTGGCGTGGCTCTGCTCGCGCTCGCTGCCTGCGACGACACGATGACCGGCTCGGCAGATACCGGTCTGAGCGGCACGCAAGCGCAGTTCACCGCGATGGAAGCGCCATGTACCAGCCAAGCCGCCCGTCTTACTGGCGCATCAGCCGCGTCAGTCACGGTCCTCGACCAAATCCAGACGGGCGGCGGTCCTATCCTGACGCTCGCGGCTGGCGGCTCGAACTATACCTGTCGCCTCGAGGCAGATGGCTCCGTCACCGTGTTCAGCGAATTCGCGAACTGAGAGAGCCAAGGGGATTTTTGTGAACCGGACGTGCCGCATCGTCATCAACTTGTTCGCAATCGCGTACCTCGTTGCTCTCGTCTTGTTGGCTATCGGCACGTTCGGATTGCTGGGTCAAGAAGAGGACCCGCTCTCTGGCGTCTTTCTTCTGCCCCTGGGTTTGCCGTGGAACCTTATGATCGATCCCGGCGACGGCAGGGCGCTGGTGTGGGTTGCCATACTAGCGCCGCTCGTCAATGTTGCGATCCTGATCGTGCTTTGCCGCTTCATCGGCAAGAGGAGAGCGTCATGAACGCTCTGCCTTGTCCACCAAACATCACGTCGTGTGCCCGGCCGTCTCCGGGCGTCATTTCAACGAAGGACCAACCATGAGAATTTTGCTATTTCGCATCCTGCTCGCCCTGACGATGGGCTTGCCTGTCGCCGGGCCATCTTTCGCCCAAGTCGACGATCTGACCCACCGGCTCCACTTCGGCGGTTGGTCCGGGGTCGTAAAGGAAGGCACTATCAAGGGCCGGCGTACCATCACGTACGACGTTTCGGCCGAGCGGGGACAGACGTTGACCGTGCGGCTGTATTCCGACAACTCCGCGACCTATTTCAACGTATACGCCCCCGGCGACGGGCCGGGAGACGCGGTGCTCGCGAACAGCAGCCTCGTGTCCAACATGGTGCCAGACGTCAACGAATTCACGGCGGAACTCCCGGAGACTGGCACCTATCGCGTTTCCGTCTACCTGTTTCGCGCTGCTGCGCGTGCAGGCGAGCCATCCAACTTTTCCGTGGAATTCGACCTTGTCGAACCATCGGTCGCCAGCAATCCGAGCGCCGACTACGCGATGTTTCAGGTGCGCACGCGATCCACGGGAGGCCACCTCAATGTGCATTCGGGCCCATCCGAGGACTCCCCGCGCGTCGGTCGTTTCCCAAACGGCTCATTGCTTCGCAATATCGGCGGATGCAGCGCGAATGAAGGCCGTGACTGGTGCGAGGTCATGGCAGACGGTGGCGGACTCGTGGGGTTTGTCGCACGCAGCTTTCTCGCCGGGGTGACAGAGCATCACGACCCCGGCGTCACACAGCCGCAGGCAAGCTTTTCCAGTATGGCGGCGAACCCGACCGTTCGCCGCACCATCAACGCGGCTTCCGAGTTTTTCCATGTCCACCTCGCGCATCCGGACGCACATCTGAATATCCATGCCTCGCCTTCAGCCGCTTCGCCACTGATTGGCCGGCTCATGGACGGCACCGACCTGCGAAACATGGGCGGCTGCGTCGAAAGCGAAGGGCGGGCCTGGTGCGATGTCATGATGGCCGGCGGTGGTACTTCCGGCTGGGTCGCTGCGGCATACCTGCGCGACGGACAGTCCCCTGCCACTCATGTTGTGCCTCCGACCATGCAGCGCACAGCGCAACAGGCACCTGCGGCGACGGCACCGACCGCTGCCTCCGACTATTGGCGCGTCGCGCTCAATCGTTCGGGAAGCAGCCTCAGGGTCCATACCAATCCATCGACGTCGGCCCCGATTGTTGGTCGGTTCCATGACCGCGCGGTCTTGAAGAACGTCGGCGGATGCCTTGTCCATCAGGGGCGCGAATGGTGCAATGTAAGTTCGGTTTCGGGTGCAGTGTCTGGCTGGGTCTCGACCGACTTTATCGAGCCGACGTCTGAGCCGGGTATGGCCACCATCGACACGCCAGCGGCCATTCCCACTGCGTCCGGCCCCAGCTACGACGGAACCGGCGAGATCCAATGCACAGCGGATCGCGACGCACCTGATGCGACCTGCACCTACGGCGTGGTTCAAGAGGGCACCGGCAACGGCTATCTTCAGATCACTTCGCCCGGCTACGGCATGCGCTCGATCTCCTTCGAACATGGCCGCCCAGCCTATTTCGACAAGTCGCAGGCTGACGGCGACATCCAGATGCGCGCCAATCTCGACGGTGACAACTGGATCGTCTTCATCGGCGACGCCCGGTTCGTGATCCCTTCGGCATTGTTCTCAACCGGAGATCAGACGGGCATGGCGACACAATTGCCCCTTGCACCGGGCGAGGCGCCAGTGGCCGAATCCGAAGACGCGATGGTTCCCGGCACAGATTTCAACGCAACCTCAATGATTCCTTGCGTGCGTGATCGGGATGCGGCGGATGCCTCATGTGAGGCTGGCGTCGTGCGAGAAGGAAACGGAAATGGGTATGTCCAAGTGACCTGGCCCGATGGCGGCGAACGGGTGATCTTCTTCGAAAACGGGACGCCCGTCAGTTATGACCAATCGCAGGCGGATGGCGATGCCGAGATGACCGTTACACGCGACGGCGATACCTTCGTTGTCTTCGTTGGCGAAGCGCGGTTCTCAGTCCCCGAGGCACTTCTGATCGGCGGATAACCTGAAAATACGGGCCCCGGTATATCTGGCCGGGGTCCGATCCAGAAATCGAAACGTGCGCGTTCAGACGGCCTGACACCAACAGCTCTAGCTCGCAGTGGGCTTGTCTGAGGCACTTGGCTTGAGGCGGGGCAGGGCGCTGGCCAGGTTTGAAGCATGCCCAAGCCAAGTCCATTCCGCTACTGCAAGGCTTCGCCAGGGATCCGGTTGGCGGTGATGCTATTCGTTCGGTTTTAGCTTTCGCTCCGCACCGTCGAAGACCTCCTGCATGAGCACGGGATTGACGTGAGCCACAAGACGGTCCGATATTTGTGGCGTCGGTTCGGGCCAGTGTTTGCCACCGAAATCAAGAAGTGCCGGGTTCTAGGCATCCGGTCCAACAGCGGGAAACGTGTTTGTCGGTTGTCAGAGAAGTATCCAAAACGCGCCGACTGGCGCTGCACTTGCGAAAAGAAACGGTCTTCGACAGACTGACACTCAACCAATTGGATATGAACGTCTCCGCCGCTCACCATCCATATGGAGTCTTTGATGGTCTGGCCTGGTGACCCGGATGCACCTCGTTTGGATCATGGGCGCGAAGACCGGGCGATGTCACTGACGCAAAGGAGCGATCCATGCGATTTCTGATGGTCCTGAGTGCATGCCTGTTTTCAGGCGCAACGATGGCACAAGCGCAGGAACCGGAGGATGTGGTTTGCCAGTTGACCGCGGAGGATTGGGCCGTCTTCTCCGATGCCTTCGAAGGAACCTGGAGTGCCAACAATATGGCCGGTTTCTCTCGGATCGGGTCAATGGCTATGCCGATCCCCCCAAGTCCGCCCGAGACTGTGACGGTGACCCCGCAGGGCGACGGGTCGCTTCATGTGACCCAAGCCGGCTATCCCGTGACGTTTGAATTCGAACCCGTTCTGAACGACGAGCGCTGGTTGTTCGAGGATTCGGATATCACCGACAAGCTGCCCGGACCGATTTTGAATGACGAGGATTTGGCGCTTTTGGTCGGTTGCCCCAACGAAGACCTCCCTCGGTTGATAGCTCAGCACACCGTCGAAACCCCTGAAGGGGATTTCGATTTCACTTACTATCTCATGATCACAAGCGCAGACGCGCTTTATGGTCTTCTCAAAGGCATTTCGGTCACTCCGAACGGCACAATCGAAGCTTGGCGCTCGATCAGTCTAACACGTTGAACACGGGCCAAGGCGGTGACAGTCTGGAGCTCAAGTGGCGCTTTCGGTTCACTCGGGAGGCCAACAGTTTATTTTCGTCGAACACCTGAACTTTGGAGGTTTCGCTATGGCGACCACGGGCAAGCAACTGTTTACGACACTGGAAGCGGACGGAACCCTGACCGTTGCGCTCGAGGGCGTGACCCATCCGGATCCGACCGGCAACCAGGTGTTGGTGAAAATGGAAGCTGCACCGATCAATCCGTCGGACCTTGCCATTCTGGTCGGTGCGGCCGACGTGAAAAACGCGAGCTATTCGCCCGGGAAATTCGTGGCGTCTGTGCCTGAGCCGTTCAATACGGGGTCCAAGGCACGGCACGGGCTCAAGCTGCCTGCCGGGAACGAAGGGGCCGGCACCGTTGTCGCCGCCGGTGACGGTGCCAAAAAACTGGTGGGACAGCGGGTGTCCTGCGTTCCGGGCAATGCCTACAGCCAGTACTGTATCGCCGATGCTGCCATGTGCCTGCCCCTCGGCGATCACTCGGCCGAGGATGGCGCGAGCGCCTTCGTCAATCCCATGACGGCTTTGGGGTTTGCCGAGAATGCCAAAAGGGACGGGCAAGATGCGATCTTGCACACCGTCGGGGCATCCAACCTTGGCCAGATGCTGACGCGCATCTGCAACGAAGACGGCTTGGGCCTGGTCAATATCGTGCGCAAGGACAGTCAGGCAGACTTGCTTGCCGGGCTTGGGTCCACGCATATCGTCAACTCTTCGCATGAGGATTTCATGGCCCGGCTGAGCGCCGCGATCGCGGACACCGGCGCCTTTTACGGCTTCGATCCGATTGGTGGCGGCAAGATGGTCGACAATGCCTTCAAGGCGATGGAGCAGGTCGCCGTGAGCCAGATGACGGAATATTCGCGCTACGGCTCGAACCAGCCGAAACGCATGTTCATTTATGGACGTCTTGATACCGGTCTGACGACGTTGTCACCGAGCTACGGCTTTGGCTGGACACTCTCGGGTTGGCTGCTGTTTCCCTTTCTCCAATCAGCCGGAGGAGACGCCGTCAGCCGCATGCGCAAACGTGTGCTCGAGGGCCTCACGACCACCTTTGCGAGTCAGTACAAGAAGCGGGTCAATCTCGAAGAGATGCTGACCAAAGAGGCTATCACGGATTACCGCGCGATGAAGACGGGGGAGAAGTATCTCGTGACGCCTTGGTCGTGACGGTGCGCCACCGAAGTGACCCTGATCCAATCAGGGTCACAATGGACCGCTTGGAATGGCGATACCCCGTGTTGCGGGCGGACATTGGCCCTCGGCCCCAGGCGGGAAGGATGGCTCGCCGTGTCGGATGGCGAAGTTGGCAAGCTCGGTCATTGAGTGGCCGCGCCTTAGCGCCTCGTGATCGGCATTGTCGCCTTCCATGGTTCCGCGCTAGCCATCCGGTGCTTTGTCGGCATAGCTGAAGACGCAGGCCGTATGGTTTGCCAGCTGTCGCAGGGCTATCCCGTTGATGTAAGTCCGATCAACGGTCAGTAAATGACTGGCTCTGAGTGAGCGCTTTTCCCGGACTTGCCATGAACGCCCTCCGGCGGCACCATCAAAGGGTCTTTGTCGCAAGGGGGCGCGGATGCTGGGGCCGAGTGGTCATGTCGATACGTTCTGCAGGGACAACCTCCCGGCAGCCGCCAACTGGCCGGACCTGATCAACCTCCCGACCTACCCCGACCATGTGAATGCGGGCGTGGAATTGTCCAACGCCCTTGTTGCCGCCGGTCACGGAGACCGGATCGCGCTGCGCGGCGCGGAGGACGTCTACACCTATGGCGAACTCGCGGTCTGGTCGGACCGGATCGCGCAACGCCTCGTGGACGACCTGAGCCTCGTGTCCGGCAATCGGGTGATGGTTTTCGGTGCCAACACGCCCGCGCTCGTCGCCCACTGGCTGGGTGTATTCAAGGCCGGGGGCGTCGTCGTCGCAGCCATGCCGATGCTGCGCGCCGGAGAGCTTTGCGAGATCATCTCGAAAGCCGCTGTGTCCCATGTCGTCTGCGATGCGCGCCTTGTGGGCGAGATCGACGCCGCGGTCGCAATGTCCGGCCGGCGGATTTCCGTTCTCTCCTTCGACGCCAGGGGGCGGGAAGGGGGGACCGGCGAGGCCGATAGGGAGCCCCCTCGGCCCGCCGTAGCAGCGCCCACGGGGCGCGATGACGTGGCCTTGATCGCGTTCACCTCCGGGTCGACGGGCAATCCCAAGGCGGCGATGCATTTTCATCGGGACATTCTGTCCATGGCGGACGGGTATGCACGCGACGTGCTCGCGATGTCTGCGGATGATATCTGCATCGGGACACCACCTGTCGCCTTCGCATACGGTTTCTGTGGGCTCGTCGCTTATCCGCTCCGCAACGCGGCCTGCGCGGTATTGCGCGACGATCTCTCCGTGGACGCCTTGCCACAGGCGATCGCGCACCACCGCGCCACCGTTCTTTTCTCCGGTCCAACCGCCTATCGCAAGATGCTCGCGACGGGTCTGTCCGGGGCAAACCAGTCCTCCCTGCGCGTTGCGGTGTCGGCCGGTGAGACGCTGACGGCGCAGACACAGGATGCCTGGACCGACGCCGTGAGGGTGCCGATCCTCGATGCCATCGGTTCGACCGAGATGCTGTCGTTCTTCCTCACCAACCGCATCGGGGACAGCATCGCCGGAACCACCGGCCGCCCGGTCGAGGGCTACGAGGTTCGGATCGTGGACGAGGCCATGCGAACGCTTCCCCGAAACACGCGCGGACGCTTGGCCGTTCGGGGCCTTACCGGCTGCCGCTACCTCGCGGATGGGCGGCAGGAGGAAACCGTGCGGGATGGCTGGACCTTGACTGGCGACATCTTCCTCGAGGACGATGACGGGCGCTTCCACTGTTTCGGCCGGGCGGACGACATCATCCTGTCCGCGGGCTACAACATCGCCGGGGCCGAGGTCGAAGCGGCGTTGGCCAGCCACGCCGCCGTGCAGGAATGCGCGGTCATCGGCGTTCCGGACGACGAACGCGGTCAGATTGTGGAGGCTGTCGTCGTTCTGAACGCGGGGTGGCATGCTGATGACGCAACGGCCGAAAGCCTGCAGGCGCATACGAAGGAAGAGATCGCGCCCTACAAGTATCCACGCTCGATCCGCTTCGCCGATGTTCTGCCCAAGACGCCTTCGGGCAAGATCCAGCGCTTCCGTCTGCGCCCTAGCGAAGATGCAGCATCGGCCTCCGGAGCTGCGTGACGTCCAGATCCGGTGCGACGAAGGCGAAGAGGAGGCGGTAAGGCGCGGGCATCGGGAGGAACCCGGCGCGCAAGCGCGAAGCCGTGCTCATGCCGGCGGATGTGGGACAGACGACGAGCGCGTGGCCGGCCTTCTTCATGCTTTGCAGCGTCGCATCGAGGAGCTGCCGTTCAACGTGCCTGTCACCGCCCTGCGCCACGAGGTGATCGACCTGTCCGGCTGTGAACCGTTCGCGCCCGCGAAACCGGATACGATGGAAATTGGTCAGCCCCCTGATCTTGCCGTCGTCGTAGACGAGCGTGGTCGGAATCCCCTCGTGATCGAGTTGGAGTGCCAGCCTCTCGGGTGTCCAGTCAAAGCAGAAATCGGACCCGGCTTCCTTCGCCAGGATAAGCTCCAGGCAGGCATCGAGGTCGCGCGGCTCGAAGGGGCGCAGGTTGCCGGTGGCCCGCGCCGGAACCCGGTCCAGCCGCGCCAGACCGGCCACACGCGCCGCCGCACGTTCGTAACGCGCAGCGGACACCCGTGTCAGGCGCCGTGCATCCAGCGGCCTGATCCACGGTCGAATCCCGTCCGCACGTTCCCCTTTCTGACTGCCGAGCCAGAATTTCGGTCCCAGACTGCCGGGCGTCGGCACTTCGAACCCCACGTCGAACGCGTAGCCCTCCTGCTGGACGCGGCGAAACAGTTCCGACGCGATGGTCTTGGCCACCCCCTGGCCCTTGCGGGCAGGGTCCGCGGACAGGAAGGACGAAAAGACCCCCTGAACCACGCGGTCCCCGCAGCGAAACCCAAGGGCTTCTCCGAAAATGAACCCGACCAGTTCGCCGCCGTCATAGGCCGCGAGGAGCATGTTGTCGGGATTGCCGAAGACCGCCCAGGCGAAATACTCCGCATCCCATTGGGGACAGGTGACGTCTTGCGGAAACTGGCCGTCCCAGCACTTGCTGACGAAGGCCGCGAGTTCGGCGGGGGAGCCGCGATACTCGACGACCTCGAAACCGGAATTGCTGGCCATGTCGGGTCGTTCGCTTTGTGACAGTGGGTTCGGATCGGTATCCGGGTAGAAGACCACCGATGGCCCGTGAGCGCAACACGCGGGCCGCTGGATGAAACCCGAGCCGTTCACACTGCACCAGGGCGGGATGCCGTGAGCGTAATCCGTATTTCGATGGTCCTGAGGAGGCTATTTCCTGCACCGCCGCTGGTCGCGCGCGCCGGGACGCCGATGGTGATCGTTGATCGGCGCAGCCTTTTGTAACAAGGTTACGGGGCGGAATGTCGCTTTTTATCAGGCCGTATCCAAGGTCACGGAAAGGGAGTTGCCCGGTTTGAACGGAATGGCATTAGACAACGATGTTGCGATCGTGGGTATTGCCTGCCGTTTGCCTCAGGCCAACAACCCGGATGAAGCTTGGGCTTTGATGACCGAAGGCCGCCACGCGATCACCAAGGCCCCGAAAGAGCGTTGGGCGACAAAGATGCGCGTCGCCCAGCAAAAGGGCCCGCGCACGCAACCGATCCCGGAATATGGCGGATACCTCGACGACATCGCGGGTTTCGACGCCCGCTTTTTTGGGACCACCGCCCGGGAAGCGCGCCTGATGGACCCGCAACAGCGCCTGCTGCTCGAGGGCGCGTGGGAGGCGATCGAGGCTGCAGGGATAGACCCTGCCGCGATGAAGGGCAGCCGCACGGGCGTGTTCGTCGGGATCTCCACGTCGGACTACCTTCAGCGGCAGATCCTCGATTCCGACCTGATCACGGTGGACGCCTATTCCGGCCTCGGTATCGCGCAATCTATCGCCGCCAACCGGATCAGCTATTTCTTCGATTTCAAGGGGCCGTCTGCCGCGAGCGATACGGCCTGTTCCTCGGGACTGGTCGCGCTGCACCTCGCGCGCCGGAGCCTTGCCAACGGGGAATGCGACTATGCCATCGTGGGCGCTGTAAACGTGATCGTCTCACCGCTTTCCACGATCTCGTTCTCCAAGGCGCGGATGCTTTCGCCCGACGGTCGGTGCAAAACGTTCGACAAGTCGGCCGATGGTTACGTGAGGTCCGAAGGCTGCGCCACCCTGCTGCTCACGCGCGAGGATCTCGCGCTGCGCAAGGGGCACCGGATCGAGGCGCTGGTCCGGGGGTCGGCGATCAATCAGGACGGCAGGACGCTGTCGATCACGACGCCCAGCGAAGCGGCGCAGGCGCAGGTTTTGCGGGATGCTCTGGCCGATGCGCGCCTCGCGCCCGGCGACCTCGACCTGATCGAGGCGCATGGGACCGGCACGGCGGTGGGCGACGGGATCGAGATCGGCGCGCTGCGTGAGGTGTTCGGAAAAACGCCGCGCGAGCACCCGCTGATCCTCGGCGCGGCCAAGCCGCATTTCGGGCATCTCGAAGCGGCCTCCGGTCTTGTCGGCGCGATCAAGGCCGTGCGGGAGTTGCAGACCGGGCTGGTTCCGTCCTTGCCCTTCCTCGCGGATCCGATCGACCCGGATGCGGAGGGACGCATCGTCATCGCAGACCACGAGATGCGGTTGCGCGACACGCCGCGGGCATTGAGGGCCGGGCTTTCGTCCTTCGGGTTCGGTGGCACCAACGCCCACATCATCCTCGAAGCGCCGACCGAGCCGGTTCACAGCCGGGCCGGCAAACGACCGCCGCCGCCCGCGCAGCGTGTCCTGCCGGTCGCGGGACATACCGCGTCCACTCTGCGCGCCACGGCCGCGGACTACGCCGCGATGATCGAGGCGGATCCCGAGTTCGACCTCGACGCCCTGTGCCGAAGCGCCGACGAGGTCCGGGCGCGGCACCCGTTCCGGCGCGCAATTGTCTTTGGCGACCGCAATGAGGCCGTGCAGCGTCTGCGGGCAGTAGCGGGGGAAACTCCGCGCGCGGGTGACGCGTCCGCGCCGAAACCGGGCAAGCTCGCGCTGTGCTTTTCGGGGCAGGGCGCGCAATCGCCGGGGATGTGCCGCCGCCTGATGAAGCAGGACCCTGTCTTTGGCGATGTGATGGCGCGGCTGGATATGATGGCGCGGGACGAAGGGTTCCCGGGCCTGATCGACACGATCCTTGACGAAAGCGCCGGGGCCGGTGCGCGTTTGAGCGACACGGCGACGGCGCAACCAGCGCTCTTCGCCGTCGGCCTGGCTTTGGCGCGAAGCTGGATGGCACGCGGCGTGGTGCCGGATTACGTCCTCGGGCACAGTCTGGGCGAGATCACGGCCGCCTGCCTCGCCGGTGTGATGGACGAGCGCGCGGCCATGCGCCTCGTCATCCTGCGCGGACGTCTTATGGCCGACGCGCCCGGCGACGGCGAGATGGCGGTGCTCTCCGGCACTGCGGACGCCGTCGATGCCTTCGTCGCCGAACTGCCGGCGGGGCTCGAGATTTCCGGACGCAACACGGCGCGCAGCATCACGGTATCCGGCACGCGTGACGCCGTAGCGCTGGGCATCCGGCGCGCCGAAGCGGCGGGATTGAAGGTCACGCCGTTGTCGGTATCGCACGCTTTCCATTCGTCACTGATGGACCCGGTCCTGAACCGCTTTGCCGACGCCCTGAAGGGCGTCGCGTTCTCCCCGCCGCGCATCCCTGTGATCTCGAACGTGGCCGGCACACTCGTGGGGCCGGACACGCCAATGGATGCCGCCTACTGGGTGCGTCATCTGCGCTCTGCGGTGGAGTTCGGTGCCGCGGTCGAAACCCTGCTGGAGTGTGGCGTGGGAACCATCGCCGAAGTCGGACCGCGCCCGATGCTCCTGCCGTGGTTGCGCCAGTTGACGGGCGACCGGGAAACGGTGGGCCTCGTGCGCGCAATCGCGGGGGGACAGGATGATATGGCCGGACTGCTCGGCGGTCTGGGCGAGCTCTGGTCGCGGGGACACACGGTCGATTGGTCGAAAGACCGCCGGGCCGATGCGGGTCAGGTCCGACTGCCGCCGTTCCGGTTCGCGCGCGAACCTTTCTGGTTCAAGACGGCCGCCCCCGAACCCGACGAGCGGCCCCGGGAAACCGTCAGCTCCGGCGCTGCGCTGGTCACCCGCCAGATCGACGAAGGCGGACTGGCAGATGTCCTTGACCAACACAGGGTCGGCGGACGCGCGGTGGTGCCGGGGGCGCTCTACCTAGACATGATGACCGACGCCGCCCTCAAGCTGATCGGACCCGGCCGGTCGTTCCAGCTTGTGGACTGCCGCCTGCCGCAAGCCCTCGCGCTCTCCGAGGTGCGCGGACATGCCTTGTCCGTGCGGGCCGAAACGCGAGGTGAGGAGGGCTGGTCCCTCGTCGCGGTGGCGCCCGGTCGTGACGGAGCCGACGAAAAACTTCTGGCCCATGCGCTCGTGCGTCCCTGTGACGCGACACCATCGGCGCGCCTTTTCGCGCATCTGCCGCCCGGCAAGGCGGCGGTTGCCGGTCCCGATCTTTACACCGCGCTTGAAGATCACGGGTTGACGTATGGCCCGGCGTTTCAGGGTATCCGGTCGGTCGAAAGCGGCAACGGGCAGGCTGAGGCGCGCTTCGAGGCTACGGGTGGCGCGGCACCAGGCGCGGCAATGCTCGATCCCGCCCGGTTCGACGCGGTGTTCCACCCGATCGCACTGGCGCTCAGGACGGTCGACGCGGAGGCCGCCGCCGGGCTCTGGATCCCGACGGGCTTCGAGAGCCTGACCGTTCATGCGTCGATGCCGGGGGAAGCCGTCGTGCAAGCGGCCCTGGTGGATGGCCCGCACATGCCCGACCTAAAAAGCTTCGACCTTTCCGTGCGCACGCCCGAGGACGTAGAGGCCATCTCGGTCAAAGGATTGCGCATCCGCCGCATCGACGGACGCGCGGGCGCAGCGTTGCCGACGGGTCCGCTGTTTGCGACCTCGTGGGCGCCGCTGGAAACGTCGCATGACACGAGCGGCGTCTGGGTTGTCGAAGAATTCGGCGGTAGCGGTGATCTTGCCGAGAGCCTGAGGGTCGAAACCGGGTCGCCCCGCGGCCCGCTGGTCCTCGCGATTGATTGCAGTGAAGTTGCTCAGGGACAGGATGCGATTACGGCCCTCGCCATGCGCCTCCGTCATCTCGCGACCCGCGAGGCGGACAGGCCGGAGCGCGTGCTCGCCGTTTATCTCGAAGATCCGGATCGCACCAATCCGGCGGCGGAGGCGATGCGGGCGGCGATCCGGGTCTTTCGCAACGAGGTGCCGGCACTCTCAGCAGCGAACCTGACGCTCCCGCGTGACCTCCCCGAAGAGCGAAGGCGGGAGGTTCTGGCTCAAGCGCTTGCCAATGGCACCGAGAGCGACCTGTGCTGGCGCAACGGCACGCTCGCGGGGCTTCGGCTGGAGCCGACCGTGCCGGGTGGGCAGACCTGGTCGCCGCCAGCTCACGGGCGGGAGGTGCGCGTGCTGGTCCCGGGCGCGCGGGCCGGACCTCGCGGTCTGAGCTTCGACCCGCGCCCGGCCATCGAACCGGGGCCGACCGATGTGCAGATCACCCCGCGCGCGGCCGGTCTGAATTTCCGCGATGTCCTCAAGACCAAGCGGCTTTATCCCAACCGTCCCGGCCTGCCGCTCTGGCTTGGGGACGAATGTGCCGGGATCGTGCGGGCTGTCGGCAAGGATGTCAGGGGTGTCGCGCCGGGGGATGCGGTGGTCGCGGTCGCGCCGCGTGCCTTCGCGTCCGAGGTCGTGGCACCCGCGACTGCGGTTGTGCGCAAGCCGCAAGCGCTTTCGTTCGACGAGGCTGCGACCTTGCCCATCGCCTTCTCGACCGCGTGGTATGCTCTGATGGACCTCGCCCGGATCGAGCCCGGACAATCCGTCCTCGTGCACGCGGGCGCGGGCGGGGTCGGACTGGCCGCGTTGCAGATCGCCCGAAGCCGGGGCGCACGCCTCTTCGCGACCGCGGGAAGTGAGGAGAAACGCGCCTACCTCGCCCGGTTGGGCGTGGAGGCTGTCGGTTCCTCGCGGGATACGAGCTTTGTCGACACGATCCGCGAGGCCACCGGGGGCGAAGGGATCGACGTTGTTCTGAGTTCGCTGCCCGGCCGAGAGATGATCGAGGCGAGCCTCGACCTCCTGCGCCCCTTCGGATGCTATGTGGACATCGGGAAACGTGACATCGTCGAGAACACCGAGATCGGGATGCGCGTTCTGCACAAGTCGCTGAGCCTGCACACGGTCGATATGGAGTTGCTCTTCGCAAGCGCGCCCGAGAAAGCCGGGCGCATCCTGCGCGATGTGATGGCGGCGGTCGAAACGGGTGACTTGGCCCCCCTGCCTTTCGAACGCTTCGAAATGTCGGACCCTGGTGCGGCGTTTCAGAAGATGGCTGGCGCGGGTAATATCGGAAAGATCGTTCTGGGCCTGCCCGAAGATATGGACACGGCGCCGGTCACGCGCACCGACATCTCAGTCGGGGCAGCGCTCGTGACCGGGGCGTTCGGGGGGATCGGCCTTGACCTCGTGGACGCACTGGCCGCGGCCGGTGTTCGCGCCTTCGTGCTTGTGGGCCGGTCCGCCCCCGCCGGCGCAACTCTGGCGCGGGTCGTTGCATGGCGCGCGTCCGGTCTGGACGTGATGACGGCGCAGGTGGATGTATCGCAGTGGGGCCCGGTCGCGGCCGTGTTCGACGAGGCGAAGGCAGCAGGGTTCGACATCCGCCATGTGTTCCACGCAGCGGGCGTTCTGGCCGACAGGCTCATTTCGGACGTGGAGCCCAAGGATATTGCCGCGGCATGGGGCGTGAAGGTGGACGGGGCCCTCAACCTAGATGCGGCGAGTCAGGGCCGCGAGATCGACACGTTCGTCTGCCTCTCATCTATCTCGACCCTCCTGGGCTCACCGGGGCAGATGGCATACGCCGCCGCGAATGCTGGGATGGAGGCGATCTGTGCCCGGCGCCGTGCGGCGGGGCTCGCGGGTCAGGCAATTGTCCTCGGGCCGTGGCAGGCCGGACTTGGCGTGAGCAATGCAGGCACGACAGACCGATTGGAGCGGTTGGGGCTGCGCAGTTTCAGCCGGGTCGACGGGATCAATGTGCTGAAGAAAGCCCTCACGGCCAACGCGACCGCCCCGGTTGCAGCGCGGTTCACGTTAGGATGGCAGGGCACACCCGTTCCGCCGGTCGCGCAACTGTCGATCTGTGCCGACTTGTTCCCGAAAGGGGCGGGCCGGGCGGGTCTATCCGCCCATGGGCGTGCGGGCATCCTTGCCGATCTGGCGAAGGCTGCGGTGCCGGAGCGTCCCGGGCTTCTGGCTGCATACCTGCGCGATCGCCTCGCGAATGTTACAGGGCAGGGGGCAGACACCATGCCGCTGGACGCCCCACTACAGGCGCTAGGTTTCGACAGTCTTTCCGGGTTGGAATTCGGGATGCTGGTGGAAGAGGAGATCGGCGCCGGCGTCCCGCTGGACCGCATCGACGACGCCACGTCGATTTCCGATCTCGCCGCGCTGTTGCTCTCGCGGCTCGATCTGGATGCACAGACCCTGATCGAAGCGCCCGCGCCGCCTCCGGCACAAGAAGACCCGAAGCCCGCGTTGCCGGCCCCGGGCGCGATCCCCCCCCAAGCGGAGGCGACGGCGGAGGATTACATCAAGAACGTCAGGCCGGACTTCACACGGAACCTTCCGGTCCTGAAACTCGACGCGGATTACGACCGGGCGGCGGGCATGACGCTCTCAGGGATGCTCGACGGCACGCGGCGTGATGTGCTCGACTTCGTAGGCGGATACGGAAGCGGCCTGTTCGGACACAACCACCCGGATATCGTGGCGGCCGTCACCCAGACGCTGACCACCGGCCGTCCGATGCAGGTGCAAGGCGCGGCGCGACCCCTCGCAGGCCGGCTCGCTGAGGACCTCGCGGCGGCCCTGCGCGACGAGACCGGCTTGGACTACGTCACCACGTTCGCCAATACTGGCGCCGAAGCGGTCGAGGCGGCGCTGAAACATGCGCTGATGGACTACGCCGACCGAATGGAGCGGGCGGGCGTCGACCTTTCGATCCTGTCGGACGAGGCGGCGTCGGACTACGCGCCCGCGATCATGACCGTCGAAGGATCCTACCACGGTAAGACCTTGTCGGCGCTGTCCATCGGGCATTTCCGCGGATGGCCCAAGGGGCGGGCGGGGTTCCGCGTCATTTCGGTGCCGCGCGACGACCCGGACGCCATCACGCGCGCCATCGCTGCCGAAACCATCAGGGTCGGAGACCGCGACATCTCCCGCATCGCAGGGGCCTTTGCCGAACCGGTTCAGGGAGAAGGCGGCATCCATCCGCTGCCCGAGGACGTGTTGCGCGCGCTGAGGGACGGGGCGGATGCCGGGGGCTTTCCGCTCGTCTTCGACGAAATCCAGTGCGGTTTCTATCGCTGCGGCGCCCTCTCGGCGGCAAGCCGGAAGGGCGTGGTCGCGGACTATTACACCTTCGGCAAGAGCCTTGGCGGCGGCGTTGCCAAGATCAGCGCGTTTCTGGTTCGGCGCGACCGATACCGCGACGGCTTCGGCGCGCTGCAAAGCTCCACATTCGCCGAGGATGATTTTTCTTCCCGCGCAGCCCTCGCTGCGTTGGCGGTCGCTCGCCGCGACCGGGTGGGCGACCTTGCTATAGAACGCGGCAATGCGCTGACCGCGCGTCTGGGGCAGCTGGCGTCGACCTACCCTGACATTGTGCGGGAGGTGCGCGGCGAGGGGCTCATGGTCGGGCTCGAACTGGCGGATCTGTCCGGCAGTCCGACCGGGCTGATCGCCGATGCGGTCACGCATGAGTTTCTCGGCCAGATCGTGACCTCACATCTTCTGTTGCGGTCGGGCGTGCGCGTTGCCACGACGCTGTCGGCCCCGAATACCTTCCGCCTTCAGCCGTCGGCGTATGTCACCGAGGCGGAAATCGCGCGGCTCGTGAGTGCGTTGGAGCGTGTCTTCGTCGCCCTGCGCATGGGAGACGGGGCGTTCCTCGTTTCCCATCTCCTCGAGCGGGCGGACTGGCTCGACGCGCCGCGGGATTATCCCGACGTGGCGCCTGACCGGAAATATGGCACGGGCGAGGGTGCGGCGGATACGCGGGTGGCGTTCGCCGTACACATCACCGACAGCGATGCGATCGCGCGCTGGGACGCGTCGTGGGAGCGGCTCCCGCCGGACGCCCGTGAGGCGCTGGTCGCCCGTTTCGCCCCTGTGGTCGAACCCATGCCGCTCCGGGTCGAGCAGGTGACATCCGCCAACGGCGCCAAGGTCGACATCCATTTTTGGTCCGTCTTCGCCACGGCGAAAACGATCGAAGCGGCCATGCGGCAGGGGGACACCGACTGGCTCACCCGGAAAGTCGCCGCTATCGCGCAGCAAGCCTCCGAGGCTGGCTGCAACGTGCTCGGCCTTGGCGGGTTCCTGTCCATCGCGACGCGGAACGGGCTGCGGGTCCAGACCCCGCGCATCGGGATCACCACGGGCAACGCCCTGACCATCGCGGCGGGTTTGGCCGGGGTGGAGGCCCAGATCGTTCGCGTGCTCGGGGGCGCGAAGCCACGGATCGCGGTCGTTGGCGCGGCGGGCAACATCGGGCGAACATGGGCGCGCGCGCTGGCGCAACGGTTCGGCGGGCTCACGCTGGTCGGTCGCCCGGGGACGCAGGGACGGTTGAAGGCCCTTGCGGACGACATTCGTATGGACAGCCGCGAGCACGGGGCCGAGGCGCCCGATCTGACGCTTGCGGACACCCTCGACGCCTTGTCGGATTGCAATGTGATCGTCGCGGCGACCAATGCCAGCGCGCCCATCGTGTTCGCCCACCACCTCGGCCCCGATCCGACCCTCTTGTTCGACCTGTCCGTTCCCGGCGCCGTGGACCCGGCTATCGCAGAGGGCAGGAACGATGTCGCCCTGCTGTCAGGCGGCGTCACCGGTTTGCCAGAGGGCAACGAAACGGACCTGGCGTATTTCGGATTGCCCAAACGCCATGTCTTCGCCTGCATGGCCGAGACGGCGATCCTCGGGCTTGATGGGCGGTCTGCGGATTTCAGCATCGGCGACGTCGATCTCAGCCAGGTCAACGAGATCAGCGCGCTGGCGACCAGCCACGGATTCGACATCACGAACGTGAGCGAAGTCTCGAACGCGTCCGCCCATGGCGAGGGCGACGTGCCCAGGGTCCAGGCCGCGACCTAGCGCGTGAAGGTAATGTCCGACATCGAGACCGAGCGATCGGCCCGGTCGACGGACCGCATCCGGAACCCGTTGCCGACCAGACGCAACTCGACGTTCTGGTCGAGCTGACGCCCCGTGGCGGGGTCCTTGGCCGAATAGGTGAACGCGACGAAATCCTCGCCGGAATGGCCCGCGATCCGCACCTCTCCCAGACCGTCGGGGTTCGACCAGCGACCGGAAATCGCGGCGCTGTCATCGCGCGCCCGGATGGTGCCGGAGAGATCGAGCCGCCGCCCGGCTGTCACGCACATACCGCTCATGGTCAGTTCCAGCCGCTCGGGCGCATAGCTGTTGGTGATCCGGCAACGGACCGCATCCAGCTCCGCCTCGGGCACTTCGCGCGCGGTGCCGCTTCCCGTCCAGTCACCTGCCAGCAACGGCAGAGGGTCGGCTGTCGCCGCGATGGCTGGCAGGACGAACATCAGCGCGGTGAGCAGTCGGTACATTCACTCAGCTCCGTTTCTGCGAAGTGACAAGAGCGCGGGCAGGACGAGCAGGTCCGCGACGAGCGCCGCCCACAGGATCGCCACGATCAACCCGCCGAACAGCCAGATCGGCAGGAAGCCACTTGTCAGCGTAACGGCGAGGCCTCCGGTCAACAAGAGCGTGGTAAGCACCATGGACTGCCCCGCGCTCGACGTTGCGAATTGAAGCGACCGTTCCGTGCCCGCGCCGCGTGCGCGCGACCTGTCGAAACGCCCGAGAAAATGAATCGTGTCGTCGATGGCGATCCCGAACGCGATGGTCAGGCCGAGGACCGCGGTCGGTGTCAGTTTGCCTCCCGCGATGATGTGGAGCGAGGCCCCCGCCAGCATCAGTGGCAGGACGTTCACGATCAGCAAGAGCGGGATGATGCGCAGCGACCGGAACGCGAAGGCGACGAACAGCGACGCGCCGAGCGATGCGATGACGAGGCTCCGTGTCAGTTCGGCGATGAGGCTGAGACCTTCTTCATGCATGAGTACCGGCGTCCCGAAGACCCGATCCGCGCCGCCCGCAACGGCGGCGTCATGGACCCGGCGGTAGCGCGACAAGGCCGCGTCGTCGCTCATCGGTTCCGCCAGCGAAATCAGTATGCGGTGGGTCTCCTCATCGGGCCGCACCATGTTTACGAGAGCGGGCGGAAACGTGTCGAGGTCATCCGCCTGCGGCTCGCCACGCCCGAGGCCGCGCCACCTTGCCAATCCGGGCTCCGACAGCACGGCTTCGGGTCCGGCGACATCGACCAGCGTCTCCGCCAGTTCCACGGTGCGGCTCCAATCTCCGTCGACCTCCACGATCATCTGGAACACGCCAGAGAAATCCCGCGCCACCGCCGCGTTCGCGGCCCGCACCTCGCTGCCGCGGGGCAGGTTGTCGTCGAGAACCACCCAGGGTGTCGTTTTAATAAAGCCGTAGCCCGCCAGCACCAACAGGGCGAGCGCCCCGACCACGACCAGTCGCGCGTGGGTCGTGCCAATCCCTGTGAGCCATCGGGCCAGCCCCGTCCCGGCCTGCGACGGCTTCACGGACCGCCCGCCAAGCACCAGTGCCATGAGGGAGAACGAGACCAGCGATATCGCGAAGGCAAGGAGAGTGCCCATCGCGCCGAGGATGGCGAATTCGCGCACCTGCGTGTTCTCGGTGATCATGATCGACGCGAAGGCCAGTGAGGTCGTGATTGCGGTCAGGGCTGAGGCCGGGCCAATCTCGCGCAGCGTTTCCTCGACCTTGCCCGAGCCGTGTCGCAGGTGACGGGCAAGGTGCAGGCAGTTGGCCCCGCCGAGGACGAGCAGCAGGATCGGGATGACGTTCGTCAGCATCGTGATTGGGTAGCCGAGCCAGACCGACAGGGCGAGCACACTGGCCGCTCCGCCAAACGCGGGGACGACGATCAGAACCGTCATGCGAAGATCGCGCAGAAGGACCATCGCGGACAATGCGACGAGCAGGGCGCCGACAGCGTTAAGCCGGAATAGGTCGTTCGTGAGCCCCTCGACGACGGCGATGCTGATGATGTCCTCGCCGGTCAGTTGCAGGGTCATACCTTCTGGCAAGGCGCCGACGATCGTCGACTCGATCCGGTCGCGCGCCTGTGGGACCGTCGTGGCATCCGCATCGACCGATACGGTGACAAGGATCGCGCGGCCCTGATCCGCGATATAGGTCGGCAGGCCTGTCTCCAGCGCCCGGAATGCCGCCAGATCTTCGCGGTAATCGGACCCGATTGTCGCGCCGAACACCGGGCGGCCCGATGGCGCGTCCTCGCTCGGCGGCAGGCGAAGGATGAACGGCGATGCGACGGCCGTCACCCCGTCCGCGAACTCGAGGTCCAGCGCGATGTTGCGCAACCGCGACAGGTCGTCGGGAGAGAACGGCTCAGGAGAACTGATGTGCGCCAGGATCGTGCGTGTCGGGGCATCCGATCCAGTTTCCAAGTCGCGCTGCATTTGCGAAATCGGACTGTCGCTCAGGAAAACGCGGTTCATGTTCTGATCGAACTGAACGAACGGCAGACTCGCGAAGATGACCGCGAGGAAACCCACAAGGAGCGACGTCGCCAGCCGTGGCCGCGCGACCGCCGCAAGCGCCAGCTTTTCGATGCCGAAACTGATGCTCTTCGCCATGCGTCAGGAACGCCGGCTGCCGGCACATTCGCCTGTTGTCACAGAACTCCCCCGCATGGCTGGGCCCACTTGTCTGTCGAGCGTAGCAACTGGGCCCTGCCAAGACAAACACAGGTCTGGCCCTCCCTACGACAGCCAGAAAGGTGCGATGTCCAATTTCCCTGATGCCGGAGGTGTCAAAGGAACGTCGCCTGAGACTGCGGCCCAAGCGTCGACACTCAATTCAAGGATTGCTCATGCGTAGCGGTGTCTGGCGAAGCCCGAACAGGGGAGCCGTTAACGGTTTCCAGCCATGAACGTTGATCCGAGGTTTCCCGATTGCGCCATTGGCGAAGGGTCACTTGGGGGTGACCGCCTATGCCATGGCGCGTTTGGGCGAAGAGGCCGGCGTGCCGCCGGGCGTGGAGAATGTTCTGACGACCTCCAGTCCCGGTCCGGTCACGGCCGGGATGCTGGCCGACCCACGGGTGCGCAAGCTGTCTTTCACCGGTTCGACCGGCGTCGGGCGCGTGCTGCTGGCGGAAGCCGCGAAAACGGTTGTGAGCTGCTCGATGGAGCTGGGCGGCAACGCGCCCTTCGTGGTGTGCGACGATACCGACCTTTCGGCGGCACTCGACCGATGATCACCACCAAGGCGGTCGACAAGATCCACCGTCTGGTGTCCGAGGCCACGTCGCGCGGCGCGCGGGCGACCACGGGTGGCGCGCCTTTGGAGGGCAACGGCTACTACTCCCCGCCGACGGTGCTGGAAAACGTGCCGACCGACGCCGCGCTGGCGCATGAGGAGATCTTTGGCCCCGTTGCCGCCGTCTATCGCTTCGAGACCGAGGAAGAGGCGATCCGGCTGGCCAACGACACCGAATACGGGCTTGCGGCCTATGTCTACTCGGAGGATATCATGCGGGCGATGCGTGTCGGTCGCGGGATCGAGACCGGGATGGTCGGCATCAACCGCGGACTGATGTCGGACCCGGCGGCCCCCTTCGGCGGCGCCAAGCAGAGCGGTCTGGGGCGCGAGGGCGGCGTTACGGGCATTCTCGAATTCATGGAGCCCAAATACTTCGCCGTCGAGTTCTGACGGCGGGAAAGGACGAAGATGGCGGCGCGTGACCTCTACCGCAACCGGGACTTCATCCCCGATTTCGACGCGATCATGGCCGAAACGGAGGCGCGCAGCCGCGCCTTCGCCGACACCGTGCGTGTCGAGCGGAACCTGAGCTACGGGGCGACTCCACGACAGAGCTTTGACCTCGTCTTCCCACCCGATCCAGCGCCCGGCGCGCCGCTGCACATGTTCATCCACGGCGGATACTGGCGCGCGGGCGAGAAGGAGGCTCACACCCTCGTCGCGGCCCCAGTTGTCGCGGCCGGGGGAATTACCGCGTTGATCGGTTACGACCTCATGCCCGGAACCCGGCTGGCCGAGATCGTCGCACAGGTGCGCCGCGCCGCGCGACACATCGTGGATCTCGCGCCCGAGATCGACGCGGATGCGGCCCGCTTTACTGTGAGCGGCCATTCCGCAGGGGCGCATCTCGCCTCGCTGCTCGCGGCAGAAGCGCCGGGAGACAAGGGGGCGCTCGACGTTCCGGACTTGCGCGCCATGCTGTTGGTCAGCGGAGTATACGACCTGTCCGGCATACCCGGCTCGTTTCTCAGGGATGAGGCCGGGATGCGCGACGACGAGGCGGAAGCGTGGTCGCCGCTGCGCGCCCGCCACATGCCTGGCCCACGACGCATCATCACGCGCGGCGAAACGGAGACCGCGCCGTTTCAGGAGCAGGCGGTTGCGTTGGGCGCGCTGCTGGACCGTGAAGCCCCGGATGTTGAGGTTCAAACGGTGCCTTCGGCCAACCACCTGACCGTCGTCTTCGAGCTTGGCAACCCCACGGCACCCCTTGGCAGAACGCTGAGCGGTCTGGTCCGGTCGTCTTGAGTTAGAGGCGGGCGGGCCGGGGTCCGAGCACGCCTGGGCCAAGCCCGTCCCGCGACATGAAAAGCTGTCCTATTCGCAACCGTTTGCCAGCCAGCCAGCCGTCAGTCCGCCGTCACAGCCATCCCATCGGACAGTCGGGAGCCGGGAGGATAGGTCTTGTCGAAGGCGTCGAGCCGCGTGACCTGCGACCACCAACGCGAAACGCCCGGACGGTCCGACCAGCGGTCGCCGTAGCCCAGATCGCGCATCCGGTCGAACGTGGGGATGACCGCGATGTCGGCAATCGAAAAGTCGTCCCCGGCAACCCAGCGGCGCGAGGCCAGCGCGCGTTCCATCCGGTCGATCGTCATGTCGAGCCGTTCCATCGCCTCGGCCAGCCGCGCCTCGTCGATCCCGTCTTCCATCGACTGATAGAAACTCCTGCGCAGCGTGCGTTTGTCGGAATTCGCCCCGCGCTCGTCCGGGGTCATCTTCTCGACCGGCTTCAACAGCACATGCTTGAAACTGGGAATGCGGATGGCGACTGTCGGCACCTCCTCGAAAAACCTGAGCCAAGTGCGCACCTCGGCCCGTTCGAGCGGTGTGCGGCCCGACAGGCGCGGTGTGTCGAAGACCTCGTCGAGATATTCCATGATGACCGAACTGTCCGTCACCACCTGTCCGTCATGGCGGATGGTCGGGACGACACCGTTCGGGTTGAGCGCGAGGTAGTCGGGCGCAAGGTGCTCGCCAAGCGACAGGTTTACCGGCCGCTCGACGAAATCCAGCCCCTTTGTGTGAAGGCACATCCGCACCTTCTGGGAGCAGGTCGACTTGAGGAAATTGTAGAATTCGATCACGTCGACCCCTCTCTCTTTACAGTTTCAGATGGCCGTCACTCGGACGGCGCAGCCTCGACAGCCGCGTTCATGGCGTCGATCAGCGCCTGATCGCCCGCACCGTTTTCAAGCCAGTTCGTGCGCAGCGGTTCCAGCGCCGCCTTCCATGCCGCAGACTGCTCGGCCGACAAGTCGACAATGTCCTCTGCGGTGGTGGAAGCGAGCCCTTCGCCTTTCTGCGCCTGATCGTTCAGGAAGCGTCCCATGTGTTCGGCCAGCGCCGCGCCGCTCACTGACATGAGTTCGGACTGCGCCTCCTCCGACAGACCGTCATAGGCCGCGCGCGACATGAAGATGAACGCCGTGTTCCCACCGAGCGAGGTCTTGTAGTAGTGCGACACGACCTCCTGAAACCGGAACGCGGGCACGGCGGTAAACGCCACGACAGCCCCGTCGATGGTCCCGCGGCTGATGGCCGGATACCAGTCGGGAATGCCCATCGACACGGGGATCGCGCCAAGTGCCTCGGCGGCGGCATACATGGTCGGGTTCTGGGCCGACAGCTTCAGACCGGTGAGCATCCCGTCCTCGGGCAGCGGCTGCGACAGGATGATCGAGTTGTTCGGAAAGGCGAACATGCCAAGCACGACGACGTCGTCGTATTCACCGCTAAGTTGACCATCGTCATAAAGCGATTGAAGCGCGATCGACCCTTCGAGCGAGGTGTCGAACATGAACGGCAGTTCCGCGACAGAGGTTTTGGGGAACCGGTTCGGGTAGTAACCTTGGAAATCCCACCCAATGTCGACCACGCCTTGCGTCACACGGTCGAACACCTGTCCGTGCCGCCCCAGCGTGCCGCCGGCCACCACATTGACGGTAACCGAGCCGTCCGTGGCCTCACCGACCTTTTCCGCCCATTGCATCAGCGCCTGGTTGAGCGGTGCGGGGGCGGGGGCCGGTGATCCGAACGTAAGTGTCGTCTGCGCCTGTGCGCTCCCACCGATCATGACAGCGCCCATGACGCAAAGTGCCCGTGCAAATCCCATGTCTGACTCCTCCCTGAGTAGATTCGATTGCGCCCGTGTCTAGTCGCGGGCCTGCGAGCCCCAGACTAGGCTGCGCGCCGCGAATCCTCTTAGCCAAGAGAGCGTCGGACATTGTCTCATAGTGCGACAGCAGGCGAAGGTGTCCAAGGACGGAGCGGGCGGCGCAGCCGGCGAAAACCGCTGCATCCTTGGGGAATGGAGCGCCGCACCCGGCCCGGCGCTCTCAAAGTGCCCCTGCTGCAACCCGAAGATCGCGCTTGGAGACAAGTCGGCTCGCACACGCGGGCCAGCCAAATCGCCGCCCGGTCTGCCAGTTTGAGCCCAGACAACAGGGAGGACACAGGCATGCCGGAAATGGCCGGGCCCAGATCGCTGGACGATGCGAAAGAGTGGATGCGCACGAAGCTCGACGCGCGGGTGCACCCGATGGCGCTCACCGATATCGACGCGACGCGGGCGGTCATCGACGGCCTCACGGGACTGGACGGGGCCACATGGGCCGCCGCCTGGACCGCGACGGGCGATGCCTATTCAGACAAGGCGCGCACGGCCGAAGCGGCGGGTGACACCGGCACAGCACGTGACAACTGGTATCAGGCCTACGGCTTCTATTTCCTCGGACGCTTTCCTTGCCCGAACCACCCCGACAAGCTCGCGAGTTACGAGAAAGAGGTCGCGGCCTACCAGAGCTTCGGCAAATTCGCCGATCCCGTGATCGACGTGGTGACGGTCCCGTTCGCGGGCAGATCGGGCGAGGGGGACGATATCACCTTCTACGTCCGCATGCCCGAGGGGATCGACAGTCCGCCGGTCATCGTCATGTGGGGCGGTGTCGATGCGTGGAAGGAAGAGATGACGATCCTGACCGAGGGCCTCGCCGCGCGCGGCTTCGCCACGGTCGCGCTCGACAACGTCGGCACCGGCCAATCGCCGATCAAGGCGGGACCGGACGGAGAACGCCAGTTCATGCCAGTGCTGGACTGGGTCGAGGGATGTGGCAGGTTCGACACCGATCGCATCGCCATCGTCGGCCGCTCCTTCGGTGGCCACTGGGCCACCAAGCTCGCCCACCTGATGCCCGAGCGGTTCCGGGCGGCGGTGAACTGGGGCGGCGGCATCCACTACATGTTCCAGCCCGACTGGATCGAGAAATCGCGCTATCCCGACAGCTACCTGATGGAACTGGTCGAGACCCGGTCGCGCATGCTCGGTGCGACGAATGACGAGGAATACATCCAAGGCTTCAAGGTCCTGTCGCTTCTGGATCAGGGCCTGCTGGATCAGCCCTGTGCGCCTCTCCTGCTCATCAACGGCAAGAACGACACCCAGTGCCCGATCGCCGACATCGAACTGCTCACCGAACATGGCGACCCCAAGTCCGTCCGCCTGTTTGCCGGTCGCGGGCACATGGGCTTCGGCCCCGGCACCGTGGACACAATCATCGACTGGCTCAAAGCCCGTCTCGCCTGATCGGAGGACGCCATGGCCAACTGGCAGGAAATGATGCCCAGCACCCGGGCCTACCTGATGAACAAGGTGCTCTACGAACTTCACCACAAGCCCGACCATCTCGAGGCCTACAACCAGGACGCCGACGCCTATCTCACGCGGTTCGATCTGCCGCAGGACCTCGCCACCTCGATCAAGTCGAACGACGTGGCGGGGATGTATCTGTCGGGCGTAAACCCCTACCTGCTGCGCGCCCATTGCATCGGGGTGAAGATCCCCGAGGACGAAAGCCTCGCGGCGCTGCGAAGCCTTCTGGACCACGAGGATTACAACGATGGCTGAGATCACTGGCATCTACACGGCGTCTCATACGCCGGTCATGCTGAACTTCCCTGACCGTATCCCGGCCACTTTGAAGGACGAGATATTCGGGGCTTACAAGGCGATGGGCGACGATTTCATGGCCGGGAAACCGGATGCGCTGGTCGTTCTGTCGAATGACCACCTGCACAACTTCTTTCTGGACAATTTTCCGGCCTACTGCATCGGCTGCGCGGAAAGCTACGAAAGCCCCATCGAGCACTGGCTGCACGCCAAGCGGCGGACCTTTGCGGGGGATCAGGCCTTCGGCTCCTACCTGTTGCAAAGCGCGCTCGAGGCCGACTTCGACCCGTCCTTTTCGATGGAGATGGTGTTGGACCACGGCTCGCTCACACCGCTGGAACTCGCAGGCGTCGACCCGGACCTTCCCATCGTCCCGGTGCTCATCAACTGCGTTCAGCCGCCGATGCCGACCATGCGCCGAAGCTACAACCTCGGTCGGTTTCTCGGGCATGCCATCGCGGAATACGACGCAGTCGACCGTGTTGCGATCCTCGCCACCGGCGGGATCAGCCACGACATCGCCACGCCGCGCATGGGCATGGTGAACGAGGAATTCGACGAGACCTTCCTCGGCCACATGGAAAGCGGCGACATAGACGCCACGATCCAATACGCGACCGACTTCGTCCATACGGCGGGTAACGGCTGCGAAGAGATCCGGATGTGGATGGCGGCGATGGGCGCCGCGAAGGGCGCGGCGTTCGAGCGGACTTACTACAAGGCCGTCAACGACTGGTACACGGGGATCGGCATCGGCCGGTTCAAGGTGTCCTGATGCCGGCCTTTACCAACGCCCTCATCATCGGGGGCGGGATCGCGGGTATGTCGGCGGCGTTGTCCCTGACCGAAGCAGGTGTACGCGTCCGGCTGATCGACCGTGATGCCCACTGGGGCGTCTCGGGCGCCGGGATCACCATCACCGGGCCGACCCTCAGGGTGATGAAACGGCTCGGCATCCTCGACGAGGTGCTGAAGCAGGGATGGACCTCGGCCGACATCCGGGCCTGCGACCCCGACGGGAACATCCTGTCGGAGATCGCGGGCAAGACCTCGGGCGGGGACGGCATCCCAGGAGCGGGCGGGATCATGCGACCGACCCTCCACCGGCTGCTCGCCGAACGCGTTAAAGCCGAAGGTATCGACGTGTCGCTCGGCCTCACGGTGCAGGATATCCCCAAGGGCAGGCCCAAGACAGTCACGTTCTCCGATGGGACCGAAGCGACATACGACCTCGTGGTCGCGGCCGACGGCATCTTCTCGGACACCCGCAAAGCGCTGTTTCCAGAGGTCGATGGCCCGAAATACGTCGGGCAGATCTGCTGGCGGCTGATGGCCCCGCGCCATCCCGGCATCGACCGGCGCACCTATTTCCTCGGCGGTCCGATGAAGATCGGCATGAACCCGGTGTCGCCTGACGAGATGTACATGTTCCTGCTGGAGCCCGTCGAGACGGTCGAGTGGATACCGGACGAAGAATTGCCGGCACGGCTGGCAAAGCTGATGGAGAGCTACGGCGGGATCGTCGCCGACGTGCGCGACTCGCTCACCCCCGACAGCAATATCGTGGCGCGGCCGCTGGAAACCGTCGTTTGCCCCGCACCGTGGTATCGCGATGGCGTCGTGCTGATCGGCGACGCGGCCCACGCGACCACCCCGCAGCTCGCCTCGGGGGCCGGAATGGCGATGGAGGACGGGGTCGTGCTCGGCGAATGTGCCGCGTCCGAAACCTCGGTCGAAGCCGCGCTGGAGGCCTTCATGGCCCGCCGCTTCGATCGCTGCGCCTTCGTCGTGGACAAGTCTCTGACCCTCGGTCGCCTCGAAAAGGCAGGGTCTTCGCCCATCGATCAGATCAAGGTCGTGGAAGAGGCGCTCGCCGAACTGAATCAGCCATATTGAGGCACGCATGTTCCTGACCATCAACGAACACACCCTGCACGTCTCGGTTTGCGGCGACCCTGACGCCCCCGCTTTGGTGCTCCTGCATTCACTGGGCACCGAAGCGGCGCTCTGGGACGCGCAGACGGCGGCCCTCAGTGCTCGTTACCGTGTCATCCGGCCCGATTTCCGGGGGCACGGCCTGAGCGCGGAAAGCCGCGCGCCCCTGACGTGCGAGGCGCTGGCGAAAGACGTTCTCGCGATCCTCGACGCGCTCGACGTAGACCGTTTCGCCCTCGCAGGCTGCTCGCTCGGCGGCGTGGTCGCGCAACTTGTCGCAGCCGGGGCAGGGGCGCGCGTTCAGGGGCTCGCCATCTTTGACAGCTACGTCAAAAGCCTCGATCCCCAGATGTGGCGCGACCGGGCGGCGACGATACGCAAGGACGGCCTTGCATTTATCGCGCCGGGTGTCCTTGGATTGTGGATGACCGGGGACGAGGCGGAGACGCCCGAAGGGAAGGGGCTGAAACGTATGCTGGAGCGCGTGACGGATCAGGGCTACGCGGCCGCTTGCGATGCGCTGGCTCTGGCCGACTGCACGCAGGAAGCGGCACGGATCGACTGCAAGACCATTGTCGCCTACGGGTCCGAGGACAAGGCCGCACCGCGCCCCGCGGCCGAGGCACTGGCGCGGGCCATCCCCGGCGCAGAATTGCGCGAAATCGCCGGGGCCGCGCACCTCCCGTTGCTGCATCATGCCGAGGTCTGCACCGCCATTCTGACCGACATCCTGCCGGAGACGCCCGATGGCCGAGCATAGCGTCACGGCGTCCGGGTTCGACATGGAGCGCCTGACCGCGCGCGCGGAACGCGTGACGCGCTACGTCGCGGCGGTCGGGGTGCTCTCCATCGTGCTGATCGCCTTTCTGACCCTTTTCGACGTGGGGCTCAGGACCGTGTTCTCGACCACGATCCGCGGTCTGAACGAAATCCTGATCCTCGCGCTCGGTGTTGCGATCACCGCCTGTCTGCCCTCCGGCGCGGCGCGGGCGGTCCACATCTCGCTCGACCTGCTGACCGCCCGGCTGCGTGGCGGCAGGGCGCGGGCGTTCAAGCTGTTGGGCGTCTTTCTCCTGACGCTGTTTCTGTATGTCGTGGGGTCGGAACTCTTCGAAGTGGCGCGGCTCCTCGATCAGCGCAACCAGACTTCGCTGATCCTCGGGTGGCAGATCGCGCCATTCCACTATGCAATGGCGGTCTTCGTGCTGTTCTGCCTGCCGATCCAGCTTATCCATCTGCTGGGCGTCGTCCTCGACATCCTCGAAAACGGGGAAGGGGCCTCGCGCTTCCTCGCCTTCGTGCCGGCGCTGCTGGCGCTGATCGTGGCAGGGTTCGTGGCTTTCGACTCCTTGTCGCTACTGCCCGGTTTCGACTGGATCAAGTCGATACAGGCGGGCATCGCCGCGTTGGTATTCTTTGCTGGCATGTGGGTCCTGATGGTGCTGGGCGTGCCGCTCGCCGCGTCGATGGGGATCGTCGGGTTTCTAGGCACCGCGATCCTGATCGCCGCCGGACCCGCAGGCTCCGTCGTGGGCACCGAGGCGGCGAAGTTCCTGACGAGCGAGACGCTGGCCGTCCTGCCGCTGTTCTTGCTGATGGGCGCCTTTGCCTCCATCGCGGGTCTGTCCGCCGACATCTATCGTTTTGCCAACGAACTACTGCGGCCCCTGCGCGGCGCGCTCGCCCATGCGACCATCGCGGGCTGCGCGGGCTTCGGGGCGCTGACAGGCTCCTCGCTCGCCACCGCCGCCACCTTCGGAAAGGTCGCGCTGCCCGAGATGCAGGCCCGCGACTACGACGAGGCGCTGGCGACCGGGAGTGTCGCAGCGGGCGGCACGCTGGGCAGCCTCGTCCCCCCGTCGACGGCGCTCATCCTCTATGCACTCCTGTCGGAGCAATCCATCGGCCAGCTGTTCGTCGCCGCGATGATCCCGGCCGCGCTGGCCATCGCGCTCTATCTCGTCGCGATCAAGGTCCTGCTGACGCTGCGCCCCGGTCTGGCGCCCGAGGGCAGCGCCATCGACAGCCGCGCGCTCTTGCAGGCCGCGCGGCGCTGCATCGGAGCCTTCGTCCTGTTCGGCGCGGTCATAGGCGGCATCTACACGGGCGTCGTGACGGATGCCGAAGCCGCCTCGGTCGGCGCAGTCGGGGCCTTTCTCTTTGCACTTTTCCGGGGCCGGCTTGGTGCGGGCCAACTGGGGCAGGTGATGGCCGAAACCACCACGACCATCGCGCTGATCTACACGCTGATCTTCGGGGCCGTGACGTTTTCGTTTTTGATCGCCTTCACGCAGGTCCCGGCGCTTCTGTCCGGCTGGATTTTCGCGATGGATGTCGGGCCCTACGGTGTGCTCGTGATGCTGGTGGCCGTCTACCTGATCCTCGGGATGGTGATGGACAGCTACGCGATGATGGTCATCACCGTGCCGATCTTTCTGCCGCTGGTCATGCAGATGGGCTTCGATCCGGTCTGGTGGGGCGTCGTGACGGTGATCTGCGTCGAGATGGGGATGATCACGCCGCCTTTCGGCATGAACATCTTTGTTCTCTCCTCGATCGCGAAACGCACACATATTACCACGATCTACCGCGGCGTCGCGCCCTTCGTCCTCGTTGATCTGATCAAGGTGGCCGCTCTCATCGCCTTTCCGGCGCTCGCGCTCTGGCTGCCCAGCCACATGTAGCGTTCAGTTCAGGTTTTTCGGCTCCGTCAGCAGCCCGGTGTGAAGCGCCCGGTAACGTGCGGGAGGCATACCGAACGCCGCCTTGAACTGGCGTGAGAAATGCGCGGCCTCGTTGAAGCCCCATTCAAAAGCGATGGTCGACACGGGCTTGTGCAGCAGGTTGCCATTCTCCAGATCGGCCGCGATCCGCGCCAGCCGTCGTTGCCAGATATGGCGCATGAGCGTCGTTCCGGTCCCGCTGAAGACCGCGTGAAGCTGGCGCACCGACAAGCCGACTTCCCTGGCGATCAGGGTGCAGTCCAGCTCCGGGTCCGACAGGTTGCGATAGATCGCGTCATGGATACGGTCCAGCGTCTGGCTCGCCCCGGCCTGTGCGGCTGGGTCCATCGGCTTGCCCGTAACCATCGACACGGCTAGTAGGTTGGCAAGGCAGCCGGCGAGCCGCTGCATCGTGCGGTCGTGAATGTCCCAGCTCATGTCGAAGATCTCGTCGACCATGGTCTTGCAGGTGTAGCCCATGCCGCTGTCGCATTCGAGAGCGGTCGCCGTGTAGAACTCACGCTCCGGAAATATCTCGCGCCAGAAATGCGAGTCGAGATAGATCGACCGCGTCCGGATCTCGTCCGTTTCGATCTCGAACGGCTGCGTCGTGTCGATGAAGAAGATCTGGTTTGGCCCGACGACGGATTCGCGACCGCCCTGACGGACCCGTGCATGACCCTCGATCTGGTGTGAGACGAGGAACGAGTGGCCCTCCCGCGAAGGGCGGCCGGCCTTCAACCGCGTCGAATGCGGAGAAAACACGATGTCGGCAAGGCGCAGGTGATCCGAGACGTAGGACTTTCGGATTTCCCCGTCATAGGGCCGCGCTCCATTCGAACTGAGTTCGAACCGCGTACGGAGCAACCCGTTCATCTGGCGCTGGAATGCGGCACCTGACGCCCGGACCACGGGCGTGCTCATGTCGTTCATGTCTCCTCCCATACCCTCGCTCTTCCGGCGGGGTTCTTTCAGTCTAGGATAGAACAAAACACGCTTCCAGTCGCGGGAAACGTCCATTTGTGTCGCTTGCCGGCAAGCATGGAAACCAATCCGGGCTTGTGTTCGCCTAGGGATTGCAGGCGCGGCGTCCTTGCCGGTGCCCCCGGCGGCCGACAAATACCTCAACCGCGATCTTTCCGTCCCTTAAGAACAGGCGTCGGCGAAAAATGCTTTGAAAATACGAAGCATATCGCGAAGAAACCTCCGCAATCTACAGATAAAATACTGATATAAAAAGGTAAATAACATGGCTTTATTGTTTCCCTTGCAAAGGATCATGACGTGGTTAGGTTTGATGGAAAGCGACATCCGGTGTGATCATGCCAAAGTTGAGCGCCTCGACGCGCTCGACGCGCCGTGAGGCGCGCATGAGGTGGCCGTCTCGATGTTGCACCCAACAGAGGAGCACAACATGAACGATTATGACCCCGAAAAAGGCTACGTCGCCCTGCTTGGCTGGAGTCTCAACGCTATTGACGCCGCGGACCGGTTCGATCGCAGGTACATCGTCGTCGCGCCCTCATGGGCCGAGGAATACTGCTCGCACAACGACATCCCGTTCATAAGCTGGGACTTTGACAGGCTCAACGAACGCTCCCACGAGCTTGCGCACAGGCTCAAGGAAGAAGGGGTCGACGTCGCCATCCCGCTCTATGAAGAGACCGTGGAGTGGGCAGGTGCCATCAATTCGGTCCTGATGGACAACCCGCGCCTGCTGGGTCAATCGATGCTGTTCCGTGACAAGTCCCTGATGAAGCGGCGTGCTCAACTTGGCGGCATCCGTGTCGGCGTCTTCGAGGAAGCGCATGACCGGGGCGACGTGATCCGGTTCCTCGTGCGCGTGAACCAGACCTTGCTCAAGCTCGACGGTGATCCGAACGACCCGATCCACTTCAAGGCGTTCGACAAGTCGGGCACCGCCGGCCACCGCGTGATCCGGACCCCGGAGGACGTCGACAACATTCCGGATGAGGAGTTTCCGGCGCTGCTGGAAAGCCATCTCGACGGATGGGAGTTTGCGGTCGAGGCTTGGATCAAGGACCGCAAGATCCAGTTCCTCAACATCTCTGAGTATGTGACGCTCGGCTACTCCGTTTTCGTTCCGGCCACGCCCGAGCTCGAGGCGCACCGTGAACGGATCACCGAGGAGATCGAGAAGCTCATCGAGACTTTCGACATCGACTTCGGGTTCATCCATCCGGAGTATTTCCTGACCAACGATCAAAAACTCTACTTCGGGGAGGTCGCCTACCGGCCGCCGGGCTTCAAGGCGCTCGAACTGATCGAGCGCGCCTACGGGTTCAGCGGGTATCAGGGTCTCATCGTCGTATTCGACCCGAAGACGACACAGGAAGAACTCGAGGCGTTCTTCCCGGAACCGATCACCGACGCGAAAGGGCATGCCGGTTGCTTCGGCGTCTATCCGCGCCGCCGGGTCGTGAGCAAGCTGGAAGTGCCGGAAGAGACCCAGAACGACCCCTATTTCGAATTCCATGAACTCTCGGAGCCAATGGAGCAGAAAGTGACCAAGCGCACGGCGTTCGGCACCCACTGGGGTCTGGCCTTCTTCTTCGGCGAGGACCCGCACCGTTTGCGCGATCTGCTGAAAACCCAAGAAGACCTGGACTTCTACGTCTGATCTTTTCGCGCATGACCCGGGCGTGTAAAGACACTCCCGATAAGCATCGGTCTGGAGGCTGATCCGTGACCAATGGCGAACACCAAGGTGCAAGACTTGCAGAGACACTGCAGGTCTTGTCCGCGCGGCTTGACGAAGCGCGACCTTTTGCGAAATCCCGTCATCAATCGGCCGTTCTCGATGTGATCGGGCGGTTGATCGCGCAGCCCGACGGGCTGCACTACCTGTTCGACGCGGCAAACCGCCTCGACAAGGCCGGGTTGTTCGCGGGCTCCGACTGGGACATGCCCGAGGCGCTCCTGCCACAACTGGCGGGCCAGACTCTTGGAAGCGAAGACCGCACGCTCGTTGCGCTGGAAGCGGCGAGCCTCATGCGCCTGCTCGCGGTCGCCACCGGGCAGGGCACGCACCGGAACCTGCATGCCGACGCGGCCCGACATTTCCTCACGCAGGTGCTTGCCCACAACCTTCGGTTCTTCTTTGCGACGGTCAGCGAAGCCGACCGGCAAAAGGACCCGACCGACCTGCGGCCAAGACTGTTCCGCTTTATCGTCGAGCGGATCGGGTTTGGCGACGTTCTGGGAACACTCGTTGAAGAGATCTGGCGCATCCTCGAGCAGCGCCCGGTCCAGGTCGGGCCGGTCAAGGAAATGATCATGCAGATCTCTCTGGCCATGAGCGGCGCGGAGATTGAAGCAGGGCAGGAGCGCATCGGGGCCGACCGGCTCGTGAGTGCTCTGTTCGGCCCGACGACGGCCAGCATGGACGATCCGGGCATAGATGTCTTTCTGGAACGGATATCCCATCTCGACGACACCGGCCTTCAGCGCGAGGCGCTCGGGTTTTCCCGCGCCATGCATGACACCGGTCTGGTGTCCGCGTATCACGCGGAGTTTCTCAGGTGGATCGCCCAGAAAGTCGATGCAGATTTTCTGCCTGATACGCTTGGGTTGGGACCGACCGGGGTGGACTCGCTGCGCCGGTGGCGCGGACTGGTGGCGGACCTGATCGAGAATGCGGTCTCGGCGCATACTCCGCAGGCCGTCTATGGCCTCGCGCTCCTGCTTGAGCGCGGCGTCCTGCACGCGCCTCCAATCGCACCCGCCCTTCAGCGGCAGATGCGTTCGACGTTAACGCCACCGGTGGCCGAGCGCCTACAACTCGCATTCGGGGGCGCGGTGGAGCCGGAGCGTCTCTTGCTCGCCGGCACACTCAACATCCTTGGTCAGCCTTTGGGGTTGGGGCAGGGCGCGAACCCGCCCTGCCAGTCGGCGCGCGCCATTTCGATGTGGTCGTTCAACGATCCGGACTATGTGCTCCATGTCATCCGGCAAGTGAGCGAAACAGACAGCATTCTGATGCATTTCGAAGGCCACCCGATCAACTCCAAGGACTTGCCCGCAGGTCTCGCACTGGGTGCGCCGATCGATGCCGACCCGGTGTCGGTCGTACTGGTCCCGCATCTGGACAAGATTTATGCCGAGATGGGGCGCCGATGCGTCGGGCGCGAAGGCGACCCGCATCGCTGGGTGAACCCGGAGTTTCACGGCTGGTGGGTCGCCCGCGAATGCCTTGTGGCAGTGGATGTCGCGACCGGAATGCTGAACGAATACGACGCCTTCGTCAGCCGGTTTCATCAGAGTTATCACCCGCGTTACAACGGCGGTCGCCCGGTCATTCATCCGCAACCGGCGGGGATCGCCGTAACGGACTCATCGGCCAGGTTCGTCGGATGGCATGCCATCGCGATCCTGCGTGTGGACGAGGATCAGCACGGGACCTTCCGCGTCTATTTCTTCAATCCGAACAATGACAGCGGCCAGGATTGGGGGGGCGACGTGATTGTGTCGACCAGCGGACATGGTGAACGGCACGGGGAAGGGTCGCTTCCCTTCGACCAGTTCGTATCCCGGCTCTATCTGTTTCACGACGATCCCAACACGGCTGATCACCAAGCCGAACTGCCGCCGGAGATCATAGAAGGCATCGAGGCGCTGGCGCTGGCAAGCTGGGCTGTCGGGCGAAACGCGCAGGAGGCGGGCCAGATGGTTGGCGCGTCCGACCCGTCGACCCTTTCCTGACGCTGCCACGGATTGATCTTAGCTTCGCCATCCAAAGCCGAACGCTGGGACCGTGTGGTCACTCGGCGTCGAACCTAACCGCCGATGAATTCGGACCGCCGCTCCAGAAGTGCGGCGCAGATGTAGTCGACGAATAGTCGGACGCGGCGCACGCGACGAAGGTCGGAGTGGAGCAACACCCAGATCGACCGGCTTTCGTCCAGCTTCGTGCCGGGGACGCGCTGAAGTTCCGGAAAGACATCCTGAGCCCAAGCCGGAAGGATCGTCATGCCCGCGCCGGCGCGGGCGAGGTGCAAGTGCATCTCGGGGTCCGGGATCGTGTGCCGTATCCTCGCTTCGGGGTACGGCGAATTGCGGACGGCGTCGAGGAGTTGCGTCACCGGACCATACCCGATCCACTGAAGTCCCTGACCCTTCGGGCCGGCCTTTGGGAGCATCCGGTCAATGTAGTCGCGTGCGGCGAAGATGCCGATGGACGCCGGGAACAGCTTGCGCCCCACCACGTCCTCGTCCACCTCGGCCATTGTGCGAAGAGAGATGTCGGTTTCAAGCTTCTCGATTGAATCGATCTCGAACGAGAGTCGAAGTTCTATGTCGATCTCCGGGTAGAGCGCCGAGAACTCGGCCAGCACCGGCGCGAGCAGGAAATGCGCGTTGACCGGGTCTGCGGACAGTCGGATGAGACCTGACGCCTCCCTGTCCAACCCCTGAACGGCATTGAACCCCTGAAGCAGGGCTTCTTCTGCGCTCAACGCCTGCGGCAGCAAAGTCCGCCCGGCTGCGGTAAGCTGAAACCCGTCGGCGCCGCGCCGAAAAAGCTGAACGCCGAGTTGCGCTTCGAGCGCCTCGACCTGCCGCCGCACCGTTGCGTGAGTGCCGCCCAATTGGTCGGCTGCGGCGCGCAGCGACCCTTGGCGGGCGACGGCGAGAAAAGCGGGAAGAGATTTCCAATCGAGCATCAGTGGAACGTTTTCAATCCATCGTGGGGTATTTCGGTCAATATCCGGGTTAATCCTGATCCGGTACGTCTTCCGCGTCAAGCAAACGAAGGAGACGACCAATGGACCAAACGACCCCAACCCTGACTGCCTGGAGCGTCACTGCCTATGGTGGCCCCGAGACGCTCGCCCCGGTCACGCGCGACATGCCGACGCCCGCGCCGACCGAGGTTCTCATCCGTATCCGCGCCTCGGCGGTGACCCGCGCCGATGGCATGATGCGCGCCGGTGTGCCCCGTTTCGCCCGGCTGGTCATCGGCTGGTCGCGCCCGCGTCACGACCTGATCGGCACCTGCCTGTCGGGCGAAGTGATCGCCGTCGGCCCGGACGTAACCCGCTTTTCGGTCGGGGAAGAGGTCTACGGCATGGCCGGGCTGTCATTCGGCGCGAACGCGAGCCACATCTGTCTGGACGAGGCCGGGGTGCTGATGCGCAAACCGGCCTCTCTCTCGCACGAGGAGGCGGCGGTGATGGGGGATGGAGCGACCACGTCTTTCAACTTCCTGCACCACATTGCGGAGCTGCGTGCGGGGGAGAGGGTCCTGATCATCGGAGCAGCGGGAAGCCTCGGCACCGCCGCCGTGCAGATCGCCGCCGCAATGGGGGCCGACGTGACCGGAACCTGTAGCGCCCGGAACGCGGGAATGGTGGCGTCGCTTGGTGCGAACCGGGTGATCGACTACACGGTCGAGGACTTCTCGAAATCCTCGGAACGCTACGACGTGATCTACGACACGCTCGGCATCAGTTCCTTTCGCGAGGCCAAGCGCGTGCTGACCCGCTCCGGTCGTTATGTGTGCCCGGTTCTCAACCTCGGCCTGCTTTTCGCCGCCCTTCGCACCACGGCTTTCGGTGCCCGCAAGGCCCGCTTCTCGGCCACCGGCATGCTCAAGCCCGAGGTCCATCGCGCCATGCACGAAAAGCTCGTCGATCTGGTCGAGGCGGACAGGTTCGCGCCGGTCATGGACCGGACCTATCCGCGCGCGGAACTTGTCGAAGCGCATCGGTACATGGAAACCGGCCACAAGCGCGGGAACGTCGTCGTCGTCTGATGGACGCCCGGACGACTGTCATCCGATCCACATTTCCAACAAACGCGTCCCGAGCTGCGCATCCCCGAAAGGGAGTTTAAGACCATGTCTCAAGACCTGAAATCCCACCGCCTCGCCGCACGTCTGTTCGGTATCTTCTTCATCCTCGCTTTCGCCAGCTACGGCGCAGGCTCGGGCCTTGTCGCTTCGGTCACGGGCAACGTCCTTGGGCTCGAAGGCGTGGCCGCGCACAAGACCACCCTGATGATTGGCGTGATCCTTATGGCGACCGTCCATTCAGTGGTAACTATCGGCTTGTCCGTGCTCGCCTATCCGGTGCTGAAGACGGTAAGCGGATACTTTGCGCGCGGCTACTTCGCGGCAGGGATCACGGCGACGACGACAGCGGTGATCGGCGCGCTGTTCCTCGCCCTGCTGGCGCCGTTGAGCGATGCCTACGTCGTCAACGGCATCGAAACCGGGTCGTACGACGCCGTCGCGCTCGTCCTCGAACGGGGCGGCTTCTACGGATACCAACTGAGCATGACCCTCTGGGGTGTCGGTGGCCTGATCCTCTGCACGTCGCTGCTCATCGGGCGCCTCGTGCCGCGTATGCTGGCCGTCTGGGGGCTGGTCGGATACGTCGTCTTCATGGTCGGAACGACCGCCGAGATGTTCGGCTACGGCATAGGCACGATGCTGGCCTTGCCCGGCGGTTTGTTCGAAATCAGCCTGAGCCTCTGGCTCATCTTCAAAGGCTTCCGACTGCCGACGACCGCATAGAACCATGTGCCGGGTCGCGCGAACGGAACCCGACCCGGCCAGCCATGGTTTGAGATACAGTCCACTCGAAATCCGGTGTTCAAGAATGAGCCAGCTGAATATCGCCCTTGCCATTTCGGGTCTCGCCGTCGTTCTGATCGGGATGGCAGGCCCTCGGATGGACCGGCCTTGTCCTGGCGGCAGCCATTCTGCTCCTCCGCCGTCCGGTGACGCTGCTGATCTGCGGCCCGATCCTGCGCGGGGGGCTCGGGCGCTCTGACGTCGTTTTTCTGGGATGGTTTGGGCCGATCGGCGTCGCCGCACTGTACTACGCCCTCCATCTGAAGGAGGCGACCGGCGAAGCGGTTATCTGGCACGCCGCCAGCCTCGTGATAGCGGCCTCGGTGCTGGCGCACGGGTTGACGTCCATTCTGGGCCTGCGGTGGTATCCAACACGCGACTCCGGGGCAGAGGCCGGCCGCGTTGAAGGGGAGCGGAGCACTGGAAAGCGAGTGCTCCGCGCTGGCGGCTTACCGACGCCGGGCTCAACCCGTCGATGGAAACGTGCCTCGACCTTGCATCGGAGGCGAACCGATGCTTGCGCACCTGATCCGGCTGGCGGCGACTGCCTCTTGGTAGAACGCGAACCCGAAATCGCCGCGTCCCGGACACACAGGTGCGTGTTGAAGGTCACAGGAGGTCAGAGGACCCCTGCTCCTTCCTTGATGCGGCGGTCGTGTGCGTCGCAGGCCGCTTTCAGTTCGGGATCGAACGCACCGTCGGTGAGAACGAAAAGCATCCGCGCGATCTGGTCGGTCCGGTTTGTCCAGGCGTGGATCGTGCCGCGCTGAACCACCATGTCACCACGTTCAAGCACGACCTCTTCGTCGTCGAGCAAGAGCACGATCTGCCCTTCGAGCACGATGCCGTAGTCGATGCTTTCGGTCCGGTGCATGAGCGGGTGGCGTCCCGGGATTGTATGTTCGGCGTTCTCTGCGAGCCCGACCTGTTCGAACAGCTCACGCGCGGTTTCCTTGTCGAACTCCGGGCCGTCCTGCCCTTCGGGCGGGATGTCGACCATGCGGATGATCGTGCCGTTCGGCGGGGGCGCGGTTTCGGTGTAGCCGTCGGTCGGTTCCGGCTGGGCCCGCGCGATCGGCGCCGGGGAGGCATCGGTATGCCACAGTTCGTGAAACGCAAGCCCCGGCTGGTGTTTGGGTCGGATCACGTTAGGAGGGCTGCCATCCGAAAGGACGATTGCGCGCCCGGTGCTGTCATGCCCCGTCACCACCCGGCGGACGTTCTTCGAAACCATCGGTTCCTCCTTCATTGGTCGGTTGATCAGTTAGTTGCGCAGTTTGGTCGCCTGTTCAAGTAAGAAAGGAGCGATGAAGATGCCCCGCGCCGCGGTTCTTTTGGAAGTCATGCAAGGCGCCACGAGATGTAAGTGGTTGGACGCAATTGCGCGGCTTTCCATTTGCGCGGGAAACTTGGCGGTCAGTGTTGCGCCATAAGGGCCGATATCCCTGCCGTGCAAAAATCGAGCAGCGCGGGATAGGCGGATTGCAGGTCCTTCGCCGTGACCTTGCCACCCGTGAGCGTGGTGACGCGGCCGTTTTGCGAAACGGTTGCAAGCATCGCCTGGAGCGCCATGGCGAAGCCCCGAGCCACTGCGTCGGGGAGCGCGCCCGCGGATTTCTCGAGCAGCCGGGCGAGGAATATCTGTCCGACGCCGTCGTAGTACCGTTCAAGCAAAGGGAGCCAGTCGTCGCCTTCTCCAAGACGGGCGAGGAGCCGCAGGTAGGCTGACATTCCCGGATCGTCGAGGGCTGCCATCTCGAAGAGGGGGGCCATGAAGGCGTCGAGAATGGCGCGCGTGTCCGGGTCCTGAAGTGCTTCGAGGCGCCGCAGGCGTTCGTCACCAAGCCGGGCGGCCCGACGCGCGACCACGGCTTCGAAAAGGTTTTCCTTGGTCCTGAAGTGATAGGAGGCGAGTGCTAGCGTGACCTCGGCCGCCCTGGTGATGTCGCGAAGCGACACGTTGGCGAAGCCGTGTTCGCCGAACAGGCGTTCCGCCGCGTTCAAGATCTTATCACGCGTCTGGTCTCCGTTGGCCCGGGTCGACTTGGTCCCGCGCGGTCGGGCTTGAGGGGGAGGGTTCGCCATATGTCACTGTTCCGCTGTGCCGTCGTGCGCTGAATGTGTCCGCGAAACCGATATGTCTGCACGACACATACGGTTTGGGCTTACTTGGGCAAATGTATAATTAAGGGAAGAAGAAAGGAAAGAGGGTGAGCCCCCTCGAGTGGTTCGGCTGTTTTCTCCGGGGCCAGCCATGTCTCACACGACACGTCAGAAGGTGGACAACATCCTGACCGACGAGGCGCTGGAAGCTTAGTTCAGTGAAACGGCAGAGCGCCTCAAGATCCTTGCCGGTCTCCATTTTTCGGCAACGCCCGGCGAATTCTGACCACGGAAGGCCCCTTCGGCTTTGGCAAGACGACGCCTTTCATGGCACGGAGCTCGAGGCGCCAGACCCGGGGAAATTGATCTTCGATGTTTGGGCCGAGCAGACGGTAAGGCTGGATTAAGTCTGTCTGCCAACGGCGATTGGCGTCGAAGTACGCTACCCTGCCAGTGTGGCCGTGGGCGCTCAGGCGAGCGCTCATGAGGGATCCGGCGTCACCAACAAGGGGGAGAAAGCGGACCGCGTTGGACGACTTGCCTTCGCGGATATAGGTCCCTGAAGCATCGGGTTCGACGTCGCCCAACTCAAGCAACACTATCTCGTTGATCCGGGCTCCGGTTGCGAGAGCGAGGCGGAAAGCGTCTCCTCCACGGGTACCCCTTGGCGTGGCTGCCAGCAGCGCTTGTACCTCGGACGCTGTGAATGCTTTGCGCGTTACCTCGTCACGCTTCTTGTCCCTTGGAACAGAGCGACCGAAGTCCCACGGGTTCGAGCTGTACTTGGCGGACGTGAGTTCACGGTCAGAGATCGCCCAGTCCCATAGCTTCCGGAGCATGGTGACGTACTTCTCGGCGGTGCGAACTGCCATCGGCTTCATGGTCGTCTTGGAAGTGATCGAGGGCAAGTAGTCCTGACGAAACGACCGCGCGAGCTTCGGGGTCACATCCTCTAAGCAGGCCGCATCTTCTGTGTCCTCAAGGAAGCCGCGGAGGTGTTTGACCGCAATCTCCATTTCCTTCACGGTGGCGCGTTTCAGTGGCTTGAAGCCAAAGGGGTTATCGGGGCTCCGCTCCCGGATGTACTGTGGAACCGCCTCAGACAACGGGAAATGGCTCCCCTGCGCGACGTTCCTCAACCGGCGAAAGGCACGAGCCGAGGGCGCGTCTGGCCGCTTGTGTTCCCGCCGTAGCAGATCTGACAGCGCAAGCTTAAGCATCTCGGTCTTGAGGCCGTTGGGGTTGGCTTCCTTCGCTGCGGCGATGTTTTCACGCCATGCGAGGGCCGACTGCATCGGGAAGGTGTCCGCTTCTTCGGCTCCCAGCTCAAGCGCCCGTATCTCACCAACTATCACGTCACGGCGCTGCTGCGCTGTGGGGCGGTGACGGTTGTTCAGCCCATTCTTGATCTCTTTACCGAACGGCTTGCCGGTCCACGGATTTTCGGTGCCCCTCAGATTTTCCGGGGTCACCATGCGGAAGATGTACCCGCTCCCTTCGCCTCTGGCTTGCTTGAGGTAGCGCATTCACCTGTGTCCTTCCCTTGGATGTGGTCTATGTTGGACAACTTCTTGGTGGACAACAGGCGGCTTTCCTCAGCGTTTTCAGGGTGATGGGGGTATTGGAGGCGAGTACCGGAATCGAACCGGTGTACACGGATTTGCAAGAGTAGGCATGGGTTTGAAATTGTTGGGGTTCGTGTTTAGAGAAAGACCCAAAATAGCAAGAACGTATCGTGAATGTTTAGACGGACTTTTCCGTGAATTCCACTATTCGAACCACACTCAATCGATGTGCGGGCGCTATCCGATAGCGGAGCGTTCGTAATAAGTGGATTGCAGCCAACGGAACCGCTAACGGTTAGGCAGACCGGTTGAGGAGGCCGTTCGGTTGGAAGCCGTAATCATAATTTTTTTCCTTCTAGTTTTTGCGTTGGGCGTCTACCTGCGCTCGCCGTCCTTCAAGGGAGCGGCGGGCGAAGCTCGTGTTGAGCGCGTCCTTGGACGTTCTCTCCCCGCGGACGAATATCATTCATTGAGAGATATCACTTTGCCCACGATTAGAGGTGGTACGACACAGATTGATCATGTCGTGGTGTCTCGCTACGGCGTATTCGTGGTCGAAACGAAAAATATGGCGGGTTGGATATTTGGTGGTCCGAACCAAGCGCGCTGGACACAAACTCTTCATCGCCACAAACAACAGTTTCAGAACCCGCTCAGACAGAACTACAAGCATGTAAAGGTTTTGCAGGATCTGCTAGGACTTCGCGAAAACCAAATCTTCAACGTTGTTGCGTTCGTTGGAGATGCCATTCCAAAGACTCCAATGCCCAGGAACGTGGTTTGGAGCGAAAGACAGCTTGCTCAGTTCATCAATTCGCAGCGCGTTGCAGTTCTCGAGGGTGCTGAAGTCAATTCGATCAAGCGCCGCATTCGGGAAGCTGCCTTGAAATCGAATCGCAGTACGCGGCAAGCCCACATCCAAAATGTCAAAGCGGCGAAACTTACACCCAAACAGACCGCGTCCGCGTGTCCCCGCTGTGGCGCAAACATGGTTGAGAGAACAAATAAGAGATCTGGTGATACGTTTCTCGGTTGTTCGCGGTTTCCTCAGTGCCGAGGAACGAGGCCTGCGGGCTGACGCCGTAGGTGCGTCCGACAGTCTCCTTGAGCGAGGGTGATTGAGCGCTTCCGGCCCAAAGCCGACATTGAGCACTGGTTTCTAAGGCCGCGTTCGCAGCCCGCATTGCAGACATTCTTCTGATAGCCCCTCAATCAGGAGATTGTTGGGTTGCTGGCCTCATACCATTCCCTGATTGTTCTCGTCAGCGTTGACAGCGCAAAGCCTCGGCTCATGCGCACATCAAGTGATGCGAAGTGTTCAGTGAATTTTAAAGCGTCTTCCCCCAAAGCTGAAAACTCAAAACGACCGCCGGAATACTCATCATCTGGATCATAGCCAACAACGCGCCACTTGCCGATGATCTCCCCGTTGCGAGTGATGACATCGCCGTGCGACAAGCCCGGGTCGTACCCGCTGTTCATCCACTCATCGTGGCCAACAAAATAAATGGGGTAAGTGTATTCCATGGCGGAAAGGATAGCCTGTCCACCTGTCTGCGCAAGCCGATCCAAGGTGAAATTGGAATGTCAGCCCGATAGGTGCTTTAATCGCCACCCGTTGCGCCGTTGCCCGGCACGCCATGGCACCATATGTTGTGGTAAACCCTAGAGTCGCCGCAGCATGCGTCCGGGCACCCTCTAAACGAGTACAGTGATGTCCCTATCCAATCGTTCACTGCCGAAGCCCGAAAACTGGCAAGATTTCGAGCACCACGCTTGGCTGCTTTTTAGGGCTGAGCTGCAAGACCATGCGACAGAAAAGAATGGGCGGCAAGGCCAAGCTCAACACGGCGTCGATGTCTACGGCAGAAGAAATCGCACGCACTGGGTCGGAGTTCAGTGCAAGCAAAAAATGGATGAAGCTGTTACTGAAATTGAATTGCGTGATGAAGTTGAGAAAGCGAAATTGTTCTCACCAAAAATTAAAGAGTACATTCTTGTTACCACGGCTCGTCGAGATGCTGCCATCCAAAAAACGGCTAGGGAAATCACAGACGAACTCGCAGGCACGGACGATGAGTTCTCTGTTTCTGTTTGGGGATGGGATCAATTCCAAGAGCACGCTTCCCTGTATCCCGACGTTTGGGATCAGATTGACCCAACATACGATCCATTTTCAAAGAGAGGCCTTGAACAGGTCGCTGTCAAAATTGATGAGGTGAAAGACCTTGTAACGTCTGCATTGCCAGACGCTCAAAATGATGTCCGTCCTCCCAGCTTCAACGCTCAGGCGGAAAATGAAAGCTCTCCACGACATACGAAGATCACGATCTTCGTGGAGATGATAGAAAATGGCAATTTGGAAGTGGGCCGCACGGGTCTAGCTGATTTGAGAGAAGCGGATTGGGAATCCGCCACTTCATCAGAGAAGTATCGAGTTCTGATTGGCCTTGCGTCAGCCGCATTGAAGATGGGGGACGACAACGAGGCGTATTCGCTAATGGAGCGCGCCTATGACATTTGCCCAGAACACAAGACGGCAAAGAGGAACCTTGCGACGTCGAAGTTGTTGCAGGGTGAATACGATCAAGCGAGGAAGTTGGCAGGAGAGGCTGTACATGCGCGACCTGATGACGACATCGCTGCAGCCGTGCTTGTTCAAGCTCGAAGCTTCTTCCCTGCCGATGATCTGTTGGAGGGACTTTCAGAGAGTGTGCAAGGCAAGTCGGCTGTAAAGGCGGCTTTGTGCCAGGCATATCGAAATCGCGATGACACAGCTTGGCTTACGATGGCAGTCGAGGCCTACCAGTCCGACCAATCCGACGATCAGATTCGTTTGAACTGGGCGGAGGCTGTTCTGGAGCTTGAAATTCAGAACAATGCTAAAAGCGCACAAGGTGGCATCAGTGAATTCCCTAGCTTTCAGGACCTGAACTCCGCTGCCGAAGAACTATACCAGGCGTGTATTTCGCGACGGTCACGTTTTTCCTTGGCTACAATCCACAATGCAGGTTTGGCACTGCGCCTTGTTGATCGAAACGACGAGGCCAAGCAGGTATTGGAAATGGGGCTCGCCCTTTGCTCTGGGGAGCCATCAATATCGCTTCAGCTAGCCATAATTGCCCATGAGGATCGAGATTTCGGCAGAATCCTAGAGCTTCTCGACGAGGGCAGCGAGCACCCTGAGGTCATTTCGCTAAGAACTGAGGCGACGGCTCACATATTGAGCCCGTCTGACGCGTTAGAAGCAATTGATCGCATCGATGCTACGAACTGGTCCGTAGAACATCGGCTGATGCTGCTTTCGTCTGAGCTGACCTCCCTTTCGAAGATGGCAGATTGGACCACGGCTATCGAGAAATGTAGGCAGGGGCTTGCAGAAAACCCCGACTCGCTTCGTTTCAAGATAGTGTTGGCGAGGGTTCTTCGGCTAAGCGGAGATGTTGAAGCGGCAATTTCTCACCTTGATCAGATTGTAGCCAGTCTCGCGCCGGATGCTACGATGGCCGAACGGGTAGAAATCGCCACAGAATACCGACAACTTGGCAACCATGACCCAATCGTAGTTTTGCTGGAGGATCAGGTTTCAACACAACACGACAGTGAAGCACTTCGGTTGTTGCTTAGCGCACTGATCTCGGGCCAAAAGCACCGTGGGGCGCTGAATCTATTCAGTGTATTCCCGCCAGAACTCTCAAGTGATGAATGGTACCTTCGCGCAAGATCAATCCTAGCGATCAATTCTGGCGCTGCGGATATTGAGAACCACCTTAACGCCTACCTTCGGGTCGAACCCAACGACTTAGAAATGCAAATTTCGAGGCTGGGGCTGTGGCAACTGCAAGGCCGCGAGAGCGAAATCCGACGGAAACTGCGGACTTTTGAGACGAGAATTCCTGACGGCAACTCACTGGAACGTATGCGCCTCTGTCACCTTGCCGTCCAGTACGGGAACAGAAAGTGGGGAGTAGATACAGCCTATCAAGAGTTGATTTCAAACTGGGGTGATCCCGCCATTCACCTAGCCTATCAAGGCCTTATCCTGATGTATGATGACTTGGAGGACGCAATCCCCAAGTCCACGACGATACAAGAGAAGTGCGTTTTCGAGGCAATGTCCAGTGATGGTGTTCGACGCGCTCGTATTGAAGGAACGAATGCTCACAATTTTGAGGCTGAAAGACACGCGCCGACCAGCGAATTCGCGAAGGCTTGCATTGGCAAAACTGTAGGCGAGAAGTTTGTTATCGCCACTCAGTATGAAAGCATCGAGTTCGAGGTCTTGTGGATCAAGCCGAGAGCTCTCGACCTTCTTCATAAGTCTCTGGAGGAATTCAATAAGAGATTCCCGACGAACTCGGGTATGCAGCGAATGACCTTCGACTTCCAGGCAGACAATCCTCTCGTCGACATGGAACGTATCACCAAAGCAGCACATGATCGCGACCAATCCGTTTTGGACAATTACGCTGCAAACGCCCTCCCATTCTGTTTTGTTGCTGAAGCGCTTGGGAAGGACGTAGTTGACGGTTGGGCGGGCCTTCCCGGAGTAGGTATCCAGCCACGTGTTTGTATTGGCAGTCGCGACGAGCGCAACAATGCAATCAAGGAAATCCAGTCCAAAGCCGAAAGTGGGTGCGTGCTTGACCCGATCACCGCCGCTCTGGCTTCGGACTTTCATCTTTGGGAAACTATTTCGAAAGTTTGCGGCCCAGTTCACGTTACTCAATCAACGCTGGAGGTCTTTGCAAAACGGGAAATTGAGGCAAAGAACAACATCGACCGGCGATCCGGAATAACGTCTTGGCAAGACGGTCGTTTCACGATGATTGAGATTACGCCTGAGCAGAACCAAATCGATTTCGAAGTCAAGAAACGTCAACGCGAAGATGTTCTAGCTCACTGCAAAATCGCTACTTCCGTTCCACAGGCCGATCTAGAAGGCCAAAACCTTGAGATATCTGAGGTTCTAGGCTCTTCGGCGAGAGACAGTGTCTTGGCGGCTGAGGGGAATGGTTTGCTGTTGCTATCAGAGGATCAAGGATTGCGACAGTGGGCGGCAGCCGCGTTTGAGGTCGGATCAAGTTGGCTGCAGCCTGTTCTACTGCTTGCCAAAGATCGAGGCTTGGTCTCGATTGAGGACTACACCAAATTCATCGTAGACTGCCTGAACCGCGACTTCACCTACGTGTCAATGGACTCTCAAACTTTGCTAATCCAGGCGAAGACTGAAGGGTTCAGCGGGCAAAGTACTGCGAAGAGGATGTTAGAAGTGGTTGGCGGGAAGAACGCGGACTTGGAAACCAACACTGGTGTCGCTGCCCTGTTCCTTGACTTGGTGTTCCGGGAAACGAAACAAGAGCACCTGCGAAACCGCTACGCAAGTCTGGTTCTAGAGGCATTCTGTGCACCGCGTAGGGACAAAACGATCGAAGTCATAAAGTCGCTGACCGCGCAGGTCTCCATTCGCGTATTTAACTTGATTGAGCACGCCTTTTGGTGGCTTGTTGGTCGAGGACTTGGAACACGGAATTTCCATCAGCAAGTTGAAGAAGCAAAGAAATCTCAGCTACAGCGGCCGGTGTCTCTTCCTCCTGCCATTCGATTTCGTGTGACGGAAAAGATTAGGCTACTCGGTTCGTGCATCCCAAACTGAGCCATTTAATACTGGCGTGAACGTCCGCTTTATGACCTACCCAACTCGCGGTGCTCGCGTGCAGCGAACGTCCGCTTCCCGCCCTTCGGGTAGATCATTGGGAACGCCATTCAGGGCACTAAGACGCTGGCAGCATCTTCCAGCAATCGAACGCGCTCACCCGGCTACCTGAAATCAGCGGAGAGCCGTTTAGACGCCCCTAGAGGCTCGCCGATGGCTTTCAGGGCCGCAACGGCCCGCAAGAGGCGAGAAGATCGCTCAGGGGCCTGTCTTGCGAGGCCTGACGTTACCGCGACCCAATAGCCCGTAAAACAGGACCCTGAGAGCGGCTCTCAGCACAGCTCCGGCCCTCCGTAGATTCCATCTATCGGAGGAGGGCCGGGGCGGGCAAAAAGCACCATTCTTGTATGACTATGCACTTAGTGACACGCTACCGCCTCGAATTGTCGGACCAAGGACGACCGCTCTTGGTTCGCGTAGCGTGTCACAAGTGCCAGAAACGGGCTGGAAGAGCGGCTTCGAATGAGCCGCGACTTCGCGTTCTTGCGTGCCGTTTTGCGCTTCGGGAAAGTCCAGAAAATTTTTCGCTGAGCGTTGCGAAACACTCCCGCATGGTGCGGTGGCGCAACAAATGTCCTATGCACTTAGTGACACGCTCCGCCAACCTGGGCCTAAATCGCCAGACCTTTCTTGCTCGCTGAATCCGGCCTTCTTAGAATTCACCCACGCCGAGTTTGCATGCCGCTACCAAGCGCATTCACCTCATATGGGTGCGCAAGCTTCGGCCCGGCAATGCCGACTACTGAGGGTGGATTGATGGCGGGAATGAAGATCGAGGAAAAGGCGCTTTCCTTGCTCCGTGCGTTCGAAGGGTCTGGAAGGCCCGTGAGCAGCATAGTGATCGATGGCCGCAAGATCGAAGTCGTTCTTCGTCAATCTCTTCACGAGCGAGACGAATTCGAGGGGATAGATATGCGGCATGGCAAAACGTGAGCTGCCCAAACACGTCTACAGACAGCGCAACGGATTGTATTTCCAACGGCGGGGCTGGAAGACCCGGAAGATCAAGGCTGACTTCGGGACGCCGGACTTCTGGAAAGAGTACGCGGACCTGATCGCGGGTATGTATGGAGCGCCGAAGGTGTCCACTCGGACATTCGGGGCGCTGATAAAGGACTATCACAAATCGCCCAGGTATCGGCGTCTCAAGCCCCGCACTGCGCTGGACTACGATAAGTATCTCGACTTTTTCCAGGCGATCATGGCGGACGCCAATCCTGCAAATATGCAGCGTAAGGACGTCATTCGGCTGCGGGATACCAATGCGGAAAAGCCGTACTTCGCAAACTACTCGTTGCGCGTTCTGCGAGTGCTCATGGAGCACTGCGTCGATCTAGGCTGGCGCGAGACGAACCCAGCGAAAGGGGTTCCTGAGATCAAGACGGAGAAGGCCGGGCGCGAGCCTTGGCCGCGTGAGCTTCTTGAAGCTTTCCGGAGCGAGTGTGTTATCGGCACTCGGGAACGACTCGTCATGGAATTGTGCGTCGGTACCGGTCAACGGATCGGTGACGTGCTCGAAATGCGCTGGTCTGATATTCAGGACGGCGCAATCGTGGTGAAGCAAAGCAAGACCGGCAAAGAGCTATGGGTGCCGATCCTGCCCGAGCTTCAAGCCGCGCTCGATGTCGCGAGCCGCCATTCCGTTTACCTGGTGACGAATGAGCGCGGTACAAACCGGTGGTCCTATCGCGGTGCATCACACGCGGTTAGGACCGTGCGGGAGAAGATCGGCGCGCTGGACTATGACATCCATAGCTGGCGCTACAATGCGGCGTGCGAGCTGCTGGAAGCTGGCTGTGAGGACGATCTGATCGCATCGGTGACGGGGCAAAGCCCCGCAATGGTGCTTCACTACACCAAGAAGGTTCGCCAGCGCCTCCGCGCGACCCAAGCCCAGACCATGCGGGCACAGAACAACCCGCCAAGGGCGCGTTGACTATCATGCGCACCGCATTTGGCAATCGCGGGGGCCAATCTTGGAAGCCTTAGTAAATCTGATCCTCTTCGGCCTCTTCGCCTTTCTCGTCGTCTGGGTCTACTTCTTCCTGCCCGCGGGTATGGCCTCCCGCCGCAACCGCAGCCCGGTCATCTGGGTCTTGATTTCGTTGGTAGGAAGACCACTCCTCGCGATTTTGCTCCTGCTCGCCTTGGGTGAAGATCGCTCCTGAGTGCGCCGTTCGCCATCGTCACTCGAGGCCGGAGAACGTGAACAGAACAAAAACAGAATGTTTAGACAAATGTTTAGACGCTCTCGCGCCGGAGCGCGAAAAATCGTCTAAGTCATTGAAAGTAAATGGAGGCGAGTACCGGAATCGAACCGGTGTACACGGATTTGCAATCCGCTGCGTCACCACTCCGCCAACTCGCCGAAGTGAAGGGTTTGATAGGGTTCAGGGCCGAGGGCGTCAAGCGGTTATCAGGCGAGTTTTCAGGTTTCCTTTCTGTGCCTGCTCTGTTCACTGAAGCTTTTCCCAAGCCTGCTGTGCCCGCATCATTTTCCGAGCCTGGCCGGCATATTTCCGGATCATGTCTTTGGAACTGTGCCCGCTGTAGCTCGCAATCTCGTCGTCATCGCATCCGGCCGAAGCCAGTTCCATCACGCCACGATAGCGGAGCGCGTGGTCGAAAAGGTCGAGGCGATTGCGTTCGGCACTCATGATATGTGCCATGTGGCGACAGTCCATGGGCGACCCACTGCGACGGGTCAGGATCGTCAGCCCGTCGTGAGCCGCACTGTCCAGCAAGGCTTTGAGCAGCCCTGTGCGTTGGAACCACAGGGCCTTGTCGGTCTTGCCCTATGTGAGTCGAAGTCTCATGCCATCATAGTCGTTCAAGCGGAATCTTGTCCAATCGCTGGCGCGCTGCACACTACCGACACCAAGTTCGACAATCAGTCGGGGCAGAGGTGCGGCCACAACCCGCCATTTCTGCACCGCTCAATCCGGCCAAGGGATAAGCGGTTGTTCGTTCGACCCCAGGCCTCTGCTTTTTGCAAGTACTTCGGGCGGCAAAGGCCGCGATTTAAATCGGCAGCACCTGTTGCTTGCGCGCCCCTGTTTGGCCGCTGACGGTGCGTGTGATACAATTGGTCCATTACGGGTCCAGCGGATCGGGATGTGACCTCAAGATGTTTAGCAAAGCCATTCTTGCAACCCTCGGCTTCGTTTTCAGCTATGGAAGCGTGTACGCCCAGAATACTCCGAGTGATTTCCCGGGCCTGACCGAGGCGCGTGAAGCTGTCAAAAGACACCTTCCAACCCGGCAGATGCACTGGATTCTGTTCGGAGCCGGGAAGGGCAACACGCCCTTCGTCGCTTACTGTGCCGACTATGTCGGGGCACGGTCCGATCTCCAGGGTCTCGTCGTTGCCGCGCGCCCGAACTCGCGCGCCTTGTCTTTCTTCACGTCGGTTACGTCCCGTCAGGCACAGGTCCTGCCGTCGGACATGCTGGATACGGCCATCGAGACCGACATCATCGACTGCGTCGGCTTCGGCGGCGATCCCGCACCTGGCTCTTCCAGCTCTCAGGCCGGGGCGGCGCTGTACGACCTGGAGGAAATCCGGCAGGTTGCGGCCCGGCTCGGCGTCCCGCTCGACGACGACACGTTCCATACGCGACCCGGCGTCACTGGCTGGTACCTCTACCGCGTGGTGAACGGGGACGTGCTGCAAACCCAGCAATTCCTGCGGAGCGTTCGTATCGAGAGTCAGCGTCGCAACCAGCCCGCCTTCGACCACTTCGCGGGTTTCCTCGCCGTCCGGGCGTTCGAGCGTGTGGCCGACCCCACCGTGCTTGCACAGGCTGGAGAAGGGCGCGCGGCGCGCGGTGAGTGTCAGGAAGATTACATGATCGAGTTCTGCAAAGGCATCCAGATGGAGCTGAAGCGGATGGGCGTCTATACCGGCGCCATCGACGGTATTATCGGGGGCGGGACTCAGGCCGCGATCCGCCGTATCGCTGACACGCGACCTGCCGCGAACCCGGCCGACCTGATCTCGATGAACGACATGATCGGCCCGCCCGGCGGCAGCCCGCCTGCTGACGCTCCGGCGAACGCGCCGGCATCTCCAGCGTCGTCCGGGTCAGATGGCGACCTGCTCGGCGCCGGGTCGCTCGATGATTTCTAGGGCGATCTTTCCGCTCCTGACCATTTGGGTCGCCTGCGTCATATCCCTGATGGTCGCCGCGCCCCTGACCGCCCAAACGAGGTTCTCCAGCGTCCTCGACGGTGTGGGCCGACCGAATGCCGTCAAGATCAGCTATCCGGTGGACCCTTGTGGCGATCTCTACGCGGCATTGTCGTCGCGGCTCGCCGAAACGGAACTCAGGTTCGAGAAAGCGACCCTCGATACCGAGACCTTCTTTCTGCATTTTTGCAACCAGAAGAAGGATCAGTGGATCGCACAGGTCACCGAAGCCGTCACGGGGCCGGTGACCTCGCTTCAAACGCAGCTCAACGCGGCGGTGGATCGGGAGATCGGCGAACTCACGGGCGGGTTCTGGAAGTTCGTGGCCGAACAACTCTACCCGCTCCTGCCACCGGAAGCGCAGGCGCGGTACGCGCCCGGCTCGCCCGAGATGCAGGCGATGGCCGTGGAGTGGCTGAACAACGCTCCTGCCGAGGCGCAGGCCTACGCGCTCGCCTATTTCACGTCGGGCGAGGAAAACGCGTGGGTCCTGTCGGCGTGGAAAACTTATGTGGACCTGACGAACGGCCAGTCCGCCGAGATCATCGCGGGCCTGCGGGGGCTGGCAACCACCGCACAGACGCGGGTGAACCAGCTTCTTCGTGCGGGGGAGGAGCTGGACGCGGCGCCGCCCAGCACGCCCACCGCGGATGTGTTGAGCAAGGTTGGGCTGTCCGGGGAATGGCTGGACCGGTTCAAATCACGCGAGGGCGAGTTGCGTGCGTTGAACGAGACCTATGAGATCGGGCGGGCGGTCTCGGTGATCTACTCCGCCGTGGGGACCGAAGAACCCGTGTCCCAGGTGCAGGCGTTCTTCGGCCTGATGCGGATCGGCGGAGAGGTCGCGGGCAAGGTGGGCGGACCTCTCACTCAGTTCATGGGCGACATCGTCCTCGCCTATGCAGACGCTGCTGATCAACTGCTCGCAGCGACCCTCGCGCTCGAACAGAAGATCAACAAGCGCAACGGATTCTGCCTTGGTGTCGGCGTGCCGTCGCGCGACCCGAAGGCGACATTCTTCAACGACAAGGGGCTTCTGGCCTGTCCGCTGAAATACGGCACGTGGCCGTTCAAGCACGTCTACGTCACGCAAGGGGCCCAGACCCCGGTCTACTATTTCTACAACGGCCAAAGCTTCATCGAAGGCACCAACGCCACGGGGCGAAAGGGCGTCCTTGCTGCAATGGAGTTGATCGACGCGGGCGTCGAGTTCGGCTATCCGATCACCCGCGATCCGGACGGGCATGTGAACCGCATCGGGTCCGTTTACAACACGTCGCCGCCGGGCGGTCCTATCGCGCTTCTGGAGGAGGCGCGGGAGATCGTCGAAGAGATCGAAGGGGGCATGGACGCGATCCGGACCCTCGTGCTGCCAGGCGACCGTTGTTCGCTGGACCAGATCGTTTCGTCCGCCGCGGCTGCGATGGGCGAAACGCCGGAAAGCCTCGCCCGACCGCTGGCCGAGGGGGGCGAACGGCTCGCCAAGGTCATCGCGGCCTCCTTTGTCGCCTTCGAAGGCGGGTTCGGGCCCGCTGTGCGCCGCGGGGGCGCGGCGATGGAGACCTATTCGGACCTTGCCGAGAAACTGGGCGGCCTGTCCGTCGTGATCCTTGAGGGCCGCGTGCTCGACGAGGACGGCCGTCCGGTCCCCGGCGCGATCCTGAACGTGTCGGTATCCAACGGGGAAGAAGTTCGGGGCTGCGAGGCGTGGCAAGCGGACCTGTCCGGGCGCTTCTCGATCACGGCTCTGTCGACGGGACGGTTTCCCGTCGTGACTGCCTCTGCCGAGGCGACTGCGGGCCGAGGCTCGAGCGAGACCTTCCGGCGTGGCTACGTCCGGCGTAATGCGCTGTTCTACGAACGCAGAAACGGCGGCATAACCGCGCGCACAGAGATCGCACTTACAGTACCGGCAGAAGAGGCGGACGATCCGGACCCGGCGGAGGGCGAGGACACCGGGGGCGGGGCGACGGTCGGCCCGACACCCGACGAGCCGGAGCCCGAAACGCCGAACCCTGAGGTCATCGCCGCCTGTGCCGCGCTCGAACGCGGCCTCGTCGAGACGGAGGCGCAGCTTCTGTCGGCTGGAGACATGCTGTTCAACCGGGTCTCCCAACGGATCGACCCTCATGCCGAGGCGACGGGTCAGGGCGCTCTTTGCGAACCGCCGCTCGGCAATCGACTCGCGGACCTGCGCAACAGGGTGGATGAAGCCCGGCGTGTCACACAACTCGCACGCGACGCTTTGCAGGGGTGCGATCCCGGCGCCCTTGCCCGGGCGACGTCTGAAATCGCAGCGCTTTCTGGTGTACGTCTCGGAGCGTTGGGTGATCACGTCAGGCAGGCACGCACACTGGTCGATACCTTCGAGACGGCGCGCAGCGCTTACCAGTCCAACCAGCTCGAACCGGCAGCCTCCGGCCTGAGACGTGTGCTGGACATCTCGCGGTCCGCCAACCCGCCGCTCTGCGCGGCCTTCGCTGATCGCGCGCAGAGAGGTCTCGACCAGATCGCCACGCTGGAAGCTTTCCGCGCGCGCGTGGACGCTGCCATCGCGGCCTGTGATACCCCGCTCATGGCGCAGCTCTCCGAGGCCAGCCAAGGACGTGACCATCCGATGTTCCGGGATGAGATCGCTCGGATGGCGTCAGCGAGGAAGCAGTGTGACGCGGCCGACCAGGAAGCAGCTGGTGCCAGGGCATTGTGTTCGGCCTTGACGGTGCGCCTGGACTCGGCACGTGCGGACTACCGCGCTAACCAGCTGGGCCGGGCCGACGCGAAACTGGCCGAGTTGAGGGCGGCCCTGAATGGGCGTGCGGGGCAATGCGACGGGATGCTGTCCCGGGTGAACGCCGGGCTGTCAAACATTGCAAAGTTGCGCACGCTCGAAGGTCAGCTCTCGGCCGCGATGTCTGCTTGCGATACCGGGACGATGGACCGGATCGAGACACGGGCGCGGGGCGAGGGGCACCTCTGGTTCCAGACCGCTCTGACGCGCATCGCCAGCGCACGCCGCAGCTGCGAGGCACAAGCCAGCCGCCCGAACGTATCCGACCCATGTGCGGAGCTTTCCCGTATGGAGGGCTACGTGGCGACCGCGGCTGATCGCGGGAACTGGGGCGAGGCCCGCGACCTGCTGGCCCGTGCCATGAGCCTTGCTTCGATGCCGGAGGCCCTCTCGGACTGTCCCGAGCAACGCAGCCGGGTTCAAGGGGCTGTTTCCGCCATCGCGACGCTTCAGGGGGCCATAGCAGACGTCGACCGCGCGGTTGCGTCGTGTTCCGGCGATTTCGATGCCTTGGCAGTGCGGCTTGACGGGATTTCCTACAACGTGGCGGCCCTCGACCGCGCCCGGGCACGTCTGGATGCGGCACGGCGAGATTGTGCCTCGGTTGGTCAGGAAAGCGTGGAAACCCGTCCGGCACCAGCCGCTGCACCGACGCTGGTTCCGGGCGGAAATAGCCTGACGTTCGACGGCTCGTGGCGTGGCACCGGACAGATCAGCATAAGTGCGGAAGGCAAAACCTTCCCGCTACCGCTCGAGATCAGGATCTCAGTGCAGAACGGAGTCGCTGGTGGAGACATCCTTACGGAGAGTGGTGGAATGCCGGTCGAAGGTCGCGTGTCCGGGGATACGCTGATGCTGGAGGGGTTCATGTCCCAGGACGGCGTGAGCGTCGCGGTGACTTACCAGGTGACGCTGACAGGTGAGAACTCGATGAGCGCCCAAGGCACGGCCCGGATGCCGGACATGGCCTGTGCTTTGTCAGGGATCGGTGAGGCCATAGGTGGTGCCATAGCCGGGGCCACGTCGCTGGGATTGATCGAAGAGGACGAACCCGAAGAGCCCGATTGCCCGACGGCCAACTACGACAGTCGTTGGACGGCAACGCGGTAAGCCTGAGATTGGATGAGGGCGAATCCGACCTCCGCGCCGGTGCCATAGCGCTGTGGAGGCAATCTCCAGGTTCAGGCTCAGATTCGAATCTCAGAGTCAGCCGGTCAATAGAGGGCCATCGGCGCCGGGCCTTGGCGCGCAGGTCAAGAACCAGAGCGCAGGTCCCAGTGGTGTTGAAAGGTGTACACGTATTTTTAGCAGTAAATCAGGGGCTTGCGGGGCCAACCGTCTCGAACCAATTCCGACTTATGTCCAGGAAAGGAACCATTTCAACAGGCCGCGAATGATGTACGGCTCTACGCGTGGAAGGCGGAAAAGTCGCATGGTCCCGCGGAATTGGAGTTGTGTAAGCAATGCCGTCCCCTGACGTTTCTGTCATGAGGTTGACCACGCCGCACTTGCACTAGATCGGCGAACGGCCCATAGCTGCCGTTCCCCCAGCCGTAAACGCGCGACCGCATTGGGTTGCCAAGAGCGCCTGCAACGGCGATCAGCTTGATCGGAGTATTGCTATACTAAGGCCGTCGGTTCACACCGTCGCAAGCCAAGGCAAAATGCTCCGGACGGTTAAGTGCGCTCAGGATTGCGGTCGTCGCACATAAATTTTGCCAAGTATTGTGAGACATTAAAAAGCAATATCCGTTGCGAAGGTACGCCAAATTGCTGGCTAAACGATACAAGGCCTCGCAAGTTCGTCCAGAGCTTCAATCATGGCCTCCAAAAAATCGATTGCCCCATTCAGGTCAGATTGTTCTACAGTGGCGCTTAAATCGCCATGGATCAGAGTATTTCTTACCCCAACCACTTCCTGAAGCTTGTCTTTAGCAAGCTTGGCTGCTGATGTATGGCGCGCCTCTCCAAACACTTTCTTAATCGCTCCGCTTCGACCCACACCCGGATTGAACGGTTCTGGGAGGCCAATCTTTTCGAATAGGTTTTCCAATCGATCAGGCGTCACATTCCCCATCATCAATGTGAATACTTCGGGCATGATCGAAAATGTGTCGAAATCGGAAAAACACTGCCCCAATGCATTTGTAAGGCGGCCGAAGTCGAACTTCTGGCCGGCGAGCGTCCCTGTCTTCATGTGCTGAAGGATTTGGCCGGACAAGTGAATGTGCTGAAGGCGAAAGTTTTCTGGCAACTCGGAATATTTCGTGGCCTTAGAGGCCATGTTCTCTGCGACTATCGAGGAGAGGTCTCGGACATATGCCTCAAAAATGGAATTGGCCTGAACGAAGAGGCCACGGTAGAGAGCGGCTGGAGGGGTGGCTTTGAGCCTCGCCGCTTCAGTCAGACGCGCCCGAACTGCCGCATCGTATCCGAACGCACCCATAAGTTCACCATTTCGTCCAATAATGATCTCAGAGAAAAACTGCCGAACAGCTAAAGTTTCGCGAAGTTCCGATAAATATGAGAATGCGCGCTTTTTTGCGCTATCAAGCTGCGCCATTGCCGATCACGCCCTGGATGGCGGCTATTACCGCGGCAATCCGTTCTTTGATCGTGGCAGCCGTGTTCCCGCGGCCGACCATAAGTTCGTATGTCTCGCGGTCCGGTTGTGCCAAATTCATAACAGCTTCCTTTATCGCAGGAGCTGAGGCGCGAATATCCTCAGCGCGATCGAAGAGCCTAAAAAGTGCAATTATTTGTGCATCATAGAGCGGTTTCGACAGCTTCCCTTTTCCATCACCAACGCCGGGCAACCGGAAAGCATCATCTCCGAAAACCTCACTGGCAAGGGACAGCGTATCAAGAAACTGCCCTTTTGAGATTTCAATCTGCTCTTCCTTCATATTCCGATTAGACTTCATAGCAGCATCAAGCATTGAGCGAACCGAGCCAGAAATTCTGTCATCTTGTTGAAACGCGAAGAACCGCAAAACAATCTCAACATCAGTCATTCGTTTATATAGGACATTCTTCTTGAGGGCCTCTGCAACGCTTCCGTCAGCCAGTGTATTTTCTTCGTGATCAGGAATGCCCCAACTGTCCGTAAATGACTTTTCCTTCGAAAGAGTTATAATCATATCATTGAAGGGGCCTGAATAAAGCGAATTTCTAAGCTCCTGTGCGTTCAACTGTTCCCCACCAGTATTTAGCCTTTCGAATACCTGAGCTCTAAGTTCAATGCTGTTGTCTTCTCCCCCGGATGTATCGGACATCAATGTGATGGCAGAAATCTTGGCGCGTTCTAACCCCCGGCGCACAAGTGGTGGTAGCTGTGCGTAAGTCCGGCCATTCAAGGCAGCCCAAATCTTCAGACCTTCCAGCTCGAAGCTCCCTGCCCAGAACTCGGAAATCGCATTGAGGCGCTGCTGACCATCCATGACCTCGAATTTCCCGAGGGTCTTCTCATAAAGAAAAATCGGCGGAACGGGGATGTTCATGATAAAGCTCTCGATGAGCTTGCTTTTCTTCTTATTGTCCCATCGAAGACGACGCTGATACTCTGGCCTCAGGTTGGTCCATACACGGCTCTCGCTGGTGCCTTGAATGAAGTCGAGGACATGTGACAGGAAGATGTCGTTCTTTTCCTGTACGACCCTGAGACGCCCAATCTCAAAGTGCTTTTCGATCTCTTTGTCTGAAGCGCCGGCCGGGATGACCATGTTCCCGACATCAAGCGGTTCGTCGTCGTCTTGGAGGCCCTCGATTTCAGCCATTTAGTTCGACCTTTTTCGCCATTCACCAATTAGCTTTATACCACATGTTCTTTTTGACCATGCAGGATTAGGCTTGTTGCGCACGTTATTGGCGAGCGTATAGCGAAGATCTCGGCGGCGAAAGGCACAAAATTCTATATAGCGGACCTCCGTGTACGGAGCCGCGAACGGCAGTTACCCGCCCAGATTGAAAGCCCGCCTTGCTAAGGCGGAAAGTTCACCATCAGCATCTAGCGGCGCTCTGCGCGACAAGGCCCGATCTTGCTTGGTCACGTTCGTATTAATCTGCTGGGACCGAACAGCGCTCCGCCAAGTATTCCGTGCGCCAGTATCTGAGACGATTCAGCATTGAAGACCCGATCGAGCCAAATCAAAAGGGCATTCGGGTTTGCTTCACAGCCCAGTCCGAACTTGAACTGCAACGAGCACTTTGGCGCCGGATCGGTGCCGAAGGATACAATTGTGCGGTTTTCAGTTTCTGCCATTGTTCGGCATCTGTCCCGATAGCCAAGGCTACCTGATATGATGAATTTTCTTGGGAAATTGACGGATCTGCAATCCGCAGCGTGACCACTCCGCCAACTCGCCGAAGGGTGCGGGGAAATCTCACGGGCGCCGACTGTGCAAGGGGGGTCGCGAGGCGCTTGGCGTTGCGGCCCCCGGGTTTCTGTGGCAAGACCCACGAAGAGCTACGGAGCCAGACAGGACGCCTTCCCATGAGCGACTTCGAGACACGCCGCCGCATGATGGTCGACACACAGGTTCGGCCGTCCGACGTGACCAAATACCCCATCATTGACGCCATGTTGAGCGTGCCGCGCGAGGACTTCGTGCCGGACGATCAGCGCGAGGCGGCCTATAGCGAGACGCAGATCTCGCTGGCGCCGGGGCGGGTTCTGCTGGAAGCGCGGTGTTTCGCGAAACTCCTCGATGTCCTGTCGATCCAGCCCGACGAACTGGTGCTCGTTGTGGCGGCCGGTCTCGGTTACGGCGCGGCGGTTCTGGCCCAGCTTGGCGATTTCGTTGTCGCGCTGGAAGAAGACGATGGGCTCGCAGGCGAGGCCGAGTCGCGTCTGGCGGGTGAGGGGGTCGACAATGTGGCCGTCATCAACGAGGCGCTGACCGCCGGGGCGTCCAAGCATGGCCCCTACGATGTGATCCTCATCGAGGGCGCGGTGGAGACGGTACCGCAAGTGATCCTTGACCAACTGCGTGAAAATGGTCGCATTGCCACTATTTTTTCCGAGGACAATCTTGGAATCGCGAAAATCGGGCACAAGATTGATGGAGCCGTAAACTGGCGCTTTGCATTCAACGCATCTGCACCGGTCCTGCCGGGGTTCACGGCGACAAAAGAATTCGCGCTCTGAGGCGCGACGCCACAGGGACGAGAGTACCATGCAAAATATTAAGTCGGGTCTTGTCAGGCGCGTGACGGCCATTTGCCTGTCGGCATTGCTGGTCTTGGCCCCTGTCGCGGCCAGCGCCGAGACGCTGGCCGACGCGATGGTCGCAGCCTACAAGAACTCCGGTCTTCTCGACCAGCAGCGCGCACTTTTGCGGGCCGAGGACGAGAACGTCGCTGTGGCCGTTTCGGCCCTTCGCCCGGTTCTGTCTTATACAGCGCAGGGATCGTGGAACTTCAACAACCCGTCAGTGGGCGGCACGACGCCTGCGGCCTCGGAATCGGTCAGCGGATCTCTCGCCCTGACGGCATCGCTCCTGCTGTTCGATTTCGGCGCGACCGACAAGCGGATCGAGATCGCGCGGGAAAACGTGCTGATGACGCGTGAGGCGCTGGTGGGCGTGGAGCAGAACGTGCTGCTCAATGCCGTGAACGCCTATCTCAATGTGTTGTCGGCCAGTGACACCGTTGCCCTTCAGGCCAACTCTGTGCGCCTCATCACGCAGGAGCTGCGCGCGGCGCGCGACCGGTTCGAGGTGGGTGAGATCACGCAGACCGACGTGTCGCTCGCCGAGGCACGGCTGGCGGCATCGCGGGCTGCCGAAGCGTCTGCGCAGGGCAACCTCCTTGTCGCGCGCGAGGCCTACAAGGCCGCGGTCGGCCGGATGCCGGGGCGTCTGTCACCGCCGCCGAACCCGCCTTCGGTCCCCTCGACTGTCGAGGCCGCCAAGTCGCAAGCGCGGGGACGTCACCCCGACATCAAGGCGGCGCAGCGTTCGGTGAGCGTGGCCGAGATGTCCATCGAACTGGCCAAGCGCAGCACGATGCCAACGCTGAACGCGCAGGTGCAGGCGACGACCGGTCTGCGCTCCACGACGACCTATTCCCCACCGCCGATCGGGACCACGACGTCGAGCGGGCCGAACGCGGGCGTCTCGGGCAGCCTCACGCTTTCGGGGCCGATCTATTCGGGCGGGCGGCTGTCGGCACTTTACCGGCAAGCGCTTGCGCAGGCCGAGGCTGCGCGGGCTGGCCTTCACGTCACGGTGCTGAACGTAGAGCAGGCGGTGGGCAATGCCTGGGCCCAGCTTGCCATCGCTACGGCCAGTCTTCAGGCGACGGATCGGCAGATTCGTGCCAGTACGGTCGCCTTGCGCGGCGCGCGCGAGGAGGCGACGCTCGGTGCACGCACAACGCTCGACGTGTTGAACGCGGAGCAGGAGTTGCTGGATGCGCGGTCTTCGGCGATCCAGGCCCGGTATGACCAGTACCTTGCGATCTACAATCTCCTTGCGGCCATGGGCCTGCTGACCGCCGACCACCTGCGTCTGGGGATCGCCACCTACGACCCGTCTGCGTACTTCAACACGGTCCAAAATGCGCCGTTGCGTACGGTGAGCCCTCAGGGCGAAAAGCTGGACCATATCCTCGAAGCGCTCGGAAAACGCTGAGATTTTAAGGGTTTCCTAACTGAAGCGTGGGTTAATGCGCATGTGCGGATTGCCCCAGAGGGCTGCGCTGGGTATTCTGTGGACCGGGGCTAGATCGAGGCGGTAACGAATCCATGTCGGAACCTGTAACCAATGCGGAAATCGAGGACGTGCTGTCGGCAGTCCGGCGGCTTGTCTCGGAAACCGGTGCGCCGCGGCGTGAGGAACGTGCGAGCGAGATGGCCAGCAAACTTGTCCTGACGCCCGCATTCCGCGTCGACACGGCGCCGGCGGCCGAGCCGGAAGTGGCGCCGGTGCCGGAAGCGCCGATGGAAGAGGACGTGCCCGAAACGCGCGATTTTTCCGTCGAGACTCTGGTGCATGATGCCGTGGAGACGTCCGATACGCCGGACACTGACGCGAAGCAAACGCCGACGCCCGATGATAGTCATCCGGACCCGCTCAACGCGGCGCTTGCCGCTTTGAGCGGAGAAACCACCACCCACGAGGCGCCGGAACAGGAGCCTGTGGCGGACACCGTCGCGCCGCAGGAGGACGTGGCCGGGATCACCGAGTCACTCGAAGATCGGATCGCGGAACTTGAGGCCGTGGTCACATCTCCTGCGTCGGAAGATTGGGAGCCTGACGGGTCCGAGGAGCCGGATACGCCCAAGACGGTCCTGTTTCGTCATACCTCGCCCTTCGACAGGCCCGCTGCGGCGGAGTCGGAGGCAGACGCGCTCGCAGAGGAGGCGTCGGAGGCTGAAGACCACTTCGACGATCTGAGCGCGGCGTCCGAGGCGACCGACTGGGAAGATGTCGAGGACGAGAACATCGCGTTTTCCTCTGAGAGCGAGACACTAGAAACGGAAGACAACACGCTCTACGCCGACGCTGATTACAACGATCCGGACGTCGCGGCTGGTTTGAGCGGCGACGAATCCCCGGATGACATGGTGATCGACGAGGACATGCTGCGCGAGATCGTGGGACGGCTGGTGCGCGAGGAGCTTCAGGGCACCATGGGCGAGCGGATCACGCGTAACCTGCGCCGCATGGTCCGGCGCGAGATCGCCCGCGCGATGGCGCTCAAGGACTTCGACTAAGTTTTCCAAGATAGCGGCGCGCCTTCGGCGCAAGTCCATGCCTCGCGCCTGTCCGGTGGACAGGCGCTCACGTTGGCGCGGGCGGTGACGATACGTCAGTGCGCGAGGGCAAGAAGCGCGTCCACGTCAAGGTGGGTTTCGAGGTGTTCGGCGAGGGCGTCCAGAGTAGCCTCGACCGATGCACCATAGGACATTTCCGATGTTGTTGCTCCCAAACGGGCGAGGAACGCCCGCCGAAAAGCGTCTGAATCGAACATTCCATGCAAATAGGTGCCGCGCACGCGCCCGGTTGGGTCTTGGGCCCCTTCGGGCCGCGCGTCGATGGTGAGCCAGGGCCGGTCGGTCCCGGGGCCGGTCGTCGTGCCAAGGTGGATCTCGTAGCCCGTGAGCGTTTCGCCGGTCTCGATGTCACGCGCCTTTGTCAGGGAGAGCCTTTTTTTCAGCTGGAGCCGGGTCGTGACATCGAGAAGGCCAAGGCCGGGAACGGCGCCTGGTTCGCCCTCAAGACCATCGGGGTCCTCGATCCGCGTGCCGAGCATCTGGTAACCGCCGCAGACACCCAGCACATGTCCGCCGCGACGGACATGAGCGGTGAGGTCGATGTCCCAGCCCTGCGCCCGGTAATGGGCGAGGTCGGCGATGGTGGATTTCGAGCCGGGCAAGAGAACGAGGTCGGCGTCGCCGGGGAGCGGGCTGCCGGCCTGGACGATCTCTACTGTCACGCCGGGTTCGGCGGCGAGTGGGTCGAGGTCGTCAAAATTGGCGATCCGGTTCAGGCGCGGCACGGCGATCTTGAAGCTGCCGCCGGGGCGCGGGGCTGCGAGGTCGAGTATGTCCTCGGCCGGCAAGCGCCACGCCTCGGCGAACCAGGGCAGTACGCCAAGCGACGGCCAGCCCGTGTGGCGGGTAATCTCGGTCAGCCCTCCGTCGAAGAGGCGCGGGTCGCCGCGGAACTTGTTGATGAGAAACGCGGTGATCCGGTCGCGGTCCGGCGCGGGGAGGACCGCGTGGGTGCCGACGAGCTGTGCGATGACGCCGCCCCGGTCGATGTCACCCGCAAGAACCACCGGGACGTCAGCGGCCTCGGCAAAGCCCATGTTGGCGATGTCGCCGGCGCGCAGGTTGACCTCGGCCGGGCTGCCGGCCCCCTCGACGATCACGAGGTCGGCGGTGTCGCAGAGCCGCCCGAAGCTCTCCAGCACGCGGGGCAGGAGCTGGCCTTTCATGGCCCCGTAGTCGCGCGCCCTGACCGTGGCGAAGCGGCGGCCCTGCACGATGACCTGCGCGCCGGTGTCCGTCTCGGGCTTGAGCAGCACGGGGTTCATGTCGGTGACGGGGTCGCGTCCGGCAGCGCGCGCCTGAAGCGCCTGTGCGCGCCCGATCTCGCCTCCGTCGACCGTGACGGCGGCGTTGTTAGACATGTTCTGCGGCTTGAACGGGGCGACGGAGAGGCCGCGCTGCACCGCGGCGCGCGCCAGTCCTGCGACGAGGAGCGATTTGCCGACGTTTGAGCCGGCCCCCTGGATCATGATCGCCTTGGCCATGCCACCCGTTACCGCGCCGGGTCATGGAGGGGAAGGGGGCGTGAGCGGGTCAGGCGAAATGCACGTTGCCGACCCTCCAACAGAAAAGCGCGCCCCCCAGGGACGCGCTTTTCTAGATGCCGGTGATCTGGTGGATCAGGCGGCTTCGGCAGCTTCCGCCGCGTGGCGGCGTTCGCTTTCTTCGCGGGACAGCGCGACCGAGGTGCGCACACCCTTGGCAACGAAGTCCATCAGGCCCGTCACGACGCGTTCGTTCGGGTCGATCCCGGCGCAGGACAGTACTTCGCGCCCATCGCGCGATCGGGCCCAACGCGCGATCTGATCCGGTCCGTTGCCGTACTTCTTGTCGTCCGCGATGGCATCATCCAAAGCGGCGAGGACGACCGCGGCGAAAAGCTTTCGCGCCCGGTTTCCTTGTTCATGGTTGAAGGCAGTTCCGTCGACGTTGTCGAGCATTCCCAGTCCTTTGTTGTTCTTGTCTTGCACTTGCTGGCGTGTCGGCCAATATGCGTGTTTGGCCGCGATTCGATATTGGCTCAACTGCATGGCTGGCATGCACATAGCGCATATCGTCGAGTGAAGACATACTAATTCTAGTCTGCTTGCACGGGGCGAGCCCCCCGGATATAGGTGCGGCCAACTCTTCGTCAACCTTTTGCCACGGTTTAGCCACATGCCCAAAATCAACGGAAACGAGATCCGTCCCGGTAACGTTCTGGAGCACAACGACGGCCTCTGGGCCGCCGTCAAAGTCGATCACGTCAAACCCGGTAAGGGCGGGGCTTTTGCGCAAGTCGAACTCCGCAACCTTCGTAACGGTTCCAAACTTAATGAACGGTTTCGCTCGGCGGACAAAGTTGAGCGCGTCCGGCTCGAGCAGAAGGACATGCAATTCCTGTTCGAATCCGACGGGATGCTGACCTTCATGGACACCGAAACATTCGATCAGGTGGAGCTGCCGGCCGAGATCCTCGGCGAGCGACGTCCCTTCCTTCAGGACGGTATGACCATCCTTGTCGAGTTCCACGATACCGAGGCGCTGAACGCCACTTTGCCGCAAAAAGTGACCTGCACGATCGAGGAAACAGAGCCGGTTGTGAAGGGTCAGACGGCCGCAAACAGCTTCAAGCCAGCCGTGCTGGACAACGGTGTGCGCATCACGGTTCCGCCCTTCGTGGGGCAGGGCGAAGCGATCATCGTGAACACCGAGACGATGGAATACGCCGAGCGCGCTTGACGCTTTCCGATGTTTTCAGTGGCTTGGGGGTCGTCCTTGGGGCGGCCCTTGTCATTTTCGAACATTGCCGATTGATCGCGAAGGCGTGCGGCGTGCGGGTGGTCCGCCTGTACGCCGCCATTTCACACGACGGGGTGACAGGGCGCAAACCGCGCCGTCAGACCCCCAATCCGGTCAGCAGCCGGTCCACCATCCCGCGATACCCGGCGCCGAACAGGCGCAGATGGACGAGCGCAGGCCAGAGGGTGTAGACCGCGCGCCGCTCCTCCCATCCCGGTGGGAGTGGGCCATAGCTTTCATCGAAGGCCGCGCCGGGACTGCCGAACAGATGCAGCATGGCGAGGTCGACTTCGGGATCGCCCCAACAACAAGCCGGGTCTATGAAATACACAGCCGGGGGCGCGCCGAAGAGGAGGTTGCCCGACCACAGGTCGCCGTGAAGTAGCGCGGGGCGCGGGGTCTTGGGCAGAAGCCGGGGGAGGGCCTCGGCAAGGTTTGCGAGCCGTGGAGCAAGTCCGCCCGGAAGGTGCGGCGCGTGGACGAGAATCCGGTTCGCAGCCCAGAAGTCCGGCCAGTCGTCGCGGGCGGCGTTGAGGATGCCGACCGGGCCGAACGAGTAATCCTCGTCCCACCCGTAACCGGGCCCGGTCGCGTCGTGCAGTCGGCGCAGGGCATGACCCGTAGCAGCCCATGACGTTGCGTCAGCCCGACCCTCGTCCAGCGCTTCGAGAAGGAGAACCCCCTCAGAGACCCCGATGACGGCCGGAACCGGGGCGCCAGCGTCGGCCATGGCGCTCAACATCCGGGCTTCCCGGTCCACCATTGGCCCGGTCTTGGCCACGATCCGGTCGCCGCCTTGGAGGGTGAGCATGGTCACGTTGCTGAGGTCGCCGCCATGCAGCGCCCGCCGCCCGGCGATCCGGTCGGCGGTCACGCCGATCACGGCGCGGTCTATTGTGTCCATGTTACGCGGGCATCACCAGCCTTGAGCGGGCCGGTAGCGCGGTCGAAGCGCAGGTAGGCGAGCGCGTGGTCGCCGGCGCGGGTGTGCAGGGTGCCTGCTGGCTTTCCGTCCTCGGTGGTGATCGGGTCGCCGGCGGCGGCGTCGCCGTCGATGGCCACGGTCACGACGCCCTTTCGCAGCTCGGTCTTGTGTTTCATGCGCGCTGTCACCTCCTGACCCACGAAACACCCTTTGCGGAAGTCGACACCATTCAGACGGTCGAACCCCGCCTCGAGGATGAAGGTGTCGGGGGTGAGTTCCGTGCCCGTCGCGGGAACGCCGTGCTCGACGCGCAGCGCCTCCCAATCCGTTTCGGGCGGGTCGCCCGCGGTTTCGGAGTAGAGGCGCCAACCAAGGGCCGGGTGGCGCGGGTCGTGATGGGCACCCTGCGGCGGGTCGCCGAGGCCGCGCAACGCGTGCAGCCCGGTTTCCTCGATCTTCACGTCCGCGCGCAGCTTGTACATCGTGAGCTTCTGGGCGAGCGCGGGGGCCACGTCGTTGTCGACATCGACGAGGATCGCGTCCGGCCCGTCGAGAAGGAAGAAATCCGCGATATACTTGCCCTGCGGGGTGAGCAGCGCGGCATAGGTCAGCGCCCCCTCGGTCAGGTTGTTCGTCACGAGATTTTCGAGGAACGACTTGCGGTCCCCGCCCGTCACACGAAAAATCGTTCGGTTTTCATGGGTTTCGCCGGTCATCGCTTTCCCCTGCCTGTGTCGCGGGTAATATAATCACCCTGTCCGCTGTGAGAAGGTCCCATGCGCGCACCGTTGTCCATCGTGATTCCGACCCTCAATGCCGAGGCCCACCTTCCGGCGCTTCTCGTCGCGCTCATGGAGGGGGTCGAGGCCGGAATCGTGCGCGAGTTGATCGTGAGCGACGGCGGCTCGACCGACGCGACGCAGGTGATCGCGGAGGAGGTCGGGGCCGTCTGGGTGACAGGACCGGCGGGGCGCGGCGGGCAGCTCGGGCGCGGCGTGTCGCGGGCCGGAGGGGACTGGCTCCTCGTCCTTCATGCCGACAGCGCTCCGGGGCCGGGCTGGGTCGAGGCAGTGGAGCGGGGCATTGTGCGCGGCGGGCCGGGATTTTTCCGCCTGCGGTTCCGCGTGACGGGCGTCGGGCCGCGGGTGACGGCGGGGTGGGCCAATCTGCGGTCGCGGGTTCTCGGTATGCCGTTCGGCGATCAGGGGCTGCTCGTGTCGCGCGAGGCCTATGAGGCGGCGGGCGGCTATCCGGATATTCCGCTCATGGAGGACATGGCGCTCATCCGCGCCTTGCCGCGCGCCCGTCTGCTCGACGCCTGGGTGGAGACGGGCTGGACCCGCTACGCGGGCAACTGGATCGGGCGCGGGGCGGGCAACCTTGTGCGGCAGGCGCGGTTTCTCGCGGGGACCGATCCGGCGAAGCTCGCCCGCGGCTACCGGCGCGATTGACCTTGGACCGGGGCAGGGCTACCGATTTCGCGGTCAGTCGGAGTCCTCACATGAACCTGTCTTCTGGTCGCGATTACCTTGCCATCCCCGGGCCGTCCGTGTCGCCGGAACGTGTGCTGAACGCGATGCATACCTCGGCACCGAATATCTATGAGGGCAAGTTGGTGGACGTGGTCGCGGGGATGATCCCGGACCTGAAGGCCGTGGCGCGCACGAAGGGCGCGGTGGCGATTTATATCGCCAACGGGCATGGCGCGTGGGAGGCCGCCGCGATGAACGTGCTCGCGCCGGGCGACACGGCGCTCGTCCTCGCCACGGGGCGGTTCGCAGCGCTCTGGGGCACGATCTGCAACCGCATGGGTATCGAAACCGAGGTCATCGACTTCGGGCGCAAGGCCGCGCTGGACCCCGAGCGGGTGGAAGAGGCCCTGCGAGCCGACACGAACCACCGGATCAAGGCGGTGCTGACGGTGCAGACCGATACGGCGACCGGGGTGCTCAACGACATCGCTGGGCTGCGCGCGGCGATGGATCGGGCGGGCCACCCGGCGCTCCTGATGGTCGATTGCATCGCTTCGCTCGCCTGCGACCGGTTCGAGATGGACGACTGGGGCGTGGACGTGATGGTGGCGGCCAGCCAGAAGGGGCTGATGACGCCACCGGGGCTGGGCTTCGTCTTTTTCAACGAGCGCGCGAAGGCGCGGCAGAACAATGGCGTGAGCTACTACTGGGATTGGCGGCCGCGTGTCGCGCCCGAGGGGTTTTACCAGTATTTCGGCGGCACCGCGCCGACCCATCATCTGCTCGGCCTGCGCGCCGCGCTCGACCTGATCGCCGAGGAGGGCGGGGTCGAGGCGGTCTGGCACCGTCACGACCTGCTCGCGCGCACCGCATGGGCCGCGTTCGAGACCTGGGGGCAGGGCGGGCCGATGGAGATCAACGTGGCCGACCCCAAGCGCCGCTCGCGGGCGGTGACGGCGCTGGCGCTGGGCGCGGATAACGGCACGCGGCTCAGGCGCTGGGTCGAGACGAACGGGGGGCTGACGCTCGGCATCGGGCTGGGCATGTCGGCGCCGGACGATCCGAAGGGGGACGGGTTCTTCCGGCTGGGTCACATGGGCCACGTCAACGCGCACATGATCCTGGGTGCGCTGGGCGTGATCGAGGCCGGGCTGCGGGCGCTTGATATCCCGCATGGCAACGGCGCGCTGGGCGCGGCGGCGGACGTGATCGCGCGGGGCTGAGGCGGCTCAGGCGCGGGCGGCGGCGAGGGCTTCGGGCAGGGCGGCTTCGAAGGCGTCGAGGTCTCGCTCGGTGCCGACCGAGACGCGGATGCAACGGTCCTGCGGCGCGGCGAAGGGCATCCGCACGAAAATGTCGCGGGCGACCAGTTCCGCCAGAACCCGACGCGCGAAATCGCCGTCCGCCCCGCAATCCACGGCAACGAAATTCGTGGCGGAGGGTAGGGTGGTGAGGCCGTTCGCCGCCGCGATGCCGGCGATCCTGTCGCGCGCGGCCGAAACGCGCGCCTGAACGTCCGCCAGCCAGTCGTCGTCGCGCAGCGCGGCCAGGGCTCCTGCCTGCGAAATCCGGGCCATGCCGAAATGGTTGCGGATCTTGTTGAAGGCGGTGATGAGCGGTTCGGCCCCGAGGGCATAACCCACGCGCGCACCGGCCAGCCCGTAGGCCTTTGAGAACGTGCGCATCCGGATCACGCGCGGGTCATCTGGGTCGATCAGGGGCGCAGTGCCTTCGGGCGCGAATTCCAGATAGGCCTCGTCAAGGATCAGGAGCGTGCCGTCCGGCACGGCCTCGATCATCTCCTGCATCCGCGCGGCATCGTGCCAGCTTCCCATCGGATTGTCGGGGTTGGCGATGTAGATGAGCTTGGCATCGACCTCGCGCGCCTTGGCGATCAGCGCGTCGGGGTCTTCGTGATCGTCGCGGTAAGGTACGGTGACGAGGTCGCCGCCGAAGCCCGCGACATGGTAGTTGAACGTGGGATATGCCCCGAGCGAGGTGACGACCTTGTCGCCCGCCCCCACGGTGAGGCGCACGAGGTAGCCCAGAAGCCCGTCGATGCCTTCACCCACCATGATATGTCCCGCCCCGATCCCAAGCCGAGCGGCAAGCTCGGCCCGCAGGTCGAAGCTGAGAGAATCGCCGTATTTCCATGTCTCAGACGCCTCGAGAGCCATCGCCTCGATGGCCTTGGGCGAGGGGCCGAACAGGCTTTCGTTCGCGCCGAGGCGCGCTGCGAAGGGGCGGCCGCGGTCGCGCTCCTGCGTTTCCGGTCCCACGAAGGGGACCGAGGCGGGGAGGCTGTCGGCGAGCGGGGTGAAACGAGGGCCCTGTGTCATGTCTGCATGATCGTGGAAGTCTCGCGCCGGGACAAGGTGTTGCGCGCTGGTCGGCGCGCTGCGCTGCGGCTAACGTGACGGCGGGACATTGACCGGGACGGGCACCAAATGCGGAGTTTTCGGGCGGCACTGGCCGCGGCGTTGATCGCCCTTGGTTGCGTGACACATGCGACCGGGCAGGGCCGGACCTTCGTGGCGGAAGGGACAGACGTGGCCGCCGCCGTGGGCGCGCGCGCTCTGGCAATGGGCGGGAGTGGCACGGCCATCGCCAACGATCCGCACGCGATCTACTACAACCCTGCGCTTCTGGCCGGACTGAACCGTCCCATGCTGTCGGTCACGCGCCAGCTCAACGCCGAGCTGCGGCCCTATTCCTTCTTCGGGGCCACGTTGCCCGTGACCTTGCTTGAGCCGCTGGGTCTGAACCTGACGCTGGGCTATGCCAGCTTTCCCCGCGTTCATGCCCGCTCGACCGGCGCGTTCGCGGCGACCGATCCGCAGAGCGTTTTTCTGCGGCTGCTCCTGCCGGGATTGCAGGGGACCTATGACGGGGTGATCGATTCGAAGACGCTGGTGCGCCGGTTCGCCGCCGGGGTGTCGCCCGTCGCGAGCGATGCCTTCAGCCTTGGCGTCGCGGTGGACATCATCGACTGTCGCACGAACACCTGCGGCGTGAACGCCAAGAACGGCCGGTTCCGGGCCGACCGGGTGGAAGCGCACGCGGTGTCTGTCAGCGCGGGGGCGGCGTTTCGCTTTTCCGACCGGTTCAAGGTTGCGGTCTCGGCCAACGACATCAACACCTTCCTCCACGCCTCGATGGTCACGATCACGAATGGCCAGGTGCGCTCGTCCAACACGGTCGCGCGGCTGCCCATGACGTAGAATGCCGAAGCGGCGTGGCAGGCGACCGACCGGCTGTTGCTGACGGCTGGCTACCGGCAGTTCCGGGGCACTTATGGCAGGCGAAATGTGGATATCCGGGGGGTCTATGCCGGCGCCGAATACAGGTTCGACGCTGGCTGGTCCCTGCGAGGCGGGGCGCTGCGGGTGACCAAGGCGAACTTCAACAACCGGGGAAACATCCGGCTCCCGATTCCGGTGGTGCCGAGCTTCGGCGCCGGGTGGTCTTACGGGGATTTCAAGATCGACGGGGCGCTCTATGCCCACCCGATCATGAGCTACCACCACGGTCGGGCCGCGCCGACCGTCGAAATCTCGATGTCCTATCGGTTCTGAGGCTCGCCGGTTCCGGGAGCAAAGAACGGTGCCAGCCGCGCCAGCCCCGTGTCGGTCGCGAGGAATGCATCAGTCAGGGCGCGGATACCATAGAGACTGACATGCGCGCCGTCGAGCGCGTAGGGCAGGCCGTCCGCGGTCAGGCCCGGCGCGCGGCTCTCTGGGAAAAGCCACGCCTGGTCAAGGACATCGACGCGCGGGTTATGCGCCGCGATATCGCGAAGCACGTCCATGCCGGCCTGCGCGTCGCGTCGGGCTTTTTCATCCGGGTGCAGAAGGTTTTGCCCACGAAAGAGCGACGTTTCGACCGACAGCCTGTAGAACGCGGGCGGGGAGGGCAGGAACACGACCTGCGTGTGTGGGGTCGCGAGGACCGCGCTGATCGCGTCGGCCACAGCGTTCATCTGCTCCTGCCGCATCGCAGTCGCCCACTGGCCACCGAAGACGATGGTGTCGAAACGGTCCAGGTTCTCGGACAGCCAGGCCCGGTTGAGCATGCATTGCCGGAACGCGCGTCCGCGCCCGCGCACCGGAAAGGTTTCATCCAGGGCCGGAAAGCACCAATTCGTGGAGACGGACAGGATGTCGAGGCCCATCTCGCGCCCGACGGAATCCCAGAACGGGTCGTATTGTCCGGCGAATGAATCGCCAAAGACGAGGACACGGGTGTCGCCGTCCGGATCGCCAAGTCGGCAGTTGAGGCCCTCGGCCCCCACGGGCAGTTCCGGGCGCTTGTCGACCGAATAGAAGCAGCCCCCGTGGTCCCGTTCGGGCAGTTGCGTCGCCTGGGCGTAGAGCGCGGGGTCGAGCGAGCTGCGATGCGCCAGGCCACCGGTGAACACGATCGCAAGTCCGACAAGGATGAAGGCGCCGGCACCTGCGGCGGAGGCCCCGAACAGCGTTCTCCGTGCAGGCATCGCTGGGTGCGGTCGGGCCCGGAACGGGGTCTCGACGAAGCGCCAGGTCAGGACGGCGAGGAGAAAGGCTAATGCGCCCAGCCCATAGAGCAGGCCCGGCGCTGGATCGCCGCCCGCGTGGATGCGCGCGAACGCGAACAGCGGTTGGTGCCAGAGGTAAAAGCTGTAGCTGACCAGTCCGACGAAGACGAAGGGACGCAGCGCCAGCAGGCGGGCGGTTGGGGTTCCGCCCCGTGCGAACAGGATGACCAGCACGGCGCCTGCAACTGGCAGGACCGTGTAGAGGCTTGGAAACGGCGTGTCACCGTCATAGGCGAAAAGCGTGGCGACGATCAGGAGCAGGCCAAGGGCCGCGAGCCACTGGTTCGCGCGCAGACGATGATAGCCGAAGGCGCAGAAACTGCCTGCGAGAAGCTCCCATGCCCGCGTGGGCAGGAGGTAGAAGTTCGCGGTGGGCATCGCCTGCGACGCGACCTGAGCCAATGCGAGGCTGCCGATGAACAGGGCGGCGAGCGAGACCAGGACCGCCCGGCGCCCGAGCCCCCAGAGCAAAATCAGGAGCGGCGGAAAGAACAGGTAGAACTGCTCCTCGATGGCGAGGCTCCATGTGTGCAAGAGCGGCTTGAGCTCGGCCGCCGGGGCGAAGTAGCCGGATTCCTGCCAGAACAGGATGTTGGACGCGAACAGACTGACCGCGACAAGGCTCCTCGCGAAGTCGCGCAACATGTCCGGGAGCATCAGCCAGAGCGCCCCCGGAATGCTGGCCGCCATTACGACTAAAAGCGCGGGCAGAATCCGGCGGGCGCGGCGTTCATAAAAGCGCAGGATGCTGAATCCATCGCCCGCAAGCTCGGCAATGATGATCGTGGTGATGAGGTAGCCGCTGATGACGAAGAAGATATCGACACCGGCATAACCGCCGCTGAACAGCGAACTGCCCGCGTGGAACAGCACGACCGGGATCACGGCGAGGGACCTCAGCCCGTCGATCTCGGCGCGATACTTCATGGCGGGTCTCTCGGGCAGCCTCGGGATGGGGCGTCAGTGGGGACGCCCTTCCTGATTATTCAGCTATCGCCCGAACACAATGGAAAAGGTGCCGTGCCGGATCAGTTCGCAGGGGAAACCGGGGTCAGTCGAATTTCTTGGAGGGGGCGAGCACGGTGGCGTCGCCTCGCAGCACGGGCTTACCATCGACGGTGCATTCGGTATTGAGCGTGACACGGCGTTTGCCGTAGTCGATGGTCATCACGGTCACCTCCGCGCGCACGACGTCGCCGGGGCGCACAGGGCCGAGGAACTTGAGGTTCTGGCCCATGTAGATCGTGCCATGGCCTGGAAGCTGCTCGCCGATTACCGCCGAGATCAGGCCGGCGGTCAGCATCCCGTGGGCGATGCGGCCCTCGAAGATCGTGTCCATCGCGTAGGAATCATCGAGATGGACGGGATTCCGGTCGGTCGAGACCTCCGCGAAGAGCTCAATATCGCGGTCCGTGACCTCTTTCGTGAGGTGGCGGGACATGCCGATCTCAAGGTCTTCGATGCAGATCGTGCCGCGCGGGAAGTTGTCCAACATGGAATCCTCCGGGTAACAATTGGTGCCGAATTGTCGGCTGTGGGTAACAATATTGCTTTGCGGGTGCAGAAAGCAAGACCCAAAACGGACGGCACGCAATCGCGCGTGGCCCACCGGAGACACCGCGTTGTCAGATTGCCGGGGAAAGTCGTGAGGGTGTCAGCGCAGCGCGCCGATGGCGTAGGTCGGCGTGACCATCTCCGACTCGATATAGCGCGCAAGCTTGTCGGGGTCCGGGTCGGTCCCGGTGCCTGTTTCCACGCGGGCGAGGCCGCCGGTGATGAACAGGCTGTCGATATCCTCGCCAAGCGCGCCCTTGATATCGGTCTGGATGCCGTCACCGACGGCGAGCATCCGGGAATCCGGCGCCGTCCGGTCGATGGAGGCGAGCCGGCGCCGCGCGAGGTCGTAAATCGGGGGGTGCGGCTTGCCGAAATAGAGGCTCTCGCCCCCCATTTCCGCATACATCCGGGCCACGGCACCCGCGCACCACTCGCGCTCCTCGCCCCGGTCCACGACAATATCGGGGTTGGCGCAGAGGAGCTTCATGTCCTTTTGCTTGGCGTAAAGCAGGTCGGCGCGCCAGGTCTCCGGATCCGCCATCGGGTCATCGGGGCCGAGGCAGACGATGCCCTCTGCCGCGTCGATGGCGACCCGCTCGATCGGGACGGGCGCGTCGAGAATTTCCATGGGGCGGAAAAAGCCGTCGCCGGATTGTTCGCCCATGACGTGGACCTTTGCGCCGACCGCGCCCATGAACATCGCCGCGCGCGCCGCGTCGCCCGAGCTCGCGATCGTATCCCAGCAATCGTCCGGCAGACCGAACGTGGCGACCTGTTCGGCCACCCCTTCGCGGTCGCGGGGCGAGTTGGTGAGAAGGACAACCGTCTTGCCGGCCGCGCGGAAGGCCCGCAGCGCCGGGATGGCCTCGGGATAGACCTCGCGGCCGTTGTGGACGCAGCCCCACAGGTCGCACAGCAGCACGTCGTAGCGGTCGGTCAGGTCGGCGAGCGAGCGGATGATCTGGGTCACGGGGTGCGGTCCTCGGGTTTGGGCGGTGTCGGGGAAACGAGTAGGCGGGGGCCGGGCAGGGATCAAGGGCGAAGCGGACGGGGCGCGCGGGCCGGGCGGCGCGTGGCGCATCGCCGCAGCGCACCGGGGGGCGGTGTTCGCGGACGCCGTGAGGACATATATCGGCCACTGAATGTCATGCAGGAGACAGAGATGGCCGCACTCAATCGTCGCGCGATGCTGATCGGGATCGCTGGTATCGGGATTACTGCAGGCGTCGGCCTCGCCGTCCGGGCAGGAGGACAGCCGCCGTTCGAACAGACCTTCCTTACGGTCGATCAGATGCGTGAGACCGGCGGGCTGATCGTCGATATACGCACACCGCCCGAATGGGCCGAGACCGGGGTGATCGAGGATGCGGTGCTTCTCACCTTTTCGGACCCTGAGCGGTTCCTGGCGCAGGTCGGCCCGGCGCTGGCCGATGGACGTGACCTGATCCTTGTCTGCCGCTCCGGTAACCGCACACGGGCGGCGGCGCAGGTGCTGGCGGATCGTATCCCCAATCGGATCGTATCGGTCGAAGGTGGCATGAAGCGAGTGATCGCGAGCGGCTACAACCCCGTTTCCGTGAACTGACGGCGTCGGGTCGGCATTCCGTCCCGCCGCCCACGAAAAAAGGGCGCCCCAGCGGGCGCCCCTTGTCGTTTCAGTCCCCTGCGCTTCAGAGCGAGAGGTTCGGGATGATCTGCTTCTTGCGGCTCACGATGCCCGGCAGCACGGCCGTATCGCCGGACACCGAGGTCGAGAAGCTCTTTTCGCAGAGCGACTTCACGAGGTCGTTCGGGATGAGCAGCGTCGCCTCTTCGTTCAGGATGTCGACCACGAACAGGAGCACCTGATCCACACCATCCTCGGACGCCACCGCCTCCATCGAAGTCATCAGGCTGTCCTTGCGGTCCATGACGATCTTCGGCGCGGTGGTCTCGAGCACGGAAATACGGAATTTCTTGCCGCCGACTTCATATTCCTTGGAATCCATGCGCAGAAGCTCGGCGTCCGAGAACGCGCTCACGTCCGACTTGGCAGCGAACATTTCGGCGGCGTAGTCGGGGATGTTGATACCCAGTTCGGAGGCCAACGTCCTGGCCACCTCCACGTCACGGTCGGTGGTGGTGGGCGAGCGGAATTCCAGCGTGTCCGAGAGGATGCAGGACAGCGCCAGCGCCTTGATTTCCTCCGGCATTTTCGCCGTGTCGTCGCCCATCAGGTCGTACATGATGGTGGCGGTGCAGGCGACCGGGCGGATCGTGATGTCGATCGGGCCCTTGGTTTCCAGCCCACCCACCAGCTTGTGGTGGTCGATAATCTGAACGACATCGGCCTCGTTGATCGTGGCGGGAAGTTCGGCGGGGTTGTTCGTGTCCACCACAACGCAGCGCTGTCCGGTCTCGACCCCGTCGATGATGTCCGGCGTCGACTGGCTCCAGCGGTCGAGGACGAAAGCGGCCTCGGTGTTGGGCTGGCCGAGCAGCACGGCCTTGGCCGGCTCGCCTTTGACCTCGTTAAGATACCAGGACCAGATCAGCGGCGATCCGGTGGAGTCGGTGTCGGGCGATTTGTGGCCGAAAACGAGAGTGGTCATGTGGCGCTGTCCCTTGTCGCGTTGAAAATTCGCGCGACCTATAGCGATGTGGCCCGGGGATGTCACGTCCCCCTTTGCCGCATGGTCTGCCCGCGCTATCAGGGGACATGGGCAGGGTGGCGGAGACAGACCTCTACGCGCCGGTCAAGGCGTGGCTCGAGGCACTGGGATACGAGGTGAAGGCCGAAATCGGGCCGGTGGACGTCATGGCGGTCCGCGACGGCGGCGATCCGGTGGTGGTGGAGCTCAAGGCGGGCTTCTCTCTCACTCTCCTGCAACAGGCGGTCGCGCGGCAAGCGGTGACGGACAACGTCTATGTCGCCGTGCCGCGCTGGGCGGGCCGGGCCGGGTGGCGTGCGTTCAAGGGAAATGTCGGTCTGTGCAAGCGGCTGGGACTGGGCGTGCTGTCCGTGAGGCTGGCCGACGGCGCGGTGCAGGTCCATGCCGACCCGTCCGAATTTCGCCCGCGAAAATCCAAAGTGCGCCGGGACCGGCTCCTGTCGGAATTCGCGCGCCGTGAGGGCGACCCGAACCTGGGCGGTGTCCGCGGGCAGGTTATGACGGCCTACAAACAGGATTGCGCGCGCATCGCGGCTCACCTTGCAGCCCACGGGCCTGCGAAGGGCGCCGAGATAGCAAAGGCCACCGGCGTCGCGAAGGCCACGCGCATGATGTATCTGAACCATCTTGGCTGGTTCGCTCGGGTGGATACAGGACTTTACGACCTTACGGACAAGGGCCGCGTCGAGCATTCTGCCTGACGCGGCCCCTCTTCTTCGGTCCGGAAATACCTCGGGGGCGCGGGGGCAGCGCCCCCGCATGGGTCGCCCGCGTCAGCGGGCGAAACCTCAATTCACGATCATCGCCTTGGCGTTCACGAATTCCTTCATGCCGAAGCCGCCGTGCTCGCGGCCGTAGCCTGAATCCTTGACCCCGCCGAACGGCATGTTCGGCGTCGCAACGTTGAAGCCGTTTATGAAGACCATGCCGGTGTCGAAATGGTCGCGCGCCAAGCGCAGCGCGCGGTCGCTGTCTTTCGAGAAGATGCCACCGCCGAGGCCGAAGCGGCTGTCGTTGGCGATCCGCATCGCGTCCTCGTCGTCCTTGGCGCGGATGACGCTTGCGACCGGGCCGAACAACTCCTCGTCATAGGCGGGCTGGCCGGGTTCCACCTCGGTCAACACCGTGGCCGGGTAGTAAAAGCCCGTTCGGTCGGGGATCTCGCCGCCGCAGCGTACGGTCGCGCCGTTGCCCACGGAGGTCTGCACCTGCTTGTGCAGGTCGTCGCGCAAGTCTTCGCGCGCCATCGGGCCGAGCTTCGTGTCGCCATCGGTTGGGTCGCCCATCGGCAACTTGGACATGGCCTCGACATAGGCCTCGATGAACTGGTCGTAGACCTTCTCGGTCACGATGAACCGCTTGGCGTTCACGCAGGTTTGGCCGTTGTTGTAGATGCGCCCGATCACGCAGGTTTTCACGGCAAGCTCGATATCCGCGTCCTCGAGCACGAGGTAGGCGTCGTTGGAGCCGAGTTCCATGACCGTCTTCTTGAGCGCCGCGCCCGCCTTGGCCGCGACATGCGAGCCCGAGCTTGCGGAGCCGGTCAGGGTCACGCCGCGCACACGCTCATGGGCGATGACGTCGTCCGAGGTGTCATGGTCGATGACCAGCACAGTGAACAGGTCTTTCGGAAGCCCCGCCTTTTCGAACAGATCGCGCAGGAACAGCCCGGAACCGGTGCAATTCGAGGCGTGTTTCAGCAGCACGCCGTTGCCCGCCATGAGGTTCGCGATGGCATAGCGCACGACCTGATAGGCCGGGAAGTTCCACGGCTGGATGCCATAGATCACCCCCTGTGGCGCATAGGTGATGACGCCCTTCTTCGCATTGGGCACGTCGCGCCCTTCGTCGGCGAGTTCGGTCGGGCCGTTCGCTGCCGTCCAGTCGCAGATCGCCGTGCACAACTCGATCTCGGTTTTGCCGTCGGCGATGCGTTTGCCGGTTTCCTCGGTCATCAGCTTGGCGAATTCGTCGCTGGATCCGCGCAGTGCCTCGCCGATCTTGGCGATGACCCCGGCGCGGTCGCCGGGGCTCCGGTGGCGCCAGTCGAGGAAGGCGCCGTGGCATTTCTCGACGGCGTCGAAGGCCGCGTCCTTTGTCATCAGGTCGTAATCGGTGATCGGCGCTTCGGTCGCCGGGTTGATCGTGGTGATCTGGCCGTTGGTGGCAGCGTCCTTCATGACGTGCTCCTTTCTGTCAGGTGTCTTAGGTCCAACAGGAAAAGTCCGCGCCCGGTTCCGGGGCGCGGCCTTCACGTCTCGATGAGTGGTGGGTGGGTCAGGCGACCTGTTGCAGGGTCACCTTGGGGGTCACGCCGAGGGCGTGGATAATGTCGCGGGTCATATCGGTCTTGTTGAGCGTGTAGAAATGCAGATCCTCGACCCCGCCTTCGAGCAGCTCGGTGCAAAGCTCTGTCGCCAGGGAAACGGACAGGAGCCGGTCGCGCCCGTCGCGTTCGGCACGGGTGTAGGCTTCGTCGAGCCAGACAGGGACCGGGGTGCCGCAGGACGCGGCAAATTTCTTTACCCCCGACCAGGACTGGATCGGCAGGATGCCGGGGATGATCGGTGCGTCGATCCCGGCCTTTTCGCATTTGTCGCGGAAACGAAAGAACGTCTCGGCGTCGAAGAAGAACTGGGTGATCGCGCTGGTCGCGCCCGCGTCGATCTTGCGCTTGAGCCAGTCGACGTCCGAGGTGTCGCACGTCGCCTCCGGGTGCGGGTCCGGGTAGGCGCCGACGCGGATGTTCATGTCGCCGCGCGTGGCCAGCGCCTCGATCAGTTCAACGGAATTGGCGAAGCCGTCGGGATGGGCTGTGAACCCGGACGAACCTTTGGGCGGGTCGCCGCGCAGGGCCACGATCTCGGACACGCCGGCGCGCGCGTAGTTGTCCACGATCTCCATCGTTTCGGCGCGGGTCGCGTTCACGCAGGTCAGGTGCGCGGCGACGTTCAGGCCGTAATTCTTGTGGATCGTCGCCACCACGTCATGCGTAAGCTCGCGCGTGGTTCCGCCTGCGCCGTAGGTCACGGACACGAACGACGGGTCCAGCGGCGCGAGGTCGCGGACGGTGTCGGACAGGCGGAAGGTGGATTCGATGTTCTTGGGCGGGAAGAATTCGAAGGAGATGCGGGGCGTTTTCATGACAGACTCATCCGTTGGCGTTGAGATGAAGCTAGGGGCTTGGCTTCTGTGAGACAAATTCATAATATTCACGAAGAATATGAGGACGGCTCACAATGTATCTGGAATTCCGGCACCTGCGCACGATCCGCGCCATTCACGAGGCAGGCGGTCTCGCGCGCGCGGCAGACATGCTCAATATCACGCAATCGGCCCTGTCTCATCAGGTGAAGGGGTTGGAAGAGCAGGTGGGGATGGAGCTGTTTCAGCGCCGCTCCAAGCCGATGAAGCTGTCGCCCGCCGGGATCAAGCTTCTGCGTCTGGCCGAGCGCATCTTGCCAGAGGTCTCGGCCGTCGAAGAGGAATTTCGCGCGATGCAGTCGGGCCGGTCGGGGCGGATGCACATCGCCATCGAATGTCACGCCTGTTTCGACTGGCTGTTTCCTGTTCTCGACGGGTTCCGCAGCGCCTGGCCCGAGGTGGACGTGGACATCCGGATGCGGCTGGCTTTCGACGCGATCGAGGCGCTGCGGCGCGAAGAGGTGGATTTCGTCATCTCCTCGGACCCGGTGACGCTGCCGGGCGTGACCTTCACGCCGCTGTTCGACTATGAGCCGATGTTCGTCTGCGCCTCCGCGCATCCGCTGTCGGCGAACGACTGGATCGAGGCCGAGGACTTTGCCGAGGAGATCGTGCTGCATTACCCGGTGGAGCGGGCCAAGCTGGACATCTTCACGCAGCTCCTCACACCCGCGCGGGTCGAGCCGCGCGGCACGCGCCCGGTGGAACTGACCGAAGTGATCCTGATGCTGGTGGCCGCAGGGCGGGGGGTCACCGTCCTGCCCGACTGGGTGCTGGGCAAATACAAGGGCAATCCCGACTATGCCATCCGCCCGATTACCGAAGGCGGGCTGACGAAACGGATGTATGCCGCGACGCGGGACGAGGATGTGGCCAAGCCATTCATTGCGCACATGATGCGCCTGGCACGGACCGAGCCGGTCAAGCTCCAGCGAGCCTGAGCGTGCCGTCGGCGCGCGCCTTTATCCGGCATCTGATTCACGCAGCAGGATGGAGGAGCCGCCACCAGATTAGGCCGGCCAGCACGCCCAGCAGGCCCAGTGAGATGGCGGCGCTGATCCACTGGGCGCGGCTGGCGCTTTTCTTCTCATAAAACGTGCGCGGGGTTATGCCCCGGCTGATCATGACGGTCTGGGCGGCGAGGTTCACACAGACCACGTTGACGGCCAACAGCGTGGCCGCGCCGTTGGCGAGGTCAGGGTGGCCGAAGCCAACGAAAAGCCCGATGGCGACGGTCGGCGGCAGGAGAGCGACGGCGACCATCACGCCGACGAGGGCGGCCGACAGGCCCGTGACGAGCGACAGGGCCGCCGCCGCGCCGGAGGCCAGCGCGATGGCCATGCCATCGAACCCGACGGCAGAGCGGCTCAACAACTCGCGAGAGGCGAGATCGGGAGGCCACAGCAGGCCAATGGCGAGGCTGAGGCCAAGCGCCACGACGACTCCGGCGAGGTTGGTGCGCAGCGCCTTGGCCATCAGCTGCCCATCGCCAAGCGCGATCCCCACGGACAGGGCAAGGTTCGGGCCGAGCAGGGGGGCGATGACCATCGCCCCCACCACGACGGCCACGTTATCAGCCAGCATCCCGAACGCTGCCACGATCGTCGAGAGCACGACAAAGGTGATGTAGTTGCGATCCGTGCGGGCATTGCGCCACACGCTGTCGTAAATCTCTTCACGCGTCCGACCTGTGGAGGCGAATTCGCGCCGCTCCTTGGGCTTCTCGGCTTCTTCCTCGACGTCGAGCCGAGGCACGGTGGCCTCGATGGGCAGAAGCGTGATGCGCCAGCAATCCTCGTCCTCCGGCCCGAACACCGCCTGCATCCTGTCGAGCAGATCCTGCCGGCTGCCGTCTTCTGCGAGGATCAGGAGCACGACGTCGCCGGGCGGGTCCGCCGCCTCTATCACCTTCAGGTCCACGACGCCCACGTCGCGTATGCCCTGCACGAGATAGGACAGCGACGACTTCGGAGCAGTGACAAGGATCTGGCGCGTGGTCATGCGGGTGACACTAGCCATGTCGTGCGCGCTGTCCACCGCCCGAAAAAACGCCGTTCCAGTGATCGCGTCAGGACCGCGCCCCTTGGCATCGCGTGCCGCCGCGCGTATAGCGCGCACGGAACCAAGGAGCCCCGATATGCAAGGCAGCGCCAATCTCAACGTCATGATCAAGGCCGCACGCAAAGCGGGCCGGTCGCTGGTCAAGGATTTCCGCGAGGTGGAGAACCTTCAGGTTTCGATGAAGGGGGCCGGGGATTTCGTGTCGCGCGCGGACATCGCCGCCGAGAAGATCATCAAGGACGAGTTGATGGAGGCGCGGCCGAACTACGGCTGGCTGGGCGAAGAAGGCGGTGGTGAAGAGGGCAACGACCCGACGCGGCGCTGGATTGTCGATCCGCTCGACGGCACCACCAACTTCCTGCACGGCTTGCCGCATTGGGCCGTGTCCATCGCGCTCGAGCACAAGGGCGAGATCGTCGCGGGCGTGGTGTTCGACCCGGCCAAGGACGAGATGTTCTATGCCGAAAAAGGTACGGGCGCATGGATGAACGATCAACGCCTGCGCGTATCGGGCCGCACCCATATGATCGAGGCGATTTTCGCGACCGGGCTTCCTTTCGGCGGGCGTTCGGACCTGCCTGAAACGCTCCAGGATCTCGCGCGGCTGATGCCGACTTGCGCGGGTGTGCGGCGCTGGGGATCGGCGGCGCTCGACATGGCCTATGTCGCGGCCGGACGCTATGACGGGTTCTGGGAACGCCGCCTGAATGCGTGGGACCTGGCGGCCGGGCTCGTCATCCTGCGCGAGGCGGGCGGGTTCGTCGAAGCCATTGACCCGGCCGAGCGCGTCATCGACGCGGGCGAAGTGATCGCCGCCAACGAGCCGCTCTTCGACCGGTTCGCCAAGATCATCCGCGGCTGAGGCCCGGCACGGATTCTCCATCCCCCGGGCATGGCAGGGTCGCATTCCCGCCGTGTTTACCTGCGATTTTCGCGGCTGAACCACTCAGAGGGGTGCATCCGATGCGCGTCTACCGAATTTCTGTGCGTCGCTTTGTCTGCGACGAAAGCGGCGCTGTAACCGTCGACTGGGTCGCGTTGACAGCGGCGATCCTGATGATCGGTATGTTTGTTGGTTTTTCTGTTACGAGTTCTGTTCCGACGTTGGCCAACAAGGTGAGCGGCGTTGTCTCGAACCGGTCCGTCGGACTGGAGTGACCGGCCCCGTTGAGGTGCCGCAGGGCGCGCGGGGTCGCGCCCTTTCGGTGTGTCTAGCGCCTGCGCCCGACGCGCGGCACGTTTGAAGTTCCCAGCCTATAGGTCGCGTCAGGATGCGGCGGATGACCGTGCGTGCGGCGCCAGAATTCCGGCCCGCCTTCGCGCAGCCACTTGGGCAACACCCAAAGGAACCCCACCACGAAGCCGCCGACATGGGCGAGATAGGCCACGCCGCCGCCGTCGCCCGGCGTCGACGCGCCGTTGAACACCTGTAGCCCGAACCAGATGCCGAGCATGATCCAGGCGGGCATCGGGAACACCTTGAAAATGATGATGAAGATGAACAGCACGTCCACCCGCGCCTTGGGGAAAAGGAGCAGGTAGCCCCCCATTACCCCTGCAATGGCCCCCGAGGCCCCGACCATCGGCACCTGCGAGGCCGGGTTGGCCATGATCTGTGCCGCCGCGGCGCCGATCCCGGCGGCGAGGTAGAAGATCAGAAAGCCGACATGGCCCAGCTCGTCCTCGAGGTTGTCGCCGAAGATCCACAGGAACAGCATGTTGCCCAAAATGTGCATGAAGCCCGAATGGATGAACATCGAGGTGAACACGGTCTCGAGCCCGATCCCCGCCGTCACGCGATCCGGCACCACGCCCCATGTCCAGAAATATTCCGCCAGCCCCCGGTCGGTCAGCGAAAGCTGCGCGAGGAACACGACGATATTTGCGATCACCAGAACGTAGGTGACATAGGGCGTGCGCTCGGACGGGTTGTGGTCGCGGATCGGAAACATGGGAGCAGAAGGCCCGATGCGCGCGGGGGCGTCAAGCGGCTCGCGGTGGCGTGACTTGACCGGGCCGGCGCCTGCGGGGACGATCGTGTATGCGTGTCCTTGCCCTCTTCCTGTTCGCGACCCCCGTTTTCGCCGAAACCTGCCCCGAGGGGCCGGATACCGGTGGGGCGCTGGCATCCCTGATCCGGGAAGGGCAGGAGGCCGAGACCTACATGGTCGCCCGCGATGCGCTGCGCGACATGTGGGCGCTTTGGCAGGCGCCGCCGGACACATGGTCGGGGGAGTTGCTCGACGTCGGATTGGAGCGGATGAGGATGGCCGATTACGAAGGCGCTCAGAAGGCATTCGACGCGCTCGTTGAATATTGTCCGACCTGGGCCGAGGCGTGGAACCAGCGCGCGTTCGTCTATTTTCGTCAGGAGGATTACACCGCCTCGCTCACCAACATCGAACGTGCGCTGGAGATCGCGCCGCGCCATATCCCGGCGCTGTCGGGTAAAGGCGTGACGCTCCTCAAGATGGGGCGCGAGGACGAGGGATATGACGCTCTCAAGGCCGCAGTGGACCTGCATCCCTGGCTACCGGAACGCGGACTGATCCCGGAGCCCTACGGCGCGCCGCGCTGACCCATTCGAGAATCATTGCCGCGCGCCCCGTGTTGGGTTTTCGTGCTGCTCAACGCGACCGGAGGGCGATGATGGACACGACGGCGATAGCCCAGGAAGAAGCGGATGCCGTTCGGCTGAGCGATAGCCCCGGCTGGCAGTATCTGTTGCACGAATTCGAGGCGCTCTATCGCCACGGGTCGGCCGGCGGGTCCAAGGCGATCCGCAGCCACCGGCGAAAGGTGCGCGAGACGCTCTCTTCCGTGGTCGACGGGAACCCCCGTGTCCATCTGCGCGACCCGGCGGTAAAGCCGGTGACGGCGCACCTTCACCGCGCTTTCGACCTTGGAGCGCGAACGCCCATGTTCGGATTGAGCCGGGCGATGGAGCGGATCGCGCCGTTGCTCACCTGGGAATACGGGTATGAAAAAGTTCCGCCGCACCTCGCCCGCAAATACGCGTATTGCGAGGTGATGGGGCCGCGTGGTCCGGTCGTGTCGGAACGCTTGACACTGGGGTTCGTCCTGTTTGCACCGCGCACGACTTACCCGCAGCACAGCCATTTCGAGATCGAGGAGAGCTATATCTCGATCGCCGGGGCGTGGTCGGAAAACCAGCTGGCCGTCTATGCGCCCGGTTCGCTCATCCTGAATCGTCCGGGAGAGGAACACAGGATCACGACCGGTGACGACGATCCCTGCCTCCTGGCCTATGCCTGGGTTGGTCCCACGGACCGTTTGGCGGATCCGGGGATGAAATTCTCCAAGGCCCGAAAACGGGCGGCCCAGGGCATCTGACGGCCTTCCCTCATGGCGGCGGCTGGGCTAGGGTCCGACCCGCTGGCCCGCGTGGTGGAATGGTAGACACTGGGGACTTAAAATCCCTTGGCTTTATGCCGTGCCGGTTCGAGTCCGGCCGCGGGCACCAGCGCACAAGATGACCTTAACGATGTCCGACCCAACCGCGGTCGTCCGTGAAGGGCCGGGAGTCGGAGATTTGGGTTAGCTCGTAGTCTTCCGGCAGAGCTTCCAGCGGCTCGATGGGGGTGTCCGATGCCGCCATCAGAATGTTGGCGCGACCACGCTCGCTAACCGGCCCCTGAACGGCAATGACATGGGGATAGACCTCGCGCAGGATCGCATGGACACCGCGGGCGAGCGGTCCGTCCTGCCGGTCGATCAGATTGACGTAGACCGGACCGTCCACGATCTCGCGCAGGCGCCGGTAGGTTTCGAGCGTGACCAAGTGGGCGGGGACCGATCCAGACGAGAACGCGTCCATCACCGCGGCATCGAAGCGGTGTGCGGTTTCATTCAGGTAAACGCGCCCGTCGGCATGGACGAGGCCGAGGCGTTCCGTTTCTTTCGGCGCGCCGCTCGCGGGATCGTAGGCGGTGCGGGCGATTACGGCCGCCGCGCGTGGCAGGTGTTTCTCTACCACCTGTGTGACGAGGGGGTCGATCTCGACCGCAATGGCCTGCGCGTCCGGGTCAGCCGAGAGGAGTTCGGTGGGCAGGGTATAGCCCCCGCCACCCACGAACAGCACCTTTGGGGCCGGGCCAAGATCGTGCTGGAGGCGCGACCACATCCATTGGGTATAGGGAAGGGCCAGATCTTGGGCGGGCGCTTCGTCGTCTGTGTTCGTCAGCTCTGCGGCCTGTGTCGTGCCGTCCGAGAAAAGCCGGATTTCAGGGCCCTGCTCGACGATGTGAAGACAGGACAGGCCGGATTCGTACTGGCAGGCCGGTTTGCCGGCGAGCCCCGCGAAGGCCACGAAGATCGCCGCGCCGAAGGTCACAGTCGACGTCGGCCCGGGGTTCTCTGACGTTTTGTCACCCGTAGGTCGGTTTCGCACGAAAGGGACACACAGAAGGGCGGCCACGCCGCAGGCCGCGAAAGTCGCCGTTGCGCCGACGAGCGGCAGCGCCACAAAGCCTGCGAGGATCGCGCCGAAGATCGCGCCGACCGAGCCTGCTGCCAGCACGATTCCGAGCGACGATCCTTCGCGCCCCGGTCGCGCCTCGATCGCGGCCTTAGCGAGAAAGGGCGAGGGGAGCGTTACGAAGACCGAGGGCGGGAAGAAGACGAGGATCACGGTCACGAACATGCCGCCGGTGCCGCGCATCCCCATGTCGTGAAGCAACCCGAGCAGCGTGGGGGTCACGGCCATGAGGACGGCCGTCGCAACCAGAGCGCCGCGGACCCTGCCGACCGCCACCGCGCGGGGGCGTTCCGCCACGAAGCCGCCGATGGCGTTGCCCAGTGAGAACCCCCCGAGGACCGTGGCGATGACGCTGGTCCAGGTCAGCAGAGAGGTGCCGAAGAACGGGGCGAGCACGCGGCCCGCCGCGATTTCATAGGTCAGGCCCACGGCTGAAAGGACGAGGGTCATGATGATGATGGTCGGGAACCGAATGGCAGCCTCCGTCGGATGTGCGCGCGCCTCGGCGCGAAGGCGGAGTGTCGCAAGTAATCCGGGGAGACGCCACCGCAGGCATCGGTGGCGCGAATAAATTAGGTGTGTTCGCGTCGGCCTTGGGCCTTGCTACACGAGCATGTTGCGCGGTTCCCCGATGAGGTCGGCGTAGCGGGCGAGGAAGCGCGCCGCGTCGGCGCCGTTTATCACGCGGTGGTCATAGGACAGGTCCAGCGGCACCATCGGGACGGGCCGCGGTGTGTCGCCGTCCCAGACGGTGACGGTTTCGGTGCGGGTGATGCCGAGGATGGCGACCTCTGGCGGGTTCACGATGGGGGAGAACGCGGTGCCGCCGATGCCGCCCAGATTGGTGATCGACATAGAGGCGCCGCCCATCTCGTCCGGGCCGACCTTGCGGGCATTGGCGCGGGTGGCGAGGTCGGTGATCTCGCCCGCGATCTGCCACAGGCCCTTGCGGTCGGCGTCGCGGATGACCGGGACCATGAGCCCGTGGGGCGTGTCCACGGCGATCCCGATATGGACAAAATCCTTGAGGATCAGCGTATCACCATCCGGTGTGAGCGAGGCGTTGAAGCGGGGGAAGGCACGCAGGCACCGGGCAAGCGCCGCGACGTGGAAGGCAAGCGCGGTGAGTTTGACGCCACGAGATTGTGCCTCGGCCTTCCATGCCCCGCGCAGCGCTTCGATGGCGGTCACGTCGGCGCGGTCGTGGTGCGTGACAGCGGGGATGAGCGCCTGCGCGGCGGCGAGGTTCTTCGCGGCGACCTGCGCGAAGCGGCTCATCGGTTCCTCGGTGACGGGGCCGAACTGGCTGTGGTCCACGTCCCAGTAGGAGGTGTCGCCGGAGCTGGCAGAGGCATTGGTCGTGCCCGCGATGTCCTCGGGTGCGATGGTGGTGCGACCGAGTTTGCGCGCAAGGCTGTCGATGTCGACGCCTTTTTCGAGCGCGAGGCGGCGGGTGGAGGGGCTGGCGATGGTGTCCGACATGTCCGCCCCCTTACCAGCTTGCCGAGATGTATTGGGTTTCCATGAACTCCAGCATCCCCTCGTGGCCGCCTTCGCGCCCGAGGCCGGATTGCTTGGTGCCGCCGAACGGGGCCGCCGGGTCGCTCACCAGCCCGCGGTTCAGCCCCACCATGCCGTAGTCGAGCCGTTCGCAGACCTGCAGCGCGCGTTTGAAGTCCTCGGAGAAGACATAGGCGACGAGACCGTATTCGGTGTCGTTGGCGCGCGCGATGGCCTCCTCCTGATCGGTGAAGGTCTGGATCGCGGCCACGGGGCCGAAGATCTCGTCATGGACGCAGGCGGCATCTGCGCTGACGTTCGACAGGACCGTGGGCGGGTAGAAGAACCCGGGACCGTCCGGGGTCGTGCCGCCACATTCGACCCTGGCGCCTTTGGCCACCGCATCGGCCACGAACTCCGCCACCTTGTCGCGGGTCGAGGCGTTGACGAGGGGGCCGACGTCCACGCTTGGATCGGTGCCGTCGCCCACCTTGAGCGCGGCCATGCGCTCGGTCAGACGGCGGGTGAACGCCTCGGCTATGTCTTCGTGGACGTAGATGCGGTTGGCGGCCGTGCAGGCCTCGCCCAGATTGCGCATCTTGGCGAGCATGGTGCCTTCGATCGCCGTGTCCATGTCGGCATCTTCGAACACGAGGACGGGGGCGTTGCCGCCCAGCTCCATCGCCGGTTTCAGGATCTGGTCGGCGGCACTTTTCAGAAGGGTGCGCCCGACGCCGGTGGAGCCGGTGAAGCTCACCACCCGCACGCGCGGGTCGTGCAGCATGTGATCGACCAGCGCCCCGGTGCGGCGCGACGGGAGGACGTTGACCAGCCCCTTGGGCACGCCCGCCTCTTCGAGCAGCGGCATGAGGGCGAGCATGGTCAGCGGGGTTTCCGAGGCGGGTTTGATGATCACGCCGCAGCCCGCGGCGAGCGCCGGGGCGATCTTGCGCGTGCCCATCGCCGCCGGGTAGTTCCACGGTGTCACCAGCACGGCGAGGCCCGCGGGCTTGTGCTGCACCATGATCCGCGCGCCCGAGGCGGGGGCGTGGGTGATCATCCCGTCCGCGCGCACCGCTTCCTCGGCGAACCAGCGGAAGAACTCGGCGGCATAGGTGGCTTCGCCCCGCGCATCCACGCCCGCCTTGCCGTTTTCCAGCGTGATGAGGGTGGCGAAGTGGTCGAGACGGGCGGTCATGAGCTCCCACGCGCGGCGCAGGACTTCGGAGCGCTCGCGCGGTGCGCGCGCGGCCCAGTCGGCCATCGCGGTCTCGGCAGCATCGAGCGCCGCGTCGGCATCGGGAATGTCGGCGGAGGCGACGGAGGCCAGCACCTCTTCCGTTGCCGGGTTGATGACGTCGAAACGGTCGGCGCCGGGGCGCCATTCGCCGTTGATGTAGAGATCGGTGCAGTCCATGCGGGCCTCCGGTGGGTCAGAGCAGGTGGCGGAGCGGCTGCTCCACCCGGCCTGCGAACTCGGTGAGAAGTCGGATCGCGGTCTGCGCGTCCATTTGCGACGGGCTGCATTCCAGCGTGATCGTGAGCCCGGCAGAGCCGCCGGTGAGGGTGACGACGGGCGTGTCCTCACCCCCCATCTCGACGGTGCGCAGGGGCGAGCCGCGCAGGTCGCGCAGGGTGAGCGCGGGGGCCGCGTCGCTCTCGGCCACCTGCGACAGGGCGCGGGCGGCGGGGCCGGCATAGGTGCGGCTCTGTCCGTGACGTTCCACCGCCACCGGCCCGGGGTCGGCGAGCGAGGCTGCGGCCAACCCGGCGAGGATCGCGTCGGCGTCGGTCAGCCCGTGCGCTTCGGCGGCCCAGGCCATGAAGCCGGGCAAGCCGTCCGTTGCGGTTTCGGCCACGAGGCGGCGGCTGGCGGTGGCCCCCTGCGGGGCCGGCGTGGCGTCAGGCAGGGTTTTCAACGTCTCGATGTCGCGCACGTGGAAAGGCTGGGGATAGCCCGCCTCGGCGAGCCGCGACAGGTCGAGCCCCTGTTCGAGCGCGAGCCGCCGGGCCTTGGGCGAGGCGAGGACGCGCCCGGTCGTCGACGGCACCGGCGGTGTGGGCGACGGCGGCTTTGCCTTGGGCGGCGCGGCGGGCGTGTCATCCCCTTTCGCCGGTTCCGGTGCGGCGGGGGGCGGGGCAGACGACGCTGCGCGGGACCGGGCGACGGGCGTGTCCGGGGCCTCAGCGGATATGATCGCGACCGCTTCGCCTACGGGGACGTCCTCGCCCGCTTCGGCCAATGTGGCGGCGAGGAAGCCGTCACGCCCCGCTTCGACCTCCATCGTGCTCTTGTCGGTCTCGACCTCGAACAGAACGTCGTCGGCCGCGACCGCGTCGCCGGGGGATTTCTGCCAGCTTACGAGCACGCCGGAATCCTGCGCCATGCCGAGCTGCGGCATCGTCACCGGGTGGCCCTCGGGCAGGTCGTCGGGGGCCGGTTCGGACCCGGCCTCCGTCGCGGGTGCGGCCGGTGCCGGGTCGTCGTCCTCGGCACTGTCGGAGATGCGCGCGATCACCGCGCCCACCGGCACATCCTCGCCCGCGCTTGCCGATACGCCGGTGAGGAAGCCGTCGGCCTGCGCCTCGACCTCCATCGTTGCCTTGTCGGTTTCGACCTCGAACAGCGCGTCACCCTTGGCGACCGCGTCGCCGGGGGACTTGAGCCATGACACGATCTTGCCTGCGTCCTGTGCCATGCCGAGTTGCGGCATCGTCACGTCATGCGGCATGAATGAGCTCCCCGGCGCAGAGTTTGCGGGCGTTCTCGACCACACCCTCGGGCGTCGGCACCGTGATATCCTCGAGCGCGGGGCTGAAGGGCACCGGCACGTCCATCGCGCCCATGCGCAGAACCGGCGCGTCGAGGTGGTAGAACGCCTTTTCGTTGAGGCGCGAGGCGATCTCGGCGGTGACGCCGTAGCTTTGATGCCCCTCGTCGATGACAATGGCGCGGGAGGTTTTCCTGACGCTCTCCAGCAGGGTCGCCTCGTCCAGCGGAACGATGGTGCGCGGGTCGATGACCTCGGCCTCGATCCCCTCATTGCTCAGGATTTCGGCGGCCTTCTCGGCCACCTGCACCATTGAGGACGTGGCGATGAGGGTGATGTCGGTTCCCTCGCGCTTCACGTTCGCCTCGCCGAAGGGGATGAGATATTCCTCCTCCGGCACCGGGGCCTTGTCCTGATACATCAGCTTGTCTTCGAAGATCACGACCGGGTTGTTGTCGCGGATCGCGGTCTTCATCAGCCCCTTGGCTTCATAGGCCGAGGACGGCATGGCGACTTTCAGCCCCGGAATGTGGGCCACGAGCGCCTGCAACGACTGGCTGTGCTGGGCCGCCGAGCGCCGGGTGGCCCCCATGTTGGTGCGCAGGACCATCGGCACCGACAGCTTGCCGCCCGACATGTAGTGCTGCTTGGCCGCCTGATTGCAGAGCTGATCCATCACGAGATAAATGAAGTCGCCGAACATCAGGTCGACCACGGGCCGCGCGCCGGTCATCGCGGCCCCGACGGCGAGGCCGACGAAGCCGGGCTCGGAGATCGGGGTGTCGAGCACACGCTCGGTGCCGAACTCCTCGACAAGGCCCGACAGCACCTTGAACGGCGTGCCGGCCTCCGCCACGTCCTCGCCAAGAATGAATACGGTCTCGTCGCGGCGCATTTCCTCGGCCAGGGCTTCATTGACGGCCTGGGACAGGGTGATCTCTCGCATATCGGGCTCTCCTCAGTCCGCGTAAACGTGCATGTCGACCTCGGACACGTCCGGATAGGGCGCGGCCTCGGCATAGGCGACCGCCTCGGCGGCGTCCTTTTCGATCTCGGCATTCATCGCCTCGATGTCGTCCTCCGACGCGATGCCCTGTTCGACGAGATAGGCGCGGAACCGGGTGATCGGGTCGCGGTTCTCGCGCCAGTCCTTTTCTTCGTCCTTGGCGCGGTAGTATTCGCGGTTGATGTCGCCGACGTGGTGGCCGTGGTAGCGGTAAGTCTCCAGCTCGATGAAGAACGGACCCTCGCCCTTGCGGCAGCGCGCGACGAGCTTTTGGGTCAGTTCGTTGACCGCGAGCACGTCCTGACCGTCGACCTTGTGCGCCTCGATCCCAAAAGCTTCGGCGCGGGCGGTGATAGAGCCGGCGGCGATTTCGTCGGTCCGAGTGTATTCGGAATAGCCATTGTTCTCGCAGGCATAGATAACCGGCAGGTTCCACAGCGCGGCCATGTTCATGACCTCGTACCACAGGCCCTGTGCGGTGGCGCCGTCACCGAAGAAGCAGACGGTGACGTCGTCCTTGCCCTGCAACTTGGCCCTGAGCGCTGAGCCGGTGGCGATGCCCATCGAGCCGCCGACGATGGCGTTCGCGCCGAGGTTTCCGTGGCTCTGGTCCGCGATGTGCATCGAGCCGCCCTTGCCCCTGCAATAACCCTCTTCCTTGCCCAGAAGTTCGCAGAACATCTCCTTGAACTCCGCGCCCTTGGCGACGCAATGGCCGTGGCCGCGATGGGTGGACGTGATGCGGTCGTCATCGGTCAGAGCCTCGCAAATGCCCACGGCGACGGCTTCCTCGCCGGAATACATATGCGTCAGCCCCGGCATCTTGGCGGAGAGGTAAAGCTGGTTCGCGTTGTCCTCGAACGTACGTATGCGCACCATCTGGCGATACATGCGCAGGTATTCCTCGGTATTGGTCTTTGCCTTGGCCTTGGCCATAATGTCCTCCCGAAAGTGGGGCACCCGCCCGGCGCAGGGCCGGGCGGCGCCGTCACCGGTCAATAACGGTTCGCGATGGGCAGCTCTTCGGCGGGGAAGAGGCTGATGACCTCGACCCCGGTTTCCGTCACCACGACCTCCTCCTCGATCCGCGCGGCGGAGTAGCCGTCGGCGGCGGGGCAGTAGGTTTCGAGCGCGAAGACCATGCCGGTCTGGATCTCCATCGGGTGATCAAGCGACACGGCGCGGCTGATGATCGGGCGTTCATGCAGCGCGAGGCCGAGCCCGTGGCCAAACTGAAGCCCGAAGGCCGCGTCCTCGTTCGGGAACCCGAACTCCTCGGCCTTGGGCCAGAGCTTCGCCACCTGATCGGTCGTCACCCCCGGTTTGATCGCCTGAATCGACGCGTCGATCCATTCGCGCGCTTTCACATATGCGTCCTGCTGAGCGGGCGTCGAGCGGCCAATGTTGAACGTGCGGTAGTAGCAGGTCCGGTAGCCCTGATAGCTTTGCAGGATGTCGAAGAACGCCTGATCGCCCGGGCGGAAATAACGGTCAGTGAAGTTGTGGGGATGCGGGTTGCAGCGTTCGCCCGCGATGGCGTTGATCGCCTCCACGTCGTCCGACCCCATCTCGTAGAGCATCTTGTTGGACAGGGCGACGATGTCATTCTCACGGATGCCCGGTTTCAGCTCCTCGTAGATCATGTGGTAGACGCCATCGACCATCGACGCGGCTTGGGTGAGCAGCTGAATCTCGTCCCAGTTCTTGATCTCGCGCGCCGCCAGCATGATCTGCTGGCCGTCGACGATGTTGAGACCCTCCTCCTTAAGCGCGTGGAACATCGCGGTTTCGGCATAATCGACGCCCACCGGCATGTCGGCCATGCCCGCTTCACGGATCAGGCGCGCGATATCCTTGGCGTATCTCTTCATCAGGCCGAACTCTGGCGGGATCGTGCCGCGCATGCCGACGACACCGGCAAGGCAGTGGTCCGGCTCCAGCCAGTCGGAATGCCGCTTGTGGTGCATCGCGGCCGAGCCGAAGTCCCAGACGTAGGGGCTGTCATCGCCCGTCAGCAGGCAGAAGCGGCACATCTTGTCTCGTTCCCACTCGCCGATCTTGGTGGCCGAGACATAGCGGATGTTGTTCACGTCAAAGAGCAGCAGCGTGCCCGCGTTCGAGGCCTGCAACGCCTGCCGGGTACGGGCGAGGCGGTAGCGGCGCAGCCGGTCGTGGTCGATCCGGCGCTCAAAGTCGACCGAGGTGTGACCCCAGGCCGGGATACGGTCACGCCATTCCCAGTTGGGTTCAAGATCGGCAGGCGTCAGAAGGTTCGGCATCAAGGCGCGTGACATTGGGTTCTCCTCCGGGTCGTTTGGGCGACCCTCGTTGTGATGTCTTTTGAAATCAGGGCGTTACTGGATGCACCAGCCGCCATCGATGTGGATCATCTGACCCGTCATGTAGTCGCTGTCGTCGCTCGCAAGGAACGAGGCGGTGCCGGTAATGTCTTCCGGGTAGGACACGCGCTTGATCTGGAGCGCGTCGCGCACGATGTCTTCGTAGGCTTGGCCTTCTTTTTCCTTGAAGCCGATGTCCACGAGGTCTTTGTCGAGTTGCTCCCACAACGGCGTGACCACGACGCCGGGCGCATAGCCGTTCACGGTGATATTGTGCTCGGCCAGCCCGATGGCGCCGCAATGGGTGAGCGCGAGGCAGCCGTATTTCGAGGTGCAGTAAACGGTCACGTCCACCAGCGGCTTGCGCGAGGCAATGGAGCCGACGTTGATGAGCTTGTAGGGATGCCCTTCCATCGGTCCTTGCGCGATCATCTGGCGGGCGGTCTCCTGCATCCCCAGCCACATCGCCTTGGTGTTGACGTTCATGATCATGTCCCAGTTGTCTTCGTCGATATCCATGAAGAACCGGGGCTTGTTCAGGCCCGCGTTGAAGAGGCCGACATTGATGGAGCCGAACGCATCGACCGTCGCTGCGACGGCTGCCGCGTTGTCTTCGCGTTTGGTGACATCCATGCGGACCGCAACCGCCTTGCCGTTGCCTGCCGCGTTGATCTTGTCGGCGACTTCGCCCGCTGCGTCCTGGTCGAGATCGCCGATGCAGACGTTGGCGCCCTGCGCCGCGAAGGCCTCTGCATTGGCCGCGCCCATGCCGCGGGCGGCGCCGGTGATCAGGATGTTTTTCCCGTTCAGGCGAGTTGGGTCCATGGTGTCCTCCCTAGGTGACCGATGTTCTTAGTCGTCGTTCAGCTTCTTGCTGCGCCTTGGCGAGCGCGTCTTTCGGGCTCACGAGGCCGCGCAACATGTCGTGCAGCTCGTTTCCGCAGGTCGCGATGATGTCGGAGATCTGCGGTATGGGCGGGCGCGGCCAGAACTGGAGTTCGTCGCGCCACGACATCTCGTCCACCAGTTCGAAAATCTCCGACAGGCGGCGCACTTCTGGGTCCGCGCCGACCGAGTATCGCGGTGCGGTTCGGCTGCCCTCCTGCGCGTAGAGTTTCTGCGCGGCGGGGGAGGTGAAAGCGACCAGCGCTTCGACCGCGTCCGACAGGCGTTCCTCGGCGATGTTGGCCGGAATGCAGAGCGCATAGCCGCCGACAGGGGCGATCGGCACCCCCTCGGGGCCGTGCGGGTGGGGCAAGTAGCCGGTGTTGCCGTTGGCCGCGCAGGTCGCGTCCAGTTCGAAATACGGTGCCAGAAGGGTGTAGCCATAGGCCATCGCGACCGTGCCGTTGGCAAAGGGCCGGACCCGTTCGTACCACGACATCGAAAGGATATCGGGCGGCGAATACTGCATCAGTTCCAGCAGATACTCGGCCGCAGCGAGCGCGCGGTCGCTGTCGAACATCGGGCGGAAGTCGCGCCCTGCGAGGTGGTCGGCATCGTAGCCCCCGGCGATCCGGGGCAGGTCGATGATCGGCTGGCCGAAATCGGCGCAGGTCATGATGAAGGTGTGGCCAAGGGCCGTACCGCGCGCGCCGTTCCATGCGACGCCGTAGCGCCCGGACTGTGGATTGTGGAAGTGGCGCGCCGCGTCGATGACGTCCTGCGTTGTGCGCGGCGGTTCGAACCCGGCCTCGGCGAACCAGTCCTTGCGGTAGAACATGAGCTCCGGGGTGGTCTGGCTCGGCACGCCGTAGGGAACCCCGTCCCAATGGGTCGCTTTCCAGCCCGCGGTGTGAAAGTCGCTGGGCTCCAGCCGGTCGAGGTCCATGATGTCGGGCAGGGCGCGTATCACGCCCTTTTCCACGAATTCACCCAACCACGGCAGATCGACGGCAATCAGGTCATAGCGGCTCTTGTTGCGGCTCGCGTTTCGCAATGCTTCTTCGCGCAGGCGGTCGATCGAGAAGGCACGCTGATTGATGTCGGTGCCGACGATCTGTTCAAATTGCCGCTTCAGGTTCTCCATGACCATGAAAGTCGGGTCGCCATGCACGAGGATGCGCAGACCGCCCGGCAGCTTGAGCGCCTGAGTTAGGGCGCGGGGCGGAGGGATCATGGCCTGGCCGGACTGGTACGAACCGCCGAAGTAATAGTCGCGGGCCGCGTCAGTCCGCTGGGTTCCGCCATAGGCCCCCTGCGCGACTCGGTCGACGCGTTCGGCCAACTGGTTGAACACCTGAAAGAGCTTGGCGCTCGGGTGGAGCGACATGGTCTTGCCGGACTTCGTGCGCGGACGTTGTTCGATGAACCCGGCTTCGGTCAGCTCGGCCAGCTTGCGGGTGCCGGTGGCATAGGGAACGCCGGAGGCGGCCACCATCGCGGATGGCGAAACGACGCGCCCCTCGAAATGGCTGTCGAGCAAATGCAGGATCATGTTGAGATGTGGGTTCGGCGTGCTCGGGTCGAGGCCGGTGTCGATTTCGCCCAGGATTTCCTGAAGAAAGCTCACCACCTGCAGGACTTCCGGATGGCTGGCCGGTGACGCCACCGGAGCGCCTTTCCCAGAATGGATATTTTTTGCAGGTTCGTGGTGCATTTCGCTCATGGTTGCCGGGTTGCCAGGGGGTCGACGCGAGTCGCTCATGTCCGTGCCTTCCAAAGTGTCCAGTTTGATAAGGTGCAAATACGCAGAATGTATCCGAAACGGATAGTATATTATCCATAATGGATAAAATAGGGCCATCCGCCGGGGCCGAGAATCGCGCTGGATAGTCACAGATTGCAACGAGGCCGAATGGGTCCGGGCTGGGAGGACAGCCGCAATCATGACAACGTAACTTTGGGAGGACGACTTAGATGAAGATTTCCACCAAGCTCGCGCTGGCTGCCACCACGGCCATGTTCGGCACAGCAGCCTTTGGCGAGGCGCACTCGACCTACACGATCGGCATCACGCAGAACAACGTGGGCGTCGACAGCTACCAGACCACATACGAACAAGCGTTCATCGCCGCAGCTGAGGCCAACGACAACGTCGATGTTGTCGTGCTCGACGCCGGCGGCGATGTCGCCCGTCAGATCGCTCAGATGGAAGACCTGATCCAACAGGAAGTGGATGCGATCATCATTTGGCCGACGAACGGCGAAGCGGTCATCCCGGCGGTGCGTAAGGCTTCACAGGCCGAAATTCCGGTGATCGTGACCAACTCCAACATCGCCGAGCAGGGCTTCGACTTCGTGGCGTCCTTCTCCGGCCCGGACAACATCACGCAGGGTTCGCGCTCGGCAGAGATCATGTGCGACCGGTTCAAGGATCTCGGGATCGAGTCCGAAGCACAAGTCGTGCAAATCTCGGGCCAGCCCGGCTACACAACCGCCATCGAACGCGCCCAGGGCTTCGAAGAGCGGCTGCCGGAAGTCTGCCCGGACGTCACGCTGGTCGAAACCCAGCCCGGCGACTGGAACCGCGAGAAATCGCAGCAGGTGATGGAGGCCTTCCTCGTCAAATACGACGATATCGACGGTGTCTATTCCGGTGACGACAACATGGGCGTCGGCGCGCTGAACGCGGCTCTTGCCGCCGGTCGTGCCGAAGGTATCACCTTCGTCGGCGCCACCAACTTCGCGGTGGGCTACGAGGCGATGGGCCGTGGCGAATACTGGGGCTCGATCTACCAGTCCCCGGTCGATGACGCGGAAGCCGCGCTTCAGACCGCGATCGACGTGCTCGACGGTGAGGACGTTCCGTTCCTCAACTACTTCGACACGCCGAAGATCACCCAGGACAATATGGACGAGTTCACCAAGCCCGTCTTCTGATCTCCTCCCGGATGCGCGGGGCCTTCCGGGCTTCGCGCATCCAACTTTGTTTTTACTTCGTAACGTATCGGGAAGGGGGCGGACATGGCTCGTGTCGCTGGACGGTCCTGCATTGTCACCGGCGCAGCCCAGGGAATCGGGCGCGCCATCGGGGAAGCGCTGCTCGACGAGGGTGCCAACGTGTGTTTCGCCGATATCAACGGGGCCAAGGCCGGCGAGGTCGCCGATGCCAACGCCGAACGCGCAGCAACGGCAGGGGCCAGGGTGACCCACGCGGCGGTCGACGTCACGCAGCGCGACCAGGTGCGCGCCATGATTGCCCATACCGTCGAGCGGTTCGGCCGCCTCGACGTCAAGTTCAACAATGCGGGCGTGAACAAGCCGATGAACTTTCTCGACGTGACCGAAGACAACTGGAATTTCGTGATGGGCGTCAACGGCTTGGGCTGCATGATCGGTATGCAGGAAGCTGCGCGCCAAATGATCGAACAAGGCCCGGACGGGTCCGGCATGGCCGGGAAGATCATCAACACCGCCTCGATCGCAAGCCGGCAGGGTTTCGACAACGTCGCCCCCTACTGCGCGAGCAAATGGGCGGTCGTATCGCTTACACAATCCGGCGCGCGCGACCTCGCCAAGCACGGGATCACCGTGACGGGCTTTGCGCCGGGCGTCGTCGCCACCGAGATGTGGGAGCAGGTCGACCAGGACCTGATGAACATCGGGGCGGCCGACCGACCCGGGCAGGCAATGGAAGAGTTTTCCGCGGAAATCCTCAAGGGACGTGTCGCGACACCGGCGGACGTGACCGGGACGACCTCGTTCCTTGCGGCGCGCGACAGCGACTACATGACAGGACAGATCGTAATGATCGACGGAGGCATGACACTGGTGTGACGTGCCGGCCATAGGGAGGGAAACATGGCTGAATTGACGAGGAAGGGACTGGGAGGGTTCCTTGCGCGACAGGGCATTCTTGTCGCTTTTGCGGTCTTCATGATCGCCTTCGCGGTGGCCAATCCGCGGTTCATCGACATCGACAACGTGTTCGGCGTGATCCGGTCGTCAGCCATTCTGGGCGTCATGGCGCTGGGCGTCACTTTCGTGGTGATCGGCGGTAACCTCGACCTGTCAGTCGGGTCGATGATGTCGTTCTCGACCATCGTCGTGCTCGACCTGCACGACAAGATCGGGCCGACGCTCGCCATTCCTTCGATGTTCTTGATGACGATGGCGCTGGGCGCGTTCATCGGCATCCTCGTGGGCTATCTCAAACTCAACTCGCTGATCGTCACGCTGGGGATGCTCTCGGCGATCCACGGCCTGACGCTGACCTATTCCGGCGGCAAGAACATGGACATCGCCGACAAGGAGGGCACCTGGTTCGCGGTGTTCGGTCAGGGCGGTATCGCGGGTGTTCCCATGCCGATCCTAATGTTCGCGGCTCTCGCGATCATCCTCAGCATCATCCTGTCGCGCACCCCGTTTGGGCGCAAAGTCTATGCGGTCGGCGGCAATGGCGTAGCGGCCACGTTCTCGGGCATCCCGCGCGCACGGGTTGTGTTCATGACCTACCTGATGTCGTCCTTTTGCGTGGCCACCGCCGGGTTGATCCAGGCGAGCCGTTCGATGGGCAGCCAGAACACGGTCGGGCAGGGTATGGAACTTGAAGTGCTGGCCGCCGTCATCCTTGGCGGCGCGTCGCTTCTGGGTGGGGCCGGCACGATCTTCAAGACCGTGATCGGCGTGCTGATCCTGGGGTTCATCCAGAACGGCCTGCTGCTGCTCGGTCTCGCCTTTTACGCACAATACGTCGTGACGTGGATCATCATCATTCTCGCGGTCTGGCTGGACATCGCAGCCAAGCGGGGCGGCCTGTGGTCGCGGATTGCCTGAGGAGAGCGACGATGAACAACACGACCCGTGCCAACCTCATCAAGCAGGGCGCCATCTGGGCCTTTATCGTGGTGGAGCTGGCGTTCTTCTCCATCGCGGGCGAATTCCTGTCGGTCACGGACTCGGCCTTCATGGATTTCGACAACATGCTGCTTTTGCTCAAGCAGTCGGCCCCCATCGGGATCATCGCGCTGGGCATGACGATCATCATGATCAACGGCAACATCGACCTGAGTGTCGGCGCGACCTTCGCCTTGGCGGCGATCGTGTTGCTGGACAGCATGACCTGGCCGTTCATGCAGGCGCTGGGCAACTGGGCCATTCCGCTGGCCTGGCTCTTCGCACTCGCGACCGGCGTGATCCTCGGCGCGATCAACGGCCTCATTGTGTGGAAGACGGGTGTCGATGCCTTCATCGTCACGCTGGGGTCGATGCTGGGCTACCGCGGCCTTGTCTTCATGTACAACGGCGAGCAGCCGACGAGCCATCTCAACTGGACGTTGGTGGACTTTGCCGAGGCGCAATTTCTCGGCCTGCACACGGCGACATGGTTCCTTTTGGGCGCGGGTCTGCTGTTGTGGCTCCTCATGACCCGCACGGTGCATGGGCGTAACGCCTACGCCATCGGGAACAACAGGGATGCGGCGGTGAACGCAGGCATCCGGGTGGGGCCGCATTTCCTGTGGAACTTCATGCTGATCGGCTTCCTCGCCGCATTGTCCGCAGTCGTCTTCTACTCGGAAAGCGGCTCGGTGAACCCGAATGATGGCATGCTGTACGAGCTCTGGGCGATCACCGCGGTGGTGCTGGGCGGCACGAAGCTTTCCGGTGGCTATGGCTCGATCATCTCGACGCTGGGCGGGGTCATCGCGATCCAGCTTTTGCGCAAGGGGCTGGGCCATATCGGAGCGGATACCGAGACGGTGAACCTTGTCATCGGTCTGATCCTGATCGCCGTCCTGTTTCTTGACCGGCAGTTGAACCGCAAGGGCAAAGAGGAGCTTCGCACATGACCGATCAGACACCGGCCCTGCGCCTTGAAGGTATCGTCAAGACATTCCCCGGCGTGCGCGCGCTGGACGGCGTGTCCTTTACGGTCATGCCCGGAGAGGTCCACGCACTTATGGGCGAGAACGGTGCAGGCAAATCCACCCTCATGAAGGTGCTGGGCGGCATCCTCGCCCCGAACGAGGGCCAGATTTTCATCGAGGAACAGCCGACCATCATGTCCTCGCCGATGAATGCAAAGGCCAAGGGCGTGGTGTTCATTCACCAGGAACTCAGCCTCGCCGACGAACTCTCGGTGGCCGAGAACATCTGGCTCGGAGAACTGCCGAAGAAGAGCTTCGGGCGCGTCGATTGGACCAAGCTTTATGACGAGACTGATGCGATCCTTAAAACCCTCAATGTCGGCTTCGATGCCCGCAAGCGGGTGGGCGATCTGTCCATCGCGAACCAGCAGATGGTCGAGATTGCCCGGGCGCTCACCGTCGAGCCGCGTGCGGTGATTTTCGACGAGCCGACCGCCTCGCTCACCGATGCCGAAAAGGTGGTTCTGTTCGAGGTCATCTCGGACCTGCAATCGCGCGGCGTCGGGGTGATCTACATCTCGCACCGCATGGAGGAGATCTTCAAGATCACCGACCGGATCAGCGTCCTGCGCGATGGGCAATACCGTGGAACGCTGAACACGGCAGAGACCAACGAAGAAGAGGTCACGCATCTCATGATCGGGCGCACGCTGGACCTGTCGCGCAACGCGGTGACGCACGAGATGGGCGAAGTGGCGCTTGAGGTCCGCTCATTGAGTTGCGGTGACCTTTTCTCGGACGTGAGCTTCACGGTGCGCCGGGGCGAGGTGGTCGGCTTCTACGGACTTGTGGGCGCGGGGCGCACCGAGATCGCCGAGACGCTTTTCGGCCTGCGCGAGCCGTCCTCGGGCACGATCCATCTGGGCGGCGAGGAGGTCACGATCAACTCACCGGCAGATGCGATCAAGCGGGGCATCTCGCTCGTCCCCGAGGACCGCAAGGGGCAGGGACTCATCCTCGGGATGAACTGCCGGGACAATATGACATTGCCGCAGGTCTCGGACCTGACCGCCGGACCTTTCGTCAGCGACGGGGCCGAGGTGGCGATTTTCGACCAGTACCGTGACAAGCTCGATATCCGCACGCCGGGCTGGCGTCAGACGGTCGGCAATCTGTCGGGCGGGAACCAACAGAAGATCGTGATCGGCAAGTGGCTTTCGATGCGTCCCGAGGTGCTGATTGTGGACGAACCCACACGCGGGATCGACGTCGGGTCGAAGTCCGAGATCCACAACCTGATCCGCGAGTTGGCCTCGCAGGGGTACGCGGTGATCGTCATCAGCTCGGAAATGCCCGAGGTGCTCCACGTCTCTGACCGGATCGTCGCGATGTTCTCGGGCAGGGTGATGCGCGAGTTCACGGCGGAAGAAGTAACTGAGGACAGCCTCATCCAGGCCATTTCCGGGATCGGCGCGGACAAGGTCGCCTGACATGAAAGTCGGGTTCGCGGGGCTCGGGCGGATGGGCGCGCGCATGGCCGCCAATCTTGTCGCCGCGGGCCACGATGTCACCGTCTGGAACCGGTCTGCCGACAAGGCGCAGGCTTTGGCGGCGGAGACTGGTTGCGTGGTGGCCTCGACGCCCCGGAAAATGGCGGAGGGCTGCGAGGCGGTCGTCACGATGCTGGCCGATGATTCATCTTCGATGGCCGTGCACATGGGCGAAGACGGGCTGTTCGCGGCTGCCGGTGCCGGGGTCTTCGTGGAGATGGGAACCATGTCGCCGGACCATATCGCGGCGCTCGCACGGTCGGCGCCGGAAGGGTGCCGCGTGATAGACGCACCGGTGTCCGGTGCGACACAGGCGGCTGCACAGGCAAAACTCCTCATCATGGCTGGCTGCACGGAGGCTGAGGCCGCTCAGGTTCAGCCGCTTTTCGATGCAATGGGCCGGGCGACGATCTTTCTCGGGCATACCGGCGGCGGCACGGTGATGAAGCTGGCGGTCAATTCGCTCATCCACGGGATCAATCAGGCCTTGTCCGAGGCCATGACGCTCGCCGAAGCGGCGGGGATCGCGCCGGAGGCGGCTTTCGATGTGATCGAGAACAGCGCGGCCGCGGCGCCGATGATCTCCTACCGCCGCCCGCTTTACCTTGATGAAGCGGCCCATGAGGTGACCTTCACCGTGTCCCTTGCGCGCAAGGACATGGAGATCACGGCGGCGCTCGCCGCCAGCCTGGGCACGCCGATGCGTCAGGGGGCGGTGACGCTCGACGTTCTGAAGAAAGCGGAGGATGACGGGTATGGCGCGCGGGACATGGCCTCGATCCTTAATTTCACACGAAAGGAGTCGTCATGAAGGCCGCACTGTTCGTCGGGGGTTGGGAAGGACACACACCGACGCATTTCTCGGACTGGTACAAGGCGCTGCTCGAGGACAACGGGTTTTCGGTGGACGTTTACGATACACTTGATCCGCTGGAACGCCCCGGCGATCTTGCCGATCTGGACCTCATCACTCCGATCTGGTCATCGGCCCGCTCGGGCCACCAGGAGGAATTCGGCAACATGACCAAGGTCCAGGAGGACGGACTCTTGAAGCTCGTGGGCGACGGCTGCGGGTTGGCCGGGTGGCACGGGCACATGGGCGACGCGTTCCGCGACCGGCCGACCTATCATTTCCTCATCGGGGGGCAGTTCGTGGCGCACCCGCCGGGGTGGCCGGACAACCTCCAGCCGAAGGAGGATTACATCGACTACGACGTGACGATCTGTCAGCCCGACCATCCGCTGGTCGAGGGCATCCGCAGCTTCCGCATCACGTCGGAGCAGTATTACATGCTGACCGACCCGTCGAACCACGTGCTCGCGACGACGACCTTTTCGGGCGACCACCTTTGGTGGATCGAAGGCACCGTGATGCCGGTCACATGGACCCGACGCTGGGACAAGGGCCGGGTTTTCTATTGCTCTATCGGGCACGAACTGGACGACCTGAAGGTGCCGCAGGTCACCGAAATGATCCGGCGTGGTGCGATCTGGGCGGCAAAAGGCAAGGCGAAGAGCTGACAGCAGCGCTTCCCGCCCCCGGTCCCGATGTCAGCAAAGTCTTGCCGACCATCCGGTCCGGCGGGCCCCAATATTCGAGCTCTCTTGAAACATGTTACGCACGAAAAAGCTGTTTCAAATCAAGGAGAGATTGTCATGTTCCGAACCGTTTTCATTGCCCTTGCCACCGCCACGATCGGACTGGCCGCGCAGGCCGAGGAGGGTGGCGATCTCACGCTGACGATCAATGGGGAGGATTACGCCTATTCGCTCTGGGCCAGTCAGAGCGACTGGTCCGGGTCGGAGAGTTTCGGCAGCGTCAACATCTATGCGCAGCCGGCCGGCGAGGACGGCATTTTCAAGACCTTCTCGCTTGGTTTCAGCTTGGCTGCAGGCAAAGCGGAGCGTGGCGAGATCAATTTCCGGACCGTGAGCGACGGCGAAACGACGCGGTTGTTCGCGGGGGCGGACGACGACGAAGGCGGCCTTGCCGTGATGGTCGACAGCGTGTCGGTTTCTGGCGAGAAGTTGAGCGTATCGGGTCGTTTCCAGTCCCGCATGGGACCCAGTGACAACTTCGGCCGCGATATCGACCTGTCAGACCCGATGGAGATCGAAGGCAGCTTCGACGTGGTTCTGGGGCCGGTAGAATGATGCCGGGCCGGGCAACGCGGCATCAGGTGGCAAGAATGCACCGGGTGCCAGGATATCTCGCTGCGCTCGGCTGCGCCATCATTCTGTCGCAGCAGGCGAAGGCGCAGGACCTCGCGCCGCAGTATACGAAATTGGGCACATTCGAGGGGAAACTGGCGGGCGAACCGGTGAGGCTGGTGGCTGTTTATGACGCGGAATACGATCATTCCGGCCTCAACCTCATCAGTGTCTTCGGAAAGCCCGGTCTTGCGATCATGGCACGTAACGTGGATGCGCAGGGCCAGCTTTCGCGGCCGACAATGACGCTGTCGGTCGGCCCGGTTTCGCCCGACGGGGAGGCTTATGAAATCACCGAAGCGCGGCTGATGGATGATCAGGGTCGCAAACGACCGCTGCGCGCGCGCGCCGAGAACGGGACGGCTCGGCTGGAAAGCTTTTCCTATGACGAGACCGGCACGCTCTCTCTCGAACTGTCCCTCGACCTTACGCGGGTTGAGCGCGAGGGTGGGCAGTACACGCCCGTGGAAGGTGCCGCGAATGTGCTGCTTTCGGGCAGGTTTGAGGGGAAGTTGCGGTAGGGTGGTCTGCTTGGCGGGGCCCAATTGTACGCAGGTCAGATCGGTGGCGCCGACTGTCGCGCGGAGCGAGGCTCGGACCCAAAGCTGCATTTTATCTGACGGGACATTTTGCGAAAGCCGTGACTCGCGCTACTGTGATCGCGGGGCGTGATCGACCGCGAAACGCGGGAGAGGATGAAAGGCTTCGGCCGGACAGATGACAGGGACTGACATCAAAGGCATGGGTTTCGGCGGGAGTGCCGGGGCATGAAAGACATGGCGACGGATGTCCGGGACCTTGCCGGAAGTGTCGCCGTCTCGCTCGAACAGGTTTTCGACAGGTTCGCGGCCATGCCTGATAAACCCGGCGCACAGGTGCATGTTCTTTTTGCGCGGTTGTACCGATGCACCACTCTTTGCTGGCTCGCCGCGCTCGATGAGGTCGAGGCGCCAGATCTCGCCTACTGGGCCATATTGCGGTTTTATGAAGCCTACCAAACGGGCGTGTTGGCCTGCCGAGACGCCCCGATGGCGGATGTGCCACGCCCGTGGCGGAAGTATCACCGGCTCGCGCGCCGGATCACGATGCGGGCCCCGATGTCGTTACACATAATGCTCGTGTCCCTTGGCGTGCGGGCGCATGTGCGCCATGACTTGGGCCCTGCCATTCACGCGGCCGAGCGCGACCTGGCCGCCAGCGGCGCCCAGATGCCGTTTCGCCCAGCCGGCGCCGTACTGCACGGCGCTCACGCCGACCGCGCCTTCGTTACCGCGATCCATGCGTTCGTCGCGATCCACGGCGATCACCCGAGCAAGTGGCGTCGTTTCTGGCTCGCACAATGCGACAAGGGTCTGTTTGCCCTGAGCCCCGTTTGGCTGGGCACGTTCGAGGGGTGGCGCCGCGCCTCCCGAAATGATGCGCGTCCGGATGCCTATTGAACCAGATCAAGGTCTTGGCGCACTACATCGTTAGAGTGGGACCATGGCGGACGCGATGAACAGTGTTTTTCACACCAAGGGAATCACCAAGGTCTATACGACCGGCGAGGTGGACGTGCATGCGCTTCGGGGCGTGGACGCGGAGCTATATGCGGGAGAGTTCACCGTATTGCTCGGTGCCTCCGGTTCCGGCAAATCCACCCTTCTGAACATTCTCGGCGGCCTCGACCACGCGACCGCGGGGCAGGCGTGGTTTCGCGACAAGGAACTGACCGCGATGAGCGAGCGGGAGCTCACGCGGTACCGGCGCGATCACGTCGGTTTCGTGTTCCAGTTCTACAATCTCGTGCCGAGTCTTACGGCGCGTGAGAACGTGGCGCTCGTGACCGAGATCGCGCGCGACCCCATGAAGCCCGAAGAGGCGCTGGAGCGTGTCGGGCTGACTCACCGGCTGGACCACTTCCCCGCGGAAATGTCGGGCGGCGAGCAACAACGCGTCGCCATCGCCCGCGCCATCGCCAAACGGCCCGAAGTGCTGCTGTGCGACGAGCCGACCGGGGCGCTCGATTCCAAGACGGGCGTTCAGGTGCTCGACGCGCTGGAGCGTATCAATGCCGAGATGGGCACCTCCACCATCGTCATCACCCATAACGCGGGCATTCGTGCGATGGCCCATCGAGTCGTTCACTTTGCCGACGGGGGTATCGCCGAGGTCGTGACCAACGACACCCGGATCGCGCCCGCCGAGATCGTTTGGTGATCATGCGGGCGCTCGACAAGAAGCTGGTTCGCGACATCCGGCGACTTTGGGCGCAGGCGCTCGCCATTGCTGCCGTTCTGTCGGTGGGCGTGATGATCATGGTCATGGCCTTCGGCACGCAGCGCAGTCTGACCGAGACACGCGATACGTTTTACGACCGGGCGCGGTTTGCCGACGTCTGGTCGTCCGCCGCCCGCGCGCCGAAATCGCTGGTGGGAGAGATCGCGGCGATCCCCGGCGTTGCGCGGGTCGAGGCGCGTATCAACCAGTATGCCGTGCTCGATCTGCCGGACATGGCGGACCCGGCCATGGCGCAGATCCTGTCGATCCCGGGCTCCGGCGCGCCAGAGATGAATGCCCTGATCGTCAAGGAAGGGCGACTGCCTGAGTTCGGGCGGCGCGACGAGGTGGTGGTGAACGAAGCCTTCGCGATCGCCCATGATTATGGTCCGGGCGACGGGTTCTCGGTCACGCTCAACGGCCAGAAACGCGATGTTCGCATCACCGGCGTCGTGTTGTCGCCGGAGTTCATTTATACCATCGGCCCCGGCTCGATCATGCCCGACGATGAACGCTTCGGTATCCTGTGGATGGCTGAAGATGTTCTGGCCGCCGCCTTCGGCCTCTCCGGCGCGTTCAACTCGGTCACGCTTTCGGTCACGCGGGGCACTGACCTCGCCCCGGTGCGCGACGAGCTTGAGCGACTGCTAAAGCCCTATGGCGGCACCGGCTCCTACGCCCGCGATCAGCAGGTGTCCAACGCGTTCCTCGATGGCGAGCTGGAGCAGCTCGACGTGATGGCCCGGATCGTGCCGCCGATCTTCCTCGTGGTGAGCGCCTTCCTCGTGAACATGGTGCTGGGGCGGCTGATCCAGCTGGAGCGCGAGCAGATCGGACTGCTCAAGGCGCTGGGCTATTCAACGGGCGAAATCGCGGCGCATTACCTCAAGCTCTCCCTAGGGATCGGCGCGATCGGGGTTCTGATTGGCTGGCTCATGGGGCTGGCCGCGTCTCAGGCGATGGCATCGGTCTATGTGGAATATTTCCACTTCCCCTATCTCGTCTTCGTTCAGCGCCCGAGCGTTTATGTCATCAGCGCGTCGGCGGGCCTCTTCGCGGCGCTCATCGGGGCGATGATGGCGGTGCGCCGGGTGGTTGGTCTGTCGCCCGCCGTGGCCATGTCGCCGCCCGCGCCCACGCGGTTCCGCCGGGGCCTGTTCGACCGGCTGATCCGCGTACTGCGCCCCCAGCAGCCTACAATGATGATCCTGCGCGCCATTGGCCGCTGGCCGCTGCGCGCGGCGCTCACGAGCCTCGGCATTTCCATATCGGGCGCGATCATCGTCGCAGGGTTGTTCATGTTCGACAGTTTCGACGAGCTGCTGGACGTGGCCTTCGTGCAAGCCAACCGGCAGGACGCGATCCTGGAATTCGCGGTCGAACGGCCCGAAGCCGTGCTGGATGCGGTCGCGAACCTGCCCGGCGTCATGAAGGCCGAAGGCAGTCTGTCGATTCCCGTTCGGCTGCACCACGGCCACCTGACTCGCACGATCGGGATCGAGGCCTCGCGACCCGGCAACGACCTCGTGCGCGTTTTCGACGGTGACGACAGGGTGGAAGTGTCTCCCGAGCACGGCATCGTACTGGCGAAACGGCTGGCCGGGCATCTCGACGTGGGTGTGGGCGATATCCTCGAAGTTGAGTTTCTTCAGGAAGGCGACCGGCGTTACCGTGTCCCCGTCACCGGGACGGTGGCGCAGTTCTTTGGCCTCTCGGCATATATGGACCTCGAAACCGCGAGCAGCATCCTTGGCCACGCACCGCGCCTCAGCCTCGCCAACGTGGACATCGACCAGGCTGAGCGCGAGGCGCTCTTCGCCGCGGTGAAGGCGAGCCCGGCGATTTCCGGCATCACCTATATGTCCGAGGTGCGAAAAGGGTTCGACGAGACCATCGCGGAAAGTGCGGGGATCACCATGACGGTCTATACCTTTATGGCTGCTCTCATCGCCATCGGCGTGGTCTACAATTCGGCGCGAATTCAGCTCTCCGAGCGCGCCCGCGAACTTGCCAGTCTGCGCATCCTCGGCTTCACCCGCGGCGAGGTGAGCTACATCCTTCTGGGTGAGCTCTTCATCCTCACGCTGGTGGCGATCCCTATCGGGCTTCTGATGGGCTACGGGATGGCTGCCGGAATGGTGCTGAGCTTTGAATCCGACCTTTACGCGCTGCCGCTCATCGTGACCGAAAAGACCTATTGGCGCGCGGCGGGCGTCGTGGCGGGGGCGACCATCGTCTCCGCGCTCATCGTGCGGCGCCGGATCGACCGCATGGACCTCGTCGCCGTGATGAAAACAAGGGAGTGACCCCATGAAACTGAGAAACATCGTGATCGGCGCGGTGGCCGTGGCCGCCATCGGCGGGGCGGTCTGGGTGTCTATGCAGCCCGAAGTGGTCCCCGTGGACATAGCCGACGTCGCCTCCGGCCCGATGGAGGTCACCGTGAACGCCGACGGCACGACCCGCGTTCGTGACGTCTATGAGGTCGCGGCCCCCGTTTCCGGCACCGTCCAGCGGTCCCCCGTCACCGTGGGTGATAGCGTCGTAGCAGGCGAGACGGTGATTGCACGGATCGAACCGGGCGAGCTTGCCTTCCTCGACGAACGAGCACGCAAGCAGGCCGAGGCGGCGGTGGCACAGGCGCAGGCGGCGCTGGCGCTCTCGCGGACCCAGATCAGGGTGGCCGAGGCCGATTTGAACAACGCGCAGCGTCAGCTTAACCGTGTGTTCGATCTGCATGAGCGCGGCACCGCGCCGGACGCCCAACTCGAACAGGCCGAGACGGCCGTGGACATCGCATCGGCCACCCTCGACAGCGCCCACGCGACCGCCGACATGCGCGAGAGCGAAGTATCTGCGGCCCGCGCAGTTCTTACCCAGCCCGGAGAACGACAGGAGGTTGACGAAGGCGGCTGCTGCGTCGATCTGCGCGCGCCGGTTTCAGGCACGGTGCTGTCGGTTACGTCGCGCTCGGCCCGGCCCGTCACGGCAGGAACGGCTCTGGTTTCCATCGGACCGACCGACGACCTCGAGATCGTGGTGGAGCTTTTGTCGACTGATGCCGTGCGCCTCGCCACCGGCGTCCCCGCGCATATCGAACGTTGGGGCGGCGACGGTGCCCTTGAGGCTCGCGTGCGTGAGATCGAGCCCGCGGCGTTCACCAAGGTCTCGGCATTGGGGATCGAGGAGCAACGCGTACGAGTCGTGCTGGATTTCGCGCAGGACACCGAAGTACCGCCGCTCGGGCATAATTTCCGCGTCTATGCGCGCATTGTCGAATGGTCCGCAGACAATGCGCTTCAGGTGCCGATCTCGGCGCTTTTTCGTGAGGGCGATGACTGGGCGGTTTTCACGGTCGAGGAGGGCGCGGCGCGGCTGACACCGGTTGAGATCGGCAGGCGCAATGCAGATGTCGCCGAACTACGGAGCGGACTTGAGGCGGGCGACACCGTTATCACCCATCCGAGCGACCGGGTCAGTGATGGCACCTTGGTCGAGGCGCGTGCGGCGGGGAACTAGCTCCGCCGCGTCGATGAGCCGGCGGCAGCACGCTCCGGTCGGTCGCGACCACTGGGCAAGGGCGCACGGGCGTGGCAGAAACGCGTCATGAGCCGTATAGATACCGCCCGCGACATCCTCGCCACCCTGATCGCCTATCCGACTGTCTCGTCGGACAGCAATCTCGACCTGATCCACTGGATCGCGGATTACCTCGAGCGCCACTGGGCGCGGGTTGAGGTGCTGACCAACGCGGACGGCACCAAGGCCAACCTTTTTGCCACGATCGGCCCCGAAGGCGACGGGGGCATCGTTTTGTCGGGGCACTCGGACGTCGTCCCGGTGGCCGAGCAAGACTGGACGACGGACCCGTTCGAGATGCGCGAGGCCGACGGGCTGCTTTACGGGCGCGGCTCCTGCGACATGAAGGGGTTCATCGCATGCGCCCTGGCGATGGCGCCGTATTACGCCGGGCGCGAATTGACCCGTCCGATCCATTTCGCCTTCACCCATGATGAGGAGGTCGGCTGCCTCGGGGCCGCCGATCTGATCGAGACTCTCTCGGCGCGGGGTATCCGTCCTGCCATGGCGATCATCGGAGAGCCGACGGAGATGCGGGTGATTGAAGGGCACAAGGGTTGCTGCGAATACACCACGCGCTTCACCGGGTTGGAGGGGCACGGATCGGACCCGGGGCAGGGGGTCAACGCGGCGGAATACGCGGTGCGCTACGTCTCGCGCCTTCTGGAAATCCGCGAGGCACTGAAGGCGCGTGCGCCGGCCGACAGTGCGTTCGAGCCGCCCTGGACCACGCTCAATATCGGCGGTGTCCACGGGGGCGTCGCGCATAACGTGATTTGCGGCAAGGCGGAGGTGGAATGGGAGTTCCGCCCTGTGGTCGCGGAAGACATGGATTTCGTGAAAGACGAAATCGGGACATATGCCCGCGACGTTCTTATCCCCGAGATGCAGTCGATTGAGCCGAAAGCGGGAATCGTCACCGAGGTGATCGGAGAGGTGGCGGGGTTCGAGCCGATGCCGACCAATGCTGCACGCGACCTGGTCCAGGCGCTCACGGGTGCCAACACGGCCGGGGTGGTGCCGTTCGCGACCGAGGCGGGACTCTTCCAGTCGCTTGGATGCGACGTCGTCGTTTGCGGACCGGGCTCCATCGCACAGGCCCATAAACCAGACGAGTTCGTCGCCCTGGATCAGCTCGAAGCCTGCCTGGATATGCTCGACCGGCTGGCTTGAGTCAGACGCCAATTGGCGTGACTGTGGACCCAAAGTGCCCCGGTCGTCGTTCGGATAGACAATGTTTCGAAGTGCCGCATTCCTGATTGTGTTGCTGTGCACGGACCCCGCGCTCGCGCAACAGGTCAGGTCTGCGCCGCGCGCGGAGGTTTGCGGTGCGCCGCAAATTTCGCTCGGGATGCGGGAGGACCTTGCAGTATCCGACACGTTTTCGCAGGTGCCTGAATGGCGTTTCTGCAATGACTGCCGCGACACCTCTGAGCACGACGATGTCTTGCAAGTTGCGGCCGCTGCGTCCGGCGCGACGATCCTTTTCGATACGGGGGACATCCGGCTGTCTTCTATCGGCGAGGCTGCACCCCAGGATTGCCAGTCCTTCGACCTGGGGTCCCGACAAGTGGTTGCAGTGGACGCGTCAGCTTCAACGGAATGGACACTTGAGGAAAGCCGTAGTCGGCTCGCCGCGCAGTATTGCGCATGGGAAGATGCGGATGGGACTTTGTGCCTCTCTTTCGTGTGTCAGCCCGATGAGCAACGATGGGAACTGCTTGCGCGCGGTGTCGTGGACGGTCTGTCTTTCGACAACTTGTTGGAAGTGGAACTCGATCTTCGCGTCGACGGGGAGTTGGCCGGCTATCTGACACTCTCGGCGCGCGCGGGCCTTCCCGATACTTACCTCGCGGTCTATGTTCCCCGGCTCGACGACACGCTGTTGCGTGATCTGCGACGCGGTGAGCGTGGCTCCGCGACCGTGCGGGCCGACAAGCAAGAGCGCCGCCTGGGGATCACGCTGGACGGCTCCTCGCGGGCCCTTGGTGCCGTTCTGGCGAATTGCCCGGACCTGCAACGGCTCGCCACGCCCGAAATCGCCCCGGATCGCTTCGTCCTGCTCAATGGGACATCAAACGAAGGTGCCGTGGCCGCGGCGCGTTCGGCGCTGGATGAACGTCTGGACGCGCTGTTCGGGTTGGAAGGGGCACCTGAGCCGGATGTGCAGCGCGCCGTTGACGTGCGGGTGGACCGCTGGTGGTTCATCGACGCTCTCGTCGGACCGTCGCCGGAACTGAGTGACAGCAACTTCGCGCGGTACCTGCTCGTCCAGCCCCCGGGACGCGACTGGGTGGTTTTCGACCCTGTCGAGCGGCCCCCGAGGATTTACATTGACCGGAAGCGTCCCATAGGCGCGTGGCCGAACCTGCTGCTCGCGCAGAACCGTCGTGATCGCACGTATTATGAGAGGTGGTATTGGGACGGGGCCAACTACCTCTATCGCGAAACCATTCCGCAATAGGGCGCCACTCGCCCCGCATTCGATTGGTGCCATAGGCGCCACCCCTTGGAACCAGTGACATCGGGCCGACTCTCACAACAAATTCAACGCGATTCCGGCCTCCGCGTGTATTGTGTTACCAACATTGCCAAAAACCCGTGCGTTTGCGCGAAAGAATGTGTCGTTTTCCCCGGCTTTTGCTTCGTATTTGATCAAACGCTCATTTGTCTGGCAGAAGCCTGTTGAAATCCGTCATTCAATCGTGTTGCTTTGGACAAAAGCAAAAAACAACAAATACCAACAGGGATGTAAGGGGGTCTTTTGGCCAGCCAACCGGAAAACGACGGTTTCGTCGTCTTTGATCGCGTTCAGAAATCCTACGATGGCGAGATCCTCGTCGTGAAGGATCTGAACTTGTCCATCGGCAGAGGTGAATTTCTGACCATGCTCGGCCCGTCAGGGTCCGGCAAGACCACCTGCCTGATGATGCTCGCCGGTTTCGAGACCGCGACGCACGGGGACATCCTGCTCGGCGGTCAGCCGATCAACAACATTCCACCGCATAAACGCGGGATCGGCATGGTCTTCCAGAACTATGCGCTGTTCCCGCACATGACAGTGGGCGAGAACCTCTCGTTCCCTCTGGAAGTGCGCAAGATTTCCAAGTCGGACCGCGAAGAGAAGGTCAAACGCGCGTTGGACATGGTCCAGATGGGCGATTTCCTGAACCGCCGACCGGCTCAGCTTTCGGGCGGTCAGCAACAGCGGATCGCGCTCGCCCGCGCCCTGGTGTTTGAACCCGAGCTCGTGCTTATGGACGAACCGCTCGGCGCGCTCGACAAGCAGCTGCGCGAGCACATGCAGTTCGAGATCACGCGCTTGGCGCACAACCTCGGCATCACCACGGTCTACGTTACGCACGACCAGACCGAGGCTCTGACAATGTCGGACCGCGTCGCTGTGTTCGACGATGGCCGTATCCAGCAGCTCGATCCGCCGGATATCCTGTACGAAGAGCCGAAGAACAGCTTCGTTGCCCAGTTCATCGGCGAGAACAACACGCTCGAAGGTGTGATCAAAGAGATCAGGGGCAAGACCTGCATGGTCCGCCTCGACGACGGCGAAGAGATTATCGCGACGCCGATCAACGTGGGAGAAGTCGGCCAGCGCACCAAGGTCTCGATCCGCCCAGAGCGGGTCGAATACAACAAGGAGCGCATGCACGACGATGCGCATACCATCAAGGCCGAGGTGCTCGAGTTCATCTACATGGGCGACATTTTCCGCACGCGGCTGAAGGTCGCCGGAAACGAGGACTTCGTCATCAAGACGCGGAATGCACCGGACCAGGTAAAGCTGAAGCCCGGCACGCAGATCGAAATCGGGTGGTTGCCCGAGGACTGCCGCGCACTCGATGCCTGAACAGAACACCCTCGCGCCGGTAGGGCGCGAGTGGGATGGGGGGCGAGCACGCCCGGCTCTGCCTCTCCGCAAACCCGAAATGGGCGAACGACTGGGAGAAAGTTAATGAAACTCAAGACCCTACTCATGGGCTCCGCACTGGCCGGCGTTGGAACGCTCGCCATGGCCGAGAGCCACGCTGACATGGCGATGGACATGACACTCGTGTCCTGGGGCGGTGCCTATCAGGCCAGCCAGCAGAACGCGTATGTCGAGCCGTATCTCGAGATGAATCCCGACGTTTCCATCACCTGGGACGAAAGCTCGGCCGAAGCCGTGGCGAAGCTGCGCGCGATGAACGAAGCGGGCAACGTCACCTGGGATCTCGTCGACGTCGTGGCCTCGGACGCCATCCGTCTGTGCGACGAAGGCCTCGCGATGGAAATCGACACCGAGGAACTGCTGGCCGAAGCGCCGGACGGCACCTCGGCAGAGGATGACTTCGGCGACCTTCTGGTCTCCGATTGCTTCATCCCGCAGATCGTCTACTCCACCACCGCTGCTTACCGCCCGGACCTGTTCCCGGAAGGCGCGCCGGCACCGGAGTCCATCTGCGCGATGTTCGACACCGAGACCTATCCGGGCAAGCGCGCGCTGGAACAGCGCCCGATCAACAACCTGGAGTGGGCGCTGCTCTGTGACGGCGTTGCCAAGGAGGACATTTACGACGTGCTCGAGACCGAAGAAGGCCAGGATCAGGCGTTCGCAAAGCTCGACACGATCAAGGACGATGTCATCTGGTGGTCGGCCGCTGCCGAGCCGCCGCAGCTTCTCGCCGACGGCGAGATCGTGATGGGCTCGTCCTATAACGGTCGCTGGTTCTCGGCGATCGAAGAGCAGGATCAGCCGTTCGAGATGCTCTGGGACGCTCAGGTGTTCGACCTCGACGGCTGGATCATTCCGGCCGACCTGCCGGAAGACCGCCTGGCCCGTGTGAAGGACTTCCTGTTCTTCGCGACGGATACTCAGCGTCTGGCCGATCAGGCCGCCTACATTTCCTACGGTCCGGCGCGTCAGTCGTCCGCTCCGCTCGTGGGCGACCACGCCGAGTTGGGGATCGCGATGGGTCCGCACATGCCGACCGCTCCGGAGAACAGCCAGAACGTGTTCGTCTACAACTACGAATGGTGGGCTGATTACCGCGACGACCTGGACGCCAAGTTCCAGGCATGGCTCGCGCAGTAATCTGACCTGACATCTCTCGGGAGGGGCCTTCGGGCCCTTCCCAACCCAAGCACCGAGGACGACGATCATGAGCGACGCGACCGAGACTTCCGGCCCGATGCTGGCCGCCGACGGGCGGCCCCTGAAGGCAAGCCTCAACCGGGCGCTGCGCCGGCAGAAACTGCGGGCCCTGATGCTCATCGCGCCGCTTTTGATCTTTATCCTCGTCGCCTTTATCGCGCCGATTGCGGACATGCTGTTCCGCTCGGTCGAAAACCGCATCGTCGAAGAAACCCTCCCGCGCACCGTCGCCGCGATGGACGACTGGGACGCCGACGCGGAACCGACGCCGGGTGAAGAGGTGTATTTCGCCCTTTTCCGCGACCTGTTCGTCGCGTCCGAGAAGAAGATCCACACCCGCCTCGGCTCACGCCTGAACTACGAAACCACCGGTATTTCTTCGCTCTTTCGCCAGACCGGTCGGGATGTCGAGGATATCGCCGAAATCTACGAGGATCAGTTTGACGACCTGAACGAGAACTGGACCGAAGAGGTTTTCTGGGCCGAACTCATGGGCGACCCCGACTGGTTCGCTGAAGCGAGCACGACAGAGGACGGCACCGGTCCGGACTTCGTGATGAAGGAGGGCATGGAAGACCGCCTTCCCATGACCGCGGAAGCCTATCGCACCTTCGCCGAATTCACGCAGGTCGAGGACGAGGACAACCCGGTGGGCGAGAACGTCTGGCCGCTCGTTCACGCGATGCTCTACCACGACCTCACGGGGAACGCGGCCGTCGACGGATATACTGGCTTCGGCTCCGAGGAATTACAGGCGGCGAAAGAGGCCGCCGCCGACTTTGAAGGCGTCGACTACAAGCAGACCTTCCTCGATATCGACGAGGATTGGGGCGACCCCACGATCCTCGGCACCATCAAGGTCTATTCGCCGACCTATACGCCGGGCTACTTCCTGACCGCCGTCGACCTGCAGCTTAACCCGGAAGGGGTGGAGGCGCAGGACGAGGATCAGGCGATCTATATCAAGCTGTTCTGGCGAACGGTCTGGATGTCGCTGACGATCACCTTCGCCACAATCGTGTTGGGCTATCCCGTGGCCTATCTTCTGTCGAGCCTTCCGATGCGGGTGTCGTCGCTCCTGATGATCCTTGTGCTCCTGCCCTTCTGGACCTCGCTTCTCGTGCGAACCTCGGCGTGGAAGGTGCTCCTTCAGCAACAGGGGGTGATCAACGACCTGTTGGTCTGGTCGGGCCTCATCAACGAGGCGGGCAGGCTGGTAATGATCAACAACCAGTTGGGCACGATTATCGCGATGACGCATATCCTGCTGCCATTCATGATCCTGCCGCTCTATTCGGTCATGGCGACGATTCCCCCAAGTTTCGTGCGCGCAGCCAAGAGCCTTGGCGCGACGAACTGGGTGGCCTTCTGGAGAGTGTATTTCCCGCAATCGGTGCCGGGCATCGGCGCGGGGTCGATCCTCGTGTTCATTCTCGCAATCGGTTACTACATCACGCCCGCCCTCGTGGGGGGCACAAGCGGGATCTTCATCTCGAACCGCATCGCCTATCACATCTCGTCGAGCCTGAACTGGGGTCTCGCGGCAGCATTGGGCACGATACTGCTCGCCGCCGTGCTCATCCTCTACTGGGCCTATGACCGGATCGTGGGCATCGACAACGTGAAGCTGGGGTAAGCCATGACGGACGCAAGCGCAGACAACGAGCTTATCGTGGACACCGGCAGGCCGCCGATGTGGGGCTTCACAGTTCCCATGATTGCCTTGTTGGGTGGGTTCTTCGGCTTCCTTACGGGGAATACGAGCGACTATGGCCTGATCGGCTTTCTGATCGGTCTCGTCTATGGCGGTGCGGTGGGGTTCATTCTCAACAGCCTTGTTCCGAACCGCACGGCGGGTCGCTGGGCTCTCATCGTGATCACCGCCGTGGTTGGCTTTCTGCTGGCGCGCTGGGGCGGACTGGTCGCCGGGGCCATCGTCGGTGCCGTCGTCAGCTGGGCGGCCTACTGGATCGGGCGCGGACACTACCGCGACGGCGTGCCGATCTATGCCACCGGAGGTCAGACCCTCTGGCACAACACCTATCTCTTTATCTGCGGGGTCATCTTCTTCTTCCTGATCGCACCAATCCTCACGATCATTCCGCTGTCATTCAACGCCGAGAACTTCTTCACCTTCACGCCGGAGATGCTGTCGCTCGACCCGGAAGGCTACTCGCTCAAGCACTATCGCGACTTCTTCAACACCGACGACTGGCAGAGCGCGATGTGGAATTCTCTCAAGATCGCGCCGATGGCGACGGTACTCGCCGTGGGGTTCGGGACCCTGGCGGCGATCGGCCTCAGCCAGCCACATGTGCCGTTCCGGCAGACGATCATGGCGATCCTGATCAGCCCGATGATCGTGCCGCTCATCATCTCGGCTGCGGGCATGTATTTCTTCTATTCCCGCGTGGGGCTTCAGGGCACCTATCTAGGTGTCGTGCTGGCCCATGCCGCTCTGGGCATCCCCTTCGTCATTATCACCGTGACCGCGACGCTGGTGGGCTTTGACCGATCGCTCACACGGGCATCGGCCAACCTGGGCGCGGACCCGGTCACGACATTTCTGCGCATTCAGATGCCGCTCATCCTGCCGGGTGTGATCTCGGGCGGCCTCTTCGCCTTCATCACCTCGTTCGACGAGGTGGTCGTGGTGCTCTTCGTCGGCTCGGCGCAGCAGAAGACGCTGCCGTGGCAGATGTTCATCGGCCTGCGCGAACAGATCAGCCCGACCATCCTGGCGGTGGCCACGATCCTTGTGGCGATCTCGATCGCGCTGCTTACCACGGTGGAGCTTCTGCGCCGCCGGTCCGAGCGTCTTCGCGGCCTCGCGCCGAGTTGATCGCAAAGCTTTCTTAACCTTTTTGCCTCATGCCCTTCGGCATGGGGCAGGGCCTCTTGAAGCCCCCCGGAACCATGACTAGGCTCTTGGGGACGGGCCGTCCGGCCCGATTGACAGTCAGAGGCAGGCGCAATGAAAGATCCCATCGATACCTATATGAATACCCTCGTTCCGATGGTCGTCGAGCAGACGAGCCGGGGCGAACGGGCCTATGACATCTTCTCGCGGCTGCTCAAGGAACGGATCATCTTCCTGAACGGCCCGGTGCACGACGGCATGTCTTCGCTGATCTGCGCGCAGCTATTGTTCCTAGAGGCGGAGAACCCGTCCAAGGAAATCGCCATGTACATCAACAGCCCCGGCGGCGTTGTGACAAGCGGGCTGTCGATCTACGACACGATGCAATACATCCGGCCGAAGGTTTCGACCCTCGTGATCGGGCAGGCGGCCTCGATGGGGTCGCTGCTGCTCACCGCCGGTGCAAAGGGGATGCGCTTCTCGCTGCCCAACTCGCGCATCATGGTCCACCAGCCTTCCGGTGGCTATCAGGGGCAGGCGACGGACATCATGATCCATGCGCAGGAAACCCAGAAGCTCAAGGACCGGCTTAACCAGATCTACGTCCACCACACGGGCCAGAAACTCAAAGCCGTGCAGGATGCGCTGGAGCGTGACAACTTCATGGACCCGGGGCAGGCCAAGGACTGGGGCCTGATCGACGACATCCTCGAGTCGCGCGGCGAAGCGGAAGAATAAGAGAAATTCGCCCCCGCAAGCGTGACCAGAATCGCATTGCGGGGGCCGAGTGCCTGCCCTAAGCTTGGGCAGATTACGGACGGTTCGGGCTCCCGACGGAGCAGACAGGAGCGGGGCAGGTGCCCCCGAAAGGCGATATGGCGAACAATTCCTCCGGCAGCGACAGCAAGAACACCCTCTACTGCTCCTTCTGTGGAAAGAGCCAGCACGAGGTCCGCAAGCTGATCGCAGGTCCGACGGTCTTCATCTGTGATGAGTGCGTCGAACTGTGCATGGATATCATCCGTGAGGAAACCAAGGGCTCCGGCCTCAAATCCACCGATGGTGTGCCGACGCCGCAGGAAATCTGCGACGTGTTGGACGATTACGTCATCGGTCAGGCCCACGCGAAGCGCGTTCTCTCGGTTGCTGTTCACAATCACTACAAACGCCTCAATCACGCTGCCAAACATGGCGACGAGATCGAGTTGGCCAAATCGAACATCATGCTGATCGGCCCAACGGGTTGCGGCAAGACGCTCCTTGCCCAGACGCTCGCGCGGATTCTGGATGTCCCATTCACTATGGCGGACGCCACGACCCTCACGGAAGCGGGCTATGTGGGCGAAGACGTCGAAAACATCATCCTGAAGCTTCTTCAGGCGTCGGAATACAATGTCGAACGTGCGCAGCGCGGCATCGTTTACATCGACGAGGTCGACAAGATCACGCGCAAGTCCGACAACCCCTCCATAACCCGTGATGTGTCGGGCGAGGGCGTGCAGCAGGCGCTTCTGAAGATCATGGAAGGCACCGTGGCCTCGGTGCCCCCGCAGGGCGGTCGCAAACATCCGCAGCAGGAGTTCCTGCAGGTGGACACGACCAATATCCTGTTCATCTGCGGCGGGGCCTTCGCCGGTCTGGACCGGATCATCGCGCAGCGTGGTAAAGGGTCTGCGATTGGCTTTGGCGCTGACGTAAAAGATGAAGAGGCGCGCAAGGTCGGCGAAGTGTTCCAGGAACTGGAGCCGGAAGACCTTCTGAAATTCGGCCTGATTCCTGAATTCGTCGGGCGTCTGCCTGTCATAGCGACACTCGAAGATCTCGACGAGGACGCGCTGGTCACGATCCTGACGCAGCCAAAGAATGCACTGGTGAAACAGTACCAGCGTCTCTTCGAAATCGAGGACGCGAAGCTGACCTTCACCGAAGATGCGCTTCTGGCCATCTCGAAAAAGGCGATTGCGCGCAAGACGGGCGCTCGCGGCCTTCGGTCGATCATGGAGGACATCCTGCTCGACACGATGTTCGACCTTCCGGCGCTGGAAGGCGTGGACGAGGTCGTGGTGAACGAAGAGGCGGCGAATACCGACGCCAAACCGCTGATCATCTACGCGGAAGATCGCAAGGAAGGCGCCAGCGCCGGCTGAGCCGGACCGGGGCGTGGCACCATGGCCAAGAGCCCCGATATCCAACCCTATTCGCCGGACGACCGTGACGCGGTCTGTGACCTCGCGGTTGCAGCCTGGGCTCCGGTGTTTGAACTGACGCGTCAGGACGTGCCGGGTTTCGTCTACGATGCCTTCTACCCGGAAGGGTGGGAGCCACGTCAGGTTTCCGACGTTGGCGCCCTTCTCGACGAAGCACCCGAGGCGTTCTGGGTGGTCCGCGCGGGCGATGCGCTCGCAGCGTTTGCAGGCATCAAGTTGCACCCCGAAGACCGGATGGGCGAGATTCTCATTATCGCAGTCGCGCCCGACCACCAACGGAAAGGCATTGGTGCGGCCTTGATGGCCCATTGTGAAGCTGAAATCCGCGCTGCGGGAGCAGACATTGTGATGGTTGAAACTGTCGGCGACCGTGGCCACGCACCCGCCCGCCGTACTTATGAAAAAGCGGGTTACAAGCAATGGCCAGTGGCGCGCTATTTCAAGGATCTGACATGATGCGCCGGTGGGGCCCGGGCGAGCGCACATGACCCGCCAACGTATCAGTTCCGGTTCGCCGTTCGAGGCGCAGATCGGCTACTCCCGCGCTGTGGCGGTGGATGGCTGGGTCTTCGTATCCGGCACGACCGGCTACGACTATGCGACAATGGAGATGCCCGAGGCCATCGCCGAACAAGCTGCCAATGCGCTTGCCACGATAAGCCGCGCATTGGCGGAGGCAGGTGGGAACCTGGATGACGTGGTGCAGGTGAAATACATTCTGCCGGACGGAAACGATTTCGAAGCCTGCTGGCCCGTCCTGTCTCAGGCGTTCGCTACTGCCCGTCCGGCTGCCACGATGATCGAGGCGCGGCTCATGAAGCCCGAGATGAAGATCGAGATCGAAGCGGTCGCGCGCCTCAGTCCGTGAGAGAGGCGAGGATCACGCGCCCCGTTTCGATCATCTCTTCCGTGGCGCGATCCCACAGGACCATCGCTTTCTGATATAACTCTGGCGGCTCACGGTCGCTGCGCGCAAAGGCGTCCAGCCCACTGCTCGACTGCATGACATGGTCGGTTGTGGCGCGGGACGAAATGGTTACGCTTTTCGCGCCCGTCTCGCGCTCTGTTTCGTAGGCGTCCATGCCGTGTCCCTGCAGTTGCAGGGCGCCAATCAATACGGCGCCGGCGGCGATCGCACCGAGGTTGTGGAATTCGAACATTGCTGCTCTCCTCAATGGTTACTTTCAAATATTGGTTATGTATGCGGGACAATCTGGCCGATTTGATGGCTTTGTCACGACAACTGAACGAAACTGTCCAGACGGATCTCCGCCCATCTGCGCCAATCGGGCTGGACCTCGCCGGGGCTTTGGGCCATACGGGACAGGTCTAATCCGGAGGCATCCAATGCGGTTCATCCTGTCTCTTCTGACCTGGTGGCATGAAGAAACCCTCGGCACCCGTCTCTACACTTGGCGCAAAGGCGTGAAGGTGGGCGAGGATGCGCAGGGCAACATTTTCTACCGCACCAAGGACGACAGCAAACGCTGGGTCTGCTACGCGGGCGAGCCGGAGGCCAGTCGCATTTCGGCCGACTGGCACGGGTGGCTGCATCGCACGTTCGACGAAAATCCGGAAAATTCGCCCCTGGCGCACAAGGACTGGGAAAAGCCGCATGTGGACAACATGACCGGCACCGCCATGGCCTATGTGCCCGCAGGCTCGATCCGAAATGAACGGCCCGTCGAGCGCTCGGACTACGAGGCCTGGCAGCCCGAATAAGCTGCCTCTGGGGGTCCGCATGATCAGCCGAAGCGAGATTGCCGAAACCGTCGCCGGCGGCGTTGTGCTGGCCGTCGCGGTCGGATTCCTTCTCTATGCGGGTGGTGTGATCGGCTGGTTCGGCGGGAACAATGCGACCGAGGACTACCGGGTGAGTCTCGTGTCCGCGCGCGGCGTTCAGGTCGGATCGGACGTCCGCGTCGCGGGCGTCAAAGTGGGCCGGGTGAGCTGGCTTGCATTGAACCCAGAGACATTCTCGGCGGAGACCGAGCTGACCGTCGACCCTGCCTTCACCTTTCCGGAGGACAGCCTTGCGGTAGTAGCATCCGAGGGCCTTCTGGGCGGCAGTTTCGTGGAAATCATTCCGGGGCAGTCAGCGTTCCCGCTCGAGGCCGGGGGGCGGTTTCGCACCGCCGCACCTGAACAGGGCCTCATGGACTTCATCATCGAACAGTTGAACGGGAGGCGGTAATGCGCCCGACCATCGTTATTCTCGCCGCAGCACTCGCCGCCGCGGCCCCTGCGCGTGCCCAGGACGACGGGCAGTTCGAACCGCTCGACGTCATCGAGGGCGAAGAGCCGCTCGACACGCCCGAGGACCAGGTGTTCGAGGAGGACGTGCCGTTCGACGAATTCGGCAACCCTATCGACCCGAACGCGCCCCTGCGCGAGGGCGAGGGAGAAACCGTGACGACCGTGCAGGAAGGCCCGGAGGTGACGTCGGGTACCGGAGCGGTGCTGCGGGGGCTGGACAAGCTCGCAGGGTCCTCAATCGACCTGGACCTGTCAGAGGGCGAGACCGGAGAGCTGGGATGGCTTCAGGTCACGTTGGCCGAATGCCGCTACCCGACCGACAACCCGCAGGGCGATGCCTTCGCGCACCTCGTGATCCGGGATGGAAACGAAGAGCAGGCGTTGTTCGACGGCTGGATGGTGGCGTCTTCGCCGGCGCTCTCGGCGCTCGATCATTCGCGGTTCGACGTCTGGGTAATGCGCTGCACAACCGAGTGAGGATCGGGCAGGGGGCGTGAGGTGATGTCCGCCTCGCCGTCCGCAAGTGCTTCGCGGAGCAACAAATGGTACTGGGCGCGCGGAATCTCTACGCCGCCGAGCGTTGCGAGGTGGCTCGTGATGAACTGCGTGTCGAAAAGCGTAAAGCCGGTTTGGGCGAGATGCACCACAAGTGTCGCCAGCGCGACTTTTGACGCGTCCCGGCGGCGCGAGAACATGCTTTCACCAAAAAAAGCGCGGCCGAGCGTGACGCCATAGACGCCACCGACGAGCGCTTCGCCCTCCCACACCTCGAGCGAATGGGCACGACCGCGCCGGTGCAGCTTTCGATACCCGTCAAAGATCTGATCGTTGATCCATGTGGTGGAGCGGTCCGCGCAGCCCTCGACCACGCCCTCGAAATCTTCGTTCAGTCCGGCGCGGAAACCGCCCCGTCGGATCGTGCGGGCGAGCGAGCGGGATAGGTGAAAGCCGTCGAGCGGGAGGATGCCACGGAACTTGGGGTCGACCCAGAAAACGCCCGTGTCAGTCGCGTCCTCGGCCATTGGAAAAATGCCCGAGGCATATGCGTGGAGCAGGATTTCCGGGGTCAGCCTGTCGCGCGGGCCGGACATGCCATCAGCCCAAGTTCTTCGCCAGCCAGTGCTCCAGCCAGTGGATATCGTAATTTCCGGTCAGGATGTCTTCTTCCCCCAGCAGGGCGTGGAAGAGCGGAATGGTCGTATCGACGCCGTCCACCACGAGCTCGCCAAGCGCACGGGCAAGGCGGGCGAGCGCCTCGGGCCGGTCGCGACCGTGAACGATGAGCTTGCCGATCAGGCTGTCGTAGTAGGGCGGGATCGAATAGCCATCGTAAAGTGCCGAATCCATCCGCACGCCGAGGCCGCCGGGCGCATGATACTGGGTGATCCGGCCGGGACTGGGCGAGAAGTTCGGAAGTTTCTCGGCGTTGATCCGGATCTCGATCGCATGACCGTTGATCTGCAGGTCGTCCTGCGTGAACGACAGTCCCAGACCTTCGGCCACGCGGATCTGTTCGCGCACGAGGTCGACTCCGAAGATACCCTCGGTCACAGGGTGTTCGACCTGGAGCCGCGTATTCATTTCGATAAAGAAGAACTCTCCGTTCTCGTAGAGAAACTCGATCGTGCCGGCGCCGGAATAGCCCATCTCCGCGATGGCCTTGGCGCAGATGCCGCCGATGCGGTTACGCTCCTCCTCGCTGATGGCGGGGCCGGGCGCTTCCTCGAAAACTTTTTGGTGGCGCCGCTGGAGCGAGCAGTCGCGCTCACCCAAATGGACGCCGCCGCCTTTGCCGTCGCCGAAGACCTGCACCTCGATATGGCGCGGCTTCTGGAGGTATTTCTCGATATAGACTTCGTCGTTGCCGAAGGCGGCCTTGGATTCCGTGCGCGCCGTGCGGAAAGCGGTTTCGAGCTTCGCCTCGCTCTCGGCCACCTTCATACCGCGCCCTCCGCCACCCGCGGTCGCCTTGACGATGACCGGGTAGCCCATTTCGCCCGCGACCTTCTTGGCCGTTTCGATGTCGGGAACGCCGCCCTTGGAGCCCGGGACGACCGGGATCCCCAGCTTCTCGGCGGTTTCCTTTGCGGTGATCTTATCGCCCATCATCCGGATATGCGCAGCCGACGGGCCGATGAAGGTCAGGTCATGGTCCTCGACGATCTGTACGAAATTGGCGTTCTCGGAGAGGAAGCCGTAGCCGGGGTGGATCGCCTGCGCCCCTGTCACTTCGCAGGCCGCGATGATGCCCGGGATCGAGAGGTAGGATTGCGGACTCGGCGGCGGACCGATGCAGACACTTTCGTCGGCCATGCGGACGTGCATCGCGTCGGCGTCGGCAGTCGAATGGACGGCGACCGAGGCAATCCCCATCTCGCGGGCGGCGCGGATGACGCGAAGGGCGATCTCGCCCCTGTTGGCGATCAGGATCTTGTCGAACATGCCGGGTGCTGCCTTACTCGATGATCATGAGCGGCGCGCCGAATTCGACCGGCGAGCCATCTTCGACGAGGATGCGTTTCACGGTGCCCGCACGCGGCGCGGGAATTTGATTCATGGTCTTCATCGCCTCGACGATGAGGAGCGTGTCACCCTCGGCAACCTTGTCGCCGGGCTTCACGAAGGCGGGAGTGCCCGGTTCAGCCTGAAGATAGATCGTGCCGACCATGGGCGAGGTGACGGCGCCGGGATGGCTGGCGGGGTCCTCCTCGCCAGACGGTGCGGCGGCGGGCGCCGCCGGGGCCGCAGGCGCGGCGGGAGCAGCAGGCGCGGGCGCTGCGGGGGCCGCGAAGGTCTGCACGGTGCCACCGCGCGAAACGCGCACATTGAGCCGGTCTGCCTCGCCGTACTCCCGCTTGACCTCGAGTTCCGTGAGATCGTTTTCGCGCAGAAGCTCGGCAAGTGCCTGAATGAAGGCGACGTCGCTGTCGTGGGATTTCTTGGTCATACCGTCCTCGAGCCTGAACCCCCGTCTCACGCGGGGTCGTTACATTTCCCCGCTTATAGGACGGCAGAACCGTGGAGGAAAGGCATTGCGAACAGATTGGGCCACCCGTCTACAGTGGTGGGCGGGTCTGCGTCAGTCTGATTCGGCTGCTTCTGGACCATTTGTTTCTGTGCCGCTCGGCGTACGGGGTTCGGTCACATCGCCCGATGATGCCAAGGCGTTTTCCGGTATGCTCGGTTGGCCCTGAACGCCTGCCGCATCACGCTCGGCGGTGCGCTCGGCCTCCATGCGCGCGAGCTTCTGTTTCAGGTCACCTTCCACCTCCAGCAAGCTCACTTCGAAGGAGGGCGGTGGGCCGGCAGGTCGTTGTCCCTGAGCGACGGCACGCCTCAACGCAAGAATGTCGCGCGAAGCGGCCGCCTTAGCCTCCTGCTCCGGTCGTTCGTGCGCGTCGGTGCCCGCGTCTGTCGTGGCGCTCTGGGCCTGCACCTTGCGCACATCGACGGGGCGCGTCTCTTGGTATGGCACGGCATAGGCGGCCTTGGTGCCCAAGGGGGATGGTCCGGAAATCTCCATTTCCTTGCTCCGACTACGGTGCCCCCACCGTATGCGTCCTTCGATTTTCGGTAGCGAACGCGTGCTTGTCCACAGAATCCGGGCCTAGTGGTTAACAAGACCTTGCCGCGCGGGCGCGAGGGCGCTGGTGTAGAGATGAGTGAGGAACGCGCGCGCGTCGTCGAAATGCTCGCTCCCCTGAACTCCCAGAACCCCGCGCACCTGGATGTCGAAATCCGCGTAGTGTTGTGTCGTCGACCAGATCGAAAAGATCAGGTGATAGGGGTCGACCGGCGCGATCTTGCCCGCCTGGGCCCAAGCCGCGATCACGCCTGCCTTTTCGTCCACAAGCGGACGCAAATCGCTTGTGATCAACTCCATGATACGCGGCGCGCCCTGAACGATCTCATTGGCGAACAGCCGGCTTTCGCGGGGCATTTCACGCGACATGTCCAGCTTGCGAAGGACGTACGCCACGATCTCTTCCACCGGGTCGCCCGTCGCATCCAGAGCGCGAAGCGGCTCGAGCCAGTCGGTCATCAGGTGGGCGAGCAACTCGACATGGATCGCCTCCTTCGAGGGGAAGTAATAAAGGAGGTTGGGCTTGGAGAGCCCCGCCGCCTGCGCGATCTGGTCCAGCGTCGCACCCCGGAAGCCGTGCTGTGAGAACACGTCCAGCGCCGCCTCGCGGATGGTTTCGCGATTGCGCCTCTGGATGCGCGTGGCGGGTTTCGCCGTGGTCATGTGATCGTCCCCCGGTGCGTGAGCGGAGGGCCAGAGTGCATGGATTTGACCGGACGATCAATAACTACGCAACTCTACGGACTGGCGCGTGGCGCATGTGCCGCATAGGCTCTGCCACTGGGAGGATCGGGACATGAACCTGGCACTTTGGCTGGAACGGGTCGCGGCGGTCGCGGGAGAGCGTCCGGCGCTGTTTCGCGGCGAGACCTGCGTGGCCGATTATGCCGCGTTCCAACGTGCCGCAGCGGGCGTGGCCGAGGGGTTGAGCGCGCGGGGCATCGCGCCGGGCGACCGGGTGGCGCTCTTCATGAAGAACGTGCCGGACTACCTTATCGCGCTCTACGGGATATGGATCGCGGGTGCGGCGGCCGTACCGATCAATGCCAAGCTGCATCCTCGCGAGGCGCAGGTGATCCTCCAGGACACGCAGGCCAGGGCGGTTTTCGCGACGGACGGGTTGGCGGAAGGCCTCGCCGATATCGTCGACACGCCGATCTTCGGGATGGATACATTGTTCGAGATGGCCGCAGGCGAGCCGCGAGAGATCGCGCCACGGGCCGCCGATGACCTCGCCTGGTTGTTCTTCACCTCCGGGACCACCGGCCGGCCCAAGGGTGTCATCATCACTCACGGTATGCTGTCTACGATGTCGCTCTCCTATCTCGCCGACGTCGACGAGGTCTCACCCGAGGACGGGGCTTACTACATGGCGCCGATGAGCCATGGCGCCGGGCTTTACGCGTTGGTTCACGTTCTGAAGGGCGCGCGCCACATCTGCCCCCCGTCTGGCGGATTCGACACGGGTGAACTTCTCGCCGCGGCGAGGGCTCAGGGACCGCTCCATATGTTCATGGCGCCGACGATGGTTCGACGGATCACGGATGCGGCCAAGGCGGCAGGAGATCGTGCGCAAGGGATCAAGACCGTCGTTTATGGGGGCGGGCCGATGTACGTCTCGGACATCGAAGAAGCGGTCGATTGGTTCGGGCCGAAGTTTGTCCAGATCTACGGGCAGGGGGAATGCCCCATGTCGATCAGCGCGCTCTCGCGCGCCGAAGTTGCGGATCGGGTCCACCCCGACTGGCATGACCGGCTGGCCAGCGTGGGCCGAGCGCAATCAGTGGTCGAGGTGGCAATCGGAGATGCGGAGGGAAACCCGGTTGCACCTGGCGACGTAGGCGAGATTATGGTCCGGGGCCATACGGTGATGCCGGGGTACTGGCAGAACCCCGAGGCCACCGCCAAGACGATCCAAAACGGTTGGCTGATGACCGGAGACATGGGCTTTCTCGACACGCACGGATATCTCACGCTCAGGGACCGCTCCAAAGATGTCATCATCTCCGGCGGCACGAACGTCTATCCGCGCGAAGTGGAGGAGGCGCTCCTAACCCATCCGGAGGTGCGGGAGGTGTCGGTCGTCGGGCGGCCTTCTGCGGAATGGGGTGAGGATATCGTGGCCTTCGTCGTTGCGGACGGTGTGGACGAGGCGGCCCTGGATGCGCATGTTCTTGCACAAATCGCACGTTTCAAGCGGCCCAAGGCCTATTTTTTCACCGATGAATTGCCGAAAAACAACTATGGCAAAGTACTGAAAACCGAGCTGCGGGAGCGGCTCAAGGAGATGGACGCATGACCTCACTTAACGGAAAAACCGCCCTCATCACTGGCTCGGCCTCGGGCATTGGGCTGGGCATCGCGCTTGAACTCGCGCGTGCCGGGGCGCGTATCGCGCTCCATTCGCTGCCGGGCGACGCGGGCGCGGATGACGCGGTCAAGGCGGTGCTGGACGCGGGTGCGCCGGAGGCGAAGTTCTTCGGCGCCGACGTTTCCAAGGCGCAGAACGTGCGCGACCTCATGGCGGAGGTCGAGGGCTGGGGGCCGGTCGACATTCTCGTGAACAACGCAGGCATTCAGCACACCGCCCCGATCGAGGACATGCCGGACGAAAAATGGGACGCGATCATCGCGATCATGCTGTCGGCCTGCTTCCACACGATGAAGGCGGCATTGCCGAAGATGGCCGAGCGCGGCTATGGGCGCGTGGTCAACATCGCTTCGGTCCACGGGCTCGTCGCGTCCAAGGAGAAATCCCCCTATGTCGCGGCCAAGCACGGGCTCGTCGGCATGTCCAAGGTCGTGGCCCTCGAATATGCCTCCAAGGGCGATCCGGCCAAGGGCGGGGTGACCGTCAACTGCATCGGACCGGGTTTCACCGAGACGGCGCTGATCGAAAGCCAGATTCAGGCCAAGGCAACGGAGCACGGCGGCGACCGGGACGCGGGGATTGCTGATCTGCTGTCCGAGAAGCAGCCGTCGCTGCGCATGACGCAGACATCGGACCTTGGCGCATTGGCCCTGTTTCTGTGTTCCGATGCCGCGCACAACATCACGGGCGTTACGGTTCCCGTCGACGGCGGCTGGACCGCCCAATAGGATTGAACCGAAACCCGCGTCGCGTGCACTCTCCCCTGTAACGGGAGAAATGTGACGATGGACCCTCGGATCCGAGCGCTGGAGGCGTATCTTGTCGCCTCGGCGCGGGCCGGGGATCGGCGGGACTTGTCACGGCTCGTGGCGCTGCGGGGCGACCGGCTGATGGCCCACGCGGTCCGGCTCCTGGGCGACCGGGAGGCGGCGCGGGATGTGGTGCAGGAGGCTTGGGTCGAGATCATGCGCGGGCTCAAGAGCCTGCGCGACGATCACGCCTTTCTGCCTTGGGCGCTGAGGATCGTGACCCGCCGTGTCGCGCGCGAAATCGCGCGGCGCCAGCGGGGGCGGGCGGTCGCGGCCGCCTGGGCCGAAGAGGCCGAGACTTCGGTCGATGAGGCCGGGCCGCAGGCATCGGACGCTGTCCGGGTGCGGGCGGCGATTGCCACGCTGCCACGCGATCAGGCCGCCACCATCGCTCTTTTCTACCTCGAAGACCTCACGGTGGGGGAGGTCGCGACCGCGCTCGACGTGCCGGTCGGGACCGTGAAAACCCGCCTCATGCATTCCCGGCGCAAGTTGCGCGCCATTCTGGAAGGAGACGACGATGAACAGGATTGACCGGCTGATCGAAGAGGCCCTGTCCGAAGAGGACCGGGCCATCGCCGAGGCCACGGCGGAACGCGGCTGGTTCGCCCTCAGCCTCGACCAGTTCCGGGGCAAACTCGGCTGGGTCACTTGGGTGGTGATGATCGTGCAGACCACGATGTTTGTCGCGGCGGTCTGGTGCGGGATCGAGTTCTACGGGGCGACCGATACATTGGTCGCTGTGAAATGGGGGATCACGGCGGCCACGCTTGCGCTGATGGCGACCGTGCTGAAACTCAGCCTCATGCCTCAGATACAAGCTGACCGGGTTCTGCGCGCGCTAAGGCGGGTTGAGTTGATGATCGCGAAACGGGACGCGGGCCAGTGACCCAGACGATCGCCCTGATTGCCGGCCCCTACCTGTTGGTGACCGCCATCGGTTTCCTCGTCTCGCGCCGGTTTTATGAACGGATGGTCTTGGGCAATGCGGATGCCGATCCGGTGCTGCTGAACTTGTCCGGTGCCGTGCATTTCGTGGTCGGGATGCTGATCCTGGTCAACCACTGGGCCTGGGGCGGGGTCGGCCAAGTGCTGGTATCATTGCTCGGCGTGGCCGCGGTGGCCAAGGGCGCCTCCCTGATCGCGGTGCCGGAGCTGACCCTGAAGACACCGAAAACGGTGGGCACGACTTTGACGATGAGTGCTGCGGGCTTCGCTGTCTGGGGGGCGGCCCTGATCTGGGTTGCCCTCGCGACGTGAAGATGCTCCCGCCGTGGCCGACATGAAAAGACCGGCGCACGGGGGCCGTGCGCCGGTCGCGAACGTGAACACGTCCGTGAGTGATATGTCTTACGAACCCGAAGCGGCACGCAGGCTCGACGTGGAGTCGATCACCGTCGCAGTTTCGCTGTCGAATTCTTCCATCGCTTCAAGATCGGCTTCAGTGTAGCCGGTGATCATGAACTCGGTGACTTCGCCTTCGTCGGAGGATTCGTTCACGGCGAGGTGCTCAAGGTCGACGGCGACGTCGTGTTCGCCGATGCCCAGGAAACCGCCGATACCGATGACGGCCCAGACCTTGTTGTCGGCCATGACGAAGTTATCGATCTCACCGATGTCATTGCCGTCCTGCGACACGACGCTGGTGCCGATCAGGCTCGAGATTTCGATGTCGGCAGCCGCCTCGAGGTCGGAGTCGATCATGCCAGCCTCGGCGGACATTTCACCGTCCATCTCGCCTTCGACTTCAGCTTCGGCGTCGGCAGCCATGTCGCCCATCTCGTCGCCGGCTTCTTCCATCGTGTTCTCGGCGTCGGCGGCCATGTCTTCGGCGCCTTCCTCGATGTCTTCGGCCGTGTTTTCGGCCGCATCAGCTACGTCTTCAGCCGTGTTCTCAAGGGCTTCGCCGGTCTCTTCAGCAGCGGTCTCCACGTCCGATTCCAGTTCGGTCTCGGTTTCCATCTCGGCGTCGGCGGTCATGTCGTCGCCGGTCGCCTCCATGTCCGTCGACATGTCGGTGTCGGAATTCATGGTGGTGCTGTCGGTAGCCATATCGCCGTCGACTTCCGTGTCAGTCGAGACATCCTGCGCGAATGCGGAGCCCGCGACCAGAACCAGAGCGGCAGCCGAGGTCATCAGTGTCTTGTTGAGCGGTTTCATTGGGTAATCTCCTCTTGTCGTGGCGCGTTGCGCGCCTTGATGGGACAATGCCGGGAACGAACAATTGTTCCTGCGTCGCGGAGATTAGCGGTGGCTCTCCGGAAAACACTTTTGAGTCAATTGGTTGTGAGATCGGCGTGAAAAAGGCCGGCGCTATCAGCACCGGCCTATCGGATCTGCGGGGCGCCTTGGCAGGCGCCAAGAGGGCAAAGTTCAGTCTTGTTTGCGGTTCTCGATCAGTTCGTCGACCACGGACGGGTCGGCCAAGGTCGAAGTGTCACCGAGTGCGCCGTAGTCGTTCTCGGCGATCTTGCGCAGGATTCGCCGCATGATCTTGCCCGAACGCGTTTTCGGCAGACCTGGGGCCCACTGGATGTAGTCGGGCGATGCGATCGGGCCGATTTCTGTCCGAACCCAGTTGCGCAATTCGGTCTTGAGTTCGTCGGTGTATTCCTCGCCTTCCATCAGGGTGACGTAGCAATAAATGCCTTGTCCCTTGATCTCGTGCGGGAAGCCTACGACGGCGGCCTCGGACACCTTGGAGTGGGCCACCAGAGCGCTTTCCACCTCGGCGGTGCCCATGCGGTGGCCAGACACGTTGATGACGTCGTCCACGCGGCCGGTGATCCAATAGTCGCCGTCCGCATCGCGCCGGCAGCCGTCACCGGCGAAGTAGTAGCCCTTGTAGTCCGAGAAGTAGGTTTTGACGAAGCGTTCGTGGTCGCCGTAAACCGTGCGCATCTGGCCGGGCCAGCTGTCGGCGATGCAAAGGACGCCTTCGCAGGCGGTTTCCTTGATCTCCTGTCCGGTCGTTGGCTCCAGCACGACGGGCTGAACGCCGAAGAACGGTTTCATGGCCGCGCCGGGTTTGGTCGCGTGGGCGCCGGGCGGGGGGGTCATCATGTGACCGCCGGTTTCCGTCTGCCACCAGGTGTCGACGATGGGGCAATTCCCCTTGCCGACGACATCGTTGTACCAGTTCCACGCTTCCGGGTTGATCGGTTCACCCACGGTGCCCAGCACCTTGAGGTCCGACAAGTCATACTTGGTCACCCATTCCGTGCCTTGACCCATGAGGGCGCGGATCGCGGTGGGGGCGGTGTAGAATTGGTTCACTTTATGTTTTTCGCACACGGCCCAGAACCGGCCGGCATCCGGGTAGGTTGGCACGCCTTCGAACATCAGCGTGGTCGCGCCGTTTGCGAGCGGGCCATAGACGATATAGCTGTGGCCAGTGACCCAGCCCACATCGGCCGTGCACCAGTAGACGTCACCATCGTGGTAGTCGAACGTGATTTCGTGTGTCAGCGACGCGAAAAGCAGGTAGCCGCCCGTCGTATGCACGACGCCCTTGGGTGCACCGGTGGAGCCGGAGGTGTAAAGGATGAAGAGCGGGTCTTCCGCGTTCATCGGCTCCGGGTCGCACTCTGCCGAAGCATTTTCCATAAGCGCGGTATAGCCGTGGTCGCTGTCGCGCAGCGCGATGTCGGCACCGGTGCGCTCGACCACGAGGCAGGCCACGTCACCGCAATGTTCGCGCGCCTTGTCCACGTTTTTCTTGAGCGGCGTCGCGCGCCCACCACGTGGGGCTTCGTCCGCCGTGATGATGAGCTTGGCCTCACAGCCCGACACACGGGCTGCCAGCGCCTCGGGCGAGAAGCCCGCGAAGACGATCGAGTGGACCGCACCGATGCGCGTGCAGGCAAGCATTGCGTAGGCGGCCTCGGGGATCATCGGGAGGTAAAGCACTACCCGGTCGCCCTTGCCGACGCCCAGACCCTTGAGCACGTTGGCGAACTTGTTCACCTTCTCCGACAGTTCGTTGTAGGTGATTTTCGTATCGACATTCGGGTCGTCGGATTCCCAGATGATCGCAGTCTGGTCTCCGCGCGTGGGCAGGTGGCGGTCGACGCAGTTGACCGAGACGTTCAACTCGCCGTCCTCGAACCATTTGATCGACACGTTGTGGTAATCGAACGAAGTGTTCTTGATCTTGGTCGGCGTCTTGATCCAGTCCAGACGCGTCATGTGCTCGCGCCAGAACGCATCCGGGTCATTCACCGATTTCGCGTACCAGTCGTCATATGTCGCGGCGTCGATGCGGGCGTTCTTTACGAAGTCTTGGGATGGGGCGTAGGTCTTGTCGGACATTGTCGGTCCTCCTCCTGCCGGGTCTTTTTCAGGTTGACGGACGCCCCTTGGGACGCCCGTGAAAGGAGAAACGGCGCACCCTCCCGGCGCGCCGGAGCTCTGGCTCAGATGGCCAGGTATTCCTGCCGAAGCTGCTCGTTTTCGAGCACCTCCTTGGCGCTGCCGTCGTAAACGACGGTGCCAGTGTCGAGGATAACGGCCCGATCGGCGAGTTCCAGTGCCCGGACCGCGTTCTGTTCGACAAGGACCGTGGTGATGCCCTGCGCCTTAATGACGTTGAGCGTCTTCTCGATCTCGTCGACGATCACGGGAGCAAGGCCCTCGTAAGGCTCGTCGAGCAGGAGCACCTTGATGTCGCGCACTAGTGCGCGCGCAATGGCGAGCATCTGTTGTTCACCGCCGGAGAGGGTGGTGCCCTCCTGCTTGCGGCGCTCCTTCAGACGCGGGAAAAGCTCATAAACGCGCTCCAGCGACCAACCGATGGGCGGCGCGATCTGGGCGAGTTGGAGGTTTTCTTCGACAGTCAGGCCCTGAATGATCCGGCGATCCTCGGGCACGAGCGCAAGCCCGTGTTGTGCGGCCTCATAGGACGCCATCTCGTGCAACGGCTTATGGTCGAGCCAGATCTCACCTTTGGTCACCAGCGGACTGCCTGTTCGGGCGATTGCGCGCAGGGTCGAGGTCTTGCCGGCGCCGTTGCGGCCCAGAAGCGCCAGAATTTCGCCTTCGTGAATGTTAAAGGTCACACCCTGCACGATGTAGCTTTCGCCATAGTAGGCGTGGATATCCCAGCAGGAGAAGAACGCGGGCGCGGTCGTGGCCTGGTTGGCATTCTTGGAGTGATCGACCGGCTCGCGGCGCTTGGCCTCTCCGACGACTTGTTCGTTCATGTCCCTCATCTCCTTACGCAGCCTCACCAAGGTAGGCTTCTTTCACCTTCGGATGGCCCTTGATGTTCTCGGGCGTATCCTCGACCAGCGGCGTGCCTTGGGCAAGCACCGTGATCCGGTCGGCAAGCGAGAACACGACGTGCATGTCATGCTCGATGATTGCCATCGTGATATCGCGCTTCTCCCGGATCTCCTTGAGCAGGTCGATCGTGTTGTTCGTGTCGGCGCGGGCCATGCCCGCCGTCGGCTCGTCAAGGAGGAGGAGCTTGGGCTCCTGTGCAAGGCACATCGCCATCTCCAGGCGCCGTTTGTCGCCGCGTGACAGGGACGACGCGTGCATGTGCCGCTTGTCGATCATGTTCACCTCGGTCAACATCTTCTCGGCCTGTTCGACGATATCCGTCTCGTGGGCCACGGTTTCGAACGGATGCATCCGGAACGATCCGTCGCGCCGCGCAAAGCACGAGATCATCACATTTTCCATCACGTCGAGGTCGGAGAAAATCTCGGGCGTCTGGAACACGCGGGAGATGCCCATCTGGTTGATCTGGTGCGGTTTGAGGCCGAGCACCGACTGGCCGTTGAACATCACGCTGCCGGTATCCGGGATCAGCTTGCCCACGAAGCAATTGAGCAGGGTGGACTTGCCCGCGCCGTTCGGCCCGATGATGGCATGGACGCTGTTTTCCTGAACCGAGAGGTTCACGTCCGAGAGGGCCTGTAGACCGCCGAAGCGCTTGCCCACGTTCTTTACTTCAAGGATTCCCATTGGAGTTTCTCCTTATTCCGCGGGCTGGGTCTGCGCTTCCGAACCGTCGTCCTTGGACTTGCGGCTGCGGAAGCGGCGGGCGATGCGCTGGCCGCCTTCGACGAGGCCACCGGGCAGGAAGATGACGACGAGCATGAAGAGCAGGCCGAGCGTCAGGTGCCAGGATTTGCCGACGAAGAAGTGGCTGACACCGATGAGGAAGTTCTCGATCCCGTCCGGCATCCAGGCGAACCATTGGTGCAGCATGTTGTCGTTGATCTTCGAGAAGATGTTCTCGAAATACTTGATGAAGCCAGCGCCGAGGATCGGACCCATGAGGGTGCCGGCACCGCCGAGGATGGTCATCAGGACGACTTCGCCCGAGGCGGTCCACTGCATCCGCTCGGCGCCTGCCAGCGGGTCCATCGACGCCATAAGCGCACCGGCGAGGCCGGCATACATGCCCGAGATCACGAAAGCCGCGAGCGTGTAGGGGCGAGAGTTGAGGCCAGTGTAGTTCAGCCGCGTCTGGTTCGTCTTGATCGCGCGCAGCATCAGGCCGAAGGGCGAGCGGAAGATGCGCATCGACAGGTAGAACACGAGGATCGCGACGATAGCCGTGAAGTAGTAGCCGTTGTTGAAGGTGAACTCCCACCCGCCGACGTTCAGTTTCGAGCTCTCGTTCATCACGATGCCGAAGAAGTGCGGCGAGGTCGGGCTGTTTTCGCCCATCAGGACCTGCGGGTCGTTGGTGTAGACCTGAAGGCCGGTCTCACCATTGGTGAGCGGGGTAAGCACCGAGTAGGCGAGGTTGTAGCTCATCTGCGCGAAGGCGAGCGTGAGGATCGAGAAGTAGATCCCCGAGCGGCGCAGCGAGATGAAACCGATGACCAGCGCGAAGACCGCCGAGACGACGACTGCGAGCAGGATGCCGGGGACAACGCTGTAGCCTAGCAGCTTGTACATCCAGACCACCGAGTAAGACCCGACCCCCAGGAAGGCCGCGTGGCCGAAGGAGAGATAGCCGGTGAGGCCGAACAGAATGTTGAAGCCGATGGCGAAAATCCCGAAGATCGCGAACCTTTGCATCAGGTCCGGATAGCCCGCGTTGAACGTGGCGAGGCCGGAGCCCTCGGGGAAAGGTTGCAGAAGGATCGGCGTGAACAGCGTCAGCGCGATGACGATCAGCAGGAAGGTTGTGTCTTTGCGGGACAGACCGAGCATTTTCATGGCTTAGTCCTCCATCACGCCGGCACGGCCTAGCAGGCCCCGCGGACGGGTGAGCAGAATGAGGATGGCGACGAGGTAGATGATGACCTGGTCGATCCCCGGGATGAGGGATTTGATTTCGTTCATGGATGCGAAGCTTTGCAGGATGCCCAGCAGGAAGCCTGCGGCCACAGCGCCCGGGAGTGATCCCATGCCGCCGACCACGACCACCACGAATGACAGCACGAGGAAGTCCATGCCCATGTGATAGTTCGGCGCGAGGATTGGCGTGTACATCACCCCTGCCATGCCGGCCACCGCGGCTGCGAGGCCGAACATGAGCGTGAAGCGCCGGTCGATGTTGATGCCGAGAAGCCCGACCGTCTCGCGGTCCGCCATGCCGGCGCGCACGACCATCCCGAAGGTGGTGAACTGCAGGAAGGCGAAGACACCGCCGAGCACGAGGGCCGCGAAGCCGAAGTAGACGAGGCGCCAGTAAGGATAGATGATGACGTTCGGGTCGAAGCCGAGCAGGACGCCGAAGTCCATCGAGCCCGCGAACGCGTCGGGCGCGCCAGTCTGGATCGGGTTGGCACCGAAGAAGTACTTAACCAGCTCCTGCAGAACGATGGCGAGGCCGAAGGTGACAAGGATCTGGTCCGCATGCGGACGCTTGTAGAAATGCTTGATGAGGCCCCGTTCCATGACGAAGCCGACGATCAGCATGACCGGGATGGCCGCGATGATGGCGAGAGGCACGGACCAATCCATTAGCCAGTGGCCGACCTCGGGACCAAACCAGCTTTCGATATATGGGATCTGGACGACGAGCGGATTCCCGAGGAAGTCGGTCTTGGTCGGGTCCACCTGATCATAGGACAGGCTGAAGACGCGTTGGAGCGTCACCGCGACGAAAGCGCCGATCATGAACAGCGCCCCATGGGCGAAGTTCACGACGCCGAGTGTGCCGAAAATGAGCGTGAGCCCGAGCGCGATCAGCGCATAGGCCGAGCCCTTGTCGAGCCCGTTCAGAATTTGAAGAATAATGGCGTCCATTGTCCCCACCGAAGCTGCATGTGTGGTGTGTGTAACGAACGCGGCGCGGGTCTTTCGCCCACTGCCTGCGTCGCGGGTGTAGGGCGGGGATGACCCCGCCCTACGTCAGTCGAAGGAGCTTACGCGCCGTCGTTGCACTCGCCGAGCGAGGCTTCGTCGCCACCGAACATCGGGTGGTTCGGCTCGTAGGTGACCTGGCTGACCGGCGTCTGCTCGACGATTTCGAGCGTATCGTACTCGGTCGTCGGGTTGTCGGCGCCTTTCATGACCAGCACGTCCTTGAAGCACTGGTGGTCTTCGGCGCGGTACAGGACCGGGCCGTTGCCCATGCCGTCGAACTCGAAGCCTTCGAGGGCTTCGGCCACGGCGCAGGGATTGAACGAGCCCGCACGGGTCACGGCGTCTGCATAGAGCAGGGTCTGCACATAGCAGGTGTGCGCCGAGTTGGACGGCGGACGGCCGTACTTTTCGCCGAACGACTTGACGAACGCCTGGGTGCCCGGGTCGGTGAGCTGCCAGTTCCAGTTCATGGAGCCATACACGCCCTTGATGTTCTCGCCAGCACCGGCGGCCATCAGTTCGGAGTAAAGCGGAACCACGATCTCGAAGTTCTTGCCGTTGGCCTGCGCGTCACGCAGACCGAACTGAACGGCCTGTGTCAGCGAGTTGATCATGTCGCCGCCGTAGTGGTTCAGGATCAGCACGTCTGCGCCGGAGTTCAGAACCGGCGTGATGTAGGACGAGAAGTCGCCCGCGCCAACCGGCGTCATCACGTTGTTGACCGTTTCCCAGCCGAGCGCCTCGGTGGCGGACTGGATCGACTCCTGCTGGGTCCAGCCCCAGGTGTAGTCGGCGGTCAGGTGGTAGGCGCGACGGTCGGTGCCGTAAGCGTTCTTCAGCACCGGAGCGAGCGCTGCGCCCGACATGTAGGCGTTGAAGAAGTGACGGAACCCGTTGGCCTTGCGGTCCTTGCCGGTCGTGTCGTTGGAGTGCGTGAGGCCCGCCATGAAGATGATGCCGGCTTCCTGGCACAGGCCCTGAACGGCCACGGCCACGCCCGAGGACGAGCCGCCGTTGATCATCACGACGCCGTCTTTTTCGATCATCGATTTGGCCGAGGCACGGGCCGCGTCCGATTTGGTCTGGGTGTCGCCGGTGACGAAGGCGGCTTTCTTGCCCATGATGCCGTCACCGCCGAGCGCCTTCGACGAGAAGGTGTTCAGCATGCCGCCGTCACCCATGCCGTTGATGTGCTCGATGGCGAGTTCCTGCGCGCGCAGCTCGTCGAGACCTTCGTCGGCGTAGGGGCCCGTCTGCGGCACATTGAAGCCGAAGGTGACGGTGTCGCCGGTCGGCTCGTTGGTGAACGCCATTGCGCCGGAGGTAAAGATCGTCGGCATCGCGAGACCGGCGCCGGTCACGGCCCCCGTCTTGAGAAGCCCACGACGGGTGAAGTTCGATTTGGACATAAATATCCTCCCGTTTGGAAATGACGGCATGGCCTCCCCGCGCATGCCGTGTGCCTTTACAGGCTGAAAACATTAATGAGGCGTGAGAGAAAATTTCGCAACAAATGCCTCAGATGTAACAATTTTTTTGTAAACAAATGAACTGTCGTCGTGCTATGTTTGTAAACAAATTTTCGCGCAGGTGCAGAAAGCGCCGGAAAACCAAGGAAAATTTCCATGCCAGAGTCCCGCTTGACCGGCAGCCGTATCCGCGAACGACGTCTTGCGCTGGGCCAGCGACAGGCCGATCTCGCCCGCGCCGTGGGTGTTTCGCCGGCTTACCTCAATCTCATCGAACACAACCGCCGCAGAATCGGAGGCAAGTTGCTTCTGGATCTGGCGCTCGAATTGGATACGGATGCCGCGCTGCTTTCCGAAGGGGCCGGTCAGGCGCTTGTCACGGGCCTTCGCGACGCGGCCGACCGGTCGTCGGACGCCACGCCCGAGGTCGAGCGGGTAGAGGATTTCGCGGGTCGTTTTCCCGGCTGGGCGGAGCTGGTGGTTGCGCAAGCGCGGCGCATCGAGGATCTCGAGCGGGTGGTCGAGACGCTGTCGGACCGCCTTACGCATGACCCGCATCTGGCCGCCTCCCTGCACGAGGTCATCTCGACCGTGACTGCCATCCGCTCTACCGCCGCGATCCTTGCCGAAACGGATGACATCGATCCGGACTGGCAAAACCGGTTCCTGCGCAACATGCGTGAGGAAAGCCAGCGGCTCTCATCCTCAGCGGAGGGGTTGGTGACGTATCTCGAGGCGGGGTCGGATCGGCGGGAGATGCAGGTCTCGGCAGCTGACGACGTCGCCGCGCTTGTCGAGGAGGCGGGTTACCATTTCGCGCCTTTGGAGTCGCCTGCGGTAGGTGAAGGCGAAATCGCCATGATGCTGGAGCGCGCTGGCACCCTGCGTGATCGGGGCGCCCGGGACCTCGCGCGGCGGATGCTGGTGCGCTACCTGGCCGATGCCCGCGCCATGCCACTCCACGCCTTCCGAACGTCCCTGACCAATACGGGTCACGACCCAGCGCGGGTGGCGGATGGGTTCGCGGTCGGGCTCGATGCGGTCCTCAGGCGTATGGCGAGCTTGCCGGCTGAGGATGCGGTTCCACCGCGTGGGCTTGTGGTCTGCGATGGCTCGGGAACCGTGACACTGCGTAAGCCGCTCGAAGGTTTCCCCTTGCCGCGCTTCGGGGCTGCCTGCCCGCTCTGGCCGCTTTACCAGGCGCTCGCGCGGCCGGCGCAGCCGATCGAACAGGTGGTCGAGATGCCCGGCACGGACCCGCGTCTGTTCCTCTGTCGCGCCGTTTCGGTGCCGCGGTCCGCCTCATCTTTCGACGCGCCGCCTGTTCACGAGGCGACGATGGTGATCGAACCGGTCGACGAAACCGATCGTCCCGTCGTTCCCGTCGGGGCCTCCTGCCGCATCTGCCCGCGCGAGACCTGTGCGGCGCGGCGCGAGCCCTCCATCCTGGGGATGCGTGTCTGAGGTCGGCACCCGCCCGCGAACTCTTTTGACTCTGCGCAACCCAGCGGCGATAAACGAAAAACGGGTCTCGAGGGAGGAAGAGATCCAGCGGGGGAGACAATGGGCAAACAGGTTCTGCTGATCGAGGACGAACCGAACATTATCGAAGCGATCTCGTTCATTCTCAGCAGGGATGGGTGGTCCGTCGCAACCCATGCAAATGGTGAAACCGCGATGGACGCCGTGCATCGCCACGCGCCCGACGCGCTCGTGCTGGACGTGATGTTACCCGGCCGCTCGGGTTACGACATTCTTCAGGACCTGCGCGCGAATCCGGCCACGGCGGACATTCCCGTGCTGATGCTCACGGCCCGCGGACAGAAGAAGGACCGCGAAGTGGCCGACCGGCTCGGCGCCACGCGGTTCATGACCAAGCCGTTTTCGAACGCCGAGGTGCTGACGGTCCTGCGCGAGATCACCGGCGGAGGCTGAGACGCGAATGACCCGCCGTCCCACCACCTTCCTCGCCCGTGACACCTATCGTCGCCGCAGGCTCATCGACGGGCTGCGGGTGTTGCCCTTCCTCGGCGCGCTTTTGTTTCTCGTCCCGCTCCTCGGTGCGGAAACCACCGGGCGCGCGACGGCCTATGCCGGAATGTACCTGTTCGCTGCCTGGTTCCTGCTCATCGTCGGTGCCGCGCTGATGATCCGGGCTCTGGCTCGTGCCCCGGGCGGCGTCGGTGCCGATCCGCTTGAGCCCGGCTCGCGCGGGGACGAGGTCTGAGGCATGGTCGGGTTCAACCTGCTGATCTTCGTCAGCCTCGCCTATGTGGGGTTCCTGTTCCTCGTGGCCTTCTGGGGCGACCGGCAGGCGCGCACGGGCCACGGCGGCTGGCTGCGCGCGCCGATTATCTACACGCTCAGCCTGTCGATCTATTGCACCGCGTGGACCTTTTACGGGGCTGTCGGTTACGCTGCACGATCGGGTCTTGAGTTCGTCACGATCTACCTCGGTCCGACGCTCGTCATGGTTGGCTGGTGGTGGGTCCTTCGCAAGCTGGTGCGGATCGGGCGGGCGCAACGCATCACCTCAATCGCCGACCTGATTTCGTCGCGCTATGGCAAATCGAACCTGCTGGGCGTGCTCGTCACCCTGCTCGCGGTGATTGGCACGACGCCCTATATCGCGCTTCAGCTTCAGTCCGTCGTCCTGTCGTTCTCGGTCTTCGCCCAACAGGGCGGTGAAGGGCTGGCGGACCCCGAGGCGACCGCGTTCTGGGTTGCCGTGGGCCTTGCGGCCTTTACCGTGCTTTTCGGCACCCGAAACCTGGACGCGAATGAGCGCCACCATGGGGTCGTTACGGCCATCGCGGTAGAGGCGGTCGTCAAGTTGGTCGCGCTCCTTGCTGTAGGTATCTTCGTCGTCTGGGGCGTAAGTGGCGGGCCGGCGGACATTGTCCGCACGATCGAGGCGTCGCCTATCGACCGTTGGGATCTTCAGGGACCGCGCTGGGCAACGATGATTTTCCTATCCGCGGCGGCCTTTCTCACTTTGCCGCGCATGTTCCAGGTCCTCGTGGTGGAGAACGTGGACGAAAAGCAACTCGCCACCGCGAGTTGGGCCTTTCCGTTCTACATGTTTCTCATGAGCCTTTTCGTGGTCCCGATCGCGGTTGTCGGGCTCGAGATTCTTCCTGATGGCAACCCGGACCTGTTCGTCCTCACCGTGCCTCTGCATTTCGAGCAAGGCGGGCTCGCGATGCTTACCTTCCTCGGTGGCTTTTCCTCGGCCACCTCCATGGTGATCGTGGCGGCCATCGCGCTCTCGACAATGGTGTCCAACCACATCGTGATGCCCATCTGGCTTTCGGCCCGCTCAGGCGGGGCCGCGATGTCGGGCGATGTGCGGCAGGTCGTTCTCCTGTCGCGGCGCATGTCCATTGCCGGGGTACTGGGTCTCGGCTGGCTCTACTATCACCTTTCCGGCGGGTCCGAGGCGCTGGCAAGTATCGGCCTGATTTCCTTTGCGGGTGTGGCGCAGGTGCTGCCCTCGATGATCGGCGGACTGTTCTGGCGCGGTGCGACCCGGGTGGGAGCCGCGCTGGGCCTTACCGTGGGATTTGCCGTCTGGGCCTACGCACTGTTCCTGCCGTCCTTCGGAGATGCCGGCATGATGACGGCGCGTGTGCTGGCAGAGGGGCCTTGGGGCATCGGTTGGTTGCGCCCGCAAGCGTTCTTCGGTGTCGAGGGGATGGACCCGGTGGTCCACGCGATATTCTGGTCGATGGTGCTGAACACGGGGTGTTTCGTCCTGGGCTCGCTTCTTTCCTTCCCGCGTCCCATCGAACGCCTTCAGGGCGCGCAATTCGTCAACGTGTTCGAACATTCCCGCACTGCCCAAGGCTGGACGCGCGGCAATGCAGAGAGCGAGGACCTACTGGTGATGGCCCAGCGGATCATGGGGGCAAGCCAGGCGCAGGCGCTGTTTCAGGAGGAAAGCGCGCGGCAAGGCAAGGATGGTTACCTGCCGGATACGACACCGGATTTCTTGCGTATCCTGGAGCGGGAGCTGTCAGGCTCGGTGGGCGCGGCCACAGCCCATGCTATGGTCGGCCAGATCGTCGGCGGGGCGGCGGTGTCCGTGGATGACCTCATGGCCGTTGCGGATGAGACGCAGCAGATCCTTGAGTATTCCTCGCAGCTTGAGGCCAAGTCCGAGGAATTGGCCCGCACTGCCCGCCAGTTGCAGGAAGCGAATGAAAAGCTCACCTCGCTGTCCATTCAAAAGGATGCGTTCCTCAGCCAGATCAGCCACGAGCTGCGCACGCCAATGACGTCTATCCGCGCGTTCTCGGAAATCCTCAAGGAAGGCGAGATGGCCGTCGAGGATACGCGCAAGTATTCCGGGATCATTCAGGACGAGGCGATCCGGCTTACACGACTGCTCGACGACCTGCTCGACCTGTCGGTGCTGGAGGCCGGGCAAGTCACGCTCAATGTCCAGAGCGGTAATTTGACGGACGTTCTCGACCGTGCCGTGTCCGCGGCTAGTACGGTACGCGACGGTCGCCCGCTTTCAATCAAGCGCACGCCCTCGCGCGAGGACGTCGCGCTTCGCACCGATACGGACAGGCTCGCGCAGGTGTTCATCAACCTGATTGCCAATGCGAGCAAGTACTGTGATTCCGCCAAACCGCGCCTCGCGATCTCGGTGGTGGAGCAGGGCGGACGCCGTCATGTGGACTTCGTTGACAACGGCACCGGCATCCCTCCGGAAAGTCAGGTGGTGATTTTCGAGAAATTCTCGCGCCTCTCAGATCAGCAAAAGGCGGGAGGCGCCGGGCTCGGCCTCGCGATCTGCCGCGAGATCATGTCCAAGCTCGGAGGCGGGATCACATACTTGCCGGGGCAGGGCGGCGCTGCCTTTCGCGTGACATTGCCGCTTTAGCCGCAACGCTTTGTAAACCTTGTTCTGCGAGGGTCGGTCTCGGACAATTATGCCTGTGGCCAAGGACATGAGCACTGACGAACGCCCCAGCGCGATGCAGCGCAAGGCGGGGGCCGGACGCCCGCCGCCCGAGATTGGCACGCCAACGGCGGCCAAGCTCCTGCGTGCCGCCGCCATGCAGGCAGGGGAGGACGTGGTGGCGTTGTCTATCGTCGCAGGGCAGGCGGAGGAGACGCGCACCACACTCGCTCCGCTGGTCGAGGCGTTGGACGAGACCACGCTTCTGGCCCTGGTCGAGGGTCCGGAGGGGCGCTATGGGCTGGTCCTGCTTGATCCGGACACGATGGGGGCCTTGATCGAGATGCAGACCACAGGACGCGTGGTGCCACGAGCCGCCACACCGCGCGCACCTACTCGAACCGATGCGGTGATGTGCGCAGACTTCATCGACAGGGTTCTGGAGCTTCTCGAACAGCGCGCCGCAGATGCCGACCTCGCGTTGACACCGGCGCTCTCGGGCTATCGCTACGCCCTTGCGCTATCTGAGCCGCGCGCGATCCCCCTGACCCTCGAAGATATACCCTATCGTCGGTTCCGCCTGTCACTCGACCTGGGCCGTGGCGCGAAACAGGGGGTCTTCGATCTGATCCTACCGCACGAGGCCGCGCCGGTGGCGGGCCGATCAGGCGCCGGGGACACGGCAGGTTTTACGGAAGCGTTGGGCGCGGTCGTGGCCGAAAGCGCCGTATGCCTCACGGGCACGCTGCACCGGGTAGAACTGACTCTGTCAGAGGTGGCCGACTTCGCGGTCGGGAGTGCCATTCCCATCCCCCGCGAGGCACTTGGGTGTGTGGCGATCGAGGATATCGACGGCCGGACAGTCGGCCACGGACGTCTCGGCATGGCGAATGGCAACCGCGCGATCCGTATAGGTGCGGCGCAAAAGGCCGATGGAGCGGAGGCTTCATCTCACACTATCGAACCCAGTGCGTCGGCTACGCTTCTCGAGCCGGATCAGCTATCTGACTTGAACGCCTCGCCCGACGCGTTCCCTGAACCGGCGCTTGCAGATACCTACGGGGACGGAGACTTCGCTGATCTGAGTGGAACGGCCGAACCAGGTGACCTGACCGGCCTTGATGAGCTTGGCGCCCTGGACGATCTCATTGCTGCCGACGACCTTCCGGACCTGGCCGATCTGTCCGACCTTTAAGCTGCCAAAAGGCGGGGCCGGGATTCCCTGTCTTGACCTCAATCAAGGCAAACACCACGTTTTCTGTTCAGGATGCGCCTGTAAAACAGGAATCTGCCATGGCCAAGACTGCAAAATACCGCCCAATTCTCGAAGCACGACTCGCCGAACTCGACACGCGGCTGCACGAAATCGATGATGAGCTCGACAGCCACCAGTCGATAGACTGGGAAGAGCTGGCGACTGAACGCGAGGAAGACGAAGTGCTGGAAGGCATGGGTGCTTCGGGACAGGCCGAGATCGCGCAGATCAAGGCCGCACTCGACCGTATGGACGAGGGCGAATATGGCTATTGCGTCCAGTGTGGAACGGAGATCGCCGACGCGCGGCTCGATGTCGTTCCACAAACCCCTTTCTGCGCGGAATGCGCGGCCAAAACGGGGTAGGAGCCCAAGCCGCCGCGGGCACGCGGCGGCACATGTGACGGGAGGAAAGTATGAAAAGCGAACTCGTGAAGACGGCTGACGCGTTGATGGATGACATTTCAGCCGACCCGGTCAACTGGCGCATGTGGGAGGACCGGCTTCGGCAGGTCATCGCGGGCCACGCAGACAACAACATGGACCTCCCCGCACAACTTCGCGTCTACGCCGACTGGCTGCGCCAGGACGATCTTGAGGATCAGTTCGAGAACATGCCCGTCTGACGTCCGCGTCGGAATGAATAATTGCATTGGGTGCGTCCGCGCCGTATTTTGTTTCAACATTTTGAATAATAAGCGGTAGCGCCGCATGAACGCGGGACCAGCAGGGTCAAAATCGGACAAGGTAGGCTGGGAGTTGCGCGATGGCGTGGCGATCCTGACGGTTAACAATCCGCCGGTGAATGCGCTCGTGCAGCCGGTGCGCGCAGCACTTTTCGAAGGTATCGTCCGCGCCGCTGATGACCCCAAAGTCAACGCTGTAGTGATCAGGGCCGAGGGCCGCACGTTCCCGGCTGGCGCTGACGTGCGAGAATTTTCCCTTCAATCTGGCCAGCCCACGCTTTCAGAGCTCTGCGACAAGGTCGAAACGTCGCCCAAGCCGGTCATTGCGGCAATTCACGGAACGGCGTTGGGCGGTGGTTTTGAACTCGCGCTCGCTTGCCATTACCGGATGGCGCTGCCTGATGCGCGGTTTGGCTTTCCGGAAGTGACGCTGGGTCTTGTGCCCAATGCCGGAGGAACGCAGCGTCTTCCTCGGTTGGTGGGGGCGCGCATCGCGCTCGACATGTTGATATCCGGCAAGCCAATTGACGCCCGGCGGGCAGAGAGCGCGGGGCTTGTCGACAAGGTCGTGCAAAAGAACCTCGAGCGCGCCGCGTTCGGCTCCGCCCGGAACATGGGCGAGAATGGTACGCCGACGCGCCCGACAAGGGACCGACGAGAGGGGCTGCGCGACGCGACGCAGTATCTGGATGTTATTCAGGCGCGTCGCCGTATGCTGGAGGACCACGTCAGTGCCGCCGCCCGCCTCGTGGAACTCGTCGAGGCGGCGTTGCTCGTTCCGTTCGGGGCAGGCTTGGACATGGAGCATGTGGCCTACGAAGACCTCGTGAACTCCGAGACCGCACGCGGACTACGCCACGCCTTTATCGCCGAACGCCGCGCGGGCCGGTTTCCCTCGCTTGCCGGGGTCGCCGCGCAGACGGTTGCGGCCATAGGCGTTGTGGGAGCGGGCCCTCTGGCGCGTGATGTAGCCATGTCAGGCCTTGCTGCGGGTGTACCGGTCACTATCGCACTTGAGGACGACACCGCGATTTCCCGTGTGAGGGCCCGGATCGAACGCGCCTATGCCGATGCGGTGGAGGCGGGGCGGATTGCAGGCAAGGATCGCGATTCCTATTTGTCCCGCCTTGTCGTCTCGGACGACTACCGGTCGTTGTCGGATGCAGACGTCGTGATAGACGCGCTGCCGGAAGATAGTGTGCGAAAGGCGCATGTACTCGGTCGGGTTGGAGAAGTCGCCATGCGTCACGCGGTGCTGGCAAGTTCCACCGCCGAATGCGACGTTGAGGCGCTGGCTCAGGCCTCCGCCCGCCCGGACCGTTTCGCGGCGATGCACTTTGCGGGCACCGGCGCGCGCAGCCGGCTCGTCGAGGTGGCCCCGGCGCGGGCGACAGAGCCACAGGCGACGATGACGCTCCTGCGCCTTGCGCGGGCAATGGGCAAGGGGCCGGTGCTGACCTCTGCGCGTCCGGGGCTGGTCTTCAACCGCCTCCGTTTGGCCTATTACACCGCAGCCGCGCTGCTCCTCGAACGTGGCGCAATGCCGGGTGACGTGGACGCGGCAATGCGCGAGTACGGTATGCCCCAGGGGCCGTTTCAGGCGCAGGATATTGCGGGGGTCGATACGGTCTGGGGGCTTGGCGCCGAGGACTGTGCTTCGGCCATTCCGCTCAGGATGATTGAGAATGCGTGGTACGGTCAGCGATCCGGGCAGGGCTTTTACCTCTACGAAGAAGGGGACCGGCGCGCGCGTGTCGCACCGGAGGGCCTTCAGATGATCCGGGCGCTCCGCGCCGAGAAAGGCATCGAGGCGCGCGAGATCGGGGCGAAAGAGATCGTTGCGCGCTGTCTCTATGCCATGGCGAACGAAGGGGCACGCCTTGTTGCGGCGCGGGTCGTGGCCCGGCCCTCCGACGTTGATGCCGCAATGCTGCTTGGGGCAGGTTTCCCCCGTGCGCGCGGTGGGCCGATGCTTGCCGCAGATCTTGTCGGCGCGCTTGCGGTGCGCAAGATGCTCACCGAATGGTCGCGCGAGAACAGCTTCTGGGCCCCAGTGCCGCTCTGGGACGATCTTGTGAAATACGGGAAAATCTTCGAAGCGATGAACGCCGACTGAACGCCTCAGGCGAGGATGACGCCCACCACGACCATGATCAGACCGAAGGCCGAGAGCATCAGAGCGCCGAAGTTCAGAACCATTGCGCGACGCACCGTTTCGCGCAGGTCTTCGTCGGCCAGTCCGGCCCGTTTCGCCCGCAGAACGCGCAGGGCGCTGACGACGAGGCCAACGAGCCCGATGACCGAGATGACGGCGCCTATGACGATCAGAAGTTCCATGCCGGGCCTCTAGCGCGCGCGGGGATCTGCTGCAAGGGAGAAGGGGACTTGATGGGCCTCGCGCGAGCGACTAGCAAGAGGCTCCAGCCAAGCGATGAGGACATGATGGACGACGTGATTGACGACAGCCAGGGCAGCCCCAGCAGCTACCGCGTGACGGCGGACGAGCTGCGCCAGTTCATCGAGCGGTTCGAGCGCCTGGAGATGGAGAAAAAAGACATCGCGGACCAGCAGAAAGAGGTCATGGCCGAGGCCAAGGCACGCGGCTACGACACGAAAGTGATGCGTAAGGTCATCGCTCTGCGAAAGCGTGAGCCGGATGATATCGCGGAGGAAGAGGCCGTCCTCGACATGTACAAGTCCGCGCTCGGCATGTCCTGAGACTTGCTTCGATCCGCGACCGGGGCCGTCCGTCGGGGCGGCCTTTTTCGTTGGGTCAGGCGGTGATCATCGTGACGCCCGGAATGCGGGACAGTTCCAGCATGTCGTCGTCGTAGGAGGACGACAGTTCTTCGACAAGTTCGTTCGTCCAGCCGGGCAGGGTGATCTCCTCCTCGACCGCGTCGTCGATGGCGTATTTATCGAGAAAAGCCGAGAGGACCCGGCGGCGCTGAATTTCGCTCGTCGGCTGGTTCTCGGCCATGTAAGCGCGAAGTCGTTTCACCCCTTCGCGCTTCATGATCTGGGCCAGAATGTCGAGCCCGCCCTTGAACAGGATCCGCATGTCGATGGCCGTGATCTCATGCATGACCTCGGGCCAAATGAGGGGCGTGTCCTCGTTGCACCAGATCGTGACGGGGCAGTCCGGGTTCTCTTCACGGATGTCGCGGATCACGTCGGACCAGACCATGCCCTGCGGATTGAGCTTGCTCATGATCTCGTCGCGATTGAGATCAGCATACTTCTTGAGAAAGGCAGGGACGAACGTCGCAGGATTGCGGACGGAAAGGAAAAACTCCACGTCGTGATCGGGAAAGAGATTGTGCAGGACGCGGGTCTTTTCAGGCGCTGCCGGGTAAAGCATACCGTCTTCCAGCACGCGGCGCGGACCCGAGATGAAATTGTCGAAAGAAAAGACAAGCCGGTCCGGGTCGGTGCCGTCGAGAATCTGCTCGAGCACCATGTCCTGCGTCTCCAACGAAGCGGGCTTGCCAGCAAGCTTGACCGAGACGTCGGTCAGCAGTTGGCGGTAGCGCGAAGGTCCGGGAACCGCGACGCCCTGCTCAGTAAAAACCTGGGTATTCTTGACGAGGGATTTGACGAGTTGGTCCTCGTCGGTGCAATGGGCGCCGATATGAAATGCGATCTGCATATGAGGCGGGCCGTCCTTTCGATCCTGGGGCAACTTATAACGGGAAATCTGGACAGTTAAACCGGAAATGGGATAAGCGGGGCGAGGTATGGTTGAGCAAAATGGTCAAGTTATGGCGGCGCCAAGGCGACTGCGACGTCCGGGCCCCTGGTCCACGGGGGCGCTCCTGATCGGGCTGCTCGTGGTGGGGCCGATCCTGGCCGTCGTGTGGATGGCGCTGAACCCTGTCGAGAACGTCTGGCCGCACCTGATTTCGACCACGCTCCCGCGGTACTTCAAGAACACCGTGATCCTCGCCTTGTCCGTCGCTTTCCTTTCTGCGGCGGTCGGCACGGGCGCCGCGTGGCTCATTTCCATGTACAGGTTTCCGGGCCGACGGTGGCTGGAATGGCTGTTGCTGTTTCCGCTGGCCATTCCGGCCTATGTCGGGGCCTATGCGCTCGTGGATTTTCTGGAGTATTCCGGCCCGGTCCAGACCGGTTTGCGCGGGCTGTTCGGCTGGGAGAGCGCGCGCGACTACTGGTTCCCCGAAATCCGTTCGCGCTGGGCCGCCATCGTCGTCCTGACTGCGGCGCTGTCACCGTATGTGTATCTCCTGACCCGCACGGGGTTTCGCGAGCAGTCGGGCGGTGTCTACGAGGTGGCGCGCGCGCTCGGCACCGGTCCTTTCGGACGGTTCTGGAAGGTGGGCCTGCCGCTCGTGCGGCCCGCCATCGCTGCGGGGTCGGCCATCGTGATGATGGAGACCGTCTCGGACTTCGGAACAGTCGACTTCTTCGCGGTCCAGACACTTACCACAGGCATCTTCACGACGTGGCTGGAGATGGGCAACGCGGGCGGTGCGGCACAGATCGCGCTCGTCATTCTGGGCCTCGTACTGATCCTTGTCGCGGTCGAGAAAGTCAGCCGCTCTAAGAGCCGGTTTTACCGTCTCGAGCGGCAACAGCGACCCGTGGAGCCGATGCAACTTTCCGGCTGGCGCGCGTGGCTGGCCACGACGATGTGCACGATCCCCTTCGCGGTTGGCTTCGTTCTGCCGGTCAGTGTGCTCATGTGGCACGCGGTGAACAATGCCGAGGGCTGGCTTGCGCCGGGGCTGCTGCGTGCGCTTGGGCATACCGTGACAGTGGGGGGGAGCGCGGCCGTCGTGACCGTCGTGCTGGCGCTCTTCCTTGTCTACGGCGTCAGACTGACGGGCTCGCGGCTGCCACGCACAGTCCTGCCAGTTTCCACCATTGGTTATGCCGCTCCCGGCGCCGTGCTCGCGGTCGGCATCCTGATCCCCCTCGCTGCCCTCGACAATACACTGGCAGATACGGTGCTGGCGCTGACCGGGTTCGACCCCGGTTTGCTTTTGACCGGGACCGCGGTTGCCATGGTCTATGCGTATTGCGTGCGCTTCTTCGCGATTGCACAGAACGCGGCGGATGCGGCGATGGGGCGCGTATCTCCGTCGCTGCCCATGGCGGCCCGTTCATTGGGCCGGAGCGCGGGCGGGGCACTTCGCGAGGTTTATGTGCCGCTTATCCGGGGGTCGGTGGGCACCGCGCTGCTTCTCGTCTTCGTGGATTGCGTGAAGGAACTGCCCGCCACGCTGCTGTTGCGTCCGTTCAACTACAACACGCTCGCGACTCGCGTTTACGAGAAAGCCTCGCTCGAACAGATCGGGGAGGCGGCCCCGGCTGCAATTCTCGTGATCCTCGTGGGGCTGGTGGCTGTTGCCTTGATGGCCCGCGCGAACCGTTAGGCGATTGACAGGGCCCACGAGCAGGCCTACCTGCGCTTCGATGCGCCGATGAGCGCAGCGTGTCGCCCGCCGCGTAGCCAACCGGCAAATGAGCGGGCCCTTTGGATGTGACATCATGACGGGAATGTTGTTTCCCTCGGGCGATCCCACCGCGGACCGGCGGGCGGGCTATGCGGAGACGATGGCGCATCTCGGCGACATGGACGCCGCGATACAGGTGTTGGGAATTGCGCTGGACCTGTCGCCGGACTGGGCCGCAGGGTGGTTCCGCCTCGGGGAGTTCCACGACCTTGTGGGCGAAACAGACGTTGCCGTGGAGATGTGGCGACGGGCCGAGGCCTTGGACCCGTCCGACCCTTTCGGCGCGGGACTGAGGTGCGATCTCACCCGCGCGGTGCCGGTGTCCGAGACGATGCCGCCGGCCTTCGTGGAGCTGCTCTTCGACCAGTATGCTTCGCGCTTCGAATCTTCGCTGGTCGGCAAGCTGGAATATTGCGGGCCGGAAGAGATCATGTTGGCGCTTGATGCCGCCGGATTTCATAACGCGGCCCGTGCGCTCGACCTTGGCTGCGGCACGGGCCTCTTGGGCGAGCGTCTGCGCCCATTCTGCCGCTGGCTGGAGGGATATGATTTGTCGGCAGGGATGCTTGGGGAGGCGGAGGCGAAAGGCCTCTACGATCGGCTCGGGAAGCGTGACATCGGTGCGCTAGAAATCGTGGGCGCTCCTTTCGACCTGATCGTCGCGGCCGACGTTTTCGCCTATCTTGGCGCCTTGGAACGGGTCGTGGCGTGGTGTGCCGGGATGCTCGTACCGGGCGGGAGGTTCGCTTTCACGGTGGAGCAAGGCACTGAAGGTGTGACTCTGCGCGAGAGCCAACGGTTTGCTCACGGGCGTGATTACATAGAGGACATCCTGCAAGAGGCAGGCTTTGGCGCGATCCGGATCGCCGATTGCGTGGTCCGCATGGATCGAGGGGCCCCCGTTGCGTCGCTCTGCGTCGTGGCTGACTTGTCAAGCACGACCCGGGATGCCGGCGAAGAGGAGCGGGCCGTCCTCCTGGCTTGAGCGGTTCCGGAATGAACGGGCTCGTGCCCGCTTAGGTGTTGCGCCGCCCCGGCTGCGCCGGGACGCCGCGGCGGGGGAGGCGATGCCTCTCCGTTGCCTCGTAGGTGAACCCTCTCACCGCGTCATCTGAAAGCGGAGATGCGGTCAGGCGTGCAGGGCGTGGATCAGTGTATTGAGGTCCACGGTGCCGATCATCTTGCCGGACTCGTCCGTCACGCCGACGATGCGATTGGGCGCGTCGTTGATAACCGGGAAGGCCTCGGACAACACCATCTCGCCATCCACGACCGTCCCGTCGAACCCTTCCGGGGCCGGGGAGGCGAGACCATAAAGACGGATCACCTTGGCGCGGTTGATGTCTTTGGTGAAGTCCGCGATGTAATCATCCGCCGGCTTCAGCACGATCTCTTGCGCATCGCCCTCCTGAATGAGGGCGCCGTCGCGAAGGATCGCGATATTTTCGCCCAGTCTCAGCGCTTCGTCGAGGTCGTGGGTGATGAAGATGATCGTCTTGTGCAATTCATCCTGAAGTTCGAGCAGGATCGACTGCATGTCGTATCGGATCAGAGGGTCGAGCGCCGAGAAGGCCTCATCCATCAGCAGGATCTCGGCATCAGGGGCGAGCGCGCGAGCCAGGCCGACACGCTGTTGCATCCCGCCCGAAAGCTGGCCGGGGTAGTGCCGTTCGTAGCCGGTCAGTCCGACGCGGTCGATCCAGTGCTGCGCGCGTTTCTTGGCCTCGCTTTCGTCGACGCCTTGGATGGTCAGGCCATACTGGACATTCTCCTCGACGAGACGGTGGGGGAGGAGACCGAACTTCTGAAACACCATCGACATTTTGAAGCGCCGGATGTCGCGAAGCTGTTCTTCGGACATCTTCATCACGTCCTCGCCGTCCACGAGGATTTCCCCTGCGGTCGGTTCAATCAGCCGGTTCACATGGCGGATCAGGGTGGATTTGCCCGAGCCCGACAAGCCCATGATGACCTGAATGCGCTTTTCCGGGATGTCGAGGGAGACGTCCTGAATGCCAAGCACATGATTGTGCTTGTCCAGAAGCTCTGGCTTACCCATGCCATCCTTGACCAGCGGCAGGACTTTCTGGGGCTTGTTGCCGAAGATCTTGTAGAGGTTCTTGATCTGAACCTTGATGTTTTCTTCAGTCATTACCGTGTCCCGTGCGATAGGCCTGAAGCCGTTTTCCGTAGGTCTGCGAGACCCGGTCGAAGATGATCGCCAGTGCCACGATAGCCAGGCCGTTCATCACGCCGAGCGCGAGGTACTGGTTTGAGATCGCACGCAGCACTGGGACACCAAGGCCCTGAACGCCGATCATCGAAGCGATAACGACCATCGAAAGGGCCATCATGATGGTCTGATTCACGCCCGCAAAGATGTTGGGCAGCGCCAGAGGGACTTGCACGCCGAACAGTTTCTGACGCGGAGAGGCGCCGAATGCATCGGCCGCCTCCATCACGTCGCTGTCGACGAGGCGGATGCCAAGGTTCGTCAGGCGCACGATCGGCGGGATCGCATAGATGCACACGGCGATCAGGCCAGGCACCTTGCCGATACCCAGGAGCATGACGACGGGGATGAGGTAGACGAATGACGGGATCGTCTGCATTACGTCGAGGATCGGGGTGATGATCGACTGCATCCGGTCCGAACGCGACATCAGGATACCGATCGGGATGCCGATGGCGATACAGAGGATCGTGGCGACCGAGATGATCGCGAGGGTGGACATCGTATCCTCCCACATCCCGAAAAAGCCGATGAGGACGAAGGCAAAGACCGAACCGATCGTGATCTTCCAGTCCCGTGCGCCCAGCCATGCCAGCCCGCCGATGACCAGCAGGATGATTGGCCACGGCGTGGCCTGAAGCAGGTCCTCGAACCAGACGAGGAACTGCAGGAGAGGGTTGAAGAATGCCTCCAGCGCTTCCCCGGTGGCGCGCGTGAATTCACGGAAGTTGCCGTCGATCCAGCGGCGCATGGCTGAAAGGTCGGCCCGTCCCAATGACGGGAATTCAGTCAGAAATTCCATCCCTGTGTCCCTTGGCGGTTGTTATCGTTGGATTGAAAAAGGGCCCGCGTCCGACGCGGGCCCTCTGTACCGTCAGGCGGCGATCAAAGTGCGTCCTTGACCTTGGTTGCCACGTCTTCGGACACCCAGGACGTCCAGATGTCCTCATGCGAGATGAGGAATTCGAACGCGGCATCTTCGCCGGTCGCCTGGTTCTCGTTCATGAATACGAGCATCTGGTTCATGATGTCGCCGGGGAAGACCCGCGATTCAAAGTAATCCGCCGCGACGCCGCCCTTCTCCATGAAGTCGTCGGTCACGACCGTCTCGACCTCGGACACGGTCCAGGCGGTCGGCTGCGGATCCTGGCAGTCCTGTTCGGCCAGCGCGATGCAGCCGTCCCAGTTCTCACGTCCTGCGAACTCGACTTCGAACGGCAGCATGACCATGTCGTACTTGCCGATCATCGAGGTGGGCGACCAGTAGTAGCCGAACCAGTTCTCGCCACGGTCGGCGGCTTTCGCCATCGAACCGTCCAGGCCGGCAGCCGAGCCGGGATCGACAAGAACCCAGCCTTTTTCTTCCATGTCGAAAGCGCGGAAGAGGTTGGCGTTCACGAGTTGGCAGCCCCAGCCGGCCGGACAGCCGATGAAGGCGCCTTTGGATTTGTCTTCGGCATAGGGGAACAGGTCCGGACGCTCGAGCAGCTTCTCGACTGTATCGAGTTCCGGGTATTCCTCGGCAAATGCAGGGGTCACCCACCAGCCTTCTCCCAGACCCGTGATCGGGCCGTCGTTGAGGGCCACGAGCGAGCCTTCTTCCTTGGCTGCGGTGAGCGGGTCCCGCACCGCATTGATCCAGAGTTCCGGCGCCACGTCCGGCTCTGCCTTCTCGCTCATCGAGGCGAAGGTCGTTGTCGTCGCGCCCGGGATGAGCGAAACGTCACAGCCATAACCTTCCTCGAGGATGATGGCATCGACATTGGCCATCAGTTCGGCCGAAGCCCAGTCCATTTCGGCGATCGAAACGTCGCCGCATTCCTGCGCCATCGCCGCTCCAGCGAAGCTTACGGAAAGGCCAAGCGCGCCGAGCACGCTGAGTGTCTTGGTTTTCATGATTGTCTCCCTGTGTGGTCGTCAGTTCAGGTTTTTTCATCTGTCCCGAATGCGACACCAACTCATGCACATGTCGCAAACAGAGCATAGGCTCCGGAGGTTGTAAACACTCCGGCGCCGCGCAGCGCGAAGATTTGACGGGCCACTGGGCAAAAAAACCAAAGGAAATCGACTGACAGGCGCGCATGGGCTTGATCGAAGCCGCTGCCCGGTCTAAATCGCGCCGAGTGCCCCTATAGCTCAGCTGGTAGAGCAACTGATTTGTAATCAGTAGGTCCGCGGTTCGAGTCCGTGTGGGGGCACCACAACTTTCTGTTTTCATTGTTCAATTATCCTGACGCAACGGTCAGAAGTGCGATGAGAATAACGCTGGGCCCTTCCAGATTCATTCTGGAGCGGTGAAAGACGCGGGGGTGCTTGGCCTTGCGACCAGGGATTTGCCGGAAGTAAGGCGAACGATCGGCCCGCGCATTCAATTCTTAGTGCAGTAACGCCTCTTCGAACGGAAAGCGCGAGAGGGTTTCGACGCCGGTTTCGGTGATAAGCACTTGCTCTTCGAGCTTTACGCCTTCGCCCCCGTCTGCGGCACCAATGAAGCTTTCGACGCAAAGCGTCATGCCGGGAAGGATCTCGCCATCGTATCCGGCATCCGGGAAGTCCCCGTGATGGTAGAGATAGGGGTACTCCCCGGTCATACCGCAGCCGTGAGCCGACAAGTAATAGCGGTGCGCATAGTACTTCTCCGGGATGTCCCATGCTGCGTCCGCATAGTCTCGGAAGGACAAACCGGGACGCAGGATCGAAATGTTGTGCTGAACCTGTTCATAAGCCGTGTTGTAGAGTTCGCGTTGTGCGGCGGTCGGGGCGTTGGGGCCTGCGTGGAAGGTGCGCGAGAAGTCCGAGTAGTAGCCGTGACAACCGACCACATCGGTATCGAGGGCGATCAGGTCGTTTTCGCCAATCACATTCGGTCCGGTTTCCTGAAACCATGGGTTCGTGCGCGGACCGGCATTCAGGAGCCGGGTTTCGATGTAGTCGCCATTCTGCGCGATGATGGCGCGATGCAGGACCGACCAGAGTTCGGCTTCCGTCAAACCCGGTCGGATCGCGACGCGAAGCTCGGCGACGCCCCGCTCTGTCGCACGCAGTGAGCTGCGCACGCATTTAAGCTCTTCCTCCGATTTGATGGCGCGCGCCATTTCGATGGGATGCTGGGCGTCGACGACCCGGAGTCCGGCGTTAGACAACGCGATCGCAACACCGGCGTTCAGCCGCTCGAGTCCTATGGTCGCTCCTGGGCCGCCCAGAACCTCGGCGAGCGTGTCGGCCATTTCGTTGGCCCAGTCGGCTTCGCGTTTCGCGATGTCGGGGCCGGCGGCAACGAAGCTGGCAGTGGCTGCCGGGCGCACTTCATCCACCGTCTCATAGCCTTCACCGAGGTGCTGTGCGCCGGTGAACTCGAAGAGGATTGAGCGGTGCGCGGTCAGCAGGAGATATCGCGAGGGCGTGTTGCGGGAGGTGAAAACCTGCATATTCCGCGTGCCGGTCGCATAGCGGATGTTGACTGGATCGGACAGGATCAGCGCATCGATGCCCAGAAGCTCCATCTGCGTCCGCACACGGTCGCGGCGGTAGAGCCGCACCGCCGAGAGGTCGATGCCTTCGCTTTCCGGAGTCCGGTCGAGAAGTGAGAGATCGTGGAGATCACCGCGTTCGGCGTGCCAATCCAGTGTCGTCATGGTCGTCTCCAAGCGGCTGTTTCGCGTCGGGTCAGTAGCGTTCTGCATCAAGCCGTGAGAAAATGCGACCTTTGAAGTATGCGACCGGCGAAGGCCTTTCCTGCCAGGTCGGAGTCGGCTGTAGCCGTGCCTGAACGGACTGCCGGGCATGCCATTTTCCGGACGCGATACTTTGCAGGCAGCAAACCGAGTCGGCGCAATACCGGCCTGCAGCGCACAACTCGTGATTAAGAAACCATTGAAACTGGGTAGATGCGAGCGAGATTTCATGTTCTCTTGGAACACGTCGTTAATTTTTGGCCTCCTTCCTCGTCAGTCTGCGAGAGGCGGTTTCAAATAGCGCATCACGTTGGTGTGCGAACAGACAGGGAGAGACTATGACCAAGAAAGACAAAGATCTTATCAACCGGATCGCCGCGGGGGCCAAGGAAGGCCGCATCTCGCGCCGCGACTTCATGAGCTATTCGGCTGCCGCCGGCCTGACGGTTGCTGGCGCCACCAGCCTCTGGGGCACGTCCGCCAGGGCCGCTCCAACCCGTGGCGGCACGTTCCGCTGGGGCATCCACGATGGTAACACCGGCGACACTCACGATCCGGGCAGTTATGTCACCCGGACGATGATTTTCCTTGCCCACACCCATCGTTCCTACCTGACGATGATCAACGGCGACGGCTCGCTTGGCCCGGATCTGGCCGACAGCTGGGAAGCCAACGACGAAGCCTCCGAGTGGACCTTCTCGCTCAACCCGAACGCTACTTTCGGCATGTCGGGCAACAAGGTGACGGCCAACGACGTGATCGCATCGCTCAACCATCACCGGGGTGACGACACGACATCGGCAGCCAAAGCGCTCCTGACCGACGTGGTCGAGATCACGGCTGATGGCGACAATACCGTGGTGGTCACGCTGTTGGGCGGCAACGCGGACTTCCCGTGGCTGATGACCGATTACCACCTCGCAATCTGCCCGGCCAACGACGACGGCACGATCGACTGGCAGTCCGGCGACGGCTCCGGTCCGTATGTAATCGAGTCCGGCGAGTTCGGCGTTCAGTTCAGCCTCGTGCGCAACGAAAACTGGCACGGCGAGGGCGCATGGTTCGACAAGGTCGATATCATCACGCTCAATGACCCGAACGCGCGTCAGACCGCTCTGGTCACCGGAGACGTGGACTCGGTCAGCCAGATCGACCTCAAGACGATGGCGCTCATGCAGCGCGATCCGAACCTGCAGCTCTTCAACGTCCCGTCCGCGGGTGCGATCACGCTGCCGATGCTTTGCGACACGGCGCCGTTCGACAATGTCGACGTGCGTAACGCGCTCAAGCTGTCGATGAACCGCGACGAGATCATCGAGAAGATCATGTTCGGCGCCGCGACCAAGGCCAATGATTTCCACCATTCGCCAGCTCAGCCGTATTGGCCCGAGGATATCCCGCAGCGCGATTATGACCCGGATCAAGCAAAATCGCTGCTCAAGAAGGCCGGGATGGAAAACCTCGAGGTCAACATATCTACCGCCGACAGTGTCACCGCCGGGGCGGTCGATATGGCCGTGCTCTATGCTGAACATGCCAAGGCGGCGGGCATCACCATCAACGTCACGCGTGAACCGAACGATGGTTATTACTCGGACGTGTGGCTGAAGAAGCCTTGGTGCCTCGTCTCGTGGGGCGCGCGTCCGACGCCTGACGTGATGTATACCTTGGCCTACAAGAGCGACGCGGCCTGGAACGAGAGCCGGTGGCAGAACGAGCGTTTCAACGAACTCCTGCTGCAAGCGAAGGCCGAACTGGACGACAGCCTCCGTGCCGAGATGTATCGCGAAATGGCGATGCTGGCGCGCGACGATGGTGGCACCGTCATCCCGTTCTTCAACAACTTCGTATACGCGGCGCGCTCCAACGTGGGCACGCCGGACAGCCTCGCTGCGAGTTGGGAGGGCGATGGCGCCCGCGCGGCGAGCCGCTGGTGGTTTACCGAGTAATCGGAAGAAAAAGGGTCCGGCACCTCCGAAGGTGCCGGACCCACTTTTTTTGGCGCGTGGTTCTGTCCCGCCGGTCTCGTTTTTCCGAAGACCGACATCCCAGGCCGCACGAAAACAAAACAAGCGGCGCAAAAGTCCGCGTGATGCAACCGGGGGAGTGACACATGGGCGGCCTGCTCAATCTTGTACTCAAACGGCTGGGCCTGGGTCTGATAACCCTCCTGGTCGTCTCAATTCTGATTTTTTTCGCCGTGGAGCTTCTCCCTGGCGATACCGCCGAGCAGATCCTCGGTCAGGGCGCGACGGAAGAGACCGTCGCCGCGCTGCGGGAGCAACTTGGCCTGAACCGGCCGTGGTATGTCCGATATCTCGACTGGCTCTCCGGGGCAGTCGTGGGTGACTTTGGCGTCTCTGCCCTCTCGGGCGAGCCGGTGATGGACGTGATCGGCGGACGTTTCGTCAACACTCTGTTCCTCGCCGCCTACGCCGCGGTGCTCGCCGTTCCGCTGGCCATTACGCTCGGTGTGATCGTCGCGCTGCTGCGCAACACGGTGTTCGACCGTGTGGCCAACGTGCTGACGCTCACCTCGATCTCCAGCCCGGAATTCTTCCTTGGCTACATCCTGATCCTGTTTCTCGCTGTGAAGAACCCCTTCTTCCCGGCGATCGCGAGTCTGTCGGACGGCATGAGCCTTGGCGAACTCCTGAACCGGACGTTCCTTCCGGCGCTCACGCTGGTGTTGGTCGTCACGGCACACATGATGCGGATGACGCGGGCGGCGATCATCAACCTGCTCGCCTCGCCTTATATCGAGATGGCTCGGCTTAAAGGCGTATCGCCCTGGCGGGTGATCGTGCGACATGCACTTCCCAATGCCTGGGCCCCGATCATCAACGTGGTCGCGCTCAACCTCGCCTATCTCATCACCGGGGTGGTGCTCGTCGAGGTCGTCTTCGTCTATCCCGGGATCGGCCAGGCTTTGGTCGATGCGGTGGCGAAGCGCAACTTCCCTGTGGTGCAGGCCGCGAGCCTGATCTTCGCGGCGACCTTCATCCTTCTGAACCTCGCGGCGGACGTTGGCGCGATCCTGACCAACCCGCGCTTGCGGCACCCCAAATAAGGAGGCGGTACAATGATGTTCTTCGTAATCGGCTACTACGTCTTCTTGCTTCTCGCCTCGGTTGTGCTGTCGCTATTCAATCAGACCAAGTGGTTTCGAATGGTGTTCGCACTGTTTCTGGTCTCGATCATCGTGGGAATCGTCGGCGGAGCGCCGGCCTTGCGTGCCATAGCGATCTTCGCCGCGCTCCTCGCGACGGCGGCGGCGCTCTCCTTCGCGTTCAAGGAGTTCCTGATCCTCATCGTGAGACCGAACCTCGCCAAGGAGCTTCGCACCGCGCCGCTCACCGCGTCGTTCGGGATTTTCATCATCTTCACCTATGCGATTGCGGGCACGTTCGCCCCCTGGATCGCGCCATACGGGCAAGCCGAGGTCATCGCCGGAGCCTTTGCGCCAGCGGATGCGAACATGCTCCTCGGGGCGGATCAGCTCGGTCGAGACGTCTTCAGCCGGATCATATATGGCGCGCGCAACTCGGTGGGCCTCGCGCTTATCTCGACCTTGGGCGCTTTCATCCTCGGTGCGCTCGCGGGCCTGCTCGCCGCCGTCAAAGGTGGCTGGTTTGACCAGTTCATGGGTCGCGTCGCGGACATCATCATGTCTGTGCCATCGCTGATCTTCGCGCTGCTTATGCTGTCGATCTTCGGCACGAAGTCCTGGGTCATCGTCCTCGTCGTCGCGATCATCTACAGCCCCCGCGTTTTCCGCCTCACGCGGGCCGTCGCGGGCAACATTGTCGTGATGGACTATATCGAAGCTGCCAAGCTGCGCGGTGAGGGCGACTGGTATCTCATACGGCGCGAGATCCTGCCGAACTCGACCGCTCCCCTGATCGCGGAATTCGGCCTTGAGTTCGTCTTCGTGTTCCTGCTGATCGCTGGTCTGTCCTTCCTCGGCCTGGGCATTCAGCCTCCGACAGCGGACTGGGGGTCGATGGTGCGTGAGAACGCGACATTGATCTCGTTCGGCGACATCACCCCACTGATCCCTGCCGCAGCCATCGCGCTGTTGACCGTCTCGGTCAACTTCGTCGTCGACTGGATGCTGTGGCGGTCCTCCGGCCTGAAGGAGAAATGATATGAGTGCAAAGTTCCTGGAAAAAGACATCCTGCTGGAGATCGAGGATCTTCAGATTCAAGGGTATTCCGAAGAAACCTGGATCGACATCATCAAGGGCGTCAACCTGACGCTGCACCGGGGTGAGGTTCTGGGGCTGATCGGGGAGTCCGGTGCCGGCAAATCCACGATCGGCGCGGCCGCCATGGGATACGCCCGCGACGGCACCCGGATTTCCGGCGGCCGGATCGAGTTCGACGGGATTGAGCTGACCACGGCGACTGAAAGCGACAAGCGGAGCCTGCGCGGCTCGCGCATCGCCTATGTCGCGCAATCTGCGGCGGCCAGTTTCAACCCGGCGCACAAGATCATCGACCAGCACACCGAGGCGCCGGTTCAGTACCGGATTCAGAAACGTCTCGAAGCGCAGGAAGACGCGATGAAGCTCTACGAGCAGCTGCGCCTTCCAAACCCGAACGAGATCGGCTTTCGCTATCCGCACCAGGTGTCCGGCGGTCAGCTTCAGCGGGCGATGACGGCGATGGCGATGTCCTGTCGTCCGGACCTTATCATCTTCGACGAGCCGACCACGGCGCTCGACGTGACGACCCAGATCGAGGTGCTGGCCGCGATCCGCGATATCGTGGATCAATACAATACGGCGGCGATCTACATCACCCACGACCTAGCTGTCGTGGCGCAGATGGCGGATACGATCAAGGTGCTGCTGAAGGGCGAAGAGGTGGAGCAGGCCTCGACTGTCGAAATGCTTGAAAACCCACAGGAGGACTACACCAAGTCGCTCTGGGCGGTGCGCAGTTTCAAGCGGCCGCAGAAGGCGCGGCCCAAGGACGGCACGGAGCCGATCATCTCGGTCAAGAACATCGACGCGGCGTATACTGGCGGTGTGAAGGTCCTGGATGACGTGTCCTTCGACATCTATCCGGGCATGACCGTCGCTGTCGTGGGCGAGTCCGGGTCGGGCAAATCGACGACGGCGCGCTGCATCACCGGGCTCCTGCCGCCAATGGCGGGCGAAATCCAGTTCAAGGGTGACACGCTCCCGCCGAAGTATACGGACCGGTCGAAGGATCAACTGCGCCAAGCTCAGATGATCTATCAGATGGCCGACACGGCATTGAACCCAAAGGTGCAAATCAATGAGATCATCGGTCGTCCGGCGCAGTTCTATTCCGGGCTGAAGGGCACCGCGCTCAAACAACGGGTAGACGAGTTGCTCGACCTGATCGAGCTCGAGCCGTCCAAGTACTACTACCGTTACCCGCCGGAACTGTCGGGCGGCCAGAAACAGCGGATTGGCATCGCCCGGGCGCTGGCGGCTGAGCCGGAGTTCATCATCTGTGACGAGGTGACGTCAGCGCTCGACCAGCTGGTCGCCGAGGGCATCCTCAAGCTCCTAGACCGACTACAGAGAGACCTGGGCCTGGCTTACATGTTCATCACCCACGACCTCGCCACGGTTCGTTCGATCGCCGACGAGGTGGTCGTGATGCAGAACGGCAAAGTGGTGGAGCAGGGGCCAAAGGACAAGATGTTCACACCGCCGCACCACCCCTATACCGACCTGCTCTTGTCATCGGTGCCGGAGATGGACCCCAACTGGCTCACCACCCTGCTTGAAGAGCGGGGCGTCGACAATATTGGCGAAAAAGCAGACGTCTGATTGCCTTGGCGACCGCGTGCTACAGAAATGGCCCCGATGCGAAAGTGTCGGGGTCTTCGTCAATTCATGGCTGGGGCGTGTGTCGGTCGCGCGCTCAGATGATGGCGGAGGCGGTCAGAACGAGCACGGCGATCAGACCGACATAGAACACCACCAGACCGGACAGACTTCCACTGCGGGCTTCGTATTCGCGGATCAGTTGTTCGCGTGTCAGCATGGCCTTGCTCCGTTCGGTTCGAGCCAGTGTTTTCTTCGTCGCTTCAATTCGCCCGTTACACCCGTTCAATGCCTCGATCAAGCGTTCTTTTTGATGCAATCGCCGAAATCTTTTCGCTGGCGTATTGTCCGGCAAGAACCCGCGGACTCCGGTCCAAAACGCGACATCTAGGAGCGGTCTTCACCTCTTGGGGAGCCGTATTTGAAAGCCTGGCAGGACCGGATGTCATCGCACAGGTCGCCGGATTTTGGCCGCCATAATGAGATTGGGCCCCCGCGATATGCGGAGGCCCATGGTACTGTCTTGGCGAGATTTGGTTTAATCCGCCTTCTTGGCCCCAGTGCGTTTTCCGACGTTCTCACCGATCATTTCGCCGAGCTGGTTCATGGCCGGGGCCGAAACCGCCAGGTCCAGGATCGAGTCCACGATCTGTGATACAGGCGAGCTGGAAGCCTGACCTTCCGCTGCGCTATCGCGCCGACCGAGGCCGTTCAACTGATGAATCGTGATGCTGTCGATCTTCTCGGCAGGCTTGACCATCTGGCTCACGATGCCCGGCATGGCGTCGAGGCGCATCTTCTCCATCTCCAGCGCGGCGAGCGCGTCGGAGCGGGCGTTCTGGGCCTTGATCCGGGCGGCTTCGGCCTCGACCTCGGCCAGTTGAAGATACTTCATCGCCTCGGTCTCTTCCCGCTTGGCCTCGGCCTTGTCCTTGGCGGTGGCCTTGTCGCTTTCGGCGGCGATGCGCGCGCGGGTGGCAGCCGTTTCGGCATCCTGCTGCGCGGACAGAAGCGCCACGGCCTTGCGCCGCTCGGCCTCGGCCATCTGACGCGCGGTCTGAATGGCTTCTTCCGCCTTCACCGCTTCAGCGCGGGCGGTGTCCGCATCGGCGCGGGCGCGGCTTTCCTCCTGCGACTTGGCGGAAATCTGGATCTGCCGCTCTTGCTCCGCGATCTGGAGCGCGCGTTCCTGCGAAATCTCGGCCTCTCGTATCGCCAGTTCGCGGGCGATGTCGGCGGACTGGATTTCCTGCTCCATGCGGATGCGGGCATGGGCCGCCGAGCGTTCGGCGTCGGCCTTGCGGCTCGCCACCTCGGCCAGTTGCGCGGCCATGAGGGTTTCGACCTCCTGCGCCTGCGCGATCTCGGCCCGGCGTTCCTCCAAGTCGATCTCCAGCTTGCGGCGCGAGGCCTCCATCGCGGTGCGCCGCACTTCGACTTCGCTGTCGCCCTCGATCTGGGCGCGCTCGCGTTTCGACTTGGCTATCACCTCGGCCAGTTTGCGCATGCCGACCGCGTTGAAGGCGTTGGTTTCATCCAGCGAGTTGAAAGGCGTCTGGTCGAAATCGGTCAAAGACACGCTGTCGAGTTGGAGGCCGTAGCGCCCGAGCGTCTCGCCCAGAATGTCACGCACCTCGCGCACGAATTCGGCGCGGTTCTCATGCAACTCGTCCATCGTCATCTGGGCCGCGACCGTGCGCAGCGCGTCGATCATCATGCCGTCGATCAGGCTTTTCAGCTCGTCGGGCTGGAACGTGCGCCGCCCCAGCGTCTGCGCGGCCCGCGCGATGGCATCCGCCTCGGGCACGACCGAGGCATAGAACTCGGCCCCCACGTCCACCCGCATCCGGTCCTTGGTGATGAGGGCGCTGTCACCGCGCCGCACCACGTCCATGCGGATCGTCTGCATGTTCACGCGGTTGATCTCGTGAAAATACGGGATCGCCAGCGTGCCGCCGTCGATGATGACCTTGCGGCCCCCGATCCCGGTTTTCACGAGGCTGATCTCGTTCGTCGCCCGTTCGTAAAACCACGCGGCGAGCGCGATCAGAACGGCGGCGACGATAACGAGGAGGATGATCCATCCAATCGCAGTCATGGCGTGTCCTTTCTCAGAAGACCGGCGGGAAATGACGCCCGCCGCGGTCGAGGGTGATCCAGCGCAACTCGGTGAACGCGTCGAGCGACCAGCGCCCGCCGTAGCGGCCCACGCCGGAGGCCTTTGTGCCGCCAAACGGCACATGCGGCTCGTCGTTGATGTTCTGGCAGTTCACGTGGCAGATGCCGGTTTCGATATGCTCGGCCATTCGCAGGGCCTTGGCCTCATCCGCCGTCATGATCGCCGCCGTCAGCCCGTATTCGGTGTCATTGTTCAGCGCGATCGCCTCCTCTTCCGTGCGGAAGGGGGCAACGATGACGACGGGGCCAAAGGTCTCGTCATGCCAGATGTCCATGTCCGCGCTCACGTTGGTGAGCACCGTGGGTTCGACGAAGTTGTCCCACGCATTGCCGCCCAGTTCGACGGTCGCGCCTTTGGCCACGGCATCGTCGATCAGCGCCTTGACGCGCAGCGCCTGCCGCGTGTTGACCAGCGGGCCGATCACGTTGTCCTTGTCCTTGGTGTGCCCCGTCTTGAGCTTGGCGGCACGGGCGAGGAACTGATGCATGAAGTCGTCGTAGACACCGTCCTGCACAAGGATCTTTTCGGTCGACATGCAGACCTGACCCTGGTGCATGAACGAGCCGAAGTTGGCGGCCTTGGCGGCGTGGTCGAGGTCGGCGTCGTCCATGATGATCATGGAGTCCTTGCCGCCCAGTTCCACGCAGGCCTTCTTCAGATGCGCGCCGCACTTGGCCGCGATGTGACGCCCCACGGCGGTCGATCCGGTAAAGGACACGGCCTTGACCGTCGGGTTCTCGATCATCTCGTCGCCCACGGCGCCCACGCTGTCGCGTGAGCAGGTGACGACGTTGAACACCCCCGGCGGGATGCCCGCCTCTTCCAGCACTTCGGCAAAGTAGAGCCCGCCGGAATAGGGCGTATCCTCGGAGGGTTTCAGAACCACGGTATTGCCCACGGCCAGCGCCGCCGCGAACCCGCGCGAGGTCAGGATGCCGGGCATGTTCCACGGGGAAATGACGCTGACGACGCCCAGCGGAAAGCGGGTCGCCATCATGAACTTGTGGTGCTCGGAGGGGAGCACCTCGCCGATGTTCTGGTAGCAAAGCGCCGAGGCGGAACGGAACACTTCTGCCACGTATCCAGCCTCGAACACGCCCTTGCCGAACCAGCCGCCGCCCTCTTGCACGGCGGCGTTGATGAAGTCGCCCTGACGCTTGTCCCAGACCTCGGCGATCTTGAGCAGGTAATGCGCGCGCTGGTGAAAGGCGAGGCCGGACCACGCCGGGAACGCCGCCTTGGCCGCCGCGATCGCCTTTTTCACATCGTCCGGTGAGCCGTCGGGGATGCGGGCGTAAAGCGAATTGTCGGACGGGTTCAGGTCATCGAAGGTACGGGACGCGGGCGTCCACTGGCCGTCGATATACATGCCCTTGATGGTGGGCGCTTTGCTGGGACTGTCGAGCATCGGTGTCTCCTCTCCCTCAGGGTTTGCCACGGTGCCGGGTGCGCGAACGGTCGCGGGCCCGGGCGGCGGCGGTTTCGATTTCAGTCAGTACGTCGCGCAGCCGGTCGCTGTGGCTGCCGAGGTCCGGCATGGGCGTGCTGGGGGGCCGGCGAACGGGCTTCGGCGGCTCCGGCATCGGCGCGGGGCGCGGCGGCAGACTGGGCGGCGCATCGCGGCGCGACGACTGGGTCGCGGCCTTGGACACATAGCTTGCCGTATCGATGCCTGTGGGCTTGGAGGTCGCGGCAGGTGCGGGGCGCGGCGCGGGCTTGGCCGCTGGCGGGGCCGGCGGCGGCGCGGGGCGCGGGGCTGGCTCTGGTGCCGGTGTGGGTTTCGCCGGGCGCGCCGGGGTGATCCCCTGCATGGCCTGCGCGGCGATGTCCGAGGGCGACGGCCCCTTTGCCGGACGCGGGGCGCTTGGCGCGGGCATGGGGGAAGCCTCGGGTTTCCCCTTGCCAGCCCCGCCCTTGGCTGCAGCGCCACCCAGGTAGGCCTTTTGCACCGCCGGGTCTTTGGCAAGGTTGGCGCCGGTATCCTCGTGAATGATCTCGGTGTTCTCGAGCAGGTAACCCCGATCCGCGATGGCGAGCGACGCTTTGGCGTTTTGTTCGACCAACAGGATACCGATGCCGGTGTCGCGCACCGCCTTGAGGCTTTGGAAAAGCTCCTTGGACAGAAGCGGCGAGAGGCCGAGCGAGGGTTCGTCCAGCGTCAGAATAGCCGGGTTCGACATCATGGCGCGGCCGATGGCGACCATCTGCTGCTCGCCGCCCGACATGGTGCGCGCGACCTGTCTGCGTCGTTCCAGAAGCTTGGGAAACAGCGCATAGACCCGGTCGAGGTTCGTGCGTTCGGCATCCTTGGCCCGCTCGGAATAGGCGCCGAGCGTCAGGTTTTCCTCGACGGTCAGGTCGCCGAAAATGCCGCGCCCCTCGGGCACCAGCGCGATGCCCTCTTCCACGATCCGGTCGGGCTTCATGCCGACAAGCTCATGCCCGTTCATGCGAACCGTGCCCGTGACCTTGCCCTCACAGATGCCGCTGATCGCCTTCAGGAGCGTCGACTTCCCGGCGCCGTTCGCGCCGAGGATCACGACGATCTCGCCCTTGCCGACGCGCACCGAGGCGTTGTTCAGCGCGGGGTGCTGGCCGTAGGCAGCGGAAAGTCCCTTCACCTCAAGCATCGTCATCCCCCAGATAGGCGCGGATGACTTCGGGATCGGACAGCACGTCGTCTGTCGTCCCTTCCGCGATTTTCTTGCCTGAGGACATGACCACGCAGTTGTCGCAAAGCGAGCGGATCGCATCCATGACGTGTTCAACGAGGATGATCGTGCGCCCCTCGTCGCGCAGCCGGTGGATGAGGTCGATGCCTTCGGAAAGCTCGGTCGGGTTCAGCCCGGCGAGCCATTCGTCGAGCAGCAGAACCTCGGGTTCGCCTGACAGCGCGCGGGCAAGCTCGACCCGTTTCGTGTCGATATAAGTCAGCTGGCCGACACGCGACTTGGCCTTGTCCGCCATGCCGATCTTTTCGAGCACCTGCATCGCGTGGCGTTCGGCCGACTGCCCCCAGCGGCGGCGGTGGCCAAAGACGCCCCCGGCCATGACGTTTTCGAGCACGTTCATCGAGGGCAGGAGCCGCACGAGTTGGAAGGTCCGAGACACGCCCTTGCGCGCGATCTGGCGGGCGGGCAGTCCGGTGATCGTGCCGCCGCGCAAGCTGATCTCGCCATCCGTGGCGGGCAGCGCGCCGGAGATGAGGTTGAGCGTCGTGGACTTGCCCGACCCGTTCGGGCCGATCAGCCCCAGCACCTCATGCTCGCGCACGTCGAAGCTGACGTTGTCGACCGCGACCAGTCCGCCGAACTGCTTGGTCGCGCCGCGCAGCGATATGACCGTATTCGCCATCATGCCATTGCGCTCCGCTTGGCCGCGCGGCCCTTGAGACGGTCGTAGAGACCGACGAAGCCGCCCGGCAACAGGTAGACAATGGCGAGGAAGCTGAGGCCCAGAAGCAGCGTCGTCTGGTTCGGGAAGGAGGACGAGATCGCCTCCCAGAGCAGCGTGAAGGGGATGACGCCGACGAGCGGACCCCACAGCCGACCCGTGCCGCCCAGAAGCGCCATGATGACAACCTGGAAAGACAACATTGGCGTGAAGGCGGTCGAAGGTTCGATATAGACATATCTGGGCGCGATGATGGCCCCGACGATGGCAGCCACCGCTCCGGACACCACAAAAAGAGCCACTTTGGACAGCGCGGTGTTGATGCCGACATGGCGCGCCACGTCCTCGTCATCGCCGATGATGCGCAGCGCGAAGCCGAGGCGCGAGCGGCCGATGCCCCAGCCGACGAGATAGACGAGTGCAGCGAGGCCGAGAAGCTGCCAGTAGATGTCGTTGTCGGTCAGGTCGGTCAGAACATAGGTGCCCTTGTGCCCGGTCTGGTTCTGGTACCACGTCACCCCTTGCCGGGTCATTTCGGCCAATCCCAGCGTGAAGATCACGAAGTACACGCCGGACAGGCGGAGGGTGGCGAGACCCACGAGTGCGGCGAGCACGCCCCCGATCAGCCCGGCGATGGGCAGGAGCACCCAGTAGGGCAGGACCTCGATCCCGGACCCCATGACGTAGGTGCCGATCCCGAAGAACGCCGCCGTCGCGAGAGAAATGTAATGTGTGGGCCCGGAGAACAGCGCCCAGCTTGTCGCGAGTACCGTGTACATCGCGATCGAAACCCCGAGCGAGATTAGGTAGCCGTCACCTGTCAGCGGCAAGAGCGCTGCGACGGCGAGCAGGGCAGTGGCCCAACCCAGCGTTTTCCACTCGTCGCGCTTCATGTCGGCTTCCTCCCGAAGAACCCCTGTGGACGGAACAGCAGGATCAGGATGAACAGCGCGTAGGCCGCGACGAGCGTGAGGCCCGGATCGATGACGGAGGCGACGAAGGTTTCGCCGATGCCCAGAACCAGGGCCGCGAGGATCGTGCCGCGCACGTCACCGACGCCACCCATGATGACGATAATGAGCGCCTTCATGGTGAACATCACGCCGGTGGAGGCGTCCAGCGTCAGGAAGGTCGAGATCACGGCCCCGCCCACTGCAGTCACCGCTCCACCCAGAGCGAAGGCACGGGCCGAAAGCTTGGGCACGTCGATACCGACGAGTCGCGCGTTTTCGGGCGACACGGCGACGGCGCGGATCGCCATCCCGGCGCGCGAGACGTTGAGCCAGAGGAAGAGTCCCGCGCAGAGTACCGCAGCGCAAAGGAAGGCGACCACACGGTTCAGGCCGAAATTGTCACCGAAAATCACGATGGGCCGCGCGAGATAGGAATAGCTGAAGTAATCGCCTCCGAAGGCCCAGATCATGATGCCCACCATCACGAAGGACAGGCCGAATGTGGTCAGGATCGCATCGACCTCAAGCATTCCCCTATTCTTGGCCCGGTTCACCAGCGGACGGAGCATGATCCGGTAGATCAGCCAGTTCAGGACGTAGGCGAGGGGCGCCACGAGGAAAATCGTGAGGAGCGGGCTGACCTGCCCAACGGTGAAAAGGGTGAACGCGACGAAAGCGCCGATCACGAGCATCTCGCCGTTGGCGAGGTTCATGATGCGCGACACGCCGTATTGCAAGTTCAGCCCTAGCGCGATCAGCGCATAGGTCCCGCCGAGAATGAGGCCGGTGATGAGGATGTCCATGAGGTCTCCGTGACAGCTGGCGGGCCCGGATCGGTCCGGACCCGCCCTTCGCGTTGGACGGGGTTATTCCCAGCCGGTCTTGACCATCGGCTCGACGGCACCTTCGCGGCCCGTCTCCTTGATCCCCTTGAACTCGCCGTCCTGCCACTGGCCGACAGTCCAGTAGGCCGTGTTGTTGTTCTGATCGTCGAAGTCGATCGTGCCCATCACGGTCTCGAATGCGTTGTCCTTGATGTACTGGGTGACCTCGGCCATATCGAGCGTCCCGGTCGTCTCGATCGCTTCTTCGAGAATTTGGAGCGAGGCATACATCATGCCCGCAGCCCAGTAGTCCGGCTTGGACCCGGTCGCCGCTTCAAGGCGTGCGGCGTAGTCCTGGAACTCCGGCGATGCGGTGTTGACGCCGCCGATGCCCATGACCCCTTCCGCTGCCGCACCGAAACGTGCGCCGTAGGACGGGAATGCGGTGGCGACGGCGGTGTAGAAGGCCTTGACGTTCAGCTCTTCGATCATCGCCTGCTCGGTCAGTCCGAAAGTGTCCGGCGGATAGGACCAAGCCATGAAGGCGTCGGGCTCGGCGGCCTTGGCGGCCTTCATGATGGGTGAGAGGTCCTGCGTGCCCAGCGGGTACGAAGTTTCATAGACGATCTCGAACCCGGCCGCTTCCAGGGCCGGTTTGCCGACGGCTGCAAGCTCGATTCCGAAGGCGTCGGCCACGTTCACCATCGCGACCTTGTTGCCGATCTCGCCCGCTTCACGCAGGTCAGACAGCACCTCGACCGCATCTTCTGCGAGGTCGGTGGACCGGCCAAGCAGGAAGAACATGTCGTTGAACTGCTCAGTCAATTCACCGATCTGGTCAGTCGCGGCCGACGAGGTGATCTGCGGGAACCCGAGCTTGTCGAAGATTGGCGCGGCGGCGAGGTTCAGGCCGGTCGAATAGGGCGCGAGGATAATATCCGCGTCGTCCTGCGTGGCCAGGCGCTGCACCGCCTTGATGGTCTCGGACGGGTTGGTCTGGTCGTCGTACTCGATGACTTCGAGCATCCGCTGCTCGCCACCCACGTTCAGACCGCCACGTTCGTTCACCTCTTCCACCCAGAGGGCGATGTTCGGCCAATGGGTCACGGCGGCGCCGCCGGCCAGCGGACCGGTCTTGGGCGCCACGGCCCCGACGACAATCGAGTCCTGGGCGAATGCGGCACCGGCCACCAGCGTGGCAGCCAGCGTCGTCGTCACCTTGAAGAGTGTTCTCCGTTTCATGTGTTTCCTCCCTGAGTTCGCGCGTCTGTCGCGCTTTGATTACGTCCAGAACGGGTAATCGGATCTCGGCTCCTGGACGGTGATCCACCGGAGTTCGGTGAATTCGTGAATGGCGGATGTTCCGCCGAAGCGCCCATAGCCCGAGGTTTTCACCCCTCCGAAGGGCTTGGACGGGTCGTCGTAGACGGTCGGGCCATTGATGTGGCAAACGCCGGTTTCGAGCAGGCCGGCAAGGGCGCGGGCCCGGCTCGTGTCAGCGGTGAAGACGGAAGCCACAAGACCGTATTGCGTGTCGTTCGCGATGGATATCGCCTCTGCCTCGTCGCCGGCGCGTATGATGGCGGCGACGGGGCCGAAGCTTTCCTCTCCATAAATCTGCATCTCCGGGGTCACCCGGTCCAGCAGGGTGGGCACCACGTAGGAGCCGGACACCTCGCCGCCCGCGATGAGCGTCGCACCCTTCGAAAGCGCGTCCTCTATCAGACGTCCGACTCGGCGCGCGGCCTCGGCGCTGATAAGCTCGCCGACCTTGTCGCGGTTCTTGCGCGTCAACAACTCGGCGCATTGCGCTTCCATCTCGGCGCGGAACGGATCCGCAACGGCGTCGACCACGATCATACGTTCGGTGGCCATGCAGATCTGGCCCTGATTGAAATATGCGCCGTAGGCTGCGGCCTTTGCAGCAGCGGCGAGATCGGCGTCTTCAAGGACGATCAGCGGCGCCTTGCCGGACAGTTCAAGAAGGCATGGTTTCAGGTGGCGCGCGCAGATGTCGGCCACGCGTCGACCTACTCGTGTCGAACCGGTGAAGTTCACACGTCGCACCGCCGGGTGTCCGGCAAGTGCATCGACCACGGGCTCGGCCATCTCCGGTGCGTGAATGACAGAAGTCAGCGCCCCGGCGGGAAGACCCGCCTCGCAGATCACGTCCACAATTCGCGAATGAAGCATCGGGCACAACTCGCTGCCCTTGAAGACAACCGTGTTTCCGCACGCCAGCGGCCAGACGATGGCGCGCACCGCAAGTGTCACCGGCGCATTCCACGGTGCGATGGCCAGAACCGCGCCCACCGGCTCTCGAAAAACCGTGGATTGGATTCCGCTCTTTTCGGATGTCTCCTCGGTCTGCGTGATCTTTTCGGGTATTTTCATCGCCTCGTTGAACACATCGACCGCGATCGAGACGTTGAACCTAATCCAATCCGGCGTAGAGCCCAGTTCTTCGGCGGCGATCTCGACGAACTCCTCGGTATGTTCGATGAGAAGATCGCGCGCACGGGCGAGGACCTTGCGTTTTTCTTCAACTGACGTGGCACGCCAGACCGGAAAGGCGGCCGCAGAAGCATTGGCGGCGTCACGCGCGTCACGCGGACCTGCCGCAACCGCGCGGGTGACAGGTTGGCCGCTGACCGGCGACAGGCGTTCGAACACGGCACCATCGCGTGCCCCGACTCCCGCGTCGCGGATATGAAGCTTGGCTTCGAACATGATCCTCCCTTGGCCCGCCGGTGTGCCCCGACGTGACCCTGGAGATCAGCATGACCGAGGATCGCTCCAGAAATAATGCCAAAAAATGGGCATGTATTGCTGAAAGTTGGGTAAAGTGCAGGAGGGCTGCACCTTTTGGAGGTCGTCATGTTCGATTCGCCATCGTCCCGGTTCCGAGCGGGCCATATTGAATGCGCGCTTCAGGAGCGCGTCGTCGGTGCGCGCGCAGCGGCCGCGACATATGAGTGGTTCGTCTTCTACCTCGACAGTGGGCAGGCCGTGGCCGAAACCCACGACGGCGATTTCGAGATGTCGGGGCCTGCACTGCGCTGGGGACCGTTGGACGAGCATACCCGATTGCGGGTCTCCGCCGGCGGCGCGGGCTACTATCTCTTCTTCGGCACCCCGGTATTCGAGGATGCCATCGGTCTCGCCGCAGAGGGCGCCGATCTGAGGATGTTCGCGACACAACATCTCGTCGCGTCCTTTGAGCGCAGCGATACGCTGGGGCAGCGGCTCGACACACTTTTTGATCGAATTACGAACGAAGCGACGACGCCGCAGTTCGGAAGCGAAATCGCACTATCGGCCTACCTGCGGCTACTTCTCGTTCTACTCTGGCGCAGTGTTGACCGGGACATCATCCCGCAGGAGCCAAAAAGCCAGGGACTGGGCGACATCAATGTGTTCCGCAATCTGGTGGAGGCGCATTTTCGGGCGCGTTGGACGGCGCGGCACTATGCCGACGAGATGGGCATTACCTATGACCGACTGCATGATCTTTGTGTGCGCCTTGTCGGCAAGCCACCGGCCCGCCTGATCCGTGAGCGCTCGCTCCACGAGGCGCGGGTGCTTCTGCAACGCACGTCCTTGTCCGCAGAACGGATCGCCGCGATGCTCGGCTTTTCTTCCGCGAGCCAGTTCAACCACTTCTTCAAATCGATGGCGGGCGAAACGCCGGGTGCCTTCCGCAAGCAGGCTCTCGGGCGGCGCGAGGAAAGCGAAGTTGGGTTGGAGCGGTTCTCGGACTGGCCGTGAGCCGGAGTCATTTACGCAGGTCCTGTGCCAGCATGTCGATGAAACGCTCCGCACTGGGCGAAAGCGTGTGCCGACGGCGCTTCACGAGACCGGCGTCGCGCTTGATGACCGGGTCGACGAGCGGGAGGCTACGGATGCCCGGCGCCGGCTGCGCGCTGGCCAGACGCCCTGGCAGGACCGCTAGTCCAATGCCGCAGGCAGACATCCACGCCGCGCTGCCGAGAAACCCGACCTCTGCAACCACACGGGGGCGAATGTTCAGTTTCGCAAGCGTCGTCTCAACCATCCCGCGCACACCATAGTCGCGGCGCGACAAGATGAGAGGTTCGTCCACCAGTTCGCTCCAGCCGACGCTCTCGCGGTCGGCAAAGCGATGCTCAGCAGCACAGATGATGCATAACGGGTCGGCATGGAGGCTTTGCCAGTCCAGCGCGGACTTGTCCTCCGGTTCAGTTCCGATGCCGAAGTCGGCGCGCTGTTCGATGATGTTGGAATAGAACTGGTCCGGTGCGCAGTCGTCGAGGATCAGACTGACTGCGGGATAGGCCGCACGAAACCGTCGCACGGTCGGGGGCAGGAGGGTCAGCCCGGTCGCGGGCGTTGCCGTGAGACGGATGCGCCCGCGCTCCAGGTCCCGCAGTCCGCGGATGGTTTCCTCCAATGTAGAGAGATCGCCGAGAATACGCTCCACCAGACCGATCACGCTTTCGCCCGCCGCTGAAGGGGCAAGCGAGCGCGTCGTACGGTCGAACAGAGTCGCTCCGAGGACCGTTTCCGCCTGCCGGATCAGCACACTCGCCGCAGACTGCGTGATGTTGAGTGCTTCGGCGGCCGCCGAGATCTGACCGGTGCGGTAGACCTGCTGGATGGCGCGCAACTGTTTGAGAGTCAGGCTGGAAACCGACATTTGATACATTCATTTTGTTCATGAATTAATTACAAAAATTCAGTTTTGTTATCAAGCGGTTCATATTAGCCTTTTCCCACACACCTCGTCGCATCGAAAAACAAGACGGCGGGGGTGCAGGGAGGAATGACATGTTTTCCAAGATAAAAGGGCTCGCCGTTGCGGCGACCTTCGTGGCGGCGACCGGTTTTGCAGCCGATGACGCCGCGGCCCAGGGCCGCGTGACGATCGGCACCAATCCGCAGGGCTCGCTTTACTACACAATCGGCAGCGGTATCGCGGCCGCGCTTCAGGACTCGCTCCAGCGGCCCGTCACAGTGCAGCCTTTCACCGGGTCGTCGGTCTACCTGCCGCTGATCTCGGCGGGCGAAGTGACGGTCGGGTTGAACTCTGCCATCGACGCAGGTGGCTGGTACAGCGGCGACACTTCAGGCGAGGCGCTGACGGACCTGCGCGTTCTCGCGCGCCTCTGGCCGCTGCGCCAAGCCTATGTCACGCGCGCCAATGACGGTATGACCGAGGTGAAAGACCTCGCAGGCAAGCGCACCGTGGTCGACATGACCGCGCTGACGGGTGTGTCCGCCGTGAACCGCGCGACCATTCAGGCCGGCGGCCTTGCCATCGAGGACGTGGAAGCGGTCGAGGTCTCGGGCCTCAAAGCCGGGCTCGACGCGCTGGTCGAAGGCAACCTCGACGCAACGGCGGCGGCTATCGGTATTCCGCTTACGCAGCAGGCTAACGCCAGCATCCCCGGCGGTATCAGGTACCTGAGTCTGACCGGCGAAAACGCGACCGAGGCGTTCTTTGACGAGAACCTGCCGGGTGTCTACCCGCTCGAGGTCGGTCCGAACCCGGCCATGCCCGAGATCACGGAACCGGTCGTCGTGTCGGCCTACGACATCTTCCTGACCACAAGTGCGGCGGTGGCGGATGAAGAGGCGACGGCGATCCTGTCAGCACTCTACGACGCTTTCCCGCAGCTGCGCGAAGACTATCCGCCGCTGCGCGGTGGGGCGCAGGATGCAATGGGCAATGCCAGCAACACCGTGCCGTATCACCCGGCTGCCATCGCCTTTTTCAAGGAAAAGGGCATGTGGTCGGACGCGAACGACACACGCGAAGCCACCTTCTCCGAGTGAGCTGATTGTGGTGGCCGGGGAGCTTCCGGCCACCAACCTCCGTCGCCCCGCGGGCGATGTTCGGTGACGCCGGATACCCGGCGCACGCCCCATCCCGGAGCCCCAACATGCGTGCCGTTGCCGCTGTCCTTGCCGCGAGCCTTCCCGTGCTCGGCATCGCCTGGACGTTCAACCTCCCCGAGATGATCGGGCAGGTCTATATCACCGAGCAATACCTGGCGGTGATCCTCGGCCTGACGATCATGGCCGGATTGATGGTCAAACGGCAGCCCCCTGTGCCCATGGTTGCAGACCTGGTCTTCGGCCTCGCAGCGCTTGCCGGCTGGTGGTGGCTTGCGATCAACTACCAGGACTGGCTGCTCGACCCGGTCAATCGTGGACCTGAAAAATGGGTCCCCGCCGTGGTCGGCATCCTCGGTTTGTTCGAAGCGACACGGCGACATTGCGGGCTGGTCCTGAGCCTTCTGGGCGTGGGCTTCATGCTCTACGGCTTCTTCGGCCACTTTGCGCCGGGGATCTTCGAGGCTGCTTACCTCACCCCTCCGCGTTACCTGCTTTACGTCTACAACGACTCCAACGGTGTGCCGGGCCTCGTCCTCGGCGTCGGAGCCACGCAGATCCTCGGCTTCATAATCTTCGGGGCGGTGCTCACGGCAGTGGGCGGCTCGGCTGCGATGACCGACCTGGCGATGGCGGCGATGGGCCACCGCCGGGGTGGCCCGGCCAAGGTCGCCATCCTCGCCTCGTCGCTTTTCGGCACACTTTCGGGCTCGACCGTGGCGAATGTCATGTCCACGGGCGTCGTGACCATCCCGATGATGAAGAAAAGCGGCTGGCCCGCACGCCACGCCGGGGCCATCGAGGCTGTGGCCTCCAACGGCGGACAGATCGCCCCCCCGGTCATGGGTGCCACCGCCTTCATCATCGCGGAATTCCTGCAGATTTCCTACACCGACGTGGTGATTGCGGCGCTCCTGCCGGCTGCCTTCTACTACCTGCTGCTTTACCGCCAGGTGGACAGCTACGCCGCCGCGAACGGTCTGCATGGTGAACCCCGCGAGTCCCTGCCGCGCCTCGGGGCTGCGCTGAAAGGCAGCACCCCACTCATCCTGCCGCTGGGCGTGCTGATCTATTTCCTGTTCTGGCTCGGGTATGCGCCCGGCAAGTCGGCGCTCTACGCCTCGGGCGCGGCGCTCGCGCTTTACCTCGCGACCGGGCTGCGCCTGATCTCGGGCCTGCGTGAGCTGCCCGGAATTCTTGTGAGGGCAGGGGAAACGCTGATCCCGATCCTGCTCGTCTGCGCCATTGCCGGTATCATCATCGGCACGATCAACGTCACCGGCCTGGGCTTCGCGCTGACGCTTGCGTTGGGCAAGATCGCGGAACTCGGCGGGGTGCTGCCGCTCCTCGCCACGACCGCAGTGATCGCAATCGTTCTGGGCGTGGGAATGCCGACCTCAGGCGTTTATGTGGTCGTCGCCGTGCTGCTCGCCCCCGCGCTCGTTCGGAACGGGATCAACATCACCGCCGCGCATCTGTTTATCCTCTATTTCGGCCTTCTGTCGATGCTGACGCCGCCTGTCGCCATCGCGAGCTACGCGGCCGCCTCGATCGCCAAGAGCGATATGTGGCAGACTGGTGTGACGGGCGTGCGGCTGGCGTTTGTGGCCTATCTCCTGCCCTTCGTCTTCGCGTTCAACCCTGCGCTCATCATGGAAGGTACATGGTTCCAGATCGCCGTGTCCTGCGCGACGGTCTACGCGGGCGGGCATGTTCTGGCCGAGGTGCTGGCGCGAAAGAGTGCGTTCGGCGGCGGCTTCCTGCGGCTTTTCGCAAGCCTTGGCGGGCTGCTCCTGTTCAGCGCCACGGCCATCGTGAACCCGACCCATCCCATTGCCATCGCCGCGGCCATCGCAGGCATTGCTCTGCTGTTCCTGCTGGCCTGGCAGTCCCGCCGCGCCGCGGCTCAACCAACCTTTTCCCGAGAAACCCTAGAAAACGGAGCGCCAGATGCCCGATCATAACCCAAACCCGCCCTACAAACGGATCGCCACCGAGGAAGCCTGGCTTCCGCAGGAAATCCTCGACCTTTACCGGGCCGAAGTGCGTGACAAGAAAATCAACGAACCCGGCTTTCAGGCTTTGTGGGGCTTCTTTGCTGGCGACAACGACATCGCCAAAGCCCACAACCGTCGCATCGTCGAACTCGGCGAAGAGAGATTGGCCGACATGGACCGTGCCGGCATCGACATTGCGGTCCTTTCGCTGTCCTCGCCGGGCGTTCAGATTTTCGACCCGGCGACCGCTACCAGCCTGTCGATCCGCGCCAACGACGAACTTGCCGAAGGAATTGCCAAGAACCCGGACCGCTACGTCGGTCTGGCGGCCTTTTCGCCGCTCGACCCTGAGGGCGGGGCGAAAGAACTCGAACGTGGCGTGACCAAGCTGGGTCTCAAGGGTGGCATCCTGAACTCCCACACGCTTGGCACCTACATGGATGACGAAAAGTACTGGGCGCTCTTCGAAGCCGCCGAAAGCCTTGGCGTGCCGATCTACCTGCACCCCAATACGCCGTCACCGCAGATGCTGGAGCCGTTCCTTTCACGCGGTCTGGACGCTGCGGTCTATGGCTTTTCCTGTGAAACCGGGCTGCATGCCCTGCGCCTGATCGTTTCCGGTCTGTTCGACCGTTTCCCGAAACTTCAGATCGTCCTCGGCCATACCGGCGAAGCGTTGCCCTTCTGGCTCTACCGGATCGACTTCATGCACACACGCATTTCGCAGTCCAACCGCTATCCCGGGGTCAAGCCGCTCAAACGCAAGGCTTCGGACTATCTGCGTGAGAATTTCTACTACACATCCTCGGGCGTCGGCGATCCCAAGCCCATCATGTATGTGCAGGATGTCATCGGTGCTGACCGGATGATGTACGCGATGGACTACCCGTGGCAGTACGTCGTCGAGGAAACCGCCTATCTCGACGCGATGCCGGTTTCGCCGGAGGTGCTCAAGGCCTTCTACGAGGACAACGCGCGCAAGGTCTTTGGCATCTCATGACGGATCTGTCCGCAGATGTCGTCATCGTCGGCGCAGGCCCGGTGGGCCTGACGCTGGCGATGGAACTCGACCGGCGTGGGGTGAGCTCACTCATCATCGAGAAGCGCCGCGCCGGAGAGCCGCCGAACGTGAAGTGCAATCACGTCTCGGCACGTTCGATGGAGATCTTTCGCGGCCTTGGCATCGCGGACCGCATACGGGCCACGGGGCTGCCCGATGATTATCCCCACAGCGTGAGCTACCGAACGACCGTGACGGGACGTGAGATCACTTGCGTCCCGATCCCGTCGCGCGCCGGGCGTGAGCGGGGCGATCCGGGGCCCGATACGGACTGGCCCACGCCGGAACCGCCGCACCGGATCAACCAGATTTTTCTTGAGCCGGTGCTGTTCGAAGCTGCACTGGAACGCCCCGGAATCGAGATCGTGAACGAAGCCAAAGTCACGGGCTTCACCGACACTGGCGGTGGCGTCACGGTCAGCATAGAGCGCGACGACGGGCGGACGTTCTCCGCGTCAGGGCGCTATATGGTGGGTTGCGACGGTGGCCGCTCGGAGGTGCGCAGCGCGATCGGCGCGAAGCTGCAAGGGGACGCGGTGGTCCAGCGCGTGCAATCCACCTATATCCGTGCGCCCGGACTCATCGACTTGATGGACGGGCCGCCGACGTGGGGGATGTTCGCTTACAATCCGGTGCGCACCGGTGTCGTCTATTCCATCGACGGGCGCGACACCTGGCTTATCCACAATTACCTGAAGGAGGACGAAGCGGATTTCGACAGCGTGGATCGTGACTGGGCGATCCGGCAGATCCTCGGCGTGGATGACGACTTTTCATATGAAATTCTGACGCGCGAGGACTGGTTCGGTCGTCGACTCGTTGTCGACAAACTGCGGGAGGGAAACGTCTTCATCTGTGGAGACGCGGCCCATCTCTGGGTACCCTATGCAGGTTACGGGATGAACGCGGGGATAGCGGACGCGCACAACCTCGCCATGCATATGGGCGGTGTCTTCGCCGGCTGGGCTGACCCCAGTGCGCTCGACGCTCACGAAGCCGAACGGCTCCCGATTACCGAGCAGGTGTCCCATTTCGCGATGAATCACGCGCATGAAATGGCCCGCAAACGCAAGGCCGTGCCGCCGGAAATCGATGACGACACACCAGAAGGAGCGGCCGCACGAGAAAAGGCGGGCAAAGCGCTTTATGACCTGAACGTTCAGCAATACTGCTGCGCCGGTCTCAACTTCGGTTATTACTACGAGGCCTCGCCCCTGATCGTGCGGGACGGGACACCACCGCCTTACAGCATGGGAGATTTCACGGCCTCGACAGTGCCGGGCGCGCGGTTGCCGAATGTGCGTATCGACGACGAGCAATGGCTCTATGATGTGCAAGGCACAGGGTTCGCGCTGATCTGCACCGACCCCGAGTCAGAGGTCGAGTCGCTTCTCTCGGCGGCGCGCGCGGCGGGGCTTCCGATCACGTTGATCGACCTGCCGGATGCGCCGGAGCCATATGGCAAGGCGCTGGTTCTCGCCCGGCCTGACAATCACATCGCATGGCGGAGCAACAAGGTGCCAACTGATCCAACCGCACTGATCGACCGCCTGCGGGGGGTGCGGGTGCCGGAGGCTGTCCGATGATCGTTGATGTTCACACGCACATGGTGACCGAGGACTACCTGAATCTATTGAGACGTGATGGCGGTCCGAAATACACGTTCCGCACGCTTCCGGCTGGCGGTGAAGTGATCGACAAGGATGGGGTGCCGTTTTTCACGCTTCTCCCGGCCATGTGGGACTTCGATCAGCGCATCCGAGACATGGATGCCGCCGGCGTCGACGTGGCCGTGATCTCGCTCACCTCGCCCAATGCGATCTTCGCGGACGGCGATCTGAGCCGCACTGCGGCCCGCTTGATGAACGATGCGTTTGCCGAGGCACGCACCGCGCATCCAGACCGGCTGCGCTGGTTCGCATCCCTGCCTTGGACTGACCCGAGCGGTGCCGTCGAGGAGCTGTCTCGCGCCGTTTCGCTTGGCGCGTCCGGTGTGTTCGCCGTAGCGACCGTGGACGGCCGGCCGCTGACGGACCCGGCCTACGCGCCGATCTGGGAAGCCATTGATACCGCAGGCCTGCCGGTGTTCCTGCACCCGTCCGTGCCGCCGGGGGAGCAGGAGCTGGGCCTTGGTGACCATAACCTGTCGCCGCCGGTCGGGTTCGTATTCGACACGACGCTTGCCATCAGCCGGATGCTCTATGACGGGTTCTTCGAACGCTACAGGCAACTGAGCATGATCCTCGCTCATGGCGGAGGGACGCTTCCGTTCCTGATCGGGCGTCTGGATGTCTGCCACGATCGTATCCCGGCCTGCGCGGCGGGAACGGCGCAGCCACCCTCGGCCTTCCTCGATCGTCTCTATCTCGACAGCGTCGTATATTCAAAAGGCGCCCTCGATCTGTGTATTGAGACGGTGGGCGCGGACCGGATTCTTTTCGGGTCGGACTACCCGCACAACATCGGGGACATGGCCGGTCGCCGGGCATTGCTCGAGGCGAGCGGCGCGCCACATCGCAAGACCGCTGCGGCCTTGTTTGGCCTCTGAGCACTCGGGCAACGCCTCGTCAGGAGCCTTTGTAATCCGGCGCCCGCTTTTCCATGAAGGCGCGGGGTCCCTCCCGTGCGTCATCGGTTTCCATGACGATGGCCTTCGCGCGATCTTCCAGCACGAAGCCCTCCTCCAGAGGTCGGCCTATCGACTCGACGACGGTCTTCTTGATCTGCCGGACCGAGACTGGAGCGTTGGCAGCGATGCGTTCCGCCATGCCCCTTGCTGCTGCTTGCAGGTCTTCGGGCGGAACGATCCGGTTGATCAGGCCGTGACGCAGGGCGGTCTCCGCGTCCATAGGCACATTCGCCACCATCATCTCCATCGCTGCCGTATACGGAATCTGACGCGGCAGGCGCGCGAGTGCGCCCGCGAAGGGGATGACGCCGCGGGCCGCCTCGGGCAGGGCGAACGTCGCGAAAGGCACGGCCAACCGGATGTCCGTCGCGAGCAGAATTTCCATTCCGCCGGCCATGCACGGGCCGTTGATTGCAGCCACGATGGGCTTGTTCATCTCGAAGCCCCGCAAGGCGGTTCGCGCGTGGACGCTGGGGTCGTCAAGAAACCGGTGGTCCCACTCGGTCTCCGGCGCGCGGGCACCTGACAGCAGGGGCAAGGAGAGTTCGAGGTCCCCGCCGGAGCAGAAAGCCTTGTCCCCCGCGCCGGTCAGGATCACGGCGCGGATCGACCCGTCTTCGGCGATATCCGCCATCGCGTCAGCCAGCCGGCATATTACCTCCGGGCTCATCGCGTTGCGCCGCTCCGGGCGGTTGAAGGTGAGCGTGGCAACGTGTCCATCACGCTCGAAAAGGAAGGGCGTGTTCATCGGCGCACTGGGGTCAGCGACCCGTCCGTGATGGCCTGCGTCGCCTGATCGCGCAGAGCGAATTTCTGGACCTTGCCATTCGCAGTCATCGGGAGCGCATCGATCCCAACGATATACTTTGGCATCTTGTGCCGCGCCATCCGCTCCCGGCAAAAGGCCTGTAGCACTTGCGGATCGACCGTCGCCCCGGGCACAGGCACCACGAAGGCGCAGATTTCCTCGTCCAGTTGCTTGTCCGGTACCCCAACCACCTGCGCTTCGCTCACGCTCTGATGATCCAGCAAACACTCCTCGATCTCGACGGGATAGACGTTCTCACCGCCCCGGATGATCATATCCTTGAGCCGTCCCACGATCCTGAGGTGCCCGCTTTGGGCCAGTTCCGCGAGATCGCCCGAATGAAGCCAGCCGTCCGCGTCGATGGTCTCGGCGGTCTTTTCCGGCATGTCGAAATAGCCCGCCATCGTGTTGTAGCCCCGGATGCACAATTCGCCGCTTTCCCCCCAGCCGCGGACCGCGCCGGTGTCGGGGTCCACGATGCGGATTTCGGTGTGGGGAAGGGGCGTCCCCGCCGTGCTGACCTGATCCTCGAAACTGTCGCCAGGGTTGGTCAGCGTGATCACCGGGCTGCATTCGGTCATCCCCATCAGGACAAGCGGGTCGCCCCCGGTCTTTTCCTTCATTGTACGCAGCAGGCTCGGCGGGATGTTCGTTCCGCCGGTATAGGTCTTGCGCAGGGTATGGGTGTTGAAGGAGTCCCAGTCCGGGTGCTCCATCATCCGGATCATCATGGTGGGCACTGCGTTCAGGATCGTCGGCTCATGGGCGTCCCACAGTTCCAGCATGCGGCGCGCGTCGAAGCCGTCCATCGTGACGAGATGCCCGCCGGACACGAGCATCGCCATCACGTTGCAGACGCAACCGGCAGTGTGAAAAAGCGGCATTGCAGAGAGCAGGACATCGTCAGGCCCGAACCCGCCCCGATCACCGGCGAGGCGGGCGTTGTTGACAGTCGAGCGGTGTGTGAGCATCGCGCCCTTGGGCTTGCCGGTGGTGCCCGAGGTGTATTGGATCTGAGCGATGTCCGCGCTTGCCACCTTGGCCTGTCGGGCCGCGAGGGCGTCGGGTGACACCGTGTCGGCGTGGTCACAAAGGTCCCGGAACGACATGGCGAAGGCTGGAGGCTCGCCCACGGCGACCAGCGTTTCGAGGTCGGGAAGCGTCCGGTTGCCCGTCCGCCGTCCTCCCTCGGTCGTGGCGAGGTCCGGCATCAGCCCTGCAAGATGAGCCGCGATGTCGTTTGTGCGGAACTGAGGACAGAAGACGAGCGCTTTCGCGCGGCTTTGAGTCAGCAGGTAGTCGACCTCGTTTTGCAGAAGCGCCGGGTTCACCGTCACAAGCACCGCGCCTGTCTTGGCCAACGCGTATTCCAAAAGGATCCACTCGGCGCAATTCTGCGCCATGACTGCGACATGGTCGCCCCGTTCAATCCCGAGTCCCATGAGGCCGCGCCCAACGATATCGGCCTGCTTCTTCAACTCGGCGTAGGTCCAGGAGGTGCTTTTTGCGCCACCGTTCTCATCCACCGTGACGGCGGTCCTGTCAGCGAAAGCAATCGCCTGCTGGTCCAGCATATCGCCCAGCGTCACATCGAGGATCTCGGGGCCGCTCGCGTCCGGCCGCCACCATGCCAGGGTATCTTCTACCGTCGTCATGTCCCGGTCCTCTTCCTCCGTTCGCCCTGTGCTCGCTCGCCGCGCCGCTGGACGGGTTCCGGATTGGATGTTATCCAATGGTTCGACATCGATCAATTGGGCATCGATCAATTCAACGCCGACGACGATGGTGGCATATGAGCGAACAGGGCACATCAACCCCGAAAGCCGCGCCGTTCGAAGGTACTGAACCCGAAGAGCTTCTGGCGCTTGGTCATGACCTCGACCGGTCGCTGAACTTTCGCATTCGAATGGCTCAGATCCTGTCATTCCGGCATTTCGAAAAACAGCATCCCGGATACGGTGGAGCGTCCCGGTTTCTGGGCCTCCTGTCGATTATCAAAACCAATCCGGGCGCCCCGCAGAACCGCCTTGCCGAGGCCGTTGGCCTTCAGCGCTCCAGTCTCGTTCCGATCCTGGACCGGATGGAGACTGAAGGGATCGTTGAACGGCGCGATGTCGAGGGAGACCGGCGGGCCAAGGCCGTGTTCCTGACCGCGAAGGGCGAAGGTGTCGTCGCAGACCTCAGTGCCTCGGCACTCGAAAGTGAGCGGCGGATGTCTGCCGGCTTGACCGACGATCAGGTGACCGTCCTGATCGACGGGCTGGACCGGATCATCCACAACCTGCGACACCTGTAGGCGCCTGAGCTCTGCCGAGACGCTGGCGCACTTCAGCCACAGTAATTGCGCGACGTCACTCTCTTTTACTTAGCCTCTTCGCAGCGAATTCCGCGAACCAGTCGAGCGCCGCGGGATTGCGTGTGGCATCCTTTGAGGCGACTTTTTCCGGATTTTCGCCCAGAAGCATCCGGCGCACCGGAACCTCCATCTTCTTTCCCGTGAGGGTGGTCGGAATCTCGGGCACCTCGACGATCACGTCGGGCACATGACGCGGCGAGCGCTCCGAGCGGAGGCGTCGAACGATTTCTTTTTCGATGTCCCCGGTCAGCCGGACACCCTGCGCCATCTGAACGAACAGTGGCATGTAGTATCCGCCGTCCGCCTCTTCGATACAGACGATCAGACTGTCGGCGACCTCGTCGAACCCTTCGATGGTGCGGTAGATCTCGGCCGATCCGATGCGAACGCCGAAGCGGTTAAGCGTGGCATCCGAGCGTCCGAGCACATAGGAGCCGCCGCGCTCGTTGAACCGCACGCGGTCGCCATGGCGCCAGACGCCCGGGTACATATCGAAGTAACTGTCGGCATATCGTTTGAATCCGTCGTCGCCCCACAGAAACAGCGGCATGGAAGGCATCGGCTGACGCATGACCAACTCGCCAACGGCGCCGGTCTCCGCTACCTTGCCGTTTTCATCGAAGGCCGCCGCGTCGCATCCGAGCGCCGGCGCCTGAATCTCGCCCGCATGTGCCGGGAGAAGGGGAGAGCCTGCGAGGATTCCTGAGCAGACCTCCGTCCCGCCGGATTGGGTCGTCGCGTAAATGTCCGGTTTCACCGCCTCGTGAATCCAGGCAAGAATTTCGGGCGTCACAGGCGAGCCGGTGAGAAGGATCGTCTCAAGGGGAGCGATGTCGAACTCCTCACCCGGTCGGATACCTTCGTTACGCACCATCTGCATAAAAGTGGGTGACACGCCGAAGGTCGTCACGCCCGTGTCCGCCATCAGACGCCAGAGTGCGCGGGCGTCGGGATAAGTCGGGTGACCGTCATAGAGCGTCACGTGCCCATTCAGCAGCGGCCCCATCATCAGCGTGTTCCACACCATCCAGCCGGTGGTGGAATAGCAGAACTGTACGGCGTCTTCGTGCATATCGAGATGGAACGCCCCGGACTTGAGGTGTTCCAGCACGATTCCGTGGTGGCCGTGAACGATAGGCTTCGGCAAGCCGGTCGTGCCGGACGAAAACAAAACCCACAGCGGATGGTCCGAGGGCACGCGCGTATAGTTGAACGCCTCCCGCGATACCTCCGGCCCGTCCAGCAGACTGTCCCAAGCGAGTGTCTCGCCGGAGAAATCGGGAGTGCCTGCATCAGGCAGATAGTCCAGAAGCACCAGTCGTTCGGCTTTGGGCAGTTGACCCAGGATATTGGTCAGCTCATCCGTGCGGTCGTAGTCCTTTCCCCCGTAAAGGTAACCGTTCACGGCGAAGACCAGCTTGGGTTCGATCTGGCCGAACCGGTCAATTACGGTCTGAGCGCCGAACTCGGGCGCGGCGGAGGACCATGTGGCACCGATCGCGGTGGTGGCCAGCATTGCGATGAAGGTCTCGGGTATATTGGGCATGTAGGCGACGATACGGTCGCCCGGTTCCACACCCATCTCGCGCAGCCGCGTGGCCATCTTGCGAACGTCGCGACCAACGTCGGCCCAGCTCAGGTTGCGTGTCTCTGGCCGGGTTTCGGACAGGTGCGCGATCATCGGACGCGTTGGGTCGCCGGTCGCCTCATGCCGTAGAACGTGCTCGGCGTAGTTGAGGCGCGTGCCCGTGAACCAGCGCGTACGTGGCATCGGGTCGCTGGTCATGACTTCGTCGATCTCGCCGTCGTGGATGATGTCGAAGTAATCCCAGACCGCGCGCCAGAAGCCCGGCACATCCTCGATCGACCAGCGCCAGAGGTCGAAATAGCCGTCGAATTCCTTGCCTCGCTCGGCGGCGAGCCAGTGCAGGAAGCGCGTGGTGTGGACGCGCGTGCGCCGTTCTTCCGACGCGCGCCAGAGTTCCTGGCCTTCGATCACTCTTGTCATACGGGTGCTTTCTTCATCTCGACGTCGTCTACGATGGCCGCGCTTCGGGCCGTCGCCATCTTCCCGGCGCGTAATCCGTTGTTATTATCCATCAATGCTCCCCCCCCAAGCTTTGCGCGGAGTATGCCGCGCCCCCGTCGCGGCTTCCAGCCCTGACACGACGAACCTCGATCAGTCGCCGGGCGCAGGCGGGAGAAGGCCCGGAACTGGACAGTTGCGATCCTCCCGGTGCGCGCGACAAGATGGAAAAAGGGAGGACGGTCATGAGCGAAATACACGAAGGCGGCTGCCAATGCGGTGGCGTACGGTATCGCACCACGGGCCAGCCTCACCGGACCGGTGTCTGTCACTGCCGTTTCTGCCAGACCCGGACCGGGAGTGCCTTTGGTGTGTCCGTCTATTTCGACGCGGATCAGGTGGAAATCCTGTCTGGGGATCTAAAGGACTACAGTTTTACGACCGACGGCGGGCGACGCTTTACGACGCGCTTCTGCAAGACCTGCGGGACGAGCGTGTTCTGGACGCTTGAGCTGTTCGACGATGCCATCGCCGTGGCAGGTGGCACGTTTGATCCGCCCACCTTCTGGTTCGATGTGGGACGCGAAATCTTCACGCGCAGCAAGGCACCCTTCGTTCACCTCGACGTCGCCGAGAGCGACGAGACCACGCCGGGAGCTGCGCAGGAATAGTCATTCCCATCCCGGCGCGAGGATTGGCCGGATCATCTCGGTATCGTCCGTTTTCACGGTTACGGCAGTTGACGGATGCCCCGCAGGTTGGTTTCCTGAAATCTGGTCCGGTCGGGAAACGCGCGGCAGGACACTGGCCCGACAGAGGCCGATCAACTGGGAGGAAATCATGAAGCTTTTCAAGGCCGTTGCGGCCACAGCTATGCTTGCGGCGACGCCTGTTGTCGCACAAACCCCGCTCTCCGTCGCCACCGGCGGCACCGGCGGCGTCTACTATCCGATGGGCGGGGGCCTCGCCGAAGTCATCAACAACCATGTCGAAGGCTATTCTGCCACCGCAGAGGTGACCGGCGCTTCCGTCGAGAACATGGGTCTCGTCGCCACCGGCGACGCAGACCTCGCCATCGGGCTTGCGGACACCGTCTATCAGGCACGCACCGGCACGGGCCGTTTCGAAGGTCAGCAGCTCGAGATGGTCCATGGCGTCGCGTCGCTCTACGCCAACATGATCCAGATCGTGACGCTCGCCGACAGCGGCATCACGTCGCTTGACGATCTGACCGGCAAGCGCGTGTCGATCGGTGCGCCCGGATCGGGCACCGAGGTGAACGCCGAGCAGGTGCTGACCGCCGCCGGCATCAGCTACGACGATATCGAGGAACAGCGCCTCAACTTCAACGAAACCGCCGACGCGCTGGCGAACGGCGACATCGACGCCGGTTTCTGGAGCGTGGGCGCGCCGACTTCGTCGATTCTCAACCTCGCGACAACGCAGGATATCGTCGTCATCGAACTGACGGACGAGCAGATCGCGGCGGCGCAGGAGGCCCAGCCGCTCTTCGCGCGCACGACCCTCTCCGCCGGCATCTATGACGGTGTGGACGAGGATGTGACGGTGCTCGGCGTACCCAACGTACTCGTCGCTTCGTCGGAAATGTCCGAGGACCTCGCCTACGAGATCACCAAGGCGATGTTCGAAAATATCGCGGACCTGCAGGCGGTGCACCCGGCAGCGAACCAGACCACAGTCGAGTTCACCCTGTCGGCGACGCCGATCCCGCTGCACCCCGGCGCCCTCAAGTATTACGAGGAAACCGGCGCGGACATTCCCGACAAACTCCGTCCGTGATCGCCAAAACCGGAGGAGCGCTCGCCGCGCTCCTCCTCTTCCACACCGCTATGCCAGGCCATGCCGGAACGCTCACCGCGTCGCTGGCGGCGACGGGCGAGGTGCTGGCCCGTATCGAGGTCGCGCAGGGCACGGGCTGGTGCGTTCTTTGGCGCCATTCGGTGCAGGGGTTCGAGGTGGAGGATTGTTATGAAAACCGGTCGGGCCGGATGGTGCTCCACCGCTCCCACTTGCCGGATTTCGCTGCCGGGCTCGACCATATCCCCGGTCGCGGGCGGCAGATCTCGGACGGGCAGGGGGGCTATTGGATCGAAGACCTGGATGAAGCTGTGCCGGGCAACGCCTATATCCTGCGACCCGGTACCATGAATGTCGATCACAGGCTGCGCGCGGGTGAGACCGTCATCTCCCTCTCTGCGCTGGCCGCACATGAACGGGTGCGCATCGCGCTCACACCGGATGAGGATCAATGACGGACTTCCAGACCGAGACCCGAGCAGAAGTCGTGCAGCCCAGATTCGTGCTTGGCCTGATCTCTGTCGTCGGGATCGCCCTTTCCCTGTTTCAACTCTATGCCGCTGGCATCCAGCCGCTTGGCCTGTTCTATCAGCGCCCCATCCACCTCGGTTTCATCCTTGTCCTGTGTTTTCTGATCTACCCGGTCTTCGGCAAGCACCGGCCGCGCGGGTTGGTCGGCTGGCTTATCGACGGGCCGCTCATCCTGTGCGGCATCCTTGTGGGCTTCTGGGTGCCTTACAACATCGACACCATCGCCAACGCGATTTTCCCGCGCAGCATCGACGTGGCCGTCGGGATCGTTTCGGTGCTCGTCGTGCTGGAGGCCGCGCGGCGTGCGGTCGGCCTGGTCCTGACCATCATCGGCGCTTTCTTCGTGGTCTATGCCTTCGCCGGTCTGCGCGGGGAGTTGCCGTGGCTCGCCGACCTGATGCCGGGTATCCTGAACCACCGTGGCTATTCCATCGACCGGGTGGCGAGCCAGCTGACCCTTGGCGCCGAAGGGCTCTTTGGTATCCCACTGGGCGTGGCAGCCACGTTCATTTTCATCTTCGTCCTTTTCGGAGCACTCCTCGAGGTAACCGGGGCGGGGAAGTTCTTTATCGATCTCGCCTATGCTGCGACCGGGCGGCAGCGTGGCGGGCCGGCCAAGGCCGCAGTCATCGCGTCGGCGGGAATGGGGTCCATCTCGGGCTCAGCCATCGCCAACGTCGTGACGACGGGTGCCTTCACCATCCCGCTCATGAAGAAACTCGGATACCGCCCCGCGCAGGCCGGCGGGATCGAGGCGGCGGCGTCCACCGGCGGTCAGATCATGCCGCCTCTGATGGGCGCGGGCGCCTTCCTGATGAGCGAGTTCACACAGGTGCCTTACATCGAGATCGTGCTCGTCTCGATCTTCCCGGCGATGCTTTACTTCGGCTCGGTCTACCTTCTCGTACATATTGCGGCGGTGAAGCTGGGGCTGAAGGGCATACCGGCGATTGACCTGCCGCGCGTCCGCGACGTGCTGGCGCAGGGGTGGCATTTCCTCCTGCCTCTCGTGGTGCTCGTCTATTTTCTCGTCTCTGGCTACTCGCCGCTGCGCGTGGGTTTCTTTGCGGTGGTCTCGGTCGCCGCGGCCGCGATCGCGCGGGCACTTTGGGATTTCCTGCGCGACAAACCTTCAATGGCGGGGGCTGGTGCATTGGCCCGACGAGGTCTGGCGCTCACACTTCAGGCTTTGGAATTAGGCGCGCGTAACGCCGTCGCCGTGTCGATGGCCTGCGCCGTGGCAGGCATCATCGTGGGCGTGGTCGGCCTCACCGGACTGGGTCTCAAGTTCTCGGCCATGATGCTCGCTTTCTCTGGCGGCAACATGGTTCTGGCTCTCCTGCTCGTCATCATCGCGAGCCTTATCCTGGGCATGGGCCTTCCAGTGACTGCGGCCTATATCGTGCTCATCATCCTCGTCGGCCCCGCGCTGACCAGCGAGTTCGGTGTCCCGATCCTCATCGCCCACCTGGTCGTCTTCTGGTACTCGCAGGACTCAAACGTCACGCCACCCGTGGCGCTCGCGGGCTTCGCGGGCGCGGCCATTGCCGGATCGAAACCCATGGAGACGAGTTTCCAGGCGTGGAAATTCGCCAAGGGCCTCTACCTCATCCCCATGTTCATGGTTTTCAACGAACCGATCATTCTCGGCGGTCCGGTGCCGCTCGTGATCTGGAACGGCGCGCTGGCGATCATCGCCCTCACCGCCTTTGCGGCCATGCTGGAGGGATATCTTTTCGCGACGATTCCCCTTTGGCAACGGATCATTCTCGCCCCTGCCATCGTTGCGGTTTTCTGGCCGGTGTTCGAGGTCGAGGCGGCCGGGGCGGCGGTGATCGTGGTCCTGCTGGGGCTGAACTGGCTTGCGAAGGGTCGCGGCGACGTGACAGGAGAGGCGCGTAATCCGGAGCCCGTGAATGACCAAGCCTGATATCTCCGCCGCGCTGATGAATGATGTACGTGCCCGTTTCGCCCATGTCGACAACTGCCCTTTCGAGGGCGAGCGCGTGTTCTTCGAGAACGCAGGTGGGGCGCTGACGCTCAATTCCGTGGTTGAAACCTCGGCCCGGATGGCGGCGATTCCGGACAATCAGGGTCGCTCCAACGCGGCGTCGAAAGCGCTTCAGGACATGATCGACACAGCAAAGGCCGACATGCGCGTGTTCTTCAATGCGCCGGAGGGGCAGTTCTTCGTCGGTGAAAGCGGCACCGAGCTTCTATTTCGCCTGATCCGCTCTGCCTGCCTTGGCACACCGTTGGGCCGGGTTCTTGGAAGCACGTTGGAGCATCCGGCAAGTCGGAGCGCTGCCGCACGATGGTCAAAGGTGGCGGGCAAGCCCCATTTCCTTGTGGCCCATGACGACGCGCGCGGCACGGTCACGGCCGAGGATTACGCGCCGCTCGTGACGCCGGATACGGTCGTGGCCACCATTCTTCACACCTCGCCCGTCACGGGCATTGGCGTGGACGTGGCCGCAGTGGCCGCGCAGATCCGCGACATAGCCCCCGACTGCTTCATCATCGTCGATGGCATCCAACACGCGGCCCATGGACGGCTCGACATCGCGGCATACGGCATCGACGGCTATGTCATCTCGCCTTACAAGGTTTTTTCGCGCCACGGCTATGGCGTGGCCTGGGTGTCGGACCGCCTGGCCGCGCTGCCCCATGATACGCTCATGGGTGCCCCTACGGCTTCGTGGGAACTTGGCACGCGTGACACCGGGGCCTATGCGACCTTTTCGGACGTCGTATCCTATTTTGACTGGCTGGGTGGCGAAGTGTCCGGATCAGAAGATCGCCGGTCGCGGATCGTTGCGGCGGGGGAGGCGATCCATACGCAGGAAACCGCCCTTTGCCACGCGATGATCCACGGAACGGGAAACCAAAAGGGCCTGGCGGAATACGAGGGTGTCACGATCCTTGGCGGCACCGACAATCCAGGTCGAGAAGGGCTCGTCTGTTTCGCGCTGGACAGCGTCCCTGCGCCGAATCTGGTCGATGCGCTCAACGCGCGGGGTATCCGCACGCATATCCGCAAGGCCGATCACTACTCAGGCAACATCCTCGATCCGCTCGGCATGGAACACTGCGTGAGGGTTTCGATGTGCCACTACAACACCGAGGCCGAAGTGGCGCAGTTCCTTCAGGCGATCAAGGAGATCACCGACGCGCAAGGCTGACTGCGCTCAGGCGGCCTCCGGCGTTTTTCCGAGGATGATCATGCCGAGAATGTCCTCATCCGTGACCTCGTCCACATTCACCGTCCCGACAAGCTTTCCGTTCTTCATCACCGACGCCCGGTCGCAAAGCTTCATCACATTGTGGATGTCGTGTTCGATCAGGAAGATCCCGATGCCTTGGGACTTGAGCTCTTTGATCAGCTCCGCGACCATCTCGGTCTCCTGCGGGCCGAGGGCGGCTGTAGGTTCGTCCATGATGAGAATACGCGCATTGAAATAGACCGCGCGGGCAATGGCGACCGATTGTCTCTGGCCGCCCGAGAGCGCCTTCACCGGGTCCTTGAACTTCTTGAAGTTCGAGTTGAGCCGACCCATGATCCTGCGCGTTTCCGCCTCCATCTGGGCATCGTTCACAAAGCCCATCGGCGTGACCAGTTCACGCCCCAGGAAGAGGTTCGAGGCGGCGTCGAGATTGTCAGCCAGCGCGAGTGTCTGGTAGATCGTCTCGATGTTGTAGGCGCGTGCATCGCGCGGATTGCCGATCTCGGCCCGTTCGCCATCAATCAGAATCTCTCCCGCGTCCATCTTGTAGGCGCCCGACAAGCACTTGATGAGCGTCGACTTGCCCGCGCCGTTGTGCCCCAGAAGGCCCACGACCTCACCGGGGTAAAGATCGACGGTCACGTTGTCGACGGCCTGGATGCCGCCGAAAGCGACCGAGACATCGCGCATTTCGACAAGAGGGGGGGCTTTGCGGTCCGACATCAGGCGTCTCCCGTCCGTTTGCGGTAGATGATATCGACGAGGACGGCGAGCACGAGCACGGCGCCAACGACGATGTTCTGGAACGGAGCATCCACGCCGACCATGGCCATACCCGACTGGAGAGACTGCATGATCAGAGCTCCAAGGATGGCGCCGTAAATCGTCCCGATCCCGCCGGCGAGCGCAGTGCCGCCGATGACAGCCGCGGCGATCACACGCAGTTCGTCCAGGGTGCCGATGTCGTTGGAATGGAACGACAGGCGCGCCGAAGCGACCAGCGCGGCAAGCGCGCACAGCGTCCCCATGATCGCAAAGACCTTGACCGTCAGAAGCCGGGTGTTGATGCCCGACAGTTCCGCCGCGTCCGGGTTCCCACCGGTCGCGAAAATGTAGCGGCCAAGGCGGGTGCGTTGAGCGACGAGCGTCATGACTACGGCCACCGCGACAAGCAGCAGGACCGAGTAAGGCACGCCGTAGCCCTCGGTGTACCCCTCTGGCATGACCTCGCCCCGGGCCTCGAACCCGCGTTCCAGGACGCGGCTGGGCACTTCGTAGGCGTTGAGCATACCGATGAAACCGAGGATTAACACGGAGCAGATCAGCATGAGAACGGCTTCTGCCCAGACCGGCTTTACCGGAAACTCATGCGCCACGCGTGCGCGCCGGGCCTGCCAGATCGCGTAACAGGTGGCGGCCACCGCAATTGCGCCGAAGATCCAGCTCGCCGTCACGCCCATCGTGCCGCCGATGCCGCCAAGGGTCTGGAATGTGTCGTTGAGCGGCCCGATGGTCTGGCCGGTCGTCAGATACCAGGCCACGTTTCGCCAGACGAGCAGCCCGCCCAGTGTCACGATGAAAGCGGGGATCGTGAGGTAACCGATCAGCCAGCCGTGGAACGCGCCGATGAGGGCGCCGGTCACGAGGCCCACGACGATGGCGAGAACCGCGATCATTGGGTTCGAGTAGTCGAAGCCGAGACTTGGCAGAAACTGCGTCTGCGTGATCGCCATCATCGCCGAACAGGTGGCGAGAAGCGATCCGACGCTCAGGTCGATATGGCGGGTGACGATCACGAAGACCATGCCGGTCGCCATGATGGCGACGCTCACTGTCTGGATCGTCAGGTTGAAGACATTGCGCGACGTCAGGAAACGCCCGTCCGTCAGGACGTTGAAAATCAGGCAGACGACCACGAACGCCCCGACCATGCCAAGCAGGCGGGTGTCGAATTCGAGGGTCTTGAAGATGTTCTTGCGGCCGGTCGATGTGCCGGAGGCGCTGGCCTCGGTCATGGCGTGACCTCTGGTGCTTGGGGGTGGTGTGTCTCACCCGGACGATGCCGGATGAGACCTTGGATCAGGTGAAGATCAGTTGCAGGGGGCCGGGCCGTCGGTGACGCCCTGGCAGAGCGCGTCCTGCTCGATCCAGCCAGCATCCACGACGACGCTGAGGTTGTCGGCGGTGACCGGAACCGGCTCGAGGAACTCGGCCCAAAGGGTCGTGCCCGAGGGCGATGTCCACTCGTTTGCGCCTTCAATGTCGGACATGGCAGTGCCACCGGCCAGCGCGACGGCGATTTCGCCGGCGCGCATGCCGAGGTCACGCGCATCTTTCCAGACCGAGACGGTCTGCGTGCCGCGTGCGATGCGGTTCAGAGCGGCATGGTCGCCGTCCTGCCCGGAGACCGGGATGCCTTCCATGCCCTGCGCGGTGAGCGCCGCCACGGTGCCGCCGGCGGTGCCGTCGTTCGAGGCCACGACAGCGTCGACGTTATTGTCTTCGGCCGTCAGGATCTGTTCCATGTTGCGCTGTGCGTTCGCGGGAAGCCAGCCATCGGTATAAGCCTCGCCGACGATGGTGATGTCACCGGCGTCGATGGCGTCTTGGAGCACTTCCTGCTGACCGCCGCGAAGGAAATCCGCGTTCGGGTCGGTGGGCGAGCCCTTGATCATCACATAGTTGCCGGTCGGCTGCGCTTCGAGCACGGCACGCGCCTGCATCCGGCCCACTTCGACGTTGTCGAAGGTGAGGTAGAACGCGCGCGGATCTTCGATCAGACGGTCATAGGCGATGACAGGCACACCCTCGTTCGCGGCGGCTTCGACGGCCGGGATAATGGCCTGCGTGTCCTGCGCGAGGATGATGAGCGCGTCTACGCCCTGCGCCATTAGCGATTCGACGTCCGAAAGCTGCTTGGACGACGACGATTGTGCGTCAGCGGAAATGTATTCGGCGCCGGCGGCTTCGAGAGCCGACTTGATTGCGGCTTCATCGGTTTTCCAGCGTTCTTCCTGGAAGTTGGACCAGGAAACGCCAACGGTCTGCGCAGAAGCGGTTGCGGCAAGGCCAACCGCCATGGCGGTCGCGGCCAAAAGTGTCTTGTACATTGTGTCCTCCCATTTGACCCATATCGGGCAGCCCGGCTGACTCGCCGGAACAGAGTCAGGTTGTCTTGAATAATTTTAGTTGTCAAAATTAAAATTGGCTTTCACAGTGCCCTTCCGTAGGTTTTTTGGACGTATTGCTGCGATGCGGCGAAATATTGCCCCGTTTCGTTGTGACTTCCAATCTTATTTATTCACTGGGTGAACTAACTCCGGGCGGCGGGTCGAGATGCAAATAGGACGGGATACACCGGGTTGCGGCCCCTTGATCCAGCCGGTCACATCGGCACAGCGCCCGCTGCGGCAGCAGGTCTTCGAGCATGTGCGTGCCCTTGGCGAGATCGCGCGGGTGCAGCTTGCCAAGGACCTGCGCGTGAGCCCCGCGTCAGTCACGACAATCACGTCTGAACTCATCGAAGCCGGTCTTCTGGAGGAGGTCCAAGCGCCACGCGAGGGCGATTGGGGGCGCGGTCGTCCGGCAGTCGCGTTGCGCGTGCGGGCCGGCGGCTTTCACGTTGCGGGGATGAAGCTCTCGGACCATGAAAACTCAGCTGTAGTTGTGGACCTGTCCGGGCGCGTCGTGGCGAGCGCTTCGCTCCCCCGCGCCCCCGGTGCCATGACCAGCGAGCAAGTCATCGACGCCGCCGTGTCGCTCCTCCACCGTGTCTGTGCAGCGTGCGGTCTTCAGCCGTCCGACCTAGGCGGTGTCGGGCTCGGGGTCCCGGGCTTCATCGACGGTGTGGCAGGTGTCGTGCATTGGTCGCCGATCCTCGAGCATCGAGAGATCGACCTCGCCCCGCGTTTGTCCGAACGCATCGGGCTCCCGGTTCAGATCGACAACGACGCGAACCTTTGCACCTTGGCCGAACTGTGGTTCGGCGCGGGACGCTCACTGTCCGATTTCGCCGTTGTGACGATCGAACATGGTGTCGGCATGGGCTTTGTCATCAACCACCGACTCTATCGCGGGGCGCGCGGGATGGGGATGGAGCTGGGGCATACCAAGGTGCAACTGGATGGCGACCTTTGTCGCTGCGGTCAGCGCGGTTGCCTCGAGGCATATCTGGCCGACTACGCACTAGTGCGCGAGGCGCGGGCGGCCCTGAACCTTCCGGACACCGAAATCCGCTCGGTCGCGGCGCTTCTTGAAACGCTGTTCGGACAGGCCAAGGCGGGCAACCCGGTCGCGCGTTCCATCTTCGAGCGGGCGGGGCGCTACCTCGCCCTCGCGCTTGCGAACGTGGCCAACCTCTTCGACCCCGAGCTCATCATTTTGTCGGGCGAGCGGATGCGCTACGACTACCTCTATGCGCGGGAAACATTGTCGGAGATGCAGAAGATGATGCTGGAGACGGGCCGCGATGCACCTACATTGCAGATCCACGCTTGGGGCGACATGCTCTGGGCACACGGAGCGGCGGCACTCGCGCTGGACGAATTGACCGAGGTGATGCTCGGTGCGGGCCGGGACCTCGCAGCGCAATGAGAGTGCTCAGTTCGTTCCTCCTCATGCCCGCCGTGGCGCTGGGCCAGCCCGCCTTTGAAGACAATTCTGTCGGCCTTCCTTCAGCTCATGTCTATTCCGGCGGATGGGAGCATTTCGTGGGCGGCGGTGTCGCGGCGTTCGACTGTAATGGTGACGACCTGCCGGAGCTTTTCGCCGCAGGCGGCACCGCGCCGGCTTCACTTTACGTCAACGCCTCAGAACCGGGCGGCCCTTTGCGTTTTTCGACTGGCGAGATCGCCCCTATGACCGGCGTTACCGGAGCTTATCCCATCGACATTGACGGGGACGGCCACCTGGACCTTGCCGTTCTGCGCGTCGGACCGAACGTGATCCTGCGCGGGCAAGGCAATTGCCAGTTCGAGGACGTAACCGGGGCGTGGGGACTGCCTCAGCGTGACGCCTGGACTACGGCCTTTGCCGCAACCTGGGAAGATGGCAAGGAATGGCCCACCCTCTTCTTTGGCAACTACGTTGACCGAGACGACCCGGAAGGACCGTTCGAAGCCTGCGACACGAGCGAGGTCGCCCGTCCCGAAGGTCGCCGCTTCGGCGCGGTCGATGTGGTCGATCCCGGCTGGTGTACGCTGTCGGCCCTCATTACCGACTGGCAACGCACCGGCACGCCGGAACTGCGCCTGTCGAATGACCGCCATTACTATGTGCGCGGGGGATACGAACAGATGTTCCGTCTCTCGCCGCTCGAAGAGCGCAACGCATGGGATAAGGTCTCTCTCTGGGGGATGGGGATCGCCTCGCGCGACCTTACGGGAGACGGGTTGCCGGAGGTGATGATGACCTCGATGGGCGACCAGTTACTCCAGTTCAACCGTGGCGACGGATTCGAGGACGCGCCTTATGAGTTGGGCACCACAGCGCACCGTCCGCATACTGGCGACGACGGCAGGCCTTCGACCGGCTGGCACGCCGAGTTCGGCGACGTGAACAACGATGGCCTGTCCGACCTGTTCATCTCGAAAGGAAATGTGGATCAGATGCCCTCAATGGCGATGCACGATCCGAATTCGCTTCTCATGCAACAGCCGGATGGCAGCTTCACCGAGGCAGGAGCCGATGCCGGAATCGCGACGATGGACAGGGGGCGAGGCGCGGCATTGGTGGACATGAACGCGGACGGCCTGCTTGACCTCGCGGTCGTGAACCGTCGCGCACCAATGGAATTGTGGCGCAACGTAACGGCGGGAACAGGCAACTGGGCCGCCGTAGCGCTCAGCCAACCTGGGACAAACACTCGTGCCGTCGGGGCTTGGGTCGAACTTCGCAGCGAAGGCCGCGTTCAGGCGCAGGAGGTGACCGTCGGTGGCGGGCACGCAGGCGGGAGCGCAGGTCCGCTCCACTTTGGTCTTGGCGCCGCGCAGGACGCCGAAGTCAGGGTGATCTGGCCGGACGGGACGACGAGCGCATGGCAACCCGCCGCCTTGGGGGCGATCACTGAGGTCGCCCGGGCGCCTTAGCGGTCCACCGGAAGGCCCGAAGGCACGGCCTCCGGCACGCCGAGCCGTCCCGAAATCGCCGCCGGATCGGTCAGTGTCTCGAGAAAAGCCATGAGCGCGGCGATCTCGTCCGTGGACAGCAAAATGCCGGGACCCGCCGCTGCCGCGATGGCCGCGACCTCGTCATCCGACGTCAGGATCGCCCAATCGGGCTTTGTGTCGGGCAGGTCTGGCAAAACGACAGCGCGCGAATACCGCGTCAGCCCGTCGGCCCTTGAGGCGTGGTCGGCGAGGAACGTGGCTAGGTCGTCATGTGCACCTGCGTGCCCCCACGGTCCTGTGCGCGTCACATTGCGTAGCGATGGCGTGCGGAACGCAAAGCGGTCTTCCTCACGCCCCGTCACCCGCATCCGCCCATCGTCGCGCGCGTGGCGCTCGAACCGTTCTGCCTTGCCGGGGCCGATCTGCGGGGCGGCCATGGCGTGAAAGTCGTGATCCGTCTGGAACGGCCCGGAATGGCAGGACGCGCACCCGGCCTCGCCGTAGAAAAGAGACGCGCCTTCTGCCGCCATACCCACCAACGGCGCCGTGCCGCGCAAGGCCGCGTCGAAGGGACTACTGTCCGACCGCCATTCGAAGGCGACGAAGGCGGCGATCGCATTGGAAATATCGGTGAAGCCGATGTCATCCGGCTCGTCGATCTGCGGATAGACATCCGCGAAGCGCGCCGCATAGTCCTCCACGCCGGCAACCCGTCGCGAAATCACGTCCCAAGCCCCACCGGCACCGGTGATCCGGCCTGAACGCACGGCTTTCGCCACGTCGTTCTCGGAATAATGGCCGGCCATCTCGTCGGGCGACAGGACGGGGAACATGGTCTGCGCCGACAGTACGCCTGAGAATCCCGTCACCATTTCCTCCGCCATCGGCGTGCGGATGCCGCTGGGACGCTTAGGATCAGCCTCGATCCGCCCGTCGTGAAAGAGCGTCGTGAATTCATGTGCGCCCAGGTTGAACAGAGCTGTTGCGTTGCGCGGTATGCGCTGCTCGGGGCGGTTCTCGTCGGTCACATGGCGTTCGGGGCCCAGGCCCACGCCGCCTTCGCCAAGACCGAGGCTCAATCCGTCCGAAGTTGCGAAACGCGGGTGGTGGCAGGTGGCGCAGGAAATATTGCGGTTGCCCGAGAGGATAGGGTCATAGAACAGAAGCTGCCCGAGTGCCGCTTCTCCCGGGTCGATCGAAATGTAGTCGCGGTCGCTCACCGGCGCGGGCAAGGGCGTCTCGGCACCCGCCGTCGCCGCGACGCACACCGACAATAACGTTGCGCTGGCGCTGATCCTGATCATGAGATCCTCCCTCCCGGCAAGATATGGCATGCGCCCTTGCGTCCCGGCAAGCGTCGCACAATATCACCTATTGGCCCCCTCTATGAAGAACCGGGCCACTCTGACCTTCACGGAATCGGGAGCGAGGGCACGACGTGGCGACGGCAAAAGGCGAGACGGGTTCGGGGCAGGGGAGCGAGCCGAAGGTTCGGGTGCCGGGAGATACGTCCAGCGGGCTGACCCTGCGCCGCCTTCAGGTGTTCTGGGCGGTAGCGAACCTGTCGAGTCTCACGCGGGCCAGCAAACAGCTTGGCCTCGCGCAACCGTCCGTTTCGCAACAGATCGCCTCGCTTGAAGAGATCGTCGGCTCCAAGCTTTTCGACCGTCGCTCGAACACTCTCGAGCTGACCGAGGCAGGTCGCCATCTGCTGCGTCATGTCGAGAAAGTGCTTGAAAGCATGCAAGTGCTGGAGGACGGCCTTGCGGCGATTACCGACGGCTCGCGCCAGACTGTTCACCTTGCCGGCCTCAATTCGATTCTTCGCGTGCTGCTGCCAAGCGCGATGCAATCGCTGCACGCGGAATTTCCGCGGATCGACTATGAGATTCACGAAAGCGCCCCGGCGGAAGTGCTGGAGATGCTTTATGCGCGGCGCATCAACCTGGGTCTCATCTCCACCAACGCCATTGCACCCGCAAGCGCCGGGTTCCAGCAAGTGCCGATTTGCGCGGACCCGTATGTCCTCGCCGTGCCCGATACGCTCGACCTTTCGGGTGTCGAAGACCCGGACCGCGGACTGAGCTCGGAACAGGGGGCCGTGCTCAGGAGCACGATCCAATTCGCCTTCGGGACTCAGCACGCGAAACGGGTTCAGGCTTGGTACAATGCCGTTCTTCCGGGCAACTGGCCGCTCGCTCAGGCGCGCAGTTTCGAGGTCGCGCTGGGCATGGTGCAGGCGGGTTTGGGCGTCTGCCTCGCCCCCGCGATGTCCTGCGTCGTCGGGGGAGAGCCCGTCCGTGGTGTGCGGCTTTACTCTGTGGACTACCCCAGCCGAAACGTTGTTGCGCTCCTGCCCAAACACTACCTGCGGCAGGAACCTTACGCGAGCCTGGTTCGCGCGCTCGAAACGGCGGGCGCGGCCTATGCGCCACCACGAACCGAGCCGACGCCGCCGTTCCTGAATATGCCGCCCGAGGTGCGTTGACATGGGCGTGATCGCATGCAACCGACTGAAAAATAAGCGTATATATAACGCTGCGCTGCCGTATAGTGGCATCTATCAGGACGATAGATTGCGGCAAACCCGCGCTGATCCCTAACGTCGGATCAGCAGTAATTCCGCTGCGCAACAGCAACGAAGGGAGGTCCACATGGCTTGGGACGCACCGAAAGTCCGCGAAGTTCAGGTCGGCATGGAAATCAACATGTACGCCTGCGCCAAGCAGAAATAATCGATGCCCCTCCGCCCGATCACACAGAGCCCCGACCACGCATGTTGAGCATCGTGGTACTCGGCGGCGCTGCGGGCGGAGGGGTGCCCCAATGGAACTGCAATTGCGCCACTTGCAAGGCGGCGCGAAACGATCCGGATCTGGCCGACGGGCAGGCCTCTATCGCGGTCAGCGCGGATGGCAAGAACTGGTTCCTCGTCAACGCTTCGCCGGACATCCGCCAACAGATCAACGACACATGGGAACTCCATCCCGATGAAAGCGAGTTGCGCCACAGCCCCATCGCCGGCGTCATCCTGACAAATGGCGAGGTCGACGCGGTGGCCGGGCTCTTGTCCCTGCGCGAAGGCTCGCCATTCGGTATCTGGGGCCATGAGCGTGTCCTGGGACTGCTCGACGCGAACAGCATCTTCAACGTGCTGGACCGCGAAAAGGTGCCCAGGCGGGCCATCGCGATTGATGAGCCTTTCGATCTCTTACTACAGGACGGGACGCCGTCGGGCCTGACGGCCGAAGCCTTCGAGGTGCCCGGGAAGTCGGCGTGGTACCTTGAGACGACCGAACACGGGCATCAGCGGGATGTGTCGGGAGACACGCTCGGGCTCAAGATAACCGGGTCCTGCGGCAAATCGTTCTTCATCGTCGCGGCCTGCGCCGGGATGGATGACGCACTCGCGGACCGCCTCCGGGGCGCCGACCTCGTCTTCTTCGATGGAACGCTCTGGACGGATGATGAGATCGTGACGGCGGGCCTCGGGCCCAAGACCGGGCAACGCATGGGGCACATGTCGATGTCCGGCGGCGATGGGGTGATGGCCGCGTTCGAGCCGCTCGACGTCAAGCGTAAGTTCTTCATCCATATCAACAATTCCAATCCCGCCCATCTGCCGCGTGCGCCGGAGCGCGTCTTGCTGGAGAACGCCGGGTGGGACATTGCCACGCAGGGTCAGAAAGTGACGCTATGAGCCTCGATACCGTTTCCCACCCCGAGATTCCCAAGACGCCGCTCAACACGGCCGAAGAGATGGAGGAACGCCTGCGCCTCATCGGCGAGACGCGGTATCATAACCTGCATCCGTTCCACGACATGCTGCATGGCGGGAAGCTGAACATCGGGCAGGTGCAGGCCTGGGCGATCAACCGGTACTACTACCAGACCTCGATCCCGCTGAAGGATGCCATAGTCATTTCGCGCTTCACCGACCGGCTCACCCGCGTCGAGTGGCGCCACCGGATCGAGGACCACGACGGCGCGCCGGAGAGCGAGGGCGGGATCGAACGCTGGCTGCAACTCACCGACGGGCTCGGGGTGAACCGCGCATATGTGGAATCGACGGAAGGCATCCTTCCTGCCACACGGTTTGCCGTGGATGCCTATGTCCATTTCGTTCGCGACCGCACACCGTTGGAGGCAATCGCCTCTTCGCTGACCGAGCTCTTCGCGCCGACCCTGCACGAACAACGCATCTCGGGGATGCTGGAGCACTACGATTTCATCCGCCCCGAGATCATGACCTATTTCAAGCGCCGCCTGTCACAAGCGCCGCGGGACGCCGAGTTTGCGCTGAACTACGTCAAGGAACACGCGCAGACCCCTGCGGAGCGGCAGGCGGTCTGCGATGCGCTTCTGTTCAAGACGCAGGTTCTTTGGGTGCAGCTCGATGCGCTCTACCATGCGTATGTCTCTGGCTTCCCACCGCCCGGCGCTTTCGTTCCGGAGACGATGAAATGACCGGCGACGCGCGCGCGCCGCAGCGGCTGATCGTGACGGGGGAGATGGCCGTGACCCTGCCGCGCCACGTTCAGTTGAGATTCAACAAGCCGCGCGACATGTGGCTCCTCCTCGCTCCCGAACGGGTGCTCGAGCCGGATGCCATCGCCGTGACAGTGCTTCAGAAATGCGACGGAACCCGCACGATCCGGGACATCTCGCAGGAGTTGGCCGACATTTACACCGCGCCGGTCGAAACGATCGAGGCCGACGTGACAGCCATGATGCAGGACCTCGCCGACAAGGGGTTTCTGACCGAAGGGAGGACACATGAGTGACGCGAGCGCGCTGGAACCGGACACCGGCCTGACGCCGGGCAAGGGGACATCACACGGCTTGCCCGTGGCGGTGTTGCTCGAGGTCACGCATCGCTGCCCGCTCCAATGCCCCTATTGCTCGAATCCGGTGGAACTGGACCGGCCCAAGAGCGAGCTTTCCACCGAGGAATGGGTGCGCGTCCTGCACGAGATGCCGGATCTCGGCATCCTTCAGGTGCACTTTTCCGGCGGCGAGCCGATGGCCCGCAAGGACATCGTGGAACTGGTGCAAGCCGCCACGGACGCCGGGCTCTACTCGAACCTCATAACCTCGGGCGTGACGCTGACACGCGAGCGGCTGGAAGCCTTGGCCGACGCGGGCCTCAGCCATGTGCAGATAAGCTTTCAGGCCAATGACCCTGTCCTGGCCAACCGCGTGGGCGGCTACAAGAACGGCCACGCCAAGAAGCTTGAGGCGGCGAAATGGACGCGCGAGGCAGGGCTTCCACTCACCGTGAACGCCGTGATGCACCGGCAGAACCTGCATGAACTCCCGGACATGATCGACATGGCGGTCGAGATGGGCGCGCACCGGATCGAGGTCGCGAACGTCCAGTATTATGGCTGGGCGCTCAAGAACCGCGCGGCGCTCATGCCGACCATGGCCCAGATCGAAGAGTGCAACCGCGTGGTGGAAGAGGCCGAGGAGCGGCTCAAGGGCATCCTCGCGATCGACTATGTGGTTCCAGACTATTACGCCGTGCGCCCCAAGACCTGCATGGGCGGTTGGGGCCGGCAGTTCTTCAACATCTCGCCAGCCGGCCGTGTGCTCCCCTGCCACGCTGCCGAGTCGATCACCGGCCTTGAATTCGACAGCGTACGGGACCATGCGCTTGGCTGGATCTGGGACCACTCCCCGGCGCTCAATCTTTACCGCGGCACGGACTGGATGCCAGAACCCTGCCAAAGCTGCGATTTCAAGGAAGAGGACTTCGGTGGCTGCCGCTGTCAGGCTTTCGCCCTGACAGGCGACGCGGCAAATACCGACCCGGCCTGTTCATTCTCCCCACACCATGACGCGATCTTCAAGACCGCCGAGACCGAGGCCGAGACGGGCGAGACGCGCTTTATCTATCGCAACCTTGCGGGCGGAACGCCCGAGGCATAGCCTCGCCCGATGAAATGGCTCACCGATGACTTTCTTCCTGTAGGCGACGGGCACGAGATCTGCGTTCGTTCGACCGGCAATCCCAAAGGCGTGCCGGTCGTCTATCTCCACGGCGGCCCTGGAAGTGGCGTGCAGGAGGCGCAGTTGCGGCTCTTCGACCCTAAGACATTCCACCTCATCGCGTTCGATCAGCGCGGGGCGGGGTTGAGCCGCCCGAAAGGCGGGCGCGAATCCAACACCACGGATCATCTCGTGACCGACATGGAAAAGATCCGTACACACTTCGGCCTCGAGCGCTGGATGATCGTCGGCGGCTCGTGGGGCGCAACGCTGGCGCTTGCCTACGCTGTAGCTCATCCGGAGCGTGTGACGGGAATTGTCCTGCGCGCTGTGTTCCTCGGCACCCGCGCTGAACTCGACCGGGCGTTCCTCGCACATCTGCCGACGTTCTATCCCTCGCTTTTTGAGGACTTCCTCGGTCTGCTCACTGCGGACGAGCGCGCAGCGCCACTCGAGTCCTACTGGGCCCGCATCCTGTCGGATGACTCCGAGATGCATTTGCCCGCCGCCCGTGCATGGGGTGAGACGGAGCGGTCGCTGTCAGTACTCAGCCCCTCCAACCCGTGTCTGGACCTGTCGGCGCTTGCGCGACCGGGTGCGCCGGTGCCGTCATCGCCGTTCATGGAGGCGCATTACTTCAGCCACGACTGCTTTCTGCGCGTGCCGCTGATGGAACGAGCTGCACGGCTTTCGGGCATTCCGGGACGCATCGTGCAGGGGCGCTATGACCTTCTGTGTCCGCCCGCCAACGCGCACGCGCTCGCCGAAGCCTGGCCTGACGCGTCGGTGGACGTCGTGGACGCGGCCGGCCACGATCTCGGCCATCCGCCTATCTGGAAAGCGGTGGAGGCCGCTGTGTCTGAGCTGGGAAAGCAGATCGCCAAGGCGCGCGCCTAATGCTTCGAAGGAAAATGTTAATCTTCAGTGACTTGCCGGGATTCTTTCATTAATTGGATCGCATGCGTACCAACTGCGAAATTCACACAGCGGTCGCCCCGATTGCCGTTCTCAATTCGTCCATTGTGGGACGTGGGTAGCGGCTCAATACGTCCGAGATCGCGGACCGTGCGCGGGCGCCGGGCCACCCGGGACCGAGCAGCACGTCCGGCAGGTCACCGTGGCGCAGGCGCAGGCGGCGCCAGTGGTGAAAGGACAGCAAGCGGATCACGGTCGCTTGCAGCACTCCGTCAGGGGCTGGCCCCAGTCCGGTGAGCGCCGCCGTCAGCCCCTCGTACTCTCCGAGCGCCTTGGGCGAGATCACGACTTCTGAAACCCAGTCTGGCGCCGTGCTCGCATCCAGCGGCGCGACTAATGCGCCTTCGGGCAAGTCAGCGCGCGGCCCGGCTGTCAGGCCGGCGCGCGGACTGGGAAAGACCGTATCGTCCGGCATTGTCTCGGCGAATGAGGGTGTCGACATCGCCGGGTCGGGCAGCACCAGATAGGCAACGCGTCCCGCAACCGACTCTGTGCCATATATCAGCGGACGCACTGCCTCGCTTCTTGCGCGCCCTTCAGATGTAAGCGCATAAGAAGAGACACGCCCGTCGCGCTCGGCCTCGATCCATCCGTCACGTTTCAGGCGATGGAGCGCAACGCGAAGCGCCTGATTGTTGATTCCCATTTCCTCGACCAGTCGGGTCAGAACCGGACCTTCGATCCTGTCCGTCGGTGCGCGGCACAGATCGCCCATGATCGTCATGACGACGGACCAGACCTTGAGAGGGCCGAAGGCGATCAGCCGGTCGATTGGCGCGGTTTGGTTCATGGGGCGAGGCTACCCCCGCCCCGAGGGGGCCTCAATAGGCGTTCATCGTCAGCAGTTCGTATTGCGCAACGGGGGCATCATCCTGATTGAGGATCATCACATGCCAACGCACCTCGCCGTATTCATCCGTGCGCCGGGTCTTTTTCTTTACCGTAAGCCGGACGTGGATCGAGTCGCCCGCCGGCACCGGCTGCATGAAACGCAGGTTGTCGAGGCCGGTGTTGGCCAGCACGGGCCCTTCGTCCGGATCGACGAACAGCCCGGCGGCGAAACTCAGGAGCAGGTAGCCATGCGCCACGCGGCCCGGGAAAAACGGGTTCCGCTTGGCCGCATCGTCGTCCATGTGCGCATAGAACGTGTCGCCGGTGAAGTCTGCGAAATGCTCAATATCCTCCAGCGTGACCTCGCGCTGCTCGGTCGTGATCGTCTCGCCAATCTCGAGCTCGGTGAAGGTGCGGGTGAAGGGGTGCGCGGGCGCGGGCCGGGGGTTGGACCCCGGTACGAACTCCTGGCCGATGGCCTGGATCATCTCCGGCGACCCCTGGATTGCGGTGCGCTGCATGAAGTGCTTCACGCCGCGCACACCGCCCATCTCTTCGCCGCCCCCCGCGCGGCCCGGTCCGCCGTGGATCATGTGGGGCAGGGGCGCACCGTGCCCTGTGCTCTCTTTCATCGAGGTGCGGTTATTAATGTAGATGCGGCCATGATAGGCGCCAGCGCCGAGCGCGACTTGCCGCGCTGTCGCCGGGTCGTTCGAAATGAGTGAGACGACAAGCGACCCTTGGCCGCGGTTGGCCAGGTCGATCGCGTGGTCGAGGTCTCGGTAGCCCATGATGGTGGACACCGGCCCGAAGGCCTCGGTCTCGTGAACCTTTGTTGCGCGGTCCGGCTCGGCGCAATGATAGAGCATAGGAGGCAGGAAAGCGCCCTTGTCGCGGTCGGCGCCCACAACCTCGAAGTTGTCCGGATCGCCGATAACCCGCTCGGCCTCCGTGCCGAGGACGGCGATTTTATCCAGCACATCCGCACGTTGGCCGGTTGAGACGAGCGCGCCCATCCGGGTGCCTTCCGCCGCCGGGTCTCCAATCACGGTCTTCGCCAACCGCTCGCGCAGGGCGTCGATCACCGCCTCCACATGAGTCTCCGGCGCAATAATGCGGCGGATCGCGGTGCATTTCTGGCCTGCCTTCACCGTCATCTCGCGCTGCACTTCCTTGACGAACAGGTCGAATTCCGGCGTGCCGGGTTCGGCGTCCGGAGCAAGGATCGACGCGTTCAGGCTGTCGGCCTCTGCCGTAAATCGCACGGCGTTGGCGAGGATCGCGCGGGTGGAGCGTAACTGGAGCGCGGTGTCCGCCGACCCGGTGAAACTCACCGAATCCTGGCAGGTCAGCCGGTCAAGCAAGTCGCCGGTTCCACCTGCCACGAACTGCACCGCGCCCTCGGGCAACAGCCCGGACTCCAGCATCAGCCTGACGCAATGCTCGGTCACATAGCTTGTCGCGGTCGCTGGTTTGACGATGGCCGGAACCCCGGCGAGCAAGGTCGGGGCGAGTTTTTCCAGCATCCCCCAGACAGGGAAATTATAGGCGTTGATATGCACGGCCACGCCCCGCATCGGCGTGTAGATGTGCTGACCGAGGAAGGTTCCGTTGCGCGAGAATTGCTCCACGTCGCCGTCCAGCAGAACGTGCCCGTCCGGCAATTCCCGTCGGCCCTTGGAGGCGAAGACGAAGAGCGTGCCGATGCCGCCGTCGATGTCGAACCCGTGGTCGCCTTGCGTGGCGCCGGTGGCGAAAGAAATGTCGTAGAGCGCCTGCTTGTGCTCGCTCAGGTATTGCCCGAGCGCCTTGAGCATCTTTGCGCGTTCATGGAATGTCATCTTGCGCAGGGCGGGGCCGCCGACGGTGTGGGCGTGGTCGAGCATGGCCTGCACGTCGAGGCTGTCGTTGCCTGCGGTCGCGATCACCTCTCCCGTCACGGCGCTTGCGATGTTGCGTGCGCCTGCGCCGGGTTTCACCCAGTCGCCAGCGGCGTAGCTGGACACATCCATGAGCGTCATGGTCATCCTCCCTTTCTGTGTCGGTCCGCCCGAGTCGCGGTCAAGATCATTATTGACCGTCCGGTCGGTTTAAGCAAGGATAACGCCGAACAGAGGGGGAGGAGTCGATGAGCGATACCGTGCGCGTGGACCGGCAGGACGGAAGGGTGGAAATCACTCTGAACCGCCCGGACCGGCTCAACAGCTTCAACGAAGAAATGCACTTGGCCCTGCGCGCCGCACTCGAGGATGCTGCAAGTGACGGGACGCGGGCCGTGCTGCTCACAGGGGCCGGCAAGGGGTTTTGCGCCGGGCAGGACCTTGGCGACCGCGACCCGCGAAAGACCGACAAGATCGATCTCGGCCACACCGTGCGCACCTTCTGGGCCCCGCTGGTGCGCCAGATCCGCGCGCTTGAGATGCCGGTCGTCTGTGCCGTGAACGGTGTCGCCGCGGGGGCGGGGTCTTCGCTCGCGCTCGCCTGCGACATGGTCATCGCGTCGGAAAAGGCCAAGTTCATCCAGAGCTTCGCGAATGTCGGGCTGATCCCGGATACAGGCGGCTCATTCTCGCTCACCAACCTCGTCGGGCCTGCCCGGGCGCGCGGTCTCGCCCTCACTGCCGAGCCGCTGACGGGCGAGACGGCCGAGGCCTGGGGCCTGATCTGGAAATGCCTGCCCGAAGACGCGTACCTTGACGCCGCACGCGACCAGGTCGCGAAATTCGCCAAGGGACCGACCTTCGGTTACGCCCAGACGAAAAAGGCAATTCAGGCCGCCGAGACCAACACGATGAACGCGCAGCTCGACTTGGAGGCGCAGCTCATGTTCGAATGCGGCAACTCGCCGGATTACGCCGAGGGCGTCGGGGCTTTCCTCGACAAACGCAAACCGCAATTCACCGGGGAGAAGCCCGAATGACGCCGAAAGAACGCGCCGAAAAGGCATGTTGGGCCATGTGGGACAACGACCAGTCGTCCAAGTGGTTCGGGATGGAGCTTGGCGATGTGGACGAAGGGCGTGCAACCATGACGCTCAAGGTTCTGCCGCACCACTGCAACGGTCACGCGATCTGCCACGGCGGGGTGATTTTCGCGCTGGCTGACAGCACGTTCGCCTTCGCTTGCAACAGCCGAAACCAGAGCACGGTGGCCCAGCACAACATGATCTCGTTCCTCGCACCGGGGAAAGAAGGCGACGTGCTGACGGCCGTGGCGGAGGAGACTTATATCAAGGGCCGCTCCGGCATCTACGACATCCACGTCACCAATCAGGACGGCAGCCGCATTGCCGAGATGCGCGGCATGTCCCGCGCCATTCCCGGCACGCTTTTCGAGGAGGAAACCGAATGAAAGACCTCACCCCCGACCGCGCGACGCTTGACCCGATCGAGATCGCCTCGATCGACGAGATCCGCGCGCTGCAACTCGACCGACTGAAATGGTCTGTGCGCCATGCTTACGACAACGTGCCGATGTACAAGCAGCGGTTCGACGCGGCGGGGGTTCATCCGGACGACCTGCAGCAGCTGTCGGACCTCGCGAAGTTCCCCTTCACCTATAAGACGGACCTACGCGACAACTACCCCTTTGGTCTTTTCGCGGTCCCGCGCGAACAGATCCGGCGCATCCATGCCTCCTCCGGCACGACCGGCAAACCGACGGTGGTGGGCTACACGGAAAACGACCTGAACAATTGGGCCAACCTCGTCGCGCGTTCGATGCGCGCATCGGGGACGCGTTCGGGTGACATCGTGCATGTGGCCTATGGCTACGGGCTATTCACTGGCGGCCTTGGCGCACATTACGGGGCCGAGCGGCTGGGCGCGACCGTGGTTCCGATATCCGGCGGGATGACCGAGCGGCAGGTAACGCTGATCCAAGACTTCAAGCCGACCACGATCATGGTCACCCCGTCCTACATGCTCAACATTCTGGAACAATTCCACAAGGCTGGGCTGGACCCGCGCGACTCGTCGCTCGAAGTGGGCATCTTCGGCGCCGAGCCGTGGACGGACTCGATGCGCAGGGAGGTCGAGGACGCCTTCGACATGCACGCTGTCGACATCTATGGCCTGTCCGAAATCATGGGGCCGGGGGTTGCGAACGAATGTGTCGAGACCAAAGACGGCCCCGTGATCTGGGAAGATCACTTCTTGCCGGAAATCATCCACCCGGAAACGGGCGAGGTTCTGCCGGATGGCGAAATCGGTGAACTGGTCTTCACAACCCTCACTAAAGAGGGTCTGCCGATGATCCGCTACCGCACCCGCGACCTGACCCGGCTTCTGCCCGGAACGGCGCGGTCGATGCGGCGGATGGAGAAGATCACCGGGCGCTCGGACGACATGATCATCTTGCGCGGCGTCAACGTCTTCCCGACCCAGATCGAGGAGCAGGTGCTGGCGACGGGCGGCATCTCCCCGCACTTCCAGATCGAGCTCTACAAGTCCGGCCGGATGGACGGGATGCGAGTCTATGTCGAGGCGTCGGAGGACTCTACTGACGAGGCGTCGAAAACGGCTGCCGCACGGATGCTCACCAAGCGGATCAAGGACGTCGTGGGCGTGTCCACCGAGATCATCGTGGGCGCACCCGGTGAGGTGGAGCGCAGTCAGGGCAAGGCTCAGCGGGTCGTGGACAACCGGGGGAAGGGCTGATGGCAGCCCGTTCGATCGCCCGTGACCATGATGAAAAGCGCGCCCAGATCCTTGCGGCGGCGGCGCGCGTTTTCGCGACCGAAGGGTATGACCGCTCGTCCATGACGCGGCTTGCCGATGAGGTCGGCATTTCCAAGGCCAACATCTATCACTACTACCCGTCGAAGGAGGCGCTGCTCTACGACATCCTCGACAGCCACCTGCGGTCGCTGCGCGACATGGTACTCAGTCTCGATCTGACGGGATTGACGGCGGAGGAACAGCTTCGCGCGGTCGTTCGGGCGATCATGCTCGCCTATGAAGGCTACGACTACAAACACCGTATCCAGATGAACGAAATGGCGCTTCTGCCGGACGATCAGCAGCGCGAACTGCGCGGGCTCCAGCGCGATCTGGTGCGGTTCCTGTCGGACCTCCTCACGCGTCTCGCGCCCGACCGGCTCGGAGGCGACCCGGCCAAGCAACGCTCGGCGACCATGGCCGTGTTCGGAATGCTGAACTGGTATTTCACATGGGCGCGCGGTGCCGGACCGGCGGATCGTGAGGACTATTCGGCGGTCGTCGCCGACATGGTACTGGGCGGGGTGAAGTCGGTCTGAAGCCAGCTCTTAGGCTGTCCTCAGCCCCAGTTCCGCCAGGATAGGACGCATACGTTCCATCCAGTCTGACTTCAGCGCGGTGTTCTCGATGTGCCGCAGACCCATCGCCTTGAGCTGTTCCAACCGACCGGCATCTCCGATCCCGAAACTGACAGCCACGCGCGGCATCCAGTAGTCGACGGACGGCTGCAATTCGGCGGTCTCAAGGGCCAGGACGCGAGCGCCCTCAACGGCCAGCGCAGCATGGTGCTCTTCGATCTTGAGGATGTCTCTGAACGCCTCGGCCAGCGGTTGATAGCTCACCTGCCGCAGTTCTTCGAGTTGGACACACACCGCCGTGCCCATGAGCAGGTTCATCACCACGGAATCCGCCCAGCTTGTGAAGGGATAGTTGAAGACGGCGAGCCGCATGTCATGCTCGATCCGGGTCGCACCAATGTCGGCGCTCCGCTCCAGTCGCGTGTCCCACGGGTGCTGGCGAACGTAGCGGTCGGTGTCCGCGCCGAATTCGCCCATCAGGGTCAGCACCCGGTCGGCATTGGCAAGCTTTTCGGCCACGATCCGTGCCGCAGCGCCTCGCGCCTTGATCCCCGGCGCGCTGTTGATCATATCCGCAAACCCGGCTGCGCCCGCGAGGTTGGAATCCACGAAAGTCGCCATGATTTTCAGCAACTCCGCCCGGTAGCGCGGCGGCACGTTGCCGGGGGAAGTGAGCCGACCGCCTTGGGCGAGATAGTCGGAAAGGGTCATTTCCGCGAAATCACTGGTCATAGTCCACCACCACCTTGTCGGTCACGGGAAAGCTCTGGCAGGACAGGACATAGCCCTTCTCTACCTCGTAGTCTTCGAGCGCGTGGTTCGTCACCATCTCGACCTCGCCCTCCAGAACGCGGCAGCGGCAGGTGGAGCAAACCCCCGCCTTGCAAGCATAAGGCGCGTCGAGGTTCTCGGCCCGCGCCGCGTCCAGTACGGACAGTTGTTTCGAGGCCGCAACGGTGCGCGTTGCCCCGTCCAGCGTGACCACGATCTGTGCTTCGTTCGCGGTCTTGCCCGCTTCCTTCGAAATCACGCGCTTTGCGAGGCGACCGGGTTGGGCCGACGCGAATAGCTCGAACTTGATCTGGTCCTCGGCCATTCCGGCGGCCTTCAGACCGGCGGCGATGCCCAGCATCATCGGCTCAGGCCCACAGATGAACGCCGTGTCGGTCGCGTCGGTGTCGAGGAAACCCGAGCGGAAAAGCTGGCCCACCTTTTCCTCGGTGACGAGGCCAGTGAACAAGTCGATCTCTTGCGCGTCGGTTTCGAGGATGTGGATGACCGAAAGCCGACCCATGTAGGTGTTTTTCAGATCCTCCAGTTCCTCGCGAAACATGATGGAGGCCACGCCCTTGTTCGCGTAGACCAACGTGAAGGTCGAACGCGGCTCGCGCGCCAGTGTCGTCTTGAGGATGGACAGGACCGGCGTGATGCCCGAACCGCCCGCGAAGCCGAGGTAGTTCTTACCTGCATCCGGCTCCAATTCCGTGAAGAACCGGCCCATCGGGGGCATCGCTTCCAGCGTGTCGCCCACTTTAAGCTCTTCGTTGGCGAAGGTCGAAAATGCCCCGCCGTCGACCCTCTTGATTCCGACCTGAAGCTTGCCTTCATCGGTGCCCGCGCAGATCGAATAGGAGCGGCGCAGTTCCTCCCCGTCGAAGTCGCGGCGGAACGTCAGGTATTGGCCTTGCGTGAAGGCGAAAGCCTCGGGTTCCGACGGTTTCAGCGTGACGACGACCGCATCGCGGATCGTCTTGTGAATGTCGGTGACTTCGAGTTCGTGGAAGCGAGCCATCCGCTCCTCCTCAGATGCACTTGAAATAGTCGAAAGGCTCGAGGCAGTCGTTACACCGCCATTGTGCCTTGCAGGGGGTCGAGCCGAACTGGCTCAGCTTTTCGACACGGGCCGAGCCGCATTGCGGGCATTTCTCGGGTCCGCCCGCAGGTTGCGGCGGCGCGATGCCATAGGCTTCGAGCTTTTCGCGGCCCCGTTGGCTCATCCAGTCGGTCGTCCAGGCGGGGGAGAGCTGACGCTTCAGTTCGATCCGCTCAAGCCCGTGTTCGCGCAGCGCCGTCTCGATCTCCATGTTGATGAGTGACGTAGCCGGGCAGCCGGAATAGGTGGGCGTGACGGTCACGATACAGGTGTCGCCCTCCCAGCCCACGTCCCGAATGATGCCCAGATCGGTCAGCGTGATCGCCGGGATTTCGGGGTCGGGAATGGAGTCGAGCCAGTCCCAGACCTGATCTGTCGACGGATGGGACATGACCTCACCAAGCCTGACCCGGGTAAGCCCGTTGCAGCCACTGCATCTGGGTCAGGATATGGCCCAGATGCTCGGTGTGCATCTTGCCGTCCTTGCCCGATCCGCGATGCCCGAAATGCGCCACGGGCACCTCGAGCGTCGCCTCGGCCAGCACGGCGCGCACTTCGGTGTCCCATGCGTCCTGCAGCGATTTGGGATGCGGGATTACGCCGGCCTCGGCCATCGCGTCGTCCACCTCGTCGGTGATGAAAAGCTCCTGCGCATAGGGCCACAGGATGTTCAGCGCGTCCTGCATCCGGCGGTGGCTTTCCTCGGTCCCGTCACCCAGCCCGATCACGGTGCCTTCGGAGCGTTCGACGTGATAGCTGGCCTCTTTCGCGGCCTTCTCGGCAATGTCGGCAATGCGCTGATCGGTGGACTGCGTCAGCGCCGTGAGGTTCAGGCGGTTGAACACGTCGAACAGGTACTGCCGCATGATCGTCTGCCCGAAATCGCCGTTTGGCAGTTCGACCAGCAGGACGTTCCGGAAATCCCACGCATCGCGCAGAAACGCCAGATCATCCGCCGAGCGGCCCTTGCCCTCGACTTCGCCCGCGTATTCCAGCCAGAGGTTCGTCTGCCCCAGCAGGTCGAGCGCGGTGTTGGCGAGCGCGATGTCCTCTTCCAGCACGGGCGCATGGCCGCACCATTCGCTGACACGGTGTCCGAGGATAAGCGTATTGTCTCCGAGCCGCAGAAGCGCCTCGAACTTAGGGTCGGCTGCCTTGGTCATCACATGTGCCCTATTTCGTCCGGGATGTCGTAGAAGGTCGGGTGACGGTAGATCTTGCTCTCACTGGGTTCGAAGATCGGGCCTTTGTCACCCGGCGCGGTGGCCGTGATGTGCTTGGCCTCGACCACCCAGATCGACACGCCTTCGTTGCGGCGCGTGTAGACGTCGCGCGCGTTCTTCACGGCGGTTTCCGCGTCGGGGGCGTGCAAGCTGCCGACGTGACGGTGGCTCAGGCCATGCTGGCCGCGAATGAAGATTTCCCACAGGGGCCATTCTTTGCTCATGTCGCTCGTCCTTATTCCGCAGCCACTTTGCGCGCCGCGCGTTTCTCTGCATGGGCCAGCAGACCGTCGCGCACCCAGGCACCGTCGTCCCAGGCCTTGCGGCGGGCTTCCAGACGGTCGTTGTTCACGGGGCCCGCGCCCTTCAGCACGTCGAAGAACTCGTCCCAGTCGGGTTCGGCGAAGTCGTAACCGCCCTTTTCCTCGTTCCACGCGAGCGTCTCGTCGGGAACGGTGAGGCCGAGGTATTCGGCCTGCGGCACGGTCTGGTCGACGAATTTCTGGCGCAGCTCGTCGTTGGTGTTGATCTTGATCTTCCACGCCATCGACTGCTCGGAATGGACCGAGTTCGCGTCGGACGGCCCGAACATCATCAGCGACGGATACCAGAAGCGGTTGAGCGCATCCTGCGCCATGCGGCGCTGCGCCTCGGACCCTTTGGCCATGCGCATCATGATGTCGTAGCCCTGCCGCTGGTGAAAGCTCTCTTCCTTGCAGATACGCACCATCGCGCGGGCATAGGGGCCATAGGAGGTGCGCTGGAGCGGCACCTGGTTCATGATCGCCGCCCCATCGACCAGCCAGCCGACCGCGCCGATATCGGCCCATGTCAGCGTTGGGTAGTTGAAGATCGACGAATACTTCATCTTGCCGGACAGAAGCTGCTCGGTCATGTCGTCGCGGCTGATGCCCAGCGTCTCGGCGGCGCAATAGAGGTAGAGGCCATGGCCCGCCTCGTCCTGCACCTTGGCGAGCAGGATCATCTTGCGCTCCAGCGTGGGGGCGCGAGTGATCCAGTTGCCCTCGGGCAGCTGACCGACGATCTCGGAATGTGCGTGCTGGCCGATCTGACGGATCAACGTCTTCTTGTAGCCCTCGGGCATCCAGTCGCGCGGTTCGATGCGAATGTCCGCATCGACCTTTTCTTGGAATTCGCGCTCCACCGGGTCCATTTCGTCCAGCGATTTAACGCCTTGGCCCGTGGATTTGACCATTTGAGCATACATGTCGTCGGTCCTCCTCTTTGCGGGTCAAACCCGCTCGATAATCATCGCTGTGCCTTGGCCCACGCCCACGCACATCGTGCACAGGGCATAACGCCCGCCGCGACGCTTGAGTTCATAGGCCGCCGTCAGCACCAGCCGCGCCCCGGACATGCCAAGCGGGTGGCCGATGGCGATGGCGCCGCCATTGGGGTTCACCCGGTCGTCGTCATCCGCGACACCCAGTTCCCGCAGGGTTGCGAGACCTTGCGAGGCGAAGGCTTCGTTCAATTCTATCACATCCATGTCGTCCATGGTGAGCCCGGTCTTCGCGAGCACTTTGCGCGTCGCCGGCACCGGGCCGATCCCCATGACGCGCGGCTCGACACCTGCGGCCTGCATCGACACGACGCGGGCGAGGGGGGTGAGGCCGTGGGCTTTCGCACCGGCCTCCGACGCCATCAGGATCGCGGCAGCCCCATCGTTCACGCCCGAGGCATTGCCTGCGGTGACGCTCAGGTCCGGGCCATTCACTCCCTTGAGCTTGGCGAGCTGTTCGACCCCGGTGCCGGGACGCGGATGCTCGTCCGTGTCAACGACGACCGGATCGCCCTTGCGCTGCGGCACGGACACCGGCGTGATCTCATCGGCAAAGCGTCCGGCCTCGTGGGCGGCGGCCCAGCGGGCCTGCGAACGGGCGGCAAAGGCGTCCTGATCTTCGCGATTGATCTGGTAGTCCTGCGCCACGTTGTCGGCGGTTTCAGGCATCGAATGGGTGCCGTGCTCGGCATGCATTTTCTTGTTCACGAAGCGCCAGCCGATGGTGGTGTCATAGACCGCGTTCTGGCGCGCAAAGGCGCTCGTCGCCTTGGGCATCACGAAGGGCGCGCGGCTCATGCTTTCCACGCCACCCGCGATGGCGAGGTCATAGTCGCCCGCCTTGAGGCCCCGCGACGCCATGCCCACGGCATCCATACCGCTCGCGCACAGGCGGTTCACGGTGGTGCCCGGCACGTCGGTCGGCAGACCCGCGAGCAGCGCGGCCATACGCGCCACGTTGCGGTTGTCTTCGCCCGCCTGGTTCGCGTCGCCATAGATGACGTCGTCCAGCTTGGCCCAATCCACCTGCGGGTTGCGCGCCATGAGCGCGGCGATCGGGATCGCGGCGAGGTCGTCGGTGCGCACCGAGGACAGGGCGCCGCCATAGCGGCCAATCGGGGTGCGCTGTGCGTCACAGATGAAAGCGTCTGACATTGATCCTCCCAGATCCAACAAGATTTGCCGACCGCACGGTCGAAATAGGAGGTTGCACGATTCGATTCAAGGAAAAATGTTACTGAAATGTTGATTACTTGGAAAACGTGTAACGCATTATCTCGCATGCGGCTGCGATGGCGTGGAAGTTCTGAAAAACAAGGTGGGCGCGAGCGCCTGTCGCCTTAGACCGTAGCTCGGGACGCCAGCAGGGCCGCCATGGCTTCGACGGCGCGGCCCATATCCGCCGCGCTTGCATGTTCCTCGGGCACATGGCTGACGCCGCCCCGGCATCGCACGAATAGCATCGCGATCGGGCAGAGGTCAGCCATGGCCGATGCGTCATGCGTCGCGCCCGAGGCGAGCTCGACCCCCGCGCCGCCGCCCGCCATCACGGCCTCCACGAGCCCCGCGCGCAGGTCGGGATCGCAGGGCTGGGCAGGTTGGGCGTAAGTGCGGGCCATGTCGAGGTCGAGCGACCATCGCCCCGCGATCTCCCGGGCCTTGCGTGTCAGCAAATCCCCTGCCGCCTCCCGCTGCCGGTCGTCCGGCGCGCGGATTTCCAGCGTAAGCCGCACCTCGCGGGGAACGGCGTTGACCACATTTGGGGATACATCGAGTTGCCCGACCGTGACGCGCAACTCCGGATCTTCACGACCCAGATGATGCGCCAGAGTGACGAATTCGCTCGCCCCCACCAGCGCGTCGCGCCGCGACCGCATGGGAAGCGTTCCGGCATGGCCGGTTTCGCCCGTAAAAGCGACAGAGTGACGCTCGATCCCGCAGATCGCCGTGACCACGCCGAGCGCTTCGTCGCTGGTTTCCAGGACCGGTCCTTGTTCGATATGGGTTTCGAGATAGCCAATGGCGGCGCCCGGGGCGCGGGCGAGGCCGGTAATATCGGCGGGCGCGAGGCCGAAGCCCTCCATCACGGTATCCAGCCGAGCACCGGACTTGTCGGCCAGTGCGAGCACGGACGGATCGAACGTCCCCGCAAGCGCGCGCGGACCGATCAGCGCGGTCGGGAACCGGACGCCTTCTTCATCGGCAAAGGCCAGCACTTCGAGCGCGAAGGGCAGGGTGTCTCCGTCTTCGGCGAGCTTCTGCACGGCGAGGCAAGCCAGTGCCACGCCCATGATCCCGTCGAACGCCCCGCCATGGCGCACGCTGTCCTGATGCGATCCCATGTAGAAGGTCCCGCTATCCGCCGCGCCGGGCTTGCGCCCGACCAACGTACCCGCCGCATCCAGTTCCGGGGTCAGGCCGGCGGCCTGCATCCAGTCTCGAATCTCGGCCAACGCGGCACGGTGTTCAGGTGTGAAGGGCAGGCGGGTCACGCCCGGTCCGGGTTCCGAGACCTTCGCGATCCGCGCAAGCCGCTCGGCCGCGAGTGCGCCCCAGTCAGTCAAGGATACGTTCCGGGTCATGCAATGTCGGCACCTGCCGCGCCCAGAATGCGTACTCGCCGGACGTCGCGCGGGCGAGCAGATCGGACAGGTCGCCAAGCGGGTCTTCGGAATGGTCGATCCTGAGCGACAGGGGTGCGCGGTCGGGACCGACCACGAGGAGGGCTGCCGAAAACAGCCCCCGCGCGTCGCTGCCGGCGTCCTGAGCCGCCAGAAGTCCGGCCAGAAGTTGTTCGGGAAAGGTCCCTGAGGCCCCGGAAAATCCGTCGACAAGCGCTGGGATCACGCCTTCGGAGGCCAACAGGTTCCCCGCCGCGACGCCACGCTCGAACACTTGATCCGCGATGCGCGGGGAATTGCGCTCGCCAGAGAAAACCGCGCCGGACCCTTCGCGCCCGAGAACGGCCAATTGTCGGAAGGCACGGCCCCGGTCGGCATCGGTAATGCGGCACACCACGTCCTCTGCGCCCTGTCCCTGTGCCAGAGCATCTACGGCTGCCTCGCCCCAGAGCGTGGAAGGAGAGGCCCCCTGACTTGCAGACAGCCCCGCATCCGCGCGTCCGCGCAGCACCCAGCCGCCAACGCAGAGCGACCCGGTCGCAGCACCGCCGCCCATCAGGCCGGTTTCCGGGTCGCGTGCTAGGATGGAAAAAGTCATGTAATCTCCCTGAGTCACCCAATTATCATGAAAAATTGACCGATGCAATTTATCATGATAATTTGAGTCGCAATGACGAAAGAAAATTCGCGAAAAAACCAACCTGGGAGCCTGATTATGACCTTTTCGACCTGGACCCGCCGGGGCCTGTTTGCCGCCGCGGCGAGCGCGGCCCTCGCCACCGGCATGGCCCTTACTCCAACGTCTTCGCTTGCACAGACGCCACCGGGCGTTCTGATTGTCGGACAGATTGCCGAACCCAAGGCGCTCGACCCCGCAGCGGTCACCGCACAGAACGATTTCCGGATCGTGGTGAACCTTTACGAGGGGCTGGTCCAGTATGCCTCCGGCACGCTCGAGGTGGAGCCGAGCTTGGCCGAGAGCTGGGAGGTGTCGGACGACGGCACCGAATACACATTCATGCTGCGTGAAGGCGTGATGTTCCATGACGGCACGCCGTTCAACGCCGAAGCAGTCAAATTCAACTTCGACCGGATGCTTGATGAGGAACATCCCTACCACGACACCGGCCCCTTCCCACTGGCCTTCTTCTTCTCGGCGGTTGAGAACGTGGAAGTCGTGGATGATCTGACCGTGAAATTCACGCTGAACGAGCCCTACGCACCGTTCCTGTCGAACCTTGCCTATCCCACCGGCCTGCTCGTCTCGCCCGCCGCGGTCGAGGCGAATGGCGCCGATTACGGCCGTAACCCGGTCGGCACCGGCCCGTTCCAGTTCGTCGAATGGCGCTCGAACGAGCGCGTCGTGGTCGAACGCTACGCCGATTACTGGGGTGAGCCAGCGGCCAGCGAGGCAGTCGTCTTCCGCCCGATCACCGATGCGAACACCCGGGTGGCCGAGATGCTCTCGGGCGGGATCGACGTGATGGTGGAGGTGCCGCCCACTGCACTGTCCGAGTTCCAGGGCGATGACTACAAGATCCTCGAACAGGCCGGGCCGCACGTCTGGTTCCTGATCCTGAACGCCAAGGAAGGCCCCTTCGCCGACAAGCTGGTGCGGCAGGCCGCGAACTACGCGATCAACAAGGAAGCGCTGGTCAACGACGTGCTCGAAGGTACGGCCGACGTCGCCGCCGGACCGATCCCGCCCGCCTTTGCATGGGCCTACAACGAAGAGCTTGACCCCTATCCCTATGACCCCGACCGCGCCAAGGAATTGCTGGCCGAAGCAGGCGTCGAGAACCCCGAAGTGACCTTCTACGTCACCGAAGGCGGTTCCGGCATGCTCGACCCGATCCCAATGGGCACCGCGATTCAGGCCGACCTGAACGCCGTCGGTTTTGATGTGTCCATCGAGACCTACGAGTGGAACACCTTCTTGGGTGAAGTGAACCCGGGGCTCGAAGGCAAGGCGGACATGGCCGAGATGGCGTGGATGACCAACGACCCGGATACGCTCCCCTTCCTTGCGCTGCGCACGGAGGCGTTCCCGGATCAGGGCGGCTTCAACTCCGGCTATTACTCCAACCCGGAGGTGGACGAGCTCCTGTCACAGGCCCGTGTGTCCACCAGCCAGGACGAGCGCGCCGCGCTTTACAAGGAGATGCAGGCCATCGTTCAGGAGGATGCGCCCTGGGTCTTTGTTGCGAACTGGAAACAGAATGCGGTGACGAAGGACTCGGTCGAGAACCTCACGCTCGAGCCGTCCTTCCTGCTCCAGCTTGAAGACGTCGTGAAGAACTGAAGGGTTTCGGGCCGGTTTGCGCCGGCCCGACCCGCGCGGGGGCTTTGCCATGGTCATGTTTTCCTGCAAACATGACCCACCGCACCCCCGAGGTATTTTCAGACCGAAGACAGCGCGCGCGCGCTTCAGCCCGAGAGCGGGGTGGCCATGGGCAACTACATCCTCAAACGCCTGATCTCAGCGATCCCCGTGTTGCTCGGCATCACGATCATCGTGTTTCTCATCATGGCGATGATCCCGGGTGATCCGGCGACCGCGATCCTCGGCAGCTATGCGACGCCCGAAAACGTGGAGAAGCTGAACCGCGACCTCGGCCTCGATAAGCCACTCGTGGTGCGCTACTTCATCTGGCTCGGCAATCTGCTCACGGGCGATTTCGGACGGTCGTTCAGCCTGAACCGCCCGGTCATCGACGAAATCCTCGAACGGTTCAACGCGACCCTGATCCTTGCGGGCACCGCCTGGGTGCTGTGCGCGATCTTCGGCATCCTCGCCGGTGTCGTCTCGGCCTCGCGCCAGTACGGCTTCGCGGACAAGGCGATTACCTTCGTGGTGCTGATCGGCATTTCGGTCCCGTCCTTCTTCCTCGGCATGATGATGATCCTGTTCTTCGCCGTGAACCTGAAGATCCTGCCCGTCTCGGGCATGTTCGCAATCTACGGGGGCGGGGACCTCCCCGACCTTTTGCGACACCTCGTGATGCCCGCCATCGCGCTCGCCGTCGTCGCAACAGGGGTCGTCGCACGTCTGTCGCGCTCGGCCATGCTGGAGGTGCTGCGGCAGGACTACATCCGCACCGCACGCGCCAAGGGGGTGGGGGAGCGCCGGGTGCTCTACGGTCATGCGCTGCGTGCCGCGATGGTGTCGATCATTCCGGTGCTGGGCATTCAGGCGGGCTTCGTCCTGTCAGGCTCGGTTTTCATCGAGATCGTGTTCCAGTGGCCCGGCGTGGGCCGGATGCTGGTCGATGCGATCCTGACCCGAGACATCCTGCTCGTGCAGGGCGGCGTGGTCTTCGTCGCCGCCTGCTATGTATTCTTCAACATCTGCGTGGACGTGGCCCAGTCGCTCCTCGACCCGAGGATCAAGACATGAACTTCGTGCGCCTGATCTTTCGCAATCGGCTGGCGGCACTCGGCGCGGTCGTCCTTGGCCTGATCCTGCTGTTCGTCATCATCACACCGCTCCTGCCGCTTCAGGACCCGGATGTGACGAACACCGCCGACCGGTTCCTGCCGCCGTTCTCCGAGGGGCACCTGCTGGGCACCGACCACCTCGGGCGGGACCTGCTCGCCCGGCTCCTGTACGGCACGCGCGTGTCACTGGCGGTGGGCATCTTCGCCGCCCTGATCGCGGGCACGATCGGCTCGGCCATCGGCATCGTCGCGGGATATTTCGGCGGGCGCACGGACAATGTCATCATGCGCGGCGTCGACATGCTCATGGCGTTTCCCTACATCCTGCTGGCGCTTGCCATCGTCGCGGCCCTCGGGCCGGGGCTGTTCAACGCGCTCATCGCCGTGGCCGCCGTGAACATCCCGTTTTTCGCGCGCAACATCCGGGGTGTGACCGTCTCGCTGGCAGGGCGCGAGTTCATCGACGCGGCGCGACTGGCCGGCATGGGGCACACCCGGATCATCCTGACCGAGCTACTGCCCAACGTGCTCTCGACCATCGTGATCGCCATGTCCACGACCGTGGGCTGGATGATCCTCGAGACCGCCGGGCTGTCGTTCCTCGGCCTCGGCAGCCAGCCTCCGCAGGCCGACCTGGGCTCGATGCTGGGCGAGGCGCGCTCGCAGCTCATCACCGATCCGCATACCTCCATCATCCCCGGCATCATGATTTTCCTGATCGTCATGTCGATCAACCTCTTGGGCGACGGCGTGCGCGATGCGCTCGACCCACGCCTGCGCTCCGGCGCTCTCACCCGCCCGCGCGCTCAGACGCTGGTGGACCGGGGCGACGATGTGCCGGCAGACGATCAGAAGGGCATCCTGAACCTACAGCGGCTGTCGACGCAGTTCCACGTGGGACCGCGCATCTACAAGGCGGTCAACGAGGTGTCGCTCTTCGTTAAACCCGGCGAATGCGTGGGGGTGATCGGGGAGTCCGGCTCGGGCAAATCCGTAACCGCACTCTCCGTCATGGGCCTCGTCCCGTCGCCGCCGGGCGTCGTGACCGGCGGGGCCGTGCGGTACGAAGGTGAGGACCTGCTGGACATGCCGTTCGAGAAGCTGCGCCAGCACCGGGGCGACAGGGTCGCCTATATCTTTCAGGACCCGCTTTCGACGCTGCACCCGCTCTACAAGGTCGGCGACCAGTTGAAGGAAGCGATCAGCGTCCACCACAAGGTGTCGGACAAGGAGCTCACGAACCGGGCCATCGACCTCCTGAAATCCGTGCGCATTCCCAATGCCGAGAACCGCGTCCGAAACTACCCGCACGAGATGTCGGGCGGCATGCGCCAGCGCGTCGGCATCGCGATGGCGCTCGCGAACGACCCCGAGGTCATCATCGCGGACGAGCCGACGACAGCGCTCGACGTCACCGTTCAGGCCCAGATCCTCGCGCTGCTCGACGATCTGAGGCGCGAGCGGGGCCTCGCCATCGTGTTCATTACGCATGATTTCGGCGTCGTCGCTCAACTCTGCGACCGGGTTGGCGTGATGTATGGCGGCAAGATCGTGGAGGAGGGGTCCACCACCGACATCCTTGACCATCCCGCGCATCCCTACACGAAACGCCTCATGGCCTGCGTGCCGGAACTGGGCGGTGGCAAGCGTGAGCTTGCCGCGATCCCCGGCTTGCCGCCCATCGTGTCGGACCTGCCGCCCGGCTGCGCCTTCGCACCCCGCTGCGACAAGGCGACCGAGGCCTGCAAACAGGGCGAGATCACGCTCGACGGCAGCGCCCACAAGGTGCGCTGCATCCATCCCGAGGAGGAGGTCGCATGACCGCTGCACTCAAGGTCGACAATCTCGCCAAGACGTTTTCCATCTCCGGTGGCCTGTTCGGCGGACAAAAGGCCGGCGTGCGCGCCATCCGCCCGATGTCGTTCGAGGTTCAGACCGGCGAAACCCTTGGCATCGTGGGGGAATCCGGCTGCGGCAAATCCACACTGGCCCGGATGCTGGTGGGACTGCTTGAGCCGACCGAGGGCACCATCGAGATCGAGGGCAAGGCGCTCGACAATGCCGACCCTGCGGCTTTCGGGCGGCTGATCCAGTACATGTTTCAGGACCCGGTCTCCTCGCTCAACCCGCGCAAGACGATCAAGCAGATCATGGAGGCCCCGCTCAAACGGCTCTACGGCATGAACCGGGCTGAGCGGGACGCGCGGATCGACGAGATTTTCGACAGCGTGAACCTGCGGCCTGAATTTCTCGAACGCTATCCGCACGAGTTTTCCGGCGGGCAGGCGCAGCGGATCGGGGTGGCCCGTGCGCTCGCCGCCGCGCCGCGCATCATCATCCTCGACGAACCCGTCTCTGCGCTCGACGTGTCGGTGCAGGCGCAGGTGCTCAACCTGCTCCGGCGGCTGAAGGACGAGTTCAACCTGACCTATCTCTTCATCTCGCACGACCTCGCGGTGGTCGAGGCCGTGTCCGACAGGATCGTCGTGCTCTATTTCGGCGCGGTGGTGGAGATCGGGCGGGCGGAAGAGGTTTTCTCGAATCCGAAACACCCCTATACCAAGCTTCTCGCGGATTCCGCCCCTGTGGTGGGCCGCCCGCTCAAGGCGCCCGAGCAGAAGGACAGCGAGCTGCCCGATCCGCTGAACCCGCCGCCGGGCTGCGCATTCGCCACGCGCTGCCCGCGGGCGACAGACATCTGCCGGGAGAAAGACCCGGCGCTCGAACCCATGGGAAAAGACCAGTTTGCCGCGTGTTTCCACCCCCTCGAAGGCTGAAGGCCCGAAGCTGAGTCGTCCGGCACAGGTTGCCGAGGCGATCAAGGACTTCATCGTGCGTGAGGGGCTTCAGCCGGGCGACAGGCTGCCCTCGGAGCCGGAATTGATCGAGCGCTTCGGTATGGCCAAAGGGACGATCCGCGAAGCATTGCGGCTGCTCGACGCGCAGGGGCTGGTCAAGTCGCGCACGGGGCCGGGCGGCGGGACTTTCGTTCATGAGGTGTCTCAACAGCGGGCCGAGGCGCTGCTCGCCAACTATTTCTATTTCAAGGATCTGACGATCTCCGACATCTACCAGATCCGGCGTGTGCTCGAACCCGAGCTCGTGGCGGATCTCGCGGGCGCGTTGAGCCCGCGTGTTATGGAGGAGTTGCGTGACATCCTCGCCTCCTACTCCGACCCGGCCACAACGGACGAGGAGGAGCGGGATCAGCATGTCGCAACCTTGCAATTCCACAAGTTGCTGGCGGACCAAAGCGCCAATCCGCTCCTGTCCTTTCTGATCGGCTTCATGCTCACGATCCTCACGGACATCACGGTCTACCGGAAGCTCTACACGCCGATCAACAGGGATCTCTGGGCCCGCGGTCTCGACTACCAGACCCGGTTGCTCGACGCGCTGGAAACCGGCGACAGCGGTGCCGCGCGCGCGATCATGAAGGCGCACATGCAGACTGCGGGGCCACTGATGGAGGGGCAGGAAGCCTTTTCCCTCAAGCGGTTCCTCTCGCACTGACGCATACCGGCCGTTGAACTCGGCCCCCGGCGGTCTATACCTGCGCCATGACGTTTCCGCCCCTGCGCCACAACCTGTTCACCTTGCTGCTGCTGATTTGTGGCGGCGCGGCGGGGTTCGCGTTCGCCTGGATCGGACTGCCGCTCCCGTTCATGCTTGGGAGCCTCTTTGTCTCGGCCATTGCGGCACTGAGCTTTGCGCGCCGGATTCCCGAAAACTACAGCTATCCACTTCCTTTCCGACAACTCTTCGTGGGCGTCATTGGGGTCATGATCGGCGCACAGGTCTCGCCCGATCTGCTGGCGCTTGCACCAAACATGGCGGTGACGATCCCTGCCATCCTGTTGTTCGTGGTTCTCGCGCATTCCGGGAATTTCCTGATCTTCCGGAAGGTTGGTGGGCTCGATCGCTCGACGGCCTTCTTCTCCGGGTCTCCCGGCGGGCTGCTCGAAGCCATTTCGTTCGGCGAGGAATCGGGCGCCGACATACGCATGCTCACCATCCTTCAATTCCTGCGCATCATCGTTGTCGTTGTAATCCTCCCGCTGGGCATCTCGATCTACGAAGGGGAGGCGGTCGGCTCGGCAGCGGGCCTGACCTTGTCCGCGACTCCGGCAACGCTCATCGACGTCATCCTCGTGCTGGGCGCCTCAATCATCGGCGTTTGGCTTGGCGGTAAAGCGAAACTGCCCGCCGCACAGCTCGCCGGGCCTCTCATCCTCGTTGGGATCGCCACCGCGTTCGGTCTCGTGTCGCTCAGCATCCCCGGCTGGCTCGTCGGGTTCGCACAGGTGGTCGTGGGCACGAGCCTTGGCCTCCGGTTCGTGGGGATCACCCGGCGGATGCTCTTGGGCGGCCTCGGCCTTGCCCTGGTGTCGGGGGTTTTTATGCTGGCATTGGGCGGCGCGATGTCGCTGGCTGTGGCCCGGGCGACAGGTTTCGACCTCGAAACGCTCATCATCAGCTTCGCACCGGGCGGCGTGACCGAAATGAGCCTCATCGCCCTGTCACTGGCCGCCAATCCGGCCTTCGTAACGCTGCATCACCTCGTGCGGATCGTCGCGACCGTCGTGGAACTCGCCGTCGTGCGAAAGCTGCGGCTCGTCTGAGCCTTACTTGTTCGCGTCGATCCAGCGGCTCATGAGGCCCGCGTCGCGGAAACACTCATCCGGAATGGCCCTTCGCTTGATGCGTGCGATCTTCTCGGCGAAGGCCACCTGCCGCGACGTGGCGACACCTTGTGTGGAACTGCGCGTGCGGTTGCGGTCGATCCAGCTCGACAGCGCCTGCCGCGTCTCGAGGCTCGCGCGTGGAATAGGGGTGTCGAGCTTGCGCGCGATGGCGCGGGCATAGCCCAGTTGCTTGTCGGTCGGCGGTAAAGGGTTCGTCTCATACATGATGCGGTTCTCCCGATAATGAGAACAAATATAGAACAAATGTTCTCACCTGCAAAGAGGGAACGCCTCAACTGGCCGTGAAGTTGCACAATGTGTTGGGGGGCACGCAATTGTTGCCACATCATTGTCCAATTTTCGGTGTACCCGGAGGCATGACGACGCGCGCGCCCGAGAGACAGGAACGCCCCCGCCTGCTCGCCCCGTTCGAGGGGTTGCGCGGGTTCGCGGCATTGGCAGTCTTCATCTACCATTTCCACCATGTTGCGGGCCTCGACGCCCTGACCGCGCTTGCGCCCGGTTTCTTCGGGTCCGGCTGGGTCTTCGTGGATGTATTCTTCGTACTGTCCGGCTGGGTCATAGCGCATGTCTATGCTGACCGGCTGGTGACAGGCTCGGCCACGCTGCGGAACTTCTTCGCAGCCCGGATCGCCCGGCTCTGGCCGCTTCACATGACCGTTCTCGTGGCCTGGTTCGCGCTGGCACCGGCCCTGTTCGGTGCGCCCGGGGTCGCGAGTTACGCCGGATGCTTCGGCCAACTCATCACCCTCAGCTTCACATGGGGGCTGCTGGCCTGCGCCGCGCCCGTGCCGCCGGCCTGGTCGATCAGCGCCGAGATGGTCGCTTACATGGTCTTCCCGGTGCTGGTTGCACTCGGCTTGACCCGAAACCTACGCGGCGGGGTCATGTTGCTCGTCGCGGGCCTCGGCGGATACTTGGCCATGCAGGCAGCATGGGGTGGGTTTCACGTCTATGACGGACGCGCACCGCTCAGGGCGGTGGCCGGATTCTCCATAGGTGCCGGGTTGTGGCGAATGGAAAGGGCGGGCTTTCTGCCGTCGGGGCGCCTTCAGGTTGTTGCCGCGGCGGCCTTGATCGTTGGCGTGGCATCCAACGCCCCACCCTTCGCTTTGCTTCTTGTCAGCATATTCCTGATCGCCACTCTTGGGGACGGGACCGGACCAGTCGCCCGGTTTTTGTCGAGCCGCCCTGCGATGACCCTTGGCCGATTGAGCTTCGGGCTCTATCTCTGGCACTGGTTCGCCATCGCGGGCCTCGCCGCTCTGGGCGCCGCCGCAACGCCGATCATGGCTCTGGTCGCGGTGCTCGCGGTGCTGGGTTTGGCAGAGGTTTCCTACCGGCTGATCGAAATGCCGGCACGGGAGCGGATCAAGTCCGTGATGGGCCGGTCCGGACAAACAGTGCAGGCGACACCGCACGAAGGATGAACGATGCAAATCGTCTATGACGGAGAATGCCCCTTCTGCTCGCGCTACGTCGCGATGCTGCGCCTGCGTGAGGCAGCGGGGCCGGTCGAACTCGTGAATGCGCGCGAGGATCATCCGGCAGTGACGCGCGTGATGGCGGCGGGGTTCGACCTCGACAAAGGCATGGCGCTGATCGATGGCGACACGATCCACTACGGGGACGACTGCATTCACCGGCTCGCCTTGATGAGCACCAATTCGACGCTGTTCAACCGCCTGAACGCCCGCATCTTCCGCTCGCCCCGCGTGGCGAAGCTGCTCTACCCGGTACTCAAGACGGGGCGCAACGTGACCTTGGCCCTGATGGGTCGTCGCAAGATCTCAGGCTGACCCGGTTCAGTGCGAGCAGACCTTGGGCCGCGCCCAATCAACCGGTTTGAATGTCAGGAACTTCTGCGCCACCAGCCCGTGCGCTAGATAGGTATTCGCCCAGCCCGGACTCGCCGTCGAAACGACCCCCGCTTCGGTCTGCACCATCACCTCAAGCCCCGGTGTCGTCGCCAGCATCCGGTCGAGTTCGTAGCGCACCAGATCGTATCCCGGCGCAACGAAGCGCGCGTCGAACCCGGGGCTGTTGGACGCCACCGGGGTCACCAACGCCTCTTGATAGCCTGCGCCGAAGGGCAGAACGCCGTGAAACAGGTGGTTCGTCTCGCCGCCCTCCGTGTGGAGATTCGAAAACATGGCCACCGAGCTTTCGGTCTTGAGGCCGAGGTAGGGGCTCCACCCGTTCGCGAAGTAGAGCATCGGAATGATGAGCAGCCAACCCGCACGGTAGCCCTGTTTCGCGCCGCCATCACGCGGCATGAACAGGATGAGGAAGGCATAAAACCCAAGCGCGTAGAGCGCGAAGAAGGGCATGAAACTTCGGTCGTCAGGAATGAACCGCACCGGGTCGAGCAGTGCGCCCATCGCCGCGACATACGCGATCACGAACAGGATCAGCGCCCAGCGGCCGAATTTCAGCGCCCGCTCCTGGCTCCCCGCCCAGCGTGTCGCGGCGTCTAGAGCGTTAGTGAAGACCTCTTTCGGCAGAAACAGGGCGTAGAGGACCAGCACGATGGTCGAGAAGTCTTTGTAATAGGCGTATCCGGTGAAGCCGATGATGATGTGAAACGGCACACCGATTAGGATACCGATGGTTTTCAGGCGCGGTATGAAGAGGGCGATCATGGCGATCCCCTCGATGATGAAGGTCGCGTAGATTGCGCCATATTGCCCGAAGGACCAGTTGCCCAGCCCGATACCGTTGAACAGTGCCTTGTACAGCACCACCGCGCAGCTCACGGCGGGGTCGAGGAAGTCGATGTTGATCTTGTGGTAGATGCCGAAAAAATACATCGCGGGCAGGATCAGCCGGCCGGCCGACGCGACGCGATGAAAGAACCGGTCGCGATCCGCTTCGCCCGACGGGCGCACCATGAGCGCGGCCCCCAGTACGACGAGCGAGAAGGCGAAGGCGGTCGTCTGATTGTTGGAAGCGACGGGCGAATTCAACAGGTATGTTGCCGACCATGCGAACGCGTTGATGAGCAGGACGCCCCAGAGGCGCGGGTGCACGATCCCTGCCACGCTCATCCCCATGAACACGCCATGCAAGGCCGGGGGCAGGGGGGTGCCGCCCATCGTCAGGCCCCAAATCTGGAAAAAGTAGATCGACGACAGGAGCGTGATCAGCCCCAGCCGATCCAGAGGCCGCGCCGCGATGCCCGAAATGGTGATGCCGCGCGCCCGTGTTGCCCCGATGTTTTCCATGTCAGCCCCGATGATCGGTTATCGTCTGATTGTTTTCATCTGGGCATAAATGAGAAATGCGGTGAAAAATGGGCGTGATTGTCCGTCTTTCGCGGCGCGTGGCGCTGTTTTTCGGCCTCAGGCGCGGGCGAGGCGCCCTGGAACATCAGCGGCCAGCGGCACTTCCGCGCGCCGCGCCATATCCCATGCCATCACGAGGTTCGATGACATCACGGGCATGTCCAGCTCAGCTTCCAGATCGTCGATGATGCCAAGCGCGCGCAGGTTGGTGCAGGACATGAACAAAGCGTCCACGCCCCCCGATTCCACGAGTGCACGTGCGGCTTGCTTGATCGAGTCGGGCGAAATGCGCGCGACACGGGCCTCTGACGAGACGTTGAAGCTGCCGAATACCGGCGTCTCGACACCGCCCTCGGCCAAGACCGCGCAAATCCGGTCCGACACTTCCGCGAGGTAGGGCGACAGGAAAGCGATGCGTTGTATGCCAAGTGCATTGCAGGCGGCGAGAAGCGCCGAGACCGGCTCGGTCACGGCCCGCGTCTGCGCGGCACCCGAGATCAACTCTGCCACCCTGGCGCGCCCGATTTGGGCCGTGCCGGAGGTGCAGCCGTATCCGATCGCGCCGAATTGCGTCCAAGGGCACAGAAGCCCGGCACTGGTGCCGAGGTCGGCCTCCATCGCGGCCAGTGTCTCGGGCGTAACATCGGCACCGGACCGGATGCGGCTGAATTGCAGGTCCACGTCCGGTCCGAAAAGGCGGCGGAAATCCTGCTCGATGGTCTCGTCGGACTGGAGAACGATGACGCCGAGCTGGGCCGGAAAGGTCTCGACAGGTTCAAAAGGGAAGGTGCGAAAACTCATGGGGCCACCTCGAGGATGTCGTGGCCGGTCGGGGACGACAGCCACCGCGCGCCGGTCTCGGTTACCACGATGTTCTCTTCGTGAACCATGATGCGCCCGCCCGAGAGGTCGATGACCGGTTCAAGGGTCAGCACCACGCCGGGGGCCAAAGGCGTGTGGTCGGCCGGGATAAGCGAGGGTGGCTCCGTGAGTTGCATCCCGAGTCCGTGACCTAGACGCCCCTTCACCGGACCACCGCCGCCGGTCAGGACATAGTCCATCGCGGCGTAAAGCTCGGCAGGTGTCGCGCCGGGGCGGGCCGCCTCGAACCCGGCCTGCGTCGCGTCGACCAGCCGGGCATGCGCGTCTGCGACCTCTGCCGTCGGCGGGCCGATCGAGAAGTTGCGGTCGAAGTCGCAGAAATAGCCATCCCACACCGCGCCAGTGTCGAGCATGAGCACATCGCCCTCGCCCAACGCCGCGTCCGTGGCCGGGGAAATCACGTCACCATAACCGCCCGGCGCTGCCGCACCCGCGACATAGGGCACCCAGTCTGCGCCTTCTTCCAGCAGGGCCGCCTGGAACCCTCGAAAGACATCGGCGAGGGGCACGCCCGCACCCGCAAGGTCGTTCATCCGGGCAAAGGCCGCGTCGGCAATGCCGCAGGTCCAGCGGATCTTGGTGATTTCGGCTTCGGATTTCACCATCCGGCAGGCCCGCAGTATGCCGGCGTCGTCTCCGAATTTGCGGTCCCCAAGCCGGTCGCGCAGAGCGGTCCAATCGTGGAGCGGCATCCGGAGGTGCGTTTCCATGCCCGAGGGCTGTCCGATGGTGCCGCCGACCGGGGTGACCGCCGCAAGCACATCCGCCAGAAGGGATACGCCGTCGTCGGAATAGTCGGGCGAAACCCAGGTGCGGATGTCGTCCACCCATGTCTGGCGCATCAGGTGCGCACCGATCTCCGGGACGACCGCAATTGGTTTTCCTGTCTCGGGCACCACCACGAACCACGGGCGGGTCGGGCTTTCCCAAAAGCGGGTCAGGAACCCGGTGACGTATCTCACCTCTGGTTCTGTGGTCAGAAGCAGCGCGGAAATCCCGGCTTCGGCCATGCGCGACTGGATAGGGTCGATCCGCGCCGCGAACTCGGCTGCCGGAAACCCGCGCGCCGGGGTCACGGCGCTTCCGACAGGATGGTAAGTATGCGTGCTTTCGGCCCGAACCCGAGCTCGGGCGGGGGCTTTGCGAGCAGCGCGGCGATGCCCGCAGCACCGGAGGGCGTGGACGCGAAACCACCCTCCGCCGCCCTGTCGCAGCCTTGCTGCGCCTCGTCCTCGGTGATCGTCACGAACCAGTCGGCGTCCCGCGCAAGGCCTTTGAGCGCGATGAGCGAGGGCATCTTGCAATCCAGCCGTCCCATGATCGAAACCGGCCCGCCGCTCTCCGTGGGGGCACCGGCCTCTATGGACCCGATGAGGGCCGGGGCGGCGTCCGGCTCCACAACGACGATCACGGGGTCATCGCCCCAGATGCGCCGGGCGTGGGCCGCGGCCGCTCCCGCCAGCCCGCCGACACCAGCCTGCAAAAGGATATGCGTCGGCGGCTCGGGCATCTGGTCCGCCACTTCGGCCATCAGGATCAGGTAGCCCTCCATCAGGACATGGGGCATCTCGGTATAGCCCGGCCACGAACTGTCCGAGAGAAGCGTAAGACCCTCGGCTTGCGCCTCGGCCAGAGCGGCGGCCATGCTGTCTTCATAGGTCGCGCCCGCACGGCGCACTTCGGCACCCTCGGCGCGAAGGCGTTCAGCGAAGCTCTCGGGCACCGTTTCGGCAAGATAGATGCGCGAGGCCGCCCCGAACGCCGCGGCCCCGGCAGCAACGGAGAGACCGTGGTTTCCGGCGCTCGCCGCGACATAGGTGCGTCCCTTCGCCCGGCCCGCAGCGGCATCGCAGGCGATAACGTGGGCCGCGCCGAGCGCCTTGAAGCTTCCCAGCCCCATCCGGTCGCGCTCATCCTTGATCAGGACGCTCCCGACACCCGCCAGATCCCCAAGCTCCGTGCAGGGCAGAAGCGGCGTGATCTGATGTCTCGGGCAACGAGCCACGCGGGCCAGCGCCGCGTCCGCGTCTTCGGCGGGATAGGGAATATCGGCGAGGGCCGGGTGATCCAGCCCCGCGCCGCGATAAGGGTTCCGAACAGCGCGCACCTAGCCGAACACCGCAGTCAGCGCGCCGTCGACCGCATCGGTGATCGCGTCGATATCGGCGGGCGTGGCGATGAGGGCGGGCGAGAAACACAACACGTTGTTCAGCCCCGGCACGGAGCGGTTGGAGGCGCCGATGATGACGCCCCGTTCGGCGCAACCCGCGACCACCGCCCCGATATCGGCTTCCGCCACAGGCTCCTTGCTCTCCCGGTCCTTGACCAGTTCCAGCCCCTGAAACAGGCCGATGCCGCGCACGTCCCCGATCACCTCGTGCTTTTCTTCCAGCGCCTTGAGGTTCGCGGTCAGCCGCTCCCCCATCTTCTCGGCGTTTTCGACCAGCCCCTCGTCCTCGATGATCCGCATGTTTTCCAGCGCCGCCGCCGGACCGCCGGTGCAGCCCCCGAAGGTCGAGATGTCGCGGAAATGATCCATCGGATCGGTCGGGTCGGACTTGAAAAGGTCGAACACCTTTTCGGTCGTCACACAGCAGGCGATGGCGGCGTAGCCCGAGGCCACACCTTTCGCGAGCGTCACGAAATCCGGCTCGATCCCGTAATGCTGATAGCCGAACCACTTGCCGGTCCGGCCCATGCCGCAGACGACCTCGTCGATATGGAGCAGCACGTCATACTTGCGGCAGATCTCCTGCACCCTGTCCCAGTAGCCCGGCGGAGGCGTGATGACCCCACCGCCCGCCGTGATCGGTTCGAGGCAGAGCGCGCCGACCGTTTCAGGCCCTTCGCGCAGGATCACTTCTTCGATCGCGTCGGCGGCCTTGCGGCCGTATTCCTCGCCCGATAGGTCCCACTGCGCGCGGTATTCCATGCAATGCGGCACGCGCACGAAATCGGGTGCCATAGGTCCGTACTGCATCACGCGCTCGTCCTGCCCGCCCGCGCTCATCGTCCCGTAGGTGCCGCCGTGGTAATCGCGGTCGCGGTAGAGGATCTTTGTCTTCTTGCCGCCATAACGCTTGTGCGCGATCTGGCGGATCATCTTGAACGCCTTCTCGTTCGCCTCGGACCCGGAGTTGGTGTAGTAGACCCGGCTCATCCCCGGCATCTTCTCGATCAGCTTTTCGGCGAAGATCGCCCCCGGAATGGTCCCCGCGGCGCCTGCAAAATAGTTCATCTTCACCAGCTGTTCCCGCACCGCATCCGCAATGCTCTCGCGCCCGTAACCAACGTTCACGGTCCAGACCGCACCCGACACGGCGTCGATGAATTCGCGACCCTTCTGGTCCCAGACACGGATGCCTTTGCCCTCGACGACGATGCGCGGCTCGCCCGTTTCGAACGGTTTGTGTTGGATCAGGTGGTGCCAGACATGGGCCTTGTCGGCCTCGACCACATGGGAAATATCGTTGTCGGTATAGCCGTCCATCGGGACCTCCTGCGGGGCTTTTGTCTTTTTGATCAAAAAAACCCTATTGGCGGTGCCGGTTGATGTAAATGGACGACTTGCCGCCCCGGCAGGGTCCGCTAGGGTCGCGCGAAACAGGAGGGGACGATGACCGAAACCATGCCACAGGGCCACGCCGTTCTGCGCACCGTCGCCATGCCTGCCGACGTGAACGGCGCGGGCGACATCTTCGGCGGCTGGGTTCTGAGCCAGATGGACATCGCGGGCGGCATCGTGTCCGCCGAGCGGGCGCGGGGGCGCGTGGCGACCGTCGCCATCGAGGCGATGAAGTTCATCCGGCCCGTGAAGGTCTCCGACATTCTGTGTATCTACGGCGAGGTCGAGCGGGTCGGGAACACGTCGGTCGCCGTCCGGCTCGACGCGTGGGTCGTGCGGGGGCAGGGGGCGACGACAGAGAAGGTGACGGAGGGCGTCTTTACCTTCGTCGCGCTGGATTTCGAGGGGAACAAGCGACCGATTGACAACACCTGAGCCGCCACCGTCCGGCCGCCGCTTGCAAAGCATCCGGCCCCGGTTCACCGTGCCGCAGAACCCGCGCATTCAGGATCGTTACCATGTCACCGCGACTTGTCCGCTTTCCCCGGATCTGCTTGCCCAAAGCGTTCTTTTTCCTCGGCTTCGTCCTGCTCTGGCTCGTCCAGCCCGCACAGGCGCAATCGCAATTCAAATTCAGCTTCGGCGACGCCGTCCCGAGTTTTCAGGGCGGCTATTACATCGACGGTATCCCCTCCACCGCCTTCATCGACACCGGAGAAAACCGGTTCCAGAAGGCGGGACGCGTGTTTGGCGAGGCCATCGGCGGCGTCGAGGGTATTGGCGATGACCTGACCGATATCGCTTTCTTCCCATTTCGTGAGCCGCTCCTGTTCGGCGCGGCCGCGCTGGGCGTGGGGGCATTGGTGGCGACGGATTACCCGGTGACGGCCTACTATCAGGACAAGATCGAACCGATCTTCGCAGGCTTCACACCGCCGCCGATCATCCCGCGCAAAGGCGTGCTGAGCGCGCTGGCGGTGGAGGATCAATACCTCCTCGCGGGCATCGGCCTGACCTATGCCTACGGTGTCGCTGCCAATGACGAACGGGCTCAGGTCGCGGCCCTGCTGTCGTCCAAGGCGGTCGCCTATTCCTATCTCGTGTCTCACCTGCTTCTGAAGCCGGCGATCGGTCGAATCCGGCCGGCGCGCAACCTGTCGTCCTATGGCGGGCCTGTCGATATCCTGACACCCGCACAGCGCTCGCCGAACCCCTACAACTGGGGCAACGCCGTCGCGCCCACTCTGCGGCCGAGCAGCTTTGGCACATCTTTCCCGAGCTTTCACTACACGCTCTATTTCTCGGTCGCGCGGGTTTATTCCGGCGTCTACGACAACTCGATCCTGCCTTATGTCGCTGCCGGGATACTGTCCGTGTCCAATATTCGCGGCCACAATCACTGGGTCAGCGACATGGCCGCCGGGGCACTGATCGGCACGGTGATCGGCCAGTCGATCCTGAACAACTACTCTGAGCGAAAAGGTCTCTCGACCAGCTTCACGCCGGTCGTATCCTCGAACGGTGTCGGCGCACAGTTCACGATGCGGTTCTGACAGGCGCAGCGGCGCGGACCGGGGTAGAACATTCCCCGAACACCTTTTCCTCTCGCAGGGCTTTGTGTAGTCTCGCGCCATGAGCAGCCAAGACGACTCCCCCGCCATGTCCGGTGCGCGCCCGAGCCTGAGCCAGATGGCGATGGCCGCGCGTCCGATGCCCTATCTCGACGACCTCAATCCCGAGCAGCGCGCGGCGGTCGAGGCGCTCGACGGCCCCGTCCTGATGCTCGCGGGCGCGGGCACCGGCAAGACCAAGGCGCTGACGGCCCGGATCGCCCATTTGCTCAACACGAACACCGCGCGCCCGAATGAAATCCTCGCGGTGACGTTCACCAACAAGGCCGCGCGGGAAATGAAGAACCGGGTCGGCCGCCACCTTGGCGAGGCGGTTGAGGGGATGCCGTGGCTCGGCACCTTCCACGCGATCTGCGTCAAGCTCCTGCGCCGCCACGCAGAACTCGCCGGGCTGAAGTCGAATTTCACGATCCTCGACACCGACGACCAGATCCGGCTGATGAAGCAGCTATTGGAGGCAGAGAACGTCGACACGAAGCGGTGGCCGCCGCGCGTCGTATTGGGAGCAATTGACGGCTGGAAAAATTCGGCGCTTTCACCAGAAGACGTCGGAGCATCGAGAGACTTCGATATGGAGGCGGATCGGATTTTTGATGAAGATCAAGCGGCCAGCTTCGACTCTAAACGAATTTTCAAACACAAGAACCCATACAGCAAAGCTATTGGGCGTCGGGTCATTAATGGCGCAGCGCTATACGGACAGTATCAGGCCCGTCTCAAGACGCTGAATGCCGTCGATTTCGGCGACCTGCTTTTGCATATGGTCACGATCTTTCGCGAGCATGAAGACGTCCTGAAGCAGTACCAGCGCTGGTTCCGCTACATCCTCGTCGACGAGTATCAGGATACCAATGTCGCGCAGTATCTCTGGCTCCGGCTTCTGGCCTCGGAGCACAAGAACATCTGTTGCGTGGGCGACGACGACCAGTCGATCTATGGCTGGCGCGGGGCCGAGGTGGGCAACATCCTGCGGTTCGAAAAGGATTTCCCCGGCGCCAAGGTGGTGCGGCTGGAGCAGAATTACCGCTCCACCCCCCATATTCTCGGCGCCGCCGCCGGTGTGATCCGGGGGAACGCCGACCGCTTGGGCAAGGAACTCTGGACCGAAGCGGAGGAGGGAGAGCTCGTCCGCCTCATCGGCCATTGGGACGGCGAAGAAGAAGCCCGCTGGATCGGGGAGGAGGTCGAGTCGATGCAAGCGGGCTCGCGCGGCATGAACCCGATGAGCCTCGACGACATGGCGATCCTCGTGCGCGCGTCCCATCAGATGCGCGCCTTCGAGGACCGGTTCCTGACCATCGGGCTGCCGTACCGCGTCATCGGCGGCCCGCGCTTTTACGAACGGCTCGAAATCCGCGACGCGATGGCCTATTTTCGCCTCGCCGTCTCGCCCGACGACGACCTGGCGTTCGAGAGGATCGTGAATACCCCGCGCCGGGGACTGGGAGACAAGGCTGTCCAGACCATCCAGCGCATGGCCCGCGACCACAATGTGCCGCTTGTCGATGGCGCGGCCAAGTGTCTGGACGAAGGGATCATCAAGGGGAAAGGGGCCAAGGGGCTCTCCGACCTTGTGCAGGGCATCTACCGCTGGCACGCGCAGGTGCGTGACGAGGCAGATACCCATGTCGAGCTGGCCGAGATGATCCTGGAGGAATCCGGCTACACCGAGATGTGGCAGAACGACAAGACGCCGGAAGCGCCGGGGCGGCTCGAAAACCTCAAGGAGCTCGTGAAGGCGCTTGAGGAATTCGACAACCTCCAGGGCTTCCTCGAACACGTCGCGCTCATCATGGACAACAGCTCCGAGGAGGCGGAGGAGAAGGTCACGATCATGACCCTTCACGCCGCCAAGGGCCTCGAATACCCCGCCGTGTTCCTGCCGGGTTGGGAAGATGGGCTTTTCCCGTCGCAGCGTTCGATGGACGAAAGCGGCCTCAAGGGGCTGGAGGAGGAGCGTCGGCTGGCCTATGTCGGCATTACGCGGGCCGAGGAGCTTTGCACCATATCCTTCGCGTCCAACCGCCGGGTCTATGGTCAGTGGCAAAGCCAGATGCCATCCCGTTTCATCGACGAGTTGCCCGAGGAACATGTGGACGTCCTTACACCGCCGGGTCTCTACGGCGGCGGTTACGGCGCGGCCGGGGCCTTCAGCGGCGGTGGCTCGACGCTGGAGGAACGTGCGGCGCGGGCCGATGCCTACAACTCGCCGGGATGGCGAAGGATGCAGGCGCGCGGCGGAGCCGAGCGGTCGATGCACAGCCCCAACGAGTCCCGGCATCTGACCATCGATTCCACGGCCGTCGCGGCCTTCACCCAAGGCGACAGGGTGTTTCACCAGAAGTTCGGCTACGGCTACGTCATGGGGATCGAGGGCGACAAGATCGACATCGAGTTCGAACATGCCGGCGCGAAGAAGGTCGTCGCCAAGTTTCTCGTCCCCGCCGACCGTGCCGGAGACGATGTGCCGTTCTGATTCTCCTTTAGGTTGATTAACCAGTATGACGCGGCGGCGGAAATGTGACCCTTTCGCCACCTTCCGAGATGCGAGGTACGGTTTTCGTCACCCTTCGCGGGGTTTATGACGGACCGCGTCAAAAAAGGTCAGGTTTGCCTTACCAAAAAGCCACGCGTGACCCCTTTGCGTCGCAGATTCTCCAAAACCTACCGGTAAACCATACCCTCATACGGCCTCGGGGGATGCGCCGTGCAGAATCGAGAACGATTTTAACAGAAGGGGCGCCAGAAGGCGTCGAGCTGCCAAATGGCCACTATCAGGGCTGAGAACACCGAGATTGCGAAAGCGACCGGCTCGAACATCAATTCGAGCGGGGACGAGTCGGATTTCGACCTGCCGCTTACGGACATGACCGATCTGGTCATCTACACGCCGCTGCTCGATTTCGATCCGTACATGTTCGATCTCGGTGAGACGCATACGCTCACCTGGAATGACGGCGACGGCGCCCACACCATGTACAATGCCGAAGTCGTCCGGTCGGACCTCAAGTGGGGCACCGCCAATCAGGGCGCTGTCGTCTTCGAGGGCACAGACACGGATGGCAACGATGCACAGATCCTCTGGACACCGGACCTGAACGTTCACCAGTGGTATGCGGACACGCAGGCCGACGGCAAACACCCGATGTTCTGGAATGTCGACCAACACTCCTCCACCTATGGCTACGTCTGTTTCGCCGCCGAGACGCGGATCGAGACGGACAAGGGGCTCAAGCGCATCGACAGTCTGAAAGTGGGCGACCGGGTCGCTACGCTGGACAACGGCTATCAGGAAATCCGCTGGGTCGGTCATCACCGGACCGATGGCCGGGGCGACGCCGCGCCGATCCATATCGCCAAAGGCGCAATGGGCCGCAATCAGGCGCTGCGCCTGTCTCCGCAGCACAAGGTCGTCATCCGGGATGTCGCGTTCAAGCAGGTGCTCGGCCAGGCACAGGTCATGGTCGCCGCCAAGTCGCTCGAAGGCCGTCCGGGCGTCACGCGCCAGCCGGTCGAGACGGTGGACTACTACAATATCTTGTTCGACCGCCATGAGGTGATCTTTGCCGAGGGGCTCGCCTGCGAGTCGCTCTACTTGGGACAGATCGCCGAAACGCTGATCGACCCCGACGCGGTCGACCCGACCCAGCACTATCCCGATCTCGCGCGCCTCAAGATCGACCGCCACCCCGAAATGGCCCGCCCCACGCTGACCGTGGGCGAAGCGCGCCGCTATTTCGGCTTGCTCGATGCGGACCTGGTTGCCGCCTGAGCGCGAAAAACCTCCCCTACGAAAACAAAAACGGTGACGCCCGGGAGGAGGTGGGCGCCACCGTTCTTGCAAGCAATCGGCTTCAGGGAGGAGGTAGAAGCCTTTCGCGTATCGCGCGGGGTTGCCCCCGTATGTTGCCCGTCGACCCCAGGGAGGAGGAGAGGGGTGTTCGGGTCACGGTCGCCCCAGGGAGGAGGAGAGGGGCTTCCGATCTTTTGGCCGGTGACGCCCGGGAGGAGGTGGGCGCCACCGACTATGCAGATCTTCCCGGGAGGAGGTGGGAAGGTCCGTATTGGGGACCCGGAGGCGCGTTAGGGAGGAGGAGACGCTGTCCGGGTCATCAGGAACCTCAGGGAGGAGGAAGAGGTTCCCGAAAACTGTTATTTTTTTCCGTAGGCCGCTTCGCGGGCGATGAACGGGATTTCGGCGCGCGAGATGCCGAGGTCGGCAAGATCGCGACCGTTGAGGGCGCGCAACTCGGCCAGCGTGGTGCGGTACACCTTGCGCTGGGCGCGGGCGTCGCCGAAGGATTTCAGCAGAGTGGACACGCGGTCGAAGAGGCCGTGGTCGGAATGGCGGATATCGGTTGCGTAAGCCATGTCGTCTTTCTTTCTCGTCTTGAGCGCCTGTCTGCGGCGCGGTGCGGATGCCGTTCTGCGAAGCGCTGTGCCCCGCTCGGTTGAGATGAAGATGGGCGATTTGCTGCACCTGCACAATCCGCAGAAGGTTCAATGCCGCTATGCAGCAAATGCATACATAAGACTGACCTACTCGGTTAACGCTAGGTAAAGATTGGCGAAACCGTCGGGGCGCGCAGGCGACCCCTTGAGATCAGGGGGAAAAAGGGCATCTATGCCTCAGGATAATCTGGAGGAAATGATGGCGCTCACACGCGATCGTATCATGTCGGTGCTGGCCACGGTGTCTTTGCCCGACCAAGGTGACCTGGCGTCACGGGACTTGATCCGCGCTTTGACCATCGACGGCGGCAACGTCAGTTTCGTGATCGAAGCCCCGTCGCCCGAGATCGCGGCCGGCTGGGAAGCGCAGCGCAAGGCCGCCGAGTCGGCCGTCGCCGCGCTCGACGGCGTGGAAAAAGTGACCGCCATTCTCACCGCCCACGGTGCCGGCAAGCCCGCCCCGAAGGGTGACGCGCCGAACCTGCGCGTGGGCGGACACCCGAAGCCCCAGGCCGGCCCTCAGGCCATTCCCGGCGTGAAACAGGTGATCGCCATCGCCTCCGGCAAGGGCGGCGTGGGCAAGTCGACGGTCTCCTCCAACCTTGCCGTCGCGCTCGCCGCCTCGGGTCGCAAGGTCGGGCTGCTGGACGCCGACATCCTCGGCCCCAGTCAGGCGATGATGATGGGGATTACCGAAAAGCCGACCTCGTCCGACGGCAAGGTGCTCGATCCGGTCATGGCCCACGGCATCAAGGTCATGTCGGTCGGCATGATCGTGGACCCGGATCAGGCGGTCGTCTGGCGCGGGCCCATGCTCATGGGCACGCTGCAACAATTCGCGTTTCAGGTGAACTGGGGTGAACTAGACGTGCTTCTCGTCGATTTGCCGCCCGGCACCGGCGACGTTCAACTGACGCTGGCCCAGAAAGTTGTGATGACCGGCGCGCTTGTCGTGTCCACGCCGCAGGACGTCGCCCTCCTCGACGCGCATAAGGCGATCGACATGTTCGGCAAGGTCTCGGTCCCCATTCTCGGTCTGATCGAGAACATGTCGTCCTATGTCTGTCCCAATTGCGGGCATGAGGCGCACCTGTTCGGTGAGGGTGGCGTCGCAGCGGAGGCCGCCAAGATCGGTGCGCCGCTCCTCGGCCAGCTTCCCCTGTCGCTCGATGTGCGGAAGGCAGGCGATGCCGGCATCCCCGTCGCTCTCACCGACGGGCCGGTGGGCGAGGCTTACCGTGCGCTCGCCGGCGACCTGCTCGCGCGCGGGATCGGTTGACTGGGCCTTGGGGATGACGTTTCCTTTCTGAAAGGAGACATATCATGTCCAGCATCCGCACCTGCCTCTGGTTCGAACGTGATGGCGAGGTCGCCGCGCATTTCTACACCTCGCTGATCGCGAACTCCGCGATCACGTCAGAGGTCGGCCGGACGCAATCGGGCGCGCCGCTCATGGTCAACTTCCACCTCGACGGCGTGCCCTATCAGGCGTTGAACGGCGGGCCGACCTACCAGCCCAGTCCCGCAGCCTCCATCGCGATCACCACACCGGATCAGGCCGAGACGGACCGGATCTGGAACGCGCTCGTGGCTGATGGCGGTCGGGAAAGCCGATGCGCGTGGTGCATCGACCGGTTCGGCGTAAGCTGGCAGGTCGTTCCCGAGGCGCTGCCCGGTTTCGTGGGCGGCCCGGACCCCGAGGGTGCGCGCCGGGCGACCGAGGCGATGATGGCCATGACTAAGATCGATATTGCGGCACTCGAAGCCGCCTACGCCGGTCATTAATCCCACCAGAAGTACCACAGGTCCGACACCATGAGCGTCGCGGCCAGCGCCGAGAGCGTGCCGCTGCCCTGATCGACGATATCCGGACAGTATTCATACATCTCGCGCGCAAGGGTGAGCGCGTCTTCACGCGTTGCCGGACGGCGCGTCACCTCCATCTCGATCACGTCACCGCTCATGGCCACGGGCACGGCCCCATAGCGCGCGTTCCAGTCGCGGAAGGCGGCGACGTGCATTTCGGGCTGCGGATTGAGGTTCCAGCCGCCGAACCGCACCCAGGCGGGCAAGGCGGTCTGGTCCGGGGTCGGGACCTGAGCGATGAAGACCCTTGGGTGCGGCGCACCGTCCAGCCAGTTGTGGGCGAGCGCCAGCGTCTGTGAGGGTTCCGGCGGGGTTTCAGGCCACTCGCCGGTGATCTGCGCGGCCCATTCGTCGGGTGTGCCGAGTTCGTCGACGAACTCCGGATCTTCTGCCTCCATCTCGGCGATGAATTCCGCGTGCATCGCACGGTTCCGGGCGAACAGGTCTTCGGGGAAGTCGATCGCGTCAGCGGCTTGCAGGATATCGTCCGTCGATTGCATGGGGCCGCTCTTCGCATCCTCCTGAAACATACGCATCAAGGGCAGGGCGTCCTCCGCCGGACCGACAATGAGGGGCACGGTTCCGTCCGCGTCCCGCATCCCACGCCACCGGGCCAGAGCGGCGGCGCCCGACGTCTCGGTCAATGCATAAGGAAACGCGCGGCGCGCCTCGCGGAAATCTGGCGGCAGCTCCCATGCAGGAAGGAAAAGACCGAGGACGAACCCCAGCACGGCGTCGAACAGGCGTTCCATTACGGCAGGGTGCCAGAGGACGAGGGCGAAGGCGACCGGTAAGCGCCCCATGGGATCACATGCCACCGCGCTCCGGGTGAAACCCGAGTGGGCAGCTCCGACCATGGTATTCCATCCCACTGCTCCTAAATCACCGATTCAGGATGTTCGATTTATGCAATAATCCGCCTGATTCACCTTGATTCCCCATCGAAAACCCGGCATCAGACCGCCGGTCCCCTCGAAATGGCGGGGCGGGGGTGAAAAAAAACAAAAAAATCGCATTCCCCATATCTTGTGCTCTCTTAACCGTGATCTCGCAATATCAGGCAATTTGTTCTCTTTTTGATCCGCAATACTTTGTGTTCAAAGGGCCGCCTGTACAACATCTGGTAGCCGTTTCCCATAAAAAGGGGTTGTTTCCCATGAAGTGCCATGGCATTCCTAAGTCATCGAAGAGACGGGAACATAACGGGGCGACAAAGAACCCCTGAAACATCTCCCAAGTCAGGTTTCATACAGGCACCCCGCCTCTTCGGAATTGAGAGATCCGACGCGTACGCGAGCAGACATCCCCCCAGGTGGCGCGCGTGATCGGACGAACCCAGAGATGGGACGAGGGCGGCGGATTGGGCAGTGGCAGCAGCTCAATCCGTCGTTTTCGTTTCTGGCGGACGTTGGTGAAGGCAAGGGACAGATAGGAGCCGCGAGCAGTGGCCGAAGTGTTTCTGAACGGTGGGCGTCACAAGGTTGACGCGAAAGGTCGGGTGTCCATCCCGTCCGGTTTCCGTTCTGTCATCGCCCAGGGCGACCCGTCCGACGACACCACCCACCAGCCCCAGTTCGTGATCTTTTTCGGCGATCCCCGACGCAATTACCTCGAATGCTACACGATCGAGGCCTGGGAAGAGATCGTCGCGCGCATCAAGGCGATGCCGCGCAGTTCCGAAAAGCGCAAGACAGCGCAATTCATGTATTTCCACGGCTCGCAGAAGATGTCGGTCGACGATACGGGCCGGATCGTCCTGCCGCAGAAGCTCCGCGACAAGATCGGCCTGTCGGGCGAGGCGGAGTTCGTCGCCGCCGGTGACACCTTCCAGATCTGGGAGCCGGGCGTCTTCGAAGAATACGAGGCCAGCCGTGTCAGCGTCATCGAGGCGCTGCCGGACCACATCGATGCCGCAGCCCTCCTCGACGAGGATTTCGATCTATGATGGTCGCTGCCGCCGCCAACGCCGCTCCGCATATCCCCGTTCTGTTGCGCCCCCTTCTGGACGCGGTCGCCCCGGTTTCGGGTGTCTGGGTCGACGGAACCTTCGGGGCAGGGGGCTATGCGCGCGGATTGGTCGAGGCCGGCGCTGACCGCGTGATCGGCATCGACCGCGACCCGCTTGCGCTCGATATGGCCCGGGAGTGGATCGCCGATTTCGACGGCCGGATCGAGCTGGCTCAGGGCACGTTTTCCGAGATGGACGACATCGCGGGCGACCTGGTGGACGGGATCGTGCTGGACCTCGGCGTCTCCTCGATGCAACTGGACCTCGCAGAGCGCGGGTTTTCCTTCATGCGCGACGGCCCGCTCGACATGCGGATGAGCCAGGACGGGCCGTCTGCGGCCGACCTCGTGAACGAGGCGCCGGAGGAGGAACTTGCGGACATCCTCTACCACTACGGCGAAGAACGCGCGTCGCGCCGGATCGCGCGTCAGATCACCAAAACCCGCACAACGGACCCATTCAAGACAACGGCGCAACTGGCGGAAACCATTGAAAAATGCTTGCCGCGCGCGAAGCCCGGTCAGAGCCACCCGGCCACTCGGAGCTTCCAGGCGATCCGCATCGCGGTGAACGACGAATTCGGGCAGCTTGCCGAAGGGCTGGACGCCGCAGAACGCGCGCTCAGACCCGGCGGCAAGCTGGCCGTCGTCACGTTCCATTCGCTCGAAGACCGGGTCGTCAAACGCTTCCTGCAACTTGCCGCCTCCACCGGCGGCGGCGGCTCACGCTATGCCCCCGAGCCCGACGCGCACACGCCGCGCTTCGACCTCACCCCGCGCCGCGCCATCGGACCGGACGAGGACGAACTCGCCCAGAACCCGCGTGCCCGCTCCGCCCGCCTGCGAGTCGCCACCCGGACCGAGGCACCGGCAGAAGTCACCGACCGCTCCAAACTGGGCCTTCCCGCGCCCGCATTCCGAGGCTGACCGATGATGCGTTCCGCTCTCTATGTGCTCTCGACGCTGATCGTGATGGGGCTGGGCTACTGGGCTTATGTGGAGAACTACAAGACGCAGGCGGCGCTTGACGAAGTCGAGACGCTCCAGCGCGACATCGGCCAGATGCGAGAGCGGCTTGTGGTCCTGAAAGCCGAATGGGCGTATCTCAACCGCCCCGACCGGCTGCGCGACCTGGCCGAGATGAATTTCGACCGTTTAGGCCTGCTCCCGCTGGCCCCGGAGCAATTCGGGCGCGTGGACCAGATCGCCTATCCGCAGGAAGCCGACGCGTTGCCCCTGATTTCGTCCGAGGACTCGGTGGACGTGCAGGGCGACCTCACCGTGCCGCTTGACGGGATTGAAGACCTGGAGACCCAACCATGACCCGTGTGCCGCTCCGGCCGCTGGCCCGCATCCTTGAAGCCCGTGCCTCGGGCGGCGACCCGAACGCCATCGAGCGCGAGAACAAGCGGCTCCGGCACGAGGAGATGCGCGACAAGGCCCGGCTGCGGGCCGAAGGTCGCCTCTTGGTCCTCGCGGCTTTGTTCTTCTGCGCTTTCGTGACGGTCGGCGTGCGTATGGGTACGCTGTCGGCCACGGTCCCGTCCGAACCGCGCGCGCAGGCGCCCGGCGCCCTGATCGCCCAGACCCGGGCCGATATCGTCGACCGGCAGGGGCGACTTCTCGCCACCAACTTCGTCACCCACGCGCTCTATGCCGAGACCGAGAACATGGTCGATCCGGCACGCGCGGCGGCGGAACTGGCCAGGATATTTCCGGACCTCGAAGAAGAGGCGCTCCTGCGCCGCTTCACCGGCAAGACCAAGTTTCTCTGGATCAAGCCACAGATCAGCCCGGAACAGAAACAGGCCGTCCACGACATTGGCGATCCCGGCCTCCTCTTCGGCCCCCGCGACATGCGCCTTTATCCCAACGGTGGTCTCGCGGCCCACGTCTTGGGCGGTGCTCGCTTTGGCGAACAGGCGGTGCAAGCCGCCGAACTTATCGGCGTGGCTGGCATCGAACGCGCCTTCGACGAACGACTCTCGGACCCGGCGCGTGCGGGCGAGCCGCTCATGCTCACGCTGGACCTGACCGTTCAGGCGGCGGTGGAGCGGGTGCTTGCAGGCGGGATGCAGGTCATGAATGCGCAGGGCGCGGCTGCGATCCTGATGGATGCACATACGGGCGAGATCGTTTCGCTCGCCTCGCTCCCTGATTTCGACCCGAACGACCGGCCCAACCCGCCGACCAAAGGTGACCCCTCCGACAGCCCGATCTTCAACCGGGCGGTGCAAGGGGTCTATGAACTCGGCTCGACCTACAAGATCTTCGCCGCCGCACAGGCGCTGGAACTGGGCCTCGTAAACCCGGAAACCATGATCGACACCCGCGGCCCGATCCGCTGGGGCAAACACCGGATCAACGATTTCCACGACTACGGCGCGCAACTCTCCGTCACCGACGTGATCGTTCGGTCCTCCAACATCGGCACGGCGCGGCTCGCCCAACAGATCGGCGGCGCGCGCCAGCGGGAATTCCTCGACCAACTCGGGCTGACCCAACCAACGGCGCTGGAACTCAGCGAAGCGGCGCGCATCAAGCCGCTCCTCCCGTCGAACTGGTCGGAGCTTTCGACCATGACGATCTCCTACGGCCACGGCATCTCGGCCAGCCCGCTGCACCTTGCAACAGCCTATGCCTCGCTCCTGAACGGCGGCACGCGGGTCACGCCCACGCTGGTGCGCAGCGGTCCGGTCGCCCCCGGTCCGCGCGTCGTGAGCGAAAAGACCTCCGCCATCGCCCGCGACATGCTGCGGCAGGTGGTGGCCTCCGAGAAAGGCACCGCGTCCTTCGGCGAGGTTCCGGGCTACGCGGTGGGCGGCAAGACCGGCACGGCGGACAAACCCAAGCCGCGCGGTGGCTATTACGAGGACAAGGTGATCGGCACCTTCGCGAGCGTGTTCCCGGCACATGACCCCAAGTACATTCTCGTGGTCTCGCTCGATGAGCCGGTCATCTCGATCCTGGGCGAGGCGCGGCGCACAGCGGGCTTCACGGCCGTCCCGGTCGCCGCCGAAATCATCCGGCGCGTCGCGCCCCTCCTTGGCCTGAGGCCGGAGATTGAACCCAAGGGTCCGATCGGTGTAACACTCACTTCGAACTGAGCTTGTCCCGGGGGGGACCATGTCACCGTCCAGAACGCTTCCACTCACCGCCCTCGGACTGCGTGCGCAGGGCGGTCAAGATGCTGAAATTTCAGGGCTTTCCGTTGATAGCCGATTGGTCAAACCCGGCCATCTCTTCGCGGCCTTGCCGGGGTCCGAGGTGCACGGCGGCGAGTTCATCCAGTACGCGCTGCGCATGGACGCCGCCGCGATCCTCACCGATCCCGAAGGCGCGCGGATTGCCGCCGATGAACTCGCGGCCTCCGACGCCGCGCTGATCGTCACGCAGGACCCGCGCGCGGCACTGGCCTACGCCGCCGCGCTCTGGTTCGGAGCGCAGCCGGAAGCGATGGTCGCGGTCACGGGCACGAACGGCAAGACCTCGGTCGCCACCTTCACGCGCCAGATTTGGATGGAGCTTGGGCTTCAGGCCGCCAACCTCGGCACAACCGGGGTCGAGGGCGCCTATACCGCGCCGTCCCGCCACACGACGCCGGAGCCGATCACGCTGCACCGGCTGCTGGCCGACATGGCGCAGGCCGGAATAACCCACGCCGCGATGGAGGCGTCCTCGCATGGCCTCGACCAGCGCCGGCTCGAAGGGGTCCACCTCGCCGCCGCCGGGTTCACCAATTTCACGCAGGATCACCTCGACTACCATGCGACCTTCGAGGACTACTTCAACGCCAAGGCGCGGCTCTTCAACCGGGTGCTGCCCGACGACGGCGTGGCGGTCATCAACGTGGACGATCCGCGCGGGCGAGAACTCGAAGAAATCGCGCAGGCGCGCGGACAGGAGGTCATCTCCATCGGCCGGACCGAGGACTGCACCCTCCAACTCACCTCGCAGCGCTACCACACGACCGGCCAGCAGATCCGCTTTCTCTACAACGGACGACCGCAGACCGCCCAACTCGACCTGATCGGCGGGTTCCAAGCGGAAAACGTGCTGGTCGCCGCCGGTCTGGCCATCGCCTCGGGCTGCGAGCCGGAGGAGGTTTTCTCGACGTTCCCGGCGCTTACGACCGTGCGCGGCCGAATGCAGCTTGCCGCCCGGCGCGACAACGGGGCCGCGATCTTCGTGGATTACGCCCACACGCCCGACGCCATCTCGAAGGCGCTCGAGGCGCTGCGCCCCCATGTCCTGGGCAAACTGGTCATCGTCTTCGGCGCAGGCGGGGACCGTGACACCACCAAGCGCCCGCTCATGGGACGGGCTGCTGCCGATTTCGCGGATGTGGCCATCGTGACCGACGACAACCCCCGGACCGAGGATGCGGCCAGCATCCGCGCGATGGTCAGGGAGGGCTGCCCGGAGGCCAATGAGTATGGCGACCGGGCCGAGGCGATCCTGCGCGGCGTGGACATGTTGGAGCCCGGCGACGCGCTGCTCATCGCGGGCAAAGGACACGAGACGGGACAGATCGTGGGCGACGACGTGCTGCCCTTCGACGACGTGGAGCAGGCCTCGGTGGCCGTCGCCGCGCTCGAGGGCCGACTCGCATGAACCTGTGGACCGCCGCCGAGGCTGCGGCTGCGACGGGTGGGAACGCCACCGGCGACTGGACTGTGTCCGGCGTCTCGATCGACACGCGCACGATCCAGCCCGGAGACCTGTTCGTGGCGCTCACGGACGTGCGCGATGGGCATGACTTCGTGGCTGATGCGCTTGCCAAGGGGGCAGGGGCTGCGATGGTCTCGCGCATCCCCGACGGGGTGAAGGATACCGCGCCGCTCCTCGTCGTGGACGATGTGCTCGCCGCGCTCGAACGCCTTGGAATGGCGGGGCGCAAGCGGACGCAGGCGCGCGTGGTGGCCGTCACCGGGTCGGTCGGCAAGACATCGACCAAGGAAATGCTCGCGACTGTCCTGGACCGGCAGGCGCGCTGCCATGCCGCCGAGGCGAGTTACAACAATCAATGGGGCGTGCCCCTTACACTCGCCCGGATGCCGCGCGAGACGGACTTCGCGGTGATCGAGATCGGGATGAACCATCCGGGCGAGATCGCGCCGCTGGCCCGACTGGCGCGTCCGCATGTCGCCGCCATCACCACCGTGGCCGCCGTCCACCTCGAAGCCTTCGAGGACGTGGACGGGATCGCGCGCGAGAAGGCGGCAATCTTCGACGGTCTGGAACCGGCCGGGGTCGCGATCCTCCCTGGCGAAATCGACACGACCCCGATCCTGCTCGCCGCCGCCGACGCCCGCGCCGGGCGGGTCGAAACCTTCGGGGCCGGGGAGGCGAACACTTTGCGCCTGACCCATCTGGACCTGACCGACGTGGCCACCGTGGCACAGATCGAAATCGGCGACGTCACCCATCTCGTTCGCATCGCCACGCCGGGCCGCCACTTCGCGATGAACGCCGTGGCCGTCCTGGGAGCGGTGCGCGCGCTCGGGGGTGACGTGACGCTGGCCGCGCGCGACTTGTCCTTCTGGACCCCGCCCGAGGGGCGCGGCACCCGCGAAACGATCCTGCTGGACGCGGTGGAGCACGAGGGGATCATCCTGATCGACGACGCGTTCAACGCGAATCCGACCTCGATGGCCGCCGCACTTGAAGTACTGGCGGCCACGCGCCCGGATCACGGCATCGGCCGGATCGCGCGGGGGCGGCGGATCGCGGTGCTGGGCGACATGCTCGAACTCGGCGATGGAGAGGCCGCGCTGCACGCGGGCCTCGCCGCGCTCCCTCATCTGGCCGAGGTTGATCTGGTCCATTGCGCCGGGCCGCTCATGCGCCACTTGTGGGAGGCGCTGCCGGCCGAGAAACAAGGACGCTGGTCCGAAACCGCCGAAGAACTGGCCGCAGACGCGCATCACCTCATCGACGCCGGCGACGTTCTGCTGGTCAAGGGCTCCAAGGGCAGCCGCGTCTCCCGCGTGGTTGACGCGGTGCGAAAACTGGGCCATCCGCAGGGCGCATAAGAACAAGGGACGCGAGACATGCTCTACTGGTTGGCCGAACTCTCTGACGGCGGCGACTTCTTCAACCTGTTTCGCTACATCACCTTTCGTGCTGGTGCCGCGTTCTTCACCGCCCTGATCTTCGGCTTCATCTTCGGCCGTCCGCTCATCAACCTTCTGAAACGACGCCAGAAATCCGGCCAGCCGATCCGCGCCGACGGCCCCGAAGGGCACCTTGAAACCAAGGCGGGGACCCCGACGATGGGGGGGGCGCTGATCCTTGGCGCGATCACCGTCTCGACGCTGCTCTGGGCGCGTCTCGACAACGGCTTCGTCTGGGTCGTGCTCGGCGTGACGCTGAGTTACGGGCTGATCGGCTTTGCCGACGACTACAACAAGATCACGAAGAACGACAATTACGCAGGGCTGTCGGGCAAGATGCGCCTCTTCCTCGAGGGGATGATCGCGCTCGCAGCGGCTTACGTCATCATGACCTTGCATCCGGACGAACTGACCGGTCGGCTGGCGTTTCCGGTGTTCAAGGACCTGCTCCTGAACCTCGGCCTCTTCTTCCTGCCGATGGCCATGTTCATCATGGTTGGCGCGGCCAATGCCGTGAACCTGACCGACGGTCTCGACGGGCTCGCCATCATGCCCGTGATGATCGCGGCGGCCACACTGGGCGTCATCGCCTATGCTGTGGGCCGGGTCGACGTGACGGAATACCTGGACGTCCATTACGTTCCCGGCACCGGCGAACTGCTCGTGTTCGCAGCCGGTCTGATAGGTGGGGGCCTCGGGTTCCTGTGGTACAACGCCCCGCCCGCTGCGGTCTTCATGGGCGACACCGGCTCGCTTGCGCTGGGCGGCGCACTCGGCGCGGCGGCCGTGTCGATGAAGCACGAACTGGTGCTGGGCATCGTCGGCGGGCTGTTCGTGGTCGAGGCGCTCTCGGTCATCATCCAGGTGCTCTATTTCAAGCGCACCGGCAAACGGGTCTTCCTGATGGCGCCGATTCATCACCATTTCGAGAAGCGCGGCTGGGCCGAACCTCAGATCGTCATCCGGTTCTGGATCATCTCGCTGGTGCTCGCGCTGATCGCGCTCTCCACCCTGAAGCTGCGCTGAGGTCAGTCGCCTCCGACCACGCGCAGGCGCGGGGTTTCAGGCTCTGACTGCATCGCGCGCGCCGGGGCGAGGCTGGCCGCCACCAGCGGTTTCGCGTTCTTCTTGTGCCGACGGACGAGTTCCTTGATCTGCGCGCCCGCTTCCACGATCGGGCGGGCGGGAGTGAACGTACGGCCCGTCAGCGCTAAGACCGCCCTCCGGTCCGCCGGGTCAAGTCCGTCCCATGTCCCCTTGTCCGGCAACAGGCTTTCCGCCGGGGCGCCATCCGCCCAGATCACCTCATGCCGGTCGAACAGCAGGTGGCAATAGATTATCTGGGCGTCCTTGCGATGCCGGGTGATGCCCGGCAGACCGATGAGCCGCTTGGCTGGCACCAGTATTTCGCGCGCGCCGAAGATACGCTCGGCGATCTTCGAGGCCACCAGCACACGGTGCTGCGGGGAGACGATCAGGTCACGCGCAGGCATTCCGGCGCCGAGCGACCCGCGCCGGATTTTTACCGGAGCATTGCGCTTGTCGCGCATCCGGTTGTCCAGCGGCACGGTTTTGGCGCGCGCCCAGCGAACGGCTTGCGCACCGTGATCTAGCGTCAGAACGAGGTCGCCGGGCGTGATGTCCTCGACGGGACACGGCCCGCCGGGCGTGTCGATGCGCGTGCCTGCCGCGAAACAGACCGTGACATTGTTGTTCTGGTCGAGGTCGATCTTGACGTCGTTGCCGGCCGGGTCCCAGTCAAGGCTGCGGACCTGGATCGAGGTGATGTCGGGCAGGTCGCCGACGCTGTCGTCCACCGCCATGAAATACCGGTCGCTGCCGCCGCCCAACGGGCTCGCGATGATGAAGACGACTTGGGACGCCCCGCTGTCGCCGCTGAGATTGGCGGCATTTGCGCCGCCGTTGTAGGTAACGGTGACCAGCGTGTTGTCGGGATCGGCGAGCTGGATGTTGTAGTCGACGCCGTCGATGGTCAAGACGCCGTTGTCCGCGTCCGCCGTTTCGTTGAGTTCGCCGATCCGCGTGGAGCTGTTGCCGCCTTCGTCGTCCGTATAGGTGGCGTTGTCGACAAAGCCGATGATATCCCCGCCGCCGCCCGGCGTCGTGGTGAACGTCCTGTTCTCGCCGATGCTCGAAAGCTCGACCAGGTCGTACAGAGGCGTGTTGTTGGCACCCATCAGGCACTCCGGCACTTACTACTGGTTTTCCTTACCGTCGAGGGATGGGCCGTAACGGGCAGGAATGTGGCTTTTTGCGGGAATCTTACGCCGCTACTGGTTAACGACAGGCTGAACCGGGCAGCCTATGGTCAATTCTGGCGCCGGGGGCTACCAATCGGCGCAAAGTGAGGTGTTCCATGATCCCCGTTCGCGGATATGAAGGCGAGAGAGTCGCGGTCCTGGGTCTCGGTCGCTCCGGGCTCGCGACAGCCCGTGCGCTGGCCGCCGGAGGCGCCATGCCCCTGTGCTGGGACGACGGCGCCGAGGCGCGAGGACGGGCCGAAGAGGCCGGGCTCACGCTCCACGATCTGGGCCGTCAGAACGCCTTCGATGGTGTGGCGGCCCTCATCACCAGCCCCGGAATCCCGCATCTCTACCCGGCAACGAACCCGCACATCCTGCGCGCCTACAAGCTTGGCATCCCGGTCGACAACGACATCGGCCTGTTCTTCCGCTCGCTCGGATCGGGCGAGTGGGACGAGATGGACCAGCCCCCACGCGTGGTGGCCGTCACCGGGTCGAACGGGAAGTCCACGACCTCGGCCCTGATCCATCATGTGCTGGAGGAAGCCGGGAAGCCCGTGCAGTTGGCTGGAAACATCGGGCGCGGCGTGCTCGATATCGAGCCGCCGGTGGACGGCGAAGTGATCGTGCTGGAGCTGTCGAGCTACCAGACAGACCTCGCCCGCGCGCTCACGCCGGACGTGGCCGTGTTCACGAACCTGTCTCCCGACCACCTCGACCGCCACGGTGGGCCGGGGGGCTACTTCGCGGCCAAACGGCGGCTCTTCGCCGAAGGCGGACCGGACCGGGCCGTGATCGGCGTGGACGAACCCGAGGGGCTTTTCCTCGCGGGTCAAATGGCGATGGGCCCGGGGGACGACCGGGTCATCCGCGTGTCGGTAGAGGAAAAGCTGACAGGTCCCGGCTGGCTCGTCCATGCGCGCAAGGGGTTTCTCGCCGAGACGCGCAAAGGCAAACAGGTGGGCTCCATCGACCTGCGCCAGATCGCGAACCTGCCCGGCACGCACAACCACCAGAACGCCTGCGCGGCTTATGCCGTTTGCAGGACACTGGGCCTGTCGCCCAAGGTGATCGAGGCGGCGTTCCACAGATTCACCGGCCTGCCGCACCGGTCCCAACTCGTCGCCGAGGCGGGCGGGGTGCGCTATGTGAACGACTCCAAGGCCACGAACGTGGATGCCGCACTCATGGCACTGCTCGCCTTCCGAAATATCCGCTGGATCGTCGGCGGGCTTCAGAAGGAAGGCGGGCTCGCGGGTCTCGCCCCCGGCCTCGCCAACGTGACCAAGGCCTATGTGATCGGGCGCGAGGCGGAGGCCTTTGCCCGCGATCTGGGCGACGTGGAGGCACAAGTCTGCAAGACCATGCAGGCCGCCGTCGCCGCCGCTATGGCCGAGGCGGGCGAAGGCGATACGGTGCTCCTCGCCCCGGCCGCCGCGAGTTTCGACCAGTACGACAGTTTCGAGAAGCGTGGCGAGGACTTCATCGCCCGGGTCAGGGCCGGGCTTGGCTCATAGCGCCTATCGTCCGGGCGTCGGCATCTCGCTCAAGATCGGGGCCGTGCTGTGCTTTACCCTGATGGGCGCGCTCATCAAGGGGACCGGGGGCCGCGTGCCCACGGGCGAAGTCGTGTTCTTCCGCTCGCTCCTCGCCGTGCCGGTGATGATCGCTTGGCTCGCTTATGTCGGCCAGTTGTCCGAAGGGGTGCGCACCACCCGCCCGCTTGGCCATTTGTGGCGCGGGCTCATCGGCACGACGGCGATGGGGCTCATGTTCACCTCGCTCATGCTCCTGCCGCTGCCCGAAGTGACGGCAATCCAGTACGCAACACCCATGTTCATCACGCTGCTCGCGGCGTTGATGCTGGGCGAGCGTATCCGGCTGTTTCGCATGACGGCGGTCATCATCGGTCTCGTCGGTGTGATCGTCGTGCTCTATCCCCGCCTCGGCGGGCTGGGGGCCGTGGGCGGTTCGGAAACGCTGGGCGCGGTCCTCATGCTCACCTCGACCCTTGCCGCGGCGCTGGCCCAGGTGCAGGTGCGCCGTCTGGTGGCGACCGAACGACCGGCAACCGTCGCGCTCTATTTCTCATTCTCCTCGACCTTCTACGCACTCCTGACCCTGCCCTTTGGCTGGGTTCTGCCGGGCGCGCAGGACATGGCGATGCTGGTGGCCTGCGGGCTGATCGGGGGTGTGGGCCAAGGGATGCTCTCGGCCTCGTACCAATACGCTCCGGCGTCGGTCGTCGCGCCATTCGATTATGTGTCGATCTTCTTCGCAACCGCACTGGGCATGGCGTTTTTCGACGAGGTTCCCACGCGCACGACGCTCGCCGGTGCGGCCATCGTGATCGCCGCCGGCGTGCTCATCATCTGGCGCGAACGTCAGCTCGGCATGAACCGCGAAGCGTCCAAGCGGGCGAAACAACCGCCGACGTGACCTGACGGCGCGCGGCTGGGGCCGCGCACAGGATTTGCGCGAGCCTGCACTTGCGTGCAGGCACACGCGGCGACGGGGGAGGCCAGCCTCCCCCGAACCCCCTCCGAAGTATTTGAGGAACAGAGAAGACAGGACGTGGCTCTATGCAGCCCAAAGGTTTCGCGCTAGAGTGAGGCCAGACCCGGAAAACCGGGCGTATTGAGGCAGTATCGGGCGGTTTCTCATGACCGAAATGGTGTATGGCGCGGTGCCGCGGCAGGCGAAGGATCCTATTCTTCCCCGCTGGTGGCGAACGATCGACAAATGGTCGGTCTCTTGCATTCTTCTTCTGTTCGCGATCGGCATTCTGCTGGGCCTCGCTGCCTCGCCGCCACTGGCGCAACGCAACGGGCTCGATCCGTTCTACTACGTCGAACGGCAGCTCCTGTTCGGGTTTCTCGCCTTCGTCGTGATGTTCGCGACGACGATGATGTCGCCCCTCATGGTGCGACGGCTTGGTGTACTGGCGTTTTTCGTCGTGTTCGTGGCGCTGATCGGGCTGCCGTTCTTCGGCACCGACTTCGGCAAGGGCGCGGTGCGCTGGTATTCCCTCGGCTTTGCGTCCTTCCAGCCGTCGGAGTTCCTCAAGCCGGTCTTCGTGGTCGTGATCGCTTGGCTCATGGCCGCGAGCCAGGAGATTCAGGGCCCGCCGGGAAAATCAATGTCACTGGTCCTGACGCTCATAATCGTGGGCTTCCTCGCCATGCAGCCGGACTTCGGCCAGTCGGCACTGGTGCTGTTCGGTTGGGGGGTGATGTATTTCCTCGCGGGCGCGCCCTATGTTCTGATCGTGGGCGTGGCGGCGCTCGTGGTGCTTGCGGGTTTTGCCTTTTACGAAAACTCCGAACATTTCGCGCGCCGGATCGACGGGTTCCTGAACCCTGAGGTCGACCCGACCACGCAGCTTGGCTACGCGACCAATGCGATCCGTGAAGGCGGGTTCTTCGGCGTGGGCGTGGGCGAGGGGCAGGTGAAATGGTCGCTCCCCGACGCCCATACGGATTTCATCATCGCGGTCGCGGCCGAGGAATACGGCCTCATCCTCGTCATGCTCATCATCGCGCTTTACGCCACCGTCGTCGTGCGCTCGTTCCTGCGGCTGATCAACGAACGTGACCCGTTCATCCGGCTGGCCGGCACCGGCCTTGCCGCCATGTTCGGCGTTCAGGCGCTCATCAACATGGGTGTGGCTGTGCGCCTCTTGCCCGCCAAGGGGATGACGCTACCTTTCGTGAGCTACGGGGGCTCGTCGCTCATCGCGACCGGCATCGCCGCGGGGATGCTGATCGCGTTCACGCGGACACGGCCCCAGGGCAAGATCGAGGACTTCCTCAGGCAACGAGGACATACATGACCAACAAGGCACCGCTGCTGATCATCGCGGCGGGAGGGACGGGCGGACACATGTTCCCCGCGCAGGCGCTGGCCGAGGCCATGCTCGCGCGTGGCTGGCGTGTGAAACTGTCGACAGACGTCCGGGGCGCGCGCTACGCGGGCGGATTTCCGGACGCGGTGGGGATCGAGGAGCGGTCGTCGGCCACCTTTGCGCGGGGCGGGCCCCTCGGCAAGCTCGCTGTACCGTTTCGCGTCGCGGGCGGTGTTCTGGGGGCTTTGGTGCGTATGCTTACGGACAGTCCTTCTGCCGTGGTCGGATTCGGCGGGTATCCTTCTATCCCGGCGCTGACCGCAGCGACGCTCCTGCGACTGCCACGCATGATCCACGAACAGAACGGCGTGCTGGGAACGGTGAACAAGCTCTTCGCCAAGCGCGTGCACATCCTCGCCTGCGGCACATGGCCGACCGCGCCGATCCCGGACGGGGTGGAGGCGGTTCATGTGGGCAATCCCGTGCGCGCCGCCGTGCTGGAGCGCGCTGGTGCGGGCTATATCCCGCCCGGTGACTATCCCATGACGCTCCTCGTTATCGGTGGTTCGCAAGGTGCGCGGGCGCTGTCGGACAACGTGCCGGCCGCCATCGCGGCGCTGCCGGATCACATCCGCGCCCATGTCTCGGTCGCCCATCAGGCGCGAGACGAAGACGGGGAGCGTGTGCGCGACTTCTACGCCGCACAAGGTATCCGGGCGGATGTGGAGCCATTCTTCGCTGACGTCCCGCGCCGGATCGCCGAGAGCCAGCTGGTCATCAGCCGCGCGGGGGCTTCTTCCGTGGCCGATATCTCGGTCATCGGGCGGCCCGCGATCCTCATCCCCTATCCCCACGCTACCGGCGATCACCAGACAGCGAATGCTCAAGGGCTGGTCGAGGCGGGTGGGGCCGTGCGCATCCCCGAGACACAGCTGGAACCCGCCATGTTGTCGGAACACATCGCCAGTGTGCTGGACAATCCCGACGGCGCATTGCAGATGGCGCTCGCCAGCTTGTCCGTCGGCAAGCCCGAAGCCGCCGAAACGCTCGCGCGACTGGTGGAAATGCTGGCCGACAAGACGGACAAAGCCGCCGAGGGACAGGCGGCGTGAGGCGGCCCCGGGACCGGGGCGCTTCGCAATGAGAAGGGACAGGCGATGAACGCAGCGGCGACGAAACTCCCCACCGAGATGGGGGCCATTCACTTCGTGGGCATTGGCGGCATCGGCATGTCTGGGATTGCGGAAGTGCTGCTGAACCACGGCTACCGGGTGCAGGGGTCGGATCTGAAGACCTCGCCGATCACCGAACGGCTGGCTGGCCTCGGGGCGGAAATCTTCATCGGTCAGCGCGCCGAAAACCTCGAAAACGCGGAGGTCGTGGTCATTTCCTCCGCGATCAAGCCGGGCAACCCGGAACTCGATACCGCCCGTAAGACGGGACTGCCCGTCGTGCGCCGGGCCGAAATGCTGGCCGAACTCATGCGACTCAAATCCAACATCGCGGTCGCGGGCACCCACGGCAAGACGACGACGACGACGTTGGTCGCGGAGCTCCTTGTCTCCGGCGGCATCGACCCGACCGTGATCAATGGCGGGATCATTCACGCCTATGGCTCGAACGCGCGGATGGGGCAGGGCGAATGGATGGTCGTTGAAGCCGACGAAAGTGACGGCACGTTCAACCGGCTTCCCGCCACCATCGCCATCGTCACCAACATCGACCCCGAGCACATGGATCACTGGGGCACCGAAGAAGCGCTGCATCAGGGCTTTTACGACTTCGTGTCGAACATCCCGTTCTACGGCCTCGCTGTGTGCTGCACCGATGACCCGGATGTGCAGACGCTTGTGGGCAAGGTGACGGACCGCCGCGTCGTGACCTTCGGCTTCAACGCCCAGGCCGATGTGCGCGCGGTGAACCTGACCTACGAGGCGGGGATCGCGCAGTTCGACATCGCGATGCCCGACCTGACCATCGAGGGCTGTACCCTCCCGATGCCCGGCGATCATAACGTGTCCAACGCGCTCGCCGCCGTCGCCGTGGCCCGCCATCTCGGCATGAAATCCGCCGAGATCAAGGCGGCCCTCGCGGCCTTTGGCGGTGTGAACCGCCGCTTTACCCGGGTCGGGCTGTGGAACGGCGTGCCGATCATCGACGATTACGGCCACCACCCGGTCGAGATCGCGGCTGTGCTCAAGGCCGCGCGGCAGGCCGTGAAGGGCCGCGTCATCGCGGTCCACCAGCCGCACCGCTACACCCGACTTCATACGCTGTTCGAAGACTTCTGCACCTGCTTCAACGAGGCCGATGTAGTGGGCATTTCCGAGGTCTACGCGGCCGGCGAAGACCCGATCCCCGGCGCGACCCGCGACGATCTGGTGGCGGGTCTCACCGCCCACGGCCACCGCCATGCTTTCGCGGTCGACACGGAAGCGGACCTCGCCGAGCTTGTGAAACGCGAAGCGAAAGAGGGCGACATCGTCGTCTGTCTGGGCGCTGGCACGATCTCAACCTGGGCGCGTGAGCTGGAAGAAAAACTCACTGCCTGAGCCGCGAGCGGGTTGACCCGCGCGGCCCTCGGTTTAGGTCGGTGACTGACCGTTCACCCCACAACCCCGGAGGCCCCATGTCCGACGCGCCGCATATTGTTCCCACGACCACGCTCCTGAACGGGGTGGAAATGCCTCGTCTCGGTCTCGGCACCTGGCCCATGAACGACGACGAAGCCGCACGCGCTGTCGCCTCGGCCCTCGACCTTGGCTACCGGCTGGTGGACACGGCCGAGAATTACGGCAACGAGGCGGGTGTGGGCGAGGGGATCAAGGCATCCTCGGTGCCGCGCGACGAGGTTTTCGTAACCACCAAGTTCAACCGGAATTGGCACAGCGTCGCGGGCGCGCGGCAGGCCTGCGAGGCGAGCCTCGCGCGGATGGGCCTCGACTACATCGATCTGCTCCTGATCCACTGGCCGAACCCGGAGCAGGGCGCTTATGTCGAAGCGTTCGATGGCATCACCCGGCTTGTGGACGCAGGGCTCGTGCGCGCGGCAGGCGTGTCGAATTTCAAGCCACACCATCTGAACGAGCTGTTCGAGGCGGGCTTCACCCCGGCGGTGAACCAGATTCAGATCGACCCCCATCATCTGCGGTCCGAAGAAGTCGCGATCCACCGTGAAAAGGGCATCGTGACCGAAGCCTGGAGCCCCATCGGCCGCGCGGGCGACCTGCTGACTGAGCCGGCGATCAAAAGCGCAGCGCAGGCCCACGACAAGACGCCCGCCCAGATCGTCCTGCGCTGGCATGTCCAGTCGGGGCACGTCCCCGCGCCGAAATCCGCCGATCCGACGCGGCAGGCCGAAAACCTCGATGTCTTCGGCTTCGACCTCACCGATACGGAAATGCAGGCGCTCGGGGCGCTCGACCGGCCCGATCCGAACATGCTCGACGCCGACAGCTTTGGTCACTGATAACAACCTGCCCTTGACCGCGCCCGGCGAAGGGCGGACCCTGTGCGCGAGATCAGGGAGGATGCCATGACGACCGAGACCAAGCCCCGCGTGCGGGAACTGTCGCGTTACGATTTCCCCGATCTGCACGAGCTTCTGACGCATTACAGCGGTGGCAAGCCGGTTCCCAGCGGGGCCGAGGGCGAGGCGATTCTCTATGAAATCCTCGCCATGCCGGGCACATCGCTTTTCGGTGGAGAATGCGAAGGCCGGATCGTCTCCACCGCGATGCTGTCGATCCTGCCGAACCTCACCTTCGGGGGTCGCCCGCTGGCACGGATCGAGAATGTCGTCACGCTGCCCGAGTACCGGGGCCGTGGATTCGCGGCTGCGGTCATGGAGCGGGCCATCGAAAAGGCCAAGTCCAAGGACTGCGCGGATATATCGCTCCTGTCCCCCAAGTCCCTGAAAGCCGAAGGGTTTTACCGCAAGCTCGGCTTCACCGACGACACCGTGGGCCTGCACCTCTCCATCGGCTGACTTGCCCCCCGGCCCGCGGACCACCAAGGTCGCCGCAGGACGGGACAGACATGGCAGACACGCTACCGAAACGACTGAGCACCGGGCTCCTGACCGCCTATGGCGTCGGGATCATGGTGGGCGCGGGGATCTATGTCCTCGTTGGCCACGCGGCCGGGGCTGCGGGCATCTGGGCCCCGCTGGCCTTCCTGCTTGCAGGCCTCGTGGCGGTGCCCTCGGCGCTCTCTTTTGCAGAACTCAGCTCGCGCATACCCGAGGCTGCGGGCGACAGCGCCTATGTCGAACACGGTCTGCACATGCACTGGCTGGCGGTGCTGGTCGGCTTCATCAACATTCTGGCGGGCATCATCGGGGGCGCGGCCGTATTGCGCGGCGGGGTAGGCTACCTGACCGCGCTCGTGCCGATCGACCCCACGGTCGCCATGCTGGCGCTCGGCGGGGCCCTCACCGTGATCGCCGTTCTGGGCGTTGTCGAGAGCCTGTCCTTCGCCGCCATCCTCACGCTCGTCGAGGTCGTGGGCCTCGCCCTCGTTATCTGGGCGGGCTTCAGCGCGACGCCGAGCGGAGACTGGACGGCGCCCACATCCCTCCACCTGCCGGGTGTGCTCGCCGCCTCGATCTTTGCCTTTTTCGCATTCCTCGGCTTCGACGACCTCGTGAACATGGCCGAAGAGGCGCGCGACCCGGCGCGCCAGATGCCGCGCGCGATCCTGTGGTCGCTGGCGATCACCTCCGCGCTCTACGCGCTCGTCACCTGGGCCGCCGTGCGGGCCGTGCCGGTGGCCGACCTTGCCGCGTCGGAACGCCCGCTCGCGCTGGTCTGGACCGCCGCGACCGGCGCGCCGGCGGCGTTCCTGTCCTCCATCGCGGTGGCTGCGGCCCTGAACGGCGTGCTGGCCCAGATCGTCATGGCCGCCCGCGTGTTCTTCGGCCTCGGGCGCCGCTCGCGCTGGCTGTGTGTCTTCAACCGGACCAACCCGCGGTTCGGAACTCCACTGCTCGCCACCTGCGTGACCGGCGTGCTTACCACCGCCGCCGCCCTCGCGCTGCCCGTCGCGACGCTGGCGGAATACACCACGCTCGCGCTGCTCGTCGTCTTCTCCATCGTGAACGCCGCGCTGATCGGCGTGAAACGCTCGGGCGTCCTGTCGCCGTTTTCGGTCCCCCGCATCGTGCCATGGCTGGGCCTCGCCGGAGCACTGGCGCTGTTCGCGGTGAACATGGCGGCCTTCCTGACCTGACGCGCGGCCGGGGGCGAAACAAAAACCCATTGGGGCCGCAGTTTCGCCCGGTTTCGCGGACAGTCTGCCCGGACCAGCGCCATGCAGGAGACCGCGCCATGTCCTTATCCCTCATCGCAGGATGCCTTTGGGTCCTCGCCGCCTCGCTCATCGCCTTTCTGCCGATCCGCAAACAGATCATTCCGGGCACGATCCTTGGCCTCTCCGCCTTCGCGCTTCTCGGCTGGATCGGGTACCAGAACGGCTGGATCTGGACGGCGGTCGGCACTTTCGCGTTCGTCTCGCTCTTCCGCAACGGCTTCAAGGCGATCCCGGCCATGATGCGCGGTGAGAAGCTGGAAATCCCCGAGCACTGATCCTCTTCTTCGTTCCCCAAATACTTCGGGGGTGCGGGGGCAGCGCCCCCGCGCGGGTCGGATGGCGCGCAAGCGCCATTCGAAATCTTGCCACCGCACCCGGTCCACGCTACCTCCGTGCCCCATGACCATCAAGCTCCCCCCCGTCCGAGGTACCCTCACCGAAAACCGCGACCTGTCCTCGCTGACCTGGATGCGGGTGGGCGGACCGGCGGACTGGCTGTTTCAGCCGGCCGACGAAAAGGACCTTGCCGACTTCCTGCGCGCGCTCGACCCCGACGTTCCGGTCTTTCCGATGGGCGTCGGCTCCAACCTCATCGTGCGCGACGGCGGCATCCGGGGCGTGGTGATCCGGCTCGGACGCGGCTTCAACGGGATCGAGATCGACGGCACCACCGTGACTGTCGGCACCTCCGCGCTCGACGCCCATGTCGCGCGCAAGGCGGCGGCGGCGGGCGTGGACCTCACTTTCCTGCGCACAATCCCCGGTGCCATCGGCGGCGCACTTCGCATGAACGCGGGCTGCTATGGCCGCTACACTGCCGATGTTTTCCGGTCCGCCCGCGCGGTGACGCGGGGCGGGGAGGTGGTGACGCTCACCGCCGACGACCTCAACTTTCGCTACCGCCAGTCGGACCTGCCCGAAGGCACGGTCCTCACATCCGCCACACTCGAGGGCCCGGCGGGCGACCCCGAGGCGCTGGAGGCGATGATGGCAGACCAGCTTGCCAAGCGCGACGCGACCCAACCGACGAAAGACCGCACCGCCGGATCGACATTTCGGAACCCGGCGGGCTTCTCTTCGACGGGCCGCGCAGACGACACCCATGACCTCAAGGCATGGAAGGTGATCGACGACGCAGGAATGCGTGGCGCGATGATCGGTGGCGCGCAGATGAACGAGAAACACTCGAATTTCCTCACCAACACCGGCACGGCCACGGCGCAGGACCTTGAATCTTTGGGAGAGGAGGTCCGGAAAAAGGTTTACGAAACCAGCGGCCTGACGCTAGAATGGGAAATCATGCGCGTGGGCGAACCCGCGGCACAATAACGACAAGCTGAACGGCCACCATAAGGCCGTCGCGAGAGGCAGACAGTGGGCGATGCGAGCAGGCATTCCCCGATAGTCGCAGTTTTGAAAGGTGGTCCTTCCGCAGAGCGGGAGGTGTCGCTGAGTACAGGGCGTGAATGCGCTGCGGCATTGCGGGCAGAAGGCTATGAGGTGGTCGAGGTCGATGCCGGACCCGACCTCTGCGCGCGCCTGCAAGAGATTTCACCGGACATCGTGTTCAACGCGCTCCACGGTCGCTGGGGCGAGGATGGCTGTGTGCAGGGCATCCTTGAATGGATGAAGCTCCCCTATACCCATTCCGGCGTGCTGGCCTCGGCGCTCGCGATGGACAAGGAACGCTCGAAAGAGGTGTTCCGCGCGGCCGGACTGCCAGTCGCCGAGAGCCGCCTCGCCTGGAAGGCCGAGATCGAAGGGCACCATGTCATGGAACCGCCCTACGTCGTGAAGCCCTATAACGAGGGCTCGTCCGTAGGCGTCTACATCGTGGCCGAAGGCGCGAACACGCCGCCCCGTCTGGCCGAGGATCTGCCCGACACGCTGATGGTCGAGAAATACGTTCCGGGCCGCGAACTGACCGTCACCGTCATGGGCGACCGGGCGCTGGGCGTGACCGAGATCATCTCGGACGGCTGGTACGACTACCATGCCAAATATGCCGAGGGCGGTTCGCGCCACGAAGTGCCAGCGAACCTGCCCGACCAGATCACTGCGACCTGCCTCGACATCGCCCGCCGCGCCCATGATGCGCTCGGGTGCCGCGGCGTGTCGCGTTCGGATTTCCGCTGGGATGAAGACAAGGGGCTCGACGGGCTGATCCTGCTCGAACAGAACACGCAGCCCGGCATGACGCCCACCTCGCTCACGCCCGAACAGGCGGCGAAAGCGGGCATCGATTTTGGCCCGTTGTGCCGCTGGATGGTGGAGGATGCCTCGTGCAATCGGTAAGTGCGGAACGTCCCGGCGTCACGCCAAGGCCCGTGCGCCGCGATCCGGCACCGTCGCGCTGGGCCTACCGGGTCCACCGCATGTGGCTCACTCCTTTTTACCGCGCCATGTTGCGCATCGGCCTGCCGGTGTTTCTCGTGGTCGCTCTTGCGGGCTGGTACGTCTCCAACCCCACCAACCGCTTCGCCATCGCCGAAAAGGTGAGCGAGATCCGCCGCTCCGTCGAAACCCGGCCCGAGTTTACCGTAAAGCTCATGGCCGTCGAAGGCGCGTCGCCGGTGGTGGAAAAGGCGATCCGAGAAATCGTGGGAAGCGAATTTCCGATCTCCTCCTTCGACCTCGACCTCGACGGGCTGCAACGCACCATCGCCGCGTTCGACGTGATCGAGGACGTGGCGCTCCGGGTCCGCCCCGGCGGCGTGCTTGAGGTGGCCGTCGCCGAGCGTGAGCCGGTCATGCTGTGGCGCCATGCCAGCGGGATCGAACTGCTCGACGCCACCGGGCACCGCGTGGCCTCGCTCATGGACCGGGCCTCGCGCCCGGACCTGCCGCTGATCGTCGGGCAGGGCGCCCGCGACGCAGTGGCCGAGGCCGAGGCATTGTTCGACGCCGCCGGGCCCGTCGCGCACCGTTTGCGCGGGCTGGTCCGCGTCGGGTCGCGGCGCTGGGACATCGTGCTCGACCGCGACCAGCGTATTCTTCTTCCCGAAATCGCCCCGGTCGCGGCGCTTGAGCAGGTGCTCGCGCTCGATGAAGCGCAGGATCTCCTCGCCCGCGACCTCACCCATATCGATATGCGCAACCCCGCCCGCCCGACGCTTCGCATGACCGACCCCGCGGTCGACGAACTGCGCCGCATCCGGAGCCTCGACAACGGAGTACCAAGATGACCGAGCTCTACGAACAACAGCGTGCCATGCGCGCCATGCGAAAGGCCGCCATGCAGCGCGGCGTGATCGCGGTTCTGGACATCGGCACCTCCAAGATCGGTTGCCTCGTCCTGCGCTTCGACGGGCCCGAACGGACGGCGGCCAACGACGGGGTCGGCTCGCTCGCTGGTCAGTCGGGTTTCCGTGTCATCGGTGCGGCAACGACCCGCTCGCGCGGCGTGCGCTTCGGCGAGATCGACGCGATGCAGGAGACGGAACGCGCGATCCGCACCGCGATCCAAGCGGCCCAGAAGATGGCGAATATCCGCGTTGACCATGTCATCGCGACCTTCTCCGGTGCCAATCCCCGCAGCTACGGCGTCGCGGGCGACGTCGAGGTGGCCGGAACCTCCGTGATCGAGGATGACATCGCGCGCGTCATGGCCTCCTGCGACGTGCCGGACTTCGGTGAGGGGCGGGAGGTGCTGCACGCCCAGCCGGTCAACTTCGCGCTCGACCACCGCTCCGGTCTGTCCGACCCGCGCGGGCAGGTGGGCAAACGGCTTGCCGTGGACATGCATCTGCTCACGATCGACGCCGCGACGGTGCGCAACGTGGCGTATTGCATCAAGCGCTGCGACCTCGAGCTCGCGGGCCTCGCCTCCTCCAGCTATACGGCGGCCCTCGCGTCGCTCGTCGAGGACGAGCAGGAACTGGGTGCGGCCTGCATCGACATGGGGGGCGGCGCGACCGGCGTCTCGATCTTCATGAAGAAACACATGATCTACGGCGACTCCGTGCGCCTTGGCGGCGATCACGTCACATCGGACATCTCCAAGGGGCTCCAGATCCCCATGGCCACGGCCGAACGGATCAAGACCTTCTACGGCGGCGTCTTCGCCACCGGCATGGACGACCGCGAAATGATCGAGATCGGCGGCGACACCGGCGACTGGGAGCACGACCGGCGCACGGTCAGCCGGTCCGAGCTTATCGGCATCATGAAACCGCGTGTCGAAGAGATCCTCGAAGAGGTCCGCGCGCGCCTCGACGCCGCGGGATTCGACCATTTGCCGAGTCAGCAGATCGTTCTGACCGGCGGCGCAAGCCAGATTCCGGGTCTCGATACCCTCGCGCCCCGGATTCTCGGCCAACAAGTGCGCATCGGACGCCCCTTGCGCGTTCAGGGCTTGCCACAGGCCGCCACAGGTGCTGCATTCGCCTCGGCGGTGGGACTTTGCCTGTTCGCAGCATCGCCGCAGGACGAATGGTGGGATTTCGACATACCAGCCGAATCCTATCCATCGCGCAGCCTGCGGTGGGCCGTGAAATGGTTCAAGGATAACTGGTAGACACCAGATATCCACAATTCCGCAAAATCTCGCCGCTAAAGCCCGGTAATCCACCGGATTTAGGGGCTTTTTCGTGTTTTTTGCGTGACCTAGCGTCGCGTAGCGGTTAGGCTGATGGGAAATAGGCAGATAACCGGCAAAGATCGGGACAAGGCCAGCAAAAACTGGCACAACAAGGACAGGTCACTTACGGACACGTCAGAGACGACAAGTCGAAAAGGACAGGCGGAAAGATCATGACATTGAACCTCACCATGCCGGGTCAGGATGACCTCAAACCCCGCATCACCGTGTTTGGCGTCGGTGGCGCTGGCGGCAATGCGGTCAACAACATGATCGACAAGGCGCTCGAGGGCGTCGAGTTCGTGGTCGCGAATACCGATGCGCAGGCACTTGCGCAGTCGAAATCGCAGGCCCGCATCCAGATGGGCGTGAAGGTGACCGAGGGTCTGGGCGCAGGTGCGCGCGCGACCGTGGGGGCCGCCGCGGCTGAAGAGAGCATCGAACAGATCGTCGATCACCTGGCTGGCGCGCACATGTGCTTCATCACTGCCGGTATGGGCGGCGGCACCGGCACCGGCGCCGCGCCGATCATCGCGCAGGCCGCGCGGGAGCTCGGCGTTCTGACCGTCGGCGTCGTGACCAAACCCTTCCAGTTCGAAGGCGCCAAGCGGATGCGCCAGGCTGAGGAAGGCGTCGAATCGCTTCAGAAGATGGTCGATACGCTGATCATCATCCCGAACCAGAATCTCTTCCGCCTCGCGAACGAAAAAACGACCTTCACCGAAGCCTTCTCGATGGCCGACGACGTGCTCTATCAGGGCGTCAAGGGCATCTCGGACCTCATGGTCCAGCCGGGCCTCATCAACCTCGACTTCGCGGATGTCCGCTCGGTCATGGACGAGATGGGCAAGGCGATGATGGGCACGGGCGAGGCCGATGGCGAAGATCGCGCGATCCAGGCGGCCGAAAAGGCCATAGCGAACCCGCTTCTCGACGAGATCAGCCTCAAGGGTGCCCGTGGCGTTCTCATCAACATCACAGGCGGTTACGACCTCACGCTCTTCGAACTCGACGAGGCGGCCAACCGCATCCGCGAAGAAGTCGATCCGGACGCGAACATCATCGTCGGCTCCACGCTGGACACGAACATGGAGGGCGGGATGCGCGTCTCCGTGGTCGCAACCGGCATCGACGCCACCGAATCCCACCTCGACGTGCCGGTTCCGCGCCGCTCGCTGGCCGAGCCGCTCGCCAATCCGTCGGATGTCGAACATTCCTTCGGCCACGATGCGCCGACCTTCTCGAACACGCAGGCTGCGGAGGCCGAGGCCGAGGATTATTCCTCGCGCTACGCCGCGTCCGAACCGCAGCGGGCCGAGCCGCAGACCTCGTTCTTCGATGAGGAAATCGACCCGACCGCCGCTGCGGCCGAGGAGCAGGCCGAGAACATCTTCCCGGTCGAAGAGGCGGGCGACGACGTGCCGGCCCCGGTCTTTCAGGCCCAGCCGCGCTATGAGCCGGCGCAGCAACCCGCACCGCAGCCGGCCCCGCGCGCCGAGCAGGGCGTGGCCCAGTTCGTGGCGCCCAAGTCGCCGCAGCCCGGCCAGCCTTCGCCTGAAACGCTCGCCCGGCTCGAAGCCGCCGTCAGCCGCTCGCGCTCGGGCGAAGGCCAGCCGGCCGCCCAGCCGCGGGACGCGCAGGGTGGCGGGGCCGAACGTCCGCGCTTCGGCATCAACTCGCTCATCAACCGGATGACCGGGCAGGGCGCCGAGGCACAGGCCGAGCAGCGGCACGAGCCGCAGCCGCGCCCGGCTCAAGAGCCGACACAGGAGACCGACCCGGATCAGGAACGGGTTGAAATCCCCGCTTTCCTGCGCCGCCAGGCCAACTGACAACAGAGTTACCTCGCAAAAGGGCCGGCCTTCGGGTCGGTCTTTTTTGTTGTGATGTCCGGTGCTTGGGCGGGATAGTTAAGGTCTCGGGTATGCCGTTCCACAATATCTGGACGCCTTGTGGATAACTTTGACCACATCGGGTGTTTTTCGCCGCCAAACCATTTTGCCCGGAAAATTTATGTGCTAGGACAAGTGCCAACGCAGACTGGGCACAGGCAAGCCCGCTGAATCACTTGCGATGGGGTAGTCGGGGGATATGCACGCACATCGACAGGGCAAAACGGGGACCAGAGTCCTGAAGGGTGCTGCAACGCTGGCGCTCGTGGCCATGCTCGCCGGGTGTTCCGGCGGTGGTCTTGGCGGGTTCTTTGGCAACGTGTTCGGCGACGACCGGGAAACCAAGCCGATCGAGGAATACACGGCCGAGGAAATCTTTGCCCGCGCCGAGTACGACGCCGAGAACGGTGATTACGACGACGCAGCCAAGTGGTACGGCGAAGTCGAACGGGTCTATCCCTACACCCAGCTCGCCAAACGCGCGCTCATCATGCAGGCCTTTGCCCATCACAAGGATGGCGAATACGAACTGGCCCGCGCCGCCGCGCAGCGGTTCGTCGATTTCTACCCGGGGGACGAGGACGCGGGATACGCGACCTACCTCTTGGCGCTCAGCTACTACGACCAGATCGAGGATGTCGGTCGCGATCAGGGCCTGACCTTCCAAGCGCTTCAGGCCCTTCGTGACGTGATCGAGCTGTATCCCGATACCGAATACGCGCGCTCCGCGATCCTCAAATTCGACCTCGCCTACGACCACCTCGCGGCGAAGGAAATGGAGATCGGGCGCTACTACCTCAAGCGTAAGCATTATGCCGCCGCCACGAACCGCTTCCGCGTCGTGGTGGAGCAGTTCCAGACGACGACGCAGACGCCCGAGGCGCTGCACAGGCTTGTGGAGAGCTACCTGTCGCTGGGCCTCACGGAAGAGGCGCAGACCGCCGGCGCGATTCTGGGCCACAACTTCCAGTCGACCCAGTGGTATGAGGACAGCTACGCGCTCCTCGCGAGGAACGGGCTTCAGCCCAAGGCCAGCGGGAACAACTGGCTCGCCGCGATCTATCGTCAGATGATCAAGGGGGAGTGGCTCTAGACCACCGCCATGCTGGTCAGCCTCGACATCCGGGACATGCTTATCATCGACCGGCTGGAGCTTGGCTTCCGGCCCGGTCTGAACGTGCTCACCGGTGAGACCGGGGCGGGCAAATCCATCCTGCTCGATTCGCTCGGCTTCGTGCTGGGCTGGCGAGGACGCGCCGACCTCGTGCGTCAGGGCGCCGAGGAGGGCGAGGTGACGGCGGTATTCGCGCTTGCGGACGACCACCCGGCACAGCGCGTGCTTGAGCAGGCCGGGATTCCGGCGGGCGACGAGCTGATCCTCAGGCGGGTCAACCGGCGCGGCGGAACCAAGAGCGCCTGGATCAACGACCGGCGCGCCTCGGGTGACGTTTTGCGTGCGCTGTCGGATACGCTCGTGGAGCTCCACGGCCAGCAGGACGACCGGGGCCTTCTGAACCCGCGCTCCCACCGCGCGCTTCTCGACCAGTTCGCGGGGCTCGAGGGGCCGGTGGCACAGACCCGTGCGGCATGGCGCGGCTTGTCGCAGGCCGGCAAGGCGCTGGCCGAGGCCGAGGCCCGGCTGGCCGCCGCCCGCGAAGAAGAGGATTTCCTGCGCCACGCGGCCGGCGAACTCGAAGCGCTGGACCCGCAACCCGGCGAGGATGCCGAGCTGGACACCCGACGCCGCCAGATGCAGGCCGGTCAGCGAATCGGCGAGGACGTCGACCGCGCCGCTCAGGCCCTTGGGCCCGGCGAAGGGGCCGAGGGACGCATGGGTGACGCGCTGCGCTGGCTCGAAGGGGTGGCCGACAAGGCAGGCGATGCGCTCGACCCGGCGATCGAGGCGCTGAACCGCGCACTCGTGGAACTGGGCGAGGCCACGCAGGGTGTCGAGGTCGCGATGGAGGCGCTCGCCTTCGACCCCGCCGAACTGGACCGCGTGGAGGAGCGCCTCTTTGCCATCCGTGCGCTCGCCCGCAAGCACGGTGTCGCCCCCGACGACCTCGGGAGCTTCGCGGCGGATCTGCGCGACAAGCTTGCCGCGCTCGACAAGGGCGAGGGGGACATCGCCGATCTGCGCAAGGCCGAGCAGGCGGCGCGTGAGGCCTACGAGGCCGAAGCGCGCACCCTCAGCGCCGCGCGGGCCGAGGCTGCCGGGCGGCTCGACACGGCCATGGCTGACGAACTCGCGCCGCTCAAGATGGAACGCGCGATCTTCACGACCGAGATTGCTTCTGCCGACCCCGGCCCCGAAGGGCAGGACGCCGTCACGTTCACGGTCGCGACAAACCCCGGCGCGCCTTCCGGTCCGCTCAACAAGATCGCGTCGGGAGGCGAGCTCAGCCGGTTCCTGCTGGCCCTCAAGGTTTGCCTGACCCGCGAAGCCGAAGGGCTGACGATGATCTTCGACGAGATCGACAGGGGCGTGGGCGGAGCCACGGCGGACGCGGTGGGCAAGCGGTTGCAACGGCTTGCGGACGAAGGCGGTCAGGTGCTCGTCGTCACCCACTCGCCGCAGGTGGCCGCACGCGGGGCACACCACTGGCGGGTGTCCAAGGCGGTGGAGAACGACATTACTCTGTCCCGTGTCACGCCGTTGGAACCGGGTGACCGGGTGGACGAGATTGCGCGCATGATTTCAGGCGACGTCATCACGGATGAAGCGCGCGCAGCGGCACGAGCGCTCCTGCCCTGAGGGGTCGTTAGGTTCGAAAAGTGCAACTCAATGGCGGTCCTTGCGCCGTTTGGCACCAAAAACATCGCGAAACTGAAAGCGCTCCAGCCTTCCAGCGATCCCGCGCCATACCGGAACGACGTCCAGCGCCGCGACTGCCACGCCCAGCGGGATCATCCAGAAGCCCAGAACCGGCAGGAACCCGAAGACGCCCATGACCATCAGCAAGAGCCCCGCGACCAGCCGGGCCCCCGGCGGCAACTTGATGCGCGCCCAATGAAGTGTGCCGTCCCAGAGCCTGCGGATACGCCCCGTCAGGGCCGGATCAGCTTGCCGGGGTTCAGGATCCCGTTCGGGTCCAGTGTCCTCTTGATGTCGGTCATCACGTCCCATGCGTCGCCGTGCTGCGCCTCCATGTATGCGCGTTTGCCGATCCCGATGCCGTGTTCCCCGGTCACCGTCCCGCCCAGAGCGAGCGCGCGCTCGTTCATCCGGGCGGCCAGCGCCTTAGCCGCGTCGAGCTCAGCGGGCTGGCTCGGGTCAACGAGGAGGATCGCGTGGAAGTTCCCGTCGCCCACATGGCCCAGTATCGGCCCGTCGATGATCGAGGCGGCAATGTCGGCCTGCGTTTCCTCGACCGCCTGCGCGAGGTTCGAGATAGGAACGCACACATCCGTGACCACCGCCGTCGCGCCGGGTTTCAGGCCGAGACAGGCCCAGTAGACGTGGTGGCGCATGGTCCAGAGCGCCGTGCGGTCCTCGGGCTTCGTAGCCACCTCGACCCCCGAGGCACCGAAATCCGCCACGATCTCGCCGAACCGTGCGGCGTCCTCGGCCACACCCGCCTCGGAGCCGTGAAACTCCACGAACAGGTGGGGCGTCTCGGGCACGTTGGTGCCGGAATGGGCGTTCACCGCGCGCACGGCCTCGGCGTCAAGGAATTCGATCCGCGCCATCGGCAGGCCCATCTGGATCACGGCGACCACAGCCTCGACGGCCTCGGACATGGACTGAAACGCGCATATCCCGGATGACACCGCCTCGGGCTGGCCGTGGAGCCTCAGCGTCGCCTCCGTGATGACGCCCAGCGTGCCCTCGGACCCGATGAACAGACCGGTGAGATCATAGCCTGACGACGATTTGCGTGCCCGCGTGCCGGTCCGGATCACCCGGCCATCGGCCAGCACGACCTCCAGCCCAAGCACGTTGTCGCGCATCGTGCCATAGCGCACGGTCGTCGTGCCCGAGGCCCGTGTGGCCGCCATGCCACCCACGCTGGCATTCGCGCCCGGATCGACCGAAAAGAACAGACCCGTCGCCCGCAATTCCCGGTTCAGCGCCTCACGGGTGATGCCGGGCTGCACCACTGCGTCCATATCGCCCTGATGCACGGTCATCAGACGATCCATGCGCGAGAAGTCCAGCGTGACCCCCCCGCGGACCGCGCTCGTATGCCCCTCGAGCGATGTCCCGGCACCGTAGGCGATGACCGGCACGCCGTGCGCGTTGCAGACCGACAGGATGCGCGACACCTCGGCCGTGCTTTCCGGATAGGCGACGGCATCGGGCGGGGCGGATGGAAAATAGGTCTCGGAGGCGCCATGCGCGTCCAGATCGGACTTGGAGCGGCTCAACCGATCCCCTAGAACGGTCGAAAGCTCGGACAATGCGGCGTCAAGGGCCATTCTGGTTTTTCCCCCCGTGTGATCCGCGCCAATCTACAGAAGCGATTTGGTGAAAAAAAGGCCGGGAGCATCGCGAACATGGCGAGAGGGCTGAAACGGGCGATCCAGCGGCAATTGTCCGCCGCCAATGCCTATCGTCAGCAGTCTCTCGACCTGATCCGCGAGAAAGGGCCGGGTCAGGTCCAGTTCTGGGTCATCGCGCTCCTCATCGGGATCGCCGCCGGTTTCGCGGCGCTGTTCTTTCGCAAGGGGATCGAAGCGTTACAGGCGTTGCTCTACGGCACCGACGATGTGGCGCATCTGCACAGCTTCGCCGAAACCCTGCCGTGGTTCTTGATCCTGATGCTGCCCGTGGGCGGCGGGCTGGTAGTCGGCATCATCCTGAACTGGACGACGAACGACGGCCGTGTGCGCTCAGTCGCCGACGTGATCGAGGGCGCGGCCATGTGGGAGGGGCGGGTCGAGAAACGGGCCGGCCTCGGCTCGGCCCTCGCCTCCTTCATCACACTGTCCGTCGGCGGGTCTTCGGGGCGGGAGGGGCCGGTCGTCCATCTCGCCGCCGTCATGGCAACCTGGGTGTCCAACCGGATCGAGGCCTCGGGCGTCGACGCGCGCGACCTGTTGGGCTGCGCGGTGGCCGCTGCGGTATCGGCCAGTTTCAACGCGCCGATTGCCGGGGCGCTTTTCGCGCTCGAAGTCGTGCTGCGCCATTTCGCCGTCCACGCCTTCGCCCCCATCGCCATTGCCTCCGTCGCGGGGACGGTCATCAACCGGCTTGAATTCGGCGGGGTGACGGAGTTCGTCCTGCCACAGAAAGGCGGCCTCGCCTTCAACGTCGAGCTTCCGGCCTTCCTCCTTCTCGGGCTTATCGCAGGCGTCGTGGCGGTCGCGCTCATGCGTGCGATCTTCCTCGCCGACGATTTCGGCAACTGGCTCCAGTCGAAGCTTACCGTGCCACGCGTGCTGCGCCCGGCTTTCGCGGGGCTGATCCTCGGCACGCTCGCCATCGGCTTTCCGCACATCATCGGTGTCGGCTACGAGACGACCTCGCGCGCGCTCACCGGTGAGCTGATCCTGCACGAGGCCATCGTTTTCGCGATCCTCAAGGTCATCGCGGTGGCCGTCACGATGGGGGGCCGAATGGGCGGCGGCGTGTTCTCGCCCGCGCTCATGGTCGGCGCCCTCACGGGGCTGGCCTTCGGCCTCATCGCCACCGCCGTGTTTCCCGACGTCTCGGGCAGCGAGACGCTCTATGCACTCGCGGGCATGGGCGCGGTGGCGGCTGCGGTGCTGGGCGCGCCGGTCTCCACCACGATGATCGTGTTCGAACTGACCGGCGACTGGCAGACGGGGCTGGCCGTGATGGTCAGCGTCTCGATCTCGACCGCCGTGTCGTCGCGGCTGGTGAACCTGTCCTTCTTCCTCACCCAACTCTCCCGGCGCGGCATCAAGCTCGCCGCCGGGCCGCAGGCCTGGGTTCTGGCCACGCTGCGCGTCGCCTCGGTGATGCGCAAGAAGGAGGACCCGCGCGCGGCCTCGGAGGAGGCGTGTTGGGACCTCATCGAGGAAGGCGTCTATATCGACGCGAACGCGACGCTCGAGGCCGCCATGCCGATCTTCGACCAGAACGCCACGCCCTTCATCCCCGTGGTGACAATCGCGGGCGAGGGGGAGGGGCCGGAGCTGTGGGGCGCGCTGCACCATGTCGATGCGCTCAAGGCGTTCAACCGCAAGCTCGCCGACACCGCCCGCGAGGAACATTCCTGACCGCCGGGCGGGCTCGCCCAGAGAAGGTCAGAGTTCCTCGACCGTGACGCGGTCCGGGTAGAAGGCGATGTGGTCCTTGATCGCCGAGACCTCGTCGATCGGGTTTTCATAGGACCACGCGGCGTCCTTGATCACCGTGGATTTTGTCGGGATCGAGAAATAAGTGGCATCGCCCTTCCACGGGCAGTGGCTCGTCGTCTCGGTCGCCTCGAGGAACGACATGGCGAGGTCCGCGCGCGGGAAGTAGATCACCGGCGGGTAATCGCCTTCGCTGAGTTCGAGCGCGTTGCTGGTTTCGCCCAGAACAGCGCCGCCGGCACGCACAACCCATTTGCCCCGGGCTTTTCGTATCTTGATATGGTCGGCCATGCCGGTCTCCTCTGTCCCTGCGGAACGGATGCTAGCAGGTTTTTCGTGACTGTTCTGTGTCAAAGTGGCGCACAGGCGCGCGTCAGCCACAGATGGGCGGGGGCCGAGACGCGGCCCGAGAGCTTTTCAAGGCAACTGCGGTGATAGGAATTGAGCCAGTCGCGCTCGCCCGGGTCCAGCATGTCGGTCAGGATCAGGCGTCGGTCGATCGGCACGAAGGTCAGCGTTTCGAAGGCAAGGAAGGCGCGGTCGTCGCCGGTGGCCGGTCGCACGGCTTCGGTCACGACGATCAGGTTCTCGATCCGGATACCGAACGCGCCGTCGCGGTAATAGCCCGGCTCGTTCGACAGGATCATCCCCGGCTCCAGCGGCACGTCCGACAGGCGCGACAGGCGTTGAGGGCCCTCGTGGACGGACAGGTAGGAACCGACCCCATGACCGGTGCCGTGGTTGAAATCCTGATGCGCAAGCCAGAGCGGATAGCGCGCGAGCGCGTCGAGATGCGCGCCGGCCACGCCGGTCGGGAAACGCGCCCGGGAAATGGCGATCATGCCCTTGAGCACGCGGGTAAAGGCCGCACGCTCCTCATCCCCCGCGTCGCCCACGGGCAGGGTGCGGGTGATATCGGTGGTGCCGTCGGCATACTGCCCGCCGCTGTCCAGCACCACGAGGTCGCCGTCGACGAGCGTCCGGTTCGTCTCGCGGGTTACACGATAGTGCATGATTGCGCCGTTCGGGCCGGAGCCGGCGATGGTCTCGAACGAGATGTCGCGCAGCGCATTCGTCGCCCGGCGCTGGCTCTCAAGTTCGGTCACGAGGTCGATTTCGGTGATTCCGCCCTGCGTCACCGTCGCGTCATACCACGTCAGAAACTCGACAAGGGCCGCCGCATCGCGCAGGTGGGCCGCGCGCGACCCTGCCACTTCGGCCTCGTTCTTGCGCGCCTTGGGCAGGGCGCAGGGGTCTTGGCCCCACTCTACCTCGATGCCTTCGTCTTCGAGAATACGCGAAACGGCAATGGGCGCGGTCGCCTTGTCCACTCGGACCGGGCCGGTGAGTTCGCTCAACGCCTCGGCAAAGTCGGCGACATCCGCGAAGGCGATGGTGTCGCCACCCGGCGCGACGGCGGAAAAGTCGCGCGGTGTCGCAAAGACAAGGCATTTGCCCGCATCGGTAACGATGGCGACGCCCTGCATCACCGGCACGCGGGGGATGTCGTTCCCGCGAATGTTGAGAAGCCAGCAGATCGAATCCGGTGCCGTAAGGATCGCCGCGCTCTGGCCTGCGTCACGCAGGCGTTCGACCAGCGCGTCCAGCTTGGCCGCTGTCGTCTGCCCGGCGAGATCGACGGGATGATCCACCACGGGTTCGGCGGGCGGGGCGGGGCGGTCGGACCAGATCCGGTCCACGAGGTTGTCGCAGGCAACCATCTCGATCCCGCTGCGTTTGAGCGCCGTCTCGATCGTCGCGATTTCCCCGGCGGTGTGCAGCCACGGATCGAACCCCACCTTGGCCCCGGACGAAAGCCGCTCCGCCAGCCACGGCCCCGGCTTGATCTCGGGCCAGTCGACGGGCGTATAGGCGTCCAGATCGACCTGACCGCGCACCTGCGCCCGGTAGCGGCCATCGACGAACACGCCCGCCTCATCTGCGAGCGCGATGCAGAACCCGGCCGAGCCGGTGAAGCCGGTGAGCCAGGCAAGCCGCGCATCGCACTCGGCGACATACTCGCCCTGATAGGCGTCGGCGCGCGGCACGAAGAACCCGTCGAGCCCTTCCGCGCGCATTTCGCCCCGCAGGCGGGTCAGCCGCTCTGCGCCCTGTGTCGGGTCCGCCGTGGTCTCGAACGTCTGAAACATTACGAAGCTTTCCGCATCCCCATGATCCGCGCCCGCGCCCTTGGGTCACTGTCGAACAGGGCCGCAAGTTGCTCGGTCATCGCGCCCGCGAGCTGTTCGACATCTGTGATCGTCACCGCCCGGTCGTAATAGCGGGTCACGTCATGCCCGATCCCGATGGCCAGAAGTTCCACGATCTTCTTGCGCTCCACCATCGCGATCACGTCGCGCAGGTGTTTCTCGAGGTAGTTCGCCGGGTTCACCGAAAGCGTGGAATCGTCGACCGGCGCCCCGTCCGAGATCACCATGAGGATCTTGCGCGCTTCATGCCGCCCCATCAGCCGTCGATGCGCCCATTCAAGCGCCTCGCCGTCGATGTTTTCCTTAAGCAGCCCCTCTTTCATCATCAGGCCAAGGTTCGCACGCGTGCGCCGCATCGGCGCGTCGGCGGACTTGTAGATGATGTGGCGCAGATCGTTGAGCCGCCCGGGCGCTTGCGGGCGTCCGTCGGCCAGCCATTGTTCGCGGGCCTGACCGCCCTTCCACGCGCGAGTGGTGAAGCCGAGGATCTCGACCTTCACATCGCAGCGCTCCAGCGTCCGGGCAAGCACGTCGGCACAAATCGCGGCGATGGAGATCGGGCGGCCGCGCATGGAGCCTGAATTGTCGAGGAGGAGCGTCACGACCGTGTCGCGGAACTCCATGTCTTTCTCGACCTTGAACGACAGGGGTGTCGTCGGGTTCGCAACCACGCGTGCAAGCCGGCCTGCGTCGAGCACGCCCTCTTCCTTGTCGAACTCCCACGACCGGTTCTGCTGCGCCTGCAACCGCCGTTGCAGCTTGTTCGCAAGCCGCCCGACCGCGCCCTTGAGCGGTTCGAGCTGTTGGTCGAGGTAGGCGCGCAGGCGTTCCAGCTCGGCGGTTTCGGCGAGGTCTTCGGCCCGGATTTCCTCGTCATGGTCGCCTTTATAGACCTTGTAGTTCGGGTCAGCCTCCGAGGCCGGGGGCGGGGGCGGCGGCTCCATCGGCGCGTCGGCCTCGGGCATCTCGGCCTCATCGCCCATCTCCTCGTCGGCAAGCTCGTCCATCGAGACCTGCGCCTCGGTATCGTCCTGCTGCTGATCCTGCTCCTGCTCGGGCGTGGCGCCGCTGTCGTCCTCCGACTCGTCGGCGTTCTCCTCGCCCTCCTGGTCCTGCTGGTCCTCGTCGTCCTCCTCGGCCTCGTCCTGCTGGTCGTCGTCCATGTTGTCGTCGGGATCGTCGCCCAGCTGGTCGCCGTAGCCCAGATCGTCGATCACCTGTCGCGCGAACTTGGCGAAGCTCGACTGGTCCGACAGCTTGTCCTGAAGGCTTTCGAACGTGTCGCCGGCCTGTCCCTCGATGAAGTCGCGCCAGAGGTTCATCACCTCGTTCGCGCCGAGGGGGAGGTCGCGGCCCGTCGCCATTTGCCGCACGAAATACCCGGCGGCGTCCGGCAGAGGCGCATCGGTCTGCTGCGTGATGCCGGGGAAGCCGCGCTTGACCGCGTCCTCGGCGATCTTGTGGTCGATGTTGGAGGCCGTGCCGGGCATGACCCGTGCCCCCATCGCCTCGCACCGCGCCGTCTCCATCGCTTCATAGATCGCGCGGGCCATGTCGCCGGTCGGCGCGTATCGGGAATGGGTGCCGGTATCATGGAACTTGTGCCGCATGGCGAGCGCATCGGCGGTGCCGCGTGCCAGCAGAACCTCCTCGCGGCTCATGCGCCGCGTCACCTGCGGCAGGCGCATCGTATCGCCCGAAGTGCCGGAGGGGTCCACGGAATAGCTCACCTGAAGGTCGCGGTCGTCCGCCATGACCTTCGTCGCTTCTGCCAACGCCTTCTTGAACGGGTCGGCCGGATTGTCGGGGCTCTTTGCCATGGGGGAGTTAAATCATCGGGCCGGGGCGGGGGCAAGCGCAGACGCGGCGGCATCGGCACCATGCCGCGACTGCACAGACTCTGCGCAATTTCGCACCGAAGCCCCTGTTGAAGCCGGGGCTTTGTGCGCTCAAGTCTAGGTCAGCACAGACGCATCAGGAGATACCCCAATGACCAAACCCCGCATCGCTCTTATCATCGGGTCAACCCGCGAGACCCGCTTCGCAGACAAACCCGCCGCCTGGCTGCTTGAGAAAGCGCAAGCCCGCACCGACATGGATGTCGAGCTCGTCGATCTGCGCGACTTCGACTTGCCGCTGTTCAACGAGGTCGCCTCGAACATGTGGGCGCCCTCGCAGGACCCGAACGTCATCAAGTGGCAGCGTAAAGTGGCCGAGTTCGACGGCTACATCTTCCTCGTCGCCGAATACAACCACTCGATCACCGGCGCTCTGAAGAACGCGCTCGATCAGGCTTATGTCGAGTGGGTTCACAAGCCGATGGCGGCGATGGGCTACGGCGGTGTCGGCGCGGCCCGCGCCGTTGAGCACCTGCGCGGCATCGGTGTAGAGCTTCAGATGGCTCCGATCCGTCACGCCGTTCACCTTGCCGGCGGCGAGTTGATGAAGGTGCACCCGATGGGCGCCGATGGCCCCATGTCCGAAGTGGACGAAATCCTCGCCCCCTCCGCTGACGCGATGTTCGACGATCTCGCCTGGTGGGCGCGCGCGACGATGCAGGCGCGCCGGGAAGATCAGGCCAAAGCCGCCTGAGCCGAACCGTAAAGCAACCGCGAAAACCCGCCCGTCGTGGCGGGTTTTCGTCTGCCTTGCGACCCTAAGACAGGATCAGTGCCCGGCAGCTCCCGATCTCCAGCGCCGCCCGGTCCGCGGCCCAGTCCGCATCCGCCGCGTTGTCGTTGAACGTCGCACGGGTGAGGAGGCGGGTCTGGGCATGTTTCGCCTCGATCCGACGGGCCAGTGCATCGCGCCGACGATCCGGTGGCGTCACCGTTTCAAGCAGCGCGATCATCGTCGCGCGCTCGGCCTCGGTCCGTTCGGCGGTGTCGTCGCCAAGGAGCCACTGGAATTCCATCTGGGCCGAGAGCCGACCTGTGCAGGTCGCGAACTGGCCGACAAGGTCGGTGGATACGGCCCATGAGGCCGAAGGGAGCATGAGGGCAAGGCCTGTCGCCTGAATGATTGTTTTCAACCTGCTCATGAATTGAGCTTTCCAGCAAGTTTTGCGCCAATCAAGTGCGCAGTTTGGAAACTTTCGGGCCGCGACGCGCGACCCGCCGTCTCACCTCCAACGCATTTTCCCAGGAAATGGTTGCCGGATTGGTAATCAGACAAGCGATCGCGACGGGGCTGGCCCGAGCGAAACGCTTAAATGTCAGAGTGTTATTTCAGCCGGGATGCGTGAAGGCTTCCGAAGGTGCCGGTCAGGAGATCACGCCCGCCGCCTGCAACGCGTCCACTTCGGTGCGGTACTGCCGGTCGACACGCTCGTAGACATAGGTGTTCTCGAGGTTCGGCGCCCGGCACAGAACATAGTTCGCCACGTTGGAATTGCCGTGCACGAAATGGCTGCACTTGGCCAGCAGGTGCGCCTCGGCGATGATGTCGATCCCGAGCTTGTAGGGCGAGAACACCTTGCCCGCGTTCTTCTCGTGGCTGTCGTGCATCTCGCCGAACTCCGAGCGTGACGCGGGATAGACGAGCACCCGGTCCCCCCATTGCTCGCGGCATTTGCGGATCACCTCGAGCGAATCCGAGCAGCAGAAGACCTTTGCCTTCGGTTTCCCACGGAGCGCCTTGTCGACGGCGTAGAAGTAATGCTCGTAAGGCACCGGGTTCGCGGGGTCGATCAGCTGGCGCAGACGCGCGGCCCCGCCGTCGAGCCGCCCGGGACCACGCAGGTGCAGGCCGATCACGGGGCCGTTGAAGAACGCTTGCGCGAAGTCGTTGAAGAAAGCGCGGGTGATGAGCTTCGGCCGCACGAATTTCTTGAGCAACTCGCCCCCCAGATGCCGGTCCTTCGGCAGGGCGAGCGCGTCGCGCAGGCCGTGACGGTAGCGCGGGCAGATCGGATGATCCTCGGTCAGAACCGTATCCGGGTAGTGCAGGCGGGCATTGGCCATGCCTTTGACCCAATGCACACCGTCGAACAAGGGCTGGAAGTAATAGGCCCAAGGGTCGGTCTTGCCGAACATCTTGTCGCGATAGACGCTGTCGGGCCAGGTGGCGACGAGTTTCCGTCCGTCCTGTTCGGCCAGATGCGCAAAGCCGACGGCCGTGTTGACCGAGCCGAACATGCCCGCGCCGCCGAGGTTGAGCCGCATGACCGACAGATCCTGCGGCGTGTCCTCCGCCCGTTCCGCGTCGGGGGTGTCGCCACCCCCGGACGTGGTGTCCTGGTCAGCCGAGGGCGACATTCGCAGCGCTCTCCGGTAGCTCCTCGTCGAAGCAACGCTGATAGAACTCGGCGACCGTCTGGCGCTCCAGCTCGTCGCATTTGTTGAGGAAGGTCAGCCGGAAGGCATAGCCGACATCGCGGAAGATCTCGGCGTTCTGGGCCCAGTTGATGACGGTCCGCGGCGACATGACCGTGGACAGGTCGCCGTTCATGAAGGCGGTCCGCGTCAGGTCGGCAACGGTGACCATCTGGTTGATCTGCTTGCGGCCCTTCTCGGTGTTGTAATGCGGCGCTTTCGCCAGAACGATCGCGGCCTCGGCATCGTGGCGCAGGTAGTTCAGCGTCGCCACAAGGCTCCAGCGGTCCATCTGCGCCTGGTTGATCTGCTGCGTGCCGTGATACAGGCCGGTCGTATCGCCCAGACCCACCGTGTTCGACGTCGCGAACAGGCGGAAGAACTTGTTGGGCGTGAGAATCTCGTTCTGGTCGAGCAGCGTGAGCTTGCCGTCATGCTCCAGCACGCGCTGGATGACGAACATCACATCCGCACGGCCCGCGTCATATTCGTCGAACACGATGGCGACCGGGTTGCGCAGCGCCCAGGGCAGGATGCCCTCGTGGAACTCGGTCACCTGCTTGCCGTCGCGCAGCTTGATCGCATCCTTGCCGATCAGGTCGATGCGGCTGATGTGACTGTCGAGGTTCACACGCACGGTCGGCCAGTTGAGCCGCGCGGCGACCTGCTCGATATGCGTCGATTTGCCGGTGCCGTGGTAGCCCTGAATCATGACCCGGCGGTTGTGGGCGAAGCCTGCGAGGATCGCCATGGTCGTGTCGGGATCGAACTTGTAAGTGGAATCCAGATCCGGCACACGGTCGGTCGCCTCGGCGAACCCCTTGATCTGCATGTCCGTATCGATGCCGAACACCTCGCGCACCGAAACATCTTCGGTCGGTTTGGCGTTGATATCACTCGTTCCGTCAGCCATGCGGTGTCCCTTGCGCCGTCATTTCGTCTGACGCGGCACCATAAAGCAATGGCGGGCGAGGAAAAGGGGGGGCAAGACGTGGCATCCGTTGCGTGACGCAGGATAATCCCTACAGTGGCGGAAGGTTCACGAGGTGCCATGGCTACGAGAGACGAGATCGACAACTGGATCGCCCGCTGCGCCCTTGGGGACCGATCTGCGTTCAAGAATCTATATGATCACACATCGGCGAAACTTTTTGGCGTGACGCTCCGTGTCTTGAAGGACAGGGGCGAAGCCGAAGATGCGCTTCAGGAAGCCTACGTGAAGATCTGGAAAGGATCCAAGCGTTATGCCTCCGGCGGTGCGAGTCCGATGACATGGCTCATCACGATTGCGCGCAACCACGCGATCGATCGGCTCCGCGTCCGCAAGACGACGGAAGGCGACGACAAGATTGCCGAAATGCCCGACGCCGCACCTGGGCCCGAAGCCCGGGCCGTCGCCGCGTCCGAGGCGAAGAGGGTCGAGGAGTGTTTCAGCACGCTCGAACCAGACCGGGCGACGGCTGTGCGCCGCGCCTATCTCGAGGGTGATTCCTATGCGGATCTCGCCCGGCACTTCGACGTGCCATTGAACACGATGCGAACCTGGCTGCGCCGCAGCCTGATCAAACTGAGGGAATGTCTCGAACCATGAGCGAGACCGAGCTGCCAGATGACGACCGTGCCCAAGCCGGGGAATACGTGCTTGGCCTGATGTCGATGGAGGACGCCGCGGCGTTCCGCGCTCGGATTTCGCGCGAACCGGGTCTGGCTGCGCTCGTTCTTGCGTGGCAGGAGGACTTCGCCCAGCTCACGGACGAGGTGGAGGCCGTGCCGCCGCCGTCCCGCGTCTGGCGTCACCTCGAGCGCGATCTCTTTGGCGGTGCGACCGGCCCGCGCTGGCTTCTCGCCGGTATTCCGGGCCTTCTGGCCGGTGCCCTTGCCGTCATGTTGCTCTTCGTGCCGCTGCCCGGCGATCTTGTCCGGCCGCCGGCTGACCCGGTCTATCACATCGACCTCGCAAGCGCGGAAGGCACGCTGATATTCGCCGCAGGCTATGACGGCGAGACCAACGAACTGTTCGTGCGGCCTGAAACCGACGCCCCGGAAGAGGGCACCGTGCGGGAGCTCTGGATCATCGCGGGGGACAATCAGCCGGTTTCCATGGGCCTCCTGCCCGATGATGAACCGGCGCGCCTTGCCGTGGATCCCGACATCGCGCGGCAACTCGCCGGTGCGACGCTCGCGATTTCCGTCGAACCTCCGGGCGGCTCCCCCACGGGCGCGCCGACCGGCCCGGTGATTGCGACGGGGCCCGTCGAAACCCTCTGACTTCCCACGCGAAGATTGCCACCACAGGTGTCTGCGACCAGTATGGCCCAACAGCCATGAGGGAAGGGGGATAGCCATGGAAGCCTTGAGGACACCGGAAGACCGGTTCGAAAACCTCCCCGGCTACGATTTCGCCCCGAACTACGTCGACGACCTGCCGGGGTACGAAGGCCTGCGGGTCCACTATCTGGACGAGGGCCCCGCCGACGCCCCCCGCACCTTCCTCTGCCTGCCAGGGGAGCCGACCTGGGCCTACCTCTACCGCCACATGATCCCCGTGTTCGCAGGGACAGGTGCCCGGGTCGTCGTCCCGGACTGGCTGGGCTTTGGACGCTCTGACAAGCCGGTGTCGGACGACATCTATACCTTCCACTTCCATCGCGACATGATGCGTGCCCTCATCGCGCGGCTCGACCTGCGCAACGTCACGCTTGTCGTGCAGGACTGGGGCGGCATCCTTGGCCTGACCCTGCCAGTGGACGACCCCGACCGCTTTTCGCGCCTCATCGTGATGAACACCGGGATTCCGGTGGGTGAAAGCCTCGGCGATGGGTTTCAGGCGTGGAAGGATTACGTCGCCAGCCGCCCGGACCTGGATTGCGCCGCCCTGATGAAGCGCTCCTGCCCGCATCTGAGCGAGGCCGAAGCGAACGCCTACGAGGCCCCGTTCCCGGACCAGCGCTACAAGGCCGGGGTGCGCCGGTTCCCGCAACTCGTCATGGTCGCGCCGGACATGGATGGAATCGAAACCGCGAAACGCGCCCGGGCGTTCTGGAAGAGCGACTGGGCGGGCGAGAGCTTCATGGCCATCGGCGCGCAGGATCCGGTCCTCGGCGTTCCGGTGATGCAGGCACTGCGTGACACCATCAATGGCTGCCCGGCCCCGATGATCATCGAAGAGGCCGGGCATTTCGTGCAGGAGTGGGGCGGCCCGGTGGCCGAAGCGGCCCTGCGCCATTTCGGCGATATCGACTGACCAGACCGGCCCCGCCACCGGCCTCGCCGGGCTCCGGCAGCTCGGCGCCCGAAAAAAATGCGAAGATTTATCGGCTATAAGTAGCTGAAATTAAGAACTTTTTGTCGAGGCGCCTGAAATTCTTCAGCCCCGCTGAAACTAGAGCCGCACACCGCCCGTGGCTTCCAGTGATCCCGGCCACAAGGACGGGGCTACACACACAGGGAGACTACAATGCTTCGCAACAAACTCTTCACCGCCGCCGCCGCCCTCGCGCTTTCGACAGGGGCCGCCGCCGCGCAGGACAACCCGATGGTCGGGGGCGCCGCCATGTTCGCCGACAAGAACATCGTCGAGAACGCCGTGAATTCGGCCGACCACACCACGCTCGTCGCCGCCGTGCAGGCTGCCGGCCTCGTCGAGACGCTGTCCGGCCCCGGCCCGTTCACGGTCTTCGCGCCGACGAACGCCGCCTTCGCCAACCTTCAGGCGGGCACGGTCGAGACGCTTCTCGAGCCGGAAAACAAGGCCGCACTGACCAAGGTGCTGACCTGCCACGTCGTCGCGGCCGACGCGATGTCCATGGCGATCAAGGGCATGGTCGATGACGATGGCGGCACCCACCCGGTCGAAACCGTCGGCGGCTGCATCCTGCAAGCCACCTACGACGGTGACATGATCATGCTCGAAGACGAGCGCGGCCGTGTCGCGGAAGTGACCATCGCCGATGTCGACCAGTCGAACGGCGTGATCCATGTGATCGACGAGGTTCTGTTGCCCGCGATGTAATCCCGGGGGCATCGAGCAGAGGGCAGGGGGCGCGTGGCAGCAGTCGCGCCTCCTGCCCGCCTCCCAGAAACGCACGCAACCCAAGGAGACCGACATGAAACGCCGCTCATTCCTGACAACTGCCCTGGCCGCCCTGGCCACGCCGGCCCTCGCCGGCAAGGCGGGCGTAACCTACGAGGTGACGCGCTCCGAGGAAGAATGGCGCGCCATGCTCACCGAGCTGGAGTATTCCGTCATGCGCGAAGAGGGGACCGAACGTCCCTATACCTCGCCGCTCAACGACGAGAACCGCACCGGCACGTTTCTCTGCAAGGGGTGCGACCAGCCGCTCTACGCGTCCGAGACGAAGTACGACAGCGGCACAGGCTGGCCGAGCTTTTACCAGGCCAAGTCCGGGGCCATCGGCACCAAGGACGACCGGAAACTCCTCTCCGTTCGCACCGAGTGTCACTGTTCCCGCTGCGGCTCTCACCTAGGTCACATCTTCGATGACGGCCCCGAGCCCACCGGCAAACGGCATTGCATCAATGGCGTCAGCCTGACTTTCGCGCCGGCATAACGCCGGTCAAGAAACGGGCCGTGCCGACCCAGTTTGGCGCGGTCCCAGCGGCGGGCCGATATGTCTGTCCCGTCCCCCGGTCCGCCGCACCCAGTTTGTAACGAGTATCATCAGCGCCTTGCCCTCCCGGCAGGGCGCTGTTTTTGTGTCCCGGAAAGAGAGGCGGGCCATGCGGGCATTCCTGCGCGAATTGTACGAGGGCGAGACGGACCGGGCGCACCGGTTCCGCTACACCCTGCTCGGCTTCGACATCGCGACGATCCTGTTCGTCATCGCGACCTCCTTCTTCGAACATGGCCGGGCGATCGAGATCATCGACCTCGTGATCGGCGTCATCATCCTCGCCGACTTCATCGCCCATGCCACCGTCGCCGCATCCAAGACCCGCCACTTCATGAAGCTTTCGACCTGGGCCGATCTCGTCGCGATGGTCAGCTTCCTCGCCCCCATCGCGGGCGAGGGCTTCGGCTTCCTGCGGATCCTGCGCACGCTGAGGCTCCTGCACACCTACCAGCTTGCCGCCCGGCTCCGGCAGGACTTCGCTTTCTTCCGGCAGAATGAGCAGGTGCTTCTGGCCACGGCCAACCTCGTCGTCTTTCTCTTCGTGATGACGGGCCTGATCTATGCCACCCAATACGGCCAGAACCCGCAGATCTCCAACTACGCCGACGCGCTCTATTTTACCGTGACCACGCTCACCACCACGGGGTTCGGCGACATCACGCTCGAAGGCACATGGGGGCGGATGCTTGCGGTGCTGGTGATGATCGTCGGCATTACGCTGTTCCTGCGGCTGGCCACCGCGCTCTTTCGCCCGCCCAAGGTGCAGCACGAATGCCCGACCTGTGGCTTGATGCTGCACGACGCGGACGCGGTACACTGCAAGCACTGCGGCGAGACGGTGAAAATCGAAACGGAAGGCGTGGTATAGGCGCCGTCACGGGCGCTCACGCCCCGCGCCGCTGATCCGCCTGCAACGCCCGCAGGCCGTCGGCATTGCGCGCGGCCCACTCCGGCAGGGTTTCCGGCGCGCGACCGAGCACCTCGCCCACGTCGCCGGCCTGCATCGTTTCGCGCGTCAGCCGCGGGAGCGTGTGGAGCATGAGCATCACGGCGATGAAAGGCCATGCCTCCCCGTTCCGCCGCGCATGGCGCACGAAGCCGAGGACCGATTTGGGATCGTACCGGAACGTGGTCCCGGCGGCCCGGTTCACGATCTCCAACGCTTCGGCAAAGCCCACGCCCGTCCCGGTGGTGACCCGCACAGCCTCGGGCGCCGTCTGCGCCGTCATCGCCCATGCCGCCGCCGCCCCCACGTCGCGCGCAGACACCCAGTCGAAACCGAGCGACCCGGCGGGAAGGACGATCTTGCCCGACCGCGACAGTTCCCCGGCCAGCGTCGTCGTCAGGTTCTCCATGAAATAGCCCGGCCGCACGAGGCAATGCGCAAAGCCCATCTCGCTTATGACGGCCTCGATCTTGGCATGGGGCAGGTAGGACTTCCGCTCCGCCCCGGCGACCGACAGGAACACGATCCGGGTCGCGCGGTCGTAGCGGTTGAGAAAGGCGCGGAACGGCGCGGGATCTGCCAGTTGCGGCGGGCGCATGAGGAACATGGCGTCGAACGGGCCGTCCGGCCCGGCCCCGGTGGCAAGGTCCACGGTCACCGCCGGGCAATCCCCGTCCCACCGGGCCGGGTCGCGCAGACCCGCGACCACCTCGTGTCCAGAGCCTGCGAGGGCGGCGAGCACCTCGCGCCCCACGTTGCCCGTCGCCCCGGTGACGAGGAGACGGCGCCCAGTCACTTGAAGTTCCGGCTGTCCTTGATCTGGTCCCAGGCCCAGACGACCTCCTGCAACTGCTCTTCCTGCGAGCGGTCGCCGCCGTTCATGTCCGGGTGCAACACCTTGATGAGCGCCTTGTAGGCCTTGCGCACCTCGGCCTTGGACCAGTTGTCCCGCGCGTCGAGAATCTCGATGGCGCGTCGCTCCGTCGGGGGCAGGCGGCGGGTGCCGGAAGCCTGTTTGCCGGGATTCTGCGTCGCGTTCGCGCCCAGCACCTGATGCGGATCGTCGACACCCAGACGCGACCATGCGCGCTGTTCGGCGGCCGAGCGGAAGGACTGCGTATCACGCTCCCACACCCGGTCCTTGGCTTCCTGCGCGTCCATCTCTTCCTCGGTCGCGCCGTTGAAGAAGTTCCACTTGAGATTGTACTCGCGCACATGGTCCTTGCAGAACCAGAGGTATTCGTCGAGGTGATCCGGACTGCGCGGCGCGCGGTATTGCCCGGACTCCTGACATCCCGGATGTTCGCAGACCCGGGTGGAGGTTTCGAAGGCGCCCGACATGCCTCGTTTTCCCCGCGTGCGCTTCTTCTTCGCCGCGGAGACCGACATGTCGAACCCGAAAGGATCGCTGCTCTTGTCCATGAACACACTCTTTTAGACTCGGACGAGGGAGTTTAGAGCATTTTGGGCGCGTGAGAAGGGACCGTCCGAAAAAAGGCGGCGCACCGCCGAAAAACTTTTGTGACCGCCCCGACAGGGGAGAAAGGACAACACATGGCCCGCGAAGACGAGATCAGGACGGCGCTGGAGGCGGCATTCGCCCCGCGTGAACTGGAGGTCGTGAACGAGAGCGACCTGCATTCTGGCCATGCGGGCGACGACGGGTCGGGTGAGAGCCATTTCCGCGTGCGCATCGTGGCGGACGCGTTCGAGGGGCAAAGCCGGATCGCCCGTCACCGGGCCGTTCACGCGGCGCTTGGGGCGGAGCTCATGGGCAAGATCCACGCGCTCGCGCTCGACATCTCAGCCTGATTATTTGACGACCGATACCGTCGGCTCGGTCTTCTTTTCTTCGGGCGCGGCGTCCTTGGCGTCCTCGTCGTCGGCCTCCTCGGCCAGCACGTCATTCTCGACCGCGTCGGCCATCGTGCCAGAGGCGGCGACGGTGTTAGCCTCGGTGGCGGAGGGCAGGCGGGGGGCGGAATCGGCGGCGATCTCATCGACGCTGCGGCCGATCCCCACGACATCCGGCGCCACCTCGCGGCGAAACACCAGCATGTTCTGAAACACGGTCGACCGGCCCGTGAGGCCCGAGCGTTCCTCGGAGGGCAGCGTGTCGGTGCGCAGGTATTCCCAGCCGTCGGCGGCCATCTCGTTCATGCACTCGGACAGCGCATGGGCAAAACGGCCCTCGACGCCCTTCACACCCTTGGCCCGCTTGCCCTTTTTCGGGGCGGGGACGACGTTGTATTCATACCTTTGCATCGCGGTTCTCCGTTGCGCCGTGTGTGCCTAGCATGATCGAAACGGGATTGTCCAAGCGTGGTTTGTGCAGGCTATTTTCGCTTGATCCCGATGGCCCGTCCGGCGCGGTCGGGCCAGGGGTCGGCGCCGTGCTTTTCGTGAAACTTTTCAAGGCGTTCGTAGACATCGGGCGGCATCGGCGCCACTTTCGGCCCGCTCATGTCGATATGCAGACCCAGCGCCTCGCCCGTCGCGGCGATCCAGCCGTCTTCGTGGTGGATCTCCTGATAGGTGTGAAAGCGTTTCTCGTCGAAATCGAGGAGCCAGCTATGCACCCGGACACGCGCGTCCAGATGCAGCTCGCGCAGGTAGCAGATGTGGAATTCGGCCGTATAAGTCGTGTGATTCCGGTCGGTTACATAGTCAGGGCCAAAGCCGATCTCGGGATAGAAATCATCCGCCGCATTGTCGAACAGCACGTTGTAGAACGCCATATTGAGATGGCCGTTGTAGTCGATCCACTCCGGCTTGATGGTCTTGATCTCGGATATATGCGGCGTGCCCATGCGTCCCTCCCTGCGCGTTTTTTGCGAGGGTAGGGTGCGGGCGTCCGAGTGCAAGCGGAACGTGGGGTCGGTGCGTTAACCACCGCCGCCGGGGCCGCCTTTGGGGGCAGGCACAGGGCGTGCACAAAGCGTATGACATCTGTACATACGCACGTCTGCACAAGGGGCCGTTAACCTTTGCGGCGGGCGGTTGTCGGGCCTCCGCCCGCGTCACCGCGCCGCTCCCCGGCTGTTCGGGCTGGCGCTTTGCGGTCGGGCGGGCTAGGCGCTGGGCATGACCGATACCCTGCCGCCGTGCCCCGATTGTGCTTCGACCTTCACCTATGAGATGGACGCGCTGTTCGTCTGCCCGGAATGCGGGCATGAGTGGACGGCGGAGGCCGAGGCGGAGGTGCGTGACAGCGTGGGCAATATCCTCGCCGACGGGGACACGGTGACGGTGATCAAGGACCTGAAGGTCAAGGGCTCCTCCGCCGTCGTCAAGGTGGGCACCAAGGTCAAGGGCATCCGGCTGGTCGCGGGCGATCACGATATAGACTGCAAGGTGCCGGGGATCGGGCAGATGGGGCTGAAGTCTGAATTCGTGAAGAAGGTCACCGGGTAACCTGGCGGAGCGGGCGGCGGGGCCGCCCGCGCTTGGCAAGCTCCGGCTCGCGCGGGCGCGATCCGAAGCGGAAGGGGCGCTGCCCCCTCGGCGCTCTTGCGGATGGGACGGGTCGGTGCCGGGTGGCCACGTCAGGCGCAACTGACGGGCGAGGTGGTCCTGTTCGCGCGCCACCCACGCACCACACAATCGGGATGCACCGCGTCTGCGTTTGCGCCACACTGCCCGCAAAAGACGCAGGGAGGCGCATGACATGACCGACAGCCGCAAGCGACATTCGCGCACCATCACCGAAGGGCTCGACCGCGCCCCGCACCGCGCCTTTCTGCGCGCGATGGGCCATGACGATGAGGCGCTGGACAGCCCGTTCATCGGGATCGCGCATACGATGAGCGAGGTGACGCCCTGCACCATGTCGCTCGGCCCCCAGATCGACGCGGCCCGGCTGGGTGTGACGCGCGAGGGGATGACGCCCTTCGCCTTCGGCACGATCACCGTGGCCGACAGCATGTCGATGAACCACCGGGGGATGCGCTTCTCGCTCGTCTCGCGTGAGATCATCGCCGACAGCGTGGATGCCGTGGTGCGCGGCCATGCCTATGACGGGCTGATGACCTTCGCGACCTGCGACAAGACGCTGCCGGGGATGATGATGGCGATGGCACGGATCGACCGGCCGTCGGTCTTTCTCTACGGCGGGGCGGCGCTGCCGGTGCCGTGGAAGGGGCGCGAGGTGGGCGTGGTCGATGTCTATGAGGCCGTCGGGCAGGTCTATGAGGGCACGACCAGCGAGGATGACCTTGCCGCGATGGAGCGGGTCGGGGTGCCGACCGTGGGCGCCTGCGCCGGGCAGTTCACGGCGAACACGATGGCGCTGGTCGCGGAAGTGCTGGGGCTGGCGCCCATCGGGTCAGCCTATCTTCCGGCCGTCTATTCCGAGCGGCTGGTGCTTGTGAAACGGGCCGCGGGGCTTTTGCGCCGCGCGCTGGAGGCGGACGGGCCGAAGCCCTCGGACCTCATCACGCGGGCCTCTCTCGAGAACGCGGTCGTCGCCGTGGGGGCGACCGGGGGGTCGACCAATGCCCTGCTTCACCTGCCGGCGATTGCGAACGAGGTCGGGCTGCGGTTCACGCTGGACGACATCGCGGGGATACTGGAGTCGGTGCCGCTGGTCGCGGACCTGAAGCCCGGCGGGGCCTTCTGGGCGCGCGACATGCACCATGCGGGCAGCACGCCTGCGCTCCTCAAGGTGCTGGACGCCGAAGGCGTGTTGCACCGCGACACGCTGCATATCGAGGGCCGGACGATTGGCGAGATCGCGGATGACGGACCGGCGGCCGATGGGGCAGTTGTCCGTGCGGCGGGGAACCCGGTGACGCCCACCTCCGGTGTCGTGGTGCTCAAGGGCTCGCTCGCGCCCGAGGGGGCTGTTCTCAAGGTCGCGGGGCTGAAGCACCGGGTCCATGAAGGGCCGGCGCGGGTCTTCGACTGCGAGGAAGATGCCGTGGCCGCCGTGCGCAAGCGCGACTACGCCGCCGGGGACGTGATCGTGATCCGCAACGAAGGCCCGCGCGGCGGGCCGGGGATGCGCGAGATGCTGGGCGTGACCGCGCTTCTTTACGGGCAGGGAATGGGCGAGCAGGTGGCGCTCATCACCGACGGGCGATTCTCGGGCGCGACGCGGGGGCTGTGCATCGGCCACGTCGGGCCGGAGGCCGCGGTAGGCGGGCCGATCGGGCGGCTCAGGACCGGCGACATGATCCGGATCGACGCCGACACCCGTGTGCTCGACGTTCTCGTGCCGGAGAGCGAGCTTGCCGCGCGCGAACCCGCGCCGGTGCCCGACTGGCTGGTTCCCGAAACGCCGACCCTGCGCAAATACGCCTCCCTCGTCGGTCCGGCGCATCTGGGGGCGCTGACGCACGAGGGGGAGTGAGGCCGGTCGCGACGGCGCATCCTCCGGCGGGTTTTGGCGGAGAACACGGGGGGCCGTTGCAATCCTGCGATCGGGGCGTGCAAGGTCGGGGCGACCCATCCATGAAAGGATACCTCCATGCGATATCGCCGTCTCGGCCATAGCGGCCTGTTCGTCTCGGAACTCTGCCTCGGCACCATGACCTTTGGTGGCGGGAACGACATGTGGGGCCAGATCGGCCAGTTGGGGCAGGAAGAGGCTGATGCGCTGGTCCAAACCGCGCATGAGGCCGGGGTGAACTTTTTCGACACCGCCAATGTCTATGCCTCCGGCCGGTCGGAGGAGATCCTCGGGCAGGCGATCCGCAACCTCGGCGTGCCGCGCGAGGAAGTCGTGCTCGCGACCAAGGTGCATGGTCAGATGGGCGAGGGGCCGAACGCGCGCGGCGCGTCGCGGGGCCATATCCTCGACCAGGCGAAGGCGAGCCTGAAGCGGCTTCAGGTGGATCATATCGACCTTTACCAGCTGCACGGCATCGATCCGGCGACCCCGGTGGAGGAGACGCTGGAGGCACTGGATATGCTCGTGCGGCACGGGCATGTCCGCTATATCGGCGTGTCGAACTGGGCGGCCTGGCAGATCGCGCGGGCCGTGGGCGTGGCCGAGGCGCGGCGGCTGGCCCCCATCGTGTCGTTGCAGGCCTATTACACGCTGGCGGGGCGCGACCTCGAGCGCGAGATCGTGCCGATGCTGACCGACGCGAACATCGGGCTCATGGTCTGGAGCCCGCTTGCGGGCGGGTTCCTGTCGGGCAAGTTCGACCGGGACGGCAAGACCCCCGAGGGGCGGCGCGCGGCGTTCGACTTTCCGCCCATCGACAAGGACCGTGCCTATGACGCGATCGAGGTGATGCGCGGCATTGCGCATGCCAAGGATTGCACCGTGGCGCAGGTGGCGCTTGCGTGGCTTCTGCATCAGCCGGTGGTGACGAGCGTTCTGGTCGGGGCCAAGCGGGAGGACCAGTTGACCGACAACCTCGGCGCGGTGGATGTGCGCCTGAGCGGCGAGGACCTTGCCGCGCTCGACAAGGTCACGCGGTTGCCGGTGGAGTATCCCGGCTGGATGATCGAGCAGCAGTCGAGCTATCGCCGGCAGTTGATCGAAGACGAACGGCGGTAGGCGGGATCGTGCCCGCCGGTCCGGGCAAGGCGGGGCATTGCGGCCAAAACCTTGATTTCCTGCGCTTCGCGGGGGTATTCTTCCTGCCAAAGGGACAGTGACGAAGGCTTCGCGATGCAAGGAATCCGGTGGACGGGGACGGTGGCTTTGGTGGTCGTGGTGGCGACCGTGGCCGGGTGCGCCAAGCGCAACGACACGCAGTTCTCCACCAAGGACCATGAATGCATGTCACGGGCGATGTATTTCGAGTCGAACCGGTCGAGCCGTGACGGAATGGTCGCGGTGGGCAGCGTGGTGATGAACCGGGTGGCGTCGGACGATTTCCCGAACAACGTCTGCGGCGTCGTGGGCCAGCGGGGCCAGTTCGCGCCGGGCGTCATGTCCAAGAAGATGACCGAAGAAGCCTCGGTCGCGCGGGTGAGCGAGGCGGCGGCGGCGGTTCTGTCCGGCGAGCGCCATCCGCATACGGGCAACGCGCGGTTCTTCCACGCGCTCTACTACCGCGCCAATTACGACAACATGCATTATGTCGCCTCGGCGGGGGGCAATGCGTTTTACGAGAAACGCCACCCGTCCGCGGTGACGCAGCCGACGCCGGTCGCGAACCGCGAGGGGGTGACCGGCGGGGGCGAGACGGTGTTCGCGATGGACGCGCCGCGCCAGCGCCGAGGGTTGCTCGGCCGGATGTTCGGGCGGTGAGGCACCGGCCCGCTACCGAGACGATATGACCCCTCCCGATCCGAAAACGTCCGTCGAAGAGGACCAGTCGGGCGCGGCCGAGCGCCGGGCCAAGGGCGAGTTCGTGCGCGGGGTGAGCGGGTTTCGTCACGCGCTGGGCGATCCGGATTTCCCGGCGGAGCCGGGGCGTTATCACCTGTTCGTCGCGTTGAACTGCCCGTGGTGTCACCGCGTCGTGCTCGCGCGCGGTGTTCTGGGGCTGACGGATGCGATCACGATGGACGTGGCCTTTCCGAACCGCACGGAAGAGGACGACCCGGACGGCGGCGGACTTTGGGAGTTCGCGCCGGAGCGGGTCGCGACGCTGACGGGCGGGACGCTGCCCGAATGCACGCGCGAGACCGGGACGGGGCGGGGGCTGCGGCTGGCCAAGGAGGTTTACCGGGCCGAAGGGTCCGAAGAACAGTCGCTCCCGTTGCTCTATGACAAGAAAACCGGTCGGATCGTGAACAACGAAAGCGCCGAGATCCTGCGGATGCTGAACGAACACGCCGGGGCGCTGGGCAGCACGGACGCGGAACGGCCTGACCTCTATCCGGCGGATGACGCGCTGCGGAGCGAGATCGACGGGCTGAATGCCGAAATCTACACCGCGATCAACAACGGGGCCTACAAGGCGGGGTTCTCGTCCGATCAGGCGGTCTATGCGCAGGCGCTCGCGGCGTATTTCGAGGCGCTCGCGGCGCTGGAAGCGCGGCTTGCGGATGGCCGTGCGTTCCTGACGGGCGACAGGTTCACCGAGGCCGACCTGCGGCTGTTCCCGACGCTGTTCCGGCACGATCCGGTCTATTACGTCCGGATGAAGCTGAACGGGGCACGTATCCTCGATTATCCGAACCTGTGGCGCTGGTTGTGCCGGGTTCATGCCCTGCCGGGTGTGGCGGAGAGCGGGTCGCTGATCCATTGCCGGCAAGGGTATTTCGGGCGGTCGTGGAACCGGGTGGTGCCGCTCGGCCCGTTCCATCCGATGCCCTATCCGGAGGCCTATGGGCATCCGGAGCTGGCGGGCTGACCCCGGCTTACCTGTAATCGTGCTGCATGAAGAAGGGCAGGGTGATGTCCGGCTTCGGGGCGATGCCGAGGTCTTCGGGCTGAAGGCCGGTGTCGTGGAGCAGCTTGGCGGCGAGTTCCGGGTCGCGGGTCCAGCTGGGCATCGGCCCCTTGCGCGGCGCTTTCGCGGTCGGGCGGGCGGTGAACAGGCGGGTGAGGAAGACGGCGGGGCGGGTGCGGGTGGCTGCGAACATCTGGTGGTTCCTCGTGGTGTGTGGTGTTGATCGTGGAACCACCTTGCGCCGGTCCCGCCACCTCTGCTTGAGCGCCATGTGGGGATGTCTTGGTGATTTCGTGGGGACGCGATAGCGTTATCCTCATGGAGTACGCTTTCGGCGATTTCACCCTCGATCTGACCCGCAGCGAGCTTCGCGGCGCGCTGGGTCCTGTCGAGATGGAACCCAAGGCCTTTGCGCTTCTCACCCATCTTCTTGAACATCACGGGCGGCTCGTGGCGAAAGAGGACTTGATCGACGCGGTTTGGCAGGGGCGCATCGTGTCGGACTCGGCGATCTCGACGGCGGTGAAGGCCGCGCGGCGGGCGCTGGGCGATGACGGGAGCGAGCCGGTGTGGCTCAAGACCATCCGCGGGCGCGGCTTCCGGTTCGACGGTGAGGTCGCGCGGCGCGCGGGGGGCGCAGAGGACGCAGCGCCCGTGCCGGTCGGCCGGAACCCCGCGATGGCGATCTTCGACCGGCCCTCGGTGCTGGTCGTGGGGTTCGATTGCCTGGGCAACGACGACCGCGACTCCTCGCTCGCGCTGGGGCTGGCGCAGGAGGTGCGGCTCAACCTGTCCTATTGGCGGTGGTTCCCGGTGATCGGGCCCGAGGCGCTTGCGTTCAAGACGGCGGGACAGATCGACGTGCGGGCGGTCGCACGGGAATTGGGCGCGGCCTATGCCCTGTCGGGCGCGGTGCGCTCGATGGGCGACAAGGTGCGCGTGAACGTGGCGCTGACCGCGATCGAGGATGGCAACCTGATCTGGTCACGCCATTTCGACGGCTCGCTCGAAAACCTGTTCGATTTCGAGGAGGAGGTCAGCCGGGCCATTGTCGCGCAGATCGAACCTGAGTTGTCGCGCGCCAATTCGCACCGCTTGTCGCAGGCGCGGCCGGCGGACCTGTCGGCCTGGCAGCTCTTGTTACAGGCGGGCGACGCGGAACGGCGCGGGGGCGGCGGCTATGGCTCGCCCGCCGCGAACGAGACGCAGAAGCATCTGGTGCGGCAGGCGTTGGAGAAGGACGACCGGCTTGCGCGCGCCTGGGCGTGGCTCGCCAAGTGCCATTGGCAGGAAACGATCATGGGGTGGAGCACGGATCGGGAGGCGTCGATCAACGCGACGCTCGACGCCTCGCAGCACGCGCTGGAGATCAATCCGGGCAACTGGGAGGCGCGCGGCTATCGGGCGCTGGCCCTGATGTTCGGGCGGCGCGAGCATACGGAGGCCGAGTTCCACGCGCGGGAGTCGGTGCGCCTGAACCCCTCCGATGCGACGGCCCGCCATGTCCTTGGCTGCGTGCTGGAGAATGTCGGCGAAACCGCCGAGGCGCTGGAGCATCTGAACGCGGTGTTTCAACTGAACCCGAACCACCACAATGCGGCGGGCGTGCTGGGTGATGTCGTTACCTGCCACATGCTGCTGGGGCAGCACGCGCAGGCCGTCGACGCCGCGATCCGCCTCATGTCGCTCGCCCCGAATTACTCACGCGGATTGCAAAGGTGCATCGCCGCGCTGTTCACCGCCGGCGAGGTCGCTCAGGCACAGGCGGCGGTGGCGCGGCTGAGCGAGGTGCAGCCGGAGTTCGACGAAGGATATGTGCGCAGCACCTATCCGTTCCGCGATCCGGCCACGCTGGAACTGTTCGTCGACAGCCTGCGGCAGGCGGGCGCGTTCGGCGCGGGCGCCTGAGCGGGCCGGGCGTTACAGGCCCAGCTTGGCCGCCACGATTTCGTTCACAGCCTTTGGGTTGGCCTTGCCGCCGGTGGCCTTCATCACCTGACCCACGAACCAGCCCGCGAGTTTCGGGTTCTGCTTGGCCTTTTCGACCTGATCGGGGTTGGCCGCGATGACCTCGTCCACGGCGGCCTCGATGGCGCCGGTGTCGGTGACCTGCTTCATGCCCTCGGTTTCCACGATTTCTTCGGGGTCGCGGTCCTGGGTATAAGCGATGTCGAACACGTCCTTGCCGATCTTGCCTGAGATGTCGCCCTTCTTGATGAGCGCGACGATCTGGCCAAGGCGGGCCGGGCTGATCGGGCTGTCGGCGATGTCGCGGTCGTCCTTCTTGAGGCGGCCGAACAATTCGTTGATGACCCAGTTGGCCGCACCCTTGCCGTCGCCCGCGACCGCGACGACTTCTTCGAAGAAGCTGGCGTTGGTGGTGTCGGCGGTCAGGACGCTGGCGTCGTATTCGGACAGGCCGAAGTCCTTGACGAATCGTGCCTTTTTCTCGTCCGGCAGTTCGGGGAGCGTTTCGGCGATGCCGTCGACCCAGTCCTGCTCGATTTCGAGCGGGAGGAGGTCGGGGCAGGGGAAGTAGCGGTAATCATGCGCCTCTTCCTTGGACCGCATGGACCGCGTTTCATTCTTGTCCGGATCGTAGAGGCGGGTTTCCTGCACGACCTCGCCGCCGTCTTCGACGATGGCGATCTGGCGGCGGGCCTCGTAATCAATCGCGGCCTGAATGAAGCGCATGGAGTTCATGTTCTTGATCTCGCAGCGCGTGCCGAGGTGCGAGAAATCCTGCGTTTCCATGTACTTCTCATACTGGCCCGGGCGGCAGACCGAGACGTTCACGTCGGCGCGCAGGTTGCCGTTCTGCATGTTGCCGTCGCAGGTGCCCAAGTAACGCAGGATCTGGCGCAGCTTGGTGACGTAGGCCGCAGCTTCCTCCGGCCCGCGAATGTCGGGGCGCGAGACGATTTCCATGAGCGCGACGCCCGCGCGGTTGAGGTCGACGAAGGACATGTTCGGGTCCATGTCGTGGATCGACTTGCCCGCGTCCTGCTCCAGATGGATACGCTCGACGCGCACCCGGCGGGCCACGCCGGGGGCCATGTCCACGATGATTTCGCCTTCGCCCACGATGGGGTGATAGAGCTGCGAAATCTGGTAGCCCGGCGGCTGGTCAGGGTAGAAGTAGTTCTTGCGGTCGAAGGCGGAGAACAGGTTGATCTGGGCCTTGAGGCCAAGGCCCGTGCGCACCGCCTGTTCGACGCAGAATTCGTTGATGACCGGCAGCATCCCCGGCATCGCCGCGTCCACGAAAGCGACGTTGGAGTTGGGTTCGGCCCCGAATTGGGTCGAAGCGCCCGAGAACAGCTTGGCTTTGGAGGACACCTGCGCATGGACCTCCATCCCGATGACGAGTTCCCAATCTTCCTTCGCACCGGCGATGACGGTGGGTTTCGGGGTCTCAAAGGCGAGATGGTCGAGCATTGATGATCCTCACGGCTGGCGTCCCGAGCCTTCTAGGACAGGGCAAATCGGGGGGCAAGGGCGCGTTTTGAGCGAGAATCGGCCTATCCGGAGCCTGCTGGGGAACCCCCGATTTGCTTTGCAAGAGGGAATCGCGTCTTTGCGCCGAAGCCGAAACAAAGGACGGATGGAATCAATGGGACTGAAAACCGCGATCATGGCAGGTATCGCGGCGTTTGCCCTCACGGGTTGCGCCGATATGGATTTCGAAGAAGTTTTCTCGACGAAGAGCCAATCCGACATCGAGATGACGATGCGCTGGGACCACTCCCCCAATGGCGCCGTCTGGACCGAGACGACCATGAACGCGCTGGACAGCCACGGTCAGAACCTGACCGCGATCATTCCGGGCGACATCGACACATGGTGCCCCGGCTACCGCGACCAGGACCTCGCCGGACGCAAGGCGTTCTGGACTGGGCTTCTCTCCACGCTCGCGAAACACGAAAGCACCTGGCGTCAGGCCGCCGTGGGCGGCGGGGGCCGCTGGTTCGGCCTCGTGCAGATCGCACCCTCGACCGCACGTCTTTATGGCTGTGAGGCCCGCTCGGGTCAGGCGCTGAAGGACGGCAACCTCAACTTGTCCTGTGCCGTGCGGATTATGAACCGCACCGTGGCGCGCGACGGCGTGATCTCGGCCGGGATGCGCGGCGTGGCCGCCGACTGGGGCCCGTTCCATTCGGGCGTCAAGCGCAACGACATGATCGAGTGGACGCGCCAGCAGAACTACTGCCAGGGCTGACGGATAATCGAGCAGGACGGATCGGGGGGCCTTGTGCCCCCCTTTTCATTTCGGCAAGACGTCTTTCAAGACGGGACCGCGTGCGCGCAACCGACGCGTGCCGACAACAGCAGGAGACCCCCGATGGATCGCCGCACTTTCCTCAAGACGACCTCCGCCGCCGGCCTTGCGGCCATGACCCCGGCCCTGGCGCGCGCCGAATATGCGCCCGCGCCCGGCGGGTGGCGGCAGTTCGCGCTGACCACCACGGTTGATCTGCCGCGGGACGGGAAGGGGGCGCAGGCCTGGGTGCCGGTGCCGTCGATCGAGGCCGCGTCCTGGTCGCGGCTGGGCGAGACGCGCTGGACCGGCAACGCGACCCGCGCCACGCTGGAGACCGATGCGGCGTCGGGCGCGCAATTCGTTCATGCGGTCTGGGAGGCAGGGACGGAGCCTGCGACGCTCGAGGTCGTCTCGCGCGCCGAGACGCAGGACAGGGCGGTGCCCGGTGCGCGCAGTGTCGCGCCGCTGTCGGAAGCCGAACGGGCCCGTCACCTCGCGCCGACCGAGCTGATCCCGACGGACGGGATCGTCGCCGAAACCGCCGCGATGATCGTGGACGGGGTGCAGGGCGACGCCGAGCGGGCGCAGCGCATCTATGACTGGGTGGTCGAGACCACTGAGCGCAACCCCGAGACGCGGGGCTGTGGGCTGGGCGACATCGCCTCGATGCTGCACACGGGCGATCTGACCGGCAAATGCGCCGATCTGAACGCGCTCTATGTCGGGCTGGCCCGCGCCGCCGGTCTGCCCGCGCGTGACCTGTACGGGCTGCGCGTCGCGCCGTCGGCCTTTGGCTACAAAAGCCTCGGCGCCGGGTCCGAGGTCGTCACCAAGGCGCAGCATTGCCGCGCCGAGGTCTGGATCGAAGCGCGTGGCTGGGTGCCCGTGGACCCCGCCGACGTGCGCAAGGTCGTGCTGGAGGAGCCGCCGAAGACGCTCACGCTGGCCGACGGGGAGGTGCAGGACGTGCGCGCGGCGCTGTTCGGGGCGTCCGAGGGGAACTGGCTGTGCTACAACGATGCCCATGACATCGTGCTTCCCGGCTCCACGCAGGGGCCGATCCCGTTCCTGATGTATCCGCAGGCCGAGATTGACGGAGTGGCGCAGGATGAGCTGAGCCCGGACGATTTCGCCTATGCGATCACGGTGCGCGAGTTGGCCGCCTAAGCCTTTTCCGGCGGGACCGGCTGGCGCCCCGTCGTCATCCGCGTGCCCTCCGGGGTCAGCGATATCATGCGCCGGGGGTCGCCCCAGAGCGCGGCGGATTCGGAAAACCACGAATGTCCCGCGACGATCCGCGTGCCGCGTGACAGCGCGGCGATGTCGACCATCATGCGCGTCAGACGATCATTGAAAGCCTCGCCTGCCTCGCCGATGTGATCGCGCCACGCCGTTTGCGGCAGGTCGTCGGGGGGCAGGGCCACGCCACCGCTTCGTGCCGCGAGCCGTTCGGCGGTTTCGGCATTGTCGCTGATGCACAGGATCGCGCCGAGGCCCGCCGTATCCGCCACCTCGCGGGCCGTGTCGGCGACGAGGTTGAGGTAGTCGTCGAACTCCGCCTGTCCGCCTTCGAGGCGGCCGTGAAGATGCTCGCCATTGCCGTGGCGCAGGTGGACACCCACGAAAGGCTCTGACGGGCAGACCGCGATGGCGCGCCGTTCGGTGTCGGCGTTGGGCACGAGCAGGGGGCGCAAGGATCGTATCCGCCCGGTGAGTTGCGTCGGGGGAAGGACCGAGTCGACATAGATCACGTCGAACGGGCGCAACGCGTCGGGCGAGAGCGCGTCGTCTTCCTGTTCGAAAAAGGTCGCGTCCGTGAGCTGCGGGAATTCCGCCTGCGCGCGGCGGCGGGCTTCCTTGCGTCCGATCAACGCGCAACGCTTGCCCTCCAGCGCCTCCGGGGTCAGGCGGTCGCGGATGGCCGGCAAGCCGAACGTGACGGGCAGGCCGGGGTCCGGCACGAGGGTCAGGTGATCCGCGAAGATGCCGGTCGCGGTGCCGTCCCGGTCGAATTCGGTGCTCTGTCCGGTGCTGACGAAACCGGCCCAGATGTCACGGGCGAGGCTGCTGTAGCCTGCGAGGCTGAACAACAGGTGGCCCAGACCGACCCCGCCCGCCGGGCGGTAGATCACGGTTTTCGCGGGCTCGTTCGTGCCGCGTCGGGCGAGCCAGCGGCCAAGCCGGGAGACGCGATCTGAAATTTGCTTCACGGGGCCCCTCCTCGGCAAGGCGCGAAGCGCGCATGGCTCTGCCCTGTTCGATAGCGCAAATGCCACGCGCGCCGCAACTCGGACGCTGTGACGTCACGCGTCCCGGATCCGCCCGATCATTTCGGTCGTGTCGCGGCTGAGGCCGGGCGTGGCGAGGATGCGGTCGAGTTCGGCGGCGATCAGGCCCTGCCGGTCCGCGTCGTAGCGTCTCCAGGTCTCGAACGCGCCGGAGAGCCGGGCGGTGATCTGAGGATTGAGCGGGTCGAGCTTGATGAGCCAGTCGGCCAGCAGCGCGTAACCGGACCCGTCCTTCTGGTGGAAGCCCGCCGGGTGGCCTGCGAAGGCACCGAAGACCGAGCGGAAGCGGTTGGGGTTCTTCATGGTGAAAGCCGGGTCTTCGGTAAGTGTGCGTACTACATCGGCCGCATCCTCAGGTGCGGCATGGGAGACCTGCAACATGAACCACTTGTCCATGACCAGCGCGTCGTCCTGCCATGTCTCCCGGAATTCAGCCAGCGCGGCGTCGGCCTTGCCCGCGTCCAGCAGGCACGACAGGGCACCCAGCGACAGGGTCATGTTGTCCGCCGCCTCATACTGCGCCTGTGCGGCCTTGCCCCCGTCGAGACGGGTGGTGAGTTTCAGGAGTTGCAGGCCGAGCGCCCGTTTGCCCGCCTGTTCGGCGTTGGGTTCGAACGGTTCGTCCACCGTCATCTCGGCAGAGAGGCGCGGGAGCAGGTCGTGGAGGTATTCCGCGCGGGCCTGTTTGAGCGTTTCGGCGGCCTCGTGGATCGCATCGGGGTCGGGTGTCATGCCCGCATCGGCGAGCGTCTGGGCCATGTCGTCTTCGCCCGGCATCTGGAGCGCGAGCGCGCGGAAGGCCGGGTCGGCGCTGTCGTCGCGCAGCATGGTGGCGAGCGCGTCGAGGTAGGCGGCCTGCGGGGCGTTGCCGCCGGTGACCATGCCGGTCAGCACCTCTTTTGCCAGCGAACGGCCCGCTTCCCACCGGTTGAATTCGTCCGTGTCGTGGGCGAGCAGGAAGGCGCGTTCGTCTGCGCTCGTCTCGCGCTCCACGATCACCGGGGCGGAGAAGCCGCGCAGGATCGAGGGGACGGGTCTGGCGGCGAGGCCGTCGAAGGTGAAGGTCTGCGTGCCTTCGGTCATTTCGAGCACCTGCGTGCCGACCACTTCGTCGCCGTTCGGGCCGATGAGGCCGACCGCGATGGGAATGACGAAGGGTTCCTTGACCTCCTGACCCGGCGTCGGCGGGGTCGTCTGGGTGAAGGTCAGTTGATAGGTGCCGTCGTCCCAGTTCTCCGTGACTCGCAGACGCGGCGTGCCAGCCTGTTTGTACCAGCGTTTGAACTGGGTGAGGTCGCGGCCCGTCGCGTCCTGAAACACCGTGAGCCAGTCGTCGATGGTGCAGGCTTGCCCGTCGTGGCGGTCGAAATAGAGGTCGAGCGCCTTGCGGTAGCCATCGTCGCCCACAAGCGTCTTGAGCATCCGGATGACCTCGGCGCCCTTCTCGTAGATCGTCGAGGTATAGAAGTTGTTGATCTCGACAAAGCTGTCGGGCTGCACCTGATGGGCGAGGGGGCCGTTATCCTCGCGGAACTGGCGGCCGCGCAGGGACATGACGTCGGAGATGCGGCAGACGCTTTCCGACCGTTCGTCCGCCGAGAAGGACTGATCCCGGAACACCGTCAGACCCTCTTTCAGCGAGAGCTGGAACCAGTCGCGGCAGGTGATGCGGTTGCCGGTCCAGTTGTGGAAATACTCATGCGCGATGATCGCCTCGATCCGCTCGAAATTCGCGTCCGTCGAGGTTTCGGGCGAACAGAGCACCGCGGAGGTGTTGAAGATGTTGAGCCCCTTGTTCTCCATCGCGCCCATGTTGAAGTCGGAGACGGCGACGATCTGGAAGATGTCGAGGTCGTATTCGCGGCCGTAAACCTCTTCGTCCCATGTCATCGACTTTTTCAGGGCTTCCATGCCGAAGGCCGTCTTGCCCTCGTCACCGGGGCGGACCCAGAGTTTCAGGTCGACGTGTTTGCCGGACATGGTGGTGAAGCTGTCTTCGCGGGCCACGAGATCGCCTGCGACCAGCGCGAAGAGATAGGCGGGTTTGGGCCACGGGTCAGTCCACTCGACCCAGCCGTCGCCCGATGCCGTGAGATTGCCGTTCGACAGCATCACCGGCTCGTCGCCCTCGATGCGGACCGTGAAGGGGGCCATCACGTCGGGGCGGTCGGGATACCATGTGATCTTGCGAAATCCTTCCGCCTCGCACTGGGTGCAATACATGCCGTTAGACATGTAAAGTCCTTCAAGCGCGGTGTTGGCGGCCGGGTCGATCTCCACCTCCGCCTCCCAGACGAAGGGCGCGTCGGGCACGTCGGCCTCGATCCCGCCTTCGACCTGTTTCGGGGTCACGGGGGTTCCGTCGATGGATGAAGAAATGGCCGCAAGCCCCTCACCATGCAGAAAAAACCGCTTCGATACGGCGTCCGGGTTGGGCCGGAACGCGATGCGCGAGATCACGCGGGTCGCGTTGGGCGACAGGCGGAAGGTGAGGTCCACCTTGTCCACCAGATATTCGGGCGGCGTGTAGTCGGACAGGAAAATGGCCTGGGGGCTCGCGTCTTTCATGGCTCACCTTTTCGGGAGAATTTGAACTGCTGCGTCGGTGAGGACGTTACCCCCGTGAAGATCGGGTCACAACTGACTCGGCCAATAACAGGAACGATACAGGAGGCACGCCGCTATGAGCGCACCCGACACATCCCTTGAACGCGAACAACGCCGCCACGCTCCGGCGCTTGTGGGCATCGCGCTCGCGGTGCTGATCGGCGGCATCATGGGCGCGGCCATGACCTATTGGGCCATCGAGCGCTCCGACACGGCGCCGGCGACAGAGGAAGCAACATCCGACGCCACGGGTATGCCCGTGGACTGATCCCCGACATCCGCCACCACTTTGGCGGATCACCCGCTCCGGCCGACCGTCCCCATCCACCTAGGCCGGAGCGGGCTTTTCACGTTCTTCCCCGCGTCTTTCGCTGTGTTGCCTATAGGAAACTTTTTTCCTAATGGTGGAGAAAGGGCCTGTGTGCCCAATCCTGACCCAGCAACCTTGGAGACGCCAATGACCCGGCGGGTGGAAAAATTCGGCCTGAAGATCGCCCCGGAAATCGCGCTGTTCGTGGAGGCGCGGGCGCTGCCCGGCACCGACGTGCGGCCGGATGATTTCTGGAAGTCCTTCGCCGCGATCGTGGCCGACCTCACCCCGAAGAACCGCGCGCTGCTCGCCACCCGCGACAGGATGCAGGGCCAGATCGACAGCTGGTACCGGGAGCGGGCAGGGCAGCCCGTGGACGTTGAGGCCGACCGGAGCTTTCTGCGCGAGATCGGATATCTGGTGCCCGAGGGTGACGACTTCTCGATCGAGACGGACAACGTGGACCCCGAGATCGCGACGATTGCCGGGCCGCAGCTTGTCGTGCCGATCACCAACGCCCGCTATGCGCTGAACGCTGCGAATGCGCGGTGGGGGTCGCTCTACGACGCGCTTTACGGCACCGATGCGCTGGGCGACACGCCCACAGGCAAAGGCTATGACCCCGACAGGGGCGCGCGGGTGATCGCCTGGGCCAAGGCCCATCTGGACGCGGTCGCGCCGCTGGCGGGCGGGTCCTGGGCCGATGTGACGTCGCTCACCGTCCGGGATGGCGTGTTCATGGTGGACGGGCCGATGGGCGAGACGGGACTGGCCGATCCGGGCCAGTTCGCGGGTCACGCCAGCGAGTTGTGTCCGCTTCAGGTCATCCTGCGGGTGAACGGGCTTCACATCGAAATCCTTGTCGATCCGAAGACCGACGTGGGCAAGCAGGACCCCGCAGGCATTTCCGATGTCTGGCTGGAAAGCGCCATGTCCGCGATCATGGATTGCGAAGACTCGGTGGCCTGTGTGGATGCCGAGGACAAGGCGCTGGCCTATGACAACTGGCTGGGCCTGATGAAAGGCACGCTGAGTGAAGAGGTCACGAAGGGGGGCGAGACATTCACGCGCACGCTCCACCCCGACAGCACCTATACCGCGCCCGATGGCGGGACGCTGACGCTTAAGGGGCGCGCGCTGATGCTCGTGCGCAACGTGGGCCACCTGATGACGAACCCGGCCATCCTCGACGAGAACGGCGACGAGGTGTTCGAGGGGATCATGGACGCGATGATGACCACGCTGGCCGCGCTCCATGACCGGGACCGGCGGGCCAATTCGGCCCATGGCAGCGTCTATGTTGTGAAGCCCAAGATGCACGGGCCCGAGGAAGTGGCCTTTGCCGACGAGCTGTTCACCCGTGTCGAGGCCGCGCTGGGCCTGCCGCAATATACCGTGAAGCTCGGCATCATGGATGAGGAGCGCCGCACTTCGGCCAATCTCAAGGAATGTATCCGGGCGGCGAAGCACCGGGTCGCCTTCATCAACACCGGCTTCCTCGACCGGACGGGGGACGAGATTCACACGGCAATGGAAGCGGGGCCGATGGTGCGCAAGGGCGAGATGAAGAATTCGGCCTGGATCACGTCCTACGAAGATCGCAACGTGGATATCGGGCTGGCCTGCGGGCTGAAAGGACGCGCGCAGATTGGCAAGGGCATGTGGGCGATGCCGGACCGGATGGAGGCGATGCTGGAGGCCAAGATCGGCCACCCGAAGGCGGGCGCCAACTGCGCCTGGGTGCCGTCGCCCACCGCCGCGACGCTCCATGCCACCCATTACCACCATGTGAACGTGGCGGCGGTGCAGGATGAGATTGCCAAGGGCGGCGCGCGCGGCACGCTGGACGACCTTCTGACCATCCCCGTGGCCGATGGCACGAACTGGTCAGAGGACGAGATCCGCGAGGAGATCGAGAACAACGCGCAGGGCATCCTCGGCTATGTCGTGCGCTGGGTGCAGCAGGGGGTCGGCTGCTCCAAGGTGCCGGACATTCACGATGTCGGGCTGATGGAGGACCGCGCGACCTGCCGGATTTCGTCGCAGGCGCTGGCCAACTGGCTTCACCACGGCGTGGTGAGCGAGGGCGAGGTGATGGCCGCGCTGCGCAAGATGGCGGGGGTCGTGGACCGGCAGAACGCGGACGATCCGGACTACACCCCGATGGGTCCGGGGTTCGACGGGATCGCGTTTCAGGCGGCCTGTGACCTCGTGTTCAAGGGGCGTATCCAGCCGTCTGGCTACACCGAGCCGGTGTTGCACCGGCGCCGGCTGGAATTGAAAGCCGCAGAGGGGTGGTAAGCCACGCGGTGTGCGGCGCAAGCGCCGCACGCTGTGCAAGCCGCGCCTGAAGGCGCGGCGGTGCGGGGGCCAGCCCCCGCGGCCGCATTCGGGAAATGCGGCCACCCCCGAAGTATTTTTGGAACAGAGAAGGGCGGGGTCAGGCGCTGTAATCGGCGTCGGAGACATGTTCGAGCCATGTGACCGCGGTGCCGTCGACGGAGTCGTGGATGGCGATGTGGCTCATCCCCGTGTCGGGGGCGGCCCCGTGCCAGTGTTTCTCGCCCGCCTCGAACCAGATCACGTCGCCGGGCCGGATCTCTTCGACTGGGCCGCCGTCGCGCTGGGCGCGTCCCTTTCCTTGCGTGACGATGAGGGTCTGGCCTGCCGGGTGGGTGTGCCACGCGGTGCGCGCGCCGGGCTCGAAGGTGACGAGGGCGCCAGCGGCGCGGCCGGTGTCCTCGGAGGTGAAGAGCGGGTCGAGGCGCACGGCCCCGGTGAACCAGTCGGGGGAGCCGCTGCGTGAGGGAGTCGTGCCGGCGCGGGTGATTTTCATGGAAGCCTCCTGTGACGTGGGAGTGAGCCTGATCGCTTGCGCGGCGCGGTGCAACAGTGCGGGCTAGGTGTTTTCCCCGAATTGTCGGGCGGCGCGTGTCGGGTGAGAGTGTGGCGAGCCTTGGAGGAGAGAGCCCATGACCCAGATCCCGACCATCACCGAAGCGCGCCGTGTCGCGAGCGACCGGATCGAGACCCGCGTTCTGTTTGCCGGTCCCGAAGACGGGGTGCCGGTGATCTTCGTCCACGGCAACCTGTCGGCCGCGACCTGGTGGGAAGAGACCATGCGGCGCCTGCCCAAGGGTTTCAGGGCCATCGCGCCGGACCTGCGCGCCTATGGCGAGGCCGACGCGGGCGCCAAGGTGGATGCGACGCGCGGGGTGCGCGATTTTTCGGACGATCTGGCGGCGCTGATGGACACTCTCGGCCTGGAGGCCGCGCATATGGTGGGCCACAGCCTGGGCGGCGCGGTGCTGTGGCAGATGCTGGCCGACCATCCCGGGCGCGTCCTGTCGCTCACGCAGGTCTGCCCGGGTGCGCCGCAGGGGTTCGGAGGCTGCAAGCCCGACGGGACGCCCTGTTTCCCCGACAACGCGGGGTCGGGCGGGGGCGCGGTGAACGCGGATTTGATCGCGTTGATGAAGGCAGGGGACCGGGGGGCGGAGACGCCGAACCATCTGCGCAACGTGCTTAACGCCGTCGTGTGGAAGCCGCCCTTCGTGCCCAAGCGGATCGAGGAGATCCTGACCTCGGCGCTGGCGCAGCACCTGGGGGACGAGGATTATCCCGGCGACATGACCGCGACCGAGAACTGGCCGGGCGTGGCACCGGGAAAACTCGGGCCGGTCAACGCGCTGGCCCCGATCCATCAGGCCGATCCGCTGGGCTTCACCAAGGTGGGCGCGCAGGTGCCGATCCTGTGGCTGCGGGGCGCGGAGGACCAGGTGGTCGCGGACGGGTCGCTCTTCGATCTCGGGACGCTGGGGAGCGTGGGTGCCGTGCCGGGCTGGCCAGGGGCCGATGTTTTTCCGCCGCAGCCGATGATTTCGCAGACCGAGGCGGCGCTCGCGACCTATGAGGCGGGCGGGGGCCGGGTGGAGCGCGTGGTTCTCGACGATTGCGGACATTCGCCCTATCTCGAAAAGCCCGAAGCCTTCGACGCGGCCTTTCACGGGTTCCTCGCGGGGGTCTGACCTGCACAGCCGGTCTGCAACGACGCGGCGTTCGGCCCCTTTCCCTCGGGCGGGGCAAGGGTTACGTTTGCGGCGTAGGCGACACAGGACGAGATATGAAACGCCCCCTGATCGGCATCATCGGCAACCAGGGCCTTTTGAACGACACCTACCCGATCCATGCGGGCGGTGTGATGAACTCCACCGCCGTCGCGGAGGTCGTGGGCGGCGTGCCGCTTCTGATCCCCGCCGACCCGGCGCTGGTGTCGGTGGAGGAGTTGCGCGAGACGTTCGATGGTTTCCTGCTGACCGGCGGGCGGCCCAATGTGCATCCCGAGGAATACGGCGAGCCGCCGACCGAGGCGCATGGGGCGTTCGACCGCAACCGCGATGCCATCGTCCTGCCGCTCGTGCGGGCCTGCGTCGAGAGCGGGCAGCCGTTTCTTGGCGTCTGCCGGGGGTTTCAGGAGGTCAATGTCGCGATGGGCGGGACGCTTTACCCAGAGATCCGAGAGCTGCCGGGGCGCATGAATCACCGGATGCCGCCCGACGGGACGATCGATGAGAAATTCGCCCTGCGCCACGCCGTGACCTTTACCGAGAGCGGGGTGTTTCACCGCCTGATGGGCGCGCCCAAGGTGATGACCAATACGCTGCACGGGCAGGGGATCAAGACGCCGGGCAGCCGGATCGTGATCGACGGTCATGCCGACGACGGCACGCCAGAGGCGATCTATGTCGCCGATGCGCCGGGCTTCACCCTCGCCGTGCAATGGCACCCGGAATACAACGCCGCGAACGACCCCGTCTCGCGCCCGCTGTTCGAGGCGTTCGGGGACGCGGCGCGGGCCTGGGCGGACGGGAAACGGCCGCAGACGGTGCGCAAGGCAGGCTGATCGTCCCTCACACGGATGTGGGTTGAGCTTCCAGCAGGGGGAAGCCTTAGACCTGCCGTGACACAGCGTGAGGAAAAACATGAAAACGGTATGGATTGCAGGGGCCGTGGTGGCGGCCGCGGGCGCGGGCGCGTGGTGGGCTTTCGGTCCGACGCAGGAGCCGTCGGTCGAACAGGCGACGACCGCGCCGGTGGCATCCGGTGATAGCGGGCAAGAGATGGTCGCGGTGACCATGCCAGCGCTCGAGGGGGAGGCTGCGATGGGTCAGCGGGTCTTCACCTCCAAATGCGCGAGTTGCCACGGGCCGAACGCGGGCGGGATCGAGGGGGCGGGGCCGCCGCTCATCCACAAGATCTATGAGCCGGGGCATCATGGCGACATGGCCTTCTACCTCGCCGCCGCGCAGGGCGTGCGGGCGCATCACTGGAAATTCGGCAACATGCCCCCGGTGGAGGGGATCAGCGAGGCCGAGGTCGGTGCGGTGGTGCGTTTCGTGCGCCGGGTGCAGGCGGCGAACGGGATCGACTGAGCCGGTCAGGCGGCGAGGATTCGCGCCTCGAACTGGCGCAGCACACGGCGTGCCGTGCGGCCATAGGTGTTCGCATCGGTGCGCAGCGCCGGGAACAGGGTGAACAGCTCCTCGCGCGCGGCGGGGTCGATGGCGCCGAGGCCGACGCCGCCGGGGTGGAAGCTTTCAGACGCCGCGCCATTGGCCATGACGACCTGATGGGTGTCGAAGAGCAGGTGGTAATAGGTGATCCAGGGCACCTCCACCTGCCGGATGTCGTCCAGCCCGGCAAGGTGCTTGGCGGGGACGATCACTTCTGGACTGTCGAAATAGAGGTTCGCGCGGCCACCGGTGTAGAGCATCCGGTGCTGCGGCGAGACGTAGAGCGGGGTGTCGTTGCCGAACGCGCCACGGGCGAAACGGACCGGGGCGAAGTTGGCCGTGCCGGGAACGGTGCGCCGCCCGATCCAGCGGACCGGCTGGGGTCCGTCATCGCGGGTGAGGACGAGGTCGCCCGGGCGCAGGTCCTGGATCGGGCGGCGGCCCCGGGGCGTGTCGATTCCGGTGCCGTGGGCGAAGCAGATGATGACGTTCTCGATGTTCGAGAAGGTGACGGTGGTGCCGTCCGCAAGCGCGACGCTGCCCGATTCCGCGTCCGTGTAGCTGATCTCGCCCCAGTCCACGAGACCGGCGAAGTCGAGCGTGTCGCCGCCCCCGTCCTCATCCGTTTCGCTCCCGATGATCGTGATCGTCGCGCCGGGACCGCCGAGCGCGGTGCCGGGGTCGAGGTAGAAGATGTCGTCGCCGTCGCCGCCGGTCGCGCTGTCGTTCGCGCCGAGGTAGAACACGTCGTCGCCCGCGCCGCCGAAGAGCGTGTCGGCCCCGGTGCCGCCGGTGATCGTGTCGTCCCCGTCCTCGCCATAGATCGTGTCGTCGCCCGCGCCGCCGAAGATGTTGTCGTTGCCGCCCGCCTCGGGGATCGTGTCGAAGCTGACGTCGGTGACGTTGATGCCGTGGGTGCCGGAAAGGCTGTTGGAATAGACCACTTCGAAGGAAGCGACGGGGCCGGGGATCTCGACGAGGACCGAGCCCTGCGCGTCCTGCGGGTTGTCCAGCGTGCCGCCCGCCGTGACCGTGTTGCCGGACACGGTGTCGTTGCCGGCAGCGGTCAGGACGACCGGGACCGGGTTGCCGTCGGCGTCGTAGGCGGTGACGGACAGCACGTCGATGTGGTTGCCCGCGAAGCTGTCCACGTCGTTGAGGCGGAACGAGACGTTCTCGACCTCGTCCGTCATGCCGGAGCCGGTGGCGGGGGCGAAATCCACCGTCAGGCGGCCGGTAGCGGCGTCGCCGTTGCCGTAGATGTAGGCCGAGGAATTGGGGGCGAAGCCTTCGCCCGGCGCGACATAGTTGGTTTCCGAGGTCGCCACCTCGAACAACGCGTTGTTGCCGAGCGTGGTGAAGGAGACCGAAACGTCCATCGTGCCGGTGTTCTGGGTGAAGCCGCTCGCGATGGAGGTGCCGTCGCCGCCTGCGAGGTTCCAGTTCAGATCCTCGGTCGTGGCGGCGGTTCCGCCGTTGTCGCCCCAGATCGTGTCGTCGCCGTCCTCGCCGAAGATATTGTCGGCCCCGGCGCCGCCATAGACCGTGTCATTTCCGTCGCCAGCATAGACCGTGTCGTCACCGCCAAGGGCGAAGATCAGGTCTTCGTCGCCGTTCGGGCCGGTGCCGTCGCCGTCATCGACGAGGTCGCCGTCCGGGTCGCCGTAGTAATCCGCGTCGATGGTGTCATCGCCCGAGGTGCCTTCGATCACCCCGTCGCCGAAGACGGGGGTGCCGCCCGCGAAGAAGAAATCGGTGGTCCCATTGGGGTCGTCGGTGCCGAAGTCGTAGGTTTCGTACCCCGCCATCGTTGCGCCGCTGCCGGAGCCGGGCAGGATGAAATCGTTTCCGGCCCCGTCCGTGATCCCGGCCTGCGCGACCTGGCTGTAGCCGGTGGTCCACTGGATGTCTTCGTAGATGAATTCGGCGGTGAAATTGCCGTCTCCCCGGTCGGTGAGCACCACCTGGAACGAGTTGTTGCCGGAGCCTGAGTAGCGCGCGACGTTATCCCATGTGATGGTGATCGTGCCGGATGCGGGGTCGAGATCCCAGTAGATCTCGCCGCCCGCGTTGACGTTCACATCGCCCCAGAAGGGCGCGATGGTCGGGATCGTCTCGTTCGCGAGGTTGCCGGTCTGGTAGTCGGTGTTGGGCTGCCCGAACGAGATGTTGCCGTTCGAGTTGACGTAAAGCCCGCCGTAGGTCGTGCCGAAGAAGTCGATCCCGCCCGAGAAGACGCTGGAGGTATCGACATAGACCGAGCCGTCGTCGACGTTGCCCGCTGCCTTGGGGGATGAGGAATAGACGCCCTCGCCGTAGCCCGCAGGCCCGCCGAGGCCTGAATTCATCGTGGCCATGGTCGTGCCTCACGCCCATGGCGAAACCGGGCGGTGGGGCACGTCACGATGGGGAAACCAGACGGCGACACCGTCGAACGCGCTAATATACCAATGGCGAATAATGCTGCCACGTACATTGAAACCACTCTGCCTCGAGCCGCCGGTTATGGTCCGGTCGTGCCTGAGTGATTTGTAACGAACCGGTTCATTCAGTCCGATAGGTGACGTAACGTCAATTTTCAGAAAACAGTAAGGATTCCCGCCATGTGGCGGGAATCCGTGATTTTTTGCAACAGGGACTGACCCTTTCGGAAGGGCGTCAGGCCGTGAACTCGACCTCGTGGCGGAAGGGCATTTGCCGCAGGCGTGTGCCGTTCAGGTCGAAGATCGCGTTGGCGAGCGCGGGGGCGGCGGGCGGTGTGCCCGGTTCGCCCACGCCGCCGACGGCCCCGCCGAGGGCGAGGGCTTTCACCTCGAAGGCGGGGGAGTTGCTCATCCGGAGCGCGTCGTGATCCCAGAAGTTGCCTTCCACGACCATGCCGTCCTCGAATGTGATCTCGTCAAACATCGCAGCGGACAGGCCGTAGATCGCGCCGGACACGAGCTGCGCCTCGACGTTGCCCGGGTCGATGATCTTGCCAAGGTCGGCGGCGATCCAGACCTTGTCGATCTTCACCGCGCCGTCCTGATCCGAAACCTCGATGATCTCGGCCACCGGCGTCCCGAAGGAGTAGGTTACGGCGACGCCGCGCCCCTTGCCCGCAGGTGTCTGCCCGGTCCAGTTCGCCATGTCGCGCACGGTGCGCAGGACTTCCGCGGTCTCGGCGTCGGTCCCTTCGATATGGGCGAGGCGGAAGGCGAGCGGATCGGCGCCCGCCTTGTGCGCCAGTTCGTCGATGAAGCTCTCCATGAAGAAGGCGTTCTGCGAATTGCCGACGGAGCGCCAGAAGCCCACGCGCGGGGTGCGTTCGGGGACGTAGCCGCGGATGAGCACGTTGGGGAAGCCGTAGGGCTGTTCCGCGACGCCTTCGGTCACCATCGGGTCGGACATTGCGCGGTCCATGCCCATGAAGGCCTTCATCGTGGCGCGCATCACCGAGCCCGCCGCGAGGTCGGCCTTGAACGTGTCGATCTTGTCGCCGTCCAGACGCGCACGCATCCGCGCGATCGCGCCGGGGCGGTAATGGTCGTGGCGCATGTCTTCTTCGCGCGACCATGTGACGTTGACGGGCGTTCCCTCCATCTCCTGCGCCACTTTCGCGGCATAGATGGCGTATTCGTTGAAGCCCCGGCGGCCGAAGCTGCCGCCCATGATCGTGGTATGGACGGTGACCTGATCCTGCTTCAGCCCGACGGCATCCGCCGCCTGCTGCTGCGTGATGATCGGACCCTGCACACCGGCCCAGATTTCCAGCGCATCGCCGGTGTAGAGCGCGGTGGCATTCATGGGCTCCATCGGCGCGTGCGACAGGAAGGGCGCGCGGTATTCGGCCACGAGATCCTCGTCGCTTTCCGTCACCTCGCCGTGGTCATGCGGGGTCGAGTTCACGTCGAGGTCGAAGGCGGCTTCGAGATCCGCGAAGATCTCGTCCGTCGTCGCGCCATAGGGGGCTTCGCCCCATTCGAAGGTGATCGCCTCGGCGGCCTGAATGGCGAGCCAGGTGTTGTTGGCCACCACGGCCACGCCGTCGCCAAGGTCGATGATCTTCTCGACCCCCGGCATCCCTTCGGCCTCGGAGGCGTCATAGGAGACCATGGTGCCTTCGATCCGCGGGGTCATCTTGACGGTCGCGAACTTCATGCCCTCGGCGCGTGTGTCGATGGCGAAGGGCGCGGTGCCGGTCGCCTTGGCGGGCTGGTCGAGCTTGGTCAGCGCCTTGCCCACCAGCTTGAACTCCGACGGGTTCTTGAGCGGCGGGTTTTCCGGCGGGGTCATGGCGGCGGCGGCCTCGGCGAGGTCGGCGTAGGGGATCGACGTGCCGTCGGTCGCCACGATCGCGCCGTTCTCGGCGCGGAGCTGGTCACGACCGACGCCAAGCCGGTCGGCGGCGGCGGAGATCAGCATCTCGCGGGCCGCGGCACCGGCGATGCGGTTCTTCTCCCACGCGTCCACGGCGCTCATCGAGCCGCCGGTGACCTGCATCCCCATCATGCGGGGCATCGCCTCCATGACGGTATTCACGAGCTTGCCCGGCGGTTCGCTGTCATAGCCGCGCGGCAGGATGAACTTGGAGTTGGCATAGGCCTTGGCGGGCGGGCCGTGCTCGACGCGCACCATGCTCATCGGCACTTCCAGTTCCTCGGCCACGAGGGCGGCAAGGGAGGTTTGCACGCCTTGCCCCATCTCGGCGCGCGGCACGATGACCGTGACGCCGTCCTGGTCGATGATGACGTAGGAGTTGAGCGACGCGCCCTCGGACGGGTCGAGCGGGTTCTTGGGGTCGCGGGTGACGGCATAGGCTCCGACAGCCACGCCGCCGGTGACGGCGACGGCGCCGACCATGAAGACGCGGCGAGTGATTTTTCCGAGACGGGACATATCAGGCCTCCTGCATCGCTTTGGCGGCGGAATGGATGGCGGCGCGGATGCGGGGGTAGGTCCCGCAGCGGCAGAGGTTTCCCTGCATCGCGTCGTCGATGTCCTGATCCGTCGGATTGGGGTTGTCGGAAAGCAGGGCGGCGGCCTGCATGATCTGGCCGGACTGGCAGTAGCCGCACTGGGCCACGTTATGTTCGACCCAGGCGGCCTGAATGGCGGCCATGTCGTCAGGGGTGCCGACACCCTCGATCGTGGTCACGTCGCCCTCGACCGCGTCGAGCGGAAGCTGGCAGGAGCGTTGGGCGATGCCGTCCACCTGAACGGTGCAGGCCCCGCAGGCCGCGACGCCGCAGCCGAATTTCGTGCCGGTGAGACCCAGCTCGTCGCGCAGCACCCAAAGCAGGGGCACCTCGCCGGGCAGGTCGACCTCGTGCGAGGTCCCGTTGACGGTGATCGTGTAACTCATGGCTGGTCTCTCCCGTGACTGGCTGTTCGCGCGCCATCATTTCTGACAAAATGCACGCGAAATGTCATCTTGTCAATTGACAGTTTTCGTCCATTTTGTCAGAACACTCTCATGCAGGTTGATACGGTGCGCCCCGAGCGGGCGGATGAAAAACAGGTGGCGATCCTCGACGCGGCGTTCGATGCGTTCCGGGCTTACGGGTTCCGGCGCGTGTCGATGGCGGATATCGCGCGGGGCGCGGGCATGTCGCGCGCGGCTGTCTATCTGCATTTCAAGAACAAGGAAGCGATCTTCAACGCGCTGGTGCAGAGCTACTTCGACCAGGTGGCAACGCAGATGGCCGGGGTGCTGGCGGCGGCGCCGGACCCGGTGGCCGGGCTGCGCGCGGCACTCGCGCTCAAGGTGGCCAAGCCCTTCGACGCGCTCATGGCATCGCCGCATGGCGCGGAGCTGATGGACGCCAAGTCGACCGTGGCCGCCGAGATGGCCGCAGCGGGCGACGCGCGTTTGACGGGCGTGCTGGCCGACTGGCTGGAAAGCGCCGCGCGCGACGGGCGCGTGACGCTTGAGGCCTTCGGCACGGCGGGCGAGACGGCCTCGGTGATCTACGAGGCCGTGCATGGCGTGGTGATGGCGGCGCGCGATTACGACCGGCTTCTGACCGATCTTGACCGGCTGGCCCGGCTGTTCGGACGGGCGCTGACCCCGGCGTAAGCGGCGGTCCCGGTCAGGAAAACCGGGGCGTCACATCTGGCCGCCCGCGATTTCGATGGTCTGGCCGTTCACGCTTTCCGATCCCGGGCTGACCATCCACATCGCCGCCGCCGCCACTTCTTCGGGCCGGATCAGGCGCTTGTGCTTGTTCACGTCGCGCATCATCGCCATCGCCGCCTCGCGGTCGCCGCCGATCTTTTCGGCAATCGCGTCCACGTTGCGGCTCACGATGTCGGTGTCGACATAGGCCGGGCAGATCGCGTTGAAGGTGAGATTGGAGCCGAGATAATCCTCGGACAGCGAGCGGATGAGGCCGATGACGCCGTGTTTCGAGGCCGAATAGGCGCCCGCGCCCTTGAGCCCCTTCACCCCGGCGATGGAGGAGATGGCGATCACGCGGCCCCAGTCTTCGCCCTCCATGTCGTGCAGGCATTCGCGCACCGTGAGGAACACGCCGTCGAGGTTGACCGCCATGACCTTGCGCCACAGCTCGGTGGGGGTCTTGGACAGTTTGCGCCCCTCGGCAATGCCCGCGTTCGCCACGCAGATCGTGATCGGCCCGCGCGCGTCGCGCGCCGCCGTGACCGCCGCGCGGATGTCGTCCTCGCTGGTCACGTCCATCGTCGCGGCGTGGAGATTGTCATGGGTCGCGGCGGCGTCGTCGAGCACGTCCGCGCGCCGTCCGGTGATCGTCACCTGCGCACCTGCGTCTGCCAGCGATGTGGCGATGGCGAGCCCGATGCCCGTGCCGCCGCCGGTGACGAGGGCGTGTTTTCCTGTCAGATCTGTCATGGGTCCTCCCGTTTTGACCCACGCTACGGACCCCACGGCCAAGCGCAATCGCAACGTCACGGAATTGCTGCACCTGCGAGGGGTTGCGCTCGCAATAATCTTTGCCGATAAACCGGGCTCGATGAAATTATGTTGCGCGAAGGATTCTGGTGCTGCGCTGGATCGACATACCGCCGTTCTGGCTCCTGGTCGCGTTGGCCGGGGCTGTCGCGATCGACCGGGCGCTGCCCGGCTGGGGCTTCGGTCTGACCTGGACCGTCTGGCTGGGCTACGGCCTGGTCGCGGCGGGGCTGGCGCTCATGGTCGCGGCCGTGGCGCAGTTCCTTGCCGCGCGCACGAGTTTCATTCCGCGCCGGAGGCCGGAGGCGTTCCTGAAGTCGGGGATCTACCGGCTCACGCGCAACCCGATCTATCTGGGCGACGCGCTGGTGCTGACCGGGGTGATCGTGATCCTCGATGCGCCGGTTGCGCTGATCCTCGTGCCGCTGTTCGGGTGGTTCATCACCCGGCGCTTCATCCGGGGCGAGGAAGCGGGGCTGGTCGCGGCCTTCGGGGACGAAGCTCACGCCTATATGGCCCAGGTGCGTCGTTGGTTGTGACGTGGGGGCAGGCGGGGTAGTGAAAGGTTAATCTTACGAACGCCCCGTCACGGTCGCAGACCGCGCGCGGGGACGATAGACACACATTCGAGACCGCGCAGAGATGTCGCGGTGCCAGTGGGAGAAGGACGACAACGTGAAGATTGGTGTTCCAAAGGAAACCATCGCGGGGGAAAACCGCGTCGCCATGACGCCGGAATCGGCGGGCATGTTGCAGAAACTGGGCTATGACTGCCTGATCGAAACCAAGGCGGGCGAGGGTGCCGATTTCGCCGATTCCGATTACGAGGCCGCAGGCGTCAAGATCGTGAAGACGGCCGCCGCGCTCTGGAAAGAGGCGGACATCATCGCCAAGGTTCGTATCCCGACGGATACCGAGCTCAAGCGCCTGACCAAGGACAAGACCCTGATTACCTTCTTCAATCCCGGCGGGAACGAAGAGGGTCTGGAGCTGGCCAAGTCCAAGGGCGCGACCGTCATCGCGATGGAAATGGTGCCGCGCATCAGCCGCGCGCAGAAGATGGACGCGCTGTCGTCGATGGCCAATATCGCGGGCTACCGCGCGGTGATCGAGGCGGGCAACAACTTCGGCCGGTTCTTCACCGGGCAGGTGACGGCGGCGGGCAAGGTGCCGCCGGCCAAGGTGCTCGTGGTCGGGGCCGGTGTGGCCGGTCTGGCCGCCATCGGCACGTCCACCTCGCTGGGTGCGATCACCTATGCCTTCGACGTGCGCCCTGAAGTGGCCGAGCAGGTCGAATCGATGGGCGCCGAGTTCGTCTATCTCGACTTCGAGGAGGAGCAGGAGGACGGCGCGTCCACGGGCGGTTATGCCTCGGTCTCGTCGCCGGAGTTCCGCGAAGCCCAGCTTGCCAAGTTCCGCGAGCTGGCCCCCGAGGTGGACATCGTCATCACCACGGCGCTGATCCCGAACCGCGAAGCGCCCGAGCTATGGACCGAAGACATGGTCGCGGCGATGAAGCCCGGCTCGGTGATCGTGGACCTTGCCGCCGAAAAGGGCGGCAACTGCAAGCTGACCGTTCCGGACGAGAAGATCGTGACCAAGAACGGTGTGACGATCATCGGCTATACCGACTTCCCGTCGCGCATGGCCACGCAGTCCTCGACGCTCTATTCCAACAACATCCGCCACATGATGACCGATCTGACGCCCGAGAAGGACGGCAAGATCAACGTCAACATGGAGGATGACGTCATTCGCGGCTCGACCGTGACGCACAAGGGCGAGATCACCTTCCCGCCGCCACCGCCCAAGACACAGGCGATCGCGGCGCAGAAGAAGACCGAGAAGCCCAAGGAACTGACGCCCGAGGAGAAACGCGCGCAGGAGGTCGCGGCCTTCAAGCAGCAGACCAAAACGCAGGCGACGCTTCTCGCGGTCGGCGGCGGGCTGATCCTGCTGGCGGGTCTGTTCGCCCCGGCGAGCTTCATGCAGCACTTCATCGTCTTCGTGCTGGCCGTCTTCGTGGGCTTCCAGGTGATCTGGGGGGTGAGCCACTCGCTCCACACGCCGCTCATGGCCGTCACCAACGCCATTTCGTCGATCATCATCCTCGGCGCGCTCATGCAGATCGGATCGGGGTCGTTCCTCGTGATCGTTCTGGCGGCCGTGTCGGTCTTCATGGCCGGGATCAACATTTTCGGCGGTTTCCTCGTCACCCGGCGCATGCTCGCCATGTTCCAGAAATCGTAAGGGAGACGGATACATGGAATTCGGATTCACAACTGCGGCCTATGTGGTCGCCGCCGTCCTCTTCATCCTGTCGCTGGGCGGGCTCTCGGGCCAGGAAAGCGCGAAACGGGCTGTCTGGTATGGCATCGTCGGCATGGGGCTGGCGGTCTTCGCAACGCTCATCGGCCCCGGTGCGGGCCTGTGGCTGCTGTCCATCGTTCTGATCGCGGCGGGCGGGATCATCGGTTTCTACGTCGCCAAGCGCGTGCAGATGACCGAGATGCCGCAACTCGTGGCCGCGATGCACTCGCTCGTCGGTCTGGCGGCGGTCTTCGTGGGCTACAACGCGCATCTGGAGATCGGCCGCGTTGCCGAGATCATGGCGAACGCCCCCACTTCGCTCACTGCTGCCGGCATGGCCGTGTGGCTGCATGAGCAGGGGCTGGGCACCTTTGGTGAGCTCATCTCGCACAAGACGAATGTCGAGCTGAACATCCTTCAGGTCGAGCTGTTCCTGGGCGTGTTCATCGGTGCCGTGACCTTCACGGGCTCGGTGATCGCCTACGGCAAGCTCGCGGGCAAGGTGAACTCGGCGGCCAAGAAGCTGCCGGGGGGCCATGCGCTCAACGCGGGTGCGGCGATCATCTCGCTCATCGGGCTGTTCTGGTACGTCAACACCGGCGGGCTGCTGCCGCTGGCCATCATGACGGTCGCGGCGCTGTTCATCGGCTACCACCTCATCATGGGGATCGGCGGGGCGGACATGCCGGTCGTCGTTTCGATGCTCAACTCGTATTCGGGCTGGGCGGCGGCGGCCATCGGCTTCTCGCTGGGCAACGACCTGTTGATCGTGGTCGGCGCGCTGGTCGGGTCGTCCGGTGCGATCCTGTCCTACATCATGTGCAAGGCGATGAACCGGTCGTTCATCTCGGTGATCCTCGGGGGCTTCGGCGGCACGTCGGGTCCGGCGATGGAGATCGAGGGCGAGCAGAAGGCCATCGAGGCCGACGGCGTGGCCCAGTCGCTCAAGGAAGCCGACAGCGTGGTCATCGTGCCCGGCTACGGCATGGCCGTGGCGCAGGCGCAGAACGCGGTCAGCGACCTGACCAAGAAGCTGCGCGCGCAGGGCAAGAACGTGCGTTTCGCCATCCACCCGGTCGCGGGCCGTCTGCCCGGTCACATGAACGTGCTGCTGGCCGAGGCCAAGGTGCCCTATGACATCGTGCTCGAGATGGAGGAGATCAACGACGACTTCCCGGATACGGACGTCGTGATCGTCATCGGCTCGAACGACATCGTGAACCCGGCGGCGCAGGAAGACCCCAACTCGCCCATCGCCGGGATGCCGGTGCTGGAGGTCTGGAAGGCCAAGGACGTGTTCGTGTCCAAGCGCGGGCAGGGGACCGGCTACTCCGGCATCGAGAACCCGCTGTTTTACAAGGAAAACACGCGGATGTTTTACGGCGATGCGAAGGATTCGGTCACGGCGCTGCTTGCGCTGCTCGACTGATCTTCGATTGGTTCAAGGAAAAGGCCCCGCAGTGCGCGGGGCCTTTTTCGTTCGGGGCGGCATGGTGGCGGAATGATTGACAGGGGCGCGCAGGCTCCGCCCAATGGCGGGGTCTTGTTGTGGGAGCGCCTGATGCTGAGAAAACTCCTGATCGCCCTCGGCGTCGTGATACTTCTCGCCATCCTGTCGGTGCTGGCGATCCAGATCCCGCAGCGGCTCGGTTGAGGCTGCTGATCCACAAAAAAAGGCCCATGCGTAACGCACGGGCCTTTGACGCCGGTGGGTGTCGGGGTTAGCGGTTCCCGTTCCCGTTCCCGTTCCCGTTCCCGTTCCCGTTCCCGTTCCCGTTTCCGTTGTTGCCGTTGTTGCCGTTATTCCCGCTGTTCCCGTTCGACCCGGAGTCGCTCATCCCGTTGGAGCCGGAGCCCCAGTCGTCGCGGCCGTTCGGGTTCTCGCCAGCGTTGCCGACATCCTTGTCGTTGCCCGGGTTGCCTGTGCCCGTCGATCCGCCAGTGCTCGACCCCGTGTCGCCGGAGTTCGACGCATCTGAACCGCCCGTGTCGCTTTGATCCGATGTGCCGCTATCGTCCGCGCCGCTTTCGGATGCGGTGGTGGCGATCCCCGTGACTTCCTCGAGCGTGAGGTTGGTGGCGGCGATCTCTTCCATCATTCCCGAGATCCCTCCGGCGACGTTCATGACGCCATGGGACACGTCCCCGACAATAGTCTGGGCCATCAGGATGGAACCTCCCCAGAAGACGACGAAATCGGCGGTTATGGCGCCCGTTTCATCGGACAAGAAGCGTTTTACGGCAGTCAGCAGCATTTCAGTACCATTTTTTTTGCGTAGACGCCGGAGCAGACCAGCGTTGATACGGTAAGGAATACCCATCCTTTTCGTCCGCAAGTCGATGAACTCGGGTCCGAGTGGGGGCATTTTCGCGACGGTCCGACACAAAAAGGGCGAGCCCGCCTTAATCGACACGGTTTTAGGCGAATGCGTCAGAATTGGTCGGGAAAACCTGTCCGAAAGGCTGTCCGGGGCCCGGACGCGCCCTTATCGGGCGTCCTGCCAGGTGCCGGGGGCGATTGCGTCGAGCGCCCAGTCGCCCACCTGCCAGCGCACGAGGCGCAGGGTGGGAAAGCCGATCGCGGCGGTCATGCGCCGCACCTGACGATTGCGGCCCTCGGTGATCGTGACTTCGATCCAGCGGTCGGGAACCGACTTGCGAAACCGGACCGGCGGGTCACGCTCCCACAACGTCGGCGGGTCGATCAGACGTGCGAGGGCAGGGCGGGTGCGCCCGTCCTTGAGGTCGAGCCCCCGGCGCAGCGGTTCGAGATCGGCCTCGTCCGGCGCGCCCTCCACCTGCACGAGGTAGGTTTTCGGGGTCCGCGATCTGGGGCTTGAGATGCGGGCCTGAAGCCGTCCGTCATCGGTGAGAAGCAAAAGCCCCTCGCTGTCGCGGTCCAGCCGACCGGCCGGATAGACCCCCGGCACGTCGATGAAATCCGACAGCGTGCGGCGTGGCGTGGGCGACTTGGTGTCGGTGAATTGCGACAGCACGTCGAAGGGTTTGTTGAACAGAATAAGCCGGGCCATGTGTTCCCCATAAGCGGCTTCGGCAAAAACTTCACGCACGGATTCAAAAACTCTTGCAACGACTCATGTTCTGCCCCACATGCGATTTTCAAGACGCCAACGCACGCGCCTCTGGCCACGACCGGCAGACCATATGATCGGGGAGACCCGCGAGGATGGATCGGCACGCGTTTATGCAGCGACGGTAACGTCTCCCTTGGAACCTTGGGGTACTACACCCCTGTCTATTGGAGATAGACATGACCTACGTTGCACAGGGCGATTTCGCCCCGATCACCCGTCTCGAAACCGCTGTTCAGTCGATGTCCGTGGACCGTCCGACGCTCGTCCTCGACGTGGACCGTGTGGAGTACCAGTTCCACCAGCTCGCGCAGGGCCTCGGCCGTGCCAACATCCACTACGCGGTAAAGGCGAACCCGACCCGCGAGATCATCGAGCGCCTCGTCAACATCGGCTCGCATTTCGACGCCGCCTCGCGCGCCGAGATCGAACTGTGCCTGTCGCAGGGGGCGGACCCGGCGGACATCTCGTTCGGCAACACCGTGAAGAAGGTGGGCGACATCGCCTTCGCCTGGCACGCGGGCGTGACCCTTTTCGCCGCTGACGCCGAAGAAGAGCTGGAGAAGATCGCGGAGCACGCGCCGGGCGCGGAAGTCTATATCCGCATGATCGTGGAGAACTCGCAGGCCGACTGGCCGCTCAGCCGCAAGTTCGGCTGCCGGGGCGAGAAGGCCATCGATCTCATGGCCTATGCGGTGGAGCTTGGCCTCAAGCCCGTCGGCCTGTCGTTCCACGTCGGCTCGCAAACCAAACGCGCCGAGATGTGGACCGGCGTGCTCGACGCCGTGGCCGAGATCTGGCACCGCGCGGTGGCCGAAGGTTATGACCTCGACCTGCTCAACATCGGCGGCGGGTTTCCGGCCTTCTACGGCGAAGCCATCGACGCGCCCGCGACCTATGCCGCCCGCGTCATGGAGCTTGTCACCGCGCGTTTCGGCGACGTGCCGCGCGTGATGGCCGAGCCGGGCCGGGGTCTTGTGGCCGAATGCGGCGCGATCATCGCGGAAGTGCTGCTTGTGTCCAAGAAATCCGACGACGACATGCACCGCTGGGTCTATCTCGACATCGGCCGGTTCTCGGGCCTTGCCGAGACCGAGGGCGAAGCGATCCGCTACCAGATCGCGACCCCGCGTGACGGGGGCGAGATGGGCCCCTGCATCCTGGCCGGCCCGTCCTGCGACTCCGCCGACGTGCTGTACGAGAAACGCCCGATCATGCTGCCGCTGGCGCTGAAATCCGGCGACCGGGCGATCATCCGCAATGCGGGTGCCTATACCTCGTCCTACTCGTCGGTCGGTTTCAACGGCTTCCCGCCGCTGGACGTGGTCGTTCTCTGACCGCGACCGCGCGACAATCCACCACTGTTCTGACCCGGTTCCCTCGCGTAACGTGTTCGTCACGAAACGCGAGGAACAGGGTCGGGACATGGCCACCATCCAGGATCATCCGCAGCGCTATGCGTTGGCGAACGAATTGCATGCACGGCCCTTCCCTTCGCTGGAAGCGCCGTGTTTCGCCGTCTACTTGGCCATCAAGCAGCCGGAAGATGCCGCCGCGCGCGACCGGCGGGCCGATGTCGCGCATCTGACCGCGCTGCTCGACCGGCACGGCACCGCGCATCCCAAGCCGGGTTCGAACCATTACTTCGGGGATCTCGGAAAATACCGGCTGAAGTGGGAAAGCCATACCGAGTTCGTGACCTACACGATTTTCGGCACCGGAAATTCCGACCGGCCCTTCGACCCCAAGATGTTCGACGTCTTCCCCGAGGACTGGCTGGCCGAGGCGCCGGGGGCGCGCATGACCTCGGCGCTGATCCGGGTGGAGCCGATGCCCGACACGCCCGACCTGCGCGACAAGATCGCGTCGTGGTTCGTGCCCGAGAGCGTGGCGGCGTCCTATGTGCTCGACCGCGACGGGATCGTGGCGGGGGATTTCCGCATCGACGAGGGGGGGCACGCCCGGTTCGCGCTGTTCGCTGCCGACGGGTGCTCACCGCGCCGGATCGGGCGGATCGTGCAGCGGTTCTGCGAGATCGAGACATATAAGCAGATGTCGATGCTCGGCCTGACCCGGGCGCGGTCCATCCAGGGGCGGCTGGGCGAGATCGGGGACGAACTGTCGGGCCTCGTCTCGGGGCTGGGCGACGAAACGGGCGCGTCCGAGGCGCGGCTTCAGGAGCTTCTGACGATTTCGGCGGAGCTTGAAAAGCTGAACGCCGAGACGACGTTCCGGTTCGGGGCGACGGGGGCCTATGAGGCCATCGTGAACCAGCGGATCGAGGTTCTGCGCGAAGAACGTTGGGACGGGCGCCAGACGCTGCGCGAGTTCATGACGCGCCGCTACGACCCCGCGATGCGGACAGTGAAGGCGGTGGAGCGGCAGCTGGCCGACATGGCTGAACGGGCGATCCGCGCGGGCGACCTGCTGCGCACCAAGGTGGATGTGGAGCGGTCCGCCCAGAACCAGTCGCTGCTCGAGAGCATGGACCGGCGCGCGGACCTGCAACTGCGGCTTCAGGAAACGGTCGAGGGGTTGTCGGTGGTGGCGATCAGCTATTACGCCGTGAGCCTTCTGGGCTACCTGACGGCGCCTGTGGCCAAGGCGCTGCATGTGGACAAGGTGTGGTGGACGGCGGCGCTGGTGATCCCGGTGGTGCTGATCGTCTGGCGTGCAGCGCGGTCGGTGCGAAAACGGCTGGTCGACCGCTAGGCTTTCGGGCGGCGCGGTCGGAGGGGCCCCAAAGAAAAAGGGCGCCACCGGGGCGCCCTTTCCTTTTGCCGTCAGGTGCCGTCAGACGCCGCCCCAGATCTCCTCGGCGCAGCGCACGATGAGCTCCAGTTTCTTGCGCTGGTCGTCCTCGGTCACCGCGTTGCCTTCCTCGGTCGAGGCAAAGCCGCATTGCGGCGCGATGCCCAGCTGGTCGATGTCGACGTATTTGGAGGCCTCGTCGAACTTGGACTTGAGCCAGTCGATCTCTTCCAGCTCCGGCGTCTTGGTCGTCACGAAGCCCGGCAGGATGCGCTGCTTGCCTTTGGGCAGCAGTTTCAACGGCTCCAGCCCGCCCGCGCGGTCGGTGTCATACTCCATGAAGAAGATGTCGACGCCCGTGTCGAAGATCGCCTCGGCGGCGAGGTCATAGGCGCCCTCGGCGGCGTGGGTCGAGCGGAAGTTACCGCGGCACATGTGCATCCCGATGGTCATGTCGGCGGGCCGGTCCTTGATCGCCTCGCGCATCATCCAGCTGTATTTCTGGATGAGCCAGTCGGGGTCCTGCCCGTTGGCCTTCTTCTCCTCACGATGCTTCGGGTCGCACAGGTAGGCGAAGAAGATGTCGTCCATCTGAAGATAGCGGCACCCGGCCTCATAGAACTTCGCGACCGCTTTCTTGTAGGTCGCCGCGATGTCGGCGAAGAGCGCCTCGGGGTCCTTGTATTCCGCCGGGTGGATATCCTCGGGCGCCGTGCGGAAGTGGCAGCAGGACGGGCCGGGGATCGAGATCTTGGGCACGACCTTGGTATTGGCTGCCACGAATTTGAAATGGTCGAGCATCGGGTGGTCGTCGGGGAAGTCGAGCTTCTGCGTGATCGTCGGGAAGATCGGGCGCAGCTTGACGCCGGCGAACTGCACGCCCTCGTCACGTTCGTCGAGGTCGAGGCCGGTCAGCATCCCCATGAAGTCGTAGTGCCAGAAGGAGCGGCGCGCCTCGCCGTCGGTCACGGCCTTGAGCCCCACGTCTTCCTGCATCTTGATGAGCGCCGGGATCTCGGCGTCCTCGACGGCCTTGAGCTCCTCGGCGGAGAGGGCGCCGTCCTCGAAATGCTTTTTCCGGGCCTCCTGGATCGCCTTGGGGCGCAGGAGCGAACCGACGTGATCGGCGCGGAACGGGGGTGTCAGGTCTGCCATGAAATCCTCCAACTGTGGTTTGGCGCGACGTTATGCCGTTGCCGTTGCGTCCACAACAGTCAGGCGAGGTATTTCCCGGCTTCCTTGCGCGCGAAGGGCTTCATCCGATCGCCGTGGGTGGCGAGGAAGGCGCGGGTGCGCTCGGGGTCGTGCTTGGACAGGTCGCGCAGCCACCACGCCACAGCTTTCTGGATGAACCATTCGCGGTCGTCGACATATCCGGCCGCCCAGCCCAGCACACGCTCGCGGATCGCGAGGTCTGCGGGCTTGGGGTTGTTCTGCTTGGTCCAGGGCAGGGTGATGACGAGCGCGGCGCGCCGGGTCCACATATGGTCCGATGTGGTCCAGCCTTCGACCTCATCCACCCGCGCGGGGTCGGCCACCAGCCGCTTCTGCCCCGCCATGCAGGCGTGGTCGGCAATGGCCCAGCTGTCGAAATCCGGCACCCAGGACGCGATGAGCCGCCATGCGTCCTCGTCGCCCTTGATCCGGGCCTGCGTAAGCAGTTTCGCCGCCGCCAGACGCGCCTCGTAGATGTCGGTGCGCCAGAGCGCGTCGGCCAGTGCGACCCGCTCGTCGACGGTGTGCGATTGCCGCCAGTCTTTCGTGATGTCGTTGATCGCGGGGTTCGGCACGCCGAGGTATTCGCGCTCCACCTTGTGATAGGCTGCCGCCCCCTCGGCGCGCCCCGGCTCGATACGCGCGCGCAGCACGTCGAGGGCGGCTTCGGGGGTCATTCGAAGATCCCGGTATCGGCCCCGTCGATGGTCTTGAGGTTCTTTTCCTCCCAGTAGGCCACGATGCCGTCGTCGCCCTTGTCCTCGGCCCACGTCACCAGCGTATCGCGCTCGCGGTGCTCGTCGAAGAAGGGGACCGCGTAGCCGCAGGAGGTCTGCACGAGGTCCACCGTCATGTCATAGACCTGCCGCGCGCCGGTGGGCGTGCCGAAGAGGCCCGCAAGCTCCGCAAAGTCCGCGTCGCGCGGATGCACGGTGCGGGCGGTGCCGTAGCAGCGCAGAATGAGGGGCCGGGTGGTGAAGCTGCACCACATCAGCGTCATGCGGTTCACGTCACGCAGATGCCCGGCGGTTTCGTTGCCCGATCCTGTGAGGTTGAGCCAGACGATCCGGTTCGGCCCCATGACGCGCAAGCTGTCCATACCCTTGGGCGAGACGTTGACGCGCCCTTCACGCGCGGCGGAGCCCACGAAGAACAGGTGCTGGTCCTCGATGAAGGCCTTGTGCGGGGCTGCGATGGTGTCGAACTGCTTGGCCATGGTTCACTCCACCGTCACGGATTTGGCAAGGTTGCGGGGCTGGTCCACGTCCGTCCCCTTTGCGATGGCGGCGTGGTAGGCGAGGAGTTGCGCCGGCACGGCGTAGAGCATCGGCTGGATCAGCTCCGGCGCATCAGGCATCGTGATCGTGCGCCAGACGTTGCCGCCGGACTTGGCGATGGCGCGCGCATCGGCGATGAGGAGCACCCGGCCACCGCGCGCCATGACCTCCTGCATGTTCGAGACGGTCTTCTCGAACAGCCCGTCATGGGGGGCGAGGACGACCGTGGGCGTTTCCTTGTCCACCAGCGCGATGGGGCCGTGTTTGAGTTCGCCCGATGCATAACCTTCGGCATGCAGGTAGCTGATTTCCTTGAGTTTTAGGGCGCCCTCAAGGGCGAGTGGAAACATCTGGCCGCGGCCCAGGAACAACACGTCACGCGACTGCGCCACCTTGCGCGCGGCCTTGTCCAACTCGCCCTCGATGGAGATCGCGTGGCTCATGAGCCCCGGCAGTTTGCGCAGATCGGCCAAGTGGCCCGCGAGCGCCTCGGCGTCGATCTCGCCCCGCTCGACCCCGGCCTTGAGCACCATGACGGCGAAGGTGGCCAGCATGGCTGTGAACGCCTTGGTGGAGGCGACAGACACCTCGACCCCGGCATGGATCGGCAGCGCCACGTCGCTTTCGCGGGCGATGGAGCTTTCGGGGCTGTTGACGAGGCTCACGATCTTGGCGGCCTTGCCCTCGGAGTAGCGCAGCGCGGCCAGCGTGTCGGCGGTTTCGCCCGACTGGCTCACGAAGACCGACAGGGTGCCGGTCGGAAAGGGCGGCTCGCGGTAGCGGAACTCGCTCGCCACGTCGATGTCAACGGGCAGACGGGCGTAGTGTTCGAACCAGTATTTCGCGACGAGGCCCGCGTAATAGGCCGTACCACAGGCGACGATGGAGACACGGCTGACCTGCGTGAAGTCCACGCCGGGCAGGTCCATCGTGATCCCGTCTTCGGCAAGGTAGGCGTCGAGCACGCGGTCCACCACGCTGGGCTGCTCGGCGATTTCCTTCATCATGAAGTGTTTGTAGCCCAGCTTCTCGATCCGCATCGCATCCATGCGGACCTGCCGGATCTCGCGGTTGGCCGGACGCCCGGCGGCGTCGAAGATCTCGGCCCCCGCACGGGTGATCACCGCCCAGTCGCCTTCGTGCAGATAAGTCAGCCGGTCTGTGAGGTTGCTCAGCGCGATGGCGTCTGAGCCGACATACATCTCGCCATCCCCGTGACCGATAGCCAGCGGGGAGTTCTTGCGGGCCGCGATCATCAGGTCGTCTTCGCCCGCGAACAGGAACAGGAGCGAATAGGCCCCTTCGATCCGCGTGAGCACCTTCTGCACCGCGTCCCGCGGGCTGAGGCCCTGTTCCAGGAACATGTCCGTGAGCGCCGCGACCGTTTCGGTGTCCGTCTCGCTCTCAAGCGTGCAGCCCGCCTCGGTCAGTTCCGCGCGCAGTGCGGCGAAGTTCTCGATGATCCCGTTGTGGACGAGCGCGACGCGACCCGACTGGTGCGGGTGGGCGTTGGGCGTGGTGACGCCGCCGTGGGTCGCCCAGCGGGTATGACCGATGCCCGCCTTGCCGGGCAGGGGGTCGTGAACCAGCAGGTCCGACAGGTTCACCAGCTTGCCGACCGCGCGGCGGCGGTCCAGCGTGCCCGCGGCGTTCACGGTGGCGATGCCCGCGCTGTCATAGCCGCGGTATTCCAGCCGACCCAGCGCCTCGACGATGATCGGCGCGACTTCGTGGTCGCCCAGGACGCCAATGATCCCACACATGCTGCTACTTGCCTTTCTGCCGGGCCTTTTTGGCGCGGAGCTTGTCGAAAAGTTTGACGGCGAAGCCGGGCTTCACCTCCATGCGGGCGCGGCCCACACCCATCGCCCCGTCCGCTATATCGCGGGTGACGACGGTGCCGGTGGCGGTCATGGCATCGGCCCCCACGCGCACGGGCGCGACGAGCATCGTGTCCGACCCGATGAAGGCGCGCGCCCCGATCTCGGTGCGGTGCTTGAACACCCCGTCGTAGTTGCAGGTGATCGTGCCCGCGCCGATGTTTGCGCCTTCGCCCACGCTCGCGTCGCCGATGTAGGACAGATGATTGACCTTGGCCCCTTCGGCGATCTGGGCGTTCTTGATCTCGACGAAATTGCCCACCTTGGCGCGCTCGGCCAGTTCCGCACCGGGGCGCAGGCGGGCATAGGGGCCGACGACGGCCCCCGCGCTGACATGACAGCCCTCAAGATGGCTGAAGGCCCGGATGCGCGCGTTGCTTTCGACTGTGACGTCCGGGCCGAAGACCACGTTGGGCTCCACCACCGCATCGCGCCCGATGACGGTATCGGCGCAGAAGAACACGGTTTCGGGCGCGACCAGCGTGACGCCGTTCTCCAACGCCTCGGCCCGCTTCATGTCCTGCAACTGGGCCTCGGCGGCGGCAAGCTCGGCGCGGGTGTTGATGCCCAGCGTCTCGGCCTCGTCACAGGTCACGGCCTCGGCGCGCAGGCCCTTGGCGCGCGCGACTTCGACGATATCGGTGAGGTAGTATTCCCCCGCCGCATTCTCGTTGGACAGCCCGTCGATCAGCTCGAAAAGCGTCGCGCTGTCGGCGGCGACCACGCCCGAATTGCACAGGGTGATGGCGCGTTCCTCGTCGCTCGCGTCGTTGAATTCGACGATGCGCAAGAGCTCCTTGCCGTCCATGACGAGGCGGCCGTACCGCTTGGGATCGGCTGCTTCGAACCCGAGGATCACGACGTCGGCGCCGGAGGCCCGCGCCTCCATCATCGCCTCGAGCGTTTCGGGCCGGATGAAGGGCGTGTCGCCGTAAAGCACGATGGCATCGCCGGTGAAACCGCCAAGCGCCGTGCGCGCCTGATCGACCGCGTGGCCGGTGCCCAGACGCTCTTCCTGCAACACCACCTCGATCTCGTCGTCGCGGTCGGTCGCGGCCTTGGTCACGGCTTCGGCCCCGTTGCCGGCGACCAGCACGACCCGGTCCGGGGCAAGGGCCGACCCGGCGGCGAGCGCATGGGCAAAAAGTGGCGTGCCCCCCAGTTCGTGAAGCACTTTCGGGAGGTCGGAATTCATCCGTTTGCCCTGTCCCGCCGCGAGAATGATGAGGGCCGTCGCCATGATCTGCTCTTTTCTTGTCCGCGCACTCGTTTTAACGCTCGCCGCGTAACACGCAATGGTCATGGCGGGAAGTCCCGGGGGTTTGGCATGAAAACGGTGATCTTCGATCTGGACGGAACGTTGGCCGACACCTCGCGCGATCTCATCTGCGCGGCCAACGCCTGTTTCTCGCGCCTGGGCCACGGCGACGTTCTCGACCCGGTGGCGGATGGGGCGACGGCGTTTCGCGGCGGGCGGGCGATGCTGACGCTCGGGTTCGAGCGGCTGGGGCAGGGGCTTGAGGGTGTGGACCGCGAGTATCCTTACCTGCTGGAGTGGTACGGTGAGAATATCGACACCCACACGGTCATGTATCCCGGCGCGGTCGCGGCGGTGGAACGGCTGCGGGACGCGGGCTATGCGGTCGGGGTCTGCACCAACAAGCCCGAGGGGCTGGCCGAGACCCTGCTTGGTCGGCTGGGGGTGCGTGGCCTCTTCGCGTCGCTCATCGGCGCGGACACCCTGCCGGTGCGCAAGCCGGACCCGGCACCCTTTGTCGCGGCGGTGGAGCGGGCCGGGGGCGATCTCGCGCGGTCGCTGCTGGTGGGCGATACCGTGACGGACCGCGAAACCGCGCGGGCGGCGGGGGTGCCCTCGCTCCTCATCACCTTCGGGCCTGAGGGCACCGGTGTCGCCGCGCTGGAGCCCGAGGGGCTTTTGAACAGCTACGACGACCTGGACGCCGAGGTGGCCCGGCTCATCGGTTGACGGGGTCGGGCGCCCGGCGCAATGTCGCGCCATGAGCGAGACCTTCAAGGGCAACTTCACCCAGCAGGAACCGATCCCCGAGACGGCGATCGAGGCCGCCGTGGCGGTCATGCGTTCGGGCCGCCTGCACCGCTACAACACCGCGCCGGGGGAGGAGAGCGAGGTCGCGCTTCTGGAGCGCGAATTCGCGGACTGGTGCGGGGCGAAATACTGCCTCGCCGTCGCGTCGGGCGGCTACGCTTTGGCCACTGCGCTGCGGGCGGTCGGAGTGAAGCCCGGCGACCGGGTGCTGACCAATGCCTTCACGCTGGCCCCGGTGCCCGGTGCCATCGCGTCGGTCGGGGCCGTGCCGGTGTTCGTGGGCGTGACAGAAGGGCTTGTGATCGACCTCGACGACCTCGCCGCCAAGGCGGAGGGATCGGATGTGCTGATGCTCAGCCACATGCGCGGGCACCTGGCGGACATGGACGCTCTCATGGCACTGGCTGGGGAAAAGGGTCTGACGGTGATCGAGGATTGCGCGCACACGATGGGGGCGCGCTGGAACGGCGTGCTCTCCGGCCGCTCGGGCCATGTCGGCTGCTACTCGACCCAGACCTACAAGCACATGAACTCGGGCGAGGGCGGGCTGCTCGTCACCGACGACGACGAGATCATGGCGCGCGCCGTCATGCTGTCGGGGAGCTACATGCTCTACGGCCGCCACCTCGCCGCACCGGGACCGGAGGTGTTCGAGCGGGTGAAATACGACACGCCGAACGTGTCGGGCCGGATGGACAACCTGCGCGCGGCGATCCTGCGCCCGCAACTGGCCGATCTCGACGCGCAATGCGCACGTTGGAACGAGCGCTACCGCGTGGTGGAAGACGGGCTTCGTAACACGCCCGGCCTGACGATCGTGGACCGGCCCGAGGCCGAGGACTACGTCATGTCGTCCTTCCAGTTTCTGCTGCTCGACTGGTCCGGTGCGGCGGTGACCGAGGTGGTCACGCGGTGCGCGGACAAGGGCGTGGAACTCAAATGGTTCGGTGCGGCAGAGCCCGTGGGCTTCACCTCGCGCTATGACAGTTGGCACTATGCCCCGTCCGAGCCGATGCCGGCATCCGACCGGGTGCTGCGCGGTATCCTCGACCTGCGCCTGCCGCTCACATTCTCGCTCGAGGACTGCGCCCAGATCGCGCGGATCATCCGGGCCGAGGTGTCTCCGGTCCATCAAGCCGGCTGACGCCGGCTCTGGAGGGCCAGCCCTCCAGACCTCCCGGGATATTTCGGACCGGAAAGAGGGGCGGGTCCACCCCCGGGTCGCCCCGGGGGCTTTCCGGTCACGGCCATCGGCTTCCCAGCCTGTACCGTGCGCCAACCATGGCGCATTGACCTTAACATTTCCTTTCCGGTCCAAAATATCCCGGGAGAGCGCGAGAGGGCAGCGCCCTCTCGCATGGGTCGGCGCCCGGCGCAGCCGGGCGGCGAAACATCAAAAGCGCGACCGCTTGACCCGACTCGGCTCTCGTGTCTAGAAATGAACAAGCGTTCAATAAATGGGAGGTCAGCCATGTTCATGGCGTCGATGAACTTCGATCTGGGCGAGGATATCGCGCAGCTTCGCGACATGGTGCACCGGTTCGCGCAGGAGCGGATCAAGCCGCTGGCGGCCGAAATCGACAAGACCAACGACTTCCCCTCGCATCTTTGGAAAGAGATGGGCGAGCTTGGCCTGCTTGGTATCACGGTGTCCGAGGAATATGGCGGGTCCGGCATGGGCTATCTTGCTCATACCGTCGCGGTAGAGGAGGTCGCGCGGGCGTCGGCCAGTGTCTCGCTGTCCTACGGCGCGCATTCCAACCTTTGTGTAAACCAGATCAAGCTCAACGGCACCGAGACGCAGAAGCAGCAGTACCTGCCGGGGCTTATCTCGGGCGCGCATGTGGGGGCCCTGGCCATGTCGGAGCCCGGTGCCGGGTCCGACGTCGTCTCGATGCAACTGCGCGCCGAGAAGAAGAACGGGTATTTCACGCTCAACGGCTCCAAGTTCTGGATCACCAACGGGCCGGAGGCCGACACGCTGGTCGTTTATGCCAAGACCGACGCGGAGGCAGGGTCCAAGGGGATCACCGCCTTCATCGTCGAGAAGGACATGAAGGGGTTCTCCACTTCCCCGCATTTCGACAAGCTCGGGATGCGCGGGTCAAACACGGCGCAGCTTTTCTTCGAGGATGTCGAGGTGCCGTTCGAGAATATCCTCGGCGAAGAGGGCAAGGGGGCCAGGGTGCTCATGTCCGGGCTGGATTACGAGCGCGTGGTGCTTTCGGGCATCGGCACCGGCATCATGGCGGCCTGTCTGGACGAGGTGATGCCCTACATGGTCGAACGAAAGCAGTTCGGCCAGGCGATCGGGGATTTCCAGCTTATGCAGGGGAAGATCGCCGATATGTACACCAAGATGAACTCGGCGCGCGCCTATGTCTACGAGGTCGCGAAGGCCTGTGACCGGGGCGAGGTCACGCGGCAGGATGCGGCGGCTTGCGTGCTCTATGCCTCGGAAGAGGCGATGACGGTGGCCCATCAGGCGGTGCAGGCGATGGGCGGCATGGGGTTCATGAACGAAACACCGGTGAGCCGGATTTTCCGCGACGCCAAGCTGATGGAGATCGGGGCGGGCACATCCGAGATCCGGCGGATGCTCGTTGGGCGCGAACTGATGTCGAAGATGCGCTAGGCTGGGTGCGACTCTGGGAGGAGATGCCATGACCTTGAGCGACGAACAGGACGCGATCGGCGCGAACAGCCCGCATGATTATTCAGGGTTGCGGGCGCTTTTCGTGAACACCTCATTGAAGCGGCAGGCAACGGACAGCCATACGCAGAAGCTTCTGAACGTCTCGGCGCTGATGATGGAGAAGCAGGGCGTCACGGTGGACCACCTTCACCTGCTCGACCATGACGTGCCGCCGGGTGTTTACCCGGACATGCGCGATCATGGCTGGGAGCGGGACGACTGGCCTGCGATCTGGGAGCGGGTGCAGGCCGCGCAGATCCTCGTCATCGGCACGCCGCTCTGGCTGGGCGAGGAAAGCTCGGTCTGCCGGGTGCTGATCGAGCGGCTCTATGCCATGTCGGGCGAACTGAACGACAAGGGGCAGTCGGTCTATTACGGCAAGGTCGGCGGCTGCGTCATCACCGGCAACGAGGACGGGATCAAGCACACGGCCATGACGCTGGGCTTCGCGCTCAATCATCTGGGCTACACGATCCCGCCGCAGGCCGATTGTGGCTGGATCGGCGAGGCGGGGCCGGGGCCGTCCTACGGCGACGACGTGGACGGCGCGCCTGCCGGGTATGACAACGATTTCACCCGGCGCAACACCACGATCATGACTTGGAACCTGATGCACATGGCCGATCTGCTGCACCGGGCCGGCGGTCTGCCGAACCACGGCAATGACCGCAGCGCGTGGTCCGCCGGGTGCCGCTTCGATTACGAAAACCCGGACTACCGAGCCTGAGGACCGCCCCATGAGACGTTGGATCATCGCCGCTGCCCTGCTGATCGCGAGCCCTGCCGCCGCGCAGGATCTTATCTACGACTTCGCCCATTCGCGCGATTGCGTGGCGGCGACCGACGACTGGTATGAAAAGGTCCAGTGCATCGGCACCGCTGCCAACCGCTGTATGGAGGACACGCCCGGGGGCTATTCCACGGTCGGGCAGGGGGCCTGCGTCTGGGCGGAATACGAGGATTGGGATGCGGAGCTGAACGCGCTTTACGGTCCGTTGCGGGCGCGGCTGGCAAATGACGACGAGGTCAACGAGATGCCGGTCAGCACCGCCGACGCTCTGCGCGACGCGCAGCGGGCGTGGATTCCTTGGCGTGACGCCAACTGCGCCTTCGAGCGATCGAAATGGGGCGGCGGCGCCGGGGGCGGCCCGGCTTCGGCCGCCTGTCTGATGCAGATGACCGGCGAGCGCGCGCTGTCGCTCCGGGTCGAGATGGAGTTCCATTGATCCGCAAGGGCCATATCGCGACCGTGCTCGTCTTGTGCGGGCTGTCGGCCATGCTGGGCTACCGCGTGGCCCGGATGGGGCCGCCGGACCCGTCGGGCATCGTCGCGCACTGGGCGGCTGTGTATGCCGAGGAGACCGGGCGCGCGGACCTTCATTGCGCGGGGCGACCGCAAGGGGACGGGTACGTCATCACATGCGGCACGGGCGCGGCGCGGGTTGATTATGTGACCGACGCCTATGGTGGCCTCGTCGCCCGCCGGGACGGGGGACGGGACGGATGATCCGCGCGGCCGTAACCCTCGCCCTGATCCTGCCGTTCGCGCCCGCGCGGGCGCAGGAGGCCATACCGACGTTCCAGACCTGCATGGACATCCTGATCGACCGCTACGAGCAGAGCCTGATTGTGAACGGGCACCTGCCCATCGACGACGTGGTGGGCGGGCTGTGGTCCTCGGGCGACGTCTATACCTGCGGGGGCGGCGGGATCGTGCTGTGCGACCGGAGCGGCGACACGATCCCGTGTCAGAAAGACCTCGCCGCCGAGCAGGACGCGATGACCGCGCGGATCCTCGGCGACCTGCCCGATCCCGGCACGCTCGACGAGGGCGGCGAAGACTGGCCGCGTGCGCTCTATGCGCAGACCCGCGCATTGGCGGAGGGCACGTCCGCCGGCCCGGATTGCGCGGGAACGACCGAGCTCATGGGCGCGTGGTGCGGCGCGAACGAGGCCAACGCCCGGCTGCGCATCGCCGTGCTGGCCTGGCAGATCGCCCGCTACCTTGGAGCCGCGCCTTCGGGTGTGGAGTCGGGCTGGGTCGACCGGCCCCCGCCCGTACGGCCCCGGTCGCGCCCGAAGGGGCCGTGATGCGCAGGCCGTCGAGCGAGCAACAGTTTATCAGAACACGCGGCGGATGCGCCGCACCGGAGGACACTACATGAAGCTGCAATCGCAGGCGATGACCGGGTCGGAGAGCTTTCAGGCCAACCGGTCCGCGCATCTTGAAATGCTGGGAACAGTGGCCGAGGCCGCCGGGCAGGCGGCGGCAGGGGGCGGCGCGAAGGCGCGTGAACGGCACCTGTCACGGGGCAAGATGCTCCCGCGTGAACGGGTGGCGAACCTCCTGGACGCCGGGTCGCCCTTCCTCGAAGTCGGCGCGACGGCGGCGCATGGGCTCTACGATGGCGCCGCGCCGGCGGCTGGCGTGATCGCGGGGGTCGGTCGCGTGCACGGGCAGGAGGTCATGGTCATCGCCAACGACGCCACCGTGAAAGGCGGCACCTATTACCCGATGACGGTCAAGAAGCACCTGCGCGCGCAGGAGATCGCGCAGGAATGCAACCTGCCGTGCCTCTACCTTGTCGACAGCGGGGGCGCGAACCTGCCCAACCAGGACGAGGTGTTCCCGGACCGCGACCATTTCGGGCGCATCTTCTACAACCAGGCACAGATGTCGGCCCGGGGCATCCCGCAGATCGCGGTGGTCATGGGCTCCTGCACGGCGGGCGGGGCCTATGTTCCGGCGATGAGCGACGTGACGATCATCGTGAAGGATCAGGGCACCATATTCCTTGCCGGTCCACCTTTGGTTAAGGCCGCGACCGGTGAGGTGGTGACAGCCGAGGATCTGGGCGGCGGCGACGTGCACACGCGCCTGTCCGGGGTGGCCGATTACCTTGCCGAGGACGACGCCCATGCGCTTGCGCTCGCCCGGCGGGCGGTGGAGAGCCTGAACCGGACCAAGCCCGCGACAGTCCAGTGGCAGTCGGTCGAAGACCCGGCCTATGACCCCGAGGAAATCCTCGGCGTCGTGCCCGGCGACCTGCGCACGCCCTATGACATCCGCGAGGTGATCGCGCGGGTGGTGGACGGGTCGCGATTTGACGAGTTCAAGCCGCGCTTTGGCGAGACGCTGGTCACGGGGTTCGCGCATCTCATGGGCTGCCCGGTCGGGATCATCGCCAACAACGGTGTCCTGTTTTCCGAGGCCGCGCAGAAGGGCGCGCATTTCGTCGAGCTGTGCTCGCAGCGCCGTATCCCGCTGATTTTCCTGCAAAACATCACCGGCTTCATGGTGGGCCGGAAGTATGAGAACGAGGGCATCGCGCGTCACGGGGCCAAGATGGTCACGGCGGTGGCGACCACGTCGGTCCCCAAGGTGACGATGCTCGTGGGCGGTTCCTTCGGCGCGGGCAACTACGGCATGGCGGGCCGTGCCTATCAGCCGCGCTTCCTGTGGTCCTGGCCCAACAGCCGGATTTCCGTCATGGGCGGCGAGCAGGCCGCGGGCGTGCTGGCGACGGTCAAACGCGACGCGCTGGAGCGCGCGGGCGAAAGCTGGTCGGACGAGGACGAGGCGGAATTCAAGCGCCCCACGATCGAGATGTTCGAGCGTCAGAGCCACCCGCTTTACGCCTCCGCCCGGCTCTGGGACGACGGCATCGTGGACCCGCGCAAGACCCGGCAGGTGCTCTACCTGTCGCTTCTCGCCGCCCTGAACGCCCCGATCGAAGAGACGCGCTTCGGCGTGTTCCGGATGTGAGGAGGCCCGAAATGGACCATGCACCGCGCGTACACATCATGTGCACACACTGTGCATACGATTGTCATACGATCCGGGGCCGCGCATGAGTGTCGAGGTCATCACCGCCGACATCACCACGCTCGACGTGGACGCCATCGTGAACGCCGCGAACGAGTCGCTTCTGGGTGGCGGCGGCGTGGACGGGGCCATTCATCGGGCCGCGGGTCCGGGGCTTTTGGAGGAGTGCCGGGCGATCGGCGGTTGCCCGACGGGCGAGGCGCGGATCACCGTGGGGTATGACCTGCCCGCGCGCCATGTCATCCACACGGTCGGGCCGGTCTGGCACGGCGGGGATCGGGGGGAGCCGGACTTGCTCGCCGCCTGTTATCGCGAGAGCCTGCGGCTGGCGCGTGAGGCAGGGTGTGAGAGCATCGCGTTCCCCGCCATTTCCACGGGCGTCTACGGCTACCCTGCCGATCAAGCCGCGACCATTGCCGTGCGGGAGGTCAGCGTGTGGGAGGCCCCGCCCGCACAGATCACCCTGTGCTGCTTTTCCGAGAACAGCGCCGAAACCCATCGGCGCGCAATGGAGACCCTGACATGACTGCATGGGACGACGACACCGCGCAAAGATACGCGGACAAATACGGCGGCGACGCGAGTATCTTCGAGGTTCTGAACGCGGCCGGCATCGCGGACGGGGCCGACGTGATCGACCTGGGCTGCGGGAACGGTTCGGCTCTGGCCGCGCTTGCCGACCGGGCCGGGCGGCTGGCGGGCGTCGACCCCACGCCGCGCATGGTCGAGATCGCGCGCGAGCGGTGCCCCGGCGCGGACTTGCGCGTGGCGCCCGGCGAGGCGACCGGGTTCGGGGATGGCGATTTCGACGTGGTGATGATGATCAACGTGATCCACCATCTCGACGACATATCCGCCGGGCTGGCCGAGGCGAACCGGCTTCTGCGTCCCGGCGGTCTGATCGTGATCGGGGGCGAGGTGTTCTCGACATCCATGGTGCCGGAGGGGCAGGACTACGCGGGCGCGTTGGAGGCCGCCGGGTTCGGCGCGGTCGAGCGGCGCGATCTGAGCGGGGCGTTCATCACGACCGCTCGCAAGGAGGGCTGATGTTCCACAAGATCCTGATTGCCAATCGCGGCGAAATCGCCTGTCGCGTGATCGACACCTGCCGCAAGCTGGGTGTCGCGACGGTGGCGGTGTTTTCCGATGCCGACCGCACCGCGCGCCATGTCGAGATGGCCGACGAGGCCGTGCATATCGGCGGGCCGCAACCGGCGGAAAGCTATCTGCGCGGGGACGCGATCATCGCGGCGGCGCAGGCCACCGGCGCGCAGGCGATCCATCCCGGATACGGCTTTCTCTCCGAGAACCCGGAGTTCGTGGAGGCGGTCGAGGCTGCCGGGCTGACCTTCATCGGCCCGTCCGCAAAAGCGATCCGGGCGATGGGGCTGAAGGACGCCGCGAAGAAGCTCATGGACGAGGCGGGCGTGCCGGTCGTGCCCGGTTACCACGGGGCCGAGCAGGGCGACGACCTGCTCGCGGAAGAGGCCGGCAAGATCGGCTATCCAGTCATCATCAAGGCGGTTGCGGGGGGCGGCGGCAAGGGGATGCGGCTGGTCGAGCGGGCGGGCGACTTCTCCGATGCGCTCGCCTCGGCGCGGTCGGAAGCCAAAACAGCCTTCGGCAACCCCGATGTGCTGGTCGAGAAATTCGTGACCGCGCCGCGCCATATCGAAGTGCAGGTCTTCGGCGACGGGCGCGAGGCGGTGCATCTGTATGAGCGCGACTGCTCGCTCCAGCGCCGCCACCAGAAGGTGATCGAGGAAGCGCCCGCGCCGGGGATGACCGAAGAGATGCGCGCCGCGATGGGCGAGGCCTCCGTGCGCGCCGCCGAGGCCATCGGATATGCGGGGGCCGGGACGGTGGAGTTCATCGTGGACGGCTCCGACGGGCTGCGCCCCGACGGGTTCTGGTTCATGGAGATGAACACGCGGTTGCAGGTCGAGCATCCGGTGACCGAGGAAGTCACGGGCATCGACCTTGTCGAATGGCAGCTTCGCGTGGCGGCGGGGGAGCCTTTGCCGCTGTCGCAGACCGAAATCCCGCTACGGGGTCATGCGTTCGAGGCGCGGCTTTATGCCGAGGACGTGCCGGCGGGGTTCCTGCCGGCCACCGGGCGGCTCGCGCATCTGGCTTTCGCGCCGGAGTGCCGGGCCGAGACCGGGGTGCGCACGGGGGACGAGATCAGCCCCTTCTACGATCCGATGATTGCCAAGCTCGTCACCCACGGGGCCACCCGCGAGATCGCGCTGGGCAAGATGCGTCGGGCGCTGGCGGGCACGCAGGTGGCCGGGACCGTGACGAACCTCGGGTTCCTGTCGGCGCTGTGTGCCCATGAGGGGTTCGCGGCCGGGGAGGTCGATACCGGGCTGATCGAGCGCGACCTGTCGGCCCTGACCCAGGACGACGGGCCTGCGCCCGCCGACGTGGCGCTCGCCGCACTGGCCGGGGCGGGGCTGCTGGACGCGCCCGAGACGGTGACGGGGTTCGCGCTCTGGTCGCCGTTGCGCCGCACGATCCTGCTCGAACGGGCGGGCGAGGTGCTGTCGCCGGTGATCGAGATGGCGGGGCCGGAGGCGGCCCGCATCACGGTCGGCGACGTGGTGGTCGAGGCACGACGCCGCCCGGAAGGCTGGCGGCTCGACGGGGTGCGCGCGCCGGAAGTGGCGATCACCGGCGACCTTGTCACCGTGTTCACGGGCGCCGGGCACGGCTTCCGCGTGCCCGATCCTCTGGCGATCCTGTCGGCGGACGGGCAGGGGGGCGACGTGGTCGAGGCGCCGATGCCGGGGCTTGTGAAGGCGGTCTTTGTCGCCCCCGGCGACACGGTTGCAGCGGGCGACAGGATGGCCATCATGGAGGCGATGAAAATGGAACACACCCTGACGGCCCCGCGTGACGGTGTGGTGGCCGAAGTGTTCGCCGCCGAAGGCGCGCAGGTGGAGGCGCATGCCGCGCTGATCGCGCTCACCCCCGAAGAAGGCGAGGACGCATGATCCGCCTGCACGCCGTTCCCGGCAGCCGGTCGTTCCGGGTTCACTGGCTTCTGGCCGAAATGGGGCTGGAGCCGGAGATCGAGAATTACCGCATCGGCGACGGCAGCCTCGGGACCGAGGCGTTTCGCGACGTGAATCCGGCAGGGCGGGTCCCGGCGCTGGAAATCGACGGGATGACGTTGATCGAAAGCGGGGCCATCATCGAATACCTGTGCGAGACGCGGCCGGAACATGGGCTGGGGCGGCTGCCGGGAGATGCGGAGCGTCCCGAGTTCCTCGTCTGGCTGCATTATGCCGAGACGGTCGCGACGCTGATCCAGAACCTCAACCTGCAACAGGTGTTCCTGCCTGATCCCGCGATGCGCTCGCCCACCGTGATCGGGATGGAGACGCGGCGGCTGGCCACGGTGCTCAAACCGCTGGAGAAGCGCGTGTCTGGGCAGGACTACCTGCTCGCCTCGGGGTTTTCCGCCGTGGACATCATGTTCGGGTTCGGGGTCGATGCGGCGTTCCACTACGTTCATGGCGCGAAATTCCCGGCGCTGGGCGCGTATCATGCCCGGCTGGCCGCGCGCCCGGCTTACCAGACGGCGCTGGCGGTGCAGGGGCCGGACACGATCTATGGTCAGCCGTTCTACGAGGTGCCCGATGGATAGTGTCGAGATCGTCGAGATGGGCCCGCGCGACGGGCTTCAGAACGAGGCGCGGCAGATCCCGACGGCCGAGAAGATCGCGCTGGTGGATGCGCTGTCGGGGGCCGGATTCAGCCGGATCGAGGTCGCGAGTTTCGTCAGCCCGAAATGGGTGCCGCAGATGGCCGACAGCGGCGAGGTTCTGGCCGGTATCCGCCGGGCGGAGGGCGTGTCCTACATGGCCCTGACGCCGAATCTCAAGGGGTTCGAGAGGGCGATGGAGGCGGGCGCGGACGAGGTGGCGATTTTCGGAAGCGCAAGCGAGGGGTTCAGCCAGGCCAACATTAATTGTTCGATTGCGGAAAGCCTTGAGCGGTTCTTGCCGATCGTTGAGGCTGCGATGGTTCGAAAAGTGAAAGTCCGGGGATATGTCTCCTGCGTGACCGATTGCCCCTATGACGGGCCGACCCCACCTCAGAAGGTGGCGCAGGTGGCGCAGGAGTTGATGGCGATGGGCTGCTACGAAGTGAGCCTGGGCGATACCATCGGCAAGGGCACGCCCGAGACCGTGCGCGACATGCTTCTGGCCGTGCTGGAACGGGTGCCGGCGGAACGGATCGCGGGGCATTTCCACGACACCGAGGGCCGGGCGCTCGAGAATATCGAGATGTCGCTGGAGCTTGGCGTACGGGTGTTCGATGCCGCGGTGGGCGGTCTGGGCGGCTGTCCCTATGCGCCGGGGGCCAAGGGCAACGTGGCGACCGAGGCGGTTCATGCCCGGCTCGTGGCACTGGGGCTGGCCACCGGGCTGGACGGCGCGGTGCTCGACCGGGCCGCAGAGATGGCGCGGGGGATGCGCGGGTGAGCGTGGCAAAGCTTGGAAAGGCGGGACGATGACCTTCGAGACGATTTCCATTGCGACCGACGCAAGGGGCGTGGCGGTTCTGACGCTCGACCGGGCGGACAAGCACAATGCGCTGTCGGCCACGATGATCCGCGAGTTGACCGAGTCGGCCCAAGCGCTCGGCGCGGACGAGGCCGTGCGCGTCGTCGTGCTCACCGGGGCGGGCAAAAGCTTTTGCGCCGGGGGCGATCTCGGCTGGATGCAGGACCAGATGGCCGCCGACCCGGAGACCCGGTTCGTGGAGGCGCGCAAGCTCGCCCTGATGCTCCGGGCGCTGAACGAGATGCCCAAGCCGCTGATCGGGCGGGTTCAGGGGCAGGCGTTCGGTGGCGGGATCGGGATGTGCAGCGTCTGTGACGTGGCCATTGCCGTAGACCATGCCAAGTTCGGGCTGACCGAGACCCGGCTGGGCCTGATCCCCGCCACCATCGGCCCCTATGTCCTCGCCCGGATCGGCGAGGCGATGGCACGACGCATATTCATGAATGCCCGTATCTTCGGCGCGGCGGAAGCGCAGCGGCTGGGGATCGTGGCCCATGCGGTGCCTGAAGGGGCACTGGACGCCGCGGTGGAGGAAGAGGTCGCGCCCTATCTCAACTGCGCGCCGGGTGCGGTGGCGCAGGCCAAGGCGCTGGCGCGCCGGCTTGGCCAGCCGATCACCGACGCGATCATCGACGACACGATCCGCGCCCTTGTCGACTGCTGGGAAGGCGACGAGGCGCAGGAGGGGATCGGGGCGTTTTTCGACAAACGCAAGGCGCGGTGGATGCCGACATGAGCCTGATCGTCATCGCCGCCATCGTCTATGGCGTCCTCGCTTTGGTGAGCGCGCTGGTTCAATTCGCGCTCGCCCTTGGTGCCCCGCTTGGTCATCTCACGCTCGGAGGGCGGTTCGAGGGGCGCCTGCCCGTGGGGGCGCGGGTCGCCACGGTGGTGCAGGGCGGGCTGCTCGTCCTCATGGCGCGGGTGGTGGCCGGGGCGTCGGGCCTGCTGGCGCCGGTCTTTCCGGTCTGGGCGATCTGGGGCGTGGTCGCCATCACGGGGCTTTCCACTCTTCTCAACAATATCACGCCCTCGCGGTCGGAGCGCCTTCTCTGGGGGCCGGTCACGGTGGTCATGTTCCTTTGTGCGATCTACGTCGCCGTCTCTGCCTGAGTCGGCGCAGACGGCCCGTCCACGCCACGCGTCGTTCAAACTTGATTGATGGCTGCGGCTTTCGTGCAGTGCAGAAAACCGGCCAAACCCCTGTGAACATTAGTATACAATGACCTCACGCCGCGCTGCAGAAGCGCCTGCACGGCCTTGTTCAAAATGCCCAAAACGCCGGGCCCCTTGGTTGACCCTTCGGGGCGTTGGGAGTAGACCCCCGAAGGAGCCAAACTGTCGCGGGCACGCGCCCGACAAAGGAGCTAACGTGGAAGACCTCCTCCGAGAATACCTCCCCATCGTCATTTTCCTCGCCGTCGCCGTCGGGCTTGGCCTCGCGTTCCTGATCGCGGCCGCCGTCCTTGCCGTGCGCAATCCCGACCCTGAAAAAGTGTCGGCCTACGAGTGCGGGTTCAACGCCTTCGATGACGCCCGGATGAAGTTCGACGTGCGGTTCTACCTCGTCTCGATCCTGTTCATCATTTTCGATCTCGAGATCGCCTTCCTGTTCCCCTGGGCCGTGGCCTTCAAGGATGTCGGGATGGTCGGATTCTGGTCGATGATGGTGTTCCTCGGCGTGCTGACCATCGGCTTTGCTTACGAATGGAAGAAGGGAGCCCTCGAATGGGAGTGATGACCGGCACCAACACCGCGGATTTCGACCGCGAGGTGGCCACCCGTGACCTCAACAACGAGCTTGCGGACAAGGGCTTTCTGCTGACCACCACCGACGACATCATCAACTGGGCGCGCACCGGGTCGCTGCACTGGATGACCTTCGGTCTTGCCTGCTGCGCGGTCGAGATGATGCAGTCGTCCATGCCGCGCTACGACCTCGAGCGCTACGGGGTCGCCCCGCGCGCCAGCCCGCGCCAGTCGGACCTGATGATCGTGGCGGGCACGCTGACCAACAAGATGGCCCCCGCGCTGCGCAAGGTCTATGACCAGATGCCCGAGCCGCGGTATGTCATCTCGATGGGCTCCTGCGCCAATGGCGGCGGCTACTATCACTATTCCTATTCGGTGGTGCGTGGCTGCGACCGTGTCGTGCCCGTGGACGTCTATGTGCCCGGCTGCCCGCCGTCGGCCGAGGCGCTGGTTTACGGCATCCTCCAGCTTCAGCGCAAAATCCGCCGCACCGGCACGATCGTGAGGTAACGGGTATGAGTGACGAGACCCTCAATGAACTCGGCGCGCTGATCGAGGCCAAGCAGGTCGATGTGGTGACGTCGTGGGAGGTCGCCTTCGGCGAGCTCACCGTCCATGTCCGCGCCGAGGGGCTTCCCGGCTTCGTGGAGTTCCTCAAGACCGACCGGGGCTGCCGGTTCACGACGCTGGTGGACATCACCGCCGTGGACTACCCCGAGCGCGAGGCGCGGTTCGACGTCGTCTATCACTTCCTGTCGATGTACCAGAACCACCGCATCCGGGTGAAAACCGTCGTGGACGAGGGCGAGATGCTGCCTTCCATCGTGACGGTCTATCCGGCCTCCAACTGGTTCGAGCGCGAGATCTTCGACATGTTCGGGATCATCTTCAAGGGCCACCCGGACCTGCGGCGTCTGCTCACCGACTACGGCTTTCGCGGCCATCCGCTGCGCAAGGATTTCCCGACGACGGGCTATACCGAGGTGCGCTACGACGAGGTCGAGAAGCGCGTGGTCTATGAGCCCGTCTCGCTGGTTCAGGAATACCGCCAGTTCGACTTCATGTCGCCGTGGGAAGGGGCCGAGTATCTGCTGCCGGGCGATGAGAAGGCGGACGAGGCGAAGGGCTGACACCGGATGGATCAGGTCGTGACACAACAGGTGGATCTGCGTGACGAGGGCTCCCTCGTCGCGTGGCCGTCCAGTGTCGAGCGTGTCGTGATCTGTATCGGGGCGGCCAAGTCCGCGACGTCGTTCCCGTCCGCACAGTTTGCAAAGGACGCCCGCTTTGGCGACCGCGTTCCGGATGCGTGGCGGGCATGAGTGCGCAGACCCTCATATACTGCGTGGGTGCGGCCAAGGCCGGGACCAGTTGGCTGTTCGATTACCTTTACAGCCACCACCAGACCTATTTTCCGACGGTCAAGGAACTCAACTACTGGAACGCCGTCGCGATGGGCGCGGGGCAGTTCTACCGGGGCGAGCTCGAACGGCGGAAGGGCGAGATCGCGGCGCGCCATGCGGTGACGAAGGACGATGATATCCACGCCTATCAGCTTCAGAGCATGGCGGATATCGAGGAATGGCTGGTCACTTTCGACGGCAAGACACGCGACGACAAGGCTTACCTCGGCTTCATCGGGGCCGGGCTGGAGGATGCCAGGTTGGTGGGGGATTTCTCGCCCGCCTATGCGCTTCTGGGGCCCGAGTGGTTTGCCGAGATGGCGAAAGCCCATGAGAACGTGAAGTTCCTCTATCTCCTGCGCGAGCCGGTGGACCGGCTCTGGTCGCATTTCCGCATGAACGCGGGCGGGGACGAGGCGGCGGCGACCGGGATGGTCGACGGATACCTCGCGGGCGGCGAGACGACCGTGGCGCGGCGCTCCAACTACCGGCGCACGGTCAAGCGCCTGTTGCAGGCGGTGCCGGAAGACCGGATTCACGTCGAGCTTTACGAACGGCTCTTTACGCAGGACGCGCTTGAAAAGATGTGCGATTTCCTCGGGATCGACGCGATCCCGGCCGATTTCGGCAAGCGGGTGCATGGCTCACCCAAGGCGGGGCTCGACCCCGAGCGGCGCGCGCGGCTTCAGGCCGCGCTGAAACCGCAATACAACTTCATCGAACAGTTCATGGGCACAGTGCCCGTGGAGTGGCAGGAAAGAATGGTGGCGGCATGATGGACGGCTCCAAGGGATTTCAGGACGCCGAGACCGGCGAACAGCAGATCCGCAACTTCAACATCAACTTCGGGCCCCAGCACCCGGCGGCGCACGGCGTGCTGCGTCTGGTTCTGGAACTCGACGGCGAGATCGTGGAACGCTGCGACCCGCATATCGGGCTGCTTCACCGCGGCACCGAGAAGCTGATGGAAAGCCGGACCTACCTGCAGAACCTGCCGTATTTCGACCGGCTCGACTATGTCGGCACGATGAACCAGGAACACGCCTGGTGCCTCGTGATCGAGAAGCTTTGCAAGGTCGAAGTGCCGCGCCGGGCGCAGCTGATCCGGGTGCTTTACTCCGAGATCGGGCGCATCCTGAACCACCTCCTGAACGTCACGACGCAGGCGATGGACGTGGGCGCGCTGACCCCGCCGCTGTGGGGGTTCGAAGAGCGTGAAAAGCTCATGATCTTCTACGAGCGGGCCTCGGGCGCGCGCCTTCACGCCGCCTATTTCCGCCCCGGTGGGGTCCATCAGGACCTGCCGCCGCAGCTCATCGACGATATCGAGGCATGGTGCCACGAATTCCCCAAGGTGCTCGACGATATCGACGGGCTGCTCACGGAAAACCGCGTGTTCAAGCAGCGCAACGTGGATATCGGCGTTGTGACGGAAGAGGACGTCCTCGACTGGGGGTATTCCGGCGTGATGGTGCGCGGCTCGGGCCTTGCCTGGGATCTGCGCCGGTCGCAGCCCTACGAGTGCTATGACGAATTCGACTTCAAAATCTGCGTGGGCAAGAACGGCGACTGTTTCGACCGCTACCTCGTGCGGATGGCCGAGATGCGTGAGAGCCTCAAGATCATGCTTCAGGCCATCGCCAAGCTGCGTGAGCCCGAGGGGCAGGGCGACATCCTTGCCCGCGGCAAGCTGACGCCGCCCAAGCGCGCCGACATGAAGACGTCGATGGAAGCGCTCATCCACCACTTCAAGCTCTACACCGAGGGCTTCCACGTCCCGGAGGGCGAGGTGTATTGCGCCGTCGAAGCGCCCAAGGGCGAGTTCGGCGTCTACCTCGTCTCCGACGGGACCAACAAACCCTACCGCGCGAAGCTTCGCGCCCCCGGTTATCTGCACCTGCAATCGATGGATCACGTCGCGAGCGGGCACCAGCTGGCCGACGTCGCCGCCATCATCGGCACAATGGATATCGTTTTCGGAGAGGTCGACCGGTAATGCTGCGCCGTCTGCACCACGAACAACCCAGCACTTTCGCCTTCACGCCTGAGAACCAGGCCTGGGCCGAAGCGCAAATGACCAAGTACCCCGAAGGTCGTCAGGCCTCGGCCATCATCCCGCTGCTGTGGCGTGCGCAGGAGCAGGAAGGCTGGCTCACGAAGCCCGCGATCGAAGGCGTGGCCGACATGCTCGGGATGGAATACATCCGCGCGCTGGAAGTGGCGACCTTCTACTTCATGTTCCAGCTGCAACCGGTTGGTTCCGTTGCGCATTTCCAGATCTGCGGGACCACGTCCTGCATGATCATGGGGGCCGAGGACCTGATCGCGGTCTGCAAGGAAAAGATCGCGAAAAACCCGCATGAGTTGTCGGCGGACGGCAAGTTTTCGTGGGAAGAGGTGGAATGCCTCGGCTCCTGCGCCAACGCGCCGATGGCCCAGATCGGCAAGGATTATTACGAGGATCTGACGACCGACAGCTTTGGCGACCTGATCGACCGGATGGGGGCGGGCGAGGTGCCGCTGCCGGGGCCGCAGAACGGGCGCTATGCGGCCGAGCCTTCGGGCGGTCTGACGAGCCTCAAGGACTACGAAGCGGACAAGCCGGAACACAACGCCTCGGTCGCGCTGGCGGTCGAGATCGGCGACACGCTCAAGCGGATCGACGGGACGGAAGTGCCGCTCACCGCGCCGTGGCAGGGCAAGTCCCGCAAGGTTGCCGTGAAGCCGAAGAAGGCCGTCACCAAGCCGGGCGATGCCGTGAAGGCGATGGACGACAGCAACGAGCCGGGCCGGCCCAGAACCAAAGCGGGCGACGAGCCGGCGGCGACGAACACGGCGGGCGCCGCGGCGAAAGCCGGCGGGTCGTCCAACGGGACCGCGCCGTCCGACGGGCCGGGCAAGAAGCCCCGCACCATGAAGGCACCGCGCAAGGCCGGGGCCGACGATTTCAAGCAGATCCGGGGCGTCGGGCCGAAGCTCGAGTCCATGCTGAACGACATGGGGTTCTATCACTTCGATCAGATCGCAAAATGGACGGATGAGGAGGTCGCCTGGGTCGACCAGAACCTCGAAGGCTTCAAGGGCCGCGTCAGCCGCGATAACTGGGTCGATCAGGCCAAATCCCTCGCGTCCGGCGAGGAAACCGAATTTTCCAAACGTGTGAAGAAGGGCGACGTCTACTGAGGCGTCGGTGATGAGATGAGGTTGGCAACGGACGACAAGCGACAAGCGGCGGCGGCAGACCGCGCGTCCGGTGGCATTATTGTAACCCTCAAACCGAACGGGGAATTTGGATATGGCGACTAACGACAGCGGATTTATGACCTGCCGAAACACATGCTGGATCGTCGGGGGGCTTCTGGGCCTCGCGGTGCTTCTGCTCATCGGCCAGCCGTGGGGCTGGGCCATTATCGTCGGGATCGTGGTGGCCGTGGCGGTCGCCCTGATCCTTCAGCGCGTGTTCTGTTCGGACATTCCGGCGAGCGCGAGCGGGTCGGGCAGCGCGCCTGCCTCGGCGGCGGCCACGACGACCTCCGGCCCGGCAGCGGCGGCAGCGAGTTCCGCGGGCACCGGTGACGTGGATGCGGCGGCGGCCAAGCCGGCCCCGGCGACCAAGGCGTCGGCGGCCGAACAGGCAGCGGAGGATGCGCCGGGCACCGAGAGCGAAGCGGACCGTACGGCCACGGCCGAGAGCGCGGGCGCCAAGCCTGAAGCCGCGGCCAAGGACCCGACGACCGCGAGCGCAGCCTCGCAGGAGGCCGAACCGTCGCCCGATCCGATCATCCAGCCGTCCAAGGAGCTTCCGGGCCAGCGCGACCTCGAGGGCCGCAAAGGCGACTGGAAATACGAGAAACCCGCCGAGGCGAAACCCGCCGCGAAGAAGCCTGCGGCCAAGAAAAAGCCCGCGGCCAAGAAGAAACCGGCCGCCAAGGCATCCGAGCCGGCACCTGCCGTTGCGGGCGAGGGACCGGAACTGCTCGACGCGCCCAAGGGCGGGGTGGCCGACGACCTCAAACTGATCAAGGGCGTGGGGCCGGGGATCGAGAAGAAGCTGCATGACGCTGGCGTCTTCCACTTCGACCAGATCGCGACCTGGACCGCCGCCGACATCGCGGCGATGGACGACAAGCTGAGTTTCCGGGGCCGGATCGCCCGTGACGACTGGGTCACGCAGGCGACGCAACTGGCCGCGGGTGAAGAAACCGAGTTTTCGAAGCGGGCCTCCTCCTCGGGGCTCTACGAAGACAACAAGAAGAAGTAAGGCCGACGCGGAGACATGAGCGCGGATGACACGAGACAGAACCGGGCCCGGCAGGGGCGGCTTGCCGCCGTCGTCATCGCCGTGTCCGGGCTCGGGTTCATCGGGCTCACCTGGCTGGGCGAACAGCTCGGCTGGCCGACCCGCACTCTCGGCCTCATCGGGCTCGTCGCCATGGCGGGTTTCGCGTTCGGACTGATCGTGGCCATCCGGCTCCTGCTGGATGGGCGCAAAAACGAAGGATAGACAGGCATGCTGAAGGATCAGGATCGGATCTTCACGAACCTCTACGGGATGCACGACCGCACCCTTGCCGGCGCGCAGAAGCGCGGGCACTGGGACGGGACCGCTGGCATCATCCAGAAGGGCCGTGACTGGATCGTGGAGCAGATGAAGGCCTCTGGTCTGCGCGGCCGGGGCGGCGCTGGCTTCCCCACCGGGCTCAAGTGGTCCTTCATGCCGAAGGAATCGGACGGGCGCCCCGCCTACCTCGTCGTGAACGCGGACGAATCCGAGCCGGGCACCTGCAAGGACCGCGAGATCATGCGCCACGATCCGCACACGCTGATCGAAGGCTGCCTGATCGCGTCCTTCGCGATGAACGCGCACGCCTGCTACATCTACATCCGGGGCGAATACATCCGCGAGCGTGAGGCGCTTCAGGCCGCGATCGACGAAGCCTATGAGGCCGGGCTGCTGGGCAAGAACGCCGCCGGATCGGACTGGGATTTCGACCTCTACCTGCATCACGGCGCGGGCGCCTATATCTGCGGCGAGGAAACCGCGCTGCTCGAAAGCCTCGAGGGCAAGAAGGGGATGCCGCGCATGAAGCCGCCGTTCCCGGCGGGCGCGGGCCTTTATGGCTGTCCGACGACGGTGAACAACGTGGAAAGCATCGCGGTGGTCCCGACCATCCTGCGGCGCGGGCCGGAATGGTTCGCGGGCTTCGGACGGGCCAACAACGCAGGCACAAAACTGTTCGCAGTCTCGGGACATGTGAACCAGCCCTGCGTCGTCGAAGAGGCGATGTCGATCTCGTTCGAAGAGCTGATCGACAAGCATTGCGGCGGCATCCGGGGCGGCTGGGACAACCTTCTGGCGGTGATCCCGGGCGGCTCGTCCGTGCCCTGCGTGCGCGGCGAGAACATGAAAGACGCCATCATGGATTTCGACTACCTGCGCGGCGAGTTGGGCTCCGGCCTCGGCACGGCGGCGGTGATCGTGATGGACAAGTCCACCGACATCGTGAAGGCGATCTGGCGGCTGTCGAAGTTCTACAAACACGAAAGCTGCGGCCAGTGCACGCCGTGCCGCGAAGGCACCGGCTGGATGATGCGGGTCATGGACCGGCTTGTGCGCGGCGAGGCCGAGCTGGAAGAGATCGACATGCTGTTCGACGTGACCAAGCAGGTCGAGGGACACACGATCTGCGCGCTTGGCGACGCGGCGGCCTGGCCGATCCAGGGTCTCATCAAGAACTTCCGTGGCGAGATCGAGGACCGCATCAAGGCGCAGAAAACCGGGCGCATCAGCGCGGCCGTGGCGGCGGAGTAAGGCCGATGCGCGCGCTTCCCTACCTCATCCTGCTGACCGCCGGTCTGGCCCTGACCGGCTGCGGCGCAGTCAGCCAGCTCACCGGCCGGATGGCGGCGGCGGGGCAGGCGGAGCGTCCGGCGGATGGGGTGGATGCGGCGGCGCAGACGCGCGGGCAGTTGAGCGCCGGCGGCGTGGACTACGCGCTCGCATACCGCAGCCACGGGCTGTGGCGCGATGCGAGCGGCGCGGCGGGGGCCGAGGTCGGCGCTCCGCAGATCACGGTGGCGCGGGCCGATGGCACGCCGCTCACCAGTGACGACATTCTGGCGGCGCGCGGCGTCGCCAAGGCCTGGTGCAGCGAGAACCCGCAGTTCCGTCGCGACACGATCTTCGGCGACGCCGCCGTGGTCGAGGACGGGGCGGTGGTCTTCTCGGAGATCTGCGACTAGGACGCGGAAACGGAATACGAAAGGCCGGGCACGCCCGGCAGGATGAGTGAGAAACGCATGAGCGATCTGAAGAAAATCGTCATCGACGGCAACGAGGTCGAAGTGGACGGGGCGATGACCCTGATTCAGGCCTGCGAAGAGGCCGGGGTGGAAATTCCGCGGTTTTGCTATCACGAGCGCCTGTCGATCGCGGGCAACTGCCGCATGTGCCTTGTCGAGGTCGTGGGCGGCCCGCCGAAACCCGCCGCCTCCTGCGCGATGCAGGTCAAGGACCTGCGTCCGGGGCCGGAAGGTCAGCCGCCGGTCGTCAAGACGAACAGCCCGATGGTCAAGAAGGCCCGCGAGGGGGTGATGGAGTTCCTGCTCATCAACCACCCGCTCGACTGCCCGATCTGCGATCAGGGCGGCGAATGCGATCTTCAGGATCAGGCGATGGCTTACGGCGTCGATTTCAGCCGCTACCGCGAACCCAAGCGGGCGACCGAGGATCTGGACCTTGGCCCGCTGGTCGGCACGCATATGACGCGCTGCATCTCCTGCACCCGCTGCGTGCGCTTCACGACCGAGGTCGCCGGCATTCACCAGATGGGTCAGACGGGGCGCGGCGAGGATGCCGAGATCACGAGCTACCTCAACCAGACGCTGCATTCCAACCTGCAAGGCAACATCATCGACCTGTGCCCGGTGGGCGCGCTGACGTCGAAACCCTATGCCTATACCGCGCGTCCATGGGAACTGACCAAGACCGAGACCATCGACGTGATGGACGCGCTCGGCTCGAACATCCGCGTGGACACCAAGGGGCGCGAAGTCATGCGTATCCTGCCGCGCAACCATGACGGCGTGAACGAGGAATGGATTTCGGACAAGACCCGCTTTGTCTGGGATGGTCTGCGCCGCCAGCGGCTCGACACCCCCTATGTGCGCAAGAACGGCAAGCTGACCCGGGTCGAATGGCCCGAGGCGCTGACAGCGGCCGCCGAGGCGATGAAGGGCAAGAAGGTTGCGGGTCTGATCGGTGATCTGGTCTCGGCCGAGGTGGCCTTCAGCCTCAAGCAGCTCATCGAAGGGCAGGGCGGCACGGTGGAATGCCGCGTGGATGGCGCGATGCTGCCTGCGGGCAACCGCTCCGGCTATGTCGGCACGGCGACCATCGAGGATATCGACAGCGCCGAGATGATCCAGCTCATCGGCACCAACCCGCGCGACGAAGCGCCGGTCCTGAACGCGCGCATTCGCAAGGCGTGGCTGCGCGGCGCGACCGTGGGCTATGTCGGCCCGGCGGGTGCGGACCTGACCTATGACTACGTCCATGTGGGCGAAGACCGCGCGGCGGTCGAAGAGCTGTCGTCCAAGTCCATCTCGGACGCGACCAAGGCTAAGAAAACGCTGGTCATCGTCGGCATGGGCGCGCTGAACGAGGCCGACGGGGCCGCCGTTCTGGCCCATGCGATGAAGCTGGCCGAGAACACCGGCGGCACCTTCATGGTTTTGCACACCGCTGCGGGCCGGGTCGGCGCGATGGACGTGGGCGCGACCGCAGAGGGCGGCGTCAAGGCGGCCACGGAGGGCGCCGAGGTCATCTTCAACGCGGGCGCGGACGAGGTCGACATCGATGCCGGGGCGACCGTGATCTACATGGGCAGCCACGGCGACCGGGGCGCGCACCGGGCGGACATCATCCTGCCTGCCGCCGCCTATACCGAGGAATCGGGCCTGTTCGTGAACACCGAGGGGCGCCCGCAACTGGCGCTGCGCGCGGCCTTCCCGCCGGGTCAGGCGAAAGAGGGCTGGGCGGTGCTGCGGGCCTTGTCGGGCGAGCTTGGCGCGACCCAGCCGTGGGACACGCAGGCGGCCCTGCGCCGCGCGATGGTCGAGGCGGTGCCGCATCTTGCCGCCATCGACACGGTGCCGGAAAACGAATGGCAGCCGCTCGAGGTCAAGGCGATGGGCAAGGCGAGCTTCCGTCCGATCCTCGCCGACCATTACCTCACCAACCCCATCGCGCGGGCGAGCGAGGTCATGGCGGAGCTGTCGGCGATGGCGAAGTCCATGAACCAGCCGTCGGTGGCGGCCGAGTGACCCTGCGCCTCGCATATCTGGGCGCGGCTGTGGCCGCGCTCGCTGCCTGCGACCAGGAGGTCGAGGTGAGCCGGGCCGTGCAAAGCGCTGAAGCCGCCACGCGGCCCTTCTCGCCCGAGTACCTGGGAATCGGCACACGGCTTCTCGACGGTGATCTCGTGGCGTTCGACGTGAAAATGACCGGCGCGCGCGGCAATGACGACGTCGCGCAATACGCCGAATGCGCCGCCTCGCAATATGCGTTGATCCGGGGCTACGGATTTGCCCGGCATGTGCGAACAGCGGTGGATAAACGCGGCGAAGTGTGGGAAGGGGACGCCACATACGTGATCTCCGACGCGCTCCCCGATGGGTTGGCCAAGATCGACGCTGAAGTGGCGGTCGCGGCCTGCAAGGAAAACGGAATACCGACGATCTGAGGCAAGACGCTGATGTATGAATTCTTCACGACGACCAATCTGGGGATCGCGCTGACGATCGTGGGGCAGGTGCTCCTCGTGGTGGTGCCGCTTCTGGTCGCGCTGGCCTTCCTGCTCTACTACGACCGCAAGGTCTGGGCGGCGGTGCAGCTGCGCCGGGGCCCGAACGTGGTGGGCGCTTTCGGCCTGCTGCAAAGCTTCGCGGACTTCCTGAAATATGTGCTCAAGGAAATCGTGGTGCCGGCGGGGGCGGACAAGTTCGTCTTCTTCCTCGCGCCCATGCTGTCCTTCGTGCTCGCCATGATCGCGTGGTCGGTGATCCCGTTCAACGACCGCTGGGTGCTGGCCGATGTGAACGTGGCGATCCTGTTCGTCTTCGCGGTCTCCTCGCTCGAGGTCTACGGCGTCATCATGGGCGGCTGGGCGTCGAACTCGAAATACCCGTTCCTGGGCTCGCTCCGGTCCGCCGCGCAGATGATCTCCTACGAAGTCTCGATCGGTCTCATCATCATCGGTGTCATCATCTCGACCGGTTCGATGAACTTCGGCGACATCGTGCGCGCGCAGGACGGGGCCGGCATCTTCTCGTGGTACTGGCTGCCGCATTTCCCGATGGTGTTCCTGTTCCTGATCTCGGCGATGGCCGAGACGAACCGCCCGCCCTTCGACCTGCCGGAAGCTGAATCCGAACTGGTCGCGGGCTACCAGGTGGAATACTCCTCCACCCCGTTCCTGCTGTTCATGATCGGCGAATATGTGGCCATCGTGCTCATGTGCGCGCTCGTCTCGCTGCTGTTCTTCGGCGGCTGGCTGTCGCCCATCGAGGCGCTGCCGGACGGGGCCCTGTGGTTCGTCATCAAGATGTTCTTCTTCTTCACGATCTTCGCGATGGTGAAGGCGATCACCCCGCGCTACCGCTACGACCAGCTCATGCGCATCGGCTGGAAGGTCTTCCTTCCCCTGTCGCTGGTCTGGGTCGTTCTGGTGGCCTTCTTTGCTCAATACGGCGCGTTCTGGGGCACCTATGCGCGCTGGACCGTGGGAGGTTAATCATGGCCATCGACTACACGCGCGCCGCGAAATACTTCCTCCTCGTCGACTGGATCAAAGGCTTCCAGCTTGGCATCAAGTATTTCTTCAAGCCCAAGGCGACCCTGAACTACCCGCATGAAAAGGGGCCGCTCTCGCCCCGTTTCCGCGGCGAACACGCGCTGCGCCGCTACCCGAACGGCGAAGAGCGCTGCATCGCCTGCAAGCTGTGCGAGGCGATCTGCCCGGCGCAGGCGATCACCATCGACGCCGAACCGCGCCAGGACGGCAGCCGCCGGACCACACGCTACGACATTGACATGACGAAATGCATCTACTGCGGCTTCTGCGAAGAGGCCTGCCCGGTGGATGCCATCGTCGAGGGGCCGAACTTCGAATTCGCGACGGAAACCCGCGAGGAGCTGTTTTACGACAAGGACAAGCTTCTGGCCAACGGCGAGCGTTGGGAAGCCGAGATTGCGCGCAATCTCGAGCTCGACGCGCCGTATCGGTAAGGAGAGACGGGCGCATGGGCGCACTGGGCGCAAACGTGTTCGAGGATGACGCCTCGATGGACTGGCTGGAAGAGTACCGCTCTTCCGGGGCCGGTGCCGTTGCGTCCGCGCTCGACACGGCGGCCGGAACGCCCGTGACCGACTATCTCGACGTGGATCAGGGCGCGGCTGCGCGGGCGTCGGCGGAGGTCGTGGCCGTGGCGCATGGCGAGTTGCCGACGGGGGTGTCGCAGGATCGGCTCGACCTGCTCAACGCGCATGGCTCCGACGTGCGGGCGATGCCGAACATCAAGTCCCGCGCCACGTCGGCGCTGGACCGGTTGATTTCGGAAAACTCCGAGCTTCACGAGTTGTGGATGGAGAGCGACGCCCAGTCCGACTGGGTCGCCGCCATGAACGATCTTCGACGGAGGCTGCGATGAGCGATTTCACCAAGACATATGCCCGGATGATGGAGCAGGGCACGGCGATGCTCAAAGCCTTCAACCCGGCGCTGGAGACGTTCCAGCCCGAAGGGTTCGACAAGCTCATGCCGACCATGCCGCGCGACTGGATGGAGGCGATGTTCGGCAACGCCTTCAACAAGGACGGGCTGGACGCCAAGACGCGGCTGATGATCTCGCTCGCGGGCCTCGTGGCCGTGGGCGCGACCGCCGACCCGCAGATCAAGTACACCGTTCGCCACCTGATCGAGGCCGGCGCGACACAAAAGGAAATCGCCGAGGTCATCTATCAGATGTCCATGCTCGGCGGGCTTCCGGCCATGAACCACGCACTTGAGCTCGCTCAAGAGGTGTTCGACGAAAAAGACGACGAGGAGGGGGACGCATGAGCGTTGCCGATTTCGCATTCTACGCCTTCGCGCTGACCACGCTGGTCGGTGGCCTGTTCACCGTGCTGGCGCGCAACCCGGTTCACTCGGTGCTCTGGCTGATCTCGGCCTTCATCGGCTCTGCCGGGCTGTTCGTGCTGCTGGGGGCCGAGTTCCTCGCCATGCTCCTGATGATCGTCTACGTGGGCGCGGTCGCCGTCCTGTTCCTCTTCGTGGTGATGATGCTGGACGTGGACTTCGCCGAGCTTAAGGCGGGGATGGCGAAATACATGCCGGTGGCGCTTCTCATTGCGGTGGTGCTGCTGATGCAGATGGGCCTGATCCTCGGGACGTGGCAGTTCTCGGACGGGGTCGAGGCCGCGCGCGCCGCGGTGACGCCGGACATCAATCAGGTGGAAAACACCGCGGCCCTCGGGATGCTGATCTACGACGACTATTTCCTGCTGTTCCAGCTTGCGGGCCTGATCCTGCTGGTCGCGATGATCGGGGCCATCGTGCTCACCCTGCGCCACCGCAAGGACATCAAGCGTCAGGATGTGCTCGCCCAGATGTACCGCGACCCGGCCAAGGCGCTGGAGCTCGTCGACGTGAAGCCGGGGCAGGGGCTGTGATCCTTCGCCCGCTCATAACGGCGGCTTTCGCGGCCCTGCCGGCGGCGGCGCTCGCGCTGACCCCGGCGCTGGACCCTGTGTGTTCGGAGGGTGGCCGCGACTATTATCAGGCCGACGTGCTGCCGGGCGGCGTGATCTTCGCCTATGCCGAGGACGGCACCGGACCGGGCAAGGAATACCTCGTCTCGTGCAGCGCGGGCCGCGCCATCGAGGCGTGGCAGACCGGCGGCGTGCGCATCTACTTCGAGGACATCGTGCGCGACATGGCCGAAAGCGCGCAGAGCTTTTCCTTTGCCGACGTGGTGCGCCGCGCCGAGGAGGCCAACTGGACCGCGCGCCAGATCAATTTCGACCGCAACTCCTGTATTTGCGGCCTGTAAGAACCGGGGCGGCCCGCCCGCCCGCAAGATACGGCCCTTCGGGGCCGCGAACGACAAACCAAGGGCAAAGGCCCAGAGGGACACATGGTTGGACTTGAACACTACCTGGGACTGGCGGGGGCACTCTTCGTCATCGGCATCTTCGGTCTTTTCCTGAACCGCAAGAACGTCATCATCCTGCTCATGTCGATCGAGCTGATGCTTTTGTCGGTCAACATCAACCTCGTCGCCTTCTCCTCCTACCTCGGGGACATGGTCGGGCAGGTCTTCACCCTCTTCGTGCTGACCGTGGCCGCCGCCGAGGCCGCGATCGGCCTCGCCATCCTCGTCTCGTTCTTCCGTAACCGCGGCACCATCGCGGTCGAAGACGTCAACGTGATGAAAGGCTGAGGGATGGAGCCGGGCTACTCAACAAGAACCGGTTTCGTTAACGACAGAGGTCAGGTCGTGATCAGGTGTACGGATAAGAAGGGGACGGACCACATGCAGAAAATCTATCAGATGGCCTGCTCGGAGTGTGGAAACGTGTATGGCGCAAACGGTTCTGACACCCACTTGCGGAAATGCCCGATTTGTCAGGGCGGTGCTGATGGATTGGAGTACTAAGAAATGACCACCATCATCCTCTTCGCGCCGCTGATCGGCGCGATCCTCGCGGGCTTCGGCCACCGGATCATCGGCGACAAGGGCGCGCAGGTTCTGACCACCGCGCTGCTGTTTCTCGCGGCCTTCCTGTCGTGGATCGTGTTCCTGACCCATGACCCGGCGGTCGTGCAGCACGTCCAGATCCTGCGTTGGGTCGAAAGCGGCACGCTGTCGACCGACTGGTCGATCCGGCTCGACCGGCTGACCTCGATCATGCTGATCGTCATCACGACGGTCTCGTCGCTCGTCCACCTGTATTCGATGGGCTACATGGCGCACGACTCGCAGTTCTCCGAGAAGGAAAGCTATCGGCCGCGCTTCTTCGCGTATCTGAGCTTCTTCACCTTCGCGATGCTCATGCTCGTGACCTCGGACAACCTGCTCCAGATGTTCTTCGGCTGGGAGGGCGTGGGCGTCGCCTCCTACCTCCTGATCGGGTTCTACTTCCGCAAACCCACGGCCAACGCCGCCGCCATCAAGGCTTTCGTGGTCAACCGCGTGGGCGACTTCGGCTTCGCGCTCGGCATCTTCGCGCTGTTCCTGCTGACCGACTCGATCCGCTTTGACGAGGTGTTCGCGGCCGCGCCGGGTCTGGCCGAGACCTCGATCACCTTTCTGTGGCAGGAGTGGAACGCGGCCAACCTGATCGCCTTCCTGCTGTTCGTCGGTGCGATGGGCAAATCGGCGCAGCTGTTCCTGCACACCTGGCTGCCCGACGCGATGGAAGGCCCGACCCCGGTGTCGGCGCTGATCCACGCGGCGACCATGGTGACCGCGGGCGTTTTCCTTGTCTGCCGCATGTCGCCCGTGATGGAATATGCGCCCGCCGCGACCAACTTCATCGTCTACATCGGCGCCTTCACCGCGTTCTTCGCGGCGACCGTCGGCCTCGTGCAGAACGACATCAAGCGCGTGATCGCCTATTCGACCTGTTCGCAGCTCGGCTACATGTTCGTGGCCGCTGGCGTCGGGGCCTATCCGGTCGCCATGTTCCACCTGCTGACCCATGCCTTCTTCAAGGCGATGCTGTTCCTCGGAGCGGGGTCCGTGATCCACGGGATGCACCACGAGCAGGACATGCGGAACTACGGCGGCCTGCGCAAGAAGATGCCGCTGACCTTCTGGGCCATGCTGATCGGCACGCTCGCCATCACCGGCGTGGGCATCCCGCTCACCGCCATCGGCTTCGCGGGTTTCCTGTCCAAGGACGCGATCATCGAGGTGGCCTTCGCGGGCACCGACGGGGGCGTGGCCTTCTGGCTCCTGGTCATCGCGGCGCTGTTCACCAGCTTCTATTCCTGGCGGCTCATGTTCATGACCTTCTGGGGCAAGCCGCGAGGCGACAAGCACACCCACGACCACGCGCATGAAAGCCCCAAGGTCATGACGATCCCGCTCGCCGTGCTCGCCGTGGGCGCGATCTTTTCGGGCATGGTGTTCTACAACTCGTTCTTCTACGACCACGAGCGGATGAACAGCTTCTTCGGTCTGCCGGTCCACCACGCCGAGGCGGAAGCCCACGGTGGGGAGGCAGCAGGCGAAGGTGCGGCGACGGAAGACGCCGCCCCTGCCGATGAGCAAGGCGAAGAGGCCGCCGATCACGCGATGGCCGACAGCCATGCGGCACCGCAGGGGGCCGTCTACTTCGGCCCCGACAACACGGTGATCGACGACGCCCACCATGTGCCCGCCTGGGTCAAGCTCTCGCCCTTCCTCGCGATGCTGATCGGGCTCGGCACGGCGTATCTCTTCTACATCGTGAACCCGACGATCCCGGGGCGGCTGGCCGCCAACCAGCCGCAGCTCTACCAGTTCCTGCTAAACAAGTGGTATTTCGACGAGATCTACGACTTCGTCTTCGTCCGGCCCGCCAAGTCCATCGGCCGCTTCCTGTGGAAGCGCGGTGACGGGGCGACCATCGACGGGGCGATCAACGGGCTGTCGATGGGCATCGTGCCCTGGTTCACCAAGCTCGCGGGCCGCTGGCAGTCGGGCTACCTCTTCACCTACGCCTTCGCGATGGTGCTCGGCATCGTCGCCTTCGTGACCCTCATGACGCTGACCGGCGGTGCGAACTGATGAACAACCTGCTTTCGATCATTACCTTCCTGCCGATGGTGGCAGCCCTCATCCTCGCCGTGTTCCTGCGCGGGGACGATCCGGCGGCGCAGCGCAACGCCAAGTGGCTCGCGCTCGCGGCGACCTCGGCCACCTTCCTGATCTCGCTGGGCGTGCTCTTCGGCTTCGACCCGTCCGACACGGGCTTTCAGTTCGTGGAAGAGGCCGACTGGCTCATGGGCCTGAGCTACAAGATGGGGGTGGACGGGATCAGCGTGCTCTTCGTCATGCTGACCACCTTCCTGATGCCGCTCACCATCGCGGCCTGCTGGGGCGTGACGACGCGGGGGAAGGAATACATGATCGCCTTCCTCGTGCTGGAAACGCTGATGATCGGCGTCTTCGTGGCGCTCGACCTCGTGCTGTTCTACCTCTTCTTCGAAGCGGGACTGATCCCGATGTTCCTCATCATCGGCATCTGGGGCGGCAAGGCGCGCATCTATGCAGCGTTCAAGTTCTTCCTCTACACCTTCCTCGGCTCGGTCCTGATGCTGGTGGCGATGGTCTTCATGTATATGGAGGCTGGGACGACGGACATTCCGACGCTGCTCAACCACGCCTTCGACAGCTCGACCATGCGGCTTCTGGGGATCACCATTACGGGCGGGGCTCAGACGCTCCTGTTCATCGCTTTCTTCGCGAGTTTCGCGGTGCAGATGCCGATGTGGCCGGTCCACACCTGGTTGCCCGACGCGCACGTTCAGGCGCCGACCGCAGGCTCGGTCGTGCTGGCCGCGATCCTGCTCAAGATGGGCGGCTACGGGTTCCTGCGCTTCAGCTTGCCGATGTTCCCCGCGGGGGCCGACGTGATGGCGACCTTTGTTCTGTGGCTCTCGGCCATCGCGATCGTCTACACCTCGCTCGTCGCGCTGGTGCAGGAGGACATGAAAAAGCTCATCGCCTATTCATCGGTCGCGCATATGGGCTATGTGACCGCCGGCATTTTCGCGGCGAACCAGCAAGGCCTCGACGGCGCGATCTTCCAGATGATCAGCCACGGCTTCATCTCCGGCGCGCTCTTCCTTTGCGTCGGCGTGATCTATGACCGGATGCACACGCGCGAGATCGACGCCTACGGCGGCCTCGTGAACCGGATGCCGGCCTATGCCCTGATCTTCATGTTCTTCACGATGGCCAACGTCGGCCTGCCCGGCACATCGGGCTTCGTGGGCGAGTTCCTGACGCTCGTCGGCATGTTCCAGGCCAACACCTGGGTCGCCGCCGTGGCGACCAGCGGCGTGATCCTGTCGGCGGCCTATGCGCTGTGGCTCTACCGCCGGGTTGTCATGGGCGATCTCATCAAGGAGAGCCTCAAGGCGATCACCGACATGAACCGGCGTGAGAAATGGATCTTCGCCCCGCTCGTGGCGATGACGCTCCTGCTCGGTGTCTATCCGAGCCTCGTCACCGACATCATCGGCCCCTCCGTCGAGAACCTTCTGAACCAGTACCACGCGGCTCTGCCCGACAGCGGCTCCGCGACCGAAGTGGCCCAGGCGGCCGCGCATTGAGGACCCGGACATGACGACTGATCTTCAAACCATCCTGCCGGAACTCATCCTCGCCGTGTACGCGATGCTCGCGCTCGTGGGCGCGGTCTACACCGGCAAGGACGCGCTGACCGGCGTGATCACCTGGCTCACGGCCGGGCTGATGGCGGTGCTCGCGATCTGGATCGGGACCAGCGCGGCCCCGGCGACCGAGGCGTTCGGCGGCCTGTTCATCTCGGACGCCTTCGCGCAATACGCCAAGGTGGCGATCCTGCTGGCGGGCGCAGTCGTGCTCGTCGCCGGGCAGGAGGCCGTGGCGCGCCGCGGGCTGGGCCGGTTCGAATACCCGCTCCTCATCGCGCTGGCGACCGTGGGCATGATGATGATGGTCTCGGCGGGCGACATGATGTCGCTTTACATGGGGCTGGAGCTGCAATCGCTCGCGCTCTACGTCGTCGCCGCGATGAACCGCGACAGCGTGAAGTCGACGGAAGCGGGCATGAAGTATTTCGTGCTGGGCGCGCTGTCCTCGGGCCTGCTGCTTTACGGGGCCTCGCTGACCTATGGCTATGCGGGCACGACGCTGTTCTCGGGCATCATCGGCGCGGTCTCGGGCGGTGAGGTGAGCCTTGGTCTGCTCATCGGCCTCGTCTTCGTCTCGGCGGGTCTGGCGTTCAAGATCTCGGCGGTGCCGTTCCATATGTGGACACCGGACGTGTATGAGGGTGCGCCCTCGCCGGTCACCGCTTTCTTCGCCACCGCGCCGAAACTGGCCGCGATGGGCCTCTTTGCCCGCGTTCTGTTCGACGCGTTCGGCGGCGCTGTCGGCGACTGGCAGCAGATCATTTCGCTCATGGCGATCCTGTCGATGGCCCTGGGGGCCGTCGCGGCGATCGGTCAGACCAACATCAAACGCCTGATGGCCTATTCGTCGATCTCGCATATGGGGTTCGCGCTGATGGGCCTGTCGGCGGGCACCGCGCTCGGCGTGCAGGCGATGCTGGTCTACATGGCGATCTATCTGACCATGAACGTCGGCACTTTCGCCTTCATCATGTCGATGGAGCGTGACGGCAAGCCGATCACGGAAATCGCTTCGCTGAACCAGTTCGCGAAGGGCGAGCCGCTCAAGGCGCTGGCGGTGCTGGTGCTCATGTTCTCGCTCGCAGGCGTGCCGCCGACGGTCGGGTTCTTCGGCAAGCTTTATGTCTTGCAGGCGGCGGTCGATGCGGGGCTCACCTGGCTCGCCATCGGCGGTGTGATCGCCTCGGTCATCTCGGCGTTCTACTACCTGCGCATCGTCTACTACATGTATTTCGGCGAAACCGAAGGCACGGCGGAAGCGCCGATGTCGCCGGCGGCCTGGGTCGCCCTGATGGGCTCGGCTGCGGTGATGGTGCTGGGCGTCATCAACCTGTTCGGCATCGAGACGGCAGCCGCCGCCGCGGCGCAGGCCCTCGTCAACTGACCGACGGTGGAGACGAATTCATGCAGTGAATTCGTGCCGGAAACAGTCGCTGTTTCCGGGACCCGCCGGTGGGGCCGGGGGATCGGATTGCGTCACGAAATCCGCTCGCGCCCATGAGCGGTGACTGGCCCCATGGCTATGGACACCTGCCGCTCGGCACGGTGACGTCGACTTCCGACGAGGCGCGCGCCCGGCGGGGCGAGCTGCCGGGGCCGACATGGATCACGGCGGCGCACCAGACGGCCGCGCGCGGCCGTCGCGGGCGGGCCTGGTCCAATCCCGAGGGCAACTTCGCGGGCACGTTGGTTCTGACCCGGATCACCGACCCGGCGCAGGCAGCGCTGCGATCCTTCGTGGCCGCGCTGGCGCTGGACGAGGCGTTCACCAACCTCACGGGGCGTCCCGCCGCCTTCGCGCTCAAATGGCCGAATGACGTGCTCCTGAACGGGGGTAAGGTCGCGGGCATCCTGCTTGAAAGCCTGACCGAGCGTGGGCGGTTCACCGGACTTGCCATCGGGATCGGCGTGAACCTCGCCGAGGCACCGGACCCGGGCACGCTGGAGCCGGGGGCGGTCGCGCCCGTGTCGCTCATGGGGGAAACCGGGCTCAAGGTCACGCCCGGTGACTTCCTCGAAACCCTCGCGCCCGCCTTCGCGCGGTGGGAGACCCGCTTCATCGACTACGGTTTCGCGCCGATCCGCACCGCCTGGCTCGCCCGCGCGGCGCGGCTGGGCGAGGCCGTCACCGCCCGCCTGCCGACCGAGACGATCACCGGCACCTTCCGCACGGTGGACGCGGACGGCCAACTTGTCCTATCAACGCCCAACGGCGAACGCTGCATCGCGGCAGGGGACGTGTTTTTCTGACGGGCCAAGGGAGGCCGCCATGCTGCTCACCATCGACTGTGGCAACACCAACACCGTGTTCACGCTGTGGGACGGGGAAGAGGTCAAGTGCACCTTGCGCACCTCGACCGCCCATCAGCGGACGGCGGATGCCTATTGGGTGTGGTTCTCGACGCTGGTCAAACACCACGGGATCGAGCCGGACGTGCGCGGGGTCATCATCTCGTCCACTGTGCCGCGCGTGGTCTTCAACCTGCGCGTCTTCACCGACCGCTTCTTCAACCTGCGCCCGCTCGTGGTGGGACGGCCCGACTGCCTTCTGCCCATCGACGTGCGCGTGGATGCGAGCACGCAGGTCGGCCCCGACCGTCTGGTCAACACCGTGGCGGGCTACAGCCAGTTCGGCGGCGACCTCATCATCGTGGATTTCGGCACCGCGACCACCTTCGACGTGGCCGACAGCGACGGGGCCTATATCGGCGGCGTCATTGCGCCCGGTGTGAACCTCAGCCTCGAAGCGCTGCACATGGCCGCCGCCGCGCTGCCGCATGTCGACATCACGCACCCGGACAAGGTCATCGGCACCAATACGGTCGCCTGTATGCAGTCCGGCATCTTCTGGGGCTATGTGGGCCTCATCAAGGAAATATCCGGCCGCATCATGGACGAGCGCGGCCGCAAAATGAAAGTCATCGGAACCGGGGGCCTCGCGCCGCTGTTTCAATCCCACGCGCCGGTATTCGACCGGTTCGAGGACAATCTGACCATGCATGGGCTCAAGGTCATCTATGACCATAACGAGCGACAGGGGACCCTATGAGCAAGAACCGTTTGATCTACCTGCCCCTTGGCGGGGCGGGCGAGATCGGGATGAACGCCTACGTCTATGGCTACGGCGAGCCGGGCAAGGAACGCCTGATCCTCGTCGATCTCGGCGTGACCTTCCCGGATATGGAGACGACGCCGGGGGTGGACCTCATCATGGCGGACGTGTCCTGGCTGGTGGAAAACCGCGACCGGCTGGAGGCGATCTTCATCACGCACGCACACGAGGACCATGTGGGCGCCGTCGGGCGGCTCTGGTCCGAACTGCGCGTGCCGGTCTATGCCCGCGCCTTCACCGCCCATCACGCGCGGCGCAAGATGGAGGAAGCCGGGCAGGACCCGGATGAGGTCATCACGGCGGATGCCTGGCCCGAGACCATCGAGGTGGGGCCGTTCAAGGCCGCCTTCGTGCCGATCAGCCACTCGATCCCGGAAAGCTCCGGAATGGTCATCGACACGCCGGCGGGGCGCATCGCCCATACCGGCGACTTCAAGATCGATCTCGAACCGGGGGTCGGCGAACCCTTTGACGAGGCGCTCTGGGCCGAAGCCACGGGCGGGCGGGTGCGCGCGCTGATGTGCGACTCGACCAACGTGTTCTCGCTTCATGCCGGCCGGTCGGAGAGCGAGCTTGGAACCGAGATCGCCAAGCTGGTAGAACAGGCGCCGTATATGGTGGTGGCGACAACCTTTGCCTCCAACGTGGCGCGGGTGAAGACGCTGGCCGAGGCCGGACGCGCGGCGGGCCGGTCGGTCTGCCTTCTGGGCCGGGCGATGCGGCGGATGATCGATGCGTCGGTCTCGACGGGTGTGCTTGCCGATTTCCCACCGACCATCCCGCCGGAGGATGCGCGCGACATCCCGCGCGAGAACCTTATGCTGATCGTGACCGGCAGCCAGGGCGAACGCCGGGCGGCCAGCGCGCAACTCAGCCGGGGCAAGTACCTTGGGCTGGAGATGCGCGAGGGCGACACCTTCCTGTTCTCCTCCAAGACCATTCCGGGCAACGAGCGCGGCGTGATCCGGATTCTGAACGCTTACTCGGAAATGGGCGTGGACATCGTGTCGGATGACGACCGCTACCACGTCTCGGGGCACGCGAACCGCCCCGACCTCGAGCGGATGCACCGGATCGTCGGGGCCGAGACGATCGTGCCGATGCATGGCGAACACCGCCACCTGCGCGAACACGCGAAACTCGCGAAAGCGAACGGGTTCAAGTCCGTGGTCGCGGTGAACGGGACGATGGTGGACCTGACAGGGGCCGAACCGCATGTCGTGGAGCATGTCGAGGCGGACCGCGTCTATCTTGACGGCAAGGTCCTGATCGGTGCGCTGGACGGGATCGTGCGCGACCGGTTGCGCATGGCGATGAACGGCCATGTGATCGTCAACGTCATCCTCGAAGACGATGCCGCTCTGGGCGACCCCTGGGTCGAGATCATGGGCCTGCCGGAAACGGGCGAGAGCCGGGCGCCGTTGATGGACGTTCTGGAAGAGGACCTGGGCCAGTTCATGGGCCGGGCCGGGCGCAAGACGTTGCGCGACGACGACAAACTCGAGGAAGAGCTGCGGCGCATCACGCGCAAGGTCACGCAGGACGAGATCGGCAAGAAGGCCGAGGTGACGGTGGTGATCTCACGCCTCGAGGAATAGCCGCTGATACAATGTGCGGGGCTGAAGCCCCGCGCAGGTTTTGCGCCGCCCCGGCTTTGCCGGGTCGCCGCGGTCGGGGGACCAGTCCCCCGGGACGCATTCGGGCCGAATGCGTCCGCCCCCTGAGGTTTCCGGAAACAGAGAAGGGTCAGGCGGCCGTTTCGAGTGCAGCGACCGTCGCCGCGAGCCTGTCCGACAGCGGGCCGGGGCGGACCCGGGTGAGCGTGTCGGCGAGCTGGCGGTAATACCACAGGGTCCCGTCACGGCGCGCGGTGAAGCGGTCGAAGACGGCCGGGCCGTGGGCGCGCAGGTCCGTCAGGATCGCGGTCGCGTTGTGAAGCTTGTCGCAGGAGGTGACGAGGAGCGCGTCTTCGCCCTTGGTGGCGAGTGAGGCGAGGTAGCGGTTCTTACGGTCGCGCCACGCAATCCGGCTTTGATCCACGGCGTCGGAGCAGGCGAGCACGATGTCGGCCACCCGGTCGCCATAGGTGGCGCGGATCATGTCGGCGGTTTCCTGTCCGCCCTGATCCTCGACCGCGTCGTGCAGCAGGCCCGCGATGGCCTGATCCTCGTCGCCGCCGTTTTCGATGACCAGCGCGGACACGGCCATCAGGTGTGAGATGTAGGGAATGCCCGAGCCTTTGCGGGTCTGCGTGCGATGCAGCCGCGCGGCAAGGCTCAGAGCGTCGTCGAAACGATCTGTCAGCATGGGTTTTCCAGTGATTTTGGGAATGCGAGCGTTACGCTCACCCCGATATTGGACAGTCGGGGCATGGGGGTCAAGGGGCGGCGCAGGGGAGCCCGCGCCGCCGGGCCGTCAGGAGCGGCGTTCCTCGAAGCTTTTGGCGATGAAGTCCGGCAGGTGGTCGCCCATGCCGACCGGCGCATCGTCGCGGCGGCCACCGCGGCCCGACGATTTGCGGTTGCGTTGATCGGGCTGCGATTTCTGGCGCTCGGACGGGCGGTCCTGCGGGGCCTCGGCCTTTTCTTCCGGCGCGGGGGCCTGTTCAGGCGCGGCCTTGGGCGTGTCGTCGCGGCGGGCCTCGGCCTTGGGGGCGTCGTCCCGGCGCGGCTCGGACCTGGAGCGCGACCGGCTGCGCGAAGGTTTGCGCTCGGGCTTCGTCTCCGACTCGGCCGTCTCTGCCGCCGCCGGCTGTTCGCCGCGCGGATCGGGGATGACGGGAATCGTGGTTTCGATCAGGCGTTCCACCGCGTCGAGGTTTTTCTCGTCGCGCGGCTCGCACAGCATGAACGCCTTGCCGGACCGTCCGGCGCGGCCCGTGCGGCCGATGCGGTGGACGTAGTCCTCGGCATGGCCCGGCACGTCGAAGTTGAACACATGGCTCACGTTCGGAATGTCGAGCCCGCGCGCGGCCACGTCGGAGGCGCACAGGAACCGGATGGTTCCGTCCCGGAAGCCCTGAAGCACTTCCATCCGCTTGGACTGGTCGAGGTCGCCGTGGATCGGTTCGGCGTTATAGCCGTACTTTTTCAGCGACTTGGCGACGATATCCACGTCCGTCTTGCGGTTGCAGAAGATGATCGCGTTGGAGCAAGCCTCGCCCTCGCTGTCGATGATCGCGCGCAGCAGGTCGCGTTTCTCGGTCGCCGCACGGTCGCGGCGCGAAGGCTTGAGAATCACGCGCGCCTGTTCGATCGTCTCGGACGCGGTGGCCTGACGGGCCACTTCGATGCGGGCCGGGTTCGACAGGAAGGTGTTGGTGATCCGCTCGATCTCGGACGCCATGGTGGCCGAGAAGAAGAGCGTCTGGCGGGTGAAGGGCACGAGGCCGAAGATACGCTCGATATCCGGGATGAAGCCCATGTCGAGCATCCGGTCGGCTTCGTCCACCACCATGATCTGCACGCCGGTCAGGAGCAGTTTGCCCCGCTCGAAATGGTCGAGCAGGCGGCCCGGTGTGGCGATGAGCACATCGACGCCCCGGTCGATCAGCTGGTCCTGTTCCTTGAACGAAACGCCGCCGATCAGCAGCGCCTTGGTCAGTTTCACATGCTTGGCGTAAGTGTCGAAATTCTCGGCCACCTGGGCTGCGAGTTCCCGCGTCGGGCAGAGCACGAGCGAGCGGGGCATCCGCGCCCGCGCGCGGCCCCGGGCCAGCATGGTGATCATCGGCAGGGTGAAAGAGGCGGTCTTGCCCGTCCCGGTCTGGGCGATGCCGAGGACATCGCGGCCCTCCAGCGCAGGCGGAATGGCGCCGGACTGGATCGGGGTGGGCGTCTCATAGCCCGCCTCTTCGACGGCCTTGAGTACTTTGGGGCTGAGGTTCAGTTCAGAGAATTTTGTCAACGAGGGGTCCTTCGCGTGATTGAGCGGCTATCTGGCCGCTAATCCCCGCGCGGCCCGTTCGACCGTATTGCCGAACATCCTGTGGGCCGTGGTCTACGCCGCCTTGCGGGAAAGGTCAAGAAATGTGCGGGGAACATGTCGAACCTTGCCGACGTTGTGGATTGGACCGCAACAGTGACAGGCAAGGGAGACAGCCATGATCAAGAAACACGGATCCGCAGAGTGGAGCGGCGGGCTTCAGGACGGCACCGGAAGCGTATCCACCGAGAGCGGCGTGCTCAACGCGACGCCTTATGGGTTCAACAAGCGGTTCGGGGACGAGCCGGGGACGAACCCGGAGGAACTGATCGGCGCGGCACATGCCGCCTGTTTCTCGATGGCGCTCTCCAACATTCTGGGCGAGGACGACATCGTGCCGGAGAAGATCGAGACCAGGTCGACCATTCACCTTGAAATGGAAGGCGGTCCGAAGGTCGTGAAGGCCCATCTGGACGTGACGATCAAGGCACCGGCGGATGAGAACAAGGTCATGGAAGCCGCCAAGAAGGCCGAACAGGGCTGCCCGATCTCGCAACTTCTGGATTGTGAGATCACGATGGACGCCAAGGTGCTCTGACAGCTCCGTCCATGTGAAAGGACTTGGGCCGCGACGGGGTGACCGCGCGGCCCTTTTCGTGTCCTGCCGGAGGTGGCGGCGGGAGCGCCTAGCTCTTGACCAGCTTCGCTGCACGCAGGATCGCGGCCTGCCAGGTTTCCGGGTCGTCCACCAGTTCCAGCGACCCGATGACCGAGATCCGCTGGCCTTCCTCGATCAGCACCGGCTCGTCCAGCTCGACCTGGAGCGAGCCGCCGTGGTCGGAGGAGCCGCAGAACGGGCAGTCGCCCATGTCGGCGACGAGAAGAACGTCGCGCGTCGCCTGGCCCGGGTACATCGGCACGGCATAGCCGGTGATGCGGAACTCCTGCGCCCCGTCGCGGATCGCGGCCGGATAGGTCTTTTTCACCTCATAGGTGGTGTCGGTGATGATCTCGTCGATCTGGATTCCGCCCAGGAGCGCCCAGGGGTCGTCGTTCGCCGAGGCTGCGGCTGGCGCGACGATGGCGGCGAGAGCGATGAGACTGGTCGAACGCATGTGTCTGTCCCCGGAAAAAATGACTTTCGCGCACATCTTAACGCAGCGGCACAGTCGCACAAGGCCGGTGTCGACCGACGGCGGATATGCGCGTCAAAGCCCGTCGGACGGCGGCAGGTCACCCTCAGGGTCCGCGCCCCCCGCCAGCCCCTTGACCCGCGCGACGAGGAGCGGCTTGCCCGGTGCCTCCTGCCACAGGAGCGCGAGCGCGAGCCGGAAGCGCGGCGCGTTGCTCGCAATCTCGTCCAGCCGGAACAGAAGGTCGGCGCCATGCGCGTCCATCAGGTCTTCCAGCGGTCCGGCGGCGATGATCTCAACCTCCTCCACGTCGTCGCACAGCGCGAGCGCGGCGCAGATCGCGTCCAGCGCCGTCTCGGGGTGGTCATCGACAAGCGCGGCCATCAACAGGTCGGTCCAGTAGTCGGGATGCGCGTCGAACGCTTCGGTCTCATAGGTCGCGCGCAGGTAGTCGAGGTAACGCTCGGCGAACCGGCCCAGGGGCAGGTCGCCCTCGGGCAGGGTATCGGCACTCACGCCGAGGCTGTCGGCCACGAGCGGGCGGGGCAGGGTGGTCGTTGCGATGGTGACGGTCTCTCTATACTCTTTCAAAGGTCCATTGGAGGTGTCGCCTTGTCATCGGAAATTCAAGTGCGTCTGCTGGATATAGGCGACCTCGACCTGATCCTTGCCAGCGACGCTTTCGACCATCCCGCACGGCCCGACCAGACGCGGGCGTTCTTCGCCGCCGAGGGCAACGCGATCGTGGGCGCCGTGGCCGACGGCGCGCTGATCGGGTTCGCGAGCGGCACGATCCACCTGCACCCGGACAAGCCTCGGGCGTTCTTCGTCAACGAGGTCGGGGTGAACGAGGGCTGGCGCAAACGCAGTATCGGCAAGCGGCTGGTGACCATGCTGAACGACTGGGCGCGGGCGCAGGGGTGCGACGGCATCTGGCTCGCGACCGAAGTGGACAACGAACCCGCCCGCGCGCTCTACCGCTCGCTCGCGGCGCGCGAGACGGCGGGCGTGGTCGTCTACGACTGGGACGACGCGCTGGAGCCGTGAAGTTCGGGCCGGTAGCCCGCCGCCAGCACCGCGACGGTGGGGGCCGGGGTCAGCACGGTGACAGGGCCGGTCGGGCGCGGACGGGGTGCGCCATAGCCTTCGGGTCCGAAGGGCAGGGCGTCGGTGTCGCGCAACACGACGGGCGTTTCATCCACGAGAACGAAGGTTCCGAACGGCAGGTCTTGAGCCAGCGCCTCGAAGCGCACCTGCTGGCGCCCCGGGCGCACGCGGGCCTTGTGCAGGGCCTTGTCGATGTCGGCCAGCGGGGCCTGGCCGTGGACCTCCCGCCAAAGCCCGATGAAGCGGCGATAGTCTTCGCGCCGGCACTCGCCGCAGGGCCGATGCCCGGCGGCCAGCGCCACCGCTTCGTCATAGAAGAAAAGCTCGGTGTATTTGCCCGGGGACATGAGCGCGCGCCGCCGTCCCTTGAACTTGGTCACACAGGTCACCCAGGCCTGGGTCTTCCAGCGCGCCACGCCGAGCGTCCGGTCCGCGCCATGCAGGATGCCCCGGTTGCCGAGAAACGCGCCGCGCAGGGGGACCGCGACGATCTCGCCCGTGGGCATAACGCGGTTCTGAAGTGTCATGGCCTCCCTTTCCGGTCCGAAATATCCCGGGGGTGCGGGGGCAGAGCCCCCGCGTCTCGGCCTCACTCCCCGTGCAGTTCCTTGGTCGCCGAGAGGGTCAGCTCGGGATAATCCCGCTCCACCCGGTCGATGTCCCATTGCAGGCGGGTGAGGAAGACGGGGTCGCCGTCGTTGTCATATCCGATGTGCTGCTTGTTGGCGTCCACGAGCTTTTCAAGCTGCGCCTTCGGCCCCGACACCCAGCGGGCCGAGGTGAACTGCGAGGCCTCGAACCGCACCGGCAGGCCATATTCTTGTTCGATCCGGCTGGCCAGAACCTCGAACTGCAACTGGCCGACCACACCCACGATAAAGCCCGAGCCGATGTTCGGCTTGAACACCTTGGCCGCGCCTTCCTCGGCGAACTGCATGAGCGCCTTTTCGAGGTGCTTGGCCTTCATCGGGTCGCCCGCGCGCACGCCCTGCAAAAGCTCCGGCGCGAAGGAGGGGATGCCGGTGACGCGCAGCGCTTCGCCCTCGGTCAGCGTGTCGCCGATGCGCAGCTGGCCGTGGTTCGGGATGCCGATGATGTCGCCCGCCCAGGCCTCTTCCGCCAGTTCCCGGTCGGAGGCCAGGAACATCACGGGGTTGGAAATCGCCATCGGCTTTTTCGTGCGCACATGGGTGAGCTTCATGCCGCGCCTGAAGTGGCCCGAGGCCATGCGCACGAAGGCCACGCGGTCGCGGTGCTTGGCGTCCATGTTCGCCTGCACCTTGAACACGAAGCCCGACACCTTGGTCTCGTCGGGCGCGATCTGGCGCGGCTCGGCCGATTGCGGCTGCGGCTCGGGGCCGTAGTTGGCGATGCCGTCCATCAGCTCCTTCACCCCGAAGGAGTTGATGGCGGAGCCGAACCAGATCGGGGTCATCTGACCCGCCAGAACCTCGCCCGCGTCCATCTCGGGCAGCAGCTCGCGCGCCATTTCGACCTCTTCGCGCAGCTGGTCGAGCAGATGGGCGGGGACGTGGTCGGCAAGCTTGGGGTCGTCCAGCCCCTCGAGCCGGATCGACTCGGCCACCTTGTTGCGGTCGGCCCGGTCCATGAGCTCCAGCCGGTTGTTGAGCATGTCGTAGCAGCCCAGGAATTCCCGCCCGACACCGATGGGCCAGGAGGCGGGCGTCACATGGATCGCCAGCATTTCCTGGATCTCGTCGATGATCTCGAACGTGTCGCGGCTTTCGCGGTCCATCTTGTTGCAGAAGGTCAGGATCGGCAGGTCGCGCATCCGGCAGACCTCGAACAGCTTACGCGTCTGGCTCTCCACCCCCTTGGCCCCGTCGATCACCATGATGGCGGCGTCCACGGCGGTCAGCGTCCGGTAGGTGTCTTCGGAAAAGTCCGAGTGGCCGGGCGTGTCGACGAGGTTGAAGCGATACTTCTCGAAGTCGAACGACATGGCCGAGGCCGAGACCGAGATGCCCCGGTCCTTCTCCATCTGCATGAAGTCCGAGCGCGTGCGCCGCGCTTCGCCCTTGGCGCGCACCTGTCCGGCCATCTGGATCGCGCCGCCGTAAAGCAGGAACTTCTCGGTCAGCGTCGTCTTGCCCGCATCGGGGTGCGAGATAATGGCGAAGGTGCGCCGCCGGGCAATCTCGGCGGGCAGGTCGGGGCGGTTGGGTTTCGCGGCGTCCAGCATGGGCGGGATATATCGCCGCGCTACCGGCCCGACAATGGCCCATCTGGCCCGTCCCGGCATGAACGAACGCGTGGGTTTTGTGAACGGATTGTTTCAATTGCCGCATCAATTCCCAATTTCTGCCGGAATCACTCACTAGATCGTTCACAACAGCGGATCGGACCAAAGAGCCGGACGCGAGAGCAGAGCAATCCGGACGCGAGAGCAGAGCAATAAAGAAAGACACCGATATGGCACGTCTCATACAGGCAGCGGCGCTTCTGGCCGCATTGGCAGCAACGTCGGGATGCGGCACGCAGAAAGCGCTGGAGCTTTACGACCGGGCGACCGAATTCAACCGGATCGAGGATGTGAATGATGCGCTTGGCGCCGCCTCGGCGGCCGAAGTGGCGGCGCTGTCCGGCACGGCGGTTTATACCGGGCAGTCTGGCTTCGGCGGCGAGATCGACGCGACGAACAACGTGGTCATCAGCGCGCCCATGACACTCGAGGCGAATTTCGACGCGTTGACGGTCGAAGGCGAGATCACCGACATGATGGTAAGTGAGCTTACCGATTCAGAGATCGCGGACCTGCGCGAAGGTCGCGCCAGCATCAGCACGATCCTGAAATCCGGCAAGACGGCAAACGGCGTCATAGCGCTCGCAGGGACGATCGGCGGGGCGGAGATCGTGGCGACCACCTCGGGCAATGCCACGACATCGGCCCACACCTATGAACTCTCCGGCGACGTGGCGGGAACCTTCCGCGGTGCGAACGGGGCGGGGATCGCTCTCGACGATACCGACAGCTTCACCGTCAAGCAGGACGGCCAGACCATCAAACGCTCGATTTTCCAGGCCGAACTGGAACGCTGAGCACCGGGAACGCGCGGCTTCGTCCGCGCGTTGCCATCGGGAAAGGAGTATCCCGATGGCTGACGACAATTCCCGCATCAAGAACGAAGACGTCTACAAGGCGCTGCGCGACGACGGGGCGAGCAAGGAAAAGGCCGCCCGCATCGCGAACGCCCGTGCCAACGACCAGATGAGCCCGTCGAAAAAGGGCGGCAAGGCACCGCCCTATGACGAATGGTCGAAGGAAGACCTGTATGACCGGGCGCAGGAACTCGACGTCGACGGGCGATCCGACATGACCAAGGACGAACTGATTGAGGCGCTGCGCAACGGCTGAGCGAATGGGCCCGCGTGGCGCAATTGAGACAGGCAGACGAGTTTTGGGCACAAGCGCTTTCGGAGCTTTGACCCGGCACGTCCCCCCTCATAGCGTGAGGCCATATGCAGCTTCATGAAGGGGATCCCATGAAACTTATCGGAATGACCGCTCTTGCCCTCGCAGCCTCCACAGCCCTGTCCGGCTGCGCCGTTCTCGGCGTTGCGCAACAGGCGCAGGATTTCGTGGACAAGCAAAGCGAAGTGGACGCGCTGTCCACGACGACCACGATGCCCACCGGCGGGTCGGCCAACTACGATGGCGAAGCGATTGTCGGCTCCGACTTCGGCTCCAACCGCAACGTGGCGCTTCTGGGCGACGCGAGCCTCACCGCGACCTTCACCCCCACCGGCGGCACGGTCGTCGGCGAGCTCGACAACTTCTCGGGCCTTGTCCTGACCGACTCGCAGGTGACCGCGCTCAACAACGGCACCGCCGACACCGGCACGCTGATCAACGCGGCCAAGTCGGCGCGCGGCTCCTTCGCGATCAACAGCGGCGTCATCACGGGCTCCAGCATCGCGGCCGGCACCTCCGGCACCGTGCGTATGGACGGTCGTGACTACGAAGTCGGTGGCAACGTGACCGGCGAGTTCCGTGGCAACCAGGCCGCAGCGATCAAACTGAACGAAGGCGGGGCCTTCCAGATGACCGAAGACGGCGTTGTGCCCACGGGCGGCTCGACCATCGAGGTCAACGCGACGCGGTAAACGCGGACCACGCCCAATTTTTGGGCGGCACCTTCCGGGGTGCCGCCTTTTTCATGCTCAGTTGGCGGAAATCCGGCGCAGCATCTCGACCGCATCGCCCCGGCGCAGGAGGTCTTTCTCCCGCAATTCGAACGCGTCCAGCGTGGCTTCTTTCGGCGGGCGCGCGCGCAGGCGTTCGGCCACCGCATCGGGCAGGGTGGCGCGGGTGGCGGTGTCGGCGAACAGGCTCTCGGCCGCGATCCCCTCGGCATAGATGATCTCATGCTGATCGAAGAGAACCTGCACATAATCCACGAAGCCGCCCGGCGTCTGGGTGACGGTCGTGCCGTTCACCAGCAGACCGGCCTTGACCAGAAGCTCGCGCTGGCCCGCGCCAAGCGCGCTGATACGTTGGTAGATGAACAGCCGGTGGTTCGGGCTGACGACGAGGTCGCCAAGGTTGTTGAGCGCGCCCGCCTTGATACGGATCGGCGCGAACGGACCCTCGGCCCGCACCGTCTGCACCCCGACCCAGCGCACTTCCTGCGCGCCGGAATCGCGTGTGAGCACCCGGTCGCCCGGCTGAAGCTCCTCGACCGGCACCTGCCGTCCGTTGGCCATCGTGATATGCGTGCCACGGGAGAACGAAACGGTCGCGCTTTCGGCCAGCCGCTTCTGTCCGCCCTCGCGGTCGATGGTGACCAGCGTGAAGGGGACGCGGGGCGGCAGGAGCCCGAGCGGGTGCAGGTAGATCTCGTCGATCGCGCCGGTGCCCGGATCGACCGCGACGAAGACCAGCGCATCCACGGTCGCGCCATCTGCGGACATGAGCGTGATGAGGCTGTCGAGGAACACCGGCGCGCCGGGCGTGCCCAGACCGGTGTTGCCGCCAAGCGCGAAGCCGCCGTTCTCGTCCATCACCAGGGCGATATTGGTTGGGCGGGCGGCGCCTGCGAGTTCGTAGACATCGTCCGGCACCATCTCGTCCGCGTCCGAGATCGAGTCGCCCTCGTTGACCCCGTGGGTCACGCGAAACGCGTCGGCCGGATAGACCATGAGCTGCCTGACCGGCAGGTAATACAGGCTGTCGTTCGCCATAGCAGCATCCCCGTCGGGCGTGCTCACGCATCGCCCGCTTCTTGTGTGACGCGCCCCCGCCGTCCCCTCAAAAGTATTATGCCGGGGCAGCTTTGGTCAACAAGTCCCTGATTTTCGGGGGCTTTGCCCCGTTGGTCCGGGGCGATTGTCGCGAAATCTTGAACAGCACTGCGCATCGCGTCTGATTGATGACCGGTGCGCATATGGGCGAATCGGTGTGCCGGTGCTAGCCAAGCGCTAACCCATACGGAGGATCACATGGATTTCGGCATCAAGGGCAAGACGGCGCTGGTCTGCGCCAGTTCCAAGGGGCTCGGGCGCGGGTGCGCCGAGGCACTGGCGGGCGAGGGCGTGAACCTCGTCATCAACAGCCGCACGGCGGACGTGCTTGAACAGACCGCGCAGGAGATCCGCGACACCTACGGGGTCGAGGTGACGGCGGTGGCCGCCGACATCACCACCGAAGAGGGCCGCGCCAAGGTCCTCGCCGCCTGTGGCGATGTCGACATCCTCGTCAACAACGCGGGCGGCCCGCCGCCGGGCGTCTGGACCGACTGGGACCGCGACGATTTCATCGCGGCGCTGGATGCCAACATGCTGACGCCCATCGCGCTCATCAAGGCGCTGGTGCCGGGGATGATGGAGCGGGGCTGGGGCCGTGTGGTCAACATCACCTCCCGCGCCGTGCGCGCGCCGATTCCCGCGCTCGGCCTGTCCAACTCGGCGCGCGCGGGCCTCACCGGCTATGTCGCGGGTACCTCGCGCCAGATCGCGCGATCTGGCGTGACGATGAACAACCTTCTGCCGGGGATGCACGACACCGACCGGGTCGTGGGCCTCGACGAGAACGCGGCGAAGACGCAGGGCATCTCCTTCGACGAGGCGCGCGAGAAGCGTCGGTCCACGTCGGTGATGGGCCGTGACGGCACGCAGGACGAGTTCGGGGCGGCCTGTGCCTTTCTGTGCTCGGCGCAGGCCGGCTTCATCACCGGGCAGAACCTGCTCGCCGACGGGGGTGAGGTGAACCTCACGATGTGACCGGTGCGGGGCAATCTGCCCCGCTTGCCGCTCGTGGGACGGGCTGCTATCTGCCCGTAAAGCCCGAGGGAATTCATCGGGTATGAAAGGCGCACCGTGACCGAGGCACCCCGGCTCGACATCTCCCGCATCACCCGCCGGTTCGGCGGGCGCGCCGTCGTGGACGACGTCTCGCTCTCGGTGATGCCGGGGCAGGTGACCTGTCTGTTGGGCCCCTCCGGCTGCGGCAAGTCCACGACCCTGCGCATCATCGCGGGCGTGGACCGGCCCGATGAAGGCGAGATTCGCATGGATGGCGCGCCGATCGCGGGGGCGGACGTTTTCGTGCCGCCCGAGTCGCGCGGCACCGGCCTCATGTTTCAGGACTTCGCCCTGTTTCCGCACCTGTCCGTGGGCGACAACGTGGCCTTCGGCCTGACCGGAACGCGCACCGAAAAGCGGCTCCGGGTGCGCGAATTGCTCGAAAAAGTGGGGCTGGAGCGCTATTTCGACAATTTCCCGCATGAGCTTTCGGGGGGCGAGCAGCAGCGGGTCGCGCTGGCCCGTGCGCTGGCGCCGCGCCCCAAGATCATGCTGATGGACGAGCCGTTCTCGGGCCTCGACAACCGCCTGCGCGACGAAATCCGGGACGAGACGCTGGCGGTGCTCAAGGACGAGGGGACAGCGGTCCTGCTGGTCACCCACGAACCCGAGGAAGCCATGCGCATGGCCGACGAGATCGCGCTCATGCGGCGGGGCAGGATCGTGCAGCGCGGCGCGCCCTACAACATCTACAACGCCCCGGTCGACCGTGAGGCGGCGGCGTTCTTCTCGGATATCAACGTGATCCGGGGCGAAGTGCAGGGGGCCTTGGTGGACACGGCTTTCGGCCAGTTCCTCGCCCCCGGCTACAACGACGGCGCGCGGGTCGAGATCGTGATCCGGCCCCAGCACCTCAGGATCGACTTTGATCGCGCGGGTCAGGGGCCGGCCCCCAGCCCCGACCACGGCGTCTGGGCGCCTGCGACGGTCGCGCGGGCGCGCTTCATCGGCACCGAATCCATCGTGGATTTCGTGATGGAGGACGCCTCGACCATGAAAGCGACCGTTCCCAACGTATTCTTGCCCAAACCCGGCACAACGCTCTGGGTCGCGATCCGCCGCGACCGCTGTTTCGTCTTCCCGGCAGGCGGCAAAACCGCGCAGCCGTAACGAAACCGTGCATTTTATTGCTCATCAGACGGCATTGGGGGTTTGATCTTTCCCCGAGACCCAATAAATACGGTGGACGCATGGGGCGCGGGAGAGGCGCCCCGAAAGGGAGACTTCCAATGCTGAACAACATCGGGCTTCCGGGCCTCATCCTGATCGCGGTGGTCGTGCTCGTGCTTTTCGGTCGCGGCAAGATTTCGTCGCTGATGGGCGAAGTGGGCAAGGGCATCACGTCGTTCAAGAAGGGCATCGATGACGGCAAGAACGAGATCGAAGAGCAAAAGGCCGACGAGGCTCGCGACGTGACCCCCGAAGGCGAGAAAGACAAGGCCTGAGCCCCATTCTTTCCGGCTGACGAAGGGCGTCACCCATGCTCGACATCGGTATGACCGAGCTTCTGCTCATTGGCATCGTCGCGTTGATCGTGGTGGGGCCAAAAGACCTGCCCGGCATGTTCCACACGCTCGGCCGGTTCACCGCGCGTGCGCGGTCGCTGGGCCGTGAATTCACCAAGGCGATGAACGATGCGGCTGACCAGTCGGGCATGAAAGATGCCGCCGACGGGCTCAAGGCCGCCGCCAACCCGCGCAAGTTCGGCATGGACAAGCTGAACGAGGCCGCGACCAACTTCGAAAAATGGGACCCGACCAAGCCCTCGGGCAAGTCCAAGGACGACAGCCCCAAGATCGCCGACCCGGAGCGTGAGGCCGACGCGGCCAAGATCCGCGACGCGGCGAAAAAGTCGGGTCAGGCCAAGCTGGATGCGGCGAAAGCCGCCAAGGAGGCCGCCGAGGCCGAAGGCGACACGCCCAAGCCCACCGCGAAAAAGGCCCCGGCGAAAAAAACCGCCGCCAAATCCACGACAGCGAAATCGACCAAGGCCGCGCCGGCCAGAAAACCGGCTGCGAAAAAGCCCGCGACCAAGTCGACGACTGCCAAGTCCACGACGGCCAGCAAACCCGCCGCGAAATCGACCACGGCCAAGCCGGCAGCGGCCAAGGCCACGACCGCGAAGTCGGGCACCGCCAAGCCTGCCGCCAAGCCCGCCGCCAAGACACCTGCAAAAGCTACCACCGCCAAGAAACCGGCGGCCAAGAAACCCGCGGCGAAACCGGCCGCGAAAAAGCCGGCCGCCACCTCGACCACGAAATCGCCCCGCAAAGCGCCCGCCAAGAAGGCTGCCCCTGAATGAGCGACACGAACGAGATCGAAGACAGCTCTGCGCCGCTGATCGAACACCTGGCGGAGCTGCGCACCCGGCTGATCTACTCCGTTCTCGCCTTCATCGTGGCGATGGTCATCTGTTTCACCGTGTGGAACCCGATCTTCAACTTCCTGACGCAGCCGCTCTGCGCCGCGCGGATCGCGGATGGCGCCGATTGCGGGCTGATCCTTATCAAGTTGCAGGAAGGTTTCTTCCTCGCCATTTCGATCTCGCTTCTGGGCGGGCTGATCCTGTCCTTTCCGGTGATCTCCTTCCAGATGTGGCGCTTCGTGGCGCCGGGGCTCTACAAGAACGAGAAGTCGGCCTTCCTGCCCTTCATGTTCGCCTCGCCGATCATGTTCTTTCTCGGCGCGAGCTTTGCGTTCTATGTGGTGACACCGCTGGCCTTCGACTTCTTCCTGGGCTTCCAGCAGGAAGGGACGCTCCTCACCGAAGGAGAGGTGGCCAACACCACCGCGGGCATCGCGTTCCAGGGGTCCGCGCAGGAATACCTCAAACTCACCATCAAGTTCATCGTCGCCTTCGGCCTGTGTTTCCAACTTCCCGTGCTGCTCACGCTCATGGGCAAGGCCGGGTTGGTTTCGGCCAAGGGACTTCGCGGCGTGCGCAAATACGCCGTCGTGGGCATTCTGCTGCTGGCCGCTCTGGTCACACCGCCGGATGTCATCACCCAGGTGATCCTCTTTGTCGTGGTTTATGGCCTCTACGAAATCTCGATCCAGCTCGTCGCCCGCGTCGAGAAGCAGCGCGAAGAGCGGCTGCGGGCCGAGGGTCTGTGGTTCGAGGATGATGACGACGAGGACGAAGACCCGCTCGCGGCCGAGTTCGACGAAGATGACGACGACACCTCTGCCGGTGGCGACCCGGACGCGGTCAACAAGGACAAATGACGACCGATCCCCTCATTCGCATCGCTGACGCGCTCGAACGGATCAGTCCGGCCCCGCTGGCCACCCCCGATTTCGACGCCGCTGACGCGTTCGTCTGGCACGTCGATCCCGACCGGCTGGAGCCTGTGCCCCGGGTGAACCGGGTGGACATCGACCTCCTGATCGGCATCGACCGGGCGCGGGACACGCTGGTCGCCAACACGGCGCAGTTCGCGCGTGGTTTGCCCGCGAACAACGCGCTCCTGTGGGGCGCGCGCGGGATGGGAAAATCCTCGCTCGTCAAGGCGGTGCATGCCGCGGTGAACGCGCAAACCCCGGTCAAGATCGTCGAGCTTCAGCGCGAGGACCTGCCCAGCGTCGGTCGCCTCCTCGCCCATCTGCGCGAGAGCTCCCACCGCTTCGTCCTGTTCTGCGACGACCTGTCGTTTTCCCATGACGACCAGCACTACAAAAGCCTCAAGGCCGTGCTGGACGGCGGGATCGAGGGGCGGCCCGAGAACGTCGTGCTCTATGCCACGTCGAACCGCCGCCACCTCATGCCCCGCGACATGATCGAGAATGAGCGCTCCACCGCGATCAGCCCCTCCGAGGCGACCGAGGAAAAAGTATCGCTGTCCGACCGCTTCGGCCTCTGGCTCGGCTTCCATCCCTGTTCGCAGGACGACTACCTCGCCATGATCCGCGGCTATTGTGACACGCACGGGGTCACGATCTCCGACGACGATCTGCGCGCCGAAGCAATCGAGTGGCAGGCCACGCGGGGCGGTCGGTCTGGCCGCGTGGCCTGGCAATTCTTCCTCGACCTCGCCGGGAGACACGGCGTCAAACTGCCACAATGACGGGTCCTGCGGGGTCACAACCTTGCAAAAAATGGAACCCATTCTAATTTCTACCGTAATGTCTTAAACGACAGTCGGGTCGCAGCCCACGCCAGCGGCCCTGAAGCTTTGGGGACTCATCATGGATGATGTGACAGTTCGGCAGGCCTCGCGGGCCTATAATGACAAGAACGACGCGCTCGCGTTTTTCAGCCTCGGCGCGAATTTCGTGGTCTACTTCGCATCGCTCTATTTCGCGATCCGCGCGGCCCAGACGGAAATGTGGTGGCTCTACGCGCCGCTCGTGGTCGTGCTCGCGGTCGCGGCTGGGCGCCTTTACGTTCTGGAGCATGACTTCGGTCACCTGAGCTTCTTTTCGCGCAAGCATTGGAACGTGCTTGGCGGTCATGCCGTGTCGCCCTTCACGCTCGCCGAATTCTACACGATGCAGTACAACCACGACGAGCATCACCGCCAGATCGGCAACCTCGAACACCGCGAGGCGGGCGAGATCTACACCATGACCGTGCGCGAGTGGGAAGAGGCCGGGTTTGGCAAGCGGCTCTACTACCGCCTCTACCGTAACCCCTTTGTGCTGATCCCGCTCGGCGCGTTCTACACCTATTTTCTCGTCTGGCGCTTTCCGAAGAACACGATGAAGGTCGCGCCGAAATCGGTGCTCCTGCACAACATCGCGCTCCTCGTCTGGTGGGGCTTCGTTTTCGCGCTCGCCGGCTGGACCGGGGTGTTCACGATCTGGCTGTCGATCTTCGTCGCGGGCTGCCTCGGTGTGTTCCTCGTCTACTTGCAGCACAATTTCGAAGATACCTACTGGGACCGCCGCCCGGACCTCAGCTTCGATCAAGCTGCGCTTCAGGGCGCCTCTTGCCTGTCCTTCGGGACGTGGTTCGACGAGGCTGTGGCGAACATCACCAAGCACGATATCCACCACCTGAACGCCTCGATCCCCTGCTACCGCCTGCGTCAGGCGCACCGCGAACTCGAGGACATCTTCCCCCTGCGTCGCATCTCGTTCCGCGAGGCGCTCCATGCCTTCACGCTGAAGCTCTGGGACGAGGAAACCGACCAGCTGGTGCCGTTCCCGAAAGAACGGCGCGCGCCGGCGATGGCCGCGCCCGCCGAGTGAATGCAAAGGCTCCGCCCGGCGCGGGGCCTTTTCACATCCCGAACATGGCCGCCCAGTTCTCTGCCGTCATGTTGGCGCGGTAGTCGGCCTGCATGCCGGGGTCCAGAACCTCGATCAAAAGCCGGTTCTCCAACCAGACCTCGACGCAATCGAACGGTCCCCGGTTGCAGGTCCGCACCTGCCAGCCCTCCGCGCGCGCGATCTTGGTGATCTCCGCCTCGGGGAGCGGCGAGGCCAGCGCGACGTGGCAGAATGTCGGGGCCTCCTCGGGCGCGCCGATCTCGCAGTCGATGGTCTCGTGGCCCGCCACGACCCTGTGGGTCAGCGGATAGACCTCCACCGCGCTCCCGTCATCGGCGGCGGCAAAGGCGATCCAGCTGTCGGGAAACGGCGGAAAGGGCAGGGCGCGCCCGCCCATGATCTGCGCAAGCGCCCGCGCCACCCGCTCTGGCGCGGCGGCACTGATGGAGACGTGCAAGAGCGTCATGGTCACAGGCTGGCCCATCGGGGGTCACAGCGCAATGCCATCCCTCTTCTCCGTTCCACAAATACTTCGGGGGTGCGGGGGCAGAGCCCCCGCGCGGGTCGGATTGGGCGTCAGCCCAATTCGAAATCAGGTCAGCACGCCGTCCGCCGTGATCCGCGACCGCCCGCCCAGATAGGGCCGGATCGCCTCAGGCAGGGTGACCGAGCCGTCCTCTTCCTGCCCGTTCTCCAGAACCGCGATCAGACACCGCCCGACGGCAAGGCCGGAGCCGTTCAGCGTATGAACGAACTCGGGCTTTGCCCCCGCTTCGGGCCGGAACCGCGCGTTCATGCGACGGGCCTGAAAATCCCCGGTGGTCGATACAGAAGAGATCTCGCGGTAACTGTCCTGACCGGGCAGCCAGACTTCGATGTCATGAGTGCGCCGCGCGCCAAAGCCGATGTCGCCGGTGCAGAGCACGACGGTGCGATAGGGCAGGCCGAGCCGCTCGAGGATATCCTCAGCGCAGCGGGTCATGCGGGCATGTTCCGCTTCGCTCGCGTCCGGGGTCGTGACCGACACCATCTCGACCTTCTCGAACTGATGCTGGCGCAGCATCCCGGCGGTGTCCTTGCCCGCGCTGCCCGCTTCGGACCGGAAGCACTGGGTGTGGGCCACGTAGCGGCGCGGAAGATAGTCCGCCGAAATCGTCGCACCGTTCACGATGTTCGTCAGCGTCACCTCGGCGGTCGGGATCAGCCACCAGCCGTTCGTGGTCTTGTAACTGTCCTCGCCGAACTTGGGGAGTTGGCCGGTGCCGTACATCATTTCTTCGCGGACGAGGACGGGGGTGATGGTTTCGGTCAGGCCGTTTTCCTCGACATGTGTATCGAGCATGAACTGGGCGAGCGCGCGGTGGACGCGGGCGACGGCGCCGGAGAGGACGGCGAAGCGCGCGCCGGACAGTTTGGCGGCGGTTTCGAAGTCGAGCCCGTCGGCCACGGCGGGCAGCTCGTAATGTTCGCGGGGCGTGAAGGTGAACTCGCGCGGGGTGCCCCAGCGGCGGATCTCGACGTTGTCGTCCTCGTCCGTCCCGTCCGGCACGTCGTCGGCAATGACGTTGGGCAGGGTCATGAGCAAGTCGCTCAACGCCTCGTCCTTGGCCTTCGCCTCGTCATTCAGGCGGGCGATTTCCTTTTTCTTGTCAGCCACTTGTGCGCGCAGACGCTCGAATTCAGCCTCGTCGCCCGACGCCTTGGCCGCGCCGATCGCCTTGGCGGCCTTGTTGGCCTCGGCCTGCTCGGTCTCGGATTTGAGGATGGCGGCGCGCCGCGCCTCGTCGAGCGCCAGAACCTCGTCCGACACGCCCGACAGACCCCGCCGCGCCATGGCGGCGTCGAAGGCTTCGGGGTTGTCGCGGATGGTGCGAATGTCGTGCATGGCTCGGGTTCCTCGTCAGCGTTCGGCGCGGTTATGCCCGATTAGGCAAGGCGGCGCAAAGGGCGAAAATGACCCGCCACCGGCCCCGCGCCCGCACCCCCCGACCGGTCCGTTACCCCGCCTTTCGGACGGGGGCACGGCGCGTGCAGCAAGTGTATGACATCTGTACATACGATTGTGCATACGCCGGGAGGTTAACGGCGGCGGGAGCGGCGTGCGGTCAGTCGCGGTCCTGCGGTGGGACATAGCCGTCAGGGTCGGATTTGTAGCGGTCCCATTCGTCGTGGAAGTCTTCGTAATTTAGGTCTTCATTCGACCAGTGAGTTGGGCGAGCGATCCCGTCCGGCAGTACTACGGAGGCATCGCCGAACATCACGTTGACCTGTGATTGGGTGATGCCGACATTGTGCCAATCCACCAAATTGACCGCCGCGAGGTTCGTGCGCGCGGCGGTCAATTTGGTGGATTGGTCCATCCGCGCGCCCGAGAGGCTCGCCCCCTCCATCCGCGCCTCCGAGAGGTCCGCGCCCTGCATCAGCGCTCCCCGGAGGTCCGCCTTCCGCATCAGCGCTCCCCGGAGGTCCGCCCCCTCCATCCGCGCCCCCAAGAGGACCGCCCCCTCCATCCGCACCCCCAAGAGGTTCGCCCCCTCCATCCGCACCCCCAAGAGGTTCACCCCCTCCATCAGCGCTCCTTGGAGGTCCGCCCCCTCCATCCGCGCCTCCGAGAGGTCCGCCCCCTCCATCCGCGCCCCATAGAGGATCGCCCCCTCCATCCGCGCCCCCAAGAGGTTCGCCCCCTCCATCCGTGCCTTAAAGAGGTTCGCCGCCTCCATCCGCGCCTGAAAGAGGATCGCCCCCTCCATCCGCGCGAATCTCAAATCCGTATTCTCGAAGTTCAGCCCGGAGAGGCGGAAGCCCTGCATGTTGGCTTTTTCCAGGACGCGCCCGAGGTCGGTCGCGCTGGCGCCGGGGACGTCGGTGAGGCGTCCGAGGGTCTGCGCAGCGTTTTCCATGTCCGAGCGCACGGGTTCCAATTTGCCCGCCCATGCGTCGATAGCTTCGGGGCTGAGGTCTTCGCTCGGGTCAAGGGCAGGGTGTTCGCGTGAGCGTTCGCGCAGGTAGGTGGCCAATGTGCGGGAGATGCGCCGCACGTCGTCCGGGTTTTCATGCGCGAGTGCCTCAAGCCGGTCGATGGCCCCGTTGCGGCGGGTGATGTCGGGTTCCCAGACAAGCTCGCGCGCGCCCGGATCGCCCATCGTGATCTGGCGCATCGCGTGTAGGTCTTCCAACGCGGAGTTGATCTTTTCATTGAAGAGCGCCGCCTTCTTGGTCTCGTTGTCCTCATTGGTGATGCGCAGACGGATCACCGTGAACGGCAAGGCGACCACGGCCCCGAGGACGGCGGTGAGACCACCGAGCTTGGCGATGAGGAAGCGAAATTCCCAGACGTCGAGCTTGCCCTCGTCGCTGGCCATGTCGGCCGGGAGAGCGGCTGCGACCACAGCCCAGATCGTGACGAGGAGGCCGGCAAGGAGCATCATGAAGACCGTCGCCCAAAGCAGGATCGCGGTGGTGAACCAAAAGCTATGAACGCTTTTGGCCCCAAGGGCGTGTTTCAGACGTGAGAAAGGGGTGCGGGTGTCAGGGTCCGCAGTTGAGGACGTTTCGACCGGAATGCGCAGGAGCAGAACGGCAAAGAGGATGATCGCTGCCAAACCCAGCAGCGGCACGGGTCCGGAAATCGACAACCATTCGAAAACCTCAGAAATCAAACTCCCATCCCCCTTGCCCCACGATGCCGGGAAACGGGCGGCGTGCCAACCTCTCCCAACGGTTGTCGGGTCGGGTTGCACACCGTTTCAGGCGTCTCGCCTCACGCCCCCGTCATCCGTCAAATCCCCGCCCGCCATTGCTTGCCATCCTCGGGACGCCCATATAGGGTCCGCGCCAGCCAGAAGGGGCCGTCCGGTCCCGTGAAAGACAGGGCCGAAAGCCCAGACAGACAAGGGACCAACCTATGCTCGTTTCGCCCGCATTCGCGCAGGCCGCCGCCCCCGGTGGCGGTATGCTGAACTCCATACTCATCCCGATGGTGCTGGTGTTCGGCATCATGTATTTCTTCCTGATCCGTCCGCAGCAGAAGAAGCTGAAGGAAGACCAGAAGATGCGCGAGGCGCTGCGCCGGGGTGACCAGGTGGTCACGCAGGGCGGCATCATCGGCAAGGTCGCCAAGGTCAAGGAAGGCGACGAGGTCGAGGTCGAGATCGCCGAGGGCGTGAAGGTGCGTGTCACCAAGGCCGCCGTGCTTCAGGTCGTCTCCAAGACCGAGCCCGCCAGCGACGCGAAAAGCGCCAAGAGCTGATCCAGACCACTCCGGCAGGGCAGGGGCCACATGCTGAACATCTCGATATTCCGGCGGGTCGTCATCATCCTCGTGGTGGTGGCCGGGCTTGTCTATGCCATGCCGAACCTCTTCTACCCGCGGGTGGAGAGCCATAACGACGCCGCGCGCGCCATCGAGCTTGCGGGCGGGGAAGCGACGCCGGAGCAGGAGGCCGACCTGTCGGCCTGGCCCGGCTGGCTGCCCTCGGGCCTCGTGAACCTCGGGCTGGACCTGCGGGGCGGCGCGCATCTGCTGGCCGAAGTGCAGGTCGAGGACGTCTACAAGCAGCGGATGGATTCGATCTGGCAGGAGGTGTTCCCGGTGCTGCGCGATGCGCGCGATATCGTGGGGACGATCCGGCGCGTGCCGACCGAGGACAGCAGCCTGCGCATCCGCATCGGCGACACGACGAACATCGACGATGCGGCGCAGCTGGTGCGCGCGCTGGCGACGCCGGTGGTCACGATCACCGGCACGGGGTCGACGAACTTCACGGTCGAGGTGGACGGCGACGAGATCGTGGTGGCGCTGAGCGATGCCGAAAAGCTCGCCACCGATGACCGGACCATGCAGCAGAGCGTCGAGATCATCCGCCGCCGCGTGGACGAGGTCGGCACGCGCGAACCCACGATCCAGCGGCAGGGTGAGGATCGCATCCTCATTCAGGTGCCGGGTCTGGGGTCGGCGGACGAGCTCAAGGCGCTGATCGGGACGACCGCGCAGCTCACCTTCCAGCCCGTCGTCGGGCGCACGACGGATGCCGAGCAGGTGGCCGGGCCCAACACCGTCATCTACCCTGCGGTCGATGAGGAGGGGGTGTTTTACATCCTCGAGGACGTGCCGGTCGTCACCGGTGAGGACCTTGTGGATGCGCAGCCCAGTTTCGACACGAACGGACGGCCGGCCGTGAACTTCCGCTTCAACCCGCACGGGGCGCGGCTGTTCGGGGATTACACCGCCGAGAACGTGGGCAGCCCCTTTGCCATCGTGCTGGACGAGGAGGTCATTTCGGCCCCGCGGATCAACGAGCACATTCCGGGCGGGTCGGGGATCATCACCGGGAATTTCAACGTCGAGGAGTCGACGAACCTCGCCGTGCTGCTGCGTGCGGGCGCCTTGCCGGCGGAGATGACGTTCCTTGAAGAGCGCACGATCGGCCCGGAGCTGGGCGCGGATTCCATCGCGGCGGGCGAGATCGCGTCGCTCGTGGCCTTCGCCGGCGTGCTGATCTTCATGGCGCTGAGTTATGGCTGGTTCGGGATCATGGCCAACGTGGCGCTGATCCTGAACGTCGGGATGCTGTTCGGGCTTCTGTCGGCCATCGGGGCGACGCTGACGCTGCCGGGGATCGCGGGGATCGTGCTGACCATCGGTATGGCGGTGGACGCCAACGTGCTGGTGTTCGAGCGGATCCGCGAAGAGATCAAGGCCAAACGCGGGCCGGCGCGGTCCATCGACCTTGGCTATGAAAAGGCGCTGTCGGCGATCATCGACGCCAACATCACCACCTTCCTCACGGCGGGCATCCTGTTCATCATGGGCTCCGGCCCGGTGAAGGGCTTCGCCGTCACGCTCGGCCTCGGCCTCATCACATCGGTCTTCACGGCGATCTTCGTCACGCGGCTGATGGTGGTGTTCTGGTTCGAACGCCGCCGCCCGAAAACGCTGGAGGTGTGACATGCGCCTGAGACTCGTCCCCCAGGACACGAACTGGGATTTCTTCTCACGCTCCTACCTCTCGCTGGGGATTTCCGGCGCGCTGATGGTGCTGTCCATCGTCGCCTTCTTCGTCTTCGGTCTGAACTTCGGCATCGATTTCCGCGGCGGCACGACGATCCGCACGGAGAGCGCGCAGCCGGTCGACGTGGGTGCCTATCGCGACGCGATGGCCCCGCTGGGGCTGGGTGACGTGTCGATCAGCGAGGTCTTCGACCCTTCCTTCGGCCCCGATCAGAACGTGGCGCAAGTGCGCATCCAGGCGCAGGACGGCGACGAGGCGATTTCGGTCGAGACGATTCAGGCCGTCGAGGACGCGCTGACATCGGTCGACCCGGATATCACCTTTCCGAGCGTCGAGAGCGTCGGGCCGAAGGTGTCTGGCGAGCTGATCCTGTCGGCCATCGAGGCGGTCATCGCGGCCATCGCGACCGTGCTCGTCTATATCTGGCTTCGGTTCGAATGGCAGTTCTCGCTGGGCGCGGTCGCCGCGCTCGTCCATGACGTGACGCTGACCATCGGGGTGTTCTCGCTGTTTCAGATCCAGTTCGATCTGGCCATCATCGCCGCACTCCTGACCATCGTGGGCTACTCGCTCAACGACACGGTCGTCGTCTTTGACCGGGTGCGCGAGAACCTGCGCCGGTTCAAGAAGCTCGACCTCAAGGAAGTGCTGAACCTGTCGATCAACGAGACCCTGAGCCGGACGATGATGACCTCGGTCACGACCCTGCTCGCGCTGATCTCTCTGTTCGTGCTGGGCGGCGACGTGATCCGCAACTTCGTCTTCGCGATGATCTGGGGCGTCGTGGTCGGCACCTATTCCTCGGTCTTCGTGGCCTCGGCCATCCTGTTCCGCCTCGGCGTGAAGCGGGACTGGTCCAAGCCCGATGGCGAGGCCGGGACGCAGTTCGGCAAGACCGACCCCTGAGATGTGACCGGTTCGGGCGCTGACCCTTCGGGCCGGCGGATATCGGGCAGCGGGGTGTTTCCAAAAGGTGCGCGCTGGCGCGCGCGCTTTAATGCGGGGATATCGGCTCGGGGCTCACCAAAGTGAGGGACTTTTCCCCGCCGCGGGAACGGGGTAGGGAGAGGCCATGCAGATGCACGAGATTACATATGGTCAGGCGATGCCCGTCGAGGGCTACGGCCCCGGGTTTTTCCGGGTCGCGGGCGAGGTGATCGAGGGGCCGATGCTGGCTACCGGCAAGCGCGCGGTGAGCTGGGGCGGGATCGAGGATACCGAGGCGCTGCTGGCGCTGGCGGAGGACATCGACGTGCTGTTCCTCGGCACCGGCTCCGAGATGGATTTCGCGCCCAAGGGCCTGCAATCGGCGCTTGAGGCCGCCGGGATCGGGGTCGAGGCCATGTCCAGCCCCGCCGCCTGCCGTACCTACAATATCACCCTGTCCGAAGGCCGGCGCGTGGCCCTTGCGGTGTTGCCCGTCTGATGGAGCTCGTCGTGAGGGACCTGACGGTCGCGCGCGGGGGCGTGCCGGTTCTTGCAGGGCTGGGGTTCACGCTGGGCGCGGGCGAGGTCGTGGTGCTGCGCGGCCCCAACGGGTCGGGCAAGACGACGCTTCTGCGCACGCTCGCGGGGCTTCAGCCGCCTTTGGCGGGCGAGGTGAGCCTGCCGCCCGAGACGATTGCCTATGGGGCCCATGCGGACGGGTTGAAGGCGCAGCTTTCGGTGGCCGAAAACCTCGCCTTCTGGGCCAGCGTATATGGCACCGGGGAGATCGAGGCGGCGCTTGGCGACATGAACCTGTCGGGTCTGCGCGACCGCCCCGCCGCGAACCTGTCGGCGGGGCAGAAGCGGCGGCTGGGGCTCGCGCGTCTGCTGGTCACGGGGCGGCCGATCTGGCTTCTCGATGAGCCGACCGTGTCGCTCGACACGGCGTCGGTGGCCCTGTTCGCGGCCCGTGTGCGCGCCCATGTGGCCGGTGGCGGGGCCGCGCTGATCGCCACGCATATCGACCTCGGGCTGGAGGCGCGGGTTCTGGATGTGACGCCCTACAAGGCCGACCCGGACGCGGGCGCCAACCCGGGTGCGTTCGACGAGGCCTTCCTGTGATCGCGCTCCTTCTGCGCGACCTGCGCCTGTCGGTGCGTGCGGGCGGCGGCTTCGGGCTGGGCCTTGCGTTCTTTCTGATCGTGAGCGTTCTGGTGCCCTTCGGCGTGGGGCCGGAGGCGGAGATCCTCGCCCGGATCGCGCCGGGCATCCTGTGGGTGGGCGCGCTGCTTGCCTGTCTTCTGTCGCTCGACCGGATCTTTCAGCTCGATTTCGAAGACGGCTCGCTCGACCTGCTGGCCACGGCGCCCGTCCCGATGGAGGGGGCGGTGGTGATGAAGGCGCTGGCCCATTGGTTGGTGACGGGCCTGCCGCTCACGCTCGCCGCGCCGCTGTTTGGCGGGTTGATGAGCATGGCGGCGCCGGGACATTGGTGGATGTTCGTCACGCTGCTTCTGGGCACGCCCGCTTTGTCGATGATCGGGGCCTTCGGCGCCGCGCTGACCGTGGGGCTCAAGCGCGGCGGGCTGCTTCTGTCGCTGCTGGTGCTGCCGCTTTACGTCCCGACGCTGATTTTCGGGGCCGAGGCGGCGACGCGCGGCATGGCGGGGCTGGATGCCACCACGCCGCTTCTCATGGTCGCCGGGATCACGGCGGGGAGCGTCGCGCTCCTCCCCTTTGCGGCGGCTGCGGCATTGCGTATCAACCTGCGGTGATGTGAACGGGTTTTTCTTGCCCGGACGCCTCGTGACACATAGGACAATTCGCATGGAAAGCACGCGCACGAAACAGGCGAAGGATCGCTGGAACTGGCTTTGGGAATGGGCCAATCCGGTGAAGTTCATGGCGCTTTCGGGCAAGGCCCTGCCGTGGGTGATCGGGTTGACCGTGATCTCGCTGACCGTCGGCCTTGTCTGGGGGTTCTTCTTCACGCCCGAGGCGATCAATTTCGGCTCGTCGGTGAAGATCATCTATGTCCATGTGCCGAGCGCGATGATGGCGATCAACATCTGGGTGATGATGCTCGTCGCATCGCTCATCTGGCTGGTGCGGCGTCATCATGTGAGCGCGCTTGCGGCCAAGGCGGCGGCGCTGGTGGGGGTCGTGATGACGGTGATCGCGCTCATCACCGGGGCGATCTGGGGTGAGCCGATGTGGGGCACCTACTGGGCGTGGGATCCGCGGCTGACCTCGTTCCTCGTGCTGTTCCTGTTCTACCTGGGCTACATGGCGCTTTGGGCCGCGATCGAGGACCCGGATACGGCCGCCGACCTGACGAGCGTGCTGGCCATCGTGGGGTCGGTCTTCGCGCTTCTGAGCCGGTATGCGGTGAACTTCTGGAACCAGGGGTTGCACCAGGGGGCGAGCCTGTCGCTCGACAAGGAGGAGAACGTGGCGGATGTCTATTGGCAGCCGCTGGTGATCTGCCTCGCGGGGTTCGTGCTCCTGTTCATTGCGCTGTTGCTGGTGCGCACGCGGACCGAGGTGCGCAAGCGGCGCATTCACGCGCTGGAGATGCGGGAGAGGATGGCCGATGCCTGATCTTGGCAAATACGCGGGCGCGATCCTGACGTCCTGGGCGGCGACGCTGGCGCTTGTCGTGCTGGTGATCGCGGTGAGCTGGTGGCAGTCCGCGCGGGTGAAGAAGAAGCTCGAGGCCGCCGAAGCGCGGCGCAAGGGAAGCTGAGATGAAACCACTGATGATCCTGCCGCCGGTGATCTTTGCCGGTCTGGCCGCGATGTTCCTGTTCGGGATGAACCGCGAGGGGGCCGACCAGCTCGAGTCCACCCGCGAGGGCGGGCCGGTCCCGGCGCTGACGGTGAGCGCGTTTCCGGGTGAGGACGGCTTCACGGTCGAGGCGCTGGCGGATGGCGAGGTGAAGCTCGTGAATTTCTGGGCGAGCTGGTGTGCGCCGTGCCGTGCGGAGCATGAGAACCTCATGGCCTTCGCAGAGGAAGGCGTGCCGATCTATGGGATCAACTACAAGGACGCGCCCGCGAACGGGCGCAAGTTTCTTGACGAGCTGGGCAACCCCTTTGCCGCCGTGGTGGCGGACGAGAGCGGGCGGACCGGGCTGGACTGGGGGCTTTACGGCGTGCCGGAGACCTTCGTGGTGGATGGCGACGGCGTAATCGTGAAACGGTTCGCGGGACCGATCACCGGGTCGATCCCGGACACGATCATCCGCCCGGCGATGGCCGAGGCGGCCGAGTAGGGATGTCGTCGCGGGCGGACGCCCGCGCCGACCCG